>NZ_MTBC01000001.1 GCF_002072105.2 Croceivirga radicis
TGATGGTTGATGGTTGATGGTTGATGGTTGATGGTTGATGGTTGATGGTTGATGGTTGATGGTTGATGGTTGATGGTAAGGTGTCCTTTTTGTAAATTGAAAAAAATACAACATACTCAAAGTTATCAGATAAAAAGTGAAATTAGTTTTGGTTCACATCATTTCGATAGTTGTAGCGAAGCTACTGCTGAGAAATCTTTCGAAAGTAAAAAGTGCAAAGCTCCAACCAAACCGTCATGCTGAACTTGTTTCAGCATCTTCTCCACTTTTCATAAAATCTCCAATAAACTACAGCTATTCCCATTAATTAAGGAAACTTTAGACAGGACTTAAGGGTCTAAGGTCTACCGTATTATAATTTTCTTCGGCATTTACCCTATTCCGGTTCGGCATAACCATAGCGCCCTAGTTTATCTACAGAATAGTAACTGTCTAAGCCGCCAATGGCTACACTGCCCAAGCGTTCTAAGGCTATATGCCCTCCTTCCAAAAGTACGTCTTCTGGCAAAATCAAATGCTCTACTTTACCAATAATCAACCGGGTATCATTAACCTTTATTAGTTGTTCCTCCACAAAAGAAAGACCAATTTTTATAGGGCTTTCGTACACAAAAGGCGCCTTAAAATCTTCATGATGGTATGGAATTAAACCCACTGCATCAAACTCAGACACGCCTTTATCATACTTAGCAGAAGTTTGATGGGCTTGCTTATGCATCCCCTCTGTTACCTGATTTATGGTAAAGGCACCCGTTTCCTTTATGTTTTCATAGGTATGCCTAGCCACGGTTGTGGGCCTAAGAATAAACCCTATGTATGGCGGATTGGCCCCTATGTGTACCACACTATTGAAGATGGCCAAATTTGTCTCTCCAGCTTTAGACTGTGTACCTATTAAGTTTGCCGGTTTTAAGCCAGATACCTTATTCATTAATCTACCACGATGCCTGCTGGGCAATGCCATTATCGTTTCAAAAGTGAAAGTTTTCTCCATAGTAACAAATAAAACGAAAGAACAGAATCTCTATTGTTTTGTTTAAGGCAGAGGGGAAAATATATTTGGCTTCTACTGCCTAAATATAAATTGAAAATCGAAATATAATTACCATTCATCGAAAAGAATCGGTATTCTATCTATACTTTGTGGTACTTTTCTTACTTTTACAATCCAAATCTTTTAGCTATGTATTTAACCCATACAGTAGAACACGTAAAGTATAGCAGAAGAAAAAAATCGGTTAAGTTTTTTTTCTTATTGGGCTTTTTGGTTTTCTTGTTGAAAGCTATGTTATATTTTCTTGTAGAGTATAACTTAATGATTCATTTTAGGTTAGAAAGCTAATTAAAAGCGCTTTTTAAGCAACAAATCGCCCTCTAGGCTGTAATAACGCCAGGTTCCGGTTTGCTCTCCTTTCTTATAACGACCTATTATTTTTCTATTTCCGTTTGGGTAAAACAATTTATACCGTCCATCTTGTTTACCATCCGTAAGGGGTACTTGCAATCTAATCTGCCCTGTTTTATAATACTCTTGATAATTTCTAGCATTTAAATCCTTTGGATAAATTGGTTTCACGTCAAATACCTTTTCCGTAATTTCAACTGCCAATTTAGATATGGGCTGTGGCCTTTTCTTACTGGGCATTTTACCATAGAAACTATTCTTTACAATCTGCTCTACGGGTACATAGCCAGTAATTAAAGTGCTTTTGAACAAATCGTCTTCTGGTGTTAACTGTGCGCCAAAAAGCGGAAAACAAATTATATAATCTTTGTTCTTTTTTAGTTGCTTTCTAGTTTCAAAATCGGCTTGATCGTACAAACCGCTATACAATAATGGCAAATTGGCGAAAACAAAAACACTAGACTCATTCTTAAATCTATTTTCAAAACCTGTATAATCTGGGCTATTTTCTAAGGTTTTGCCATTTTTAGTGGCCGCAATTATAGTTTTTAAGGTATTTGGATTATCACTAAAAACCACATAATCCTCTACTTGCGTAAAATAAGGTTTATCAAAAGCATTGAATCGATTGCCCAAGAGCATTTTAAAGAACCCTTTAATAGATAAAAAATGGATTTTATGATTAAGGTATTCTACAGACTTAAACTTAACAGGTGTTTTCTTGCGAATTTGCTCCAACACAAAGTTCAACTGTTCCCTAGCTAAATTTTTATCCTTTACTTTAATTACGAGTGCTTTATCATCTTTAGAATTGTTAAGTGCCGAAGCCATTTGAAGTACGGCAATTTCATTGCCCATCCAACTTATAAACTGGTCGTCTATGCTTATTTTCAAAAAGCGCTCCACACGCTCTAATCCTTCTTTATAATTACGGTATTGAGTACTATCTTTCTTTAATAAGTTTTCAAAATTGTTATAAAAAGTTTCAAAATCTTTAAACCCATACCCCACATACATAGAGGTAGAATTAGGAGCAATTTTAGGTACGCCCCGTTCTGCCGTTCCAGATTCCCGTAATGCTTCTAAGTAAGATTCATTTGCTTCGGTACTATTGGTATACCCTTTTGCGGTAAGTATTTCGTCTTCTAAATCTAAACTAAATCCTGTAAACTTTAAATTTTTACTTAATTGCCCCAAACCTTGCGGTAAGGGATTAAAATACTGCCCTAGATAATCATCCAGATATTTGTATTGAATGTACCATCTAAAATCATCTACATAGCCTACCGCTTCATTTATACGTATAAAATCTAAATCTCTCCCCAATACAGGTTCTTGATGCTGATTTATACTAGCCTCTACCAAAGTATGGGTGTACGAGGCTATCAATTGATTTTTTATAAAGCTTATGTACAAGGTCTTATTAGTGTTCTTATCTAACAGTTCTAAAATTTCTTGGCCGTGGTATAGCCTTTTACGCAACACATAATCATCATTGAGTAGCGTATTAAAGTAAGATTTAACCAGTTTTAGTTTTGCTATTTTCTTTAAATCCAGCACATAAAAAATACCATAATCCCTTTTTGAAATCATGTGTATGGAAATAAACAAAGACCTACCATCAAACTGTTTAAATAGTCTGTGTTGGTCTTTGAATACCGTATCTAATTTTTGAATGTTTTCTGTTAGTTCAGAAAAATAGCTATTGCTGGTTAAGTGTGCCCAAGCATCGCTATCACTTACCTTTTGCCAACTTTCTACAGGCTTTTCAGATTCTATGATAAATACCGCATCTTTTGGTATTAAGTAGATAGGCTGTAAGTTATTGCTGGGCTGTAAAAAGAATACAAACAGAAGATAGCCTAAATAAATCCCAAAAAGGGACAAAACTGTCCAAAGTATTCGTCTACGGGTCATTATAATAAAATATAATAACCAAACGAATAAAACTACGCCTTAGTCTACTACAGTGTTTTTAAATCTTTTATGGTTTTAAAAGCTACATCTACCTGATCATCGTTAACTAAGATGGTAAATTCGTTAGTGGTAGAAATAACCTCGTACAAGACAATACCTTCCCAGGCCAAGCGCTGAAATATAAAGTAATAAATACCAGGCACGGATACGTTTTCTGCAGGTAGTTTTACCGTAACCGATGAAAGCTGTTGTGCTTTTTGGGTACAGCGTTCGTTTTGGAACAACTCTTCTACCGTTTTATCCAAAATATTACTAACCACAATATTAATCTCATTTACACCTCTTGAAGACGTGTAAAAAATATCTTGGTTCTCATGTACCTTTTCTAGAAGATTGGCTTGCTTTGCCAAAATGGTTTCAGAATTTAGAAAGGTGTAATCCGTTAGGTTTGATCGTACCGTAATCTCACCAATATTTTTTAGAACTTTTACAATTTTGTGGGTAGCCCTAAATTCTAAATCATCAGAAAGGCGTTTAAGGGCCATAACAATTGCTCCGTTACGCACATCTTTACCCAATTCTTCTTCTATTTCTGGTTTTACGATCCTGGACAAAGAAGTTAGGTTTATTATGCCTTGTGCCAATGCACTCTGTAAAAAAGGTTTCTTTTTAATGTACTGCTCTACTACAGACGAGATGGTTTTCATAACTAAGGTTGTTTGGGACAAAATTAACACATTGTTACAAATAAAACAAATAGTTAAAAATGATAAAATGCATTTTCTACATGATTTATCTTAAATCCTTGTTTTTCTTTTAAAATTGTAATCACATCAAAGCGTACATCTAGGTCTAAGTCAATATTTGTAATGTAATTATCAGCAGCAGCCACCAAGAGTTTCATTTTTTTACTGCTCACCGTTTCTAGAATATCTTGCAGATAATTAGAACTCCTTGTCTTAACCTCAACCACGGCCAGCGTATCTTCTTTAAGGGCCAAAATATCAATTTCAGCCTTTAAGTATCTGTAATTTCGTTCCAGAATACGGTACCCTTTTTTATTTAAAAAATCTACTGCAAGCTGTTCTCCTTGCCTTCCAAACTCGTTATGTTGCCCCATGAAATCTAATTTATTGAAAAAAGTTGTGCATTTCGTCGAAAAATATTGTAGTTCATCCTCATAAATACGTTCATATTGTAATTTACAGGCTCAAAAGAACCACGCCTACCTAAATACATAGTTTAAATAATAAACTATGAGACATAATAACGCCAAAAACAGCTATGGAATTCTTTGTTAATTGTAATTCTTCTACGCTGGCGCCGTACACTACACCTTTAGACAAACAAAAGGCGGCCCACCTATATAGAAGATTAGGATTTAGTGCATCTAATGCAACAATAGAAAGTGTAGAAAACAGCAATGCCACTACCTTGGTAAATCAATTGGTAGACCAAGCACTTGCTGCACCAACCCTTGCAACACCTACTTGGGCAGATTGGACCAATGCCAATTATCCAGAAGATGATGATGCGGCAAGACAAATTAGAAGGGAACAACTTAGAGAAATTAAAATTGCCTACGGCAACCAAATGTTGGGCAACAACCTGAGAGATCGCATGAGTTTCTTTTGGAGCAACCATGTGGTAACCCAACTTAGTGTGTACAATTGCAATCCGTTTTTATTTAAATATTTAGCGTGCTTGCAACGTAATGCCTTAGGCAATTTTAAAACGTTGATAAGCGAAGTTGGGCTAACCAGCGCCATGCTTTTTTATCTAGATGGTGCCTTTAACAATGGTAACAACCCTAATGAAAACTATGCTAGGGAGCTTTATGAGCTATTTACCCTTGGCGACGGGAATGGTTATACCGAAGAAGACATTGTAGAAACAGCTAAGGCATTAACCGGCTATGTTGAACGCGGCGAAGTAGGTTGTACCGATGTTACCTTTAGAGCCGATCGTTTTGATGCTGGGCCTAAGACCATTTTTGGACAAACCGGTAATTGGGATTATAATGATGTTCATGACATTTTGTTTGACAATAGAGCCAATGAAATAGGCCAATTTATTTGCAAGAAATTATACGAGTTTTTTGTGCATCCAGATTCTGATGATGCAACCGGAAATGCACAAACTATTATAGATGGACTAGCTGCAACTTTTGTAAGTAATAATTTTGAAATTGCTCCTGTACTAAGGCAACTATTTGCCAGTCAACATTTTTTTGATGACACTGCTATAGGGGTAATTATAAAGTCTCCGTTTGATTTATACTTTAATTTTATTAAGGAGATGGACTTTGCATATACGGATGATTTAATCGTAAACATTTTTGATGCTTGCGAAATGATTGGACAAGAAGCGTTTGAGCCCGTAGACGTTGCCGGATGGCAAAGAGACCGGCAATGGATAAACACCAACTACATGATTGGCAGATGGTTAACCATGGAGGTGTTTATAGATTTGCTGTATGGCGGCAACGAAGAATTCTTTAGAGCCTTGGCCATGGATTTGGTTGGCCCGGCCAATAGCAACACCAGTAACCCAGAAATTGTGGTAAGGGCCATAGTAGACAAGTTTACCCCTAAAGGTCTATTAACCGAACAGGATTTTGAAAACGCTATGGACGCCTTTAAAACAGACGATGTTCCAGAAAATTACTATTCTCCAGATTATGTAGACGGCGGACTTAGCTATTGGATGCTAGCCGTAAGTATGGAAGCCCCTAACCAAGTATATCAGCTTATACGTTACCTGTCTAGACAACCAGAATTTCAACTTAAATAATCTACTCCCATGTGCGATAATCACCACCATCACGATACATCTCCCTTTAAAGGTCTAGAACACGAAGGCCATGATCAAGAACATAAAAAATGGAGCCGTAGGTCCTTTTTACAGGCTTTAGGTATTGCGGGTTCTGGTACCATGATGCTAGGTAGCAATTTGTTATCAGCATCTGCACCTTCTCCGTTAACAGCCGCAATAGCCGCAGCTGAAACCGACAATATTCTAATTCTTATAAGACTTAACGGTGGTAATGACGGGTTAAGTACCGTTATTCCTATACAACAATATGATACCTATGCAAATGCTAGGCCCAACATCTACATACCAGAAAGTAAAGTACTAAAACTTACAGACGATTTTGGCATACCTTCTTATATGAGTGCGCTTGAACCACTTTGGGGCAATGGACAATTTAAGGCCGTTCACGGTGTTGGGTATCAAAATCAAAGTTTATCCCACTTTACGGGTTCAGATATTTATGCCAATACCGATTTGAACACTACTGGATTTTCTGGTTTAAACACAGGTTGGATGGGCCGTCATTTTGAAGACTTGTATCCAGATTACTTAATCAATCCACCGGCAGCACCTGCCGCGATACAAATTGGGAGTATATCAAATTTGGTTTTTCAAGGAAATGAAACCAATTACGCATTTGTTACCAACAATGTAGACCAGTTGGAAGAAATTGCACAGTCCGGTGAGTTCTATGATTTATCCAATGACATATTTGATTCTTGTATGTATGGAGACCAACTACGGTTTCTACGTGGTGTAGCCAATACTACCTATGAATATTCTGGAAAAATACACGAAGCTTACATGCGTGGTCAAAACCAAGTAGAATACCAAGACAATGGTTTTGCTAGACAATTGGCTCTTCTAGCGCGTTTAATAAAAGGTAATCTAGGCACTAAAGTTTATATGATTTCTATGGGTGGTTTTGATACCCATGGCAACCAACCCTTGGCCCATGAGCGTTTAATGTCTACCTTATCTATTGCTATAAACAACTTTTATGAAGACATTGCCTTTACCCAACAAGATGATAAGGTGTTGAGTATGACATTCTCTGAGTTTGGTCGCCGTATTTATGAGAACGGTTCCAATGGAACCGACCACGGTAAAGCGGCCCCAACTTTATTTTTTGGCTCTGGTTTAAGTGGTAGCGCATTTGTAGGAGACCATCCAAGTCTAGACGAACCCAATAACAGAGGCAACTTGGAATATACCATGGATTTTAGGGATTTATATGCTACGGTACTAGCAGAATGGATGTGTGTACCCATAGATAAGGTTGAGGCACATTTGCTAGACCATCCATATAAACCGGTAAACCTTGGTTTTAACTGTAGCGGTGTAGATTTTGATGATATTGCCTATAGCGATCAACCACCTACACCTCCAACACCAACAGACCCAGACGGTGAAGTTCCAGAGGAAGAAATTCGCTCAGAAATAGTACACAAACCATACTATCCAACAGAGAACAACCCGCACATTCATTTAGAAATGCCCTTTAGCGCCCATGTAGATATTGCACTTTACAACATCCTTGGACAAAAAGTAGGAACTGTTTTTAATGAAATGGTAATGGAAGGTTCTGCAGAAATTAATATTAGAGAACGCGTTAGAGGCGGCCTCTCTACCGGAAAATATATATATAGAATACAGGTGGCAGACCAAGCAATGAGCAAGTCTGTAATGATTATGTAAAACCCCTGAATTTATTTAGATTCCCCATTGGTGCGTTTCTCACCCCATTTGCTAGTTACGAACCGCTTGGGGAATCTTCTTTTTAAACCAATTTAGATTGGTCCTTTTTGGTCTTAAAATGTAATGCCTTTTTTACTGCTGCATTTTTATCCTTGTAAACCTTTGTAAGATTTTCATCTTGGCTTTGTACATTTTCCAACGCTTTGGATAACTTTTGTAAATTTTCAAACTTTTTGGGTTTACCGGTGCTCATAATAAAATTTGTAAGATTAAACTTTCATTATTAGTTCTATTTAGTAAAACAGATTCAACAAGGTTTTATTGTTTACCAATAGTACGGTAGGCGGCATTGTTTATGCTACTTTGTGCAGATGCATGTGGTTAAATTCTTTATTTTTGACGCCTAAATTTGAATCCATGTCGCAGAACAATCCTTCTAGATATACCATAACAGCTGCTTTGCCTTATACCAACGGCCCTATCCACATTGGGCATTTAGCAGGCGTATATGTACCCGCAGATATTTACGCACGTTATCAGCGCTTGCAAGGCAAAGATGTTGCTTTTATTTGCGGTAGTGATGAGCATGGTGTAGCTATACCCATGAAAGCAAAGAAAGAAGGGGTTTCGCCGCAAGAAATTATAGATAAGTACCACACCATAATCAAAGATTCTTTTACAGAATTTGGGATTAGCTTTGACAATTATTCTAGAACTTCAGCGCCAATTCACCACCAAACCGCATCTGATTTCTTCAAAAAATTATACGAACAGGGCGATTTTATTGAAGAAACTACAGAGCAGTTGTTCGATGCGGAGGCCAACCAATTTTTAGCAGATCGTTTTGTTACTGGTACTTGCCCAAAATGTGGTAATCCAGAAGCGTACGGCGATCAGTGCGAAAATTGTGGGTCGTCTTTAAACGCTACGGATTTAATCAATCCAAAATCTACAATTACCGGTGCCGTACCCACTCTTAAAGAAACCAAACACTGGTTTTTACCTTTAGACCGTTATGAAGATTTTTTAAAAGAATGGATTTTAAAAGAACATAAGAGCGATTGGAAACCTAATGTGTACGGGCAATGTAAATCTTGGATAGACGATGGTTTAAAACCCCGTGCCGTTACCAGAGATTTAGACTGGGGTATTCCCGTTCCTGTAGCTGGTGCCGACGGTAAAGTACTATACGTTTGGTTTGATGCACCTATTGGCTACATATCTTCTACCAAAGAATGGGCCGCTAGAGAAAACAAAGATTGGGAGGCTTACTGGAAAGACCAAGACACCAAAATGTTGCATTTTATTGGTAAAGACAATATTGTTTTTCACTGTATTATTTTCCCAAGTATGCTTAAAGCGCATGGCGATTTTATATTACCAGAAAATGTACCTGCAAACGAATTTTTGAATTTGGAAGGCAACAAATTATCCACTTCTAAAAACTGGGCAGTTTGGTTGCACGAGTATTTGCAAGAATTTCCAGATATGCAAGATGTATTGCGCTATACATTAACGGCAAACGCACCAGAGACCAAGGATAACGATTTTACGTGGAAAGATTTTCAAGCTCGCAATAACAACGAGTTGGTAGCCATTTTTGGCAACTTTATTAACCGTGTAGCCGTATTAACACACAAATATTACAACGGTGTGGTGCCTACTCCTTCAGAATTTACTGAATTAGATTCGCAAACCTTAAAAACCATGCGTACCTATCCGCAAATCTTAACTGATTCTTTGGAGCGTTACCGTTTTAGGGAAGCGAGTCAAGAATTGATGAATTTAGCCCGCTTAGGGAACAAATATTTGGCAGATGAGGAACCTTGGAAATTAATTAAGACCGATGAAGCCCGTACCCAAACTGTAATGTATGTAGCCCTACAGATAGCTTCTGCCCTTGCGGTGTTAAGTGAGCCTTTCCTTCCTTTTACTTCCGCTAAATTAAAAGGTATACTTGATATTAGTTCAAGCGATAGCGCATTAGATTGGAAAGATATTAGCGCTAAAGAAGTTTTACTGGCTGCTGGCCACACTATCAATAAAAGTGAATTGCTTTTCCGCAAAATAGAAGACAAAGAAATAGAAGCACAATTGGAAAAATTAGAAGCCACCAAGCTAAGTAATGCCAGTACCAATGCAGATGCTGCGCCTCAAAAAGAGACCATTACGTACGAAGATTTTGCCAAGTTAGACATTCGTGTAGGTACCATTTTAGAAGCAGAAAAAATGCCGAAGGCAGATAAATTGTTGGTGCTTAAAGTAGATACAGGTATAGACGTGCGTACCATTGTTTCTGGTATTGCGCAAAGTTTTAAACCAGAAGATATCGTTGGCAAAAAAGTAACCGTCTTGGTGAACTTAGCGCCTAGAAAACTAAGAGGTATAGAAAGCCAAGGCATGATTTTGATGACGGAAAACACCGATAACAAATTGGTTTTCGTAAACCCTGATGAAGATGGGGTTGCCAATGGAGAGGGAATTAGTTAGCACATAGCTGCGCTTTAATTTACTAATTACAAATTGATAGCAGTCGAGAATTTAAAGAACCTAACGTTAATTAGGTCTTAACAACGCTCGACCTGACATTAAAAAATTCCTAAGAGCTATGAACGCTATACAATTCATCACCCAAAACACACAACTAGACAGCAAAAGTGTGGCCAACACGGTTAGTCTTTTAGAAGAAGATTGCACCGTACCCTTTATTGCACGTTACCGCAAAGAACGCACGGGTAATTTAGACGAGTTGCAAATTGGTGCAATTGTAAAGTTCAAAGAAGCTTTTGTGGCCCTAGAGAAACGCAAGGCTACCATTTTAAAAGCTATTGAAGAGCAAGATGCTTTAACGCCAGAACTTAAAAGCAAAATAGAACAAACGGTAGATACTACCGTGTTAGAAGATATTTACCTGCCTTTTAAGAAAAGTAGAAAGACCAAAGCCGAAAAAGCACGCAAAAATGGATTGGAGCCTTTGGCAAAAATTATCATGGCACAGCGTACTACAGATTTGGAATTTACCGCGGGTAAATACGCCAACGCCAATGTCCCTGATGAAGCTGCTGCACTGGAAGGCGCCAGACATATTATTGCGGAATGGATTAATGAGCGTACAGATATTCGCAACCAGATTAGAACGCAATTAGAAAAATATGCCCAATTAGAAACCAAAGTAATTGGCACCAAAAAAGACGATGAAAAGGCACAGAAATATCAAGATTATTATGATTGGAACGAGTCCCTTTCTCGCTGTCCATCGCATCGATTGTTAGCTATATTACGTGCAGAGAGCGAAGGATTTATTCGCGTAAAAATTAGTATTGATGACGATCGCGCTTTGGATAGCATAGACCGAAAAGTTATCAAAAGCAATAATGCTTGTGCAGACCAAATTGCTATGGCTGTAGAAGATGCGTATAAAAGATTGCTGCTACCCTCTTTATCTAACGAAATTTTAAAGCAAGCTAAAGAAAAAGCAGACGAGGCGGCCATTGCCGTATTCACAAAAAATTTAAGGCAATTACTGTTAGCACCACCCTTAGGGGAAAAACGCATTTTGGCCATTGATCCCGGCTTCCGAACAGGTTGTAAATTGGTTTGTTTAGATGCCAATGGCAATCTGTTGCATAACGAAACTATTTATCCGCATCCGCCACAAAAACAGTTAAGGGAAGCCAGTAAAAAGATAGCTTCTTTAGTAGATGCCTATAAAATTGAAGCCATTGCCATTGGTAACGGCACGGCATCTAGAGAGACCGAAAATCTGGTAAAAAACACGCCATTTAAACGCGATTTGGAAGTGTTTGTGGTGAGCGAAGCCGGAGCCAGTATATATTCTGCTTCTAAAATTGCTAGGGACGAGTTTCCAAATTATGATGTTACCGTTCGTGGCGCAGTTTCTATAGGCAGACGTTTAGCAGACCCCTTGGCAGAATTGGTTAAGATTGATGCCAAAAGTATTGGCGTGGGGCAATACCAACACGATGTTGACCAAACCAAATTAAAAACCGCTTTAGATACCGTAGTAGAAAGCTGTGTTAACTCCGTTGGTGTAAACGTAAATACGGCAAGTGAATCGCTTTTAAGTTATGTATCTGGCATTGGACCTAAACTAGCGGAAAATATTGTAAACCATAGAGCGGAAAATGGAGCTTTTACTTCTAGGGAAGCCATAAAAAAAGTGCCTCGCTTGGGTGGTAAAGCTTTTGAGCAAGCAGCTGGATTTTTACGTATTCGTGATGCGGAGAACCCACTAGACGATTCGGCCGTGCATCCAGAGAGTTATGGTATAGTAAAACAAATGGCAAAAGACCAAGGTATACCACTAACCAAGATTGTTCGTAATACCGCAGTACTAAAGAACATCGACCTAAAAAAATACCAAACAGAAACTATAGGTTTACCCACCCTACAAGATATTTTAGAAGAACTAGAAAAACCAGGGCTAGACCGTAGGGAAAAGGCCAAAGCCTTTACGTTTGACCAAAATATTAGAACTATAGATGATTTAAGGTCTGGTCAATTGCTGCCCGGCATCGTTAATAATATCACCAACTTTGGTTGTTTTGTAGATGTAGGTATCAAAGAAAGTGGGCTAATTCATGTATCTAATTTATCGGACAGTTACGTGAGTGATGTCAATAGCATTGTGAGCTTGCATCAACAGGTAATTGTAAAAGTTTTAGAGGTAGATATAAAACGAAAACGCATACAATTAATGTTGCATAAGGGGTAATCCTTATTTTTACAGTACCTTTAATTTCAATTAGTTAGATTTTAATATTGTATCTAAAAATGAGTTCTACGGCTAATTTACCCACTATTATGATTGCTGAAGACGAGCATGTGAATTACTTGCTATTAGAAATGTGGCTAAAAGGTAAGTGCCATATTTTACATGCTACGGATGGCAATGAAGCAATTGAAATTTTTAAAAACCATCCAGAAATAGCGCTCATTTTAATGGACATAAAAATGCCCTATACAGATGGTAAAGAAGCTACAAAAGCGATTAGAAAAATAAACGATACTATACCTATTTTGGCCCAATCTGCTTTCGTAATGGATTATGAAAATCAGGATATTCTAGAGTCTGGCTGTAATGCAGTATTGAACAAACCCATAAGAAAAGAAGAATTTAACGCTTTATTAAATAAGTTTCTACCCAATTTAAATTTGAATTAAAAGGGAGTAAGCGAAATTTGCAATATGCTTAAAATTGCTTATCACCCCATTTATAGGCACCCCCTACCAGAAGGCCATCGTTTTCCAATGGAAAAATATGAACTTTTACCTCAGCAACTTTTACATGAGGGTACATGTGAAGTTTCTAATTTTTTTGAGCCTATTTATGCAGAAATCCAGCCCATACTTGCCGTACATACAACAGATTATTACAGTAGATTAACCAAACTCAACTTAGATAAAAAGGAAATACGCAAGATAGGTTTTCCGCTATCCAAACAATTGGTAGACCGGGAGCATATTATAACGGATGGCACCCTAAAAGCAATTCAATTTGCACTAAAATATGGGATTGCCATGAACATAGCAGGCGGTACACACCACGCCTATAGTAACAGGGGCGAAGCATTTTGCCTTTTAAATGACCAATCCATTGGGGCGCAATATCTCTTGGACCAAAACTTAGCCAGCAAAATTCTAATTGTTGATTTAGACGTGCATCAAGGAAATGGTACTGCTGAGATTTTTGAACGCAATCCCCATGTATTTACCTTTTCTATCCACGGAAAAGCAAACTATCCCTTTAAAAAAGAGATTTCAGATTTAGATATTGCCCTAGAAAAAGGAACCACAGATGATGTGTATTTGAAAATATTGAATGAAACCCTTTCTAACCTATTAGAGCAAACCCAACCGGACTTTGTGTTTTACCTTGCCGGCGTGGATGTTTTGGCTTCAGATAAATTGGGCACCCTAGGGTTAACCAAAGAAGGTTGCAAGAAAAGAGATGCAATGGTTTTGCAAGCCTGCAAAAACAATGGCCTTCCGGTCATGTGTAGTATGGGAGGCGGGTATTCACCAGAAATAAAGCATATTGTAGATGCACACGCCAATACCTACCGGTTAGCTCAGGAAATATATTTTTAGCTTTGTAAAAAATACCATATGAAAAAGATTCAATTAGCAATAGTATTATTGGCTTGCTTTGCGCTTAATGCCCAAGATATTAGCGGACCAAAGAAAGATAAATTATGGAATAATTTTACCTATGACATGGGCAATGTTTTTGGCGGCATGGGTTATGCCTACAGCCGGCCAGCACATTGGGAAGGTAAGCAGTGGGGACATTTTGGTATGTTAACGGGTGGTACACTGGCTTTATTTCTTGTAGATGACGAGGTAAATAACTGGACCAGTGGCTTTAAAGAAGACGTGCCGGATATTATTACAGACTATGGTCATAAATACGGTAACCCAAACAATAACTATATGTTTACGGGGGCCGTGTATTTAACCGGACTTTTCACCAAAAACGAAAAACTTAGAAGAACTGGTGTACTTTTGATTT
The DNA here is from genome assembly GCF_002072105.2 of Croceivirga radicis. Classification (GTDB taxonomy): domain Bacteria; phylum Bacteroidota; class Bacteroidia; order Flavobacteriales; family Flavobacteriaceae; genus Croceivirga; species Croceivirga radicis. The sequence goes on from NZ_MTBC01000001.1 coordinate 14,367, forward strand.
CTTCCGCAACTGCAGGCGGATTATTGCAACAAGTAAGCAAACGTATTGTAGGAAGGGCCAGACCCAAAAGTGGTGACCCATCTGGCACTTTTGATCCCATACATTTAGACCGAGTATTCAATTACGATTCTTTCCCATCTGGACACGCGATGTTAGCCTTTAGCAATGCCTATGCCATAGGCAAACAGTTTAAAAGTCCATGGATAAAAGCAGGTCTTTATATGGTTGGGATGATTCCTGGTTTAACCCGGGTCATAGATGATTTTCACTGGATCTCTGATGTTGCGTTTAGCACGGTATTGAGTATATTTATTGTAGAATCCATAGACCGATATTTGGATAAAAAATACACTGAAAAGTACAACGACCAAGAAAAAAAGGTTGACTGGAGCTTACAGTTTGCACCCAACCGCATTGGTGTAGTTGCCCGGTTCTAATCAATGTTAAAGACAAAATCAAAAAACTATGTTATCTAAAAAATTAGAAGAAGCTTTAAACAAACAGATTCGCATAGAAGCAGAATCCAGCCAAGTATATTTAAGTATGGCCTGTTGGGCCGAAGTTAAAGGTCTGGAAGGCGTTGCCAAGTTTATGTATGGCCATTCTGACGAGGAAAGAATGCATATGTTAAAACTGGTTAAATATGTAAACGAAAGAGGTGGACACGCCAAAATATCCGACTTAAAAGAACCAGATACCGAGTTCGAAAGTTTCCAACAAATGTTTGAGCAGTTATATGAACACGAGATTTTTGTTTCGCAAAGTATAAACGAACTAGTACATATTACACTAGAAGAAAAAGATTATGCTACACACAATTTTCTACAGTGGTACGTAGCCGAACAATTGGAGGAAGAGGCCCTAGCCCGTACAGTTTTGGATAAACTTAATCTTATTGGCGATGACAAAGGAGGACTTTATCTGTTTGATAGAGATATACAACAGTTAAGTGTTGAAAGTGCTGCCTCTGAAACAGGAATGGAATAAATATTATTTAGATTAATTAAATATAGTGTATTTTTGTTTCATAATCCAGAACGATTATGGGCAAGAAAAAAGTGGCAGACAAAAAGCTTAAGAAAATTCACTTAGAGGAATTAAACCCAAAAAAGTGTAAAACCAAATGTTGTGATAAGTTTAAAAAAGGAGAACACAAACGCTGTAAACGCTGTCCGTGTTTTGATCTCTTAAAAAAGGTAGCTTAAACTTATTGGGCGGCAATAATTTCTTTGTCGTCAAGAAAATATTTAGAGGCGTGTTTGGCAAAAAGTGCACTATGCTTACATTTTTCCGAACACGTTTTTTTATGCGCTAAATAAACTATTTTCTTCTTGGCTAAATAAATAGCAAAAGCATTGGGTTCCTTTTTCTGCAATTCAGCTTCAAAACGCTCTTGATCTTTCCAAAAATCTGCTTCGTCTTCAGCATCTACCAAATTAAGATTCAATTCGTTTAAGGCATCGCGCTCCGCTAACTTTTCATAAAATAGTACATTGACCTTCTGTGGCTGTTGCGCACAAACCAACAATGGCATTATTGCCATAAATAAAACTAGTGTTCTAACGCTTGCCTTCATACTATCCTACTTACGTTAAAGTTAGTCTATTAGGTTCATATTAAGCATCAAAAAACATATTAAGCTAATGTTAAATGCAAATGCGTTACCAATAGGTAGGTAAAATCGAAAAATCTATAGAAAGTGCACCGCATTCTAGAAAAAAGAAAGCCCCCGAGTAACATCGGGGACTTCGAATTATTTTTATTTACCTAGTAGTAAAAGCTCATTACATTTAACTTCTGTAATGTACCTTTTATCCCCATCCTTGGTTTCATAGCTTCTATGGATTAGCTTCCCTTCTACCGCAATTTGTTTTCCTTTGGTTACGTAATTCTCCACTATTTCCGCAGTTTTTCCCCAAGCTACTATATTGTGCCATTGCACCTCTTCTACCTTTTCTCCTTTTTGATTTTTGTAGGTTTCACTAGTAGCAATAGAAAAGCGGGCCAATTTATTCCCGTTATCTAAGGTCAATACTTCTGGATCCATTCCTAAATTTCCAATCAACTGTACTTTGTTTTTTAAGGCGTTCATGTTATTTTATTTTAAGATTAAACAGTTAATACTATTGCTTACTAACAGCAACGGTACAAACATAGTCTTCCCGTTAATCCATACTCGGTTATGAATTATTTATTTTCGTTTGTAGTCGTTTACAAATGTTTGTATGTGAATAAAAAATCAAATCAAATGTCAAAATAGTACAGATAAGGGTAAAATATGTTCTGTTATCTTAGGGCTAAAACCAATAGTTTTACAGCTTACTAAGTGAGAAATCTCTAAAAACATATATTTTTTTGCTTGGTTAGAAAATAGAACGGACCAAAACCAAAATACGATTCATGTTTACCATTAACCACTCTAATAAACGCTTGCTTTTCCTTTTAATAGCTATTTTTTTCTTTTCTTGTAAAAAAGAACACGTATCCCCTCCCAAACCCTTTGGTATTGTTCCGCATGAACGTCAAATTGCATGGCATGATTTGGAATTTTACGCATTTATCCATTTTACTATCAACACCTTTACAGATAAAGAATGGGGATTTGGAGATGAATCCCCAACGTTATTTAACCCAAGTGAATTTAATGCCGAGCAGATTGTACGAACCGCAAAAAATGCTGGCATGAAAGGTCTGGTTTTAACCGCAAAACACCACGATGGATTTTGCCTTTGGCCCACAAAGACTACCGAACATAATATTTCAAAATCACCCTACAAAAATGGAGAAGGAGACATTGTACAAGAAATAGCAGATGCTTGCCGTAAATACGATATAAAATTAGGTTTGTACCTCTCTCCTTGGGATCGTAACAATGCAGCCTACGGAAAACCAGAATATGTAGAAACCTTTAGGGCCCAATTAACAGAGTTATTGACTAACTATGGGGAGGTATTTGAAGTTTGGTTTGATGGAGCCAATGGCGGAGATGGTTATTATGGTGGTGCAAATGAAAAAAGACAAATAGATAGATCTACTTACTACGATTGGGAAAACACCTATGCCTTGGTAAGAGAACTACAGCCCAATGCCGTAATCTTCTCAGATGTTGGCCCAGATGTACGTTGGGTGGGCACGGAAGCTGGTTTTTCTGGCGACCCTTGTTGGCACCGGTTTACTCCAGAAGGTTTAGAACCTGGCGTGGAACCGGCTCCGGGACAAATTAAATATTGGGAGTCCTTAAATGGAACAAGGGAAGGAAAGTTCTGGCTTCCTGCAGAAACCAATACATCTATTAGACCGGGTTGGTTTTATCATGAATCTGAGAACGACCAAGTTAAATCTCCCGAAAAATTAGTAGATACACACTATGCCAGTATTGGCCATGGCACCAGTTTTATACTAAACCTAACACCAGATAAAAGAGGGTTAATTCCAGATACCGATATTTCTGCCTTAAATGGTTTTAAAGCGATTTTAGATAGCACCTTCAACACCAATTTAGCAGAAGGGTCAAGTATTAGTGCATCAAATGTTAGGGGAACATCTAAAAAATATAGCGCTAACAACCTCTTAGATACCGATAATACTACCTTGTGGGCAGTAGAAGACTCCGTTAAGAAGCCATCTGTAGTAGTAAATTTTCCAAAGGAAACCACATTTAATGTAGTTAATATTAGAGAATACATACCTCTTGGCCAACGCGTTTGGGGCTGGGCTCTAGACCGATGGGAAAATAATGAGTGGGTAGAATTTGCAGCAGCAGAATCAATTGGCAACCGCAGATTGTGGAGAGGTTCCCTACAAACCACCAAAAAAATAAGATTACGGATAACAGATGCGGGGGCAGCACCTATATTAAGTACGCTCTCTGTACACAAAGAACCCGTACGTTTAACCCCACCAAAGGTATATAGGGATACCACTGGCCTTTTATATCTTGAAAGTAATGGTAAAATAAAATATACGTTAGACAATACCGAACCCAACACAACTTCTAAAGAATACCTAGGACCAATACCCTTTGTTAAGGGAGGCATCTTAAAAACTAAGACCTTTGATGGTGACAAGGAAAGTGAAACCCAAACTAGCTTATTAGGTTATAGCCCAAATAAGTGGAGTTGTATAGACTGCCTTAACAACCATGCAATAGATGAGAATAGTTCCACGCCATATAGCAGCCCAAATAAGGAAGTAATCGTGGATTTTGGTGAAGTTTTAAACGTTTCTCAACTATTGATGACGCCTGCTACAAAAGGTAAGAAAGAGGGCATGGTATTGAATTATGCGTATTATGGCAGTACCGATAAAACCAATTGGACGCTTTTAGCCAAAGGTGAATTTTCTAATATTTTCAACAATCCAATAATGCAAGTAACCCCAATAAAAAAGACCTCCATGAAATATTTAAAATTGGTGGCAGAGCGTACCGTTGCAGACAAACCGCTTCGTATTGGTGAGTTAAGCGTGGTTGTTGACTAAGACCTAAACTTTTAAAAAAACCAGTATACCAACAATTTTGGTCTGTTAGACCGTTAAAAACCGTACCATTGAAATTTACCAAATTCCCCCTTACACTATTCCTATTCATTGTAGGATTGGCGACACATGCGCAAAATACGTCAGAATTAAACCTTTCAGGCACATGGCAAGTACAACTAGCTCCGTCTACAATATATCCTAAACTAGAAAAATCTGAAGGCACTATTAACCTACCTGGATCATTGGCCCAGAATGGGTATGGCTTTAAGACCAAAGGAGCAGATATTGGCATACTTACACCAACCTATAAATACATTGGTATAGCCAGCTATTCAAGGGAATTTGAAATACCCAAATCTTGGAAGAACAAAAAGATTACGCTATTCTTAGAACGCGTTTTATGGCAATCTGAAGTTTGGATAGACGGTAAACCACTAGGTAAAAAAGATGCCTTAGGCATACCACATATACACGAACTGGGCAATCTTAAACCTGGCAAACATACCTTAATGGTAAAGGTAGATAACAATATGATTTACAATATTGGAGACAAAGGCCATGCATATAGTGAATCTACCCAAACCATCTGGAACGGTTTGGTTGGTGAACTAAAACTGATTGCCAAAGACCAAACTCATTTTGTAGATCTAAAAACCATTTCTAATCTTAAAGAAGATAAACTAGAGGTATGGACAAAAATATACGCGTCAAAAGCTAGCAAAATCTCCATTTCCGCCAGTATAAAACATATAAATGGAAACGACATTTTACTTTCAGATAAGTATACCTTTCAATTAGAAAAAGGCATACAAAACATCAACTTCCACCTTAATCTAATGGACAAGATTAAACCGTGGAGCGAGTTTGATCCTGAGGTGTACGAAATTACCCTTAGCCTTAAAGCTGGCAAAAACCAAGATAGTATTGATTCTGAATTTGGCTTTGTAGAAGTTGCCCATAACGGTACGCAGGTAACAATTAATGGCGAACCGGTTTTTCTTAGAGGTAATTTAGACAACGTACATTTTCCCCTAACGGGTTACCCATCTACCAAAGTAGAAGATTGGTTGGCCATTTTTAAAACCTATAAAGATTATGGACTTAATCATGTAAGATTCCATTCTTGGTGCCCACCACAGGCCGCCTTTAAGGCTGCCAATAGAATGGGTATCTATATTCAAGCAGAAGCATCGGTTTGGATAGACTCTTGGATGAACGAGGATATGATAGCCAAGGGACGTCCAGAAATGGAAACCAAAGGCCATCCAAAAGGTTTAGGGTTTAACAGCCGCAGAGATTTATGGGTACAAGATGAAATGAAACGAGTAGTAGACCAATACGGCAACCACCCCTCTTTTATCATGTTTTGTATTGGAAATGAATTAGGAAGCTCAGACTTTGAACAGACCAAAGAATGGATTGCCAAACTAAAAAAGTATGATAACCGTAGATTGTATGCTGGCTCCACCGCTAGAAAAATAACCGAAAACGACGATTATACGGTTACCCATTTAATAGACAATGTAGGCTGGACCAGAGGACTTAATGGCGCCCACACCAATTGGGATTTTGAAAAAGCATATAGCCAGATGAACATTCCCATCCTTGCGCATGAAATTGGCCAATGGCCAGTATACCCTAGTTGGTCAGAAATTGACAAATACACTGGTATTCTTAAAGCTAGAAACTTAGAAGCATTTAAAAAGGTAGCCCAACAAAATGGCATTGCAGATCAAGCCGATGCTTTTAAACAGGCTACCGGAGCACTAAATCAAATCATGTATAAATATGAGATTGAATCGTTTTTAAGAACGGAGAGCTGTGCGGGTATTCAGTTATTGAGCATGCAAGATTACCAAGGGCAAGGTGAAGCCTTGGTAGGATGGCTAGATATATTTTATGATAGTAAGAATATAACCACACCACAACAATTTAAACAACACCACAATACGGTAGTCCCTCTTTTAAGAACACCCAAATTTGTTTACGATAACACGGAGCATTTTACCGGTACCGTACAAGTATCCAACTTTGGCAAAGAAAATCTAGAAGACGTTAAGGCTACTATTACTATAACAGACGAAGAAAACAATACGATTTATTCAGACCTATGGCAAAATAAAACCTTACCAAGAGCAAAGCTTACCACCCTAGGTTTAATAGAATTACCCTTGAACACGGTTACCAAGGCAGGTAAATACACCGTTACCATAGCAATTAAGGGAACCGAATTTAAAAATCAATGGAACTTTTGGGTTTTTCCAAAAGAAACGGAGATTACCTTAGGAAAAGTACTCCTTGCCCATGAAATTAATCCAACTATTTTAGCCCAATTGCATGCTGGTAAAAAGGTGTTATTAAACGCACATAATTTAGGCACCAAGAAGAACTCGGTAGACTACAATTTTTATCCACTATATTGGTCTTACACCTATTTTCCTGGGCAAGGAAAAACAAGCTTGGGTATGCTTATCCAAGATAAGCACAAAGCTATGGAGGGCTTTCCAACAGATTATCATTCAGATTGGCAATGGGAAACTTTTGACAAAAAAGCAAAGGCCTTTTTATTGAATGAAACTCCAAAAGATTACAAACCCATAATCCAGTTGGTAGACGATTTTCACCGGAACAACAAAGAAGGTTTATTATTTGAGTTTAAAGTAGGCAAAGGAAAACTCTTGGTAAGTGGTTTTGATCTAGAAGACACTACCTCCGTAACGGCCATGCAACTTAAAAAAAGCATTTTACAATACATGAATTCCAATGCTTTTGTCCCCACCACGACCGTAAGCAACGAGTTTTTATTGAATAATTTTTCTGAACAACTTAGTACTAAAACAAACGACGCCATTTTGTTAGAAGTAAAAGCTTCTGGAAAGTTAGGAAAAGATAAAACACAGTCTTGGTCTGCTGATGGAGATACCGTTTTAAAACAGCAAAAGAATGCTGCTTATACCATATCAAATGCATTTCAGGCGAACCAGAATGGCTCCACTTACTGGAAAAGTAATAACGTTACGGTAGATTTAACCTGCCCAGATGGCTTTTTGGGTAGCCTATATGTTTTGGCAAAAAGACCAAAAGGTACAACAGACCATATGACCATCACATTTGAAGGCAGACATATAACCATCGCTCTAAAAAATGAAGGTGATGAACAATGGATAAAATTTCATGTAATGCGAGAAGACAGCAACGATGGCAAACTTGAATTATCTGTAAAATCCAACACAGATTTACCTGCTGCAGCTGCAGAATTAGTGGTAAAAATGGATTAAAACAAATTCTTACCGAAACCTATTTACGAATGAAAAAATACCAATTTACCCTTTTCTTTATTTTACTTTACAATTTTAGCATAAGCCAACAACCTATCTATGATATTGGGCAAAATTATATAAGTATTTCACCCACGGATACCAAAGCGGATATTATTGAAAAGGCCTCAAAAGTTGCTCCCAGCCAAAGACAATACAATTGGCAGAAACAAGAGATGACCGCATTTATACATTTTGGTGTTAAAACCTATGACGATAACGGTTTTTTCAAAAGAGATACAGATATATCGCTTTTTAATCCCAAAGAGATTGATGTGAAACAATGGGTTAGGGTATTGAAAGAAGCCGGAATGAAATTGGTAGTTTTTACGGCCAAACATTCAGATGGTCTATGCCTTTGGCCCAGTAAGTACACCGATTATAATATTACCAAAACGCCTTACCAAAATGGCAAGGGCGATTTGGTAAGGGATATGGCACAGGCTTGCGAAGCGGCTGGCTTAAAATTTGGCGTTTACATTTCTCCTTATGATATGCACGAGCCTTCTTTTGGAACCGAAGCCTACAACGTTCTTTTTAAAAATCACTTAACAGAACTCTTGACCAATTATGGCCCCATACACGAAGTTTGGTTTGATGGTCATGGAGACGGCACTAAAGTACCTTATGATTGGGAAGGTTATTACTCCCTAATTAGAAAATTACAACCAGAGGCAGTTATTGCCGTTATGGGGCCAGATGTGAGATGGGTTGGCACAGAATCTGGCTATGGTAGACATACAGAGTGGAGCGTTTTACCGGGTAATGCGGTTAACCAAGATGATATTGCGGCCAACTCCCAACAAAGCAACGTAGAAGGAGCTTTTGTGCCTAGAAATCTTATGAAAGAAGATTTGGGCAGCAAGGAAATATTGAAAAAAGCAACTAGTTTGGTTTGGTATCCTGCAGAAATAGATGTTTCTATAAGACCAGGCTGGTTTTATGCGCAAGAAGACGACCATTTGGTTAAAAGTCCACAGAAATTGGTAGACATCTATTACAATTCTGTTGGCCTAAACGGTGTATTACTTTTAAATATAGCACCAGACGAAAGAGGCTTGGTACCTGAGCAGGACGTTAAAAGTTTACAAGGAATGCGTTACCTATTGAACAGAACCTTTGATACCAATTTATTTTCTGATGCTAGTATAACTTTAAACAACCAACATAAAAAACATAAGGTAACAACGTTATTGGATGGAGATAATGAATCTTTTTGGACGCCAAAAAAAGACCTTCCAGCTACAGTAGTTCTTTCAACAAAAAACAGGCAACGTTTTAATACCCTATTATTACAAGAGAACATTATTAATGGTCAACGAATTGAAAACTTTGTGGTTGAAATTAAAAATGGCTCAAAATGGGATACCTTAACTACAGGTACTACCGTTGGTTTTAAAAGGTTATTTCGATTTGATGAAGTGTTTACAGACCAAGTAAGACTTACCATTACGGGTAGCAGGGGAATACCAGAATTATCTGAAATAGGCGTATACAACGCGCCGCCAGAAGTTATTTTTGAGCAAGAATCGCAGTCTTTTGCTAATAATTTAACCGTAGAGCTCAAAAGCACTAGCAGTACCGCCACCATCTTCTACACCATAGATGGCAGCGAACCAACTACGGAGAGTGCTATTTACCAAAATCCTATTACCATTAGTGAAAATAGCACAATAAAAGCCATTGCCAAGTCCAAAGACAATAAAACAGGGCTTGTACAAACGGCTACCTACCACAAAGCGAACTATAAGGTAAAGTACAACGAACCTTTTAGTAAAAAGTTTCCTGGAGAAAAAGAATTAAGCTTAGTAGATGGAAAAATGGGAATTTTAGCTTACAACCAGGGTAATTGGCAGGGGTTTAGAACTAACAATGTTGATGTGGTTGTAGACCTAGGCAGTAACAAAACCATACATTCACTTAGTACACGTTACCTCAAAACCATACAAGCTAGCATATTTGCACCTGAATGGGTGAGCTATTCCTTTTCTGAAGACGGCATTCATTTTTCTGAACCTATTATTTTAAAAAATACGGATGGCGATGAAATTGATAAAAATGAAATACCTACCTATCATGGTAAAAAATCCATTAAAACATTTGCTACAGAAAAGCTTAATATCACCACCAGATACATTAGAGTTATAGCTAAAAACCGGAGTGTTTGCCCAGAATGGCATAAAAACGCCGGTAAGGAAGCCTGGCTATTTATAGATGAGGTACTTATAAAATAAAAAAAGGGGCCAAGCCCCTTTTTTTATGTTGTTAATCCAAAAGATAATTTTAGGCCATCTATTACCATACTGGTACCAATTATTGCAATAATTAGTCCCATAATCTTACCCACTACAGAAATTACATTTTGCCCAATTTTGTTGGCGATAAAGTCACTAGCCCTAAAAGTTAAATAAGTTAGTAAACACATGAAAGCAAAAACCAACACTACAACTGCCATGTGGAAATAGGTTACCTTAGAAATAAAATTCATGGCCGTAACAATAGTTCCTGGTCCTGCTAAAATTGGTATGGCCAGTGGAGAAACGGCTATGTTTTCATCTACATTGGTTTCTTTTAAATTATGCACATTCGATTTTTTGGATTGTAACATTTCAAAGCCCACATAAAAAATAAGTATGCCGCCCGTTATTTTAAAAGCCGGTATGGTTATCCCAAACAATTCAAAAATAAACTTACCCAACACTACAAAGGCAGTTACTATTATAAAGGCAATCAAAACGGCCTTTTTACCAATCTTTCTTTTAGTGGTTTCATCTGCTCCGTCAACCAAAGAAAGAAAAATAGGCATATTTGAAATTGGATTCATGATTGCAAAAAAACCAGTAAAAACGGTTATGGCATAGGTGAGTAAATCTGTCATCTAGAAATAATTATAATTTCTTATACCCACAAAGGAACAAAACCAATTTTTAAATTAATGATGGATTTAAAAATAACACTCCTTTATTGCACAAACTGCAATACTTTGTTACTATTTATTTAAACGTTACTTTTATACCAAGCCGTATTTAATTTATTCACCATGAAATTCCTTACATTAATACTAACAATCTTTATGACCGTAACTGGTCTAGCGCAAAATGGAGATATAAGATTAGACTCCACAAAAAATCACGAAATTAAATTAAACGGTCTTTTTCTAATTTTGGGAGCAGCAGAGGTAGACTATCAGTATCTATTAAATGATGAGTCTGCACTGGGTCTGGATTTGATGATTGGTTTTGATGACTATGACCTAGACATTAATTACCATATTACGCCATACTACCGGCAGTATTTTGGCAAAAAATATGCTTCTGGCTTTTTTGTGGAAGGCTTTGCCATGCTTAATTCTACTAATGATTATGTTGACTACCAAACAAATGGGCAAGATGGCTCAATTTATTATGATTATATCTATGAGGAAAACATTGTAGATTTGGCCGTAGGCATTGGTACTGGAATAAAAATTCTTACTAAAAGAGGTTTTATAGCAGAGTTAGATTTGGGTATTGGTAGAAACCTATTTAAAAAAGACAGAGATTTTACTATTATTGGTAAAGGGGGGTTACAATTAGGTTATCGTTTTTAAATTACTATCCCTTTTATTATAGAAAATTAATAGTGGTTTAAGGGGGTAATAGCGCTTTATATCAACTTTTCCTTCTTTGCCAAAACGCTTTTACCTAACCCAAAGCAACCGTTGGCTAACACTAACGTCTTATACACGCAATACATAAAGGTTATGGTATAAGAATTGCTACCTTTAACTAAAATCTTAAACATGAAAAAACAGCTCTTATTATTTATTTATTTAATTCCATTAATTACTATGGCACAGACCAAAAACTTTTTAGATGTCCCGTATCTTGAAACTTCGGCCAAAGTAGACACCTTGGTTGCTCCAGATAAAATCTATTTGAGTATTACCATAAATGAACAAGACTCCAAAGGAAGAACTTCTGTAGAAAAACAAGAAAATGAAATGGCCAAAGAATTGAAAGCTTTGGGTATTGATGTTGAAAAACAATTAAAAATAAAAGACCTAAGCAGTAATTTCAAAAATTACTTTTTGCGCTCCAAAACCGTACTTAAAAGCAAACAATTTTCTCTTTTGGTGTATGATGGTCTAACCGCAGGCAAAGTAATGGCCGCATTAGAAGATATAGGCATCGCAAACACCTATTTAGAGAAAACAGAATATTCTAAAATGGACCAATTAGAGTTAGAATTAAAAACCAAAGCGGTTAAAAAAGCAAAAGAAAAAGCAGTGGCCTTAACCACGGCATTAGACCAAAAGGTAGGTGCGGCAATTCATATACAAGACAACTCCCAACCGTATTACCGTAGTGTTGCTAGACCTAAACTAGAAATGCGGGCTATGGCCGCAGATGCCGTTGCAGAGCCATTAGATGTTGGTTTCGAGAAAATAAGCGTAGAAAGTTCTGTACAGGTAACCTTTAAACTGTTATAAGACTTTAAATGAAAACACTAACTAGACCACTGCTTCTACTGTTGTTATTTAGCTTTTCATTGAATGCTCAAAAGGTTATGCAGCTAAAAGAAGGAGATACATCTCCAAATGCATATTTAAAACAAGTAGATTGGATAGAAGGCCACTGGCGTGGCGAAGCCTTTGGAGGTATTGCAGAAGAAATATGGAGCCCACCTTTAGGGGGCTCCATGATGTTCTCGTTTAAATTGGTAGACGAAAATGGCATCTCTTTTTATGAACTAGGTCATATCATAGAAAAAGAAAATACCATTTTAATGCAACTAAAACATTTTGACAGTGCATTAAAAGGATGGGAATCAAAAGAAGAAACAATCGATTTTAAATTGGTTAAAATAGAACCAGGAATTGTTTATTTTGATGGTCTAACCATGGAAAAAATAGATGAAAACCATATAAATGTATATGTTATAGTGGGTAACGAAGAAGAAGGCAAGGCTAAAGAGGTGCTTTTTGCTTACGAAAGATACAAGAGTTAGGTATGAATAACTTTTTCTGTGATATAACCTATAATGGTGATGATTTTAAAACCCATAAATTACCTAAGGGAGATTACGAGAACTGTACGTTTGCAAATTGTAATTTTAAAGAAGGCTTTATAGACAATATTAACTTTATAGAATGTACGTTCCAAGAATGTGACCTTACTAATGTAAATTGTACTGCTACTATTTTTAATCAGGTAACTTTTATAGGTTGTAAAATGATAGGAATAGATTTTTCTACTTGTAACCCTATGTTCTTAAACCTTGGGTTTACCAATTGCAATTTAACCTTGGCCAATTTTAATGCTTTAGAATTGCCAAAAACAAACTTTAAGGACTGTACGTTAGATCAAGTAGATTTTTCTGAAACGCAATTAAAAGGTAGCAACATAGAAAATTGTCAACTAAAAAACACGGTCTTTTACAACACCAAACTAGACAGTTGTAATTTTAATAATAGTACTTATTTATTAATAGACCCTGACCAAAACTCAATTAAAAAAACCAAGTTCAACATTGACCAGCTACCTGGATTATTAAAAAAACACGATATTGTTGTAGCTTATTAACTATGGAATCTAAAGTTTGTTTGGAATGTGGCGTTCCCGTAAAAGGCAGGGCAGATAAAAAATTCTGTTCAGATTATTGCCGTAATGCACATAATAACAAACTGAATAAGGATAGTAAAAATCTAATTAGAAATATTAACAATCGCCTTAGAAAAAACTACAGGATACTAGATAGCTTTACTTTACAAGATGGCAAAACCAAGACCACAAAAAATCAGTTAATAGATAAGGGTTTTAGCTTTGATTATTTCACCCATTTGTATACCACAAAAAAAGGAACAACTTACTTTTTCTTGTATGATTTGGGGTATCTACCCTTAGAAAACGATTATTACATGGTGGTAAAACGCCAATAAAAAAGCCCCAAGTGGGGCTTAATTAATTAAAATAACCACAAACTAGTTATACTTTACTCATTTTCCAGTTAACACCGGTTAACTTCAATGCCGCTATTACAATATCCTTTCTACTTATTTGACCAACCAACAAACCATTATTCATTACGGGCAAACGTCTCCTATTGTGCCTAACAAATATACCGGCCGCATCAAAAATAGTCATGTCATGCGGTATGGTCTCTACAGCTTTGGTCATAAAACGTTCCACACTTTTATCCAAAATAGGTTGGTTAAAATACCTACTCTCGGAAATCTGCTTCATACAATCAGCTTCAGAAATTATTCCTACTAAAAAACCACTATCGTCCAAAACTGGACCACCAGAAATGTTGTATTTGGCAAAAGACTCCATAACTTCCAAAATGGATTGGTCCGGTCTAAATGTGATTAATTTTCTGGTCATATAGTCCGAAACCAAAATAGGATGCTCTGCCTTACCATTATCTACTACCTTTGCCCTAGCGCCTTGAAAACTCTTGATTGCCATATTAGTTAATTTATTGGTTATCTATTAAATATAATGATTTTTAGGAGTTTACATAATTTTTAACATAATTAATTAGCAATACCATACATTTTATTAAATTTAATTATCAACTACACCAGCAATGAAATTAACCAAACTACTATGCCTATTACTACTAGTAGCAGCCGCTTACTGGAGCATTAGATCTTTAATGCCTTCTTACCAAGAAAATAAACCAGTTGCAACAGACCATTTTTCTGTAGACCGTGCTTTAAAACATGTAGAGGAAATTTCAGTTGCACCTCACGCAGTTGGCTTTAAAGCACACGCAACGGTAAGGGCCTATATTACCAAAGCCTTAAAAGAAATGGGGTTGGAAGTTACCATCCAAGAAGGAAAAACAATTGGCGATTGGGGTAATTTGAGCAATGCCGTAAATATTATTTCCAAAATTCCAGGAACCAACCCTAACGGTAAGGCATTGCTGCTTTTATCTCACTATGATAGTAATCCGCACTCTTCTTATGGTGCAAGTGATGCCGGCAGTGGCGTGGCAACTATTCTTGAGGGTGTAAGAGCCTTTCTAGAAAATAAGAAAGAGCCTAAAAATGATATTATTATCGTTTTCACAGACGCAGAAGAATTAGGACTAAATGGAGCTAATCTATTTGTGACCCAACACCCATGGGCAAAAAATGTTGGCTTGGTGCTAAATTTTGAAGCCCGTGGAAGCGGTGGACCTTCTTATATGTTGATAGAAACCAATCGTAAGAATGCTAAATTAATACGTGAATTCACTAGGGCGAATCCCAAATACCCTGTAGCCAACTCATTACTTTATAGTATTTACAAAATGCTACCTAACGATACGGATTTAACTGTTTTTAGAGAAAAAGCAGATATAGACGGTTTTAATTTTGCTTTTATAGATGACCATTTTGATTACCATACCGCTTTGGACACTTACGACCGTTTGGACCGAAATACGTTAGCCCATCAAGGTAGTTATTTAATACCGCTTCTTGATTATTTTAGCCAGGCAGACCTAACGGATATTAAAAGCTTAACGGATTATATCTATTTTAATTTTCCAATTTTCGGTCTGGTATCCTATCCGTTTGATTGGATTTGGCCCATGTTTATTTTAGCGTGTATTCTTTTTGTAGCTATTCTAATTCATGGTTTAAAGAACAAAAGTATTGGGCTAAAAGGCTTATGGCTTGGCTTTGTGCCGCTTATAATTGTTTTGCTAATAAATGGTTTGGCCGGTTACATAAGTTGGCCTGCTTTAAAATGGTGGTATCCGTGGTATCAAGACATGTTACACGGCTTTACTTACAATGGCCACCTCTATATTTTTATAATGGCCATCTTTTCCCTAAGCGTTTGTTTACTAGTCTATAATAGATTTAAAAAAGTAGGTACCGCAAGCTTGTTGGTTGCCCCAATGTTTCTATGGCTTGTTGTTTGCGCTATGTTATCTAGCTATTTAGAAGGAGCCAGTTTTTTTATTATCCCTGTTTTTGGCACGCTAGCGGCTTGGTATGTTGTAACCAATCAAAAAGAACCCTCCCCATTTCTTTTGGTATTCTTGGCTTTACCTGCCGTTTTTATTTTTGTACCCTTTATTCAAATGTTTCCGGTAGGCCTTGGCCTTAAACTGCTAGTGGCATCAACGCTATTTACTACTTTACTGTATTTTCTGTTGTTGCCGTTCTTTGGATTATTAAAACATAAAAAAAGGTACATGGTAATAGGTGTTGTGTTATTCTTTGTCTTTGGAATCAAAGCCCACATTAAATCAGGATACAACTCTGAATGTCCCAAACCTAATAGCTTACTTTATGTTTATAATGCAGACACCCAAAAAGCCAATTGGGCCACCTATGACAACGTTTTAAGTGAATGGAACCAACAATTTTTGAAAACAGAAAACCCAAATGATTCTACTTCTGCGCTTAACATAATTAGCAGTAAATACAATACCAAATTTACCCATACCGCAGAAGCTCCAATTAAATCATTAAAATCGCCAGAAATTATGGTTGTCCAAGACACCGTAATCGGTTCCCTTAGAAAGTTAAATATTTGTGTAACCCATCAAAGAGAGGTAAACCGGCTAGAGGTTTTTACCAATAAAACACCCATTAAAAATGCAGTTATCAATGGTCAATCAATTACAGAAGATTTTCTAGAGAAAAGAAATTCGGGTAGATTGTTCACCCATTACATTAGCAATAATGATTTTACGGAAATAGAATTAACCATAGAAAACCATTCGCCCTTAGAACTAACATTTTATGAGGCTTCTAATGATTTATTGAGCAACCCGTTATTTACGGTACCTAAAAGACCAGCAGAAAACATACCTATGCCCTTTGTACTAAACGATGCTATTTTATTAATTAAATCTATAACTATTGAGTAAAACTATAGGAATATTAGGTTGTGGATGGCTAGGTACGCCCCTAGCAGAAAATTTATTAGAAAGAAAGTTTCAAGTACTTGGCACAACAACCCAATCTAATAAATTACCGCTTTTGACTGCAAAGGGAATAAAAGCTTTTGAGCTGTATGTAGCGGAAGATAAAATTTCTGGCGATTTAAATACATTTTTAACCAATCTAACGGTTTTAATCGTAAACATACCACCTAAATTAAGAGGACCTAATCCTCAAAATTTTACGGCAAAAATGCAACTGTTGCTCAAAGCCATAGGTACCTTAAAACTTAAGGTGATTTTTGTAAGTAGTACTTCCGTATATGGAAACGTAGATGGAGAGGTTACGGAAGACACCCCACCCAACCCGGTTACCGAATCTGGCAAGCAGTTACTAAAAGCAGAAAACCTATTTAGAAATACGCCAAATTTAGAAACCACAGTGGTCCGATTTGGTGGATTGATTGGCCCTGATAGACACCCCATAAACCATCTCAGTGGTAAAAGAGATTTGACCAATGGCGATGAAATCATAAATCTTATACATATTAAAGATTGTATCCGTATGATTACCTTGATTTTAGAGAATAATTGGTGGAATATTACCATTAATGGAGCATGTCCGTATCATCCTACAAAAAAGGAATATTATACGCAAGAAGCGCTAAAAAGAGGACTACAAATACCTGTATATTCGCAAAATTCTTCTAAAATTTATCAAAAATTCATAAAAAGTAGGAATTTTCCTTACTATAATGAAGGTTTCTACACAACCATACAATAAATCTTAACCACACTTAAAGTGGTTTTCACAACAATTAAGACTTTATTAAGTTAATAAAGCCGATGATTTTCAAGCTTTTAATTGGCTTGTCATTAACTTTGTTCCATCATAAATACTTAAAATCAGCACATGGAAAAGTCAGGATTAAAGTTTAGAATATTGATGGAAATAGAGCGATTGATTGTACAGACCAGTACTAGTAGAAAAACATCTGAAAGATGTATGGAGTTCCATATAAGTTTAATAAAGAAGTATTTTAATGCTTCTGATGTTACTATAGATTACCATAGAAGAAGGGTAAAGATGAATTTGGTTGTAGACGACCAAGCGTACAATCCAGAAGAAGTAAACATAGACATTCCCGTAATGCCTATGAACCTTTACTATTTGGATTTAACCAGCTTTTTACGCTCTTGTGTAGAAGAAGACGATAAGAGCTTAGCTTTTTACGCACGTTTGATCAAAGAACACAAATTAATAAGCAGTAAAGAGATGTCTGCTTAACAGTACTTTTCCTAACCAAAAATAAAAAAGCCCCATGATATCATGGGGCTTTTTTATGGGCAATAGTTTAACAAGACCTTATAACCATTTTTTTTAGCTTTGGCATCTTAACCAAAAGAGAATGAAAAAATTAGTTACCACATTTGTTTTTTTGGCGCTATGCAGTATAACTACGGCACAGACCAATGAAAATTTAATTAAGCATTATAACGCATTTTATAAGCAAATGCGCTTGCAAGGAGACGTAAATGGGATCATAAACGCTTTGACCCATTTAAACGTGCTACAGCCATCTGAGCAAAGAATGGACACCCTTGCATACATCTATATGAACAACAACCAGTACATGCAGGCCCTTAACACCATTGGTATTGATAAAAAAAGTACCGATTCTGATTTAGCAATTCAGGTAAAGGCGGTTTCTTTAAAATCCCTGAACCAACCCAAACGTGCTTTAGAACAATTTATAGCTTTATACGAGCGTAACAAGAATCCGTATCTGGCTTATGAAATTGCTGATCTACAAATCCAAACCGGAGATACAGATGGTGCGGCCTCTTATATTACGTATGGAATTACCAATGCTACGGATGATATGAAACATGCTTTTTTTGAAAGACAACAACCCTATGAGGTATCTTTAAAAGCAGCTTTCTACCATTTACAAGGCCTTTTGATTTTTAATGAGGATAAAACCAAAATAGACGAAGCTATAGCGCAAATGGACAAAGCTTTAGAAATTGCCCCTACCTTTAATTTAGCCAGCTTAAGCAAACAGGCTTTAGAAACCCGTAAAAACGAAGGGACAGAAACACAAGAATAATTAGTTTTTAATTTTATTCTTAAAACCTACAAGCAGAAGGCTATCCTTCTGCTTTTTTATTTTTACCAACGCATCTACATTTTCGTTAGGTACCAGAATAGACAACACATAATGTGCTATTTTCCAATCCCCATCAACTAACTTAAGAATGCCAGAGCCTCTACAAAGTTTCATCTGTGTATCCAACACCTCATCAAACCAGGCTACGCTTCCATCTACATAAATATTTCTATCAACAGCAGTAAAACTCCATGCCCTACCCTTATCAAAATAAGGCTTAGAAAACGCCCTGAACGCATCGTTTTGCCAATTTTCCGTAGCATCAGTACCTAGAAAAACACCATCTTGGGTCATTAAACCAAAATAGGTGTCAAAATCGGCATCAGCTGCTGCCTTGTGCCAAGAATCTAGCACCATGTTTATTTTGTCCTTTTGTCCTTGCGCACTTAGGGTTACACATAACAAACCAAATAGTGCTATAAATACTAATTTATTCCCCATTTAATAAGAGTTTAATGTCTATGGTATCTCTTGCTATTCTATTAAAATGATTTCTTAGCGCGTTTCTAGCAACCAAGACCTCTTTAATTGGCTCTTTTACATCCTCTTGCATTTCTAAATACCCTTTTGTTTTCAACAAAAAGTTTCGCAATATGGTCTGTCTACTTTTTATCTGATTATTATCATAGGGTTCTGGAAACGTATCTTTGGCCCATCTAGCTTCTTTCTCCAATAAATCCGCAACGGCCAATTTTAAATCTTCCGTATTTCTAGATTTTTTAAATACGGCAAAGCTGTTTTCAAAAGCATCGTAAGTTTTCCAGTTCTTAAGTTCTTCCCGTGCGGCATCAGACAGTTCCACGTCTACCGGCATACTTTTAAACGTAAATTCGGCAACCGGTTTATCTGTTTCATTTGCCCCAGTATCTTCTTGGTCTTTACAAGAAAACACAAAGAACAAGAGACTGTAGAGTACAAGTAGTTTTCGCATAAAACGAAAATACAAACTTTAAGAAAGATTATCTTTGCCGCGACTAGAATAAACTACTACCTAAATGGCAAAAAACATTCTCATTATTGGTGCTTGTGGACAAATTGGCACCGAATTAACCCTGGCACTACGTGAAAAATATGGAAATGACCATGTAATAGCGAGCGATATTAGAGAGGGAGGCGAATCTTTGATGGCTTCTGGACCTTTTGAGTCTTTAGATGCAACCCAATACAGTGCAATAGAAGATGTGGTTATGCATTATGAAATTGAAGAGGTGTACTTGATGGCCGCCATGCTAAGTGCCACCGCCGAAAAATTTCCAATGCGTGCCTGGAATTTAAATATGAATTCGCTTTTTAATGTACTTAACCTGGCCAAAGAAGGCAAAATAAGTAAAGTATTTTGGCCATCCAGCATTGCCGTATTTGGGCCAAACACCCCAAAAGAAAATACGCCACAGAACACCATTATGGAACCAAGTACCGTATACGGTATTAGCAAGCAATCTGGAGAGCGCTGGTGCGAGTATTATTTTAAAAAATATGGAGTTGATGTACGTAGCGTACGGTATCCTGGGTTAATAAGCTGGAAAACCCTACCTGGCGGAGGCACCACGGACTATGCTGTAGAAATTTATCACGAAGCCATAAAAAACAAACGTTATACGAGTTTTTTACAAAAGGGAACCAAATTGCCTATGATGTTTATGGAAGATGCCATTAGAGCAACTATGGCCATTATGGAGGCTCCTACGGAGCACTTAAACATACGTTCTTCTTATAATTTAGCGGCAATGAGTTTTGCCCCTGAGGAAATTGCTTCAAGTATTACTGCTGAAATACCCGATTTTATAATTGACTATGACCCAGATTTTAGACAAGAAATCGCGGATTCGTGGCCTAGCAGCATAGACGATTCCCAAGCCAGAAAAGACTGGGGTTGGGAACCTTCCTTTGATTTAAAAAATACAACTAAAGAGATGTTGACTAACTTAAACTAGTTAGTCTTCATCTTCTTCTGGCATGGCATCTGGATCAACAACGGCAGTTGGATCATCGTCATCAAAATCTTCATAATCGTCCTCATCATAGTTGGCCATTGTTTTCTCTAGTTTAGAGCTAATCTTTACTAGATACTTTGTATCTTCTGTTAACACCTCTACACACTCTACTTTTTCACCGGCAGCATTTTTAAAGCCAATGATGTCCCTGTCATCATATCCGTCTGGATATTCTTCTACCAAAAGGCGAAGTACCTCTGGGGTTAATTTTTTAAAGTCTACAATTACACGTTTTCTATTGTCCATTTCATATCAATTGATAAATTAAAAGTAGAAAAATAAACGTGCAAACAAGAAAAACTTACAAATTATTAATGTCTGATTTTCCCCCCGTTTTTTTCAACAGTCTTATTGTGCTTATTTCTATGTTTTTATCTATTGGCTTAAGCATGTCATACAGGTTTAAAGCCACAACACTAGCACCATGCATGGCTTCTACTTCTACGCCAGTTTTATAATATGTTTTAACCAAAACCTGTATTTCTATAGTTAAACCATCTATGGTATAGTCTATTTTAGTGTGTTCTATGGGCAAGGGGTGGCAATCTGGTAATAAATCTGGTGTTTTTTTAACCCCTAGAAAACCAGCTGCCCTACTCATTTCAAAAACATTTCCTTTTGGTACGGTACCATTTTGTATTGCGGTAATGGTTTCTTTGCTACCTACTTTTACCAAAGCTTGGGCAATTGCGGTTCTATAGGTATTCTTCTTTTGCGTAATATCTACCATCTTCTAGGTATTAACTTTCCATTGATAAGAATCGTCCTCAAATAATTCCTTTCCAAATACGGGCACCTCTTTTTTAATTGCCTCTACTACATACTCCAAAGCTTCAAAAACCACTCTTCTATGTGGTGCGGAAACAAAAACGAACAAACATACCTCGCCCACGGCAACCTTACCAAGACTATGGTAAATATGCATACAAGTTATGTTGTACTCTAGAAAGGTCTGTTCCTTTATTTCATGAAATTTATGATTTGCCATAGTCTCATAAGCAGAATATTCTATAGCAGAAACCATTTTACCATCTATTTTATCTGCCCTTACCTGGCCTAAGAAAATATTGTGGGCACCAATGTTGGTTTTTACTTGATGTTTGGCAATTGCATTAGCAATAAAATCCGGAGCAATAGCTCCTTCCTTAAAAACATTCTTAACCTTTTTTTCCATGTTTTAAAGGTAGCTAGTTTAAAGAAAAGAGGGTATAGCCCTTTCTAGAAAATTTATTGAATTAAGGTGATTATAGCTGTAGACTAGTAAAAAGTTATTCTTAATTTTGAAATTCTTTACAATTGGCCCCGTAGTTCAATGGATAGAATAGAAGTTTCCTAAACTTTAGATGCAAGTTCGATTCTTGCCGGGGCTACTACTTTTCTAAGATGCCTTTTTAAATACTTTGTTGAGGTTGGTCTTTGCCAAGGGTTTATCAAAATAGCCTGCAATTACCGGATTGTTTTTGGCCTTTTCCCTGTCCTTACTATTAACAAAAGAAGAAAGTACATATACTTTTGGCATGGTATACTTTCCTTCGTATACCTTTAGATGCTCTAAAAAATCCCATCCATCCATTTCGCCCATAATTAAATCTAGAAAAATTATATCTGGCAATTTTCCGTATTCTTCTACCCAAGTGGCGCATTTATCCAAGCCTTCCTCCGCACTACCGCAGGTAGTTACTTCAAAAGACAGACCGGTCTGCTCTATACAATATCTAGTTGCGAATTGCGAAACTAAATCATCATCTATGATAAAAATTTCTTGACTCATAGCTACTTTAGGGTTCTTTTGGCTGTTATTTAGGTCATTTGACCTATCAAATGTAAAACGAAATTTTTGTAGTAAAAATCCTATTCGACATTATGTTAAAAAAAACACCTAAAATACATACTTTTTAGTGTGGTAACTTAGATTTTATCAACCCGTAGAACAATGTACCTAAGGTTGCAGCGGCCAAAACAACCAAAATGGGCAAGTAACCCGCACCCACCAGAACATACATTGGGCCCGGACATGCACCCGCTAGCGCCCAACCCAATCCAAAGCAGACACCTCCTATAGCGTATCGGTAAAACGATTTGTCTTTATCCGCAATAACTATTTTTTCTCCAAAGAAAGACTTTAGTCCTTTTCTTTTGGTTATTTGGGTAAATAGGATACCCAAAGCCAAGGCCGAACCTATGATACCATACATATGAAAAGAATCGAATTGAAACATTTCATAAATACGAAACCAACTAGCTGCCTCTGACTTAAATAGCACTATACCAAAGAAAGTTCCTATCAATAAATACAATATACTTTTCATAGCTTAGAATAAAATTGGAAAGATTAGGTGTGTCATAATTAAACCTCCAACAAAAAAACCTATCACGGCAATTAAGGATGGTAGTTGCAAATTACTTAGACCAGAAATAGCGTGACCAGAAGTACAACCACCGGCATAACGTGCACCAAAGCCTACTAGAAATCCACCCAGGATTAGCAATACTAAATTCTTAGGGTTGGAAAAAACCTTATTTTCAAATAAGGCTTGTGGCATATAGGCTTGCCCGCCATCTTTAAAACCTAATGTATTTAACTTAGTAATTGTATTTTCAGAAATGGCAACAGCGTCATTAGGCGATAAAAAGTTTTGTGCAATAAAACCACCGATAAGTACTCCCAAGGCAACTAACAAATTCCAACGTTGTGCTTTCCAATCAAACTTAAAAAAACCAGCCAATTTGCCAGCACCACCAATTGCACACAGGGTTCTTAAATTGGAAGACATTCCAAAGCGTTTTCCCATTAAGATAAGTATTGCCATGGTTAACGCAATTAACGGCCCAGAAATATACCAAGGCCATGGTTCTAATATCAAATTCATAAATCTATTTTGTGCAAAGAAATTAATAGTTGTTGGGTTTGAAAGTAACTTAGGTAACCAAAGTACTAATAGCTTGTATCATCTAACTTTACTTTTCCATTGAAGGTACGGTATAAAAAGATGAAATAAAAAGCCAGCAAAGGCGCACCTATTAAAACAATGGTTAACATAATACCCAGTGATTTTTGTGAAGAAGCTGCGTTATAAATCGTAACACTAAAATCAGGATTTACGGTAGAAGGCAGCAATACTGGATACAATTGAAAAGCTACCAGCATCAGTAGAAAGGCCATAGTCAAGGATGAAAACAATAAGGCTTGCATATACTTTTTCTTGGACACCAATCTAGGCACATTGGCCACTGCCAGAAAAGCTAAGACTGGTAAAATAAAAAATATAGGATATTGCTTAAATTTATCAGTAACGCCAGGTAAGTATTGGAGTGTATAGGCAGAAGTAAATACAAAGGCCAATATAAAGAAAAGCATGGCTCTTTTTAATAAGAACGTGAGTCTATCAAATAATTTTCCTTCGGTCTTGAGCAACAAAAAAATTGCGCCTTGTGTCATAAAAACAGAAACCGTAGTTAACCCAACTAAAATAGCATACGGATTTAAGAAAGTAAAAAAAGGTCCGCCTTTGTACTCATAGTTTTTATGCAGTTCAAAACCCTGTAAAACATTACCTAGAACTACGCCAAGTAAAAAAGCAATTATGACGTTGGAAATAAAATAAATTACATCCCAAGTCTTACGCCACCAAACCATTTCTTCCGCGCTTCTAAACTTAATAGCAGCCGAACGCAATACCAAAAACATAAGAAAAAGCATAAAGGGCACATACATTGCAGACAACATAGTTGCGTACATTACAGGGAAGCCTGCGAACAACGCCCCTGCACCTATTATGAGCCATACTTGATTGGCATCCCAAAGTGGGCCTATTGCATTAATTGCAATGCGCCTACTTAAATCTTTCTTAAA
This sequence comes from Croceivirga radicis, assembly GCF_002072105.2. Classification (GTDB taxonomy): domain Bacteria; phylum Bacteroidota; class Bacteroidia; order Flavobacteriales; family Flavobacteriaceae; genus Croceivirga; species Croceivirga radicis. The sequence goes on from NZ_MTBC01000001.1 coordinate 39,049, forward strand.
AAATAAATGCCAAGCTCCTGCTCCATAATCGAACCCTTCTAAAATAGCGTAGCCAGAAAATAGCAACCCCACAACCAAATACCATAAAGTAGGATAATCTATACCTAAAAATGTTTCCATGCCGTTTCTGTTATGTATACTTTAAAAATTCGTTCGGGTTATCCGCTTCATCATACGGGCCGTGTTTTATCTTTTTATTTACCGAATAAAGGAATAATAAGAACAAAATAGAATACACTACTAGAAATAATATCAAGGAAAATAGAATTTGATTAGAAGAGACTTCTTGCGAAAAAGCATCGCTCGTTTTTAAATGACCATAGACTACCCAAGGCTGCCTACCCATTTCTGCAGCAAACCACCCTACTTGGTTAGCAATCTGTGGTAATAATGCCGATAAAACAAAAATCCTTAACAACCATTTCTTTTTAAACAAGGTACCTCGCCACCACAAATAACACGCATAGAGGGTTAAACCTATCAAAAACATACCAATAGCAATCATGATATGATAAAACTGAAACACAGCATTTACCTGTGTGGGTACTTCATTTTTAGGAAACGCGTTTAAACCGCTAATTGGTGCTTCAAAATCTTGATGTACCAAAAAAGAAAGTCCACCAGGAATACCTATTCCCGTCACCTCTTGCGATTCATTATCAACCCATCCTAATAAATATAAATCTGCTGCAGAAGAGGCATTATAATGGCCTTCCATTGCAGCTAATTTAGCTGGCTGGTTTTTTGCTACACCATCGGCCGAGCTATGCCCTGAAAACAATTGCGACAGCGAGACCAATGTAGCAACCGCCAATGCCATTTTAAATGCCTTTTTAGAAATCTCTACATACTTACCCTTTAACAAGTAATACGCATGCACACTCAGTACTAAAAACGCACCCGCCAAAAATGCTCCTTGCCATACATGTATTATTCTATCTACACTAGAAGGGTTAAAAACCATGGCCCAAAAGTCCGTAACCTCTGCCCTGGCATTTAAGCCTTCACCAACAATGTGGTAACCAGCCGGAGTTTGTTGCCAACTATTGGCTACCACTATCCAGACAGCAGAAAACATAGAACCTAAAAAAACACCAATAGTAGAAATGAAATGAACCTTAGGGGAAACCCTATTCCACCCAAACAACAAAATCCCTAAAAAGGTACTTTCCAAGCCAAAAGCAAATAAACCTTCTGCTGCCAAGGCGCTACCAAAAATATCCCCAACGTATCTAGAATACACGGACCAGTTGGTTCCAAACTCAAATTCCATGATAATGCCCGTTGCCACCCCAATCCCAAAGGTTATTGCAAAAATTTTTAACCAAAAGCGGGTTAATATTTCATAAGCCTTTTTACCTGTTTTTAAATAAAGTCCTTCAAAAACAACCATTAAAAGTCCTAAACCAATACTTAAGGGAGGGTATATGTAGTGAAAAGCAATAGTAAAAGCAAACTGGATTCTAGCAAGTAATTCCGTATCCATAAGGCCGTAAAATTTCTACTATAAAAATACGGCACAATGGTTAGATAAACGAGTAATTTAAGTTACAAAACCCGTAAAAAGTATGCTCTTAATTTTACCCTATTGTTTTCTGGGTGCACCCAATCATAGAGAGCAATTACCAGTGCCAATACAACCAAAATAAAAATGGAAGGTGTTATACCAATACGCTTATGCGCAAACAAGGGATATGTTCTTGAACAAAATAGTAGAACCGAAAATTAACCCTATTCCAAACCACAGAAAATAGCAAACAGCAGTAAAGAAAAAAGGCTACTTCCAGTAAGAAGCAGCCTTAAATCAATCAATCAATAAATTTATTCTTTCAGTTTGCAAGTATTAAACCCAAAAGGAGTGTATACAGGACAAAAACCTGTTATGCTCGTAAATAAAAAAACGGCACTCAAAATCAAAAGCACATACGCAAAAACACCACCTACAATGTTAAAATGAAATAATAGTGCCACCACAATAGCAACTACAATTCTAAAAACTCTATCCACAACACCCATATTCTTTTTCATATCCTTAATTTTAGTTACTAACAGCTTTTAAAGAGAGCCATCATAAAATTACGTAAAGTGTAGCGGTAACGGTGTAACCTTGGTTACACAAAAGATTACTTTTTAAGGATACTTTTAAAATTCCATCATAGCTAATGAAAAGAAGGTTTTTCGCAAAGAATATAGGCTTGGCTACCATGAGTAGCATTTTGGGGGCTAAAATTGTCCAAGGTAATTTTATGCCTGAAGGATATACACCTCTTGGATTACAAGACCAAGACCCCTTTAGCCTTTTTGATAAGAACAAAGAAATGGTGGTATTAAATGATAAGCCATGGAATATTGAAGCTAAGGCCCATTTGTTGGATGATGCGATTACTCCTAATAAAAATATGTTTATTAGAAATAACGGAAAACTACCCGTAAACATAGACGCAGACTCATGGAAAATTACCTTTAACGGGGAGTCGGTTGTACAAGAAAAATCATTTAGCCTAAACGATTTAAAAAAACAGTTTAAACAGTACACCTACCAACTTACTTTAGAATGTGGCGGAAACGGACGGGCGGAATTTAATCCACCAGCTAAGGGAAATCAGTGGACCGTAGGCGCCGTACATTGTGCAAAATGGACAGGGGTTCGCCTTAAAGATGTATTACAGGCTGTTGGAATAAAAGATGATGCCGTTTATATTGGTTACCACGCCGCAGATGTACATTTAAGCGGTAACCCAGAGAAAGAGCCCATTTCTAGAGGTGTACCCATAGCAAAAGCCCTACAAGACGAAACCTTATTGGCTTTTAAAATGAATGGTGAGGACATACCTTTAGCGCACGGTTTTCCGTTACGTTTGGTTTGTGGTGGTTGGCCAGCATCTACCTCTGGTAAATGGCTTACAGAAATTAGTGTCCGTAACATTGTACATGATGGAGCAAAAATGACGGGTACCGCCTACCGCGTTCCCTGCAAACCAGTAGCGCCTGGTGCAAAGGTAAAAGATGAAGATATGTGCATTATAGAATCTATGCCAGTAAAGTCTTTAATTACCTATCCAAAAACAGGTGCTATGCTTAAGAAAGAACAATCATTGACCATTCGCGGTCATGCTTGGGCAGGTGAACTAGAAGTAGCTAAAATGGAATATTCTATAGATTTTGGAGCAACTTGGAAACTATGTAAGCTTAATAAACCCTCCAATAGATTAGCGTGGCAACATTTTTCTGCGATGGTAGATTTTCCCGAAACAGGTTACTATGAGGTTTGGGCAAAAGCCACGGATACCAATGGTGTAAGTCAACCCATGTTATTACCAGGCTGGAACCCCAAAGGCTATTTAAATAACGCTTGCCATAGAATTGCCGTAAAAATAGGATAATGGAGCAGCCCAATAAATTTAAAGAAAGTGCGGCATTAATTCGCAAGTTAAGCGTAACCCTATTTGTTTTCTTTATTGCTATTGCTGGAATTCTAGTTTACTTGATGGTTGACCCCAGTTTATCTGCATTTTCTTCTAAACCAGAGACTACGCTTACCGTATTAGAAACCAACGAAATTAAGGATGATTTTGATGCCATTGAAGATGGTATACATTTACGTACTGGATTTATTGCAGACGATGGGTTAATGACGGTGGTAAATAACTGTACCAATTGCCACTCCGCTAAATTGGTAACGCAAAATAGAATGACCAAAGAAGGTTGGTCAGCTACTATAAAATGGATGCAAGAAACCCAAAACCTATGGGATTTAGGGGACAATGAAGTTATAATTTTAAATTATCTGGCAAAAAATTACGCGCCAGAACAGAAAGGTAGAAGAGAAAACTTGACCAATATAGAGTGGTACACCTTAAATTGATGTAAGTGGAATACGTAGATGCGTTTTTAAACGCTATTAGTGGCACCTTTGATTATACTTTAAAAGCAATACTGTTTAAAGTACCATGGTATAAAAACTATTTTTGGGGCTTGGTGGTTATATCCATTGTAGTATGGATGTTAGAGATACTATTTCCATGGCGAAAAGACCAAAAAATAATACGTAAAGACTTTTGGTTAGACGCTTTTTACATGTTCTTCAATTTTTTCATTTTTGCTCTAGTTGTTAGTGGTTTTTATAAGGTTATAGAACTTGCTTTTGCCAAAGGGGGACTTACAATAGAAAGTCTAGCGGTAATAGATACTAGGAGCTGGCCCGTTTGGTCCCAATTGTTGGTGTTTTTTATTCTGCTCGATTTTGTACAGTGGTTTACCCATGTTTGCCTGCATAAATTTCCAATTTTCTGGAATTTTCATCAGGTACATCACAGCGTTAAAGAAATGGGGTTCGCTGCGCATTTACGATACCATTGGATGGAAAACATTCTTTATAAGCCATTAAAAACATTTGGCGTAATGCTTTTGGGCGGCTTTGAGCCAGAACAAGCCTACATTGTTCATTTTATTGCCATTACCATTGGCCATCTAAATCACGCCAACATCAAATTGAGCTATGGCCCCTTAAAATATATATTTAATAATCCCGTAATGCATTTGTACCACCATGCCTATACCCTACCAAAAGGTAGTTTTGGGGTCAACTTTGGGATTAGTCTAAGTTTATGGGACTATATTTTTAAAACCAATTACCTACCAGAAGATAGTGGTAATGTGCCATTAGGCTACCCTGGAGACGAAAAAATGCCCCAAAACTTTTTGGGGCAATTAACTCATGGGTTTAAAAAACAGAAATCTTAATTGGCCTGTATTAGCCTAACTAAATCTTGAGATTGTACCACCCCAGATTGTCTCCATAGCATTTCGCCATTTTTAAACAACATTAAGGTAGGCACCCCTTTAACTTGGTAACGAGCCGCCAAAGCCTGATTTTTATCTACATCTATTTTTACAATCTTAGCTTGTTCCCCAACTTGGTCTTTTACCTGCTTGAGTATAGGTCCCATGGTTTTACATGGCCCACACCATTCTGCAAAAAAATCGACCAAAACAGGTTTTTCACTTGCTACTATTTCATTGAAACTTGCCATACGTGTTTATTTTATCCAATCGTTATAACCACCTGTATAGTCGTAAATTTTAGTAAAACCTTGCTTTTTTAATAGTTGCGCCGCCTTATTGCTTCTACCCCCCATTTTACAATATAGGTATACCGGCTCTTCTTTATCTAAACCTTGAATTTGTTGAACAAAATCTGGACTGCCTACATTTATGTTTTTGGCATCATCTATATGTCCGACGCCATACTCTTGTGGCGTACGCACATCAATGAGTTGTACTTCCTTACCAATGGCATGGGTTTTTAAGAATGCCTTATCAACTTTAGTAACTACAACGTCATTGTTATCTTGGCAGGCACCTAGTTGTATAAAAGACAAAGCTGCACATAAGACTTTAAGGATATTCTTCATACGTCTATTTTATAGTTGTTGGGCAAACATAATCAGACACAGGAATTCCTGCCTCTTTAATAGCCTTAAATCCGCCAGCAACATCAATTAAATTGTGAATTCCTCTACTTTTTAGAATACTTGCGGCAATCATACTTCTATAACCACCGGCACAATACACATAAAATGTTTGCTCAGAAGGGAATTCTGCCAGGTGATTATTTAAGAAATCTAAGGGTGTTGCATGGGCATTTGGGATGTGTTCAGAAATATATTCTCCTGGTTTTCTAACGTCAAATACCGGTACATCTTCGGCCTCCATGGCCTCTTTTAGTGCGGTTGCAGGCACGGTACTTACCGTATCATATTCCATAGAGGCCTTTTTCCAGGCTTCAAAACCGCCTTTTAGATAACCTAAGGTATTATCAAAACCAACACGTGAAAGCCTTGTAACCACTTCTTCTTCCCTACCTTCTTCTACCACTAATAAAATAGGCTGTTGTACATCGCCAATCAAAGCACCCACCCAAGGCGCAAAACCGCCATCTATTCCTATAAAAATGGAGCGTGGTATGTGCCCCTTGGCAAATTCGTTTTGATGTCTAACATCTAAGACAATAGCACCGGTTTCGTTGGCCGCAGCCTCAAATGCGGTTGGTGATAACGCCTGGGTACCTCTTTCCAAAACCTCATCAATATCATCATAGCCTTCCTTGTTCATCTTAACGTTTAATGGAAAGTATTGTGGAGGAGGCAACAAACCTTCTGTAACTTCTTTTACAAATTCTTCCTTGGTCATATCTGCCCGCAGGGCATAATTCATCTTCTTTTGGTTCCCTAGCGTGTCTACCGTTTCCTTCATCATATTTTTACCACAAGCAGAACCGGCACCATGCGCAGGGTATACCACTACATCATCTGCCAAAGGCATTATTTTGGTACGCAAACTATCAAACAAAGTAGCTGCCAATTGTTCTTGGGTCATATCCGCAGCTTTTTGAGCCAAATCTGGCCTACCTACATCCCCTAAAAACAAAGTATCTCCACTAAAAATAGCATGGTCTTTTCCATTTTCGTCTTTTAGTAAATAGGTGGTACTTTCCATGGTATGTCCAGGTGTGTGCAAGGCTACAATGGTTACCTTGCCCAATTTAAACTCCTGATTGTCTTTTGCTATTATGGCATCAAACGTAGGATTGGCGTTTGGCCCATACACAATTGGAGCTCCCGTTTCTTTAGACAAGGTAACATGTCCGCTCACAAAATCTGCATGAAAATGGGTCTCAAAAATATACTTGATTTCTGCATTGGCCTTAGCCGCTCTATCCAAATATGGTTTTACCTCTCTAAGGGGATCAATTATAGCCACTTCGCCATCACTTTCAATGTAATATGCCCCTTGGGCCAAGCATCCGGTATATATTTGTTCTATTTTCATTGTAATTGTATTTAATACTCCAAAATTAAGTCTAAGTTTTTTCTTACGCAGTAACTTCTGTTACACAATTATTTATACTGCATAGACACCTTGTTCTGCATGGGCGATTTGCCCACATGTGCCAAACAATCTTCATAGGCTTCTGCCGTACGTACGTGGATATGGTCTGGCCCAATAACTTTGACCAAGCCACTTTTTACCAGAATATCACGTATGGGGCCTATGGCACCTGCAAGTTTAAAGGTGATTCCTTTTTCTTTTAGGTCGATGACTATTTTTTCTAATTCTGCGGCAGCAGTATTGTCTATATAATTCACTGGCTCCGCATTAAGAATAACATAACTCAGCGTTCCTTTTTTAAGGTGGATTTGTTTGTATAAGGCTGTTTTAAAATGTTGCACATTGGCAAAGAACAGCTGTGCATCAAAACGAAGAATCAGAATGCCGTTATCGCATTCCACATCTTCAGAAAAGCGCTCTACATTCTTAAAATAGTCCATCCCTTTTATTTTACCCAACACGGCTACGTGTGGTTTAGAGGTACGATATATTAATAGAAACAAGGAAAACAACACCCCAAAAATGATACCTTGGGCAATACCAACAAAAAGCGTAGTTACAAAGGTGACAATCAACAATATCAATTCGTCTTTTTGATGTTTGTACAGCTGCGCCGGATATTTTAAATCTAGTAAACCAAAAACAGCCACTAAAATAATGGCTCCAAGAATAGACTTAGGTAAATATTGAAAGTATGGCGTTAAAAACAACAACACCAAGCCTACTACCAAAGCACTGATAATAGATGCCAGTCCTGTTTTTGCACCTTCATTTACATTTACGGCGGTACGAGACATACTTGCGTTAGCAGAAAAAGATTGAAATAGTGCCCCAATAATATTACTTACCCCCAATGCTTTTAATTCTTGGTCTGGCACGGTATGGTACTCTTGGGTACGTTCTTCTACACCTTTGGCAATTGCCATTTCTTCTGCAAAAGCAATAAATGCCAAAGCCATGGCTAACGGAAATGCAAGTGTTAATTGTTCCCACGTAAAATTGGGCAAAGTAAAAGCGGGTAAACCATTAGGCACATAGCCCACAATGTTTACATCTGCCTCATTTACCATAAAAAGATAAATACCCACAATACCCAATACCACTACTATCATGGCAGAAGGCAATTTTCTATTCCATTTTTTTAACCCTACAATAACGAGCATGGCCGCAACACCAATGGTAAAATCATACCAATTTAGCGTATGTAAATTGGTAAACAACTGCTGTATGGTCTCTACTGTATTAGACGAAGAAACCTTTACCCCAAATAAGTGTTTTAACTGGCTTACCCCTATAACTATAGCTGCCGCAGAAGTAAAACCACTCACTACAGGCCTGGACAAAAAATTGGCTAAAAATCCTAGTTTTAAGAAGCCCATTGCCAATTGCAACACACCCACAAATAAGGCTATGAACAAGGCCATGGCTATATATTCTCCTTCTGTTGCCAATTTCATGGCAGATAAGCCAGAAGCCACAATTAGGGCATCCAAAGCTACAGGCCCAACGGCCAATTTTCTACTGGTACCTGTAAGCGCATATACCAAATTTGGAACTAGTGCGGTATACAACCCGTAGACCGGCGGCAAACCAACTATCATAGCATAGGCCATACCCTGCGGAATTAGCATTACACCAACGGTTAAGCCCGCTACTAGGTCTCCAGATAAATAAGACTTTTTGTAGTTGGGCAACCAATCTAGAATAGGAAAGTATTTTTTAAGCATCTACTAATCTATAAGTTGATGATTTCTATATGGCTTCTACTAAGTTTAATTTTACCCATGTTCTCCAACTTTTTTAGTAAGCGAGATATCACGACACGAGAGCTATGCAAATCATACGCAATTTCTTGATGGGTGTTGGTGATAATTGTACTGTTGTTTACCTCAGACTTTCGTACCAAAAAATCAATTAGCCGCTCATCCATATTCATAAAAGCGATACTATCTACTGTATGTAGCAACTCATTTAAGCGAGAATGGTAACTCTCGAACACAAAATTTCGCCATGTTTTGTACTTAGCGGTCCATTCTTCCATTTTGTGAATTGGAACCATAATAAGCTTGGCATCCGTCTCTGCAATAGCCCTAATGTTACTTTTTGCATCGCCTAGACAACATGCCATTGTCATGCTACAGGTATCTCCTTGCTCCAAATAATAAAGTAACAATTCATCACCTTCATCATCCTCTCTAAGTATTTTAATTACACCTTCTAAGAGCAGCGGCATATATTTTATGTACTGCCCAATATCCATCAATTGAAAACCGGCAGGCACTTCTTTAAAAGTCCCCACTTGGGCAATATCGTTTAACAAAGCTTGCTCAAACGTATTTCCAAAACTGGTATGTAATTCTTGTATCACAGTACGAATTTACACATTAACAATAGCAACTTTAGTAACTCTTGTTACATCTTGTTCAAGGTCTTTTGTAATGGCATATGATTTAGCCGTTTTCCCGTTAAACGATACACTGCATTGGCAATAGCGGCACCTATAGGCCCTAAAGGTGGTTCCCCCACTGGCCCAGGAACTTCACGACCTTGTAAAAGGGTTACGTTTATTTCCTTTGGTGCGTGTTTCATTAAAGCCATTTGGTAAGGTCCGTAAATAGTGGGCTGTAATTGCCCATCCACTACGGTCATCTCTTCAAAAAGCGAAGCACTAATGCCCATAATTATGGCTCCTTCGCATTGCGCTTTTACTTGGTCTGGATTCACTGCGAACCCTGGGTCTAAAACACAGGTTACTTTGTGTATTTTTATTTGCTGTTTTTCTATAGAAAGTGCTACCACTTGGGCACAAGGGGTACCTGCATCCGTAGAGGCGGCAAAACCCATGGCCTTACCATCGATCACCTTGTCCGTATAGCCCGCCTTTTCCGCGGCTGTTTCTATCACCTTTCGTAATCGTGCACCTGCGTCATCGTCCTTAATGTGTTCCAAACGAAAATCGACCGGGTTTTTCCCCGCCTTTTCTGCCAAGATATCCATAAAACTTTCCCAAGCAAAGGTATTGGCCAATAAGCCTAAACTACGCCACCAACTGGTAGCAAATGGGAGTTCTACATGCCAAGAGGTAGTTCTAATGTTGGGAATAGCAAAATATTGACAAAATCCGCCACGTATGGCCCCCACATCTGCGCCCAACATTTTGTTTAAAAATCCGGGTAATAAGGCTGAATCTATGGCTACATCTCCACTAGAGAAATCGTGCTGAATGCTTTCTATTTTGCCATTAGCCGTAAGTTTTGCTTTAAGTTGATGATGTGTAGGCGGCCTAAACATATCATGCTGAAACTCTTCTTTACGACTAAAAAAATATTTTACGGGTTTGCCAACCAATTTGGACATTACTGCCGCTTGCACTGCATGTGGCGTGTGTAACCGTCTACCAAAACCGCCTCCTAAAAAAGTGGGAATTATATTCACTTTATCAGTATCTAAATCCAATCGTTTTGCTACCTCCTTTTGGGTAATAGCTACTACCTGAGTAGATAAAAATAAAGTAGCACCATCATCGGTTACATGTGCTACCACGCCGTTAGGTTCTATCTGGGCATGTGCAGCTATTGGCGTGGTAAACTCCGCCTCTACAGCTACTTCTTCTAAGGCATCTCCCTTTTTCTGAATTAGCGTAGGATTGCCATTGCCCACTTTCATCTTGGCCTCAATATCCTTTAACTGCAACTGTGTAGGGGCATCCCAAGTTACCTTAATTGCCTGTTTTGCATTTTCGGCTTCCAAATACGAGTTGGCTACCACGCCCACAAAATCATCTTCCTGAATAATCTTAAGCACGCCTGGCATTGACGCTGCTTGGCTAACATCTGCACTTATAAATGTTGCCCCTATGTATTCTGGCCTTACCACCGTACCATACACCATGTCTGGCATGCTCGCATCCATACCAAAAATGGGTACTCCAAATACCTTATCCTCTAAATCTACCCTAGGTAAGGGTTTGCCAATTAGTTTATAATCCGATAGCTTTTTAAGTTCTGGGGTATCTACTTCTGGCCATTGGTTTACCTGTTTTGCCAAAGCCGCAAAAGTAAGTTCCTTCTTGCCAGCACTCACCTTCGTTTCTTCCATTACAACATCAGCAACAGCTACCTCCCACAGCTCTGCAGCAGCGGTTTTAATCATTTCTCGCATGGTTGCGGCAAGTTCCCGTAAGGGTTGCCATAAACTTGCAATAGAAGTACTACCTCCTGTAGCAAAACTATCCATATTACCAGTGATGGAAGGTGCGTGAACCACCTCTATACTAGATAAGGGCAATTCTAACTCATCTGCTGCCAATTGTGCCATACCCGTAAAGGTTCCTTGACCCATTTCTACCTTTGGAGAATATAGGCGAATTCTATTTTCTTCAGTCAGTTCAAACCACAAAACGGGTTCCATACCGCTACCTAAATAAGGAGAATCGGCGGAATTTGCATAAGCTAAAACCTGCCTACGAATAGGGTTGCGAAACAAGTACGTACCAACCGCTACAATGCCAGCCGTACCTAATGCTCCTCTTACCAAAAACTTTCTTCTAGATACCTTTGCCATACTATTCCTTTTCTTGTTCAGTAATTGGTAATTCACTATTCAGTGCTGCAGCTCTATGTATTGCCTTACGCATGCGATAGTACGTACCGCAACGGCATACGTTAATAATATTGTTGTCAATATCTTCATCTGTTGGCTTAGGCACTTTTTTTAGAAGCGCAGCGGTAGCCATCATAAACCCAGGCTGGCAATAACCACATTGCGGCACTACTTCTTCTATCCACGCTTGCTGAACAGGATGTGGATTTTCTTTTGTTCCTAGACCTTCTATAGTAGTTATGGTTTTTCCTTCTGCAAATTTTATAGGGTACGAACAAGAACGTACCGCTTGGTCATCCACCAAGAGCGTACAAGCCCCACAGGCAGCCTTTCCGCACCCAAACTTGGTACCTTTTTGGTCTAACACATCCCGAATTACCCATAATAGTGGGGTCATTTCGTCTTCTATTTGTACTAATTGCGGAGTGCCATTTACTATAAGTTGTATTTTCATTTGTTTTATTTTGTGGGTATTACAGCTCCGTCTGCGAACCATTTTTCTACAACTGCGATATATTCTTCCTTAGATAAGGGTGGTTTTTCTCGTTCTACACCGTTGGCATCCACCCCAGGATTCCATGCCCATAAAACCAGTGCATCTTTGGTAAGGTGTTCTACGAGCGCTTCATGATTTTTACCGCCGTTCGTTTCGGTGTTTAACAAGCGTTCCGCAATTTCTATTCTGGTTAATCCCTGCCACCCCATAGATGCTGGTGCTAGCCCCCAATGGGGTGCTCCTGGAACTCCTGAATAGGGATTATTTTCTTTTTGGTGACAGGTATGGCATTGGGTAGCTTCAAAACCATGGTCATCCGCACCTCTGGCCATATCAAAATGATGCGGCTGCCGTTCCATGCCTTGTTTGGGCAGGTTGTCTGTCGGGTGGCAGTTCATACAACGGGGATGGGTTAACACATCCATCAGTTGATGAAAAGTAGTCTCGTTAGACACTTCTACTGGCTTATCTATTGTTTTATAATTGCTTACGTGGACGGATGTATTAAGACCGAAGAGCATTCCCGTGAGCAGAACTAGCAGGAATAGTAAGGGGAGCGATTTTTTCATCCTTTCGTTTTTTCCAAGATACGAAATATAGCAAAGCCATACCTTTGCCGTTACAACCTAAACGTCTACTATTTTGATTAAAGAATTACAAGAACGAAGTGGTAACCAATGCGAACTTTGTGGTAGCCAAGATAATTTAGAACCTTATATTGTTGCTCCAAAAACAGGAAGCATTGCCGAGGAGTACGCCCTGCTCTGTGCTGTTTGCTCAAAACAATTAGACCAGCCAGAAACCGCAGACCCTAATCATTGGCGATTGCTAAATGATAGTATTTGGAACCCCAATGCAGCCGTGCAAGTACTTTCTTTTAGAATGCTACATCATCTTAAACACGAAGGCTGGCCCGTAGATTTATTAGATATGATGTATTTAGAGGACGATACCCGTAGTTGGGCAGAGGCTACATTACCCAATGAAAATGCTCTAGTACACAAAGACAGCAATGGTAATATTTTAGCTGTAGGGGACAATGTGGTTTTAATACAAGATTTAAACGTGAAAGGAGCTGGTTTTACCGCTAAAAGAGGTACAGCAGTGCGTAATATTTCTTTAGACCACGAGAACGAAACCTACATAGAAGGCAAAGTAAATGGGCAGCATATTGTGATACTAACGAAATATGTAAAGAAACTATAGACCATACTTTTATCATAAAAATAATTGGGATTACCATGTAGTATTTCTCTTATTTTATGGACGTAAACGACAAAAAAAATTGTTTTAAAAATATTTTAAAATAGCGTGGTCACGAACGTTCAAGCCTATTATATTTGTTAAAAGTACACTTATGAAACAGGTGAAAAATATTATCCTTACCGCACTAATTATTAGCGTTTTAAACGCTTGCAACACCAAAACTGAAACAAAAAATACAATAGAAGAAAAAGAACCTACCAGTATCATTTTTATGATTGGTGATGGTATGGGAGTACCCCAAGTCTCTACCGCTTATTACTTTGGGCAACAAGAGCCAAATTTTTCACAATTCAAGCAAATAGGATTTCACCAAACATCAGATAAAACCCATAGAATAACAGATTCTGCTGCCGGGGCAACGGCATTTGCCATTGGCGAGAAAACATACAAAAGGGCCATAGGGGTAAATGCAGACACCCTAGCAAAAGAGTCAATTTTAAAAAAGCTGCAAAAAAAAGGTTACAGCACAGGTCTAGTAAGTTTAACCTCTATAACACATGCCACACCTGCTGCTTTTTATGCCCATGTACCTGATAGGGATTTACATGAAGATATTGCACTTCAGCTTATGGATGCAGATATAGATTTCCTTGCCGGTGGCGGTAAAAAATTCTTTAATAAAAGAACTGACAATAAAGATTTATTTAAAGAGCTGCAAAATAAGGGTTACCATTTGGACACTACCAACTTAAGTGAGCCCCAACAAAACCAAAAGAGCGCTTTTATATTAGCCGAAGAAGGCCTACCGTCTAAAATAGAAGGCAGAAAAGACTACTTAAGTGAGGCAACCCTTAAAGCAATTACACATCTTGGCGCAACCAAGAAACCATTCTTTTTAATGGTAGAAGGCTCTTATATAGATTGGGGTGGCCATGCCAAAAATGATGAAATGGTGATAACAGAGGTCCAAGATTTTGATAAAACCCTAGGGGTGGTAATGCAATATGTAAAAGAAAACCCCAACACGCTATTGGTAGTTACTGCAGACCATGAAACCGGAGGAGTAAGTATTGGCAAATTTTATGAAACGGATACAGCAACGGGCGAGAATAAAGAGGTGCCAACAAAAGCTAAGGTGTACTTTAATACAGACCAACATAGTGGGGAGTTAATACCTGTTTTTGCTATGGGCCAAGGTGCAGAACATTTTCAGGGCATATACCAAAACAATGCTATTTTTCATAAAATGCTAAAAGTTGCCAGCTTGGATAAGCAATAAAACGATACAAACGTTTTTGAATATCTATATATTGAAACACACGTAGCTAACTATTAGCCAACTAATAGAACCATCCCTTAGAGATGGTTTTATTAATTCCTAAAACTAGTTTAAAAAGAAAAAGCCTCTCGATTTCTCGAAAGGCTTTCTATCATTAAGCTCCCCCTCTTGGGGTGTAATTGTGGTTTTGAAATTAATCGAAGTAAACCCCTATAAATCATATATAACTTATTATTCAGGTCTTTATAATTGTATATGATTGTTAATTATTGCATATAATTTTAATATTGTTGGATATATTGTTGGATAAATAATGGCAAAAAGATAATTTGCAATTATTCTATGTTTTATCAATGGCAAATATCAAATACTACCCTTACAAAAAATCAGGTACATGTAAAGTATACTTACGATTAAGTATTGGCAGACATAAGGACTTTAGACTATCTACGGGATTAACTATAAAAGAGGCTAAAGATTGGAATGAGAGCAAAAATTTACCTAAAACAAATTCAGCCCATAATAAAAGCCTTAAAAATCGTCTGAATGACCTTACTAAAGCAATTGAAGAGTTTATTGATGAGGTTGAAAAAGCTGAAAACAAAAGTATTTTAGACATTGAAAGTAAAGAGTTGAAAAAATTGATTCAACATTTCAATAATCTTGAACCTACAAAAGAGTTCGATTATTTAATTCCCTTTGCAAAATGGTATTGTGAGGATTTAAAAAAACGAACATATATCAGAAATAACGTAAAATCATATTTCAAGCAAAATACAATTGATAAGTACTTAAACTTTTTGAAAGTACTCGAGAAATATCAAAACCATTTAGGAAAAAGAATTAAGATTAAAGACGTTAATAATGCCTTTGCCAATGATTTACTAGACTTTCTTACCGATGTTGAACCAAAAAGCATAAATACTAAGGGAAGGTATATAAAACGTTTAAAAACTATAATTAAGGACGCACAATTAAACGGTTACCAAGTTGACCCAGACTATTTGAATATTAAAGGATTTACAGACGAAAATATAGTAACCTATTTAACTTTTGAAGAGATAGATAAGATTATAGATAAGAAAATGCCAACGGAAAGACTGCAAATAGCAAAAGATTGGTTTATCATATCGTGTTTTACCGCGCAAAGGATATCTGATTTACATAGGTTTACAAAAAACAACATTCAAAAAATTGATGGAGGCGATTACATTGTATTAAAACAGTTTAAAACAAATAAAAATCTCGAAATACCAATACACCACATAGTAAGAGATGTTTTAAAACGACATAATAACGACTTCCCTCCTAAATTTACAGATAATGAGCAAAGCCAAAGAAGCCTATTAAGTTCTTTGATTAAGGAGGTCTGTCGTATTTCAGGAATACGAGAAAAAGTAAAAGGAAGATATAATGGAATAAAAGGAACTTACCCAAAGTATAAATTAATTAGCAATCATACAGGTAGACGTTCATTTGCTTGTAATTTTTATAATAGCGGAAATTGGACAACACAAGAAATAATGAATATAACAGGGCACGTAAACGAAAAGAACTTTCTAACTTATATTGATAAGTCTGACTCCACACTAAGCCGAATTGCAAGGTCTAAATTCGATGAAATGGAGAAAAAATATTTAAAGAATAAAGAGTCCAAACTTAGGGTTATATAAAAATCCTCAATTGGTTAGTTTCTAAATCTAGTAACTTTAATATTCTTTCAAACTAAACCATTTAAAATGCTAAAACCCAATTTCTATATCCCAAAATATGATTTCTTTATAAGTGATATAATAGAAGAGGTTAATGATTATATAACAAACACTTTTTTCAACAAAATAGAGGAATTAAACCTTGAATTAAAATTCATAATAGAAAAGCAAGAAAAATTAAACTATCTACATACATTCATTGGTGAACAAAAGAATAAAGTTGAGATAAATAAATTTTCAAAATCCCGTAATGGATTACAATATAAAATTGATTTAGAAAGAAGAAAGGTATTTATTACCCAAAATAGCCTAATAAATTGCTGTGCTTATTATGATATTAATTCGAGCCAAAATGTTATAAGCCTTTTAGGAAAAGAATTAATGCACAACGAATATCACGTTGACTCTTATAATTTAATTGAAATAGATGATTGCGAACGTTATACCTCAATTTTCTTTAAACTTTACAGCCCACTAATTAAAAATATTTCAAAATATATTTTACTAGATTATGTAATTGATTACTCTAAAAATATAGGGCACATTCACTCCAACAATGTAGTACTTGAAGAGAAAAAACCCAAAACAAATTTACCTTATCAAATTGCCTTATTGAACGAACTTGGATTTTTCGAAAATGAAATCATAAAAAAAATTCCCAAACAAAAACAGTATCAACTAATAAGCAAATTGTTGGGCACTTCTGAAAGGCAAGTAAAAGGAAACGTATTGGTCTTAAGTCCTATTAGTAGGGAAGACCGCATGAGATACACCTCATATGCATATATAGATTCTGTAAAAAAATACATTCAAAACATATTGAAATAAATCACTGGGAGCATTTACAGGCGTACACCCACCTATTAAATGAATTGATATTTGAGCATTAATAATTAAAAAAATTAAAGATGCCCACATTACAATTTATTGCAACAACTCCAGAGCAATTAAAAAGAGAGATTACCGAAAACGTAAAACTTTTATTTGAAGATTTTAAAACAAACTTTCAACCCAGAGCCGCTGAAGAATTTCTAACTAGGAAAAGAACCGCTGAAATTTTAAAAATAAACCTCAGTACTCTTTATTTGTGGACTAGAAAAGGTTTATTGAAGTCTTATGGAATAGCAGGTAAGGTTTATTACAAAAGAAGCGAAGTAGAACAAGCTTTAATAGAACTTTAAACTTATGACAACGACAATAATACCAAAGCCCGTTGTCATGAATTACAACCTCAACACGGAGCGATTATTTAAATCCACAAGGCATTACGATTTACAAAAGGGATTACCAATATTAAGCGATAAACTTAACATCTCTTTAAATCAGAATTGTAGTAAAGCAAACTATACATACTCTTTAAAGATTAGAGATAATAATAAGTGGTCAAAACAAATTACTGGCTTGTTTCCCACCTATGATGCAAATATCTTCTTTGGCGACACAGAAGGCAAAAAAAACCTAATAATATTTCGCTTTTTAGAAAACGGCTATAAACTGAAAGTATATTTTTTTAGGGAGTTTTACACCAGAAAGTTAGTTGCTTTCCTACGCGCTTTTAAAGCTTATTATTAAACAAAAAAGAGGGTGGTACGAACACCCTCTAATTTTTCAAATTATACGCTAATATAACATCGTAAAGATAATGATTGATTTCACAAAAATTTGGGTTACCAATCCAATAATTATAGATAAAACGTGGAGACACCCACTGTTATACACAGAATCCCATTTAGATACACTCAATTACGGTACAGGTGAATTATTAAAGATTGAAAAGAAAGCCTATAAAGGGGTGAAATTTATTTTAGAACCTCATTGTCCAAAAGATATGAATGAAGCAAACAAACGGCTTGTTATTGAGTTTAAACCTCATTACTGGCATAACGCAAATATTCATAATGCAAACGATTTTAATGTTAGGCAGTCAATAGGAACATTTAATCAATTCATAAATCTATTTGGATTAATTGACACCCAATACTTTAAAATAGTTAATCTAGAGTTTGGGGTTAATTTCAGTGTAAATGGTTATGACAAAAACCTTGTTTTATATCCGTCATTTCATTCTAGAAATGAATTTCGAAAATCTAGAGATTTAAAATACAGCAGTATTGCACATTCTTTTGATAAAAGCGGAAAGCCAAATAAGTACTTGCAAATAAAATTTTATTCTAAAGGCTTTCAATTTCCAGATTACTGTAATGAAAACACCCTCAGATTTGAAGTAAAAACTAAACAGTCAAGGAAATTGAAAAAACTAGGCATTGCTAATTTGAAAGACCTTACTGAATTAAAAACATACGATAATATATATGACGAACTTTTAAAACAAGCAGGGAAATTACTTTTAATAGACCTCGATATTAAACCTAATAAATTAAAGAAAAGAGAAGTAAATAAACTTATTGAATGTTCAAATCCATTTTATTGGAATAAAGCAATAAATCAAAAAAGAGTTCAAGCCTTTAATGACAAAAAGAAAAGATATCTAAACAGTCTAGAAAAGACAGGTTTCAATCTAACCCAAACCGTAATTGACGCTATTTGCAACAAAGCAAACCTTTTGATGGTTTAAAACGCTAAAAATTCCACAGGAGTAATATTGAAGATAAAAGGTAAATATTCTACTATAATATAGTGTGAATACTTACCTTTTGTACTTTAAATCCTGTAGCAATGAATATACCAGAAGTAATATTACCAAAAGTCAAAGAAGCCTTTAACGATATGCATCTAAACTATGATGAGGTTAATTTTCAATTCATGAAAGTTGGAGACGCCACTATACACATTTTACATGAGGGGCAATATGTATGTAGTTATAATAATGAACCTAAATTCAATCATAGGTTCGACTATGGAATGAAGCATCTACATCTAGATTATTATACCACAAACAACAAATATCTTATTTAGCCTTATCCAATTTCTTAAGACCTAAAAAAATCAATAAATGGTGGACTTCTACAAATTTTAAAAAGTTCATAATAGCAGTCAAAAAAAAATAAAAAAGTGCTATTAGAAATAATATTATAGCAGATAAGTCTTTTAACGTAATAGATTCTGTATAACCATTTGAAATATTATCAGAAATCAGAACACCTATTACATAAAAAACAAAAGCAAAGAAAAAGAAATGAGGCTTTCCTTTCCTGATATATCTATTTAGAGAATATCTTAAGATACTCCACCTACTATAATAAATCGGATAAGCATATAATTTATGCAATTTGCTATGAAAAGAGTAATCCAAAATACCTAAATCTTCAGGAGTAAGAATTACGGTAGGCATCCTGTTTTTAATAAGAATGTCCGTTTTTGTATCATAATCTTGTCTATGCAATTTAGATTTATTGTATAAACCATAATATTCAACATAGACTTTTAAAGTTGGTAAGTAAAAATCGATTACCCTATAATTTTTTACATCCCCTTTAAGATTAATCTCCTTTACTTGTTCTTTATACTTAATGCCATTTTCAATAAAATAATTGGCGATATAATCTTCTCCTAAGGTTGGTTGGTACAATTTGATTCGGTTGTTTATTTAATATCGATAAAAACAGACAAGATATTATTTTATTGATAAAATTCACATGAACATTCTACTAATCCTAACAAATCCTAACCAGTACGCGCGCGTGAGTGTGAAATATTAGAATTACATCATCAAATAACGGCATGTTTACGGCATTTAATTAATTAATCTAAATTAATAGTTAATTCAGAAATTTTGATTAATCAACTTTATTTCAAGTTTTACCCAAACAGTATTGCACTATCTGTATCGCGTATAAAAAAACTATTGATTAACAATGGTTTAAAATAAAAGTTGTTATTTTATGCCATGCGTTATTTATTGATAACAATTCTAGTAGTTGGCTGTAATACTTCCCCCGAAATAGACCGACTAAAAATTGAAAACAAGAATTTAAAGAAAGAAATAGACAGTTTAAAAACTGAACTGAATGAATGCGATATGCTATTAAAGGCATATGAAGAAATCAATTTACACCTTTAGGTTAACACTTTATTTAAGTTATAACCTGTACCTGTAGTAAGATTAATATATTTTCTATAACCGAAACCAATCAAATAATCATTAATGTATGAGTTACATTATTGTAATCACATTTTAAGAAATATTCAAAAAAATTGACCATAATCAAAACACCTTCAAAAACATGAGATTTATAATATTATTATTTCTAGCCGTAAATTTAACAAACGCCCAAACCAGTTATTCCGAAGTAAGCAACCCAGATAAAAAGATAAGGGGAAAATTTGATTCTTATACTGCTTACAACGATGAGACCTATAAAGTGGGAGATAAATTTAACCTTCAAATAGCCGCAAATAATGGTGTTTATTTATCAGTATTCAGACCAGGTTTAATGATGTCTTACAGCCCTGAAAACTTCGGTGAAATAATTGAAATTTTAAAATTTAAAGCTCAACATACTATGGGATATGGCTATATGTACGCCATTGCAAAAGGTGAAAATGAAAATACATATCAGATAGCATTTGATGAAGCATTGAGATTAAAAGAAATCAAGAAGTTTTCAGACAACATTCAAGTTAAGGAAATTTATGATGAAATGAATGAAACTACAACCTATGAGACAACAAGCGTAACAATTGCATACAAATCACAACCCTATTTGGATTTTGATATTCGTAAGTTAACAGGTGGGAAGTATTATTTACGAGTATTATATCGCTCAAGATATGACATAGATGGATGTTTTAGAAAAAATGATAAGATCCAAATAAAAACTGATAAATATGGCATTATTGAACTGAACAATGTCTTGGAAACAGTTTGTGGCGATACAGGAGTATTAGCATATGAAATCCCTAAAAACTTACTTGAAAAATTATCTAGTAGCAATTGGACGTTAATGAGAGTACATCACAGCGAAATGTATCTTGAATATAAACCTGATGGCAATGATGATTATTTTGCTCAAATTTCAAATGCAATTCTAAAATATTAATTACCTCAATACTTCAAATCATGAAAAAATTGACATTCATAATCATTCAACTAGCATTCATGTTTGTAATGAGTCAAACAATCGAAGTAAATAATGGAAAAGTGATTTGGCAAAAAATATACAACAATAACAATAGCATCGATGAAGTCTATAATGCAATGGTTAAAACTGGACATTTTTATGATTTAACAAAAACAGAAAACCAAATAACCGCAAACATCAACCAATTCTTGCTTAACCGAAAAATCAGCGATTCTAAAGGAAGTCTTTATATGTATACTGATGATATAACTGGATTTGTCTTAGTCGAGTTTAAAGAAAAACGATATAGAATTACGGTAAAAAACTTAATCTTTATTAGTAACACTGAAATAAATATTTTGGGCAATGGAGTTGGAACGAGAGTGCCAATAGAAAAATATGCCCTAAACAGTAAAGGAGAATTTAGAAATTCATTTTTAAAGAGAGACGACGATATAATTAGCGCAAATTTGAATCAACTTTTCGAATTAAATAATCCAAATAATGAATGGTAAACTTTAAAAACTAATCTATATCTAAATTTCTTGGATAAAATGTTGGATAAAAAATAATGCGAAAATAAAAAAGCCTAGTAATTACAATAACTACTAGGCATTTAATGCTCCCCCTCTTGGGCTCGAACCAAGGACCCTCTGATTAACAGTCAGATGCTCTAACCAACTGAGCTAAGGAGGAATGTTTCATTCAAAACGGGTGCAAATATAAATTTTTCTTTTTTATACTACAAAGAAAAAATGCATCAATTTATTTAAAAATCATTTTGTACAAATCGTTTCCATTCGCAAACAACAGTAAACCAATCAATAAGAAGAAACCAACCATTTGTGCATATTCTAAAAATTTATCGCTTGGCTTTCTTCCAGAAATCATTTCGTATAGTAAAAACATTACATGCCCCCCATCTAGAGCAGGTATTGGTAATACATTCATGAAGGCCAAAATAATAGATATAAGCGCGGTTGTGGCCCAAAATGCCCTCCAGTCCCATGTTTCTGGGAACATGCTACCAATGGCCTTAAAACCACCAACACCCTTATAGGCCCCCGTAGAAGGATTAAATATCTTTTTTAAATTCTTGGCATAGTTGCCCAAAGTTTCCACACCTTGGTTAATACCCGCTGGTATGGCCTCAAAAAATCCGTATTTAACAGTGGCTACTTTAAAATAACCCATCTGCTCATACTCTTCCATTGTAAACTGTTGTAGACCCAAACCTAAAGTAGCTTCTTCAGAAACTTTGGCCACAACGTTTTTGGTCTTCCCTGATTTTGATTTTAAACTAAGGGTAACCTCTTTCCCTTTGTTCGCTTCTAATAACGGTGCCACCTGATCCATATATTCTGCCGGCTCACCGTTTATTGCAAGTAAGTGGTCACCTTTTTGCAAATCTATACCTTGATTGTGGCTACCTTTAGAAATGTCTTTTACATAAAAAGGCGAACGCAAAGAGATAAACCTTGCTTTATCCTCGTCTTCAATAAGTGTAGAAATAAAATCTACCGGTAGCTCCTTTTCAATTACTTGTCCGTCCCTTTCTATGGTAAGCGAATTTCCATTAATAAGTTCAAGCATTAAACTGCCGTAAGATTCTACGGGCTCACCATCTACCGCTAAAATTTTATCACCAGATTTAAGCCCTGCTTTGTCCCCTATGGTAGGCTCTACAATAGCAATACCGTCTTTTAAGCTGTCCATAGGAATATATTCCTTGCCGTATTTATAGGCCAGACCAATATATATTATAACAGCTAGTATAAAATTCACGGTAACCCCGCCCAGCATAATTATTAAACGTTGCCATGCTGGTTTACTTCTAAACTCCCAAGGTTTTGGTTCTTCTTTCATTGCTTCGGTATCCATACTTTCGTCTATCATACCAGCAATTTTTACATAGCCGCCCAAAGGCAACCATCCAATCCCGTAAACGGTTTCTCCAATTTTCTTTTGGAACAAAGCGAATTTTACGTCAAAAAATAAAAAGAACTTCTCTACTTTGGTTTTAAACAATTTTGCTGGAATAAAGTGTCCCAACTCATGCAAAACAATTAAAATAGAAAGGCTTAGAAAGAATTGTATAATCTGTATAACTACGGGGCTCATATTTTTTTATCTCTTAAAAACCAACAAAAGTACATTTTTAAAGGAGCTTACAAAACATTGGTCAACAGCCAGCAATTGTTTTTAAGAAAGAATTGGCAAGAATTACCGCTCAACTGGTTTGATTAATAGCATGTTCCCGTTTAATTTTGCTAAATGCTACAGTTTTTTTCCAAATTCAAAAAATTCTTTATCGTTCTAGGCATTTTATCGGTGATTATACTATATCTCATGTACAATGCTTTAAAACCGGAAAAAAGACTTCCTGTTTACCAACCCAACATGGTAAACCCAGAATTGGTAGATAGCACCTTGCTAGATGTTAAAAAGTACCATACCATAGCAGACTTTTCCCTGGTAAATCAAAACGGAAAAACCATTACACAAAAAGATTATAAAGGTAAAATCTACGTAGCTGACTTTTTCTTTACTACCTGCCCTACAATTTGCCCTATTATGACCAAGAACATGGCGGCAATTCAAGATAAAATTGGCGAAGAGGTAATGCTACTATCCCACTCGGTTACCCCCCAGATAGATTCTGTTGCCCAATTAAAAAAATATGCTCTTGAAAAAGGAGTGGACGATAGCAAATGGAATTTAGTAACAGGCGATAAAAAACAAATATATGCCTTGGCACGCAAGTCTTATTTAGCGGTAAAAAACGATGGCGATGGTGGCCCTTATGATATGATACATACCGAAAATTTTATTTTGGTAGATAAAGAAAGACGCATTCGCGGTTTTTATGATGGTACCAACCCAAAGGAAATAGATAAACTATTAGGTGATATTGAAATTCTAAAAAGTTCTTATTTAAAGGACTAATCCTCTTTAGTGTCTTTTTTTTACTGTATTTTTGCTCTTACTTATATTAAATCTAAATAAGCTTTGTTAACGACGGTTGATACACTTAAGAAAGGACAGAAAGGCATCATAAAAGAGTTTACCACCAATTTACTCCCTATAAAACTATTAGAACTTGGTTGCTTACCAGGTAATGTAATAGAACTTGTGCAAACCGCCCCTTTACGAGACCCAATATACATTAACGTTAACGGCTCACACATTGCTATAAGAAAAGCTCTTGCCAAACAAATAGAGTTAGAGCTAATAGAAGAGTCCCTGTAAAATGAGTAAAAACATAAACGTAGCCTTAATTGGAAACCCAAATACTGGAAAAACCTCCGTTTTTAATCAGCTAACAGGTCTAAAACAAAAAGTTGGCAACTATCCTGGCATAACGGTAGAAAAGAAAGAGGGTATCTGCAAACTACCTAGAGGGGTAAAAGCCTATATATTGGACCTGCCCGGGACCTACAGCCTAAATACTACTTCTTTGGATGAAAGTGTAGTAGTAGAATTATTGCTTAACAAGAACGATAAGGATTATCCAGATGTTGCGGTAGTTATTAGCGATGTTGAAAATTTGAAAAGAAATCTTTTACTGTTTACACAAATTAAAGATTTAAAAATACCTTCTATTCTGGTTATTAACATGGCCGATCGTATGGACCGTAAGGGCATTAGTTTGGATGTTGAACTTATGGAACAACGCCTAGACACCAAGATTGCCTTAGTTAGCACCCGAAAAGGATTTGGCATAGACCGCTTAAAAGAACTAATTGCCAATTACAAACAACTTTCTAATAAACCAAACATCAATACGGCGGTTATTGCCCCAGAATACTTTAAAAATTTAAAAGAGGTATTTCCTAAAGAAGACTTATATAAATTGTGGCTGGTTATTACACAAGATGTAAACTTTATGCCCATTGAGCGTAATGCCGCAGCATCCGTTAATGAGTTCAAGGCTAAATCAAAAACAGAATTAAAACGCCTACAACATAAAGAGACGGTATTACGCTACCAATTCATAAATGGAATTCTTAAAGAAACGTATAAAAAAGATTTTAGAACAGCTAAAGGGTTTCGTGGCAGTCTAGATAAAATACTGACGCATAAATTTTTTGGTTATCTCATTTTCTTCGCTATTCTTTTAACCATTTTCCAAGCCATTTTTGACTGGAGTGGTTATCCCATGGATTTTATAGATGCGCAATTCGCGGCATTGGCAGATTGGACCAAGAATACCCTACCGCCCGGTATATTAACCGATCTTTTGGCAGAAGGTATCATTGCCGGTATTGGAGGGGTAGTCATATTTATACCACAAATTGCCTTTTTATTTCTGTTTATTTCCCTATTAGAAGAATCTGGCTATATGAGTAGGGTAGTGTTTTTAATGGACAAATTAATGCGTCCGTTTGGGCTTAGTGGTAAGAGTGTTGTTCCATTAATGTCTGGTACAGCTTGCGCCATACCTGCCGTAATGGCCACAAGAACAATAGAAAACTGGAAAGAACGGCTCATAACCATACTAGTTGTTCCTTTTACTACTTGTTCCGCACGTTTGCCCGTTTACTTAATTCTAATCGCCTTAGTAATCCCAGAGGGTAGGTTTATAGGATTAAGCTATCAAGCACTTACTCTAATGGGGCTCTATTTACTAGGTTTTGTTATGAGTCTATGCTCTGCCATGATTTTAAATAAAATCTTGAAAATTAAGAGTAGATCGCTCTTTATGATAGAAATGCCTGCCTACCGCTTGCCCTTGTTCAAAAATGTTTTTTATACGGTGGTAGAAAAAACTAAAAGTTTTGTTCTAGGTGCCGGTAAAATTATTCTAGCCATCTCTATTGTTTTATGGTTCTTAGGCAGCTATGGCTGGTCCAATGAATTTAAAAATGCGGAAACGATAGTCAAAGAAAGGATTGATAACGAGGGCTTTAACGCCTACAGTAAGAATTATTTACAAAACAACCTTGAAGCATTTAAATATCAATTAAAAGACAGCGCACTTTCTAAAAACGATAAAATTGATTTAACCAATATTAGAACAGCCCTGCAAGAAAGAGATGTAGAATTACATGACCGATTGGTAGAACAGGAAATTGCTAGTTTTAAACTGGAAAACTCTTTTATTGGGCAAGCTGGCAAAGCGATTGAGCCAATAGTGAAACCCTTGGGTTATGACTGGAAAATAGGCATTGCTGTAATTACCTCTTTTGCCGCAAGAGAAGTATTTGTAGGTACCTTGGCCACCATATACAGTGTAGGTAGTGACGAGGAGGAAACTATTAAAAATAGAATGGCCGCCGAAGTAAACGCCAACGGTAAACCGCTATTTAATTTAGCAACTGGGGTTTCTTTAATGTTGTTCTATGCATTTGCCATGCAATGCATGAGTACATTGGCCATTGTAAAACGCGAAACCAACTCTTGGAAATGGCCACTTTACCAATTGTTATTTATGAGTGCTATTGCCTACGTAACAGCCTTTACGGCATACCAAATTTTAAAATAATGATACAAACTATAGTAGCCGTGCTCATCCTAATATTGGCCTTAGCCTATTTGGTAAACAAATTTTTATATCCCCTGCCCTTTTTTAACTCCAAGAAAGACCCTAAAAACTGTGGCAATAGTGATTGTGGTTGTTCGTAATTTATTATAGTTCTATCACTATTTTGGTATGTTTGCCTTGGTGTAAAAAAGCACATTCTTTAAAGTTAGGTGGGCCAAATGTTTTCATCTTACCAACGGAAAATGCCACTTTTTCCTTTGGAATACCCAACCAATTCATATCTAAGCGGTCGTTGCCATTTTCGTCATGAAAAATAGCCAAGGCATATTCCCCTTCTGGCATATTTTCCAAACTTACTTTGGTAACCCCTTTTACAGCTGGCATCTTATTGTATTTATAAACATGGGCTTCTTTTAAAAAACCTTCTTCTTGCTTATATACCGCTACACTAATATTACCCTTATCTGATGGTACTTTGTGTACTTCTACCTCTACTTCTTGGCCATACCCTTGTGTTATGGCAAAAAATACACAGGCAAAAAGTAATAACTTAAACTTTATCATAGTAGCATTGCTATTTCTTGGTTATATACGCTAACAATAGTTATTCCAAAGTATTGTTCATTCTCGCTAATTTTTCTTTAATAAGTCCATACCAGCGTCTTGTTTCTAAACTATCTGCCGTATTCCAATATAGTACCAATGAGTCTTGATAAACCATTTTTATCTTAGTCTGGTTTAAATCATCTACAAAAACATAGGTTTTGGTTCCATAAAGAGAATCTTTAAAAACACCCTTTTCTTTTGCTAACCATGAGAATCCAGATTGGCGTTCCATCTTTGGAAATTTTTCTACCAGATATAAACTGTCTACTGCATCTAACGGCACATTTTTTCGGTAAACTCCACTAAAAATTTTTAATTCATCTGCTTTTATAGATACATAGTTTTGATAATGTAGGGCAAAAGCAGCAATACTTACCACCACTGCCAACACTACTAAAATGTTCCAAATCCAATTACCTTTCTGCATTTTCCTTTGGGTTTTCAAACTTATTAAACCAAGCTAAGGTATGTGCAATTTTTGAAATTAAATTACTGGGTCTATTGGCAATACCGTGGCTCGCTTCTGGTATTTCTACCAAAACCGTTTCTATTTTACGCAATTTTAGGGCATGATATAATTGTTTTGCCTCAGACGGAGGCGTACGCAAATCGTTCATACCTACCATAACCATAGTAGGAGTTTCTATATTTCCAACTAAGGATAACGGGGAAAACTTCCAGTAATTTTCAAAATTTTCCCACGGTTGGCCAGGGTATCTAGAATTTGCATACCCAAAATAATTATCGGCCACTAATGTTTTGCTAATCCAATTCATGACCGGTTTAGCTACTACCGCCGCCTTAAACCTATTGTTTTTCCCTATCATCCATGCAGACATGATGCCTCCGGCAGACCCACCGGTAACATACAGTTTATCCTCATGTGCCACACCCTTTTCTATAAGATAGTCTACCCCATCCATTACATCTTGGTAATCATCACCTGGATAATTATTCAATAATAAATTACCAAATTCTTCCCCATAACTAGTGCTGCCCCTGGGGTTTGGGTAAAACACAACAAAACCATTGGCCGCATACAGTTGCATCTCAATAGAAAAACGGTCTCCGTAATTTAATATGGGGCCGCCATGATTCTCTACCAAAAATGGATATTTTTTAGATGCATCATAATTTGGCGGATATACCACCCAACCTTGTATATCTCTATCATCTACGGTAGATTTAAACCAAACCTCTTCTACCTTACCCAAGGTTTTAAAATCTAATAAGGCTTTATTTAATTGTGTTAGGGTGTTAAGGCTTCCCTTTTTGGTCAACAAGGCAATTTCTGCCGGAAATTCTGGAGTTGTATAAGTATAAGCAATAGCTCCTGATTTAGAAACAGAAAAAGAACCGCTGCCATAAGGCCTACCCAAAGTAGTACCCCCTCTGTTATCAGCAATTTTTGAAACCTTACCGTTTAAGGAAACATAACCTATTTTACCGTTTCCTTTATCATCATAATTAAAATACAAACCCTTACTGTCTGCAGACCAAACTATACCCGAAATGTTTCTATCTAAATTATATGCCAATTTGCGCTTATTACCTCCGTCTGCATCCATCAAGTGAATTTGTCTAATTTGATAGGCTTCATACTTATCTTCATAACTTAAATAGGCAATGGTACTCCCATCTGGAGAAACCACCGGGTTACTGTCTGGGCCATCTTGCTGGGTTAATTCTGTGATAATACCGGTTTTTACCTCAACCGAATAAATCTCACTATTTCTAAAACGATATTCCCAATCTGGCACCCGGTTGGCAGAAAAATAAATTTTAGAGCCGTCTTTACTCCAAGATAAGCTACCCCGGTGATGCCAATTACCAGAGGTTATTTGCCTTACGGCACCTCCATTTGCCGGCATAACAAATAACTGATTAAAACCAGGCGCTATGTAACCCCTACCATCTGCCTCATGATACACCCTATCTGTAATTCTGGGCATATTTGCCCATTTTGCCCCCTCAGGTTTTGCGGGCAATTTTGCTAATACCGGAGCTTTTTCTGGTACGTTCATAGAAAATGCCAACTGGGTACCGTCTGGAGACCACGTTATGCTACTTGGGCTATGTGGCAATTGAGAAATTTTGGCCGTTTTCCCGGTTTTTACCCAATACATAAAGATTTCAGAACCTTCGTCCGTAGCACTGCCATAAACTATTCTATCTCCATTGGGAGACCAACTTGCAGCATACTCAGACCCTTCATGAACCGTTAATTTTTGATGCTCGCTACCATCAGATTTTAAAAGCCATAGGTTACCAAAAGAGCGGTCCTTCATAATGTCAAAACCCATTTTCCTGTAAACAATCCAATCGCCATTAGGCGAAATTTCAGGATCGGTTGCGTATTGTAATTGAAAAATGTCTAAGTAATCAAATTTTGATTTTTGGGCTGATCCGTACGTGCTCAATAAAAAACAAAACGAAATAAAAAGAAGTTTCTTCATTGTTGGTCTGTTAGTTGGTTTTAAAGGTAAATGAAACTGTTGATATAGTCAAAACACAGGGTATACCTTGCTTTCCTTCTCGCCGCAAAATCTAAAATTTAATACTTCAATAACCCATTCTAAAAACTTATTGTAAACCCGTATCTTGTAGCTATCATAATCATCACTTAAAAAAATGAACTACACCAAACTTAAAGCAGCTTTTCTTTTGCTGCCCTTACAATTACTGTTTTTAAATCAAGGCATTGCCCAAGAAACTAAATTAATGCATCAACCAGCTATTAGCGATACGCAAATAGCGTTTATTTATGCCCAAGACTTATGGGTGGCAGATAAGGACGGTAGCAATCCTAGAAGATTAACTGTTGATAAAGGCATAGAATCCAATCCGGTTTTTTCACCGGACGGGAGTTTGATTGCCTTTAATGCGGAGTATGATGGCAACCATGACGTCTATATTGTACCTGCCACTGGGGGCGTACCCAAAAGACTAACGTACCACCCATACCGCGATTTAGTAAGAGATTTTACCCCAGATGGAAAACAAGTACTATTCGCTTCTAGAAGAAATACACATACCAACCGCTATTTTAAATTATATACCGTGCCTGTTGAAGGTGGTGCTACTACAGCACTAGATGTACCTAATGCTTTTTGGGCCACCTATTCTAAGGATGGGCAACAGTTGGCCTACAACCCCTATTTTGATGCCTTTCACCAATGGAAACACTATAGAGGTGGCCGTATTTCTAAAATATGGATATATGATATTGACTCGCATAAGATTACAGAAATTCCAAAACCTAATGGCGGCAGTAACGATGTACAACCACAATGGTATGGCGACAAGGTGTTTTTTAGAAGCGACCGCGATGGCGAGTTTAACTTATTTGGTTATGACACCAAAAGCAAACAAATTACCAAGCTAACAGATTATACAGACTTTCCTGCTATAGACCCTAAAATGCATAAAGGCTTAATTATTTACGAACATGCTGGAACGTTGCATATTTATGACACCAATACGGGTAAAGACACCAAATTAAGTATAACTATAACTACGGATTTATTGGAGCTAAGGGAACGTTATGTTTCAGGACAAAACTACGTTCGTTCTGGTAGTATCTCGCCTTCTGGGGCTAGAGTGGTACTAGATTTTAGAGGAGAGGTGGTTACCCTACCCGCAGAAAAAGGAGATATCAAGAATATGACACAAACTCCAGGCGTGCATGAAAAATTTCCGGCATGGTCGCCAGATGGCAAAACTATTGCCTATTTATCTGATGCCTCTGGTGAGTATGCTTTGCATGTGCAAACCGTAGCCACAGGTACCATCAAAAAAATAAAATTAGATGGTACAGGGTTTTACGGCAATCTGCATTGGTCTCCTAACAGTAAAATGGTAAGCTATGTAGATAATGGCCGTAACCTATATGTTACCAATATAGCCACCACTAAAACTACTAAAATTGACCAAGACGAATTGTTTATACCGGGCGACTTAAGAGAGCTTTTTAGTGATTGGTCTTACGATTCTAACTGGATAGCCTACACCAAGATTATTGGAACCAATTTTGAAAAAGCCTTCTTATATTCCTTAGCAGAGAACAAATCTTACGAACTTACCGATGGACTTGCCAACGTTACGGAACCTAAATTTGACCCTAGTGGAAAGTACATGTACGTTTTAGCTTCTACGGATGCGGGCCCTGTAATTAATTGGTTTGACCAATCTAACCAAGACAAAGTAAGTACCAACACTATATACCTTTTAACCCTTCAAAAAGATGTTGTTTCACCCTTAAAAAAGGAAAACGATGTTGAATTAGGTGAAAACAAAGCTGCGGAAACAAAAAAACCAGAAACCTTGAAAATAGATTGGGATGGCCTACAAAATAGAATGCTTGCGCTGCCCATTGAAACAGGTTCTTACCGTAACCTTGCCTTGGCTAATGAGGGTGAATTATTTTATGTTTCTGCTGATATATTCAACGGGGAACGCCAACTCTTCAAATTTACCTTTGACGAACGGAAGGCCGAAGCACAATTTCCTTTAGACTATTTTGAGGTAGCCAGCGGAGGTAAAAAAATGTTTTATAACAGCAGTAACTCTTGGTTTGTGTCCGATTTAGGTAAAAAAGCTGAAAATGGCCCCTTACCCTTAAACAACATCACTGTAAAAATAAATCCGCAAGAAGAATGGAACAATATCTTTAACGAAGCTTGGCGGGTTAATAGAGATTATTTTTATGACCCGGGAATGCATGGAGCAGATTGGAATGCCATGAAAGCGAAATACGAACCCTTTTTGGCACACCTTTCTTGCAAAGATGACTTGTACCGCGTAATGCGATGGATGTTTAGTGAGTTGGCCGTGGGGCACCATAGGTTTGATCGGGAAGGAGATGCGTTTAATGAGGTCAAAAATATATCGGGCGGATTACTAGGTGCGGATTACCAAGTAAACAACAATCGCTATCAGATAACCAAAATTTACGGCGGCCTTAACTGGACACCAGACCTAAAATCGCCTCTTACAGAACCTGGAGTACATGTAAACCAAGGTGATTATATCCTAGCCGTAAACGGTAAAAATGTTTTGGGGACCGATAATTTATACCGCTTTTTTGAAAACACCGCCAACACCTTGGTAGACTTAAAAGTGAGTACCTCGCCAGATGGCAGTAATGCCAGAACTTACCAAGTAACGCCATTGGCTACAGAATGGGCCATACGCAACCGTGATTGGGTAGAAGGTAATATGAAAAAGGTACACGAAGCTACAAATGGAAAAGTAGCTTACGTTTATGTGCCCAATACCGCGAAAGCAGGATTTGAATATTTTAAAAGATATTTTTATCCACAAGCCAATAAAGAAGCTATTATCATAGATGAACGCTACAATGGCGGTGGACAGTTGGCAGATTATTATATAGACATTCTTAAAAGACCCGTGCAAGCACATTGGAATTTTAGGTATGGAAAAGATTTAAAATCGCCCAGCGCCTCTATTCAAGGGCCAAAAGTAATGTTGATAGACGAAATGGCCGGTTCTGGTGGCGATTATTTACCATGGATGTTTCGCAAATTTGAATTGGGAACCTTAGTAGGTAAACGTACATGGGGTGGTCTTGTAGGTGTATTGGGTTATCCAGAATTTATAGATGGTGGGGTGGTTACCGCACCCAATGTAGCGTTCTATTCTGATAAAGGTTTTAGAGTAGAGAACGAAGGGGTTGCTCCAGATGTAGATGTGGAACAACTACCAGAATTAGTAATTAAAGGGCATGACCCACAATTGGAAAAAGCAATAGAAATAGTCCTTAAAGAACTTAAAGATAAACCCATCAAAAAGACGGTAACACCAACATATCCAATTAGAGTAAAACAGTAAGCACAAAATTGACTTTTAATCCAAATGAATTTTCAAAATAAAAAGGTATTGATAACAGGAGGCTCCAGAGGCATTGGCAAAGCAACCGCTTTAGCCTTTGCCCAAAAGGGCGCCCAGATAGGCATCAATTTTAAAACCAACAAAGAAGAGGCTCAAAAAACATTGGATAACTTACCTGGAGAGGGCCATTATTTGTTTCAAAAAGATATTTCTGAAAAAGAAAACTGTGAGCAATTAATTGAAGAATTTATTGGTATCTATGGGCAACTAGACGTGTTGGTGAACAATGCTGGCATTTCAATTTTTCATGAAGTAGATAAGGTAAATTTAGACGAATGGTCTTCTGCGTGGGAAACAACTTTTAAAACCAATTTATTTGCTGCCGCTAACCTAACTTTTTGTGCAGCTAAAGCCATGATGCAAACCGGTGGTGGCCGCATAGTAAACGTATCCTCTAGAGGAGCTTTTAGAGGAGAACCTACCAAACCCGCTTATGGAGCCAGCAAGGCAGCCTTAAATGCTATGAGTCAGTCTTTGGCCAAAAAGTTAGCCCCGCATAAAATCTACCTAGGTGTGGTTGCTCCAGGATTTACAGAGACCGAAATGGCCGCGGTTACCCTTACACCAACAGAACGCGAAAACCTTTTGCGTGAATCGCCCTTTAAACGCATGGCGCAACCGGAGGAGGTGGCCCATGCTATCTTATTTTTGGCTTCAGAAGGGGCGGAATATTCCTCTGGTACTATAATAGATGTAAATGGGGCCAGTTACCTCCGTAACTAGCTACAATTGAATTAATTCGTTAAAATTTTATTAATACGGAGCAATAGCATGCTAAAGTGAGTGGCATCTATTGCAGCCCTACATAATTGCTTGTAAATTATTGGCTTAATTCTCATAATAACCGACTCAAGAAAATGAAAAAAATTACACTACTCCTATTTCTGGGCTTTACCTTACTACTTACGGCCCAAGAAAATGAAGGCGCCTTGTCTTCCAAAAATTTAAAAGGTTTAAAATTTAGAAATATTGGTCCGGCATTTACTTCTGGGCGTTTGGCAGATATCGCTATAGACCCTACAAATGAAAGCATTATATATGCTGCCGTTGGTTCTGGCGGGGTTTGGAAAACAACCAATGCAGGCACCACTTGGGAGCCAATCTTTGATAATGAAACAAGCTATTCTATTGGCTGTATTACCATAGACCCTAACAACCCACATAATTTATGGGTAGGTACTGGTGAAAACGTTGGTGGTCGCCATGTTGGTTTTGGAGATGGCATCTACCGTAGTACAGATGCTGGTAAAACCTGGAAAAATATGGGTCTTTCCAAAACAGAGCATTTATCCAAAATTATTGTTCACCCAGAAGATTCTAACACCATTTGGGTGGCAGCCCAAGGTCCACTATGGAGCAAAGGTGGGGAACGTGGTCTGTACAAATCTACAGACGGTGGTACTACTTGGAAAAAAACATTAGGAAACGAAGAATGGACAGGTGTTACTGATATAGTAATAGACCCTAGAAA
This sequence comes from Croceivirga radicis, assembly GCF_002072105.2. Lineage (GTDB taxonomy): Bacteria > Bacteroidota > Bacteroidia > Flavobacteriales > Flavobacteriaceae > Croceivirga > Croceivirga radicis. The sequence goes on from NZ_MTBC01000001.1 coordinate 73,728, forward strand.
CCCAGATGTATTATATGCCGCAACTTGGGACAGACACCGTACCGTTGCCGCTTACATGGGCGGTGGTCCTGGTTCTGGTTTACATAAAAGTACAGACGGTGGTGAAACCTGGACAGCACTCACCAACGGTATACCTAAATCGAACCTAGGTAAAATTGGATTGGCCATCTCCCCTTTTAACCCAGATATTATTTATGCGGCTATTGAACTGGACCGCACCAAAGGTGGTTTATTTATTTCTAGAGATAGAGGAAGTTCATGGAGTAAGCAATCGGATATGGTTTCTGGAGGAACTGGACCGCATTACTATCAAGAGCTATACGCCCATCCACACCATGATGGTAGAATTTACCTAATGAACAATTATGTTTTAGTATCTGATGACCATGGTAAAACCTACCGTAGAATGAACAGGAATAAAACACATAGCGATGTGCATGCAATGGCCTTTAAAAAGAACGACCCTAATTACATTTTAATGGGTTCTGATGGAGGTCTCTACGAAACTTATGATGACACCGAAACATGGCGTTATTTTGACAATCTGCCAATAACCCAATATTATAAATTAGCAGTAGATGATTCTGAGCCCTTTTATAATATTTATGCCGGAACCCAGGATAATGGCTCCCACAAAGGACCCTCAAGAACCATGCGCGAAGCTGGTATTTTAAATCGTGATTGGAAGAAGGTTTTAGGGGCAGATGGACATCAGTCTGCTATTGAGCCTGGCAATCCGGACATAACCTATGGTGAATTTCAACAAGGTACATTATTTAGAATAGACCATAAAACTGGTGAAAGTGTTTACATACAACCACAAGCTGGTGAAGGTGAACCATACGAACGTTTCAATTGGGACGCCCCCATTCTAGTTAGCCCCCATGATCCCAAGCGTATCTACGTAGCCTCTTACCGCGTGTGGCGCTCAGATAATAGAGGAGATGATTGGACAGCCATATCGGGTGATTTAACCAAAGGCCTTGAGCGTATTAAACAACCTATAATGGGTGGTTTACAAAGCTGGGACAACCCTTGGGATTTAAAGGCAATGTCTACCTTCAGCACCATCACGTCTTTAGCAGAATCGCCTTTGCAAGAAGGTTTATTATATGCTGGCACAGACGATGGTATTATTCAAGTTTCTGAAGATGGTGGTGCTAACTGGCGTAAATTTAACTACCAAAATTTAAAAGGTTTGCCTGCGAATGCGTTTGTAAATGATATTAGAGCAGATTTACATGATGCCAATACCGTTTATGCCGCCTTGGATAACCATAAAAATGGCGACTTTAAACCCTACTTAATCAAGAGTACAGATGCCGGTAAAACGTGGAAATCTATTACTGGCAACCTACCCAGCAAACTATTGGTTTGGCGATTGGCACAAGATCATGTAGATAAAAACCTATTGTTCTTGGCCACCGAATTCGGCATCTATTTCACCAATGATGGTGGTAGCAATTGGATAAAACTAGAAGGCGGTATACCTACCATCTCGTTTAGGGATATAGCTATTCAACGAAGAGAAAATGATCTAGTGGGTGCTTCTTTTGGTCGTGGTTTCTTTGTTTTAGATGATTATAGCGCATTAAGAAATTTAAATACAGCGGATTTAGCCAATAATGAAGCCTTACTTTTTGATACCAGAAAAGCCTATTGGTACAATCAAATTGATGATGTTAGCAGCCAAGGAGCCAACCAATATGTTGCAGAAAACCCTAAATACGGTGCCACGTTTACGTATTTTATTAGAGACGAATACAAAACGTTGGAAGGTCTACGTAAGGATACCGAGAAAGAGTTATCTAAAAACAAGCAGAACATCCCTTTTCCTGGTTGGGAAGCCTTAGATGCTGAAGCTTTGGAAGATGGGGTAATGCTTTTATTTACCATAAAAGATAAGTCTGGCAATGTTGTAAAGACCTTAACCACAAAACCAAAGAAAGGATTTAACCGAATAACTTGGGATTTATCTACTAACAACAAAGCTATGGTTCCCTTAGAAAAACCTAACCGGGAATTTGGAGGAACAGCCGTTTTACCGGGGACATACACAGTTAGTCTTGCTAAAATGCAAGATGGAAACCTAGTAGAATTAGCAGGTCCAAAAAACTTTGAAGTTGTACCGTTGTTAGAGCCTGCCTTAAAAGGTATTTCTGACACGGAAAGAATTGCATTCAAAGAGCGTTATGAGGCATTTACTTTACGCTTAAATAAAACGAATTTACAGTTAGATAAGGCACAGAAAAGATTGGACGCCATGCAAAGAGCGTTCTTGTTGGCAGACAGCCAACCCAGTAACCTAGCAAATTCTTTATATAATCTTAAGAAAGAATTAAACGATTTAGAAATTCAATTGAATGGAAGTAAGAGTAAGGACGAAGTAGGCGCCAACCAAGCACCAACACCTAACGATGCAAGGTATTTGGGCAGAAGAGCCCTTGGTACCACTTATGGGCCCACAGGCAATCACAGCAAAGCAATTGACAGGGCATCTAAACAGTTAAATACCATAGTACCTCAAGTAAATACAGCTTTGGCAAAAATTCCGGCATTAGAAAAACAACTAACGGCTATTGGAGCGCCACCAATAGAAGATTAATACCGGTAAAGCCAACTTTAAATAAAATCCCCTTCTTTAAAAGAAGGGGATTTCTTTTGTCTATTTTTAACCTATGAAAGCTGCTACCCTTGCACAACTAAAAAAAGAATTGCAACATCTAGACCGTGAAGAACTTTTACAATTTTGTCTACGTTTGGGGCGGTTTAAGTTGGAAAATAAAGAACTTATTACCTATCTCTTATTTTACGCAGATGATGAAGACGGCTACATGGAAACAGTAAAACAACAGCTAGATAATCAGTTTGCAGAGATAAACACTACCAGCTACTTCTACATTAAAAAAAGTGTTAGAAAAATAGTAAAAGGATTAAAAAAGAACATTAGGTATTCTGGCAAAAAAGAAACCGAAGCCGAACTGTTATTGTACTTCTGCAAAAAGCTATTAACCATGAAGCCTTCCATTAAACGCAATAAGGTGCTAACCAACACTTATGAAAGGCAACTTGCCTTGGCCCAAAAAAAAATAAGCGGCCTACATGAAGATTTACAATACGATTTAAATCTATTACTAGAAGATCTTAAGTCTTTTTAGAAGTTATACTTAAACGGTTTTAAATGGTAGGTAAATCCTAAGTTAAAAGCATTAGAAAAGAAATTTTCTATGGTATAAAATTCTGCCCCAGCACTTACTGTAAAGTATTTACCAATATTAGCGTTAAGGTTGGCCAAGTACCTTTCAAAATTTGGCTGATTCTGATTTTCATAAAAATAAGTTGCGCTGCTATCCAAGTAAAATTTGTCGTCTTGTTTACCAATTATAAGATGTACCCCCGCACCACCAATAAAACGTTTATCTGCTAACCAATACGGAAAACCATCTCTTTGGTCCTTACTTGCAATACCATAAGATGCCTCTGCTAATGGCCCCAATTGCCAATTGGCATTTACAGCTAACACGTTATAGGTTGTCCTTACCGTGCCCGTAGCCATAAAAGCAGCATCCGTAAAGTAATTACCCTCTAGGTTAATTACTTGGGTAAGTTTTGGAAATAACATCAATTCATTATAACTCTCCGCTGTTGCCATATAAATTCCACGCACATATCCTGGTCCTGTAGGGACTGGATTAAAACTCAGTTTATTGCTATAAAAGTTTTTTTCCTTTGCAAAACTTATGCTGGCAGCAGCGTGGAAAAATGTATTGTTAAAGTTATCCCCTTCTATCCTTGCCCTAAAGGTTAAATCGTATTCCTTGTTCCTATCGTTCTTAAAAATATATTCCAAGCCCAGTAAATTACGCTCCTCATTATCTAGCGTATCTCCTATAAAGTTTATGGGGTATACAAAACCTCTAACACCTGCCAAAGCATGAATATTATTCTTATTATCCGTAAGATTATACCCTCCCTTAAAGTTGAGTACCGTTGGGTCTAACCTATCATTCATTGAGTTGCTCTTGAAAAAAACATCGTGGCCTTCTAAAAGTCGCTCTTTAGACCTTAATTCTGTTTTAGTATTATCACTAAATAATTTAGGATACTTACCTACCAAAAACATTTGTTCATTGATGGGAAGGTATTCTATATTTTTATTGATTTTGCCCCGTAATTCAATGTAATTTTTTCCACTTGCAATTTCATTTGCAATTTCTGAAGCAAGAGACAAATCTCCCATATACAATAGCAGAGTAGCCATATGATAACGTACTTCATTATCTTCTGGATGTAAATCCATATAATTGTGATAGACACGCCTCATTTTGGTAAAGCGCCTTACTTCGTAATTCCAAGTAAGCAAATCTTTAACGGGTACGGTTGTTGCGCAGTCTGACCATGCCAAGGCTCCCGTGTAATTTTCCCTATTTCCAAAGAGTATTGCTATTTTATCGGCAATAGATACAAGTTCCTTGGCGCAATAAGATTTATTTAGAAGCTCAGCATAAGCTCTATTTTCATCAGATTTAATTAAAATACCGTAATATTCTGCTGGGTTGGATTCTTTTAATTTTTCAAATTGGGTAGATTTTAAAAACCAAAAATCTCTAGTATCCCCATCTATAGCTTCAGAACAGTACGCCCAGGCCAAAGCATTGGAATAATCCAAGGCATCAGCATAATACCAAGCCAATTCTGTTGCCATTTCCTTGTAATTTTCTTCACAAGGTTCAATAGTTGCCAAAGCTGTATTTAAGTCAGCTTCTTTATTATCCAGTAAAAACTTTATGTATGCTTTTTGGTTTGCTCCATTAGCTGAAACCTTGCTTAATTGCCTATATGCTTCTTTAATATTTTTTAGATTGTCATCTGAGTAAAAAGCAGCTATATATTCATTTAAAAAATCTGTACTGCCTTGCTGGGTCTTAAGCATCCTATCAAACCAAAGTTTTTGTACGGCCATATTATTGTAACCGTGTTCTTGGCCAATTGAAAGTACATTATGCAAAAAGGCAGAATCTTCTGAAGTTTTAAAATACTTATCAAAATAATCCCACATGCGCTCTTGTTTGTTGGCGCCTAACATTAAATCCGCGTATTTTTTCCAAAGAGAGACTGTTAATTTATTGCCTGCCGTAACATGTTTCTCCATTTCTTCTGCGGCCTTAAAGTTTTCTCCTGTATTTACCAGTTTTTCTAATTTCATGTTTAAGGGCAAAAACTGAAATTTAAATTCTGTAAAGGTTTTTCTTTCTGCTGCAATTCTGGCAACAACAGTAGCATCATCCTCTCCTGATTTAGCTTTAAGTTTGCCTACGGCTATAAACGGATCATGAGTTTTAATTTGGTATAAATGACCATTTAAAATGGGAAGTTTGGTGAATTCTAGAATATTACCGGTTAATTCTTGTTCAAATTTAGAAGACTTTTCCGTTGGTACATAAGCAAACCACAAATGCTCTGTTTGTTCTTGACCATAACTGTCTGAAAATACCATATGCACACCATCCTCATCTGTATGTTCATATTTTGCGTAGCGCCATTTAATGGTATACTCAGAACCGTCTTTAGCGGTAACAAAGCGGGTATAAGGGTATTTACTTTTAAATGATAATAACTCTTCTTCAAAAGTTTCATACAAACCCTTTTTCCCATTCTTAGTTCGCCAAGGTAGCTGGTTGGCATTTCTATAGCGGTAATGACCACTTGTTTTTTTATTAGAACCATCTGGTATTTGAAAAACATCGTCTGGGTGCAAAAAGTGGTTCCAGATTCCAGTAAATAAAAACAAAGAATGAATCTCAATTTTTAAATCGTCCGAAATTTCAAAACCACTACTTATCCTAGGATAATCAAAAAAATGGGGATTCCATCTATCCGGGTCATATTCCCTATTACTACCCCTATCAAAATCTCCAAAATATTGACTCTGCATGTATCTTAAGGTAGGGAACGCTTCTTCTAACTTGGCCAACCCTAAACTATCAATAACATTAGATGGAGGAACATAAGAAACCGGCAATGCGCCAAATTTTGCCGTTTTCCATTTTTTTTCTGCCGAGTTCAATGCCGTAACCATATAATCCGGATTGGGCCATTCTTCCTTGGTCAAAGAAACATGGTTATAACCATGCAAACCTAGTTCGTGACCGTTATTTAGCAACTGCCTACCAAACCAATTACTTATTTCTTCTTCATAACCGCTACGGTTAAACCTATTGGCTTCCCATTCTGTAAAGATAAAGGGAGGCTTTACATTGTAATTGTAATCAAAAGCTGGGTATGCGGTATACTTAAGCTCTAGCCTCTCTGCCAAAGCCAACATGTCTGGCCACCAAACATCTGTAAAGTATTTAGACATGGTAATATTCTGATTGCTTTTTACAGGTTCCTTGTATATATTGTATACAGGCGCAGGAAAATCATCTAAATGTACATTGGCCACATTAGAAACAGGGTAAGGCATACCCTCTAAACCTAACAACAAACTAGAAAACAATACACCCCTAGAAACCTTGTAAAAGTTATCGTCCGTATTATGCACAATCACTTTTCCCCTACCAATCTTATGCTCAAAAATTAAAGGGTAAGTTTTATTGTTTTTAGCGGTTACCCAAACTTTTAAATCATCTTTAAAGTTGTCTGCAGCAAAACCGTTGTGAGCATAATTTAATCCTGGATGAACTTTACCTTTAGCTTCCGGAAATAATTCTTCCTTTAAGAAATAGCCTTTAGCAGCTACATCCCTATTTAATTTGTACGTAGGATCCATACCCATTAAATATGCCATGCGTTCATCTGCATTAACATTTACCAAAAAGAGACTACCGCCTCTGGCAACAAAAGCATGTAAGGTGTCTATAGCTCTTTCATTTAACTCAAATGTATTTGAAACGCAGAGTAGTTTTACCGAGTTGGGTATTTTTGTGGTCAGGTTAAATTGATCATTACCAATTGTTGTTAAGGGCAACTTTGCATAATCTGTAACCTTTGCCAAATTGGTATACGTATTGCTTTTTTGACCTATATAAGCTAAAACGGGATTGGAATTATTACGTTTAACCCTACTCCAATCTTTTTGCAAATCCTTACTTGGTTGACAACCATAAACCAACACCAAAACAAGACATAAAAACTTAAATCCCTTGGTCATAATTAAATATCATTTCGTTAATGCCACTAAGATTAGGCGCATTTATTATTTCTAAAACTTTTAAGTGTTCTGTTTCCTGATAGGTTTTTACGGTACGCCCTTTTGCTTTGAGGTCTTTAAGTAAGGTCTCTATACCTGTATAAGTTTCTTCTTGGGTATGAAACAAGGATTCTGAAGATTTTTCTTTGGTAAGCACAACAAAAACACTTTCTGGAAGAATCTCATCATCTTTAATTTTAACCGCACCTCCTAAGGCTTTCTTAGCATGAAAAACCGAATCTCTTTTGGCATATTCTGCCACAAATTGTTGATGTGACAAGAACAGATGCTCCTTTTGTGCTAGCTTATAACCATAGTAATTGTTAACAACTACGTAACTGTTCTGAAATTGATTTTGGTACAACTTATCATACAGGTTTACAATTTCTTTTTTTAACTCTCCCGTTTTGGCAGAATAAGTATTGGTAACATCTACCATTAAGGTAGTAATGGTTAAAAAGGCCAAGACAACTATTGTACTAACTCTTTTAAATTTTACCCAAGCGGTTTTCTTAAGTAAAATCATATCCAAAATCCTTAAAATAGCAAATAATGAAATTGCAAATTGTATAGGATAAAGTACCGTAAGTGCTTTAAAAAACAAATCTATATCCATCCATTTAAAGCCAATTACACTAATATTAAATGCTAATAAAAAGAAAATGGTAAAAGATAAATTAGGTCCAATATTCTTCTTATTCAGCCGTAAGAAAACAAGTCCTAAAAGCCCTACACTGGCGGTGATTTGGTAGAGTAGCAATAAAGTGTTAAAGTCTACCAACAAAGATGGAAAATAAGAATATGTATCTACGCTTAAAATGTTACTAGTAAAGAAAGAATATATATCTATTTTCCTGATATAACATACCAAAAGTTTTATACCCACCATAAGTAGAATAGCCAGTAGATAGGATAGAAAGCTTTTTAAAATATATTTTTTATTCCTACCAAAATCTACTAAGGACGCCACCAATAAAATTGGCATTAGCATAAATAGAACGTAGTAATTAATCAATGCAACCGCACTAGCCATTAAGAACTGAACCAAAAAATATTTTGTTTCAAAATGTGCTATTTCTTTTGGTCTGCACAGAAAAATAAAAAATATCAAAGCAAAGAACAATCCTAAATAAATAGGAGAATGTTCCATAATTATAGTGGGGTTTACTGGCAATAAATAAAAAACTGTTGCAAAAAACATAGTTCCTACAAAAGGTAATCGCCATCTAGATCCCGTAAAAGTTGCAATTAAATAGAAAATTACGGCGCAAAGCATAAAGGCTTCTATAAGACCAAAAGTATATAAAGCCATCTCCTTACTTATACCTGTTAATTTTGCATACACGTTTACAAGTGCCAACTCTCCTACCACACGGTAGTCGTCTATTAGCCAAAAATTAGCATCAAAATTTTTAACGATATCCAAAGATTCTAACCAAGATTTAGATAAGGTGTAACCATCTAAACCTACATAACCAAACCGCATAAGAATGGCTACAAAACCAATACCCAATAATAACAAGGTAGGTCTATGAAATTGTTTCGGCATATAGTTTTTTAGTTCTTTATGCCATAGTTTTTTTAAATTACGTTCCCGCTTTTCTAAGAAAATAAAAAAAGCAATCAGCATACGCCTTTTTAGATTTTTATCTTTTCCTCTAGGATTTATTAGTGAACCAATTTTAAAGTAGTTGTAGAAAGAAATACCAAATAACAATAAGATTAGGGTAAACGTGCTATACATGTTTAATTGTACTAAAACAAACATACCCAGTAGTAATGCAGCCCCGTATATTGCGGTACGTCTAACAAAATAAGAGTAAGTATAATTTTGTAAATGTTGCCTAACCGCAAATTGATGTACCACCAACAAGCCTAATAACAATAGGATAAGTCTAAAAGGCGCTATCAAAAAATTATCGAACATTCGTTATTCTTATTGTTTATATTGATTTAGGGCGATGTTGCTCACAAAATAGGAGAATGGCAATCCGCTAAGTCTTTTATGAACTTGCTGGGTCACCTCTTCCTCTATAGCATACTCCACCACCAGAACTTCAATCTTAAATTCATCTTTAGCTTGTAGAAGTTGTTGCTTTCTTTGATTAAAATCTTGCTGCTTTCTTAACCGATACGCTTTTTCCTTAAAGTTGTAATCCGTAGCAACAGATTCCACCAATACCGTACTTATAAGTTGATGCGTTTTTGGTAATAGATCCAATCCCCCATTTTGCACCCAAATGTTAGGTTTAGCCTCTTGATCTATGGTATGGATCAAGTGTAGCACCTCATTTTTTAATTCTGGTAAATTTCCCCATGCACCAACATTATCCATGGTGTCTAAAAACAAACCATCAAATCCTTTTTGCAATAGGGCCAAGGCATGCTCTTTCATAAGGTTTAATGCTCTATTGTCTTTTAAGTTGATATAACAACTGCCCCAAGTTTCATTTTCTCCCATGGTGTATGGTGCAAAATTTTTATAATCCTCATCGTCTTTACTTATCTCTGTAAAGCTTATGTATGCCAACACCAAATTGCATTTTGCTTTTAATGCTTTTACCTCTTGTGCATTGTACAGGTTCCCTTCTACAATTAATAGCTTTAAATTATTGGGTAACAAATCGGGGTTTACCTTGGCATATGTTACCACAAAATCTTGCTGCGCCCTGGTTTTTATACTCCAGAGCCCGGCCATACCTAATAGGGTTATCATCACTATATTTTTTTTAATAGGCTGCACTGTAATGAAAGTCTAGACGATTAAAAAAATTGTGTAAATGTTTATGGGTAAGAACGGTAAAGACTATTGCTCCTAGCAACATACCATACACGCTTAAATCGTGTGTAAACGTTCTGCTCAACACAAAACCAACACTAAAATTCACCAAAGTTGCAATTGCTAAAGCACGCAAACTAGGTCTCACTACATTTAGGGTAAACATGTAAAGTACATTTAGCATGCCCCAGCTCAAGAAAATATAACCTATACTACCCGCAATGGATACGTGCATACTTGTTGTTGCCAACTCCTCGCCAAACTTGGCAATATAACCCCAAGGTTCAGTAACTAAAAGGTAGATAACCACGCTAGAAATTATAGCGGTAATCCAAAGAATAAGAATGTGGCTTCTGTACAACTTCTTAAAATGATTACCAAAAATTTTTCTATCTGTAAAAGCTAAGCCTTTTTGGTTTTGGTCTAATTTTCTACTAAATTCTGCAATGGCATATTCACCAACGCCAACGAGTGCAAAAAACATAAGAATGGCCAAATCCATCCCTATTTCATAATTTTTCTCGTACAATAAGGGAAACTTAAAACTGTTGGTCCAATTTGCAGACCAAGCAATTATACGATCCATAAATACAAAGACGTACAAAAGCATACCATAAAAGAAATATGGGTAGTTATTATAAAACACTTTTATTTTAGATGGCCGCTCGTATTCTCTTTTATCTACACCTATTTTTTGTTTAAAAAAATACCAGATAAATGCCAGATTAAACGTGATAGCTGCTGCAAGTCCAAGAAAATGGCTTACATAAACATGCACCTTAAAAATCTCGTGCAAGACTAAGGCTATAATTGTGGCCAATGTTATGGTAATGGTTACCGCCCATCTCTTTTTAAGCGGATAAAAAGGCGCTATAGTTAATAATAAAGTGGCCAGCATAAACGAATACCCACACAAAACCAACATAAAAGATATAGGAAACAAGTGTAGTAGAAAATTGGTCAAAAACAAGAATAGTACTCCTCCTAAGAAAAGTTTTATTCCAGATTGGGTATAGGAATAAATTAGATGTCTTGTTTTGGCATATTTCTTATGCTCCCAATAGAAAAAAGCCTGTCTACCCATTAATTGTACAAAACCACCAGAGATTACAAAACCAAAGATTACCCCTAGTACTACGGCAGTAGATTGTACGATATTAAATTTAAGATAGGTCCAAAGTGAATAATTAAAATAAATAATTGCAAATACCTGTATAAATATCGGCAACAAATAAAACAAGCCTATTCCGTAATACTTGGCAAACCAATTAAGTTTTACTTTAGAATAGTCATTAACTGGCAGGTAGGCTTGCGTTCGCTGTTCTTTTTTTTCTGCCGTATTTTTAACGTCTTCCCTAGGCATAGCTACAATCTGATTGTAAATAGCAGCTGCCAAATCTTGTAAGGAGTCAAAACCGTAATCTTGTTTGGTGTCTTGATTACGGATACCAAAAGATTCTAGCGTTGCATAAACTACCAATAAACCTTGGGGTTTACCCACTTGCGCAACTACCTTAGTGCTCAAATCATTGTACCTATCTACTGTGTCCATTAAGCTAATTGAATCTTTTTTAGGGGTAATTTTTCAATTTGGGGAACAGGCAACGTCAAAGACTTGTATTCTTTTGTAAAGAGTGTAATAAACTGCTCTATAGTAAATAGTTCCAAAACCCTTTCTCTACAGGCCCCTCCCATTTTTTTTCGGAGCGTTTCGTCTCTTAAAATAGAAATAACTTTTTCTGAGATACCTTCTAAATCCCTAGGTTTACAGATATAGCCACAAGCTGGTGTCAAGGCTTCTGATACGCCACCAACATCTGTGGCCACTACAGGTATACCACAGCTCATAGATTCGATTACCGTATAAGGAAAACCTTCAGAAATTGAGGTAAGTATAGAAATATCGCCCTCTAAAAATAATTTTTCCGGTTTAGCATGGAAACCAGCAAGTTTAAAATGGTCTTCTAATGCTAGTTCGGCAATTAAATTTTGGCATTGTTCCGTATACTCTGGAACCGCATCTTTATTGCCATACACTAAAAAAAGCACATTAGGAATAGATTTGCGTACTTCTGCGCAAACCTTAATCATGGTAATAATATCTTTTAAATCGAATATCCTAGCCGCTGCTACTACCGTAGGGCGTTCTTTTTTGCTACTAGTCTTAGCAGGAACAAATTTTGATGCTTCTACCCCGTTATAAACTACACTTACTTTTTCCTTTTGCGCACCATAACGAAGTGCCCAATCTATATTAAATTTACTCACCGTTAAAATACGATCGCACTCCCTATATGTTAAGCGTGTTAACATTTCGGAAAAAACGATTAAAAGTCTTTTTAAAAACGGTGAATACGCCGTTTTACTTATTGCCAACATACGTTCTCTAATAAACACCCCATGCTCTGTAAGCATTGTTTTTGAGCCGTATTTTTCTTTATTTTTTAGCGCAGGTATAATTCCCGTACCTGCAATAGTTAAGTGGGTAATAGCTGCTTTTGGTGGATCTATGGCCAAAGGAATCAAAAACCGATAAATTAATCGGATACCCATACTCATGTCTTGCAGGCTAGCACTATTAAGCTCTTTTTGAGGCCAAATGTTAGCTATACAGTAATTAAAACAATTCCAGACAGACTCGCTTCTTAGCGTAGATTTATAGTCATAATTGTTAAAAAACTGCCACATTTTAATAAAGGCTTGTTTTATAGCCTCTAACTCGGCATTTGTTTGTGGTGTGTCCTTAAAAGTATTTTCTAGAAAGACCTTAAAATGAGGTACAAATAAATTTTGAACGTTCTCATATGTGGTAAGCTCCCTACGCATAAGAATGGTCTTATATTCTTCATTATAATCCACACAATCATAAGGTTCTTCTGGAGACCAAACCGGAATTTGCACTACCTCTTTTACCGAATTGCCCAAATCATATAACGGTTCATATTCTACATCTGCGGTGAGTGCATACAAGCTAAAATCAAAATCCTTAATGTTTTGGGTTAGGTAATGCGCCCATGTAGACACCCCGCCGCCTTTATATGGGTACGTACCTTCTGTAACAAGAAGTATGTTCTTATTTATTTTAGATGGGGATGGCATTGTTCATAGTTAATGGACAACAAAAATCCACCTGCAAATAGCCAATAACAAAATTTTAGGATTATAAGCAGATTACATCTACAAACAACATCAGAGTTAGAGATTTGTAGGAAAACGATTAATCTTCAAAGTATTCAAAGGCATCGACAATATCCAAATAAACACCGTCGAACTGAGAAGACAGAATCAAGTTTAAATAAGAATCTGGATTGTATATAATAGTATTTTGCCAGTCTTGCTCCCAATATTTTACTTTAAAATTGCCTGGCCAATTTGGATTTTCATCTGCCAACCAAACAGGAGGTTCAAAATCCCAATTACTATCCCAATAATAACGGTAATCCTCTGCTTCGCCAATAGACATGTACGCAATAACTTTACGTGTACCTCCATTAGCTTTAGTTTTTAAGGCAACAATATCTTCCGCGGTAAGTTGTTGCTCAGTAGCAAAAAACGCATCTAGGATAAAAACGTCATAATTTGTAGCCTGCAGGGCTGCCAACCAAGCACTTTTAGAAGAAAAAGCAGCGTAATTTAAAAAGAATAGATGGTTTTGGGCATCAGATAAAAGCCCAATATTATTGGTGTTTTCATTAGGTAAAGGATAAGCTCGCGTAGGTATTACGTCTAATTCTCTTTCCGTAGCCACAAAATGAATAAACCCTCTTTCTTGGGCATTACTTATACTAGTATTTATTTTATTGTTAGTACGGCAATAATCGGTTACCAATATGGCATTACCTTCCGCTTTAGACTTTTCTAAGTAGTTTAATAGATATCTAGTTCTACTATTACCAGTGGCCGAGTTATCCCTGGGATCACCATACCAAAGCGACTCTTGCCCGTGACCGTCTATTGCATTTAAATAATCTATAGCTAATTCCCCATCTACTGTACCATCTAGGGTCACTAGTTCTACACCATTTTGTGGAATAATGTTGAATTCTGGATTTTTTTCTTTGGCGTAACGCGATATTTCTATAACAAAAGCCCGCATTTCGTCTCTATAAAAGGTAGCACTCAAAGGTTGTTCTTCTGTAGGTATCATGACTTCCTCTTCAAACTCTTGTGTAGTTTGGGAACAGGTAAGAAAAAAGACTCCCATTAATACTGAAAAAATAAAACCTCTGTGTAGCATATATCGCATAAATTCAGCTTTCAAAGATAATCGCAAATTTTAGACCAGAAATTTTTATGCCATCCATATTCATGGCATAAGGCAGCCTCATTTTTAGCACAAAAACCTAAAAAGTTAGCCTAGCTATTTTCAAAGCCTAACCCAACCCTACGTCTAAGGTCATCATAATAACAAAACCAGCAATGAAGCCCATGGTAGCAATATCTGTGTATTTATCTTGTTGCGTTTCTGGTATAACTTCTTCTACTACCACAAAAATCATTGCTCCTGCGGCAAAAGCAAGCGCATAAGGCAATATAGGTTCAAATGTGAGTACCGCCCAAGCACCTAAAACACCCGCAATGGGCTCTACAATAGCAGAGGCCTGCCCATACATAAAACTTCTTCTTCTGCTTAAACCATGCCTACGCATTGGCACAGCCACTGCAAAACCCTCCGGAAAATTTTGCAAACCAATACCCAAAGCCAAGGCAACGGCACCACCAATGGTAGCTCCTTCAAACCCAGATGCTACGCCTCCAAACAGTACACCAACAGCCAAACCTTCTGGTATGTTGTGCAAGGTAATGGCCAATACTAAAAGAACGGTTCTATGCCATGGGGTTTTAATTCCTTCTGCCTCATCAGTTTTAAAATTGATGTGCAAATGGGGCAATATCTTGTCTAACCCAAAAATAAAGGCTGCTCCAAGTAAAAATCCAATTGCGGCAGGTATTACCTTAACAAAACCCTCTCCCGGACTCATTTCTATTCCCGGAGCCAATAAACTCCAGAAACTAGCGGCTACCATAACCCCACCCGTAAAACCAAGCATACCGTCCATGATAGAGCGCCTAGGGTTTTTAAATAAAAAAACCAATCCCGCTCCAGCGGCGGTTAAACCCCAAGTAAATAAAGTAGCATATAAAGCTGCTAAAATGGGGTCTATACGTTCAAAATAGGAGACAATTGCTTCCATTTAATTTTCTTTTTTAATGTATAGGTTATTTGCTATTTGACTAGAAATATGAAGTTCCTTACCATCTATTTTAACCAATAAGGATTCATCAAAATCTTCAACATCAAGAACCTCAATGGTATGCCCTAGTGCTATTTGGTTTTTATCCAAAAATTTTAAAAATGCGCTAGAAGTATCTTTTACCCCAACACAAATACCTTTTTGTTGGGTTTTTAACTCGCTCAATAATTGTTTTTCCCGCTCATGAAATTCACCATCTTTAGTGGGTATAGGGTCTCCGTGTGGATCGTACTTGGGAAATTCTAACAATTCATCAATTTTATCAATTAACTTCTCGCTTTTAATATGCTCTAATTGTTCGGCAACTTCATGTACCTCATCCCAAGAAAAGTCTAGCTTTTTTACTAAAAACACTTCCCATAGCCTGTGTTTACGAATAATGGATAGCGCAGTCTTTTTTCCTTTGGCGGTCAAAGAAACACCTTGATATTTAATATAGTTCACCAAAGTTTTTTCCGCTAATTTTTTGGCCATATCCGTAACTGAAGACGGTTTGGTATCCATCTCTTCTGCCAAGGCATTGGTACTAATGCTCTGTTCTTTATGGCCTCCTAAATGATAAATAGCCTTTAGATAGTTTTCTTCGGAACGGGTCATCAATTACAGTATTGTCATCTAAAATCAGTATTAAACAAACTCAATAGCAAAAGGTTAAGACCACAAAACAAATACTATTTAGCTAATTCCAATAATAAATTACAAGAAATAACAGCTTTAGTTTGAATTGACACAAAAATACATTTTTATTTGTCAAATTGTATTTTTAGTTTTGTCTAAATATTAATTTATATGAAGCAAAATCTATTTTTTGCACTTATCATAGTATTTATTAACAGCGGTTTAGCCCAAAACGAAGCTATTAAAGGGAGGGTATTTGATGCGGATGGTCCCGTACCGTTTGTAAACATTTATCTAGAACATAGCCAAACCGGAACAGCAACAGATGAAAATGGCAAGTTTATCTTGTCCAATCTAGCGCCCGGAACCTACACTTTAATCGCATCTGCCATAGGCTATCAACCTTTTAAGAAGAATGTTACTATAGCAAATGGAGAAACAGTTACTTTAAACCTTAACCTAATTACGAGTGCACAAAATCTAAACGAAACCGTAGTTACCGGCACTTTAAAAGCAGTAAATAGAATGGATAGCCCCGTTCCGGTAGAAGTGTACTCCCCTACTTTCTTAAAACAAAACCCTACCCCAAACATTTTTGAAGCCCTACAAAATGTAAATGGTGTAAGACCACAAATTAACTGCAATGTTTGCAACACTGGAGACATACATATAAATGGCTTAGAAGGCCCTTATACTTTAGTTTTAATTGATGGAATGCCAATAGTAAGCGGGTTAGGTACAGTATATGGTTTGTCTGGTATTCCCAACTCACTTATAGACCAGATAGAGGTGGTAAAAGGTCCGGCTTCTACTTTATACGGCAGTGAAGCGGTAGGTGGTCTAATAAATATTATAACCAAACATACGCCTGAGGCACCAACCTTCTTCGCTGATTCTTTTGGCTCTAGTTGGGGCGAGTTTAACCTAGATATTGGTACTAAATTTAGCTTGGGCAAAAAGGCCGATGCTTTAATAGGGTTAAATTATTTTAAATACGATACCCCTATAGATAACAACAACGACAATTTTACCGACTTAACACTGCAAGACAGGATTTCCGTATTTCAAAAATGGAATTTTAAACGTAAAAATGCCCGAATATTTTCTTTGGCGGGCCGCTTTTTTTACGAAGACAGGTGGGGTGGTGAACTACAATGGACGCCAGAATTTAGAGGTGGAGACGAAATTTATGGTGAAAGCATTTATACCCGTCGTTGGGAGGTTATTGGAAAATATCAGTTACCCGTAAATGAAAACGTATTGCTTTCAGTTTCTTATAACGACCATCATCAAAATTCTGTTTATGGCAATGTGCCGTATTTGGCAGACCAAAGAATAGGCTTTGGACAATTAACCTGGGATAAAACGCTTGGAAAACATGATATTTTATTAGGCACGGCATTACGCTATAATTATTATGATGATAATACCCCTGCAACCGCTAATTTGGAAGGCAATTTTGCGGATGAAATTTGGATTCCAAGTTTTTTTCTTCAAGATGAATTCAAAATCAATAACAAGCATGCGTTATTAGGAGGTATCCGTTATGATTATGACCAGCGCCATGGCAGCATACTTACACCACGAGGTGCTTATCGCTACAAAATAACCGATAATGACATTGTCCGGTTTAATTTTGGAACAGGTTTTAGGGTAGTAAACCTTTTTACGGAAGACCATGCCGCATTAACAGGATCTAGAGATGTAGTAATTACAGAAGAATTGAATCCTGAAAAATCCTTCAATTTTAACCTAAACTACCTAAAAAAGGTATATATGGACAATGGTATGTATATTGGTTTGGATGCTTCTTTATTTCACACACGCTTTAGCAATCAAATTTTACCAGACTATGACACCAATCCCAACCAAATTATTTACGATAACCTAGACGGTAGTTCAGTTTCTCAAGGCGTGTCTGCCAATTTAGATTTGGTTTTACCCAGCGGTTTAAAGTTTTTACTTGGGGCCACCTATCAAGATGTAACCAACAAAGAAAATGGCAATAAAAAACAACAAATTTTAACTGAGCGGTTTTCTGGAACCTGGAATGCTTCTTATACTTTTCGCCAACTAAATTTAAGTGTAGACTATACGGGGAATATATATGGGCCCATGCGTTTACCCTTGTTAAGTGATCTTGATCCAAGAGCCGAATACTCGCCCACTTGGAGTATTCAGAACATACAATTTACCTTTAAAGGATGGGCTAATTTTGAACTTTACACCGGCGTAAAAAACCTTTTAAATTGGACGCCTAATAGAGGAAACCCTTTTATAATTGCCCGCGCAAACGACCCATTTGACAAAGAAGTTCAATTTGATGCCAACGGGGAAGCAATTGCAACACAGGATAATCCTTATGCCCTAACTTTTGACCCAAGTTATGTTTATGGACCAAACCAAGGCATACGTGGTTTTCTTGGTCTACGCTATTCTATAAACTAAAAAGCTTTCTTAATTCATATTTTACGCTTTACAATAAAAGATTTGCGCTAAAGGGTTCTCTACATAAACCAAAACCAATTACTTTTGATTAAATTTTCAAAGAAAAATGCAAGAAAATCTACCTTGGTTTATACTTATTGGCCATGTGCTTTTACTACTCTTCATTGATTTTTTTGTACTTCATAAAAAGAACGAGATAGTCACCAACAAAAAAGCGTTGTGGGAAACCCTATTTTTTGTTTCCAACGCACTTTTATTTACAGGTGCCGTTTACTATTTTTATAAAAATGGTATGGTTGCCAACCCTACGCAAATACCCGCTTCAGAAGCGGTATTTAAATATATTTCTGGCTATTTAATAGAACTATCTTTAAGTGTAGACAACCTCTTTGTAATCGCCATTATATTTACCGGGTATAATATTCCGCTCAAATACCAACATAAACTGCTTTTCTTGGGTATTCTAGGGGCCATAATCTTTAGGGCAATTTTAATTGCATTTGGCTTATTGTTGATCAATAAATTTCATAACGTAACCATCATTTTTGGACTGTTCTTGCTGTATACGGCAATTAGCATGTTCAAAAAAGAAGATTTAAATAAAAACAAAGACAAGAAAAACAAAGGCATTGCTAAATTCTTTAATATTTCTGATGTTATCGATGGTGACAAATTCCGCACTATTGTTGATGGCAAAAAAGTTTTTACCGCCTTATTTGGCGCCCTAATTACCATAGAATTTACAGATTTATTATTTGCTCTGGATAGCATTCCTGCAATTTTGGCCATTACCACAGACCCGTATCTTATTTTTAGCTCTAACATATTTGCAATCATGGGGTTACGTTCCCTGTATTTTTTCTTGGCCAATATGTTAGAACGCTTTTACTATCTTAAATACAGTGTTTTTGCAATTCTAATTTTTGTTGCGTTTAAGTTAATGTTAGCCAATTGGTTAAAGATACCTGAGTGGATTTCCCTTACTGTGATTGCCATTTCTTTGGCTATTGGTATTTGGGTATCTATGGTACGCTCCAAAAAGTAAAGTGTTGCTTTTGTACCTTTAACAAATGCATTATAACTACGTAATTGTTGGTGCGGGCGCAGCTGGCTTGCTTTTACTTAAAGCAATGGCCAAAGATGGCTTTTTTGATAATGCATCTATTCTGGTAATAGATAAAAATAGAAAAACAGAAAACGACAGAACTTGGTGTTTTTGGGAAAAAGGAAAAAGCGAATTGGATTCTTTTACCCACAAACAATGGAATACCATACAATTTAAAACAGATAGTTTTACCAAGGCAGAATCCATTGGTCCTTACCGCTATAAAATGATAAGGGGAATTGATTTTTATGAACAATTGATTCCCGCACTAAAAGCGAAAAAAAACATACATTTTTTACAAGACAGGGTTACCCATATAGAAGTGAAAACCAAACAGCTATTTATCGAAAATGGTACAGAGCCTATTTGTGCAGACTATATTTTTGATAGCAGGTTTAACTATACGGAATTACTAGAGCAAAGCAAATACCCTGTCTTGCAACAGCACTTTATTGGTTGGCATATTAAGATAAATTCGCCCATTTTTAACGCGGACACGGCCACTTTCATGGATTTTAGTGTGCCGCAAAAAGGCAATACACGATTTATGTATGTTCTCCCTTTTTCGCAAACTGAAGCCTTAGTGGAGTATACCTTATTTTCTGCCGCACCTTTAGAAACCAAAGAATACGAAAAGGCTATTTCTGATTACCTGCTGCAATTGGGCATTCTAGAATTTGAAATTATTGCCAAAGAAAAAGGCAACATACCCATGACGTGCCATCCGTTTTATACTAAAAACCAATCGCATTACTTAAAAATTGGTATCGCAGGCGGATGGGCAAAGCCAAGTACAGGCTACACCTTTTACAACAGCACAAAACAGGTACAAAAAGTGCTCGCCCTAATTAAAAACAATCAACCCTTAACCCAATTAAAACCAAAGAAAAAATTCTGGTTCTATGATGTTTTATTATTAGATATTCTAAACCAAAGCAACTATCTAGGGAGCATCATTTTTGGTAGTATGTTCCAAAAAAGAAATTCCAAACTCATTTTAAAATTTTTAGACGAAGAAACCAACCTGTGGGAAGACCTACAACTTATTTGGGCCTGTCCTAAAAAGCCTTTTTTAAATGCGCTGTTTAAAAGAGTATTCCATAGGCAAAGAACCTAACTATTTGTCCGTAATCCATGCTTAAACCCTACGCGTCATCAAACTTTCGCCAAAGGCCAATAGAGCATCTTTACTACCGTTAGAAACATTAATGTGTTTAAGTTGTTCAAAAGCCAATTGGGTATATTCTTCTACCGCAGCAAGAATAGCGGCAACCGCTCCACTTTTTTCAAAAATAGCCTTTACCGTTTCTATTTTAGTCTGGCTATCTTCTGGTTGCAGACTAAACAATTGTTGCAAGCTCTTTTTGTCTTCTCCTTTTGCATTTTGCATGGCAATGATGTACAGATAGGTTTTTTTGTTCTCGATTATGTCTCCACCTACTTGTTTGCCAAAGCTTTCTGGATTACCAAAAGCATCTAAATAATCGTCTTGTAATTGAAAGGCAATACCTAGGTTTTTACCAAAGGCATAAATAGCTTCTTGATCTTTTGCAGAAGCCCCAGCTACAATTGCACCCATTTGCAAAGCGGCAGCCACCAAAACTGAAGTTTTAAACGCTATCATCTGTAAATACTCCTCCAAAGTAACATCATCCCTTACCTCAAAATCAACATCATATTGTTGGCCCTCGCACACTTGTAATGCTGTGGTATTAAATAATACCAATAGCTCCTTTAGCATTTTGGCATCATATTGAGCTAAATATTGATACGCATTAATCAGCATGGCATCGCCAGAGAGTATCCCCGTGTTAACATCCCATTTTTCATGAACGGTGGTTTTACCACGGCGTAAAGGCGCATCGTCCATAATATCGTCATGTACCAAAGAAAAGTTATGAAATACTTCCACGGCCATAGCCGCAGGCAGTGCTTTTTTATAATCGGTTCCAAAAAGTTCGCACCCCATCAACGTTAAAATAGGCCGCATGCGTTTGCCACCAAGTTCCAATATATAATTAATTGGTTCGTACAACTGTATAGGCTCTTTATGGGTAGCGTTTTCTTTTAGATAGGTTAAAAAGGTTTCACGGTAGTCTTGCAAACGGTGCATAAATGGCTTTTTGCCCAAAAATACATCCAAAAACATTAACAATTTGTGAATCCAATCGTCTAAACAATAGAAAAAAATGCAATAGAATAAAAAAGTATCGTCTCTATAAATGAGGCAACCCTCTAAATAACCCATTGAAAAACAACAACCACATACAATTGTCTAATTTTTTTAAGGAAGAATACCAATCCTTAAAAAGGTACGTGTACTACCGTATTAACGATACGGCAGATAGCGATGCAGAAGATATTATACAAGATGTGGCCTTAAAGGTTTTTTCCAGGCAAGATGATGCCATGCCCATTAACAACATAGCATCTTTTGTTTACAATGCGGTTAGAAACAAAATAATAGACACGCTACGTACACGAAAAACTAAGGATTATGATGAAAACAATTTGGAACAATTATGGACTGAATTTAGTGAGCGATTCTACACCGAATCTGAAGAAGCATATTCTGATGCTACCAAAGAGAGATTAAAACAGACCTTATTTGAACTAAAACCGGTGTATAGAGATATTATAATAGCTATAGATTTTGAAGGCTATACCTACAAAGAAATTGCACAAAAAACTGGTATTGCCCCGGGCACACTAATGTCTAGAAGACATAGGGCCATGTCTATTCTACTAAAAAAATTGGAACAAACTAAAAAATTGGATTATGAAAACCACTAACGAAAAATACATGGAAAAAAAGATGGAAAACTATGTAAAAAAAGCACTTAAGATAACCGCTGCCATTGTTTTTGGCATTCTGCTTTTTGCTTTGGCCATTTATGTTTTAATGCGGTTGTGGAATTGGTTGGCCCCAGACCTATTTGGCTGGCAAACCATAAACTATTGGCAAGCATTAGGCCTTTTTGTTCTGGCCAAAATACTATTTGGCTTTGGGGGCGAAGGCTCTAAATGCAGACCTAAAAAGTACAAGAAAAAGAAAAAGTGGAAGGCCAAGTGCGATATGCGCAAAGACTTTTCTGATTGGAAATTTTATGATGACTATTGGAAAGATGAAGGGGAAGCCTCTTACAAGGCTTATGTAGCACGTAAAAAAACGAACCATTATGAGCAAGATTAAAACAACCACCGCATTGGGTGTTTTTAAGTTTTTAGGATTCTACTCAATACCCAAACAAAAGATGCAACCGCTTAAAAATGAGGAAGAGAAGAACACAAAAAGACAAATAAAAACCCAATAGATTACCATTCTGTTAAAAAAAGGTAAAAACCGAGGAAACTTTTTTGGTTTTCAAAGTTTCCGCATTAGTTTTGCCGCTTCTTATGAAAGATAAAATCTTAAATAAAGCGACAAATCTATTCTTAAACCTTGGCTTTAAGAGTGTTACTATGGACGATTTGGCCCAAGAAATGGGAATTTCAAAAAAAACCATCTATTCTCATTTTGAAAACAAGTCCAAACTAGTAGAAGAAGTTTCCATGAATTTGTTTTGGGTAATTTCTAATGGCATAGACCAGATCGTGCAACTACAAAAAAACCCAATAGAAGAATTATATGAAATAAAGCGCTTTGTAATGCACCAATTAAAGGACGAGAGCACCTCTCCTATCTTTCAATTACAAAAGTATTACCCAAAAATATACCATACCATTAGAGATAAACAGTTCGAGGTAATGCAGCATTGCGTAGTAGAAAACTTAAAAAGAGGTGTGGCCATGGGTATTTATCGGGCAAATTTGGATGTAACTTTTGTTGCTCGCATCTATTTTTTGGGTGTAAACAATCTAAAAGACCAGACCTATTTTCCTTCAAACAAATTTACCATGACCCACTTAATGGATAATTTTTTAGAGTATCACCTTAGGGGGATAGTTACTCCAGAAGGTAGAAAAATATTAAACTCAATCATCAATTCAAATCAACAATAAATGCGAAAAATCCTATTTATAAGTATAACGCTCGTTGGTTGGCTTACAATGGCACAAGAGCAGCCCAAAGAAGCATATAGCTTTACGCTAGAAGAGGCAGTTGCTTTTGCTATGGAAAACAACTATACGGCAATTAATGCTACGAGAGATTTAACCGATGCGCAAAAACAAAAATGGGAAACCATAGCGGCGGGTTTGCCACAAATTAATGGTAATATAAACTACCAAAATCAATTAAAGCAACCGGTGCAGGTAATTCCGGCCGAAATTTTTGGAGGCGAACCCGGAACATTCACAGAAGTAGTTTTTGGAACAAAGCAATCTGCAACAGCTACCGCAACATTGACCCAACTTATTTTTGATGGCTCTTATATTGTAGGTGTACAAGCGGCAAAAACCTTTGTAGATTACACCCAAAATACTAAAGAAAAGTCAGATTTAGAAGTACGCAAGTCAGTGGTAGAGGCATATGGCAATTTATTGCTGGCCAAAGAAAGTGTTCTCATTTTAGAAAAAAACAAGACTACGTTAGAAAAGAATCTTTACGAAACGGAAAAGATTTACGAAAACGGTCTTGGAGACGAAGAAAGTGTAGACCAATTGAAAATTACACTTGCTTCTATTGACAATCAGCTTAAAAATGCAATAAGGTTACAAGATATAACCTTACAAATGTTCAATCTTATTGTTGGGCTACCTATAGAAACACAGACTACGCTTTCTGAATCTTTAGACGGCCTAACGCAGAGTCAAATAGATTTTAATCTACTAGAAACACCATTTGCCATAGAGAACAATGTAGACTTTAAGCTCATGAATAATTTAAACGAGCAACGGTCTTTAGAATTAAAGCTTGCAAAAAGTAAAGCGCTACCAAGCATCAACGGTTTTGTTAACTATGGAGCCTCTTCTTTTAGCAATGAATTTAACTTTTTGAGCAACGAGGCAGATTGGTTTGACAGTTCTATTCTAGGCATAGAGATGAACATTCCCATTTTTAGTTCTTTTAAACGTTCTGCAAGCACACAACGTGCAAAAATTGCTTTGGAAAAAGCTAAAACACAAATGACGGAAACCAGGCAACAATTACGCTTGCAATGGGAAAAAGCTAAAAGCGATTACATTTTGGCCATAGAAGAGTTTAATACGGCAAAGGATAATCTGTCGCTAGCAGAACGTATAGAGAATAAAAATCAGATTAAATATAGTGAGGGTCTTGCTACAAGTTTTGAATTAAGACAGGCACAAACACAACTTTACGATACCCAGCAACAGTACTTGCAATCCATGGTTAACGTAATTAACCAAAAAACAGAACTGGCAACAGTTCTAAATCAATAATCAATTAAGTCAATCAGAATGAAAAAAATAACAACCGTATTTTCCATAGCATTAGTACTTGCTGCTTGTGGTAGCAAAGAAAACAATGCATCTATAGAAACTTTAGTTGCTGGTAAAGATGTTACGGCCATGAGTGCTAAAAAACAGGAATTGGACGCGCAACGCAAAGCAATTGAAAATCAAATTTCTTTATTGGATTCAGCTATAGTAGCCAATGATCCAGAAAGAAAGCTACCCTTAGTTAGTACACTGGAAATTAAACCAGAAGAATTTCATCATTATCTAGAGTTGCAGGGCGATGTGATGACGGACCAAAATGTTCTTATATATCCAGAAATGGCCGGCACCTTATACCGTGTGTATGTTAAAGAAGGCCAAAAAGTAAGCAAAGGACAACTTTTGGCCGCTATAGATGACGGCGGAATGTCTAGCCAATTGGCACAAATAAAAACACAAGCAGCGTTGGCCAAAACAACCTTTGAACGTCAAAAAAGGTTATGGGAACAAAATATAGGCTCAGAAATTCAATATTTACAGGCAAAAGCACAATACGAAGCTCAAGAAAGTGCCGTAAAACAATTAGAGAGTCAACTAGGTAAGTCTAGTATTAGAGCGCCTTTTTCTGGAATAATAGATGATGTGATCAAAGACCAAGGAACGGTAGTAAGTCCAGGACCTGGATCTGAGGTTTTTAGAATAGTAAACTTAAACGACATGTATATTGAAGTTGAAGTTCCTGAGGCCCATTTGCAAACCGTAACCCCAGGCAAAATGGTAGAGGTATACTTTCCTATTCTAGGTGAAACAATCAAAACAAAGGTTAGGCAAACGGGTAATTTTATAAACCCGAGTAACAGGGCGTTTAGCGTAGAAATTCCCGTGCCAAATAAAGGAGGCACTATAAAGCCCAACTTAACGGCACAAGTTAAAATTAACGATTATACCAATGAAAATGCCATCTTAATACCGCAATCCGTAGTTTCTGAAAATGCAGAAGGAGAGCAATACATCTATATAGCCCAAGAGAGTGGAAACAACAACTTTATTGCCCATAAGCAAGTTATTGAGACCGGTAAGACACAAGGAGATTACATAGAGGTGTTGAACGGCCTAAAAGCTGGGGACCAAATTATTTCTGAAGGTGCAAGAAGCGTTAGGGACGAACAAGAGATACGCGTGGGCAACACAACCGAAACAGCCAAAAAATAAAGCATGGAAAAAGCAAAAAAGAACGCCAATAAACTTTTTGGTCCTAGTTCATGGGCCATAGAGAACCCTTCGGTAGTATATGTAATGATATTCCTCTTTTTGATATTTGGACTATCTGCCTATTTTGCCATGCCAAGGGAGGATTTTCCAGAAGTATCTGAAACCAAAATTTACATTAGCACCATTTATCCGGGTAATACCGCAGAAGATATGGAGCGTTTGGTAACGGATCCTTTGGAAGATGTGCTTAAAAACGTAAGTAATGTAAGAGAAATAACCTCTACTTCTCAAGAAGATTATTCCATGATCCAAGTAGAGTTTGATGAGGATATTACCGTAGAAAATGCCAAGCAAAAGGTAAAAGATGAAGTAGATAGCGAAAAAGCAGGTGAAGACTGGCCAGTGTTTAACGGCGCAAAGGTAGAGCCTAATGTTTTTGACCTTAACATAGCAGAGTCTTTCCCTATCATGAACGTGAACATTACTGGCGATTATCCTGTAGAAAAACTGAAGGAATTTGCCGAGTACCTTGAAGACGAAATAGAAGATTTACCGGAAATTAAAGGTGTAGACATCCGCGGCGCTCAAGAAAAAGAGGTAGAAGTTGCGGTGGACGTTTACAAGATGATGGCCGCTCAAATAAGTTTTGACGATGTAATCAACACCATTAACGGTGGTAACGTAACCATGAGTGCCGGTAATTTAATTACCAGTGGACAAAGGAGAACCATTCGTATTCTAGGAGAAATCGAGGATCCACAAGAGCTTCAGAATTTTGTGGTAAAATCCCAGAATGGAGCCGTTTATTTAAGAGACATAGCAACCATCTCCTTTCATGAAGAAGATAAAACCACCTACGCAAGAGATTTTGGCGAACCTGTGGTGATGTTGGATATTAAAAAACGTTCTGGTAAAAACACAATTGAGGCGGCTGATAAAATAAGGGCCATAGTTAAAGAATCTAGGGAAACGGTTTTTCCTAAAAACCTAGATGTAACCATTGCAAACGATTCTTCTAGTAGAACCCTTAACCAAGTAGATGATTTAGTGAACAACATCATCTTTGGTATAATCCTAGTGGTAACCGTTTTAATGTTCTTCTTAGGATTTAGAAATGCTTTATTTGTTGGTTTTGCTATACCCATGTCTATGTTTATGAGCTTTATGATCATTAACCTTATGGGTTACACCCTCAACACTATGATTTTATTTGGCCTGGTAATGGGTCTAGGTATGTTGGTAGATAATGGGGTGGTAGTTGTAGAAAACGTTTACCGTTTAATGGATCAAGAAGGCCTATCTAGAAAAGAAGCCGCCAAAAAAGGTATTGGGGAAATTGCCATTCCTATTATTATCTCTACCCTTACTACCGTAGCTGCATTTGTTCCCTTGGCATTTTGGCCAGGCATTATGGGGCAGTTTATGATGTATTTTCCAATAACCCTTTCCATAGTATTGGGTTCATCCTTATTTGTGGCCATTTTTATGAACTCCATGTTGGTTTCTCAATTTATGGAGGTAGGCGAAAAAGTATTGACCAAAAAACAGCTAATACGCATAACCCTTATTCTTTGTGGTTTTGGCCTATTCATATTCTTTGTAGGAGGTTCTGTTAGAGGGCTAGGAACCTTAATGATCGTAATTGCCGGTATGTTCTGGATTTATAAGTACTTCTTAAAAAGATGGGCTATTAATTTCCAAACCAAGACATTGGTAAAATTTGAAAACTTCTATGAAAAGCAACTGATAAGGGCCGTACGCGGTAAAAATGTATACTGGTACTCTGGTGTTACCTTTATATTACTGCTACTTGCGTTCGTATTTTTTGGAATGTCCGTAGGTTCTCAAAGAACCAAAATAGAGTTTTTTCCAGATAATACACCAAATGAGATTTACGTATACATAGAGTATCCTCAAGGAACAGATATAGATAAGACCAATACGATCACCAAAAAAATAGAAGAACGTGTTTATGGTGTAGTAAATAGGCCTAAATATAATAATGGAGACACCAATTACTTGGTACAATCCAGTGTTTCTCAAGTAGGGCAAGGTGCACAAAACCCATTTACAGAAGGAGGGTCTTCTGCAGAAATGCCGCATAGGGGTAAGATTACCCTTTCTATGCGTGAGTTTAAATACCGCAATAGTCTGGATACGGAAGAACTTCGTCTTAAAATTCAAGACACCTTAACCGGTGTTTATCCAGGGGTTACCATTTCTGTAGAGAAAGATGCTGTTGGGCCACCAGCTGGTTATCCTATCAACCTAGAAATTGCAGGGCAAAATTATGATACGCTAATCAATACGGCAGAGCGTATTAGAAATTTTATCAATAGCAAAAATATTGCAGGTATAGAGGAACTAAAAGTAGACGTAAACAAAGGAAAACCCGGCATGCAAGTAATTGTAGACCGAAAAAAAGCCGGTGAATTGGGCGTTGCCGTGGGTCAAGTGGGCAACCAGCTTAGACGTTCTATCTTTGGAGACAAAGCTGGTATCTATAAAAAAGATGGAGAAGATTACGACATCTATGTTCGCTTTAACGAAGACCTGCGTTACAACACCAGTGCACTTTTTGAACAGAACATCATTTTTAGAGACCCTGCTAGTGGGCAAATTAAGGAAATACCAATTTCTGCGGTGGCCAATAAACGAAATACTTCTTCCTTTAGCGCTATTAAACACGTAGATACCAGAAGAGTGGTTACCGTTTACTCTGCTCTAAAGCCAGGATTTACAGATGCTGGTGCCATTGTAGCAGAAATACAAAAAGAAATGGAAGCCTTTAATGGCTTACCAGACGAAGTTAAGATTGATTACACTGGACAACTAGAAGAACAAGAAAAGCAAATGCAGTTTTTGATGGGCGCCTTTTTTGGGGGACTTGGGCTAATTATGCTTATCCTTATTTTCCAGTTTGGCGGTGTGTCCAAACCAACTATTATTATGCTGGCTATTTTCTTAAGCTTTATTGGAGTGTTTGGTGGACTTATTGTTACGGGATGGCCCTTTGTTATTATGATGACCATGATGGGAATTATTTCCTTGGCCGGTATTGTGGTGAACAATGGTGTAGTTCTCTTGGATTATACCCAAATTCTCATGGATCGTAAAAAAGTAGATCTTAGTATTTCAGATGAAGAATTGCTTACTATTGAAGAAGCCACAGAAGCGATTGTTAAAGGTGGTAAAGCCCGTTTAAGACCAGTTATCTTAACCGCTATTACAACTGTTCTTGGCTTAATACCCTTGGCCATAGGCTTAAACATAAACTTTGTAACCTTATTTTCTGAGTTTGACCCACAGATTTACATGGGTGGAGACAACGTTATCTTTTGGGGGCCTTTGGCTTGGACGGTTATTTTTGGTTTAATTGTAGCCACCTTCCTAACTTTAATTATCGTACCGGTATTGTTCAATATCGTATATCGAATTAAAATTAGATTAAAAGGAGATTATACCAATTCAAAATCTACGGTACCAGATGCGGTACCAGAGACCATATAAAAGAAAAAGCCCGGCCAATTGGCCGGGCTTTTTTTAACACTTACCCTAATTAGTGTATCGAAACCACTTCAGATTGGTTCCAATTTTTTACGTTGGTTATTCTATTATCAACAAAATCTACTTCTCTTAAGACATCGCCTCTCCAAAACAACCACTTACCTTCTCTTGTACCATCTACGTACTTACCGGTAGCTATTTTTTTACCATTGGTATCATACATGAACCACTGGCCGTGTAATTTATTATCTTTTAGGTAACCTGTTTGTGCAATTTCGCCATTATCATGAAAATAAGTTGCCTTTACCATCTTACCCTCTTTCTCAAACTTTGGCTTAACTTCTTGTGCAAAAGTAACCATAGATATCATTAACGCTACTATAATTGTAATATTCTTCATTGTATGGGGTTTAATTAATAATTCATTTACACTAACGTTACAAATATACATATTATTTTACACTAATTACATCTTTACATAACTTTTACTTAACATTAGATTTACATTGGAGACTTTATCGCTTGTTTTACAATTACTTACAACATCAATTTCTAGTTGGTTTAACCCTTTAAAGTCAATAAAGTAAGATACTAATAGGGCATTTGTTACCACAAAAACTTACTAGTAATTAAAGTTGTTATCCAACCGCATATCTCATTACCTTTGCGCAGCTAATTTTATAACCATGTACAGAAGTCATACCTGCGGTGAATTAAGAGCCCCACATATAGAACAAAGTGTAACCCTTAGTGGATGGATTTCTAAGGTAAGGGATAAAGGTTTTGTGGTTTGGATAGATTTAAGAGATCGTTATGGCATTACCCAACTTGTTTTTGATGAAGAAAGAACTGATAAAACGCTTCTAGAACAAGCCAAGCATTTAGGAAGGGAAACTGTTATTCAAGTTAAGGGCACGGTTATAGAACGGGCTTCTAAAAACGATAATATTCCAACCGGAGCAATAGAAGTTTTAGTTAAAGAACTTACGGTTTTAAACAAGGCGCAGTTACCCCCTTTTACCATTGAAGATGAAACGGACGGTGGTGAGGACCTTAGAATGAAATATCGATATTTAGATATAAGAAGAAATCCGGTTAAGAACAACCTTATTTTTAGACACAGGGTTACCATGGAAGTTAGAAAGTACCTTTCTAACCAAGATTTTATAGAAGTAGAAACACCTTATTTGATTAAATCTACTCCAGAAGGCGCAAGAGATTTCTTGGTACCTAGCCGTATGAACGAAGGGCAATTCTATGCCTTGCCACAATCTCCCCAAACTTTTAAGCAATTGCTTATGGTTGGCGGCATGGATAAGTATTTTCAGATTGTAAAATGTTTTAGGGACGAAGATTTAAGAGCAGACAGGCAGCCAGAATTTACGCAGATAGATTGCGAAATGGCTTTTGTGGAACAAGAAGATATCCTCAACATTTTTGAAGGGTTAACCCGCCATTTGCTTAAAGAAATAAATGGGGTTGAGGTAGCTGCGTTTCCACGTATTACCTATGATGAAGCTATGGCAAAATATGGTAACGACAAGCCAGACATTCGTTTTGGAATGGAGTTTGGCGAGTTGAATGCCATTGCACAACACAAAGAATTTAGTGTATTTAATAGTGCGGAATTGGTTGTGGGAATAGCTGTTCCTGGTGCTGCTAGTTATACCCGCAAAGAAATAGACAAACTTATAGATTGGGTAAAACGCCCGCAAGTAGGCGCTAAAGGGATGGTTTATGTAAAGTACAATGAAGATGGCACTTTTAAATCTTCTGTAGATAAGTTTTATGACCAAGAAGATTTAGCTAAATGGGCAAACGCCACTGGAGCAAAAAAAGGTGATTTAATCTGTGTTCTCTCTGGAGAAACCAATAAAACCAGAGCTCAGTTAAGCGCTTTACGTATGGAAATGGCTACGCGTTTAGGCCTTCGCAAACCAAACGAATTTGCCCCGCTTTGGGTTATAGATTTTCCCCTTTTGGAATTGGACGAAGAGACCAATACCTACCATGCCATGCACCACCCGTTTACATCTCCAAAACCAGGACAAATAGAATTGTTAGATTCCCAACCTGGTTCTGTAAAAGCAAACGCCTATGATTTGGTGTTGAACGGTAATGAGATTGGCGGCGGTTCTATACGTATTCACGATAAAGAAACACAGGCCATTATGTTTAAGCATCTTGGATTTACACCAGAAGAAGCTAAAGAACAATTTGGCTTTCTAATGGATGCTTTTCAATATGGAGCGCCACCACATGGCGGTATCGCATTTGGTTTAGATAGATTGGTTGCCATCTTAGGTGGCCAAGAAACCATTCGAGATTTTATTGCTTTCCCTAAAAATAACAGTGGTAGGGACGTAATGATAGATGCCCCGGCCAATATAGATCAGGAGCAATTAAAAGAATTACACATAAAATTGGATTTGTAAATAGAAATTTAGGTTAAGATTTTTAATACTTTTATTGGGAATCCATGCCTTTATGAAAAAAAGCACCCACCTTTTTAGGCAATTCTTAAAATGGCGCTACAAGAATATTAGTAACAAATATTTTGTTCAACTAATTAGTATTCTTATTGGGTTTTTGGCTGGTTTAACTGCGGTAACCCTAAAAAACATCACCTATTTTATAGAAGCGCTTTTGGAGAATGGTATTATTCTATCTGAAAATCAGCTGTATTTTATTTTACCAATAGTTGGGTTAACCCTGGTGTACCTATATACCAAATTTGTAAACAAACATCCGTTGGGTAATGCCGTTTCTTCTATCATGTTTGCGTTGTCTAAAAAAAATGGCATTCTTAACGTAAAGAAAATATACAATCCCCTTATCACCGCCCCGTTAACCGTAGGGTTTGGTGGTTCTGTAGGTTTGTTAGGGCCTGCGGTAGAATCAAGTTCGGCCCTAAGTTCCAATATCAGCAAATTTTTAAGAATAGATGCCAAAACAAGAACGTTGCTTATTGCATGTGCTTCTGCAGGTGCCATAGCCAGTATTTTTCAATCCCCAATTGCGGCCATAATTTTTGCCGTAGAAGTTTTTAGTTTGGATTTGACCATGCTTTCCGTTCTGCCCCTATTGTTGGCTTCCATTTCTGGGGTGCTCACCTCCTATTTTTTCTTAGGTAATGAGGTGCTTTTTAATTATTCGCTACAAGAAAGCTTTGAGTTAAAAGACACATTTTTTTACATCTTATTAGGTGCTGGTACCGCAATTGCGTCTATCTATTTTACCAAAATGTATTTTTGGATAAACAATGCCTTTAAAAAATTAAAGAGCCCTAAGTACAAGTTGCTGGTTGGCGGTATTGCCATTGGTATTATGCTCTATCTAATACCACCACTCTATGGTGAAGGTTTTGGTTTTATAAACAATCTATTACACGGAGACGATCTAGTTGCCCTGGGCAAGACGCCGTTTGATGCCTACACCGCGAACATCTGGGTGGTTATTCTATTATTGTTCGGCATTACAATTTTCAAGGCTATAGCCATGACCACCACAATTGCCGCAGGTGGTGCCGGTGGTATTTTTATCCCTACTATGGTAATGGGTAGCGCTTTGGGCAATGTAGTGGCCAAATTGATAAATAATATTGGTCTAGGGTTTGCTGTTTCAGAAAGTAATTTTACATTAATTGGGATGGCAGGGCTTATTGCCGGGGTAATCCATGCGCCGCTAACCGCCATTTTCTTAATTGCAGAAATTACCGGGGGGTACGAACTTTTTGTCCCCCTAATGATAACGGCTTCCATTTCCTATTTGGTTACCAAGAATACAATGGACTTTAACATCTATACCAAAGAATTGGCAGAAAAAGGGGCTTTGCTTACCCATGATAAAGATCAAACCGTTCTTACCTTAATGAATTTGGATGACGTTATCGAGACCAATTTTAAAATGGTTTATCCTGAAATGACCCTGGGAGAAATGCTCAAAAAATCTGTGGCAAAATCTACCCGTAATATATACCCCGTAGTAGAAGCAGACAGAAAAATGGTCGGAATTATCTTGCTGGACGATATTAGGGATATTATGTTTAAATCCGAACTTTATGAAACCACCAAGGTAGAAAGTATAATGCATGCCGCCCCAGAATATATTTTTCAAGATAAGGACAACATGAGCCAGGTAATGAAGAAATTTCAAGAAAGCGGGGCTTGGAACCTACCGGTAGTTAAAGATGGCATTTATGTTGGGTTTGTTTCCAAATCCAAACTTTTGACAGCATACAGAAGAAAACTAATACAGCATACCACATAATATGAAATCTAGATACCTTGTTGCGCTTATTGTTTTGGCCTCATTTGCGGCTATTGGATACGGACTTTATACTTCGGATGAAACCACAACAACCCACCACAAATACATAGGTTTTGGAGTTATAGGCTTGTTTTTTATAGCTATGCCATTGTTTTTATTCACGGAAAGCAAGGGTAAGCAGATGAAAGATTATATGTTAACCAAAGAAAATATTGAGAAAATGCGTAAAAAAGAAAGCAAAAATACTGATAATCAATAATTTTCGTAAAAATAATGTACAGTTAATCCTAATCGTCCTTAAAAAGATTACTTTCGTACTTTATTTAATTATTTATTTTTTTTTAATGACTGGTACAGTAAAATTTTTTAATGAGTCCAAAGGTTACGGATTCATTACCAACGACGAAACAGGTAGAGACATTTTTGTACATGCTACCGCCCTTAACGGTTTAGTTTTGAACGATGGAGACAAGGTAGAATATCAAGAAGAAGAAGGACGCAAAGGTATGGTTGCTGCCCAAGTGGAAGTAATCTAACACTATATTTTATTTTGAAGACTCATGAAACCTTGGCCAATGCCAAGGTTTTTTTATGGCTAATTTAAATTTCTACGTTCTATAAAAAAGCGCTTTAAAAGTGCAGACGCCTCTTCTTCCATAATACCGCTGACCACTTTGGTCTTAGGATGCAAACAAGTACCCATTGTCCTGTAGCCGCGTTCTACATCGCTAGCGGCAAAAACAATTTTAGAAACCTGACTCCAGTATAAAGCACCTGCACACATCTGGCATGGCTCTAGGGTTACATAAAGGGTACAATCATGTAAATATTTTCCACCAATAAAATTTGCAGCAGCCGTAATGGCCTGCATTTCGGCATGAGCAGTTACATCTAGCAAGCGTTCTGTTAAATTGTGCGCCTTACCTATTATTCGGTTTTGGGCAACAACAACTGCGCCTACGGGCACCTCTCCCAAATCAAAAGCTATCTCTGCCTCTTGCAAGGCTTTTTTCATAAAATAAGTATCGTCAAACGGATTCTCCATAATTCTTCTCCTTAATCAAAACTACAAATCCTAGCTTAAGATTACTCTATTAATAGGTATTTTTGATATATGAAAAAGGTGTTGGATAAAATTAATGCTCCGGCAGATTTAAAAGTACTTCAGCTAGATGAATTAGTGCTTTTAGCAAAAGAATTAAGGGCTTTTATCATAGATGTAGTGGCTACTAAAGAAGGGCATCTAGGTGCTAGTCTCGGTGTTGTGGAATTAACCATTGCCATACACTATGTTTTTAACACACCTACGGACAAACTAATCTGGGATGTAGGTCACCAAGCCTATGGCCATAAAATTTTAACTGGTAGAAGAAGTCGTTTTCATACCAATAGGCAACTCAACGGTATAAGTGGTTTTCCTAAAATGGACGAAAGCGAATATGATGCGTTTGGTACCGGACATAGCTCTACCTCTATTTCTGCCATTTTAGGAATGGCTTTGGCTTCCCAATTAAACAAATCAGATAATACGCAACACGTTGCGGTCATTGGGGATGCTTCTATAGCCAGCGGTATGGCATTTGAAGCTTTGAACCATTTAGGCGAAACCAACACCAACGTACTGGTTATACTAAATGACAATACCATTGGTATTGATCCCAGCGTAGGTGCATTAAAAAAATACTTAACTAACGTAAAGAAAGGTACGGCAAAAGAAGAAAACATCTTTGAATGCTTAAACCTAACCTATTCTGGCCCCGTAGACGGGCACAATTTACCCTTACTAATTACCGAACTAGAACGGTTAAAAACAGTGGACGGACCAAAACTTCTACACGTAATTACAACAAAGGGCAAGGGATTAAAACAAGCCGAAAAAGACCAGGTTACCTACCATGCCCCTGGAAAATTCAATGCCAAGACAGGAGAACGGGAACATAAACCCTTAGCACCAGAGCCCCCCAAATTCCAAGATGTATTTGGTAAAACCATTATAGAATTAGCAGAAAAAAATGAGCAAATAGTTGGTATTACTCCAGCAATGCCCACAGGAAGTTCTTTAAAATATATGATGGAAAAAATGCCAGACCGTGCATTTGACGTAGGTATTGCCGAACAACATGCGGTAACCTTAGCTGCTGGCATGGCCAGCAATGGCCTTATTCCATTTTGTAATATCTATTCTACTTTTGTTCAACGCGGTTATGACCAAATAATACATGATGTAGCCATCCAGAACATACCTGTTGTTTTCTGTTTGGATCGGGCTGGACTAGTGGGTGAAGATGGCACAACCCATCATGGTATTTATGATATTGCCTTTCTTAGGTGTATTCCTAATATGATTGTTTTTTCCCCTTTGGACGAAGTAGAACTTAGAAACATCATGTACACTGCCCAAAAAGGACTTAAGCAACCCATTGCCATTAGGTATCCAAGAGGTAGAGGCTATAAGATAGACTGGCAGCAACCCATGGAACAAATTACTATTGGGAGTTCCGTTTGTTTAAAACAAGGAAGTAAAACAGCGGTGTTGTCTTTTGGCCCCATTGGTAACACCGTAAAACAGGCCATTGCCGCAGCCAACCATCCCGCTAAAATTGGACATTTTAATATGCGCTTTGCAAAACCCTTGGACACGCAGGCATTGGATGCTATTTTCAAAAATTATGAGCAAGTTGTAACCGTAGAAGATGGATGTATTATTGGTGGCTTTGGTTCCGCTGTGCTAGAGTATGCAAATTCTAAAGGATTTAAAACAAAAATTAAACAATTTGGGGTGCCAGATAACACAATTGGTCATGGTACAATAAAAGAATTGCACGATATTTGTGGAATTAGTTGGGAACAAATAAAAAATTACCTTGACCAGACCAATTAAACTCTTTACAGCACTATTTCTCTTTATAGGCATATTTGCCTTTGGCCAAGAAGAAAGAGAAACTACACAAGACAGTACACAAGTAGCCATAGACTCTATGGCCATAGATACCATTGTAATACGTTGGGAGCAAAAGAAAATAGATAACATCAAAAAAGGGGTAGACCTACGGGCTCCTAAGGTTTCGTTTTTAGGCACAAAACCTTTAAACCAAAGAGCTCGTTTTGCCAGCCCAACCAGTTTTTGGGAAAACTCCAATCAATTTAATCTAGATATTACAGAAACCGCCTTTGTTAACTGGAACGCTGGTGGTGAAAACGCCGTGTCCGCATTGGGAAACCTGAATTTTACCCGTAAATACAAATTTGCACACACCTCTTGGGACAACGAACTACGTTTGCGCTATGGTATTAATGCACAAAAGGGAAGAAAACTCAGAAAAACAGACGACTTTATAAAGCTTACCTCAACCTTTGGTTTTAGAAAAGATTCTACCTCAAAATGGTTTTGGTCTGCCAAACTCAATTTTAACACCCAATTCTCTAACGGGTACAAATACCCAGACCGTTCTACACCTATTTCTAGGTTTATGGCTCCGGGCTACCTATTGTTAGGTGCGGGTACAACCTTTAATCCAGAAGGTAAAAAGTTTGAACTTTACCTATCTCCTATTACGCAAAAAGCCACTTTTGTTTTAGATGATGCGCTCTCACAACAAGGTGCGTTTGGTGTTAACCCAGGCGATAATGTTTTTATGCAATTTGGTTTTCTACTAACCAACAATTGGGAAGAAGAAATCTTTACCAATATCTTTATTAACCACCGTTTATCTTTGTATACGGACTATATAAACAGTTTTGGTAATATTGATGTGGATTGGGAAATCAACTTCTTGTTTAAAGTGAACAAATTTATACAAGCCAATATCAGCGGACATCTTATTTATGACGATGATATAAAGTTTGATGAAGTTTTGGCAGAAGATGGTTCGGTTGTAGACCCAGGTATTCCTAAAATCCAATTTAAGCAAAGTTTGGGTCTAGGCTTAATATATACCTTCTAATTTAGAGGTGTTTACCAGTAAGTGTGTTGTTTAGTTTTACCGCTGCACTGTCTGACAACCCCGCTACAAACGAACAAACCCCCAATAGTAATTCGTAGACAGATTTATCAACATCTTTTAAGTGATCCGGCAAGGTACCCAACAATAAACGGTCATAACTGCCCGCCTGGTTGCCTTTGGCATTTAAAACCGCTTCGCAATAATGCTCTAAAATATTCTCAATAATCTTATAACCGGCTAGTTCTTTTTCTACTACTTCTTTAGACTGATAAATTTTATTTACGCATAGGTTAATAATATCTTCAATTTGCGCCTTATAGGTACTTTTATCCAAAAGGGCACAATCAAATATTCCATTTAAAATAGCCGTTTCATTCTCCATGAACACCCTAGCTGCTTCGTTTATCAAAGTATTAATGGCCAGTGCGCGTAAATAGCTTAACCGATCACTAACACTTTCCATCTCATGATATTTATTGGTGTTTATGGAATCCTTGACCAACTTAATCATGTACTCCAAAGCATAATCTTCTGGAATTAGACCTAGATTAATACCATCCTCAAAATCGATTATCGTATAGCAAATATCGTCTGCAGCCTCTACCAAATAAACCAAGGGATGTCTATGGTAAGAGGGGTTATCTCCTGCGGTTTTCTTTAACAACCCTAAATCATTGGCCAAGGCATCAAAAAAGTCCTTTTCAGATTGAAAATAGCCGTATTTTTTGTCCGAAATATGTTTGGTTGGCTTTTTTGGAAGCGAAGCCTTAGGGTATTTAACAAAGGCTCCTAAGGTGGCATAACTTAAGCGTAACCCACCCGGTATACCTTTTCTAGAAGCTGTAAGCAACCTTAAGCCATTGGCGTTCCCTTCAAAATCTACCAAATCTTGGTATTCAGAGTCAGTTAGGAATTTCTTGTACTGCTTTCCCAACCCAGAAGCAAAGAAATTACCAATTGCCTTTTCCCCGCTATGTCCAAAAGGAGGATTACCGATATCATGAGCCAAGGCCGCGGCGGCAGTAATGGTGCCAAAATCATTAAAACGATACCCTAAATCCGTACTTAATTCAGGATATTTTTTTAAAAGTTCAATTCCTACCTTTCTACCTAAACTTCTACCAACCACGCTTACTTCTAAGCTATGCGTTAAACGGGTATGCACAAAATTACGATCCGACCCAATATGTATGGGCAATGGCATAACTTGGGTCTTGTCTTGCAAACTCCTAAATTCAGAAGAAAATATGATACGATCGTAATCTACCTCAAATCCTAATCGGGTTTCATCCTGTGCTTTTCTAGGTCTTTCTTGGGTATCTCCAAATCGTTTTAAGGACAATAATTTATGCCATTCCATGCCAACGTCTTTATTTCTAGCGAAGATACTTTAAACCTTTTTTTTATTGAATTTATAATTACTTTGCTTTTTTAGAATACTACAACGGGTATTTGGTAACGTTTAATTAACCTGCAACTTAATTTATAATAGCAATTTTGCGCTATTTGAAAGCGACCTATGGGGGAGAATATTTACTTGTTTATGGTGATTGCACTTGCAATCCTTGCCATTACGGATTTAGTTGTAGGTGTTAGTAATGACGCTGTTAACTTTCTAAACTCCGCAATTGGCTCCAAAGCCATTTCTTTTAAAACCGTAATGATTGTTGCTAGTTTGGGTATTGCTTTTGGAGCAATGTCTTCTAGTGGTATGATGGAAGTTGCTAGAAAGGGTATTTTTAATCCTACGGAATTTGTCTTTGCGGAAATCATGGTCATTTTTATGGCGGTAATGATAACGGATATTCTGTTATTGGATTTTTTCAACACCCTGGGCATGCCTACCTCAACAACCGTTTCTATTGTTTTTGAACTATTGGGCGCTGCAGTGGCAATTTCATTGGTTAAAATAGTAAGTGCAGATGGCAGTTTTAGCGATTTGGTTAACTACATAAATACGCAAAAAGCAACGGAAATTATTTTTGGGATTTTACTCTCTGTAGTGGTGGCCTTCTCTATTGGTGCTTTGGTACAATTTATCACAAGGATTTTGGTTTCTTTTGATTTTAAAAAGAACCCTAAGTGGATAGAATCTATTTTTGGAGGTGTTGCTATTACCGCAATCATCTACTTTATATTGGTTAAAGGTTTAAAAAGTGCAGATTTATTTGATGCTTCTTTTATGCAATTTATAACCGAATCTACAAGTCTGTTTCTACTAATAAACCTAGTTTTTTGGTCCTTGATATCTTGGGCTTTTACGCTCCTTTTTAATTGGAATATCTACAGAATAATAATTATTCTAGGCACTTTTGCCTTGGCAATGGCGTTTGCCGGTAACGACTTGGTAAACTTTATTGGTGTTCCCATCGCCGCCTTACAATCCTATCAAGACTGGTCTGCCTCTGGTATAGGTCCAAACTCTTTTAACATGAAAGGTTTAACGGCAGCCGTAAAAACGCCTACGCTGTTGTTATTACTATCTGGCGCCATAATGGTAATTACCCTATGGCTTTCTTCCAAAGCACGTAGCGTTGTAAAAACAAGTGTTGACCTAGCCAGACAAGATGAAGGAGACGAACGTTTTCAACCTAATTTTTTATCAAGACAAATTGTAAAGTTTACCATTACCGCTTCAAATAATATTACGGCAACGCTACCTCCATCGTGGTTAAAAAAACTGGATTCAAGGTTTACCATGCCTAAAAATTACATACCAAAAAGCAAAACCCAAGATGCGCCGGCATTTGATATGGTAAGAGCCTCCGTAAACTTAATGGTTGCCAGTATTCTTATCTCTTTGGCTACTTCTATGAAATTACCATTAAGTACCACTTATGTAACCTTTATGGTAACTATGGGTACCTCTTTAGCAGATCGTGCTTGGGGGGCAGAAAGTGCGGTATACCGAGTTGCAGGGGTACTAAATGTAATTGGTGGTTGGTTCTTTACGGCCATCTGTGCATTTACCGCAGCAGCAATAATTGCTTACATTCTACATTTAGGAGGGTTCATTGCTTTAGTGGTATTATTGGTAATCGCAGCTGTTTTACTTCTTAGAAATTATATGGCTCACAACAAAAAGAGCAAAGAAATAAAAGCCGAGGACAGTTTAAGAAAAGCAGAAAGCAGCTCTATACAAGGAGTGATACAAGAAAGCGCCGATAATATTGGCCATGTTATAGCACGTAGTAATAAAATTTATACCGGTGCAATTAATGGATTAGCCAGACACGATTTAGAAACTTTAAAAAAGAATAATAAAGAAGTAAGTAAAATGTCTAAGGAGATAGAAAGCTTACAAAACAATATATTCTATTTCATCAAAAATTTAGACGAGTCTAGTGTTGGTGGTGCTTCTAATTTTTACATTAACCTTTTGGGGCATCTGCAAGATATATCACAAAGCTTGGAACATATAAGTAAAGTGGGATACAAACACGTTAATAATAACCACAAAAAACTTAAATACAACCAAATAAAAGAACTAAAAGATTTGGACCAGCATTTAGAAGAGCTGTTCAACGGAACCTCCAAAGCATTTATAAGCCACTCTTTTGAGAATTTAAGTCCATTACTGGCTAAAAAAGAAGTTCTTTTTGATGTCATAGATCAGAAAATAGAAAAGCAAGTTGCACGAACCCGTACAGAAGAATCTAGCCCAAAAAACACCACTTTATACTTTTCTTTACTTACGGAAAGTAAAGACATTGTAAAGGCTACTATGCGTTTAATGGAATTGTATTACAGTGAACATGACAGCTCCATAGAGCCAGCTAAGCTTCCTAAAAATGCGTAAACTAACTACAGTTCTCGTTTTTTTAGCAAGTATAATATCAACTTTTGCCCAAACTTTAACTGGGACGGAATTATTAGACAAAGCTATTGCGTATCATGACCCAAATGGCCAATGGCCCACTTTTAAAGACAGTCTAAAAGTGGTTATGGAAACCCCAAATAATTCTTCTCGAGAAAGTATTATCTATCTGAATTTACCAAAAGAGGTGTTTAATCTTACGGTAAAAAAAGAGGAAAACACTACGCAGTACCAAATAGAACAAGATAATTGCAACATCAGTTTTAATGGTAAACGCAACTTTACAGAAGAAGAAAAAGTCGCCCACAGATTAGACTGTGACCGCGCTTTTATGATGAAGGATTACTACACCTACCTATATGGCTTGCCAATGAAATTAAAAGACCCTGGCACTAACCTAGACCCCAAGGTGGTTACCAAAACGTTTAAAGGCAAAACGTATTTAGTTTTAAAGGTCACCTATGATGCCGTAGTAGGTAAAGACACTTGGTATTTTTATTTTGACCCTACCACCTCTGCCATGGAAGTTTATCAGTTTTACCACAAAGAGGCAGATAATGATGGCGAATACATTCTGTTGTCTGGTATTGAGACTTTTAAGGGTATTAAAATGCCCAAAACACGCAAATGGTATTACAATAAAGATGATAAATACTTAGGCACGGATATTCTTAGCCGTCCAAATTAGATACCAAGTCTAGGGTTACCGCATAGAGTTCTTGCTGGATTAATTTTGATTTTAGCCATGCATAAAAACTCATTACAAAGATATCCTCTTGCCTACGCCCTTTAAAATCAAACGCGTTTTCTACCTTAGCCTCAAAATCTGGAGTAGTGGCCAAACTAGGGTTTTCGGCATACGCCAATACCAATCTTATAAATCTCAATACACGTTCTTCTTGTATCGCTACTAATTTCCTTTTAAACTTACGCCAAAATTGTTGCCCTTTAGCGTGCACTAAATCATGTTCTTGTAGTTCTATAAGCGTCAATAATTCTATGATATTCTTTTTGAGCACCCACGCCCAACCCACACGTTCTTCGTACCAATTATC
This sequence comes from Croceivirga radicis, assembly GCF_002072105.2. Lineage (GTDB taxonomy): Bacteria > Bacteroidota > Bacteroidia > Flavobacteriales > Flavobacteriaceae > Croceivirga > Croceivirga radicis. The sequence goes on from NZ_MTBC01000001.1 coordinate 116,269, forward strand.
AGATTTTTTAAGTAAGCGCAATTCTCGATAAACTTCTTTGTATTTCCCTTGTTGAAAAAGACACATAACCAACACCAATTTTACATCTAAAGAAGTGGAAGAAAGACCTTTTAGTAGTATTTCTGCCTCCATAACTTTTCCAGTATAGAGAAATAATAGTCCTTTAAGGAGGATTCTTTTTTTGAGTAAAGCTTTCTGCTCTGCAGCACTTAAGCCTACCAAAACATCTTCTAATTCAGCCAACAAACTAGCCGACTTTTTGAATTCTTTATTTCTAAAAAAAGAAAGTGCCAATAAGTGCAGCATGCGTACATAATAATAGCTGTATTTGGCGGGAACCTCTCCTTTATTTTTAAGTGCGATGAAGAGTTGTTCTACATAGGGTGAAATAGCGTAAAAATTACGTTGCAGATTGGCTTCTGTTGCCGTTATGGTCATCAATTGATAAAGCGATTTATAACTTAAATCCTCTTCTAGAACTAGTTCCAAATCGGTAAAAATCTGCTGCAGTTCTTTAGATACCTCTGGTGAATTATCATTTTTTAATCGCGCCCTAATCTGAGCGTAAGCGATGTTGAATCGTGTTGCTGTTTGAAGTTTTTTATTGTTTGCTTCCAATTCTAGTACTAAGCTATCCAAAGAATAATCTGGTATCAGATGCGCAAATTGTATTTTGGTCTGTATTACTTCTGCCAAGATAGGATAGGCATCAATGGTGTTAGCTAAGTTTTCGGATTTTAATAGTACTTTACTAGCCATCTTAATAGCTCCTTTTTCAAATAGTATTCGCGCAGCTAATAAATATTTCAAAGCATGAAAGTCTTCTGCGCTTTCATGCTCAAAACCATAACTCCCAATAAATTCTATCAATGCCTCTTGTACTCTAGCACAAAGCACATAAAAAGCATTTTTATTGCTTTTACCATAAAGCTTAACGTCTAAATTGGTTACATCGCCTTTGGCCAAAAACTTTACTAGTGTAATATTTTTTATATCTGTACGCCTATTCTTCTTTGCTAAATACTGCAAAAACTCATGCAATTCGTGTTCAGAAAGACTATCTACGAGTATTTTTAACTCCATTAATTCGTAAGTTTTTAAAAACCGTATATTATTATTAATAGCTTAATACAGGATAATCATCGTTAATTATATCGTAAGTATAGTAAAAATATCACCATTGCGCAGTGCGTGGTCCTAAAATAGATTTGCCCCATACTAATTTTACAAACTTTAGTTATGGAAAATGCTTTAGAAAACAACAAAAAAGTAAAAACCAGAAAAGAAAACCAATTTACTTTAAAACCATCTCCTGCATTTATTTCTGCCTCTTGGGCAGCTTTGAGTATCGGCATGGCATCGTATTGTATCGGATTATGGAATTCATCTCTTTGGCTAAATGAAAAAGGCTACTACTTTACGTTATTATTATTTGGACTATTCTCTGTGGTCTCCGTTCAAAAAAGTGTACGGGATAGGCTAGAGGGTTTACCTGTTACAGATGCTTACTACAGCATTAGCTGGTTTACCACCTTTGCAAGTATTATCCTTTTAGTGATAGGATTATGGAATGCAGATATGGAATTGAGTGAAAAAGGTTTCTACGGTATGTGTTACACCCTAAGTATTTTTGCCGCCGTTGCGGTACAAAAGAATACAAGGGATATGAAATATTATGATGATTCAGAAAAATAGTGGCAATTACTAATACAAGAGCCCCTTTAGTGCTTTGCAAGCTACACTAAAGGGGCTATTTCTTTATTAATATAAACCTAATCTACGGCCAACAACTTGTCTATGCGAGCTATTAGGTCTTTGTAATGATAACGGCTTAAGGTAGAACCATTATTCTTAACTGCATTTAGCTGTCTTTTAAGTGTTTCTAACTCGCCACGTACCAAAGCCCTAACATCAGATGTATTTATATTATACACGAGTTTACTTTCAAAACCAGATCTGGAATAATTGTAGCCTTTGTCCTCTTCCGTCATTAGATACTGCATGCGGTCTACATAGCTACGTTGTAAATTTCTACGGTATAAGCTAACGTTTTTTCCTTGGGCGGCCTCTGTAAAAAGACCAGCTCTTAGCTCTTTTAACATATCGTAAGCGGTGTACCCTCCCTTTTCTTCGTTATCTATAAGCCTGCCTAGTCTATCAAAACTCAACAAAGCATTGAGCTGCCTAGCTTGTACGCTGCGTAAGGTTTCAAAATAACCCGCATGGTCTATATTGGGCAATGCATCTTTTATAAGCAACCAATCTGGCGTATTAAATACGTTTTTGTGTAGCCAACGCATAGCTTCTTGCTGTTGCGTTTTTGGCACAGCACTGTATACTACTCCTTCTTGGTTGGGTTTTTTCAAATTTTCAAAAACACCCCCTATGGTTGTGGTTACATGACCCGTAAAACGACTATAAACTCCCAACAACTCACCATACAGTTCTTCTAAATCGGTATAATCATTGGTTTGGTCAGATGTCCATTCTGGTAAATGCTCGGCTACATACTTTAAGTTTTTAAGTCCATAGGTGCTGGCCAATACAGGATCATCACCTATACATTCTGTTTGTGACTGTGGGTCGAACCTACTTGATTGTCTTCCAAATTTATAGACAGGGTCGTTTGCCTTAGCTAAAATCCATTGATCTAGAGTAGGCACTTCTTCTGCTGGCGAAGAAGCTTCTGGCAAGTACCTATACCCCCAATTGGTAGCATAATGGTCATAAGGGCCCATTTGGCGTATAAAACGAATATTCTCGTCTCCAGGCTGTGCCACATAATTGTAGCGCGCATAGTCCATTATACTAGCTGCTATACCATTTTTTTGTGTAAACGCCCCATTACGAAGCGAATCTACAGGATACGCATAACTCGCAGCCATATTATGAGGAAAACCAAGGGCATGCCCAACCTCGTGAGCAATAAACATACGCATCATCTCTCCAATTTCGTCTGCTGGTGTATCTAAGGTACGAGCAGAAGGGTTGGCCGCTGCCGTTTCTAACAAATACCGGTTGCGGTAACTCCTTAAATGGTTATGATACCAAATAATATCACTTTCTATAATCTCACCGCTACGTGGATCCGATACACTTGGCCCTACCGCATTCCTGGTAGTACTAGCTACATAACGTACCACAGAATAACGTATATCTTCTGGACTAAAATCTGGGTCCTCTTCTGGCGTTGGCGCATCTTTAGCTATAATTGCGTTTTTAAAGCCAGCAGTTTCAAACGGTTTCTGCCAATCTTCTATCCCTTGTTTAATATACTTTTGCAATTCTTCGGGCGTTCCCGGATCCAAATAATATACAATAGGTTTAATAGGCTCTACCAATTCTCCCCTAGCATAGGCCTCAGGATCTTTAGGCTCCAAACGCCACCTACGGATGTAGGTTTTGTAATCTGCCTTTAATTCTTTGGAACCAAAATCATACTGACTTACCGTAAAAAACCCCACTCTAGGGTCATAAATACGAGGTTGCATCGGTTTTTCTGGCAAAAGAATCATACTCTGATTCATTTGTAGACTAATGGTCTCTGCCCTGCCCTCTGTTGGTGGTTCTGATGCCACATAGGTAAAGTCTTGTTTTACTTCTATGTTTTTAGGAAAACTCTTTACGCTATTGATAAAGCTACGATCACCATCTAATTTTTTAACCTTGTATGTTTTTCGTAACCGTGCGGACAAACCACTTATTGCTGGCACATCTGAGGTGAAAAATTTTGTAACATCAATTACAGCCGCAGTAGAATCCTTAGAAAATGTCTTGATATCAAAAGCGTACAGAATAGGTTCGTAGTTATTTACCTTAACGGAATTACGTATAGCTTTACCCTCTTCTGCAACATTAACGTAGGATTTTATCTTAAGTAATATTTTATTCTGAAAGCGCTCCCAATGTACCACTTGCTCATTAGTTTTAGAGCCTGCATTTACATAACCGCCACCCAAACCATTGGGTATTTGGGCAATTCTACTTACCCAAAGCATATCTTGGTTTAAATTAGTAAAGGGAATTTCGTAAAAATAGGCGTCATTAACTTGATGCACTTTAAAAATACCATCATCTGTTTTTGCATCTTTGGTAATCACCTCCGTGTAAGATTTGATACCGTTTTTTGGTTTCTTAGCAGGAGCAGTAGTTTCTTGTTGGCTCTTCTTCTTTTTATTCTTTTTTTGAGCTTCTAGGGTTTGGTTGGTTAGGAAAAGACAAGCTAATCCAAGTAGCAGAACATTTTTCATCTTTCAAATATGAAACTTTTGAAAAAGGAAAAACACTCTAGAATAGTTAAATAAAACTAAATATTAACGGTAAAAATTCATCTCATCTAAATAGGTCCAAACTCTTGGAGGCAGTAAGGGCTTAATGTTTTTGCCCAGTTTATGGTTTTTACGGATAAAGGTTGAGGAAATTTCTACTATAGGAGCCGCTACCCGATGCACTTTTGGGTGATTTAAAAATTGATGATTTACCTCTCCTTCAGAAATTCTAGGATACACGTATACATCATGGTGTTCTAGGATTACCTCATAATTCTTCCACTTATGGAAGCTTTTAAGATTATCCTCTCCCATCATCAAAGAAAAATGGTATTTATCTCCATACTTTTCTCCTAAATGCACTAGGGTATCTACCGTGTAATTGGGTTGCGGTAGATTAAATTCGATGGTGCTTGCCTTTAACTTAGGGTAATTGTCTTCAATAGCTTCTTCTACCATTCGCAATCTATGGTGGTTATCTAAAAGAGACTTCTTAACCTTGAACGGACTTTGAGGGGTAATTACAAACCAAACCTCGTCCAAATCAGAAAATTCGGCCATATGGTTTGCAATAATCAAATGGCCTATGTGTATGGGATTAAACGTCCCAAAATAAAGCCCAACTTTTTTCATTCTTTATCAGAATCTATGCTAGCGGTTACCCCTACGTAATCTGCCACCATGCGGTGTGCTTCCTGCAGGGCGGTATCTAAATCGTAGTTTTTGATTATTTTATCAAACTGTGGCGCCGTAGCCAATTCTACCGACGCTTTTGCAATACGCATGTTTATCTTATCCTCACTTTCCGTACTGCGCTTTTTAAGCCTAATTTTGAGTTCGTCCACGCTAGGTGGTTTTACAAATACCGCCAACGTCTGTTCCGGATATTTTTTCTTGATACGCAAACCACCAACCACGTCTATATCAAAAATAACGTTCTTGCCCTCTGCCCATAATCGCTCTACTTCACTATTTAACGTACCGTAGAAGTTATCTCTGTAGACTTCTTCCCACTCCAAAAAATCGTTTTGCTTAATGTGTTTTTTAAACTCCTCTGCAGAAATAAAATAGTAGTTAATGCCATCTTTTTCCTCACCGCGAGGTGCACGAGATGTTGCGGAAACAGAAAACGCCAAGTTTAACTCTGGCTGTTGCAACAAATGCCTTACAATAGTTGTTTTACCACTACCGGAAGGGGCTGAAAATATGATAAGCTTGCCACCTTTTGTCATAGTACGTTCAATAATTGTTCTTTAATTTTCTCTAACTCATCTTTCATTTGAACAACCAACTGTTGCATGGGCGCATAATTGGCCTTAGAACCAATGGTATTGATTTCCCTACCAATTTCTTGGCAAATAAAACCTAGCTTTTTACCATTAGAATCTGCGGTGGCCAAAGTTTCTTTAAAATAATTAAGGTGGTTAGCCAAACGCACTTTTTCTTCAGTTATATCATACTTTTCCAAGTAATAAATCAATTCTTGCTCAAACCTATTGGCATCTACTTCCACCTTTAACTCGGACACCGATTTCTCTAAACGCTCTTTTACCACAGCTACGCGCTCCGGGTCTATGGATTTTACCTGCTCTAGTAAAACGGCTATAGTTTTAATGCGTTCCGTAAAATCTTTTTCCAATACATTGCCTTCCTCAGTCCTAAACAGGTTTATATTCTCCAAGGCAGTCAAGACGGTATCTTGGATAGATTCAAACTCAGCTTCGTCTAGCTCTTCTTTATCTGTTTTTAGGGTATCTGGCATACGAAGGGCAAGTTCTAACAACTTAACTTGGTCCCCATCTGCAATTTTACCCAACTGCTCCATGTACTTTTTTACAATAGCGGTATTAATTTCGGCAGAAGTCTCCTCGCCCGTCATCTCTACATATAAACCAAAATCTATTTTACCCCGGGTAAGACCATCGGCAATTAACTTTCTCAATGGCAACTCCTTACTTTTATAAGCCTGCGGAATACGCGCGTTGATATCTAGGTTTTTGCTGTTCAGCGATTTTAACTCTACCGTAATTTTTTTATTGGAAAGCTGCAGTACATGCTTTCCGTAACCGGTCATGGATTGAATCATGTGAATTGGAAAATTTTGGCAAAGGTAACCAATATAGAATTGTATACTGGTTACCCATACCATTATCTAGTTACAGTTCCCGTACCCAGATATTTCTAAAACTTACGCGACTATTATCTCCATGGTCTTGTAGCATTAATGGCGCTTTTCCATGAGCATCGTTTTTTGGCCAGCCAATGTACTCTGTAGTTCCTTCTATTTCAAAATGGTCTTGCACCAATATTCCATTATGAAGTACGGTAATCGTAGCTGGTTTTGTTTTGTCCCCTTCTGCATTAAATTCTGGCGCGTGGTAAATAATATCATAACTGTTCCATTCTCCCGTTGGATTAGATGCCATTGCCAATGGCACGGATTGCTTATAGATTGATCCTACTTGCCCATTTACATAAGTAGGATTATCATTATTATCTAACACTTGTACTTCATAACGTTTCTGCAAAAAGACACCACTGTTGGCCCTACTTTGATTTTCTCCTTGAACATCTGCAGGGGATTTCCATTCTATATGTAGTTGTACACTACCAAAATTTTGTTTGGTTTGTATATTACCCGTTTTATCATTTACCGTCATGGAACCATCTTCATTAACATGCCATTGGGCCGCAGAACTTTCATCGTTGCTACTAACCCAATTCTCAAGGTTTTCACCATCAAAAAGTACTATTGCATCATTGGGCACCCCGTTTTTACCAAGGGTAACTTTTGGGGGTACTGGCTCATAAAATTCCGTTTCTTCTGGCTTGGTAGGCTCCTCTTTGCTTGTCTCTGTAGCCTCAACATTGTCGGTTTCAGACGTCTCCACTGCCGTATTTGCTTGCTGTTCATTGCAACTAATCATAAAAAATAAAGCACAGCCTAATAAACTTATCGTATTCAGTTTCATTATAGTTTCTTTTAGAGTTCTTTTATTCTAATATTTCTAAAGGCAACCTGATCCCCATGATCTTGTAATCCAATTTTTCCGGTTTGGTATTCACCAAAACCTTCCCAACCTTTAAACTTTGAATTTTCTACCATCTTTGTCCAGGCTTCACCATTTACCGGAAATTCTACGATTTTGGTTCCGTTTTGTATAACGTAACCTTGGTTCTCTTGATGATTTACCATGATTTCCACACTATTCCATTCACCAATAGGCTTCACGGTTTTTTCACTTGGAGCCACCATGTCATACAACGCTCCAGCTTGGTGCGTAGTACCATTTTTGGCATCTGGATGATTTTCATCATCCAGTACTTGAATTTCCGGACCTGTAGCATAGGGTTGGCCAAATTTATCAGCTTCTTCTACACCATAAAAGATACCACTGTTGGCTCCTTTAACCACCTTCCATTCTAATTGCAAGACAAAATTAGTATATGTCTTATTGGTCACGAGATTATAGCTTTCGCCATTCCGTTCTTTAGGCGGGTAAAATACCATAGCACCATCTTCTATCTTCCAAGGCTCCGTAACCGCTCCGCCATTGTAATAATGCCACTCATCAAAAGAGCTACCATCAAACAACACCTCCCAATTTGGCGCTGCCACTTCTTGGGATACTTCCTCAACCGCTTCTTTTACCGGGTCTTCTTTCTTTTCTTGCTTACACGCTACCACAGCTAAAAAAGCTGCTCCAATTAACCAATTTCTCATAACCCTAGAATACTATTTAAATAGGCATCATCTACGTCTCCGCCAGCAAAATCGTCAAACGTTTTCTCCGTAGCTTCAATAATATGTTTTTGTATAAACGGTGCCCCTTCCCTTGCTCCTTGCTCAGGACTTTTCATACAACATTCCCATTCCATAACCGCCCAAACATCACAACCATATTGGGTAAGTTTGGAGAATATTGCGCTAAAATCTACCTGACCGTCACCTAAAGAACGGAACCTACCTGCGCGGTCTATCCAATCTGAATACCCACCGTACACTCCTTGTTTTCCGGTTGGATTGAATTCTGCATCTTTAACATGGAATGCCTTTATAAATTCATGGTAATAATCTATAAAGGTGATGTAGTCTAAGTGTTGTAACACATAATGACTTGGATCGTACAACATATTTACACGCTTATGGTTACCCGTTGCTTTTAAAAAGCGCTCAAAGCTTACCCCATCATGTAAATCTTCTCCCGGGTGAATTTCATAACAAACATCTACCCCATTTTCATCAAAATGATTAAGAATAGGCAGCCAACGTTTTGCCAATTCATCAAAACCTTTCTCTACCAAGCCGGCCGGGCGTTGTGGCCAAGGATAAACTGTGTGCCAAAGTAAGGCTCCAGAAAATGTAGCATGAGAACTTAAACCTAACCTTTTACTAGCCGTACCGGCCTTTTTAAGCGTATCTATTGCCCACTCTGTTCTAGCTTTTGGATTATTACGTACTGCCTCTGGCGCAAAACCATCAAACATGCTATCATACGCAGGGTTTACGGCAACCAACTGGCCTTGCAAGTGGGTAGACAATTCCGTAATCTCCAAGCCATAAGAATTAATTTTTCCTTTTAAGTCATCACAGTAAGCTTGGCTTTCTGCGGCTTTGTCCAAATCAATCAAAAAGTTTTCCCAAGTAGGAATCTGGATGCCCTTGTACCCTAATCCAGAAGCCCATTCACATAGACCGTCCAAAGAATTAAACGGCGCCTTACTATCTACAAACTGTGCCAGAAATACTGCTGGCCCTTTTATTGTTTTCATCTGTTTTTCTTTAAATGCTTAATTACTGTTTTACCTTTAAATAAACTTACACCGCCCTTGGGTTATGTAAAAAAGGACCGCAAAAGCAGTCCTTAAAAATATAATCCTATAAAATTTTAACCTTCTACTTTTACCCAAACGTTTCCGTTCTTGTGTGAGGCTACGGTACCTTCTATAAAACTCATACCCCTAACTCCGTCTCTCATAGTTGGGTAGGCACCGTCGTTTTGGCTCTCTCCTCTAATGGCCCTTGCCACACCAAGATAAATGTTCGCCATGGAGTCAAAAATACCTTCTGGGTGCCCTGCTGGCAGCTTGGTTCCGTCTAAGGAAAATTCGCTATTGTACGCATGACCCGGTTTATAAATCTTAGTAGGTTCTGTATCGCTCATCATATACAAGAAATTAGGCTTTTCTTGTTCCCATCTAAATGAAGCTTTTTCTCCGTAAATAGCAATAGCTAAACCATTTTCCTCACCAGTTGCTACCTGGCTACCTCTAATTACGCCCTTAACATGGTCTCCCATTCTAATTAGAACCGTACCATCCACATCCATCTTGTTATCCTCGTATAAATAATTAAAGTCGCACAACAAAGATTCAACTTCTAGGCCAGTGGTGTATTCTACCATATTAAACGCGTGCACCCCAATGTCTCCCATACAAGAGCTTATACCTGCTTTCTCAGGATCTAAGCGCCAAACGCTATTTCTTTTCTCTTTGTCATGTATAATTGGATTGATCCACCCTTGGTAATAGCGCGCATCTACCTTGTGTATTTTTCCTAAAGCACCTGCTTTAATCATTTCACGCATTTGACGAACCATTGGATAACCCGTATAGGTGTGCGTTAAAGCGAATATAGTACCAGCTTTCTTATGGGTTTCTGCCAATATTTTGGCCTCCTCTAATGATGTAGTCATTGGTTTTTCACAAATAACATGAAAACCGTTCTCCAACAACTTTTTAGCCATTGGAAAATGCAAAAAGTTAGGGGTAAGAATAGAGAAAACCTGAATTCTTTCGGATTCTGGTAACTTAAGTTCCTCCGCTACCATAGTATCAAAATCAGTATAGATTCTATCTAGAGGAACATCTATCTCTTCTGCAAACTCTTTATTCTTTTCAAAGTCTGGATTAAAAACTGCACCTGTAATCTGGTAGTTGTCATTTATATGAGAAGCTACACGGTGCAAAACACCAATTAGCGAATCTCCACCACCGCCAACAATTCCTAATCTTATTTTCTTTGGCATTCTCTTTTAAATTTTAAGATTTATTAATTAAGCTGTTTCAACGTGAGAATTTAATCTTCTCTTTTCAATTTTTTGTCTTAGGGCGAACAAAATTCCAAATAAAAGTACTAGTGCCAACGGAAAGAACACCATAAAACCTAATACCGCCCTACCGGCTGCAATATCTGCCACTTCGCCCACTAAACCAGAAGCTAGAGCAGTTGCTTTTTCGGTATCTAACCTTGAACCAATAATTGGGTTCCAAATAGAAACCGCGAACATACCCGCGCCTCCCATTAAAGACATACCTAAGGCACCCGTTTTATGGGTATACTCTGAAGTAAAACCAATCATAGTTGGCCAGAAATAACAAACCCCTAACGCAAATAGTGCCGCGGCCACGTAAATCATACTTCCTTCTGCTACGCTCATAAAATAAATAGCGGACGCAGTGATAATGGCAGACATGAACAACACGCCAATTGGATTTAATCTATGTACCAATGGGCCTGCAAAAAACCTACCCAGTGCCATTATACCGGTGACCAAGGCCAGCACCAACATTGGACTTGCCCCAGAGCTACCCAATATGGTTTCTACCCATTGCTGGGGAATGAACTCTGATGTAGCAGTCAACGTCATACACAATATCATAAATAAAAACAATGGGTCTGCAAGAGCCTTTATGTTCAAAGAAGTATCGGATTCTATATTTTCTGATTTTGGGAACTTTTGTGTAAAAATCAAGAAACCATAAATGGCCGTAGGTATTAACATGGTAGCAATTTGCAATTGCCAGCCCATACCTGCATCTGTCATAAACTTAGAGACAAGCGAGCCAATTACCAATCCACCAGGAAACCAAACATGAAATTTATTTAACATGGCCGTTCTGTTGTTGGTATACATATCTGCTATCATAGGATTACAAGCTGCTTCTACAGAACCGTTAGCCACCCCTATGAAGAAGGTAGAAATAATCAAAGACCAAAAACCACCTGCAAAAATGGTAAGTAAAAGACCAAGTATATGCCCAATAAAAGCTATAATCAATAGGTTTTTTGGCCCTATGGAATTATACAAAAAGCCACCTACTAGCATGGCTATTGGAAACCCTAGAAAAGCCATACTGTTAATATAGCCCAGTTGGGTATTATTAATTTCAAAATCTACGCCTAGCTGGGTAAGTATTCCCGCCCTTATGGCAAAAGTCATGGAAGTAACGATCAGGGAGATACACGCGGCTACAAATAATTTATTCTTATTTATCTGTTCCATTAAATTTGAGTTTATTTAGTTAATTGTGGTTATTATCGTTTAAAATAAATATAATCCAGTTCTTTAGGTGCAATGTTGTTTTTTCTTAATTCTGTAGCTATCTGGCCTCTATGATGTGTAGAATGGTTTACAATGTGAAACAGTATATCTTTTACCTCATTGGAATAACTCTTGCCTTCGCTTGAGGTATACGAAACCCTTTTCGTAAAATCGTCCACATTTCTAAGTATCTCAAATGTTTCCCTTTGATTCTCGTAGTGCAAGTCTTCCCAATCTGTTTTTTTATGTAATTGCCAAACAGTATAACTAGCTTCCTCTTCTACAATTCTTTTATTCCATATATGGTGTGCATTTAATATATGACTTAACCACTCTACACATTTAGCAGGATAGTTAGAATTTTCTAAAGCTTGTGTAATCAAAGTTTTATTAGCCTGATAATTATAATCAAAAAGAGGATTAAATAAATTCTCCATACAACACTCTTATTTTAAGCATTAGCTTACTTGTCTACCCGCTCTCTCTAAAAGTTCTTTAGTTGCTATAATCCCGGCTTCTTCTCCTAGTTCATTTCCTTCATATTCCACACCAATAAATCCGGTATAACCCGCATCTTTTACAATTTGAAGCATTTTTTCATAATCTGTTCCGGTATCGTTACCCTGAGCATCAAAATCATGAGATTTAGCACTTACTGCTTTTGCAAAAGGCATTAACTCTTTTACCCCTTTGTAACGGTCGTATTCTTCTGCACAACCGGCACTCCAATCTTTAGGATCCTTTCTTATGATACAGAAGTTTCCAAAATCTGGTAAGGTACCGCAATTGTCCATATTAACTTTAGTCATTACTTCTGCCAACAACGCCCCATTAGAAGAGAGGCCACCATGGTTTTCTACAATAATATTTATGCCCTTTACCTTTCCATAAGTACTTAAACCCGTTAGCCCGGCAACAGCAGCTGGCACCCATTCCTTAGGGTCATTACTACCTGCTAGATTTACCCTAATACTATGGCAGCCCATTGCTTTGGCCGCATCTACCCATTTGTAATGGTTTTCTATGGCTGCTTTACGTTCCGCTTCATCTGCGGTAGCCAAATTTCCTTGACCATCTACCATAATCAACAAATTCTTTAGCCCATACTTTTCTGCCTCTGCATTAGATTTATCGACAAAATTTTTCATTGCAGCATCCGAAAAATTTTCCTTCTCCAATTCTGGGTAATAAAGACCACTCACATATTCTAATCCTGTAAAACCCCAGTTTTTTGCTTTTTCCGCAAAACTATATGGATCAAGACCGTCTTGTCTTATCATTCTATTGATTGACCATTGTGCCAAAGACAACTCAAAAAACAAGGCATCACTTTCAACCTCATCAATGGTTTCTTCTACCATTGTTTCGTCCATTTCATTTTCCTTCTTTGTCTGTTTGCAAGCATAAGTTCCTAATAGTGCAACTCCTAGTCCTACTTTTGCGGAATTACCTATAAAAATTCGTCTTTTCATGGTGGTCATTTCGTATTTATTGATTTTGTAAAAAATACCGCCAACTATAACGTTATAGTACGATATTCTTAATATACATAGGGAATAAATGTAGAAAATTAATTTAATATTTAATACATTTAGAGAATAAACAATTGAAAACTAAATGAGCAAATTCTATTACAACGAAGAGCAGGATTCTTATGATGCCATCGTGGTTGGAACGGGTATCAGCGGCGGTTGGGCCGCAAAAGAGCTCTGCGAGAACGGTTTAAAGACCTTGGTGTTGGAAAGAGGTAGAATGGTTAAGCATAGAGAAGACTATGTAACCGCCAACAAAGATCCATGGGACTTTAAACACGCAGGGAATCCTACAGCGGAAGATTTAAAGAAACAGGAAAAACAAGCCAGAACTGGTTATACCGTAAAGGAAGAATCTAGACATTGGTTTGTTAATGATTTGGAGCATCCTTACAATGAAGTTAAACGTTTTGATTGGATGCGTGGTTACCACGTTGGAGGTAGATCCATAATGTGGGGTAGACATAGCTATAGATGGAGCGATTTGGATTTTGCAGCCAACAAAAACGAGGGTATTGCAGTAGATTGGCCCGTACGTTACAAAGACATTGCACCCTGGTATGACAAGGTTGAATCTTATATTGGTGTTTCTGGTGAACTATTAAACTTACCCCAATTACCAGACGGTAAGTTTGAGCCTATGATGGAGCTTAACTGTGTGGAACAACATGTTAGAGAACAGGTAGCAGAACACTTTGATGGTAGAATTATTACCTCAGGTAGGGTTGCACATATAAATAGTGATAAAAAGTTTGAAGGAGACGGCCGTGTACGCTGTCAATTTAGAAATCGTTGTGTTAGAGGATGTCCTTTTGGCGCTTATTTCAGTAGTTTATCTTCTACTTTACCAGCTGCCGAAGCTACGGGCAACCTAACTCTAAGGCCAGATTCTATAGTACATGAAATTATGTACGATCCAGATACCAAAAAAGCAACAGGTGTTAAAGTAATCGATAGAGAAACAAAAGAAACTTTTGAGTTTAAGGCAAAAGTAATTTTCTTGTGTGCTTCTGCAGTTGCCTCTACCTCTATATTGATGCAATCCAAATCGGATAGATTTCCTAATGGTTTAGGTAATGATTCTGGTGAATTGGGGCATAATATAATGGACCATCATTTTCTAGTAGGTGCTAGAGGTAAAATGGATGGGTTTGACGACAAGTATTATAAAGGTAGAAAACCCAATGGTATATACATTCCAAGATTTAGAAATCTAGGTGGTGCCTCAGACATGAAAGACTTTACGCGTGGCTATGGATACCAAGGTGGTGCTGGTAGAGGAGATTATGAAGAATTGGTGGCAGAAGCAACGTTTGGTAAAGCCTATAAAGATGCCGTATTATCTCCAGGTGGTTGGAATATGAACATGCTGGCATTTGGTGAGATTTTACCCTACCATGACAACAAAATGACTTTGGACTATGACAAGTTAGATCAGTGGGGCTTACCAACGGTTACCTTTGATGCAGAAATAAGACAAAATGAGCTTAACATGCGTAAGGATATGCAAGATCAGGCCGTACAAATGTTAGAAAAAGCTGGTGCAAGAGATATTGTGCCGTATGATAATACCTATGCAATTGGTTTGGGTATTCATGAAATGGGTACCGCACGTATGGGCAATGACCCTAAAACCTCTGTAGTAAATGCAAATAACCAAGTGCATGGATGTGAAAATGTTTATGTTACAGATGGCGCATTTATGACCTCGGCATCTTGTGTAAACCCATCTTTAACCTATATGGCATTTACGGCAAGAGCAGCAAACCATGCAGCACAAGAACTAAAAAAAGGTAATTTATAATGGAAAGAAGATCGGCACTTAAAAACATGGGATTGGCTTTTGGCTATGCTGTTGCCACCCCTACTTTATTGAGCGTACTACAAAGTTGTAAGGGCAAGCCTTCTTATGCAGAATGGGTTCCTACATTTTTAGATAAGGATAAAGGTTATGCCTTGGCTCAAACCTTAGACATTATCTTACCAAAAACGGAAACACCATCTGCAACGGAAATGAACGTACATGTGTTCATAGATTCTTTTTTAAATGAAGTACTTCCAAAAGAACAACAAGATTTTGTTCGTTTAAAGATGGATACGTTTTACAATAAAATCCTAAAAACATCTGGGAAGGAGAGTTTGCAAGATTTAACGGTAGAAGATATTGAACCGGCCCTAAAGCAATATTTAACCAAGCGCACAGACGAAGAGGAAGAATTGCATGCCAAAGCCATTAACAACTACATGGAGTCTATAATGCAAGGTGGCCAAGCTACTCTAGAAGAAGACATAGCCAACTTCTCGTTTGCCAATGATATTAGGGATATGGCTACTTTTGCCTATAAAAATTCAGAATATGTTGGAGAAGAGGTACTTGCGTACCTTCCAATTCCGGGAGAATACGTACCTTGTGGAGATGTTACAGAATTGACCAACAATAAAGCGTGGTCACTTTAAAACTAAACTTAAATTATTAGTTAGAAGGCCCTCTTTACGGAGGGCTTTTTTAATGGTGTAGTAAAAGAAAAACGCCCTAGAAATTTTCTAGGGCGTTAAATCTAATAAACACTATCACTCAATTGTTGCAATATCCATTGCAAATTTAAGAAACACAATAGATAATAAATAGCTGTAGAACATGTTTTTACAGATTATTTATCGATAAACTGCATTTTTTTTTAACAGAGGTTGCATTTGGTTTATCCTATCGAGGCTTAGGTTCAACAAATCGCAAAAAAAAGACCAAGAAAATTCTTGATCTTAAAGTTTCATTACCAAACCGTACGGCCAATGCGGTGTAGTGATAAATAAAAGCCTAGGTAGTTCCCCCGAAACCTAGCACTTTAAACGTATCTAGCGCATTATATTTTAAATTCATATGCTTATGCACATTGGTCGGCCGTACGTTGGTTGGCAATAATGTATCTTACTCATTGATGGCCAATAATTCTTTACTGTCCGTGCCAGTACTAGAATCAGTATCTGTCACCACAGCAAAAACCAAGGATATCAATAATACGATGAACAAAATGATACACTTTCTCATTTTAGTTTGGTTTAATGGTAAAGTAATCTGGCTCTAATGTAGCTTCATAAGTAACGGTAAATACTCTAGTTTGTATAACTGGTACCAAAATATGTGCAAATGACATGGAGCATTTTTGCTTTCTGACAGAATAATTTTAACATTTAACCAAAATGTAATCTTTTTCTTTCATTTAGTTGATATTGAATATCTTACCATTTATAACCAATTGTTATCCATGGATACAATTATTTAAGCTAAATCCATCTAGTATTCTATATTTATAATAAATAATCGTTGTATGTTACAAGCCGTACTCGTAGATGACGAAGCAAAAGCGCTAGAAAGTCTAAGTTGGGAATTAAGCAATTTAAGTAATGAAGTTAACATTGTAGCATCGTTTACAGATGCACATGAAGCTCTTAATTACCTAGAACTAAACACACCAGATTGTCTTTTTCTAGATATAGAAATGCCCTTGATGGATGGCTTTCAATTTATAAAAAGTTTAAAAAACAAGAATTTTCCGGTAGTTATTACAACAGCCTATAACCAATACGCGTTAAAAGCACTTAAAAATGAAGCGATAGATTACCTTTTAAAGCCTATTGACACAGATGATTTAAACGACACTATTGTTAAAATCAAAAAATATAACGATAAGCATCAAACTTCCGAAAAGTTAGAACAGATATTATTAAATTTCAATTCTAGGTCTTTAGATAAAAAGATTACCATTAACACAGACGGCAAGTTATTATTTTTAGAAAGTGATGAAATTATGTATGCCGAATCTGATGGTAACTACAGTACGTTATATCTACAAGATGGTCAAAAATTGGTACTGACCAAAAAACTGAAAGAAGTTAATGCTATATTACCAGAAAATTCATTCTTTAGAATACACAATTCGTTTATTGTTAATTTAGGTAAAATTAAAGAGTACCTTAAAACAGACGGTTACGTTATCTTGAAGTCTGGCCATAAAATTCCGGTTTCTAGGCAAAAAAAATCAGACTTCCTAGACTTATTATAATGCAATTGCATGAGGCAACCTACTACCAAACGCTTACCATTTTATCCAAAATACTTTGTTGTTCTTCAACTTGCAATGCTATTTGTTCTATTTGTTGGTAAGGCACAAGATGGTTTAAAACTAGAGAAACCCTTTGAAGTTACCCTAAATCAACTTTTAAAAGAAAAACCACTTAACTATGAGGATATAGATGGTTATTTCTATAAATACAAAAAAGACACGCTGTTAATTAAAAGCTTTCTAGAGCAGGCTATTAAAAAAAAATACCCGGCCGGACAGATTTATGCACTTAATATGATGGGTACTTATTTTAGAAATAAGTCTAACTACCCCAAAGCGGTGGAGGCCCATGAAGCAGCTCTTGAACTAGCCCAAAAAGTAGAAAATAAAGAGTTAGAGATTAGTAGCCTCAACATGCTTGGAGTTGTTTATAGAAGAACCGATGCGGTGAGGACCGCTCTAGACTACCATCAACAAGCATTAGAAAAAGCAGAAGCCGTAGCATCTAATTCCAAGGACGTAAAAAAAAGTATCAACATTGCTTTAAATTCTATTGGTAACATTTACCAAGCCCTAGGACAATATGATTTGGCCATTGGTAATTTTAAAAGGGCATTGGCTTCAGAAATTGAACTTGGCAACAATTTGGGCTTGGCTATAAACAACCAAAATATAGGAGACTGCCTAGAACAACAAGGCAAGCTAGATGAGGCTCTGGATTACTATAGAAAATCATTAGCCATTAATGATGAAATGGATAATGAATACGGCAGGGTTATTTGCAAAAACAGCATTGCACAAATCTATTTAAAGCAGAATATGCCAAATGCAGCCTTGGTGCTATTGGAACAACTGGTAGAACCTATTTCTAACATTGGTGACAAATTTATATGGACCAGCGTATTGCACAATCTAGGTTGGGCACAAATGAATACAGGAGATTTAACTGCTGCAGAAAAAAATATGCGCACCGGATTAAAAATGGCAAGAGACAATGACATTTTGGGACAAGTAATCTATGGCAACAAACTATTGTCCGATCTAGAAATCAAGAAAAACAATTATCAGCAAGCGTTGGTCTACTTTAAAGAAGCAGAGCGCTATGAAAACGAAATTAAAAGTGATCAGAACAACCGTTATATTAACGATTTAATTCTACGGTACGAGGCAGAGAAGCAAACCACCGAAATAAAGGAATTGGCACAGAAAAACGAGTTGATCAACCTTAAATTAAGAAAACACCAAACCACAATCCTAGTTAGTGCTTTGCTAACCGGTTTGGTAATTACCATTTTGTTCATCATGTATAGGCAACATCAATCCAATTACGAAAAAAGGGTAATAGGGTTGGAACAAAATATGTTACGTAGCCAAATGAACCCGCATTTCCTGTTCAACTCTTTAAACTCGATAAAGCTATACATCATCAATAACGATAAAAAGAACGCCGTTCATTACTTAAATAAGTTCTCCAAGCTGGTAAGGCGTATTTTAGATGGATCTACCTTAAAAGAAACCACACTGGCAGAAGAACTAGAAACCGCAGAACTTTACTTGAACATTGAAAACATTCGATTTTCCAATACCATAGATTATAAAATAGAAATTACGGAAGGCCTAGATCCAGAGACTTTAAAATTACCGTCTTTAATACTTCAGCCTTTTTTAGAGAATGCCATATGGCATGGCCTAAGCTCTAAAGAAGGTGAAAAAAAATTACGGGTTACCATTACACCAAAAAACGATTACCACATACATATTAATATTATTGACAATGGTGTAGGTAGGGCAACATCAGAAAAAATAAAGGAAAAACGTGTAATTAAAAGAAAATCTGTTGGTATAGATATCACAAAAGAGCGCTTGGCCAACTTCGCAAAAGACTACCAGAATGATTACAGCGTGGATATTATTGACCTTTTTGACGAAAAAGGAAAACCCAACGGCACCAAAGTAGTTATAGAAATACCTACTATTTAAGGTGCTGTGCAGCTACTTCTTCCAATTCTTGGTACCAATCCGCACCAAACTTTCTTACCAAAGCCTCTTTCACAAATTTGTAGATAGGCACTTTAAGTTCTGCCCCCAGCGTACAAGCATCATCACAAATAGCCCATTTATGGTAATTTACAGCCGTAAAAGCTGAATATTCCCTAGTCCTAACCGGATAGAGATGACAAGAGACCGGTTTTTTCCAATCGGTTAAACCATCATTATATGCTTCTTCTAACGCACATTTGGCCATACCATCCTTGGCAAAAACAACGTAGGCACACTCTTCATGGTTTACCAAAGGTGTTTCCCATTCTCCATCCCAACCCTTTACGAAGGTACCCTGCTCCTCTATTGCTTTAATACCTTCTTTTCTTAGATAGGGCTTAACGGTCTTATACACCTTTTCTAAAATAGGTAGTTCTTGGTCTGTTAAGGGTGCACCAGACTCACCCTCCACACAACAAGCCCCTTTGCATGCGTTTAAATTGCACACAAAATCCTTTTCTATAATTTCCTCAGAGATGAGTGTTTTACCAATTTGAAACATACCTAAAATTTAGTTGCACAAATTTAATAGGGTTTTAGTAAAACAGCCGCAATAAATAACTGTAGATTTGCACCGTAAAATTAATAGCACCATGAATTTTAATTTTAAGGAAATAGTTACGGCCACTATGGTACTCTTTGCTGTAATAGATATTTTAGGTAGTATACCCATTATTATCTCTTTACGTAAGAAGGTGGGGCATATACAATCTGAAAAAGCCGCTTTAGTAGCCATTGGTATAATGGTTGCCTTTTTATTTGTTGGAGAAAGCATCTTAAACCTTATTGGTATAGATATAAATTCTTTTGCCGTAGCTGGTGCATTTGTAATTTTCTTCTTGGCATTGGAAATGATTTTGGGCATACCGTTGTTTAGGGACGATGAACCCAAAACGGCTTCTGTGGTACCCATAGCTTTTCCCTTAATTGCTGGTGCAGGTACCATGACTTCTATCCTATCTTTACGAGCAGAATTTCATGTAGAAAACATTATTGTTGCCATTGTAGTAAACATGGCATTTGTATACCTAGTCTTAAAATCATCCAAAAAAATTGAAAAACTACTTGGCCCTAATGGATTAGAGGTTATAAGAAAAGTTTTTGGCGTAATTTTGTTGGCAATAGCGGTTAAGCTATTTGCAGCGAATATTAATGAATTAATGGGACGATGAACAAGACACTGTACATAATACTTTCTGTTTTAGCATTAGCACTTATAATTTACAACATAACCCTTTTAGACTTTGACAACCTTTTTGCCGGAGATAGTCTAATTGCGTGTATTGGTATAATGGCCTCTTTATGTGCCATTGTATTGATATTAATTTTTGCCACCTCTAAAAAAATAGAGAACAAGTTAAAGCAGTAAGCTCACTAATTTTCTTGGGGTTCCGCTACCTTTTGGTCTAAAGCTATAACTTTGGCCAACATTTTGTCTTGGCTAGATTTTATTTTGGCAGCAGCATTAGGCGAGTAAAGTTGTTCGGCAATATTGGCTTTTAGATAGGTTTTGATCAACTGTTCGTTGGCATAAAAATCCATACGGATGTTTCGGTTTAACAAGAAATCTATAAACCGCTCAAAGATGATATCATCTATATGGTATTCCTCTAAAAACTCTTTTTCTGGATAATTGGCAAACCTACTGCGATCTAACTCTAAGAAAGAGAATGCATAGTTAGAAAAATAACCAGCAGCATCTAAACCTAAAACACGTTCATGGTCTAGAGATTCTATAGGCACAAATGCATCTGGTATTATACCACCACCGCCGTATACCACCTTTCCTTTAGGCGTAGTAAACTTAAGGGAATCTGCCACTTTAATACTATCTACGGAAACCATTTCTCCGCTATGGTAACGCTCCATAAATTGCTGGTAATAATCGTCATGACCCTTGTTATATGGTTTTTGAATGGAACGTCCGGTTGGTGTGTAGTATCTAGACACTGTTAGACGTACGGCAGAACCATCTCCCAGATCCATCTCACGCTGCACCAAACCTTTACCAAAAGAACGCCTGCCAACAATGGTACCTAAATCGTTATCCTGTAAAGCCCCCGCAATAATCTCACTAGCAGAAGCAGAACGTTCGTTGATCAATACATACACTGGTTTGTTTTCAAAGCTACCTTTATCAGTTGCAAATACCTTGTCTATATTGCCTTTCTTGTTTTTGGTAAATAAAATAAGTTTTCCATCGGTTAAAAACTCATCCGCCATTTTTTCGGCAATTCCCAAATAGCCACCAGGATTATCCCGTAAATCCAACACCAATTTCTGGGCCCCATTTCGCTGTAAATTCAACAAGGCAGCCTTAAATTCTTTAAATGTAGATTCCGCAAAACGGTTAATTTTTAGGTACCCCATATCATCGTTAACCATAAATTGGGCATCTACACTACGTATGGGCACTACTCCCCTTTTTAAGGTTACATCAAATATCCTGTCTTCAGATTTTCTATAGACCGTTAGATCAACTTTGCTCCCTTTTTCTCCTTTAAGCCGGGTTACCAAATCGGCGTTTGGTATACGTTTCCCAAAAATAGTATCGCCGTTGGCAATGAGAATTTTATCTCCTGCAAGCAAACCCTTTTGGTCACTTGGCCCGTCTTTAATGGTCCTAACTATGGTAACGGTATCCTTTACTTTGTTAAAACTTATGCCAATACCTACAAAATCGCCCTTCATGTTCTCGGCAACGGATTCCATTTCTTCTTTTGGAATGTAAACCGAGTGTGGATCTAGTTTACCCAGAATATTATTTACGGTAACATCCACAATACTATCCGTATCTATATCGTCTACGTATTCGTAATCTATATAATCTATTAATCTATTGAGCTTGTCTTTTTTGGAATTGGTAGAAAAAAGCCTTTCTGGCGAATCGTCAAAATGAAGCTTGCCACCAATAAAAATACCCAATGCCAAAGCAAGGGCTAGAACAGTTGGCAATATGTACCTGTATTTTTTGTTCATTTTTTAAACGGTTTCTTCTACTACCGGCATATGTACAATTTCCACGCCAGCTTTTTCTAGAAATCTTAAACCAGAATCGTCCTTATAGGCATTTTGGTATACAATACGCTTAATCCCTGATTGGTGTATTAATTTACTACACTCTTTACAGGGCGATAAGGTAATATACAAGGTAGCTCCATTACAAGATTGTGTAGAGGCGGCAACTTTTGAAATGGCATTGGCCTCTGCGTGCAGCACATACCATTTTGTATACCCCGCTTCATCTTCACAAAAGTTCTCAAACCCTGTTGGCGTACCATTATACCCATCAGAAATAATCATCCTATCTTTTACGATAATGGCACCAACCTGTTTTCTTTTACAGTAAGACAGCTTACCCCATTCCTTGGCCATTCTTAAATAGGCACGGTCGTATTTCTCTTGTTTGGAGATTTTCATTTTCTAAAGATATCGGCTTTACAAGGCAACATCAATTATTTTGCCATAATATTAACGCTTCTACTATAATGGAAACGTAGCTATTAGCATTGGTATTGTTATGATCAATATTAAAATTGATAATGCGATTATAAACCAATTTTGCTTCTGTTTTAGTAAGTTAAGCCATATGTAAGAAAGCAACAGTATAATTGCAATGATAGTTACTTGAGATAGTTCTATACCCGCCGCAAAACCTAATAGCGGCACTATCTTTTCGGTTTCTTCTGCCATCATCATATTAAAATAATTAGAGAAACCAAAGCCGTGTATAAAACCAAAAAAAGCGGTTGCCAAAGCGGTAAAATACCAGCCCGTGTTGTTACTTGGTCTAGAAACCCGGTATAGGTTAAAAATAGCGGTTAATGCTATGGTTACAGGTATTAAAAATTCTATCCAACTTACATCTACCCGTAAAATATCATAAGCAGATAGCGCCAACGATGTACAATGGGTAATGGTAAAAACAGTTGCCAATAACAAAACCCAACGCCATTTTTTAAAGCTAAAAGGCAAGGCCAAAGCAGATAAAAATAAGATATGATCGTATGCGTTTAGGTCTAACACATGTTCTATTCCCAATTTTAGATATAACCAAAAATTCTCCATTAGTTGTTTATGAGTTGTGGTACGAAAATAAGTAAATACAGCTGTAGCTGTTTCAAAAATCTACTTAACATATCCATTATTTTTATTTAAAACAAATCTAAACTAGTCTTGTTCAAACTAAAAAGCCATTGTATTTTAGCGCACCTGTTAAAACAGCTTACTTGCTCAATTAGTACTTGATAAACATGACCAAAAAAAAGACCTACGGCCTAAGGGCACTTTTAAATGATATTCATCTTTGGTTGGGCCTAATTAGTGGCCTAATTATATTTCTTGTATGCCTAAGTGGCACCATCTTAACCTTTGAAAAAGAAATTGAAGGGTGGTTTCAAAAAGAATTGGTAGTTAAACCTAAGGGCAATAAGCAACCTTTAAATAAACTGGTACAACTTCCAACCTTAAAGGAAAAAGGCACACTTACTGCCGTAACATTACCTACAAATGGAAAACAACCATATGTTTTCTCTATTAAAGAAGACCCAAAACAACGTAGGGGCACCCAATATGAAGTAAATCCCTACACTGGCGAAATTTTAAAACCTGAAAAATCTAGCGCGGAAGGCTTTATGCGTTTTATGTTCCGGTTACATAGATGGTTATTGTTAGATACTAGTATTGGAAGGCCTATTGTTGGTGTTGCAACCATTGTATTCCTCATCCTATCGTTAACCGGAATTGTACTTTGGTTTCCGAAAAAAATAAAGTGGAAGTACGTTAAAGCGGGCCTTAAAATTAAGACCGATGCCAATTGGAAGCGAATAAATCATGATTTACACAATACACTTGGTTTTTACGCTTGTATATTAATCCTAATTATGGGGTTAACCGGGCTCTGCTGGTCTTTTGAAGGATACCGGGATGGTTTAAGCCGTGTTTTGGGCACTCCTGTTTTTAATAGAGGAGGTGCGCCTAAAATTTCTGCCGGCAACACAAATGGTAAACAACTTACCTTAGAAGAGGCAGTGGCCTTGGCAAACAAAGAACTTTCCTATGCTGGGGAGTTAACTATAAGTTTACCCAATAAAAAGAACCCATTTTACAACTTTAGGAAATTGGCAGACGCAAGCTTTTCTACCGTTGCACATGACCAATTAACCCTTACGACCACAGGAACTATACTAAACAAAGAAATTTATGCGGATAAGCCCTTAAATGTAAAAATAGCCGGTGCCATAAAATCTTTGCATACGGGTACCATTTACGGCACTTTTAGTAAAATACTCTATTTTTTTGCCTGTCTAGTGGGTACTAGTTTGCCAATTACCGGCACCTTTATTTACATTAACAAATTAAAGAAGAAACGCAAAAGAAACCGTGTTCCCAAAGAGGCAATGGCTTAAACCATTCCTCTTTCTTTCTGAATGGTTTCGTAGGCTTTTTGAACTTGTTTAAATTTTTCTTCGGCACCCTTTTTAATGGCTTCATCTTCTGTAACCACGCGATCCGGATGGTATTTTTTTGCCATATTCCTATATGCTTTTTTTACGGCATCGTCCGTTGCCGTACGGTCTATTTCCAAGATTTTGTAGGCATTGTCCGCTTGCTGTATAAACATGGCCTTTATGCTTTCAAAATCGTAGTTACCAATGCGCAAGTAGGCAGCAATTTCTTTTAATTTAGCTACTTCCGCTTGGCTTACCTGCCCGTCGGACTGGGCAATACCAAAAAGAAAATGAATCAATTGCAAACGTACTTCGTGCCGGGTACGTTGGTTTAAGTAGGCACATATCTTAGCTGCGGAAATTTCCCTTTTCTTAATTACATCGTTAAACGTCCTAAAAATAGCATTGGCCTTTTCCTTACCATAGGTACTTATAAAATATTGTCTAACATAATCTAGCTCTCGCTGGCTAACATGCCCATCTGCCTTAATAACAATAGAACATAAAGAGAGTAAGTTAAGTTCAAAATCTGCAGGCGAAACGGTTTGTTTGGTAAAATCCCTAAACACCGTATTACCAGATTTACTGCCAGAATTTAGGTTATCTAAAAAGCTACCCACAATAAATCCCAAGATAGCCCCTGGAAATCGTAAAAAAGTATAGCCTAAAACCGCGGCCACCCATTTAATCATCTTAAACAAATTTAGCCGCAAAGATAGTGTTTAGAGTTGGTAACCGCTGTTGTACGTATGCTAGTCCTGGTTTTGCATGACCCTAAAACCTTAAGACAACAAGACCCTTGTAAATCTTAAAATATATTTAGCAAACAAAAAGGTATCAATTTGGTATCTTTGACCTTAGAAAAAATTTGATTCTATGTATCCAGAAGAATTAGTAAAACCGATGAGAGAAGACCTT
This sequence comes from Croceivirga radicis, assembly GCF_002072105.2. Lineage (GTDB taxonomy): Bacteria > Bacteroidota > Bacteroidia > Flavobacteriales > Flavobacteriaceae > Croceivirga > Croceivirga radicis. Next base: position 141,863 of record NZ_MTBC01000001.1, read on the forward strand.
GCCGTAGCAGGTTTTCAAGAACTATATACCAGTGAAGCTGTAGAGGCCGCCTTAAAACAAGAAGGCACTACCTTAGTAGTAGTAAATTCTGTTTGTGGTTGTGCTGCTGCCAATGCTAGACCGGCTGCTAAATTAAGCCTTGCCAACAGTAAAAAACCAGATAACTTGGTAACTGTATTTGCTGGTGTAGACAGAGAGGCCGTAGATACGGCAAGGGCCGCCATGGTACCTTTTCCACCCTCTTCTCCAAGTATGGCATTGTTTAAAGATGGAGAGTTGGTACACATGATAGAAAGACACCACATTGAAGGCAGACCTGCAGAAATGATTGCAGAAAACTTAATGGAGGCCTATAACGAGCATTGTTAAGCCTTTGCTATAGAAAAGCTTAAAAACCACTCCGTTTCGGGTGGTTTTTTTAGTTCTATTGATTCTGAATTACCTTACCACCATAATTTGTGTATACCACCATGCTTAAATTACTTTCTTACCCCCTAACGGCTCTTTATTTTCTCTGCTTTGGGTTGTCCTTGCTTATATTTCACCCCATACAGTGGGTTTGTTTTAATGTTTTTGGCTACGAGGCGCATAAACGAAGTGTTTCTATACTTAATTGGTTTTTAATACGCTGCACCAATGTGTTGGGTACGCGGTATACTTTTACTAACAAACAAGATATACCCACAGATAAACCATTGATAATTGTTACCAACCACCAAAGCATGAACGATATACCTGCTATTATCTGGTATATGCGCAAATACCATCCTAAATTTGTAAGTAAAAAAGAATTAGGAAAGGGCATCCCCAGTGTATCCTACAACCTAAGACACGGTGGGTCTGTATTAATTGATCGTAAAGACCCCAAACAAGCCCTAATGGCTATCGCCTCATTGGGTAAATATATTGAACAGCACAACCGTTCTGCCGTTATTTTTCCAGAGGGTACAAGAAGTAGAGATGGAAAACCCAAGCCATTTAAACCTATGGGATTAAAAACGCTACTTAAAAAAGCACCCAACGCATTGGTGGTCCCCATAAGCATTAATAACTCTTGGAAACTATTAAAATACGGTAAATTTCCAATGGGATTGGGCGCCCATGTTACTTTTGAGGTACACCCGCTTATTGCCAATGAAGGTGATTTGGACCTTCTTATGGAAAAAATAGAAACTGTAGTAAAATCTGGGATTAAAAGTTAGCCATGACAGACGACGCTATTATTGAAGAGACCATACAATTTGTAAAAGAGACGTTAAAGGGTGCCGAAGGTGGCCACGATTGGTTTCACATTCAAAGGGTTTTTAGAAACACACTATTTATTGCAAAAGATGAGAAAGTAGACGTTTTAGTAGCTAGTCTAGGTGCCTTGTTGCATGATATTGCCGATGCCAAATTTTATAATGGGGACGAAACCATAGGGCCTAAAATGGCGGCGACCTTTTTAACTTCTTTGAATGTAGACCAAAAGGTAATAGATCATGTGGTAAAAATTATTGAAAACATATCCTACAAAAATAGCTTGGACCCCAACGCAAGTACGTTTACCTCTCCAGAATTACAGGTAGTGCAAGATGCAGACCGTTTAGACGCTATTGGGGCAATTGGTATTGCACGTACATTTAATTACGGCGGATTTAAAAACCGGGAACTGTATAACCCCGCCATACCGCCCAACTTTAACCAAAGTAAAGAAGCCTATAAGAAAAGTGCCGCACCTACCATTAACCATTTTTATGAAAAATTGCTGTTGTTAAAAGATAAAATGAATACCCAAACCGGTAAAGAAATGGCTGCGCAACGGCATCAATTTATGCTTAATTACTTAGAACAATTTTATGCGGAATGGAATCCTATTGGCGTAAAAGAAGATATATAAAAAAAGGATTTTCTGCCCGGCTAAGATTTAGTAGTTTTATACAAAAGAGATAGCTGTTAGTACGGATATCCCCAAATAATAGTATATATCCGTCATATGACGGATATTCAATGTTGGCTCAATTAAGAAAATGGAAACAAATACGGAATATTATTCATCAGAATTTAATGCTTCAATTCAGAAGTTCTTAGCATTAAAGGACTTACACCCCATTTTGGATGAATTCCGAACATTAGTAACCAACGTAGATATTGAATCCTGTTCTGCTAAAATTGTTGCAGAGTTGGAAGAAAACGTTAATAAATTCTGGACAAATCCTGCGTTTCGTAAAGAGAATTTTGACACTAGTTTAGATGCCATTCTACTCGAGTACAGTTGCATGGATGAAATTGACTCCAAAGTATATGCTTATGGTCTCATCGACATGAAGACTCAATTTGAAGAATTTGAAAAATCAATTCAACTTGAGGATTATGACTTCTGTGATGACTTCCAGTCACTGCCTGCGTTTAGTTTAAGTATCTCAAACGACCTTTACAAAACTCATTGGGAATCACTTGAGGATAACTACCCGAATCTAGAAATATACTTTGAAAAAGGGTGGAATGAATTAATGAGTGTTTACCAAAATGCTCTCTATGCATCATTAACTAAAGCGCTAAAATTATTGACTAGTAAAGGCTCACTGAATACACTGAAAATGAATAATAACTTCAGTGTGTTGATTCAAGAACACGATTGTAATGCAAGACTAATAATGAAAAAAAGAGCCTAACAAAGTGTAAAAACATAGCTAATAAAGGCTTTTAAAGAGGCTTGTGTATATTAAAAAAGACCGCCAAATTTTTAAATTTGGCTTTTAAGATTGATAAGTTAAAAACAAAATATAAAAATTCGGCTCTGTGTTAAACAGAAAAGTTAGTGTCTTTTTGCATGCTACGTTTCATACACAAGTCCGTTGTAGGTAATGCGGAAACCAGCCGCATTTTTTAGCACTTTTGGTTTTTTCCGGAGCTTAAATCCAACACTGAAAAACCAAAAGAGTTAAAAATTTTCTAACCTAATTTCGGTTTTGAAATTGTTCAAAAGAGTTGGAAAAACACTTTGGAATCAATTAAAAATTAGCGAAAGACTTCTTATCTTGCAGACAACAAATCTTGAATTAAAAATTAAATGTTGAACGAGAAAACAGTATTAGAAAATATTGACGGACAATTGTTTGAAATTAACATTATCGAACCTGAAAATCCCAAACAAGCTTCGTATTCTCATTACTTACACAACCATAAAAATGGTGTTTCTCAATTTTTTAAAAAAGATGCGCTGAATTTTGTAAAAGAGATTTTATCTGAAAATTCAGATAACAAAATCTCTACAAAAGCTGCAGAAGAGGCATTACAATATTTGATTTTCAACAATAAAAATTCTGTTCCATTTCCAGCACCAGAGAAACCAAATTTTAAATTTATTGACCTATTCGCAGGAATTGGCGGATTTCGATTAGCACTTCAAAATTTGGGTGGGAAATGTGTTTTTACAAGTGAATGGGACAGATATTCAAAAAAGACCTATAGAGCCAATTTTGGAGAAATTCCGTTTGGCGACATCACAAAACCTCAAACTAAAAGCTATATTCCTGACAACTTCGATGTGCTTTGTGCGGGTTTTCCTTGTCAAGCATTTTCAATTGCAGGAAGACGTGGTGGATTTGAAGACACAAGGGGAACGCTATTTTTTGACGTAGCGGAAATCATAAAGAAAAAACAACCAAAAGCAATTTTCCTCGAAAATGTAAAAGGTTTAAGAAATCACGACAAAGGAAAAACTTTGGCAACCATTTTAAATGTGCTTCGTGAAGATTTAGGTTACTATGTTCCAGAGCCACAAATTATAAATGCCAAAGAATTTGGAGTGCCTCAAAACCGTGAACGAATTTTTATAGTTGGGTTCCACAAGGACACCAAAATTACAGACTTTGAATATCCAGAACCAACCAATAAAGATGCTGTTTTGGAAGATATTTTGGAAGAAAAAGAAGTTTCAGTAAAATATTATCTTTCAACAACCTACATAGATACTTTAAGAAATCACAAAGCAAGACACGAAAGCAAAGGAAATGGATTTGGCTATGAAATCATTCCAAATGATGGAACTGCAAATGCAGTAGTTTGCGGTGGTATGGGCAGAGAACGAAATTTAGTTTATGATGATAGGCTAACCAACTTCAAACCGATAACCAACATTTCTGGAGAGGTAAATCGAGAAGGAATTAGGAAAATGACACCTCGTGAGTGGGCAAGATTACAAGGCTTTCCAGACAATTTTAAAATAGTAGTTTCAGACGCACAAGCATACAAACAATTCGGAAATTCAGTTGCAGTTCCAGCTATTCAAGCAACAGCGGAAAAAATTATTGAAAAACTACAAAATATATAATGGGATTATTACAAGATTTAGACATAGTAAAAGGCAATGAAACTCTTGCTGGAGGAATTTTTGAAGAGTTGTTTCCGTCTTTTATGGAAGTTAAGTATAATAAACCAAGTGAATATATTTCGACTTACTGGAATGGGTATTTGGAAAAGAGAGACGTCCTTCTGGACAATGAGCAACAAAAACGTGGCGTAAACGGAAAAATTTTTGAAATTATAATAGCAACGCTTTTGATAAGAGAGAAAATCTATCCGATATATATGAACGCAAAAGTGGCTTTCGTTCCAAACATAAATTACGATTTACTTTTATATTCAACTGATAGAGGTCCAATATGCTTAAGTGCCAAAACATCATTCAGAGAAAGATATAAGCAAGCGGATTTAGAAGCTATCGCAATGAAATATGTTCATCGTAGGTCTAACTGTTATTTGATAACCTTATCAGAGGACGATGCGAATATGGTTAATGCAAAACAGAAAATTGGCGATGTAATAGGTTTGGATAGTGCTGTTTGTGCAACTAGCTCGGATTTTGACGATGTAATTGAAGAAATAAAAGAATTAAACTTGGTTGAATCACCAGAAATCAAAGTTATTACAACAAATCAAGTCGTTACTGAAAATAAGATTAAAGCTATTTTCCCAGACGCTTAAGCCATACACATTTGCAAGCCGCACAATACCAAGCTCAAACCCAAGCTTGCAAAAGAGTATGTCTTGCCAACGCTGAAAACCAAGCTGAACGAAAAAAGCCAGCTTACAACAATGTATAAAAATGATAGCGGTTTAATCACTAAAACAACATTAAGTAAATTAAAGAAGAGGTATGTGTTTAACTGAAAAGTTAGTGCTTAAAAATCCGCTACCATTCTTACACTAGACCGTTATACACCATTAAAATCCTGTGGAAATAGTCCTTTATTTTTTTGTTGTTATTTTTTTCCTACTGCTAGTCGGACTCGCCTATACTTTAGTAAAAGATTTTAAGGAAATAGTACTCGGTTTGATAAATATGTGTGAACCAGAGCTCTTTCGACCAATTACATGGATTATAAGTCCGATTTGGTTTATTGTATACGGACTGGAAAAAGCTTTTGGTTGGGATATTATTGAAAAGTATGAAGATAGCGATGGACTTGAAAAATATCCCTCGACTGAGAATATAAAATTGAACTTTTCGGATGGAGATAAAATTATTATTTCCAATACTTCTAAAAGAAAAGCGGAATCTTTGATAAGGGACTTTTTGGAATTCTGTGATGGTGATTTAAAATTTGAAAGTTTCAAAATAAATAGTGGACAAAACTTGAAAATTGATTGTCCGAACCAAATAACTTTTTACGATTTCAGTATACTTACCCAACACTTTTGCAACGAAGTGACAAAAAGCTGGGGAATCTTCAAAGCTAGTTGGCTGACATATTACTCTTATTCTAATAAAAAGACGTTCCACAATATTATCGGACAGACAGCTGACGGACAGAAGTTTTCCATTTATACTTTGGACGACTTGTATAAAGACCAATATTTAAGGTTAAATCAGGATTTAGAAGTAAAAACTTTTGATTGGAAACTAATAAATAACAAGAATCAAACTTAAGCGGTGTATAATTAATTGCGGTCGGAATTTCCACTTGGAAATTCCTGCAATCAATTATCTTTAGGTCAGCTGGACAATTTCCTGCCGGAAATCGTCGCAACGAAATCATAGTCCAACCGTTAGTGTAAATTACTCCAAACTAACACTCTTATTGGTATTAGATTTAACATCTTCATCATCAAAATCAAATACTTCTTCAAATTTATAATTATCATCTAAATCATCAATAGATATCTCTTCAAGATTAATATATCTGATGTTTATATTGATAATATTCTTCATAGGTATTATTAAAAATCTACTTGATATTTCTTTTTGTCTAGTATCTGTACCATTCAGAACCGAATTTTTATCAAACTCTTTTCTAACTGGATATCTGATATGAATAGCTTCAAGGTCACCATTTCCATCTATGTAATAATCAAACATTTCTCCCATATAAATAACTCTACGACCTTCTATGGAACATAGAACATCTACAATTTGGAAAGAAATATCTTCGTATGTATCAGGGACATATGGGAAATCTAAACACTCTCCTCTTAATATATAAAACCACTTATTAGAAAATCTTAAGAAACGATATTTTCTATCCCATTTAAAATACCTAACAATTCCTCTAGCAGAATGACCCAATAAGTATGCTAATGAAAATAACCCTATGTTATAATAAAAAATGGGAGCTAAATTTAATCTAATGTTTTGAAAACTTTCTGTAATTATTTTTCCATCATCATTTCCAAGTATTAGATTTCCTAACACCTGAAAATCTATATAATAATTGGAAAGTTTCTCAATTAAAAAGAGAAAAATTACCTGAAATATAATTGAAGGAATAATTGAACTTGTAAGTTCATTAATTAAAGTTACGTCCTTTTTCTTAACACTTAATCTAGTGGAATTATAACTTATTCTAAAAACAAAACCAGGAGCTAGAATAAGAAATATTAAAATTGTAGAAAAAGCTAAATTCATTACATTAGCCTAATTCCTTGATTCTAAATATTTTACCTCCAATCTTCACTACTTTAGAATCTTGTGATTTAGGGCTTAGACTATGTGCAGATTTAACCATTGCAAATCCCATATTGGGTTGGTTCATGACTTTAATTCCTAATTTTCTAGATTGAGAAACTTTATTTGAGAATTGATTATCTGAAGTTCTATAATGTCCAATAATACCTTTGCTTTTTTTCATGCCCATAAATCAAATGTATATAAATTCAATAAACTTGCACTAATAATATATATAAAAAATAGCTTATTATGTACCAAACTTAGGTTAAATACAATTTTAAATCGTTAAATTAGTCGGAAAAGTATGCGTTTGCTTGCACGCTACTTTTCATACACGGACCGTTAAAAATTCAAAAAAAGGATCTGAATTACATTCAGACCCTTTTTTACTAACTAACCAACTAACTCAAAAACTAATTTTATCGGCTACCCAATCCTCGGGTTAACCATCCTCCCTTGGCTACGGTTGCAATGGAGTACGGCGTAATCCAAAACAGGCCAAAGGTGAAAAAAATACTATAAGAATAGGCCCAGAAAGATTCTACCCAATTGTAACGCTTTGCATAGAACAAAACCGAAAAACTAGATAATAGTAGAATACTCACCATAGACGACCCTAGAAATAACAAGGGTTGGGTTACTATAAAGAATACCATAAAAATAAATAACGGGTAACTCATAAGAATTTTTAGCACCTGGCTGGTAAACAATAAGCGGGCACCAGATTTACTAAAGTTCCTAAAATTGGTAAAGATGAATTTAGACATCTCTAATACCTCTCTTACATTGCTCCTATCCCATCTAATAAACATCTTGTACAACCCCTTATACCGTTCTGGCACATTGGTGTAACAATACGCGTTACTCTGGAACAAAACACTTTTTCCTTGTTTTAACACCATGTTGGTCAAGGCTTGGTCTTCTCCAATATCTGAGGGCTTACCCATAAATTGCTGGTGTATCCAATCTTCCTTGCAAGCCATAATGGCCTCCCTTTTATAGGCAGCCAAAGCTCCTGGGGTACACAATACGGTATTTACGTTGCTTTCTGCAGAGCGAATAAACTCAAAACTCAACACAAAACTTACATCTAACATTTTGGGCAACAAGGCTTTCTTATTATTAAGTACCCGGATGTTCCCTGCTACTGCACCACAATTTTTGTTTACCACAAATGGGCTAACCAAATTGCGTAGGGTATCCTTGTCTACCACACTATCACTATCTACCGTAACAAACACTTCGCCCGTAGCCAAATCAAACGCACGGTATAGTGCATGGCGTTTGCCCATATTCTTAGGTTGTTGGTAAATTTCTACACGGTTACCCAATTCTGCTTTTGCTTTTTGCATCCACTGCCAGGTATCGTCCTTACTCCCATCATCTATAGAAACAATTTGTAATTTTTCCTCGGGAAAATCGCTCGCAACCAAACTCACCAAAGTATCGTAAACCTGTTTACCCTCGTTATATGCTGGTACAATTACCGTACTAGTGGGCAGTTCATCATTGGTTACCCCTGCCACAGGTTTATATTTAATGTAATTATACAAAGTGTAAATAAAGAAGAAACCACGGAATAACAACAACCCAAAAGCAACCAACAAAAAATAATAGCCAAGGGTAGAGTTGCGTTGTTCTTGATTAAACTGTGTAAAATCTTCCTGTAAAACGTACACCAAATAAATAGACCCCAACATTAGGGCAAAAGAACTTCCCTTGATAAAAACAGACCAAGCATCTGCAGTAGTAAAAAAAGTATTGACCCAATTTCTAACAGATCGTTTATTGTAGTTTTGAACCATTTTGTTACTTAGTAATAGTTATAATTAGTGTTCCCTTGTGGGTGCTCGTTCTGTTTTACGAGCCATTGGGTTCATTGGATTATTTCTTGGCAATCTTTAACACTAGTTCACGTTTTATTAAGCAATCATATTCGCAACGTTAGCTTAGACAAATTACCATTAGTATAAATTTTTATGCTCCTTATTATCAAATAGATAAGACTTACGCCAAAAATTGACATGTTTTCTATTTTTTACAGCCTAGCCTTTTTAGTATCTTTCTCTAGACAACTTTAAACTAAACCAAATGCAAAGACGAAATTTTATTAAAAACGCGGCTGCGGGTACTGCAGCCTTCTCCATTGTACCCAGTTTTGTGCTAGGCAAAAACCATGTTCCCCCAAGTGATACCTTGTACGTGAGCGCATTTGGCGTAGGTGGGCGTGGTAGCGGTGTCATAGAAGGCCTACAGAACACTGGCAAAGTAAAATTTGTTTCTTTCTGTGATGTAGATGACCGCCGTGCGGCAGATACCTATGCCAAATATCCAGATGTAAAGCGTTATAAAGATTTTAGAAAGGTTTATGACCAGCACCTTTCTGAGATAGATGCCATTATGGTAGCCACCCCAGACCATACCCATGCCACTATTGCACTGCCTTTTATGAAAGCTAAAAAGCATGCGTATGTAGAAAAGCCTTTGGCGCATAACATACATGAGGCCCGCTTAATGACCCAAATAGCAAAAGAAAACGGTATTGTTACCCAAATGGGCAACCAAGGCGCCAGTAGCGATGATAGTAGAATTGCTAGAGAATGGGTAGAATCTGGTGTAATTGGTAAAATACATACCATAGATTGTTGGACCAACAGACCTGTATGGCCTCAAGGGGTTGCCCTACCGTCTAAAAAAGATAGGATTCCTAAAGGCTTGGATTGGGACCTTTGGCTAGGCCCTGCAGCCATGCGAGATTATAACGATAGGTACTTACCATTTAAATGGCGTGGCTTTTGGGACTTTGGAACCGGAGCTCTGGGCGATATGGGGTGTCACATTATGGAAACGCCCTTTAGCGTGCTAGACCTAGGTTATCCCAAAGAAGCCGAAGCAAGTTGTACAACCGTTTGGGTGGGCGATTTTGTAGAGGGAGATTATAGCCATTCTTGCCCACCTTCTTCTAAAATACATTTAAAGTTTGAACACGATTACCACGGCGCCATTCAACTAAACTGGTTTGATGGTGGTATTAAACCAGACCTACCAGATGAACTTAAAGATGGTGAAACTATTGGCAATGGCGATGGCGGCACTGTTATGTATGGTGAAAAAGGCATAATTGTTACGGATACCTACTCACAAAACGCACGATTGTTACCTTCTAATTTAAACGAACTGTACCAACAACCCAAAGCCAAATATGCACGGATACCTGGCGGGATGAACGGACACATCCAAAACTTTGTAGAAGGATGCCTAACCGGAAGTGAAACGTCTTCTAATTTTGAAAAAGCAGGCAAACTTACCGAGACGGTACTTATGGGTAACCTTGCGGTACGTGCGTACCAATACAAAAAATTAAAACCTGGCAAAAAAGTAGGCGATTGGGACCCGTATATGTACGAGGGCCGAAGAAAACTACATTGGGATGGTGATAATATGCGCATAACCAATTACGAAAAGGCCAACGAATGGGTAGGCCGTAAGTATAGAACTGGTTGGGAACTTTCTTAAAACTGTTTTTAATTTGGAAAACCGGGAGCCAAGCTCTCGGTTTTTACTTTATTGTTTCTCAAGTTTCTTTTAAGTGGTAAATGCTCTTTGTTTGGTTTGAAAAAGATTATTTAATCCTCAGAACAATCTTTCTTTCTACCGGGATGCAATACGCTTTTTAAAGTGTTAAGGTTCATAAACAACTTCAGCATACGGTCTAAAGAGAAACAACCTTATTTTTAACGTTAATAACTTAAATAAATTGATGGTTTATAAACTTCTGTTTTACAATCATTTGGTGTTACTTTATGGCTTCTTATAACTAATTAAAAAATTATACTATGTACTTTAAAATTGGTCTACTAGCTCTTTTATTAAGTAACATAGCCCCTAAAATCAATAACATGGATGCTACACCACCAAGCCATAAAGCCACTTGTATAGCTTACCTAGAGAAATATGCGGCTAAAGACCTAAAAGGCGTTGCGGACCTATTTGCGGACGATATTGTTTTGCGCGACTGGAAAATTAGAGTTGTAGGTAAAGAACTAGCCGTTAGCGAAACCAAAAAGAACTTTAAAAACGCCGAATCTTTATCCATAGACATACTGCATCTACATGAAAGTGAAAATACGGTAGCAGCAGAATTAAAAATAGTGGTAAACAACACAGAGGTATTGTACGTAGTAGACATTATTACGTTTAATGATTCCGGAAAAATTACCTCCATCCGTGCCTATTTAGGACGAGGCGACGAAGAGTAAACTATCATAAAACTGGTATACAAACCCTTAAGGCTTACACGTGATAGATTTTAATAAAACCATAGTTACAGAAAAAATTGTTCTAAGGCCTATGCAATTAGAAGATTTTGAAGCTATGAAAACACTTACTTTGGATACCCAAATGTGGTATTATTTCACGGCCGATTTATCCAACGAAGCTACCTTAAAAAACTGGATTACCACCGCAATCAAAAACCGTGAGCAACAAAAAGAATTGCCTTTTACACTTGTAGACCCAATTAACGGCGCAGTTATAGGCACTACCCGTATTGGAAATATTTCTGTCAAGGATTGCCGTGTAGAAATTGGTTGGACGTGGATTGCCAAGGCATACCAAGGTACTGGGATTAACAGCTTGGTAAAAAGACTACTTTTCAACTACCTCTTCACAGAAACAGGAACCCTACGCATAGAATTTAAAACAGATGTGCTTAACATTGCTGCCCGTAAAGGCATGGAAAAAGTAGGTCTGATAAAAGAAGGAGTATTACGTAGCCATACCCTAATGACCAACAACCGTAGAAGGGATACCGTGTATTATAGCATTCTTAAAGAAGAGTGGGAAAGTATGCTCCCCAACTACGCTTAAGCAGCCAGCACAATAACGTTATTAAAAAAGAACTCTTTAACCAACAGTTTACAGCAGCACAAGATGCTTAAAATACTTAGCTATTAAATCCATGCAAGGCCCTTGGGTTGATAGGTAAGCCAACCCGTTAAGCTATACCGATCCTTGTGAGATTTTAATACCGCATGGGGTACTACTCCACTTTTAAATAGTACACATCTGTTGCCAAGCGGCTGTATCAAACTCAAAGATTTATCAGGTTCAAAAATTTCCAATTCACCCCCATCACCAGTTTTCCACCCATCGTTTAAATAAACAATCATGGTAATCATGCGGTTACTTCGTTCTTCAAACTGATCTAAATGGCGTGCGTAATGCCCACCCGGAGGATAATGCGCTAAATGAAACTCGTGCCCAGACAAACTTAAATAACAGTAGCGGTTTAGCACATTTTTAGTCTCTTGTACTAAATGCCAAAAAGAATTTAAGTCAACATCTCTATTGGCATCTAACCAGTACGTTTTATCTCCCCTAATTTTTGTGCGTACTTGGTGGTTATCCAAACTACCAATACCAGCCTGTGTAAATAGTTCTTGATGTTCTACAAAGTAATTTTTTAAGGTAGTATAAAGTGGTTGGCTCAAAAAATGGTCTACCACTACGTAATGCTTATCAGAAAGCTCGTCTATCCATTCGAGCCAATCTTCAAGGTTATGAAAGTCTGTCACTTACATTTATAAAAAATAGCGCGCAAAAGTAAACTTATTTAGTATATGGCAGTGGTTTTTATTTTAATTTTTATAGCTAAACACCAATTTGCCAAACTACTAAATGAAAGCCTAGACAAACTTAGCATAGCAAAGAACAAGGTTACTTTGTGTTAATTCATTAAATGGAATTATACGGCGTTAAAACAGCTTTAATTGACCATCTTTATAGGCCTCATGCAAATCTGTACGTAGCCTAGGAAATTGTCTTCCCTTAAAATATTTTGCCTTGGCCAAATGTGCCATTTGCTGTATTTGCTGGGCAACGGCGCCATCACCTTTCATTCTACTTCCAAAACGGCTATCATTTAACTGTCCGCCATGGCATTGTGCTATTAAACTTAACACTTTCTCTGCCCGGTCTGGCATCGTTTTGTAGAGCCAGTCTTTAAAAATAGTGCCAATTACTCCATTGAGCCGCACAACGGTATAACCAAATGAACGTGCGCCACAAGCAGCCACTGCTTTGGCCAAATCTAGTACTTCATGACTATTTATTCCCGGTATAATTGGTGCCAGCATGGCATTTACAGGAATGCCCTCTTTAGACAATTGTTCTATAGCTTGCAAACGCTTTTTTATAGTGGTTGTCCTTGGTTCTAATAACCTACGGGTATGTTCATCTAAAGAAGTTATAGAAAGATTTACACCTACCAAACCCAAGGCATTAAGTTCTTTTAATACATCCAAGTCTCGCAAGACCAAAGCATTCTTGGTAATAATTCCCACGGGCTGCCTGTACTTTAAAAATACTTTTAAACAGGCACGTGTAAGTTCAAAATCTTTCTCTACCGGTTGGTAGCAATCCGTATTACCAGAGAGCACTATGGTATTGGCTTGCCAACTCTTTTTACTTAAATGGGCCTCTAACAGCTTAGGCGCATCTTTTTTTACTAAGATTTGCTGTTCAAAATCCTTACCGGCGCTATACCCCCAATACTCATGACTGTTACGGGCATAGCAATAAATACATCCATGCTCGCAGCCCTGATACGGATTTAGACTGTACTCCATACCTACGTCCGGACTAGCAACCCTATTCACTATGGTCTTAGGAAAAATAGGGGTTATTTTGGTTTTATTAGAAACCGCATCTTCACCAGATAAACGGCAATATTCTAAAAAATCGTCTCGTTGTTCGTGAACGTCTTTTAAAAATTTGTTGTGCACGTTTAGTTGTGCTCCACGGCCTTTTTGATAGGAAGTATGTGACAAAAAAAAGGATTTATTCCAAATTTATGGAATAAATCCTATAGTTAATTATTTTTAACGTTTACTAGAAGGCAACTTTGACCAACTGTTTTTTGCTACCGCGTTTGGCATAAAACAACATGGTATCGTCTTTTTTACTAGTAAAAGGCATAGAAACCATTAAAGGTAATCTCGCTTCTTTACCATCTATAATTTTTTTGTAGGTCATTTTACCTTGTGCATCTAATGATATGGTAAACACGTTCCTATTTTGGGTTAGCCCTTGTTTAAAGATCATTCTTTCGTTATTGATCAACTGCGGATTTTCAGCAGCAGTACAAATAAAGAAATACGTATTACCATCCTTACTAAAAGAGCTGTAAGAAGCATAAGCCTCATCTCCTTGCGTAACTTCTGATTTGTTTACGTTACGTACCCATATTAAATCGCCATTGGCTTTTAATTTGGCGCTCATAATATCATTATAATGAAAACGCTCTACCTGCATACGTTGCCCAGCACCGGTTCTGTACATACTATTGGTTACAAAATACTCTTCTGCATTAAAAAGAATGTTACCCTCTTCTGTAATGTCTACCCCTTTAAACACTAGATTTTTAATAACCCGGTTATCTTCCCTACCAAACTTATCAAACATAAAATCTTCTGTAAACGGATGGTGCTTTTGGTTGGTTAAAGCCAATGCGTTTTTGTCTACCTCATAAAAAGATATCCCGTTATACCGATTATCTTTACGATCCGCATAGAACCCAACACATTTAACAACGTTACCTTCTAAAATGGGATACAAAGCTTCTGGATAAATACCGGGTTGTGTAAAATCTTGGGTTTGTATACCTGTAGGGCCTACTTTCATTAATTCATATTGGTACTTGCGCTCGTCTACTTTAAACCTACGCTTTTTAAAATATGCTTTCCCAATTAAAAAAGCTTCGCTCAAATCATCTGAAAGCGCCAACTGCTCAAAGGCATAATTTTTCTCTTCGGCCTCGGTATTAAAATCTACCTCCCAACGTTTTTTAAAGCTGGTATCGAACATGTGTAGCGTATGGTTCTCTTCTTTACCCTTGGCATGATCCGTACTTATTACAAAACCTGATCTATCCCTATTGAACAGTAAAGTGGTAGAAAAACCGTTATTAAAATTTCTATTGTAGTAGTTTTTACCATAAGCACCCTCTACAACTTTGGTTTCTATGCTATAAAAACGTTCTGTTGTAAAATTCATATTGGTAGTTGCCGTTTTGTGCACCCAATACTCATATTGGCCTTTATTGTAATCGTAATTAAAAAAGATTAGGTTAAGGGTGCCATTTTTTACAAAGCCATCAATAAATTGCATATCCCTGAACTTGTAATTGTATTCAGAAATTAGGTTTAAATCTTTATCATAACGCTCTATTAAATAGCCTTTTGGCTTTAAGATTAGTCCTTGAAAATAAGAACGCACCAAGATGTAACCGTTATCGCCATCTTCAGCTATGGTAACCAAATTAGAATAGCGGTGGCGATCATTGTACTTTTCGCCAAAGCTATATGTTATCGGCATTTCTTGCGCCGTTACCATGACGGCCAAAAAAAGTGTTAGGTAAACTATAAGATTTTTCATGTGGGACGTTTGTTTCTTTTAGTTATTATGATCCTGGAAAATTGGCTTTTCGCTTTTCTAAAAAGGCGGTTGTGCCTTCTTTAAAGTCATCTGTACCAAAACAAGTACCAAAGGCTTCTACTTCAACGGCAAAACCATCTTTTTCAGGATTATAACCCGCATTTACGGCTTTTATTGCTTGCGCGATGGCTACAGAGGAATTATTCATGATTTTTCCGGCCAATTTTGTACAAAGGGGCATTAATTCTTCTTGAGGCACTACATAATTGACCAATCCGTTTTGCAACGCTTTTTGAGCATCTATCATACCCGCGGTCATAATCATTTCCATGGCCAATCCCTTACCTACCAGTTGTGGCAAACGTTGGGTACCCCCATAGCCAGGTATTACCCCCAGAGAGACTTCTGGTAAGCCCATTTTGGCATTGTCGCTGGCTACTCTAAAATGGCAGGCCATTGCCAACTCCAAACCGCCTCCTAAAGCAAAACCGTTTACGGCCGCTATTACGGGCTTGGACAAGTTTTGAACAAAATCGAATAAAATCTTTTGACCTTTAGAAGCTAGTTGAGCGCCTTGTTTTACCGCAAAATCGGCAAATTCAGATATATCTGCACCAGCAACAAAAGCCTTTTCGCCACTACCGGTAATAATTATAACCTTTGTACTAGCATCTTCTTCTAACTCTTTAAAGGCATTGTGCAGTTCCTCAATGGTTTCTTTGTTAAGCGCATTTAATTTTTTAGGGCGATCTATGGTTATTGTAGCCAGACCATTTTCTTCTTCTATGTAGATGTTATTGTAATCCATGTAGCTTAATTTTAGTTGTTGTTATTATCAGCTAGGATAAAGTTAAGCATTGAAGCACAAAACAAGGCAAGGTTTAGCCTAAGATTGTTTTGGAAAACGCACGGTAAACACCGTTCCTTTACCCTCTTGCGAAGTAAATTCTATTTTGCCATTGTAGTTTTCTACAATGTTCTTTACCATACCCAACCCCAGCCCCATTCCGCTGGATTTAGTAGTAAACTTGGGTTCAAAAATTTTATCTTTTACCGTATCTGAAATACCCACCCCATTATCTGCTACGCAAATTTTAATCCAATCTGCTTCTTCTGCAACCGTGACCAAAATACGGGGAGAACTTACCTCTGGTAAGGCCTGTATGGCATTCTTTACCAGATTGGTTATAACGCGTATTAATTGTGTACGGTCTAGTTTGGCAATTAATTCTTCTTTGTCCGATATAAAGTGAATGTAGGGCTCTTGGAAAATATCTAATGCCAATTTGGTTACTTTAACCACGTTCAAAGTTTCCTTTTGTTGGGCGGGCATATCGGCAAAATTGGAAAAAGCAGAAGCAATATTGCTCATAATATCTATCTGCTGAACCATTGTTTTAGAAAACTCACTCAATTTGGCAAGTGCTTCAGGGTCTTTTGGGTTAAACTTGCGTTCAAAGCTTTGCACACTTAGACGCATTGGCGTTAGCGGATTTTTAATCTCATGGGCTACTTGCTTGGCCATTTCCCGCCAGGCTTGCTCTCTTTCGCTTTTGGCTAATTTAGCGGCACTTTGCTCTAACTCATCAATCATATTATTGTAAGAGTCTATAAGGCTACCTATTTCCTCACTTGGGTTTTTAATGTAAATTTTTTCGTTGCGTTTGGTTAAATTGGTATGGTGCAACTTATCTGCCACGGTTTGCAAAGAGCGGGTTATGTATTTAGAAATGAAGTATGCCAAAATAATGGCCGCCAATAGCATTAAAAGATAAACCCCTGCTAAACGAAACAGAAATTCCTTTAATTCTTTATCATTAAAAGAATTGTCTTCAAAGTAGGGCAGGTTCATAATACCTATAGGCTTGAACCTAGGGTCTAAAATATATACGTAAGAAGCTTTGTAATTATCGCCAGCAGTACGTTTTTCTTCTACATAACGTTTGGCAACACTCCATTCTAAATGGTTCAACACCTCAGGGTCTAAACAGTTGGAAACAGCATCGGCCTCAAAGGCGGGTTTGGAGCTTTTGATTAGTTGCCCCTCCAAATCATAAATATTAAAATTTACGTTTTGCACATCGGCAATCTTATAAATCTCGTCCCTAAAAATATATTTAAGATTTTCCGTTTTGGCCTCATAAGTGGTTTCTTGGAGCACGTAATTTATACTTTGAAGAATTTGTTCCTCTTTGCGCTCCAAACGATTTTCATGGTAATCTTGTGATTGCTCCCGATATTGGTATATTGTAACCCCTGCAATTAAAACAGACGCAATAACCACCAATAAAATCATGGTTATAAAGATGCGCGACCTAAGAGATAGTTTTTTTATCAAAGACAAGCTGTTTGCACTTAAAGTTAACAATAATCGCACCAAAGGCTAAAATACCAAAGTCAAATCCAAAAATTGAACGCAACTCTAGTTAGGCATTGGGATTTTTTTCTCGTATGCGTTTATATAGCTTTATGCCTAGCATTAACAAAATACCCAAAACAAAAATACCCACTACGCCATAAATCCAATTCACGGCACTTTTTAGAATGACCAGAAAGATAACCGCAAATAGGATTAGGGTGGTTACCTCGTTAAAAATACGCATAAACCGAGAGGTATATTTTATCTCATCGCGTTGTAGTTCTTTTACAATTAAGTGGCATTTTATGTGGTACGCCCATAACAAGGCTACAAAAACTAATTTTACCTGCATCCAGGGTAGGGCCACCAATCCAGGATTTAGATGCAATAAAGTTAATGCAAATAGCGTACATAAAATAGCAGATGGCCACGTAATAATATTCCACAACCGCTTGGTCATCAACTTAAATTGTGCTGTCAAAATTTCTTTTTCTGGGGATGCTTTTTCAGCTGCTTCAATATGGTAAATAAATAGCCGGGGAATATAAAAAAGCCCTGCAAACCAGGTTACTACAAATATGAGGTGCAGGGCTTTAATATAGAAATAGGTCATTTTGCTAAAATCTATTTCAAAGATACAATATTAAGTACTCAGAACGTCAACGCACCAATACCTGCATCCCATAATAATTTATTATAGGAAGGTATTGCGTTTTGTTCCAAATCTGTTGCTGTTGCCTTAAGGGTTTGCCACTGTTTATCCAATTCCGCTTTACGTTCCTTGTTAGCGGTATTTACCCTCGGCAAATCACTATTGGTTTGGTTAATTAGAAACAGATACTCTGCAGTAAACTTATTGGGGAAATTCTCCACGTCATCATAAGCTTTCGATTTACGTTGTACCATCTCCCCATCCCAAGATTTCAATTTTCCTAACAACTCCTTTCCCTTCTTCTTTAATTCCTCGTCCTTAATTTTAGATAAAATACCATTCAGTTTATTCTGGATTTTATACAATCTATTCACCTGTTGATGCATGGCGGTTAATTCCTGCTCCATAGCACTCATGAAAGCATCAAACTCCTGATAGTCTTCTGCAGAAACATTGTAGGTGGGTATCTTTTTAATTACCGCCTTGGTCGTAACCGTTTTTCCATCTGCTTTAAGGGTGATGTTATAAGTACCTGGAATCACTTTATGTCCCTTAAAACCTGCTTCAATATACACGCCCGGCACACCTGGCATAATGGGATGCTTCATATCCCACACAAAACGATTTAACCCTTCTTTTTTAGGCAATCTAGGTGCTGGCGGGGCACTTCCTCCGTTGTGGGGCACATAGGTTGAATCTTTCTCCGAAGTAAAGGAACGAATCAATTTGTTGTTATTGTCTGTTATTTCTAAAGTGATGTTTGCAGCATCATCCAACTTTGGCAACTCGTAATACAACACCACTCCATTTGCTGGATTTATACCTTCAAAAGGATGCGTACCTGTAAACTTATCTGTATTTCCACTCATGGGGCTGCCCCACGACCCTAAGTAAGCATCGTCTGGCTGATAGATTTTTACTTCTCTACTACTCGATTTCTCATAAGTAGTAAGCACATCCAAATCGTCTAAAATCCAAAAAGACCTACCGGAAGTTGCCACGATTAAATCACGCTCGTGCACTTTTAAATCCAAAATAGGCGTGGTGGGTAAATTCAATTGAAAAGGTTCCCAATTAGCACCGCCGTTGAAGGAAATGTACATGCCCAGCTCGGTACCCGCATACAGCAAATCTTTACGTTTGGTGTCTTCCCGAACTACACGGGTAAAGGCTCCGTAGGGAATTCCCGTGTTGATTTTCTCCCAAGATGTGCCGTAATTGGTGCTTTTGTAAATGGCAGGTGTATAATCGTTAAACTTATATTTAGTGCTAGCTATATAAATGGTAGCAGGGTCATGTGGCGACACTTCAATGGCGTTAATTAACGCTTCTCCTATTCCTTTGGGTGTAATATTTTCCCAAGATTCACCTCCGTTTTTAGTAATGTGTACCAAGCCATCATCACTCCCCGTTATAAGCACCCCTTTTTGGTGTGGCGATTCTATCATATACGCCAAAGTGCCATAATTTTCAGCCCCTACTGCTTCATTGGTGTACGGCCCACCACCATTGCCTTGCTTTTCGTCAATATCACGCGTTAAATCAGGAGAGATTTCTTCCCAGTTCTTGCCCATATCGCGTGTACGCAGTACCAACTGTGCACCATGGTAATAGGTGCCTGGTTCGTGTTTGGAACCTATTATAGGCGCGTTCCAATTGTAAAGGTATTTCATGTTACGGGCTTCCCGACCTAGATACTGAATGGGTGCTGCCATAATCTGGGTAGAAGCCTTGCTTTCCATATCTAACACTTCAATAGTTCCCAAATAACTTCCCCCTAAAACATATTTAGGATTGTCCGGGTCAAACGCCAAAAAGGCACTTTCACCACCCGCTGCATACGTCCAATCTTGTTCACCAATGCTAGAACGTCCCAAAGACCTGCTGGCAATACGTACCGAGGTATTGTCTTGCTGCCCTCCATAAATATTGTATGGGAAAAGATTGTCTACACTGATGCGATAAAACTGAGCCGTTGGCATATTATCTTGTGTAGACCAAGTTTTGGCAAAATCAAAACTTACGGCAGCACCACCATCATTGGCAATAACCATGTTATTGGAATTGGCGGGATTAATCCACAAATCATGATAATCGCCATGTGTTCCCGATAAGGTTTCCCATGTTTTACCACCATCTGTAGAACGTAAGGCTGGAGCACTTAGTACATACACCGTATCAGCATCGTTTGGGTCTGCAAAAACTTCAATATAATACCAGGCGCGTTGTACCAACCGATTATCACCACTCACCATTTTCCAAGAAGCACCAGCATCATTCGATACAAACAATCCACCCTTATCTTGATTAGAATCGCTCTCAATCAACGCATAAACTCTATTGGAATCGGCACCACTAACCGCAATGGCCATTTTACCTTTTTCTTCTGGTAAACCTTTATGAATTTTGGTCCAAGTTTCCCCAGCATCCGTAGACTTGTACAAACCACTACCTACACCACCACTTACTACCATATTTGGCTTACGTTGGTGCTCCCACATAGCGGCATACATAATTTCTGGGTAGTTGGCATCTATAGACAACTCTGATGCTCCGGTAAGTTCATTGACGAACAAAGTGTTTTTCCATGTTTTGCCGCCGTCTACCGATTTATAAATACCACGTTCTGGATTCCCTTGGTGTAAAGCCCCTTGTGCGGCAACATAAACAATATCTGGATTTGTAGGATGAATAACGATGCGTGATATATGTTGGGTTTTGGTAAGTCCAAGATGTGTCCAGGTTTTACCGGCATCGGTAGATTTGTAAACCCCATCACCGTAAGAAGTCATTACCCCTCGCGGCGCATGTTCTCCCATTCCGCAATAAATTATGTTGGGATTGGAAGGTGCCACGGCAACTGCACCTACAGAGCCAGTTTTAAAATAACCATCAGAAACATTCTCCCAGCGTTGGCCAGCAGTTGTAGTTTTCCACAAACCGCCACCCGTAGTACCCATGTAATAAGTCAGGGGGTCACCTATAACACCCGTTGCGGTTACGGAACGCCCACCTCTAAACGGGCCTATGTTTCGGTATTTAAGTGGCTTAAAATAATCGTTAGCAGATTGGGCAATAGTAACTGTAATTGCCATGTATGCTAGTAGTAAAACAGCTTTTTTAATATTCACTTTGTCTAAAATTATCTTACTAATTAATTGTTTTTCCAGTTAATACATGCCTGATTCAACAGACCCCTCCGCCCTGTGGGCACCTCCCCTAACTTAGGGGAGGACCTTGAACTAAATGCCTATATCTTTTAAGTACCAAGTCATCATAAACTTGTTCCCTCCTTCTTCAAGGAGGGGTGGCGCTAGCCGGGGTAAGTATGTACTTTCTTCCTGTTTGGTACTGCACTTAACTGAAAGGATAAATCTTACGACTATTCCTCAATGGATAAATAATTTAAACCAAGTTGATTGAACTCCGCATTAAAAGCCTTCATTTCTTCATCTACCAAGGTATCAAAAGCCTTTAATTGGGCTTCAATTTTAGCTGTCATCTCGTTTTTTACCGCTATATCTTGTGCCGTTGGTGGAAAATCATCTATACTGACAAGGCTGTTCAGGTGACCAAGCTTGTTGGTCAGGCGAATTGGGAAGTTCAACGGATCTTGATTACTTCTATTCTTGGTTTGGTATAGGGTTTTCTCTATTTCACCAAACTTCTCCTTCATACCCTTAGCCTTCTCTACCAAGCTTTTTGTGGCCGAATTATCGTTGTACTGCTTTACAAAGGCATCTAGCTTGGTATTTATAGCGCGAATCTTTTTTATAGATTGATGCGCTCTATCTATAGTCTCATTTATGCTCGTAATAAAATCATATTGCTTTTGCATATCAGCAACAGAAACCTCTGCTCTAGGGTCCCGTAAAATTTTAAAGTTTTCCGTTTGTGTGTTACCATTTACACTAAGACTTACTTTATACTCCCCTGGAACTGCTTTTGCTCCTTCTAATGAAGCCCACCAAAGAATCATACCTTTTAATTTTTCCGCACCTTTACCGCGGGTATCCCAAACATGGGTATTGCCACCGGCTTTAAGGTCTTTTAAGGCCTGTTTTTTATCTTTTGCCATGCTGCTGTACATTGCCAAAGTATCTCCAGACTTACTTAGATACGTTAGTTGAACGGTATCTTTTTCTTTATCAAAAGCTTTTAAATAAAAATGAGTAACTACTCCATTGGGGTGGTTTTGTCCTTGCAACAAACTTGGCTTGGAGGCCGCCCTACCTTTGGTACGGTAACTATCTTTTGGCGCAAAAAGTTTGGCCGCAACAGTATTATCAGCACTTGCTAACTGGTGTAGTACAGTTAAATCGTCTATTATCCAAAGGCTACGACCTTGTGTGGCCACAATTAGATTGTTGTCTTTGATAGCCAAATCCGTGATAGGCACAATAGGCAAATTCAACTGAAAAGGTTTCCAAGAAGCACCATCATTAAAAGAAATGTACATGCCTGTTTCTGTACCGGCATACAATAAACCCTTTTGTTTTGGGTCCTCACGAACCACTCTAGTAAAATGCTCATCTTCTATACCGTTCGTTATTTTTGTCCAGGTAGCCCCATAATCCGTGGTTTTATACAAATAGGGTGCAAAATCGCCCAACTTATAGCGTGTACCTGCCACGTAGCACGTACCTTCATCAAAAGCGGAAGGTTCTATGCTATTGATCATCATCCACTCTGGCATCCCTGTTGGAGTTACATTTTTCCATGTTTTACCACCATCTTGGGTTACATGTACCAAACCATCATCACTACCCACCCAAAGGAGACCTTCTTTTAACGGACTCTCATTTGCCGCAAAAATGGTACAATAATACTCCACACTGGTATTGTCTTGGGTAATGGGACCTCCACTAGAACCTAATTTGGTGGGATCATTACGTGTTAAATCATCACTCAACAATTCCCAACTTTGTCCTTCATTGGTACTCAGATGTACGTGGTTAGAAAATGTATATAATTTTTTAGGGTCGTGCTTGCTAAAAATGATAGGAAAATTCCATTGAAAGCGATACTTCATCGCCTCTGCACCCGCACCCATAGGGTTATCTGGCCACACGTTAATACCTCTAGTAGTACCCTTATCGTGATTAACTCGAGTTAAAAATCCGTCATAACTACCCCCATACACAATATCGTTGTTCAAAGGATCTACCGCTATATGGGCACTTTCGCCACCTGCCGTTGGCTCCCAATCTGCTTCGCCAATGTAGCTACCAGCTGAGCGGTGTTTAATACGCAGCGTACTGTTATCTTGCTGCGCCACATAAATACGATATGGGAAAGCATTGTCTGTAGTAACTCTATAAAATTGTGCTGTTGGTTGGTTGTAGTAAGTACTCCACGTTTCACCACCATCATAACTAACTTGAGCTCCACCATCATCCCCAATAATCATTCGTTTAGAATCTTCTGGAGAAATCCATAAATCATGATGGTCTCCGTGAGGCGCATTAAAGGTTTTAAATGATTTACCGCCATCGGTAGACTTGTGGTATCTTACGTTAAGCACATACACCACATCTTCATCTTCCGTATCTGCATACACACGGGTGTAATACCAGGCACGTTGTCGCAGTTTACGCTCACTATTTACTTGGTTCCAAGTTTTACCACCATCGTCTGAACGGTATAAACCACCTTTATCCTTATTCTCTACAATGGCCCAGACACGCTCACTATTTTTTGGCGATACGGTAACCCCTATAATGCCTAAAGTATCCGTAGGGAAACCTTCATTCTTGGAAATTTCTGTCCATGTTTCGCCACTGTCCGTACTTTTCCACAAGGCAGAGCCCTCGCCACCACTACTTAAGGAATAAGGTGTGCGCTGCGCCCGCCATGTAGACGCATATAAAATTCTAGGGTTGTTGGGGTCAAAAGTTAAATCTACCGCACCTGCTTGGTCATTCACAAACAAAACCTGTTTCCAATTTTTACCACCATCGGTACTTTTGTAAACACCACGTTCTTTGGTGGGTTTATAAATATTACCCAACACTGCAGCATATACGGTATTGTAATCCGTAGGATGCACCCGTAACCTTGGTACATGCCTGCTTTTCTCTAAACCGGCTTTTTCCCAAGTTTTACCGCCGTTTTCTGTTTTCCAAATACCGTAACCACTAGATACATTACCACGTAGGGTTTTTTCCCCACCTCCAACATAAATAACGTTAGGGTCGCTTTTGGCAACCTCAACAGCGCCAATACTACCGCCAAAATAGCCGTCAGATATATTTTTCCAAGACCTACCCCCATCTAGGGTTTTCCAAACGCCACCACCGGTAGCACCAAAATAATAAAGGTTAGGTTCTCCGGGCACACCCGTTACCGCGGCAGAACGCCCACCACGAAAAGGACCTACCAGGCGGTATTCCAAACTAGAATACAGCTCTTCTTTAGGTGCTGTGTCTTGATTTTGTTTTTTTCTGCGTTGCGCTTGGGCTGTAGGAATAGCCAAAGCAAGGGCACATAGTAGAATGCCCATTTTTTGAAGCGTGGTTCTCATTTTTTAAGCAAGTTGAATTAGTCAGTCCTAAAAGTAATGAAAAACAAGTACAATTCTATTGTGCCATATTTTGTAAATTAAGCTACTTATAACTTAAACCAGACCAATGAATAAACGAGAATTTATTAAAACCACCGGAGCTGGCGCGCTGGGTGTTGCCCTTGCACCTTCTTTATTACATGCACAACAGCCAAACAAAAAGCTTAGAACTGCACATATTGGCGTGGGCAATATGGGTTGGGAAGATTTAATTGCCATTTCTTCACATAAAAACGTAGAAGTGGTTGCCCTTTGTGATGTAGATGCACTTTACTTGTCCAAAGCCCACAAAATGCACAGAAAGGCTAAAATCTTTTTTGATTATAGGGTAATGTTGGAACAAATGAAAGACGAGATTGATGCTGTTATCATTTCAACACCAGACCATACCCATGCTCCTGCATCCTTAATGGCCATGGAGATGGACAAGGCCGTTTATTGCCAAAAACCATTGACACACTATGTAGACGAGTCTAGAAAAATGATGCAATTGGCCAATGATAAAAACCTCATTACCCAGATGGGTATACAGGTACATTCTTTTTACGATTATAAATTAGCCACATTATTAATTCAGTCTGGGATTATAGGCAAGGTACACACGGTGCATGCTTGGAGCCCAAAAAATTGGGGATTTGATGGCGAAGCACCAAGTGGGGAAGATGCCGTACCCGACCAATTGGATTGGAATTTGTGGCTTGGCACTTCTCCTTACCGTGCTTTTAAAGATAACCTGTACCATCCTGGTAATTGGCGAAAAGTTATGGACTATGGCTGTGGCACTTTGGGCGATATGGGCGTTCATATTTTTGACACCCCATACAACGCCTTACAATTAGACGTTCCTATGACCATTAAAAACGAATGCAGGCCCAGTACCGGATTTGGTTTCCCAGAAAATAATAGGGTCACCTATGAGTTTCCTGGCACGCCATACACCGATAAAACCCTGAAATGGATTTGGTATGACGGACCCGGTATGCCAACACTTCATGAAGATTTAGTACTGCCTGGCATGGCCGATAAAAAAAATGGAACCCCTAAAACCAGTATGAAGGATAAAATGTCCTTGGATGCCAAAGAAGCTGCATTAAACGAATTGCCAGAACAAGGTGCCATGTTTGTTGGCAGCAAAGGGCGGTTATTGCTACCCCATTTTATGCAATTACCTAGAAAAATAGTTCGTGGGAAATATGTGGATATTACAAAGGAGATTGAAGCATTGGACCAGCAATACCAATTGGGAAGCCCTGTACGGAATTATGAAACCCAAGGCCCTAAACATTACCATCAGTTTGTAGATGCTTGTTTGGGAACAGATACGTGCTCGGCGCCATTTTCTTATGCCGGACGATTAACAGAAACCATACTTCTAGGGGTAATTGCTGGCCGATTTTCAAACCAAACCTTACATTGGGACGCAAAAGCAGCACGTTTTAAGGAAGAAGAAGCAAACATGTATTTGTCCGGTGAATATCGAAGTTTTTAATTAGCATTAGAAAATCATAGTTATACCTAAGTTATATTTAACTATATAGCTATGATTTCACAGAAATAACCTCGCCGGCGCTAGTTTGTAACTAGTGCCGTACCGAGTAAGAAGTATAAAGTACTGAGTAAAAAGTATTGTCTGTATTCGTCATGCTGAACTTGTTTCAGCATCTTAATGTTGTAGTAATCAGAATTACTATTTCATAAATTGCTATTGCTGTCCAGTGTTTTGCATGCCTCAATGTAAAAAATTGTTACGAAGTAACTAAGCTGTTTCGTTTTATATTACCTCTGATTACTTACTTTTATGTTTTCTGCCGCAGCAGCACAGCTACTGCGGAGCGGGGGGGCTTTGGTTTTAATAATGTTAGACGGTTATTTAAATTTTAACATATTTAGAGGTTTAACTCTCAAAAAATGAGAGTGCTGTTTAGCATCTTTACCATGTAATCAAAACAGCGCGCAACAGAAATTTTGGTTTTGGTTTAATAGTAAATTGTTTAATTAAAATTTTTAAAATGGAACAAATAGAATTTTTAAAGTCGGATGAGTTAATCGAAATTAATGGAGGGCTTTTAAATCCGGCACCAGGGGCAAATCTAACAGGTATTGTAAAATTGGGGGTTGCTTTTGTAAAAGGAATTTTTTCTGGAACAGATATTTTTTAAAAGAAGAGACAAAAATGGAGAATTTATCACAACAAGAATTAATAGAAATCCAAGGTGGTAACGATATAGAAGTTTTTTTCTTCTTTATGGGATATACCGCTGCCAGAAATTTTGACTATGCGGTTGGTATAATTGATGGATTTGTAAGAGGATAATAGATAAACTTTAAAAAGAAAATTATGAATTTGACAGATTTAACACAGAGTGAGTTGATAAACATCGAGGGTGGCCTAGATGAAGATTATAATGCTGGTTACGCCGTAGGGGCATGGCTAAGAAAGGCAGTTGACGCTTTTGGGGACGTGGTTGATGCTTTCAGTCCTTTTTCTTGAAATTTATTTAAATTTAAACGAATAATGGAACACCTTTCCGGGTGTTCCATTTTCGTGTTTAATATAAAAATTAGAATATTCTAAATGTTGCAATTAGTAAGGAATATATACGGAGGCACTATAAAACCAAAAAATATAGAAACGGCAATTTATAGTAAACCTGGCAATAAAATTATTCTACTACTAAAGATATTTTTTGTCAAAATTATTTTATCATATAGCTTAGTATTCTTCCTAAGTTTTTTTAAAAATTTTGAAAACAATACTGTACAAAGTATTGAAGAAGATTTTGGTCTTCAGTTGTCATTTCTAATAGTTGTTATCATTGTTCCAATTTATGAAGAAATCATTTTCAGACTACCTTTAGTATATAGGCCAATTAATTTAGCGCTATCTGTTTTTGGTTTATGCTACTTTTTTTTGTCCTCTTTCATTTTTGGCTCTAATTTTTTGACCTTAGACATTAACTTGTTTTATAAACTAGTATTTTCTCTTGTAGTTGCTTTATCTGTGTATTTTGGCGGAAAAAGATTTTCCAGATTGGGCTCTTTTTGGAATGGTAATTTTCAAGTAATATATTATTCCTCAATTCTTTTATTTGGATTTGCCCATATCTTAAATTTTAAAATCAATTTTGAGAATTATTATTTGTTGCCATTAGTAATTTCGCCTCATTTACTTGCTGGCATAATTCTTAACTATATAAGAATAAAATTGGGTTTTCTGTTTTGTTGTTTATTTCACATTTTTAATAATTTATTTGTTTTTATTCTCACTATCTAGATTTTAAGTCGAGCAATTTTTCCTTAATAAGACCAACTAAGAATTTGAAAATAAAATGATTATGGAACAAATTTATCATTAGTCCTCTTTTAAAAACTCTGCATTGATCTTTCTTATGCTTTTTGGTCCATAAATATTTCATCAGCTATTCTCTGAGCTACAAAAAATTTGAAATTGGAGGAGGTAAATTCATTTTGCCTCTAAAACTTTAAAAGGAATTAGCATTCTTTTACCAACTAAATAGGCATTTTGAAACGGACCTCTCTCAATTCTTCCAAAATCGGAAGCTGAAATTTCTTTAGAATTTACTTAGGTTCCAACACCACAAAAGGTATAATCATTTCTTCAAGGCTTACCCCGCCATGTTGATAAAGTCCTCCCTCAATCCCTCCAAAGGAGGGAAGCCAAAAATTTCTAAGCGAATCATTATTTGGGTAGAACTTAAGAATTGCTAGTTTTTTTTCTAAGCAGACTCACGTCAGCACTTATTTTATTGTCCAAAACTCTTGCATAAATCTGTGTCGTGGCCAATTTGGTATGGCCTAATAATTTTGATACGGTTTCAATTGGCACTCCATTGGATAGCGTAACAGTTGTTGCAAAGGTATGTCTGGCCATATGAAAAGTGAGATTCTTTTTAATCCCTACAGCATCAGCAATTTCCTTCAAGTACAAATTGATTTTTTCATTTGTCAGTACTGGGAGTAATGTTTCAGAAATAATTGTAATTGGATTTTCGACATACTTTTCAATAATGGATTCCGCTTTGTCCAATAAAGGGATTTTAACAGGTGTTTTGGTTTTTTGCCTTTTGGTATAAATCCATCTACTGCCACCCGCTCCGCAGTAGCTGAGCTGCTGCGGTAAAAAATCCGCCGCTAGCCCCTCGATGGCGCTAGTTTGTAGCTAGTGCCGTGTTTGAGTAAGCAATAAAATATTAGAGACCACAGTTTAATACCGTGGTTTTTTATTAGGCAGTACATATATACTTAAAAAGATGTTGTAACAAGTTCAACATAATATAGAAAAACGACACTTAATACTTGTTACTTGTTACTTTTAACCTAGTACTTCAATAAAAAACAGACCCCTCAGTCCTGCAGACAGCTCCCCTTACTAAGGGGAGCAACTACTATTATTCAAAGAAGATAATCTTATAACTTTAAAAACCAGATACTGAAACAAGTTCAGCATAACGTAGAAAAACCACACTTAATACTTTTTACTTTCAAAGAGATTTCTCAGTCGTAGCCATGCTACTCCTATCGAAATGACGATTATAAGCTGATTCACCCTTCTTTCTTACTTTTTACCGTTAGCCTTGTACTTTAAAACAGCTTTTCTTATCAAAATGAAAATCGGGTAATACCAATAAAAAAAGAGGGCTAATAGCCCTCTTTTCACCATCACAATACATATCCTTCTACTCAGAAAGGATAACCGATTTTACGTTTACAAATTCGCGCATACCAAAACCGCCGTGTTCTCTTCCGTAACCCGAATTTTTAATTCCACCAAATGGCATTTCTGGATTTGCCAATCCAAAGGAATTGATAAACACCATTCCGGTATCAAAATAATTTTGCGCCAATTCTATTGCTTTTTCTTTGTCTTTGGTGAAGATTCCCCCACCTAACCCAAACTGACTATCATTAGCTATGCGCAAGGCATCTTCTGTATCTTCTGCCTTAATTAGTGAAGCTACAGGGCCAAACAATTCGTCATCAAACGCAGGCATTCCTGGCTCTAGATTTTCTAAGACTGTAGCGGGATAGTAGTATCCATCCGTTTGTGGCATTTGTCCACCGCATAATACATCGGCTCCTTTTTCCACACTCTCTATTACTTGTTGGTGTAATTCTTCTCTTAAGTCTTTACGGGCCATTGGGCCCAATTCAGTTTCCTCCATGTTTGGGTCGCCCATTTTTAACGCCTTCATTTTGCTGACAAACGCTTTTTTAAATTCGTCATAAACGGCATCTACCACAATAAAACGCTTAGCCGCGATGCAGGTTTCCCCGTTATTGTAGATTCTACCCTTTACACAAGCTTCGGCAGCAGCTTCTACATCCGCATCTGCCAAAACCAAGTACGCATCATTACTACCCAGCTCCATTACTGTTTTCTTCAACACTTTGGCTGCCTTTGCCGCTATGATTCTACCTGCACTTGAGCTACCCGTTAAGGTAACACCTTGTACCAAGTTGTTATTGATGATAGCATCGGACTGGTCATGATTTATAATTAGGGCTTGAAAAACGTGCTCTGGCAATCCTGCCTCATTAAAAATTTTCTCTAACAACTTACCTGTTCCGGTAACATTGCTGGCATGCTTTAATAGTACCGTATTCCCTGCCATTAGATTAACAATGGCATAACGGATTACTTGATAAGACGGGTAATTCCACGGCTGTATACCGTAGATTACGCCCATTGGAGAATAGGTGATTATGCCTTCGCCCCCATTCATCAGTTCTCTTTTTTCTGATGCTAGCTGCTCTGGTGCTTTTTTTACCGTGTAGTCACAAATTGCAGCGCATAACTCCACTTCGTGCTTACTTTGAGATAAAAGTTTGCCCATTTCGTCCGTCATTAACTGTGCAAGCTCATCGGTATGTTCCAAAAGCTTTTTACCAATATTCTTGATAATTTCTCCTCGCTCCTCTAACGATTTGTGTCGCCATGAGGTAAACGCTTTATGACTATTGCGCACGGCATTGGCCACCTCAACATCCGTCATTTGTGGATAGCTGCTTAGCGGTTTACCTGTTGCTGGGTTTGTAGTTTCTATTTGTTGTGTTTCTATTGTTATCGTCTCCATCATTCTTCTTTTATTAATTCTAATGTTGTTCTGTTGGCATTACGTAAACATCATTTACATTGGCTCTTTGTGGTTGTGCCATGGCGTAATAAATAGCTTCTGCAATATCCTCTGCTTGTAGTGGAGTCATTTCTTGCATATCCTTCATCATATCCAAAATATCATCGTCTGTAATGGTATCCGTTAGTTCTGTAGAGGTAAATCCAGGTTCTATAGACGTAACATTGATACCGTATTTAGGTGCCAATTCTTTACGCAGTCCTTCAGAATACATTTTTATTGCCGCTTTTGTAGCGCAGTATACCGCACCACCCGGGAAGTAACTATGTGCCGCACTGGAAGATATGTTTATAATATGGCCGCCTTTGTTATCCATTAACGTAGGCAGTACCGCAGCAACACCGTTAAGAACCCCGTTAATATTTACAGAAACCATTTGGTCCCATTCCTCCGTTTTTAATTTATCGATATAAGACAATGGCATTACACCGGCATTATTAATAATTCCGTTGATTGTACCAAAGGTACTTTTTGCTTTTGCCGCAACTTGGCGCATATCGTCCTTGTTGGTCACATCTGCAACTACCACAAGGGCTTCACCATCATTCGCTTTAATTTCTTCTTGTAAATCTTGCAACTGCTCCTCTCTTCTAGCGGTTAAAACAACTTTTGCACCTGCTTTGGCCAAACGTTTTGCAGTTGCGGCACCTATACCACTAGAGGCACCTGTAATCACGATTACTTTATTCTCTAAATTCATAGCAATTTTCTTTTTCTACAAAGTTGCCACGAATTGAGCATGCCCTTTAGTGCGATTACCGTTTTCCTTGACGGATATGCTGAAAACACAAATGTTACGGCCATTGAATCTTTGATATCGCAAACAAGTTTATCTTTTAGTTATGTATCTTACAGAAACTAAAACTGAACACAAATGAAACGAACTGCTTTATCCAATGCTCACCATTGGATGTTACTACTGCTCGCATTTAACTTTGGTCTATTGACCGTTGCAGCACAAGAATTTGTATACGGGGACCCTTTACCAGACGCGCCAGAATTGGCGTTTAGAGGCCCATATTCTGTAGGAGTAAAAACCATGCAATTTGAAAACCCTAATCAGGTAGATATTTTAAACTCCACAGGAGAAAAAACAGTAACCTATAACAGACCCTTGACCACAGAAGTATGGTATCCTGTAAATAAACAAGGTAACCGTACCATTACGGAATACCAAGATTATATGGGCACTGCCAACGACAGTTTAAGACCGCTTATCCCGTTTACGTTTAAAGGAAGAGCTTTGAGAGATGCCATACCCGAAAAACCAATGGAAAAATACCCCTTGGTCATTGTTTCCCATGGTTATGTTGGGTCTCGTTACCTAATGACGTATTTGACCGAGAATTTGGCCTCTAAAGGCTATGTAGTAGTAGCTATTGCGCATACAGACAGCACTTTTGAAGATGCCAATGCTTTTTACAGCACTTTATTAAACCGGCCGCTAGACATTAAGTTTGTATTGAATGCTATTGAGGCTATTTCTAAAAATGGTTCCAATACGGTTCTGGAAAATTTGGTAGATACCAATAACACCGCCCTAATTGGGTATTCTATGGGCGGTTATGGCGTATTAAACGTTGCAGGTGGTGGTTATAGCGATGGTTTGGGCGCGTTTTTTAAGACGATGACTAAAGGAAATGATGCAATTGCGGTAAACTTGGCGAGCAATGCCACCTATCAAAACAAGAAAGATACTCGAATTAAAGCTGTGGTTGCTTTGGCGCCTTGGGGAAAGGAAAGAGGCGTTTGGACGGCAGATAATTTAAAAGGAATTAAAGTACCTACCTTTTTTATAGCTGGGGATAAAGACGATATTTCAGGATATGAGAATGGTATCAAAGCCATTTACGAGGAGGCTATTTATAGCGACAGGTACTTGCTCACCTATGCCAATGCCAGACACAATGTAGCGCCCAACCCTGCGCCAAAAGAGGCTTTAAATTTAGCTTTACATTTTGATGAATACTACCGCTATGCAGAACCTGCATGGGATTCTAGACGAATCAACAATATCAATCAACACTTTATAACAGCTTTTTTAGGCCTTCATCTCAAAGGTGAAGACAATAATGCTTTCTTAGATTTAGAGACAACAGGAAACAAAACCAATTGGAAGGGTTTTAAACCGCGGTCGGTTACTGGTTTAGAATTGCTACACCAAAAACCAGCGGAATAGCTTTTTACTAGTAGTTGTTGTACAAAATAGCAAACCCCATACTTGAGCATTTAAGTATGGGGTTAATTTTTACCGCTGTATTAGGTTTTAATGCTGTTTAGAATCGTTAAATTGCCATAATACATTAACTAGTTGCCACTTGCCATTTAGTTTTACAATATGTAAGTAATCTATCCAATCGTCCGCAATTAGTTTAACCGATGCTACTTTATCATATGCATCTAAAATTACAACCTCTTTTTTGGGCGTTTCTGGAAACTTATCTTGATTTTGATTATAAGTCTCTGCCAGTAGAATCATGGCGTCTGTAAACGTTTCCCTCAAATATTCTTTACCTGTTTTTTTATCTTGCCAAAAGGTTCTTTTTACCATTCTTGGATGCGCGGCCCTTTCAAACTGTGCCGGATTAACATTATGCTGAGATTCTATATAATCTAGGGCCACTTGTTTAATCTCTAAAGAATCTTTCTTGGTTTGTCCTTTTAGATGCACGCTAATTAGGAACAGTAAAAGCATAAAAATTTTAGTTGTTCTCATTTCTGTTATTCGTTTTTTAGGATTGAATTTTTTCCAATTTAGAAATGATTGGGTATAAAATATGCCGTGTTTTACTTTTTTTAAGAATTAGCTTGCGTTTACAGATTTTTAAGTTTCCTATATATTTACCAACTGAAGATTATATATTTTAATGAATTATACTGAGTTTTCCGTTATACTCTCCTTTAACAACAGTACCCTCTTTTTCTAACGTAAAGGTTAATGTATATTCATCACTATCTTTTTTAATAAGTAAAGAACCATTATCCCAATTGAAATTACGATACGTATAGCTCCAATCTTTATCGTCTTTTTCAGAAGGAGTTATTCCTAATACAGCTTCTGAGTTCAAAACTAAAGGTTCTGCTGTAGAAATAGTCAACATATTATTATTTGTGCTAAGGGGATAATTATCTACAATTTCTAAATCCGTATTAGGCCTATTTAGCACAAAAAAGAGGTAGCTATCTCTAGGCTCTGAAAACTCCCTTATGTTTTCTGTATCGAATGAAATTGGTTTATCTGACAAATGTATTCTAAGCTGATAATTACTATTGCTAATTTCTACAGATTCAATGTAAGCGTAATTTAATTCGTATTTATTCTTTCCATATTGCACATGATTATCTTGGAAAACATCATCGTCCTGTGTACAGGAAAATAGAAATGAAATGAAGAAAATCACAGTTAATAATTTGTTTAGTCGCATTGTTCTCGTATTTATATTTCAATTAAAGTTATGCAGATTATCAAACTAAAATAACAGCCTTATATTAATTTTAAATTAATTTAAAGTTATTGTCTAGTAGCATTTAATGAATAACGGTAGTAAATAAGAACATTAGTTTAAAACAAAGACTTTTTGAATAAATATTAGAGATTAAATCTACAATTGTTTAGTATGATACTAACAAATTATAAACTCTATTCTTCTTAAGCTTGGATTTACACCACTTATCAATTCAATTGCTCGACCAGTAGTAAAACAAAAAAAAGATTTACTCAGATGGCTCGGCCAAGTATCGGTCAAAATATTCGATGAGTTTTCCAAAAAGATAGCGGTCGTAATTTGGTTCACGACTCCATCCGTGCGTTGCACCCGGTGCAAAAGCAAAATCGAAGTTTTTACCCTGTTTAATCAGTTCTTCAGCTAAAACGGCCGTAGTCTTAAATGGAACCACATGATCTTGCATGCCGTGGATAAACAAGAGCTTATCTTGCAAATTGGCTGCGTACTTGACTGCCTTTCTTTCAAAAACCTCTGGGTGTGTTTGTGGCGTGCGCACGATAGCAACATCGTCTGTACCAAAAAACACTGGGTCCACAGCCGCAGCTGCAGCAACGCCAACTTGGAATAAACCAGGCTTTTTTAATAGTGAATACACAGATAAGGTACCACCATAACTACTGCCCCAAATCCCCATACGGTTAGGGTCAACGTAATCTAAGGACTCAAGGTAGGCAACCGCACTTGCATAATCTTCTATGTCTTGGTCCGCAAAACCCAATAAAAACTCTTCCCGAAATGCTCTACCATAACCGTTACTGCCACGTGAATCTACCTGCACCACGATATATCCTTTCTTAACTAACAGTTGCTGTACAAGACTGTAATTACCAGCCCAGCGGTTCCTAGCGGTATTGGAATATACGGGACCGAAAACTACGGGATACTTTTTACCAGGCTTCATATTATCAGGTTTAAGCATCCGGGCATGCAGCGTGTAGTCGTCTACAAGACTAGGGAAAGTTACGTAGGTTGCACTTGTCCACGTTTGCTCTGTAAACGCTGGCAATGGCGAATGGGTAACTCGTTTGGCTTTACCACCCTTGCCAGGTATTACATAGAGCTCATGAGGTGCTGTGTCGTTACTATGCAAGACTACCAAATTTTGACCATCTGGTGAAGGATAACCTGTGTTTTGACCTGCTAATTGCGTAATCCGCTCAGGTTTGCCACCTGATGCATCCAAGCGATACACGTGTTGTTCGTACGGGTTGACACCGTTCCCAGTATAAAACAGCCTATTTGCCGCATTCATTGGGGCAGACAGTACATCATAAGAAGGGTCTGTAAGTAATTTTGGATTATTCTTAGCAGTTGATGGGTCTAAGGCATAAAGCCCATAACGGTCTCCCCTATCGCTTAAAAAAACAACCTGCTGCCCATCTGGATGCCAGCAAGACCCAAACGTGGTGTACATGCGGCTCTCACGAACGCCTTTCCAAATTTCACGAGTTTTGGATTCATTAGGAGCAACAACAAATAGTTTACGCTCCACGGCCGTATCCGAAGCTACATCAATTAGTAATGAACCGCTTGAAGACCAGTTGAAATCTATAATCTGATTGGCACTTGGTTCTGGTAAATCTAAATAGGTTATCGCTTGGTTATCCAACTGGAGTAGGCCCACCCTACGTATCTCGTTGGGGTCTCCCGGGTAACTTCTGCGTACTTCGTTAGGGGTGGTTTCGGTAGCAAGGTAATTTGGAAAGGGCACCTTTTGCATCTCACGTCTATCCACGGAATGAAAAACAATATGTTTCCCATCCGGAGCCCATTTGTAAGTTGGCCCACTCCAAATACCCGGACCAATTTCACGTTCAGGTCTGCTATAACGCCCCTTTCCTAAGTTAGATAGGCTTGCAATACCAATTTTGGTAAGCTGTTGATTTTGTTTGGTGGTTAGGTCCGCCAGCCATAAATCGCCCTTACTTATATACGCCAATTGCTTACCGTTTGGTGACATAGACAGATTATGCGCGCCTTTCGTTACCGCCATTAATTCTGAGTCTTCCCCTTTGCGCAACGTTGTCTGCCATAGATGGTTGCCACGTAGACTAATGATGGTATTTTTATTGACCCAGACCATATCGCGCACTGGCGCAGATTCCGCGTTGGATAAAAGGCGAACCTCGTTCCCATCCTTTGAAGATATCCAAAGACCACGCCCAGAAATACCTGGTTTACTCCAAGAGAAAGCAAAATGTTCGCTGTTGGGTGCCCAAACAGGTTTTGACGGTGTTATCCCTGTAAGTTTTGGTGATGCAAAAATGGCATCTAGGGTAAGCGCTGTTTCCTGTGCTGTAACAATTCTGGTTAGGACTGTTAAAACGACCGTTAAAGCCCATTTTTGCCAAAAAGAAATATAGTTCATTCGTTTATTTCAATATAAATTTTCTAAAAATCGACTTACTTCATCATTACCATATGGTCAGCATTACCGGTCATTTCCCACTGCGTTAATACCACAGGAATATTACCTATGCTATTAATACTATCAAAAAAATCACTGAGCACAAATGGCGCGCCCTCTAGTTCTTTACCACGCGCATATGCGGCCATAGCGGCTTCTAGTAAATATTTCCCGGTAATATAGCTGGTACCGTAACCCGGTTGTCTTAAATACAAGTGCTGCTCAAATATCAAAAGTTCTTTTTCCGTTTTCATCCACCCTCTAGGGGTATATTCTGAGTGTATACTTCCAGCTTCTTCCATGGTCATTTCATTGGCATGTGCATAAAGCGAACCCAGTCCTCTTGCTGCCCGTTGCGCAATCATAATGTAAACAATCTCCCGTACCCTAGGGTCGTCATCATACAAACCGGCATCCATAAACATTTCTTCCACGGCCGTGGCTGTGCCCTCGTTTCTAGAATCGAAGATATTGTACAACAGTGGCCCTTTTCTAATTTCACTGGGGTTGGGCTCATTTTCCATTCTAGCCAACTCAAACCAATGGTAAAAGTGAGAAAACAGTGGGCGAGGGTCGTAGTGCGAAGTGATATAAAAAAAGTTTCTTGTTTCCTCTGGAACAAAGGTGCCCAAATGTTCCCGTAAAGCGGGCTCAAAATAATCTTTGACCGTTAAAATAGCTTCTTTCTCTAGAAAGTTGAGGAAGCTGTTGGCTGCTCGATTGGCTAAGGCATCATAACTTTTAGGAGAGTCTGCGGCGATTAATTGGGGGAGCTTGCGATTGCGGTGTTCTTCTAATTTTAATGCCGACCATGCACGTGCCAATTCTCTTTTTAAAATCATTACCTCATCTTCCCAAGTAAGTGGAACCAAATGTACATTTTGCATATACCAAGTATAATTCTCCTTACCTATACCTGAAGGGCCTGTTTTCTTATCGGATTGCGCTTCTAGCCATGCTACCAGTTGATTTGTGGCCGTTTGGGCTTTTTCAATGGCGGCCATCAGGGCTTCATCGGTACGTACACCTGCTGCACTTTTCATATTCTCAAGTACTTCGGATTGTGTTTTAATATCTCTGATACCCGTAACCCATAAATCTCTAGCATTGCCTGAAAGGTTGGTTTTAGCTTGTGCGTTCAAGGATGGAATCACGGCCAGCTCCTTGAGCATTTTTGTTCGTGCAGCATCGCTCAACGGAAAAGTATACGTCCATAGTTCCAAGGTACCATGATGGGTAGGGCCCTCGTGTGCTGGAACATCACTTTTGGCGGTCCAAATGGTTTTGTAGAATGCAGGGTCTCGCTCCCATGGTTTTAGTACACGATGGTTAAAATCAAAACCATTCATCTCTGCCCAAACAACCATCCAATCCACCTTGTTGGGGATAGACCAGCCTGTAGTGTCAATAGCCGCATGGCGCGCTCTTAATTGCTTAAAGGCAGGCATACGCTCCGTAAACGTAGCTTTACGATAATCCGGAGCACCTTTATGCATAGGCGGCGTTTCAAAACGCCGCCATTCTTTGAACAAGGTTACTAAATCTTGATAATCATTAGTTGTAGTTTGTACCGGTGTTGTTTTCTTGCTCTTTTCTTTTGCATCTATTGTACAAGTAAACAATAGCATTACTAAGACAGGGAGCAAGATAGTAGTGGTTTTCATATGTGGTTGGTGGTTTTTCTTAATTGGCCGAAATGGTGGGGTTATCGTTGAATTCCTAAAAATACAGGATTTTGGTCTAGATAAAAAGACCTTAAACGTAATGGGGTAATGGGGTGGTTTTCACCTCAGTTCTTTGTTGTATGCGTTTTTTTATTTAACTAATGATTTCTTGAATACTTCAAATAGGCTTTTTTCCTGAAGTCTAAAAACAAAACCAAAATATAAGGTTATAAGTGGAAAAAAAATTAGCACCCAACTTTTAATATTTGTATTTCCAACAATAATTTCTGGGATTAGAAATATTAATGGAACAAATACTAGGATTAATTCCCAACGGAATTTTGTCTTTAATGCCAAATGTTGCTCCTTTTGATTTTTCGATGTTACGGTGGCGTATCCTTTAATTCCTTCGGTGATAGGTCTGCCTATGCTCATAAAAATTCCAGCAGGCCGGTTCGCGACGAATTTCAGCTCATTTTCATTAATCCATTTGGTCCGAAAATATTTATTCTCTCCCAGTTTTAATCTTTCATCCAATTCGGACAAAGTGCCATAAAATGAAATTTCATCTTGCAGGGTAAAAATGTTTAGTAAGTCCCTCATCACAAAGTGGATTAAAATGCTCTACAACTTTAAATTTATGGCCATTTTCGCCACGAAAAAAGCGCATACCATACGGTTGGAAATAAATATAGGCAATTACGGTTGAATACCGTTTAGATAATTTTGGCTCAATGAATTAGAGCTAAATTTTTATCTAGTTCTTTTTTGTTTAAAAGCGGTTACCTTTCCAAATAAGCAAACTAGTGATAGCGGGGGGGATTAGGTCAGGTTTTTGTTGTACGCTGGCTTCTTTATTTAAAGATTCCGTTAAATGTTTTTGATTCGTTATAAACAGTGATTCCGAAAAGATTCCATTTCAAAACACCGTTAGCAGAAAATTTCGCATTTTCAGATGGTTTGTAATTTTCAGTTTCAATCGACGTAAATTCCCATTCGTAACCGCTAACAAATCCAGTCAAGAAACTATTACTTTCTATAGCAATCAATTCGGTTTGTTCAATCGAATATTTAACGTGCATATTTATATCAAAAGTCAAATTCTTTTCAAGCGTTACTTTTTCTACTTTTGAAAAATTCTTTTTGTTGTAGTTGTTTGATATTGTAATTCGATTCGTTTTTCCCTCCAAACTAACAGCAGAAATTACTTGAACAACTCCGATTACCATTACAAATATTGAAACAACTTTGAATTTAGGACTAAAAATCCGTTTACCTTTTCTAATAAATCCAACAATCAGATATAGAAAGTAGAGAACAGTAATTAAATTAATTATGGACCAAAGTAAATGTATCATCGTTTTCGTTTTTCAGCTTGTTTACAACGTTGAATGTATGACGAGTTGCGCATAAAAAAACGCAGACCACACGGTTGGGAATAAATATAGGCAATTACGGTTGAAAACCGATTAGGAAATTACGACTCAATGAACTAGAGCCATTTTGTGCATTTACTTTCAATTCAGTTCGCATTTGGCTAAATTTTCACCAAGTTCTTCTTTGTTCAAAAGCGGTTTCCTTTACCCATGAGCAAACTAGCGATAGCGGAGGCAGAAGTTTGGCCAAAATTTATATATCTCAAATTTAAAGTAGAAAAAAGTAGGTTTTTACCTCAGTTCTTTGTTTGCATTAGTTTTAATCAGTCGTCGAAGCACTAATCACAGTAATTATTCCTTCATCACTATTTAGTACTGTCCAAAAAAATGTTCCCCACCATTCTTTTCCTGCATCAAAATAATAAGACCAATTATTATCCCATTCGTAGATTACAAGTTGATTTTCGTCAGTAACATCTAGTTCAATCTCTTCTAAAAAATAATTGAAAAATTTTGTTTGAACTAGTTTGATTCTCTCCCAATTATTTAGTTTTTTTCTTCCTAATTCTCTTGCTTGTTGACGAATAAATTCGGTATATCTTAATGGATATGGTGGTTCTAAAAGCGCATAACTTAAACCGCTATTGGCTCGATGCGTTAATTCTTTGAACTTTTTACTGTAAGATTCTCCTAAAAACGTGCCTAATTCTATTTTCTTTCCTTTTGGTTCAACACCTTCAATATCATTACTAATCTCAGCACCATTTAAACCTGAGTTAAAATAGTACTGACTTTGATATTGTTTATGTGGTTTCTCATAAAATTTGGCTTTTCTCTTTTTTAAAGACTTAAGTGCTTCTTTAGCTACAAATGCAGAAAAATCATAATTATTCTCAGGCAGTTCACTAAAAAAGAATTGGACTAGATTGAGCACACTCCCAAACTGCGAGAAATATTTTTCTTTCTCATAAAAGTCACTGTTTTCAAATAAGACAGGTGTTTTCATCAAATTATTCTTAACGGTTGGCTATATGGTTAGTAGGTGATTACGGGCTTTTTACCCATCAAGGTACAACATATTTGTAGCGGATTATTACTCTCCGAAAACCACTAAACCCTTTTTAACTACACCGCGTGTTGAGCCGACGTTAATTTCAAAATAACTATTTTAATTGTTCACTATCCATCCCTGTTTCTTCGTTTTCGTTACTCTTAATCCATGGCATTTTATCTTTCGGCCATTGTCCGTTAACAATCGGATAGGTTTCTAACTTTTTCGGGTCTATAACTACATGTTTGATTAGTTTGCGGTGCCAGGAATATGTCACGTGGACTAAACCGTCATTAGTTTGAATCACAGCAGGATAGGAATACTGCACTGTTCCTGTCCGATATTCAAGTACAGCAGCTGCATCCCAATTGATTCCATCTTTAGAAACAGCCACTGTTAGAATACCCCGTCCTTTGCGGCCCCCGATAGAATCTTCACGCGTTGAATGATTATAAACCAGAAGGTGACGACCATCATCAAGTGTTACCGCATCGATGGCCGAATTGTTGTTTGGCAGAGTAATATCAGTCACCGGCGACCAGGTTATACCTCCATCTTCTGACCATGATTGAGCAATTTTAGTATTTTCATCTTTTTCATTACTTCTTGCAAGAATCTGTAAGCGTTTTTGAGAATGGACAAGTATGGTGGGTTGAATAATTTGGTACTTTGTGTTTACCGGATCACTAATCGGTCCTACCTTAAACCATGTTTCAGCATTGTCTTTGCTGATTTCCACATGGATGCGTTTACCTGGATCGCCCTGCAGGCTGGCACCTGCAATAATTGTCCCGTCTTCCAAATAAACCGGCTTGTTTACAATTGGGCCGACGAATCCTTCAGGAAGCTTTTTTGGACTGCTCCAAGTATAGC
Organism: Croceivirga radicis; assembly: GCF_002072105.2. GTDB lineage: Bacteria > Bacteroidota > Bacteroidia > Flavobacteriales > Flavobacteriaceae > Croceivirga > Croceivirga radicis. The sequence goes on from NZ_MTBC01000001.1 coordinate 183,835, forward strand.
CATTGTCCCTTGATGTAATAACATGACCATCATCAATACCAGGGCTGACGTAATATATCTGGATGTCGCCGCCACGGAGCTTAACAAGCACGGGATTGAATACGGTTTGCCCATCGTCACCGGCAATACGTACAGGTGGTTGCCACTGTCCACCCTTTGGTTTTCGTGCCAACCAGATTTTAACGTCCGGAGCACCTTCTTTCAATCCGCCAAACCATGTACACAGCAAATCTCCATTGTCCAATTCCAATAAGGAAGAAGCATGACAGTCACGTGTTGGGCTCTGTGTAAAAACGAATTCCTCCAAAACAATAGCTTTTTTAGATGGTGATTCGCCCTCTATTAAATCAATAGAAAGTTGCTGACTCCATGAACTGAAGATAATTGAAATTGAAATCAGCCTTGTTAAGAATATTTTTTTCATTTTTTTTCCTGTTGAATTTCTTTCTTAAATTCAGTATAACGGTTTAGCTATGAACAGTACGGGAGCAAACTAGCGTTTGCTTTCCGCCACGCACATAGCGCAATCTTTTGGTTTTGTTTTTTCTTTTTTTGTTCAAAAGCGAAATCCCAAAGATTTCGCGAATTCATAAAAATACGCAAACCATTCGATTAAGTCCTAAGCCCTTATTGTTTATAGGTTTTGTTGTCATTAGTTTTTAATTTTAACATTTCAAATGTAAGCTTGTTTCGTTTATTTCGTTTAATATTGTAAAGGCGAAACTTAATAAACCAAATGGAAACTTATAATAATGTTAATAAAGCCTCAAAAGAGGAGCAAAAGATTGCGATACAATCTTATGATGCCCTTTCTTCTGTGATTAAGGAATTAAAGTCCAATAATCCTGAAATAGAGATAGATGAAACTCAAGAAAGGATAAAAATACCATTAAGCGCATTGAAACTTTTAGGAGAGATTTTAGAAGCAATGAGCAAGGGTAAACCATTTTCTTTGGTGCCAATTGCCACAGAAGTAACAACGCAAAAGGCAGCTGAAATTTTAGGTTGTTCTAGACCTCATTTTGTTAAACTTTTGGAAGAAGGAAAAATTGATTTCACTAAAGTTGGAAAACATCGTAGAGTTAAGTTTGAAGATGTAATGAATTATAAGAGAAAAATGAAAGAGACTCAGAAAAAGCATATTATTGAAATTATGCAATCTGACGAGGAAATCGGACTATATGATACATAGTGTTCGTTTTATTTGTGTTTTAGATACAAATGTTATTTATCCGATTGAGATTAGAGATTTACTTTTTTGGTTTGCTCATTATGATTTATATACTCCTAAATGGAGTGAACATATTTTCGATGAATGGGCAGATGTTATGAAAAGAAAAGGAGTTTCTGAAGAAGAAATTTCTAAGCGTATGTCAAAAGCAAATTTGGCATTTCCAGATGCTTTTGTACCTAACTATTCAGGGTTGATTTCTGGATTGGAATTATCTGACCCAAATGATTGTCATGTGCTAGCCGCAGCAATTAAGACCAACGCTAACGTAATTGTTACAAATAATATTAAAGATTTTCCGAAAGAGTATTTATCATCGTTTGGCCTTTCCGCCAAGACCGCAGATGATTTCTTAACTGATATTATCGACTTAAATCCAGAAGAAGCTGTAAAAGCGTTTAAAGAAATGGTGTTATATCGTCGAAATCCTGATTTAGATGAGTTTGAAGTCTTAGATATACTTAGAAATAGAGGATTAAAAGATACTGCTGACTTCTTGCATTCGCAACTTTGAGTGAATTAATGACAACAATTCAATATCCGTCATATTACTGATATTCCACTTTTAGCATAAAGATAAACCAATTCTTATACACTACTGTTTTAAATAGTGCAACCGCTCCAACCCATATTGTAAGTCTACTGTAATTCGCTAAAAGCAATCTCTTTAAAAGAAGTAATTACCTTATCAGCTAGAGCATAATCTTGGTTTTTAGAATGTGGACTATCAAACGCTACCGCATAAATACCTGCGCTGTGTGCAGCTTTTATGCCATTGGTAGAATCTTCTATTACCATACAATGCGCTTTCTCATGACCAGAAGCTTCCGCAGCTTTTATAAAAATCTCTGGATGCGGTTTAGATGCTTTTAGGTCTGCCCCACTTAATTTTGCCACAAAATACTGGTCCAAATTAAAACGTTTAAACACATTATTTATGCTAGGCATACTGGCAGAACTTGCCAAAACTAAGGTAAGTCCGTTAGCATGGTAGTCCTTAATCAGGTCTAGAACGCCAGGTATAAGTTCTAAATCCGTATCTAGGGCAAAAAGCGACTTAAAATGTTTGCGCTTGCTGGCTACCAAATCTTTGGGCTGCGCATCTAGGTTAAATTCGGCCACCAGTTCTTCGCAAATAGCCAAGGTGGCCTTTCCGGTAAAACTTTCGTACAAAGCAGCAGATACATCCATACCAAATTCTTGAAACATGGCGTGGTAGGCTTTTGTATGCAGGGGTTCAGAATCTATGATTACCCCATCCATATCAAACAAAACTGCTTTTATCATCTTACAACTATTTGGTGTAAAAATAATAGGAATACTAGAGGAAACCCTCATTTAAGCTACATTATAAAAAGCGCGCCTTAATTTGTGAATATTCACACTAATTCTGTTTAATTTTATGGCGTGAATAATTCAACAATAAAAGAAGTCTATGAAAACCTACCCAATAGGTTGGTAGCGCAATATCCTGAATTGCCTTTTGAAAACCATTGCTATCTGCGTATTGCTTTAGATTGGCTGTTTAAGGCGAAATGGGATACAAAAATTAACAGACCTGCCTATAAACACCTAACCAACCAACAAAAGCTGCAATTACGGCAACTATTAAGGAGTTATTTATCCAATAAAAAATTGCTTTTAGCACATCATAAAGCGTCTCTAACATATAGAAAATCATGGAAAAAACAGCTAACATTACCATTATAGGCGCTGGAGTAAGCGGACTGCTCGCTGCCAAAACTTTGGAAGAAAAAGGCTATAGCCCAACCGTTGTGGAGGCTACGGAAGCAGTTGGCGGTAGAGTTAAAACTGATTTTATTGATAGTGTGCCTTTAGACCACGGTTTTCAAGTACTACTTACGGCCTATCCTATGGTGCAAAAACACTTGAATTTAGAAGCGCTTAACCTCAACTATTTTAAACCTGGAGCCCTTTTGTTTTCTAACGGTAAAAGAGAACGTATTGGCGACCCACTGCGGGATTTTAGCGCTTTGTGGCCCACCTTGGTTTCTAAAGCGGGTACCTTTAAGGACAAATGGAAAATATTTAAACTTTCACAGCAATTAAAACGTACTTCACTAAACGACATTTTTGCATCTAAAGAAACCACTACACTAGCTTTTTTACAAGACTATGGTTTTACGGATAGCATAATCAATAACTTTTTTAAACCTTTTTTCACAGGCATTTTTTTAGAAGAAGAATTACGGACCTCATCCAGAATGTTTCAGTTTGTATTTAAGATGTTTGGCGAAGGCTATGCGGCTGTTCCTCAAAATGGTATTGGCGCTGTGGCCGAACAATTAAAAAACAGTTTAAAACAGACCACCTTCCAGTTTAATACCACAGTAAATTTTTCCGCAACGGGAAAAATCGCAACTGAAAAGGGCGAAACGATTACTACCGATGCAGTCCTCTGTAGCGCTCCGTTGCAAAGCGAAGTAGCCTGGAAAAGTTGCCATAATTTTTATTTTGAAACTGCAGAATGGGCTATTGAACCCGGTATCATAGGATTGCTTACGGCCCCAGAGACCTATGCCAACAACATTAATTACTTGTTCCAAACCAAAACACCCATACTATCGGTTACCGTGGTGAAAGAAAGTACCCATGCTGTAACTGATTTAGAGCAATTGGTTCGTAAAGAATTAAAACTACATTGTGCCATAGAAACGGGTAGGCTAGTGAAACACTACCACATTAAAAAAGCATTGCCCGATTTAGAAAACATACGACAAGATTTTACACAGAAAGGGAACTCATCCAATAGCATTTCTATTGGGGATTATACTTTAAACGGCTCCTTAAATGCTGCCATGCAATCCGGAGAAGCAGGCGCCTGTGCAGTAATGAATCAACTACAACACACCTAATGGGTATGCTTGTGTTCTAGCAACATATCAAAAGAAACTGTTTTTAAGGCTTTTTCATGGGTAGCCTCTAAAATTACTGGTGGTGCAACATGGGCATCGTAGGCTTCCTTCCAACGAGAAACACACAGACACCATTTATCACCAGGTATTAAACCTGGAAAATTATAATAGGGTATGGGTGTTATTAAATCATTGCCACGGCTTAATGAAAATGCTAAAAACTCTTTGGTCATTAGCGCACATACCACATGCGTACCCGTATCCATATCGCCCGTTTTGCAATAGCCATCCCGGTAAAATCCGGTTTTTGGTGCAAAACAACAAGGCTCTAAAGCAGTACCAAGAACGTTATTGGGCATTGTTTTCTTTTCGATACTTAGTTTCAGCAATGGTTTGCTGGTTTCGTAAGGCTTCAATAATGGATACATCAAAACGTACGCCATCGGCATGCATATCTGCCAAAGGACGCTCAATCATGTAAGGTGTTTTCTTTTTCATAGCAATTCTTTTTCCTCTTCACCTTAAAAATAATCATTTTGTTTAATTTATTTACATATTTATTAAACATTTAAGATTGGTTTAATAGTCAATCAATTAGAAGGTCTGTAACAATTAGTTATAATTTGCTACCTATCTAAAGTATAGCAAGGCAATTTTTGTTAGCTTTAAGGCAAGGCAAAGCCTATTATTTTAAACCGTACAAATAACCAAGAAACACCTTTAATACATTGTTGTTTCTACTATAAACCTAAACTCTAAAACATGGATATCTTCGGAAAAATCAAGGAAAAGCTCAGTAATGAATTTATAGATATTATTGAGTGGCTAGACTACACGGACGACACCATTGCACACCGTTTTGAGCGGTATCAGAATGAAATTAAAAACGGCGCCAAACTCATCGTTAGAGAAGGGCAGACGGCAGTTTTTGTAAACGAAGGGCAACTTGCAGATGTTTTTACCCCCGGTACTTATGAGTTAACTACCCAAAACCTACCTATCCTTTCTACTTTAAAGGGTTGGAAATACGGTTTTAACTCCCCTTTTAAGGCCGAAGTTTATTTTGTGAACACCCATTTATTTACCGATGAAAAATGGGGCACTAAAAACCCAATTACCTTAAGTGACGACCGTTTTGGCTTGGTAGAGATACGTGCCTTTGGAACCTATGCCTTCCGTATTTCCGATGCAGGCAAATTTATTATTGATATTGTAGGTACGGATAACAACTTTACCAATTATGAAATTAACGAGCATTTAAAAAGTTTAATCGCTACCCGATTTACAGACACCGTTGGCGAGGCCAATTTACCCATTGAACTGTATGCCGCCAATACCACAGAACTTTCTGAAACGTGTAAGGAAGTAATGGCTCCCGAGTTCCAAAGTGTAGGTATTTCTTTAGAAAAATTCTACATAGAAAATGTTTCTATGCCAGAGGAACTTAAGAAAGAAATTTTTGAATACAGCCGCATAGACAAGTTAGATTTAGATAAGCTAACCAAGTTCAAAGCTGCCAAAGCTATTGAAGCAGCTGCCCAAAACGAAGGCGGAACCGCCGGTGCCGGTATGGGTATGGGTATGGGCTTTGTTTTGGCGCAACAAATGGGCGGTTTAATGAATCCGCAAATGGGCGGCCAACCTGGTTCACAGCAGCCTGCTACAACTGGCGCCGTACCCCCACCAATGCCGGTACAGGTACAATACTTTTATGCGGCCAACGGCGCACAACAAGGTCCGGTTACGTTTGACCAATTAAAAACCTTATTTGCCAACCGCACCATTAATAGGGAAAGTTTGGTGTGGAAACAGGGCATGAGCAATTGGGCGCAGTTACAAGAAGTAGAAGAATTAAAGTCCTTCTTAGGAGGCAACACACCTCCACCACTACCGCCAACAGCGTAATTAGCACATTTATAAAACTAATTTATGGGCAGCAGCAAAGCTGCTGCTCACTTATAAACACCAAAGCATACCCAGCTCATGGAAGCGGTGAATACCCAACAAACCGAACTTAAAAAACCCTGCATAAACTGTGGTGCAGAAATGAAATATAGCCCGGGCACTAAAACTGTCTTGTGCGAATATTGTGGCCATACCGAAGAAATTCATTTAGACGAAAATGGTTTTGAAGAGCTAGAGCTGTATCCCTACCTTAAGGAAATGGGGGCGCAACGCCACTCCGAAGAAATTTCCATGCTCAATTGTAAAAATTGTGGTGCTACCCAGCATGTAGAAGAAAACTACAAATCGCTACACTGTGTGTACTGTAGCATGCCTTTGGTTTTAGAAGACCAGTATAAAGAAGAATGGATTTTGCCGGGTGCCGTATTGCCTTTTCAAATAGATAAACAAAAGTCTTTTCAAATCTTTAAAAAATGGGTTAATTCACTTTGGTTTGCACCAGACAACTTAAAAAAAGCGGCATTAGACCCGCAATTTACCAAAGGATTGTATTTACCCTATTGGACGTTTGATGCCCAATTACAAGCCCAATATTCTGGTCAGCGTGGTGAATATTATTATGAAACCAAACGGGTACGTAACAGCAATGGTAAAATGGTAAACCAGCGGGTACGGAAAACACGTTGGTACCCAGCCTCTGGCAGCGTAGCTGGTTTTGTAGACGATACTTTAGTGGAAGCTAGTAAGCAAAGAAAGGGCCGAGTTCCCAGTAAAATTGCTAGGTGGAATCTTAAATTACTACAACCTTTTAACAGCAGCTTTTTGCGTGGTTTTGTAACCGAAAAATATACCATTCCCTTATCCCAAGGGCATTTGGCTGCCAAGGGCGAAGCTAAACGAATTGCAGAACGCTGGTGCAGACAAGATATTGGTGGAGATACCCAACGGGTAAGCAGTATGGATGTGCAATTATCAGAAGAAACGTTTAAGCACATCTTACTCCCAGTTTATGTAAGTTCTTACCGGTATAACGGCAAGGAATATAACTTTTTTGTTAATGGCGAAAACGGAACCATTTCTGGTTCTAGACCGTATAGTGCTTGGAAGATTTTCTTTGCCGTTTTAGTGGGTCTTATCATCATAGGAATTCTAGTGGTAGTTGGCAGATAGCTTTCCATTTATTTAATTAGATTAGACCATCTTTTGAAAGCGTTACCTACAATAACAAAGCCGATTACTTTGTAATGTAGGTTTTGACTTTATCATTATTAGGAACCACAAAAATAACTTGGCGGCCAGCTTTCATTTTAATCGTAGTTATAAATGTAATTTGATTAGAAAATGGAGCGATACCGTAATCCTTGACTTGCTTATAGTTGTTAACACTTGATCCAATAATCCCCCCTAAGCTCATGTATTTACCATGATACGTATTTACCCTTTCACTATTTCCCGCCACCATAAAGAAAGTTTTATTATCAAGTTCTATTTGTTCAAACTGGGTTAGTGGTGCCAATTGAAAATGATTTGGCAGGGGCACAAACTCTTTAAAAGTACCATTATCATTCTTAATATAACCGGAAGCTAAATAATTGGATTCATATTTCTTTGCCCTACTTAATGTTCCTTTTTTAATTATGTCTTCAATAGATTTACCTGCAAAATCTGCATGTTGTACATAGAGCTTACTTATAATGTTCATTTGGGCGGACATTTCCATCTTAGAATTTAAAGGATAGTAGGTTCCGTCTATGTTATAGGCTAAAAGGGTTTCATTACTACCGTTTAAATCGAAATCTGAGTGATACATTACCAAAGGCCCATCAAAATTTAAACTGTACTTAGTGTTTAAACCCCAGTTACCGAGAACAATATCTTTATAACCATCATTATCCATGTCAAATAAATCTATCTCTTGCCATAAACCAGTTAAATTTTCCGGCAAATCTAACTTAACAAATCCGCGTTCTTTATTCAAATAGACGTTGGGGACATCCCATTCAGATGCTAACAATAAATCTGGCCTTTTGTCTCCATCTACATCTGCCCACTTAGCTTTATTTATATTAGATTTAACCCTTAACCTACTAGATTTGGTAAAAGTTCCCTTTCCATTATTCTCCAAAAGATAAGAATCTACTTGTGCACCAAAATTATCTGCATCACATAAATTACCTATAAAGAGGTCCGTATCCCCATCTAAGTCAAAATCTACTGCGGTTACCGAGGTTGTTACCAAATCATTTACTGGGATAGCATTTGTAGCCTTTATAAAATTTAAGTTGTTATTTATATATAGGCGATCAATTTCTAAGGTACCATCTCTGTTAGGGGCTATTCCGCTGCCAACGTATAAGTCCAAATCACCATCTTGATCTGCATCCAAAAACACAGCTGTATTATCTTCAAAAAGGGCATCCTTTTCTATTTCAGGAATAGACATGGGTTTAAAAGTTTGCCCATTATTTAAATACAGTTTCGCCTCTTCCCCAGCTGCTGCTCCTATGAAAACATCTTCAAAACCGTTATTATCTATATCTGCTTTAGCTACCGCAGGACCAAGATTGGATATTCTATATGGAATTAATTTAATTTCTTTAAAATCATTGTAGTTATCTTCTTTGTGTTGAAAGTCAACACCTAAATCTACTTCCTCAAAACGGTAATTTCCTTGTTTAAGAAATAAATCTTCTTCTTTCTTTACTTCTAATGGATTATAATTTACCGTAAGCCTTACCGCGTCCAAATTGTTTTTTATAATTTGAGTAGTATTATCTGGCCATATAACTTTTATGGAATCTATAGGCTTACGGTCATTACCCAGACCAAAATGTAACTGATGGTCTACGCTAGATAAAAAACCTCTAGAGGCATATAACTGTTTAAGCTGCTTACGTTCGCTTTGATACACTATGGCCTTAGTTCCAACCCCAAATTTATTCTGTCCCTTATACCGAAAACCTAAAGCTATTGCTTTACCATTATTACTGGTGTTCTTGTAAACGGAAGGAAAATCATTAAAGTTATTAACTACAAGGTCTAAGTTTCCATCTAGGTCTAAATCTGCATAAACACTTCCATTACTATAACTTGGTTTTGCATTGAACCATTCTCCGGTTTTCTTAGAGAAACCGTTTTTACCGCCTTTAAAGATTTGATTAGTAGCAATACCATTCGGCATTGCAGCTATTGAGTTATATAACCATTTCTGACCCTCTTCTGTAGACCTGCCCTTAAATGCATTAGAAACATACCTTATGAAGTCCAATCCATTAGGGCGCCTCATTATACCATTAGATATAAAAAGATCTGCGTATCCATCGTTATCAAAATCTGCAAGTAACGGTGACCAACTCCAGTCTGTGTCTGCCATTTTATTCATAATAGCATTCTCATAGAACCCATCTCCTTGTGAGTTCATATGAAGCATATTTCTAGAATATTGGTCTTTATACCCTAATTCTCTTAGCTTATCTATCATATTAAGCATGGCATCATCCCCTTCGGTCTCTTTTAGAACCTTTTCGTTATCGGGCAACATATCCAAGGTAATCAAATCTTGAAAGCCATCGTTGTTGATGTCTCCAGCATCGCTTCCCATGGAAAACCTACTACTAATAACAAAATTTTGCCCATGTGCCTCGATAAAGGTCCCATCTTGATTGTTTAGGTAGTAGTAATCATCCTCATGAAAATCGTTACAAACATAGATATCGTCCCAGCCATCATTATTAAAATCAGCTAAAGAAGCACTTAATCCATAACCATTAGGACCCGCGAAAATTCCAGATTGCTTAGTTACATCTATAAATTTACCGTTTACATTTTGTAGTAAAACATCTCCCACTTTCGGAGTAATATTATTTCTTACGGATGCTTTACCATGTGCCCTTGTAGTATGTACGGCATGATTAACCAAAAACACGTCCAAATCATCGTCCTTGTCGTAATCAAAAAAATAGGCCTGTGTGTTATAACCTTCAAAATCTAAATTGTAGCCCTCTGCGTCTTCTGTAAACGTACCATCTCCATTATTGATAAATAGTTCGTTTTTACCTTTAAAATCTAAGACATTACTTACCGCGCAAACATAAATATCTAACCAACCATCTGCATTAATATCTACCATGGTTACCCCAGTATTCCAAGATGCGTTCCCCGCAATGCCTGCCTTTTTCGCTATCTCTGTAAACTTAAAATTACCTTGGTTTAAAAAAAGTTTATTGGGCACCTGGTTGCCTACAAAAAATAGATCTGGCAAGCTATCATTATTAACATCGCCAACGGCTACACCACCACCATTGTAGTAATAAATGTAGTTGAGTATATTATGTATTGAATCTTCTTTTACTACGTTTCTAAAATCAATCCCAGTTTCTTTAGGCAACAACGCCTTAAACAAATATTCTTTTCTTTTTTCTACATGCTCTTTTTCTTGAATCTTATTAGTGCAACTAATAAGTACTAAAATAATAGCAGTAAGTACAATACCTATTTGACTCTTCAATTTCATCCATCAATTATTCAAACACCAAACAAACGGGACTGTCCAAGGCTACCTCATGCAAAAAGTTTAAAGTGCCTTCTTTTTCATCTCGTTTAAACACGGTAATATTATTGCTCTTTTTATTCGCTACCAAAACAAACTTACCGTCTGGAGATAAGGTAAAATTTCTTGGCCAATCGCCTTCCACAGAAGTCCTGCCCACTAGACTAATTTTTCCAGTAGCTTTGTCAATTTTAAAAATTACCAAGGTGTTTTCTCCTCGGTTGCTCCCATACAAGAATTGCCCATCTGGACTCATATGGATATCCGCACAAGGGTGTGGACCAGCATAATTGGGGTCGATAGTGCTTTCTGTTTGCAAGGGCTGAAACTTACCTAATGCGTCTCTTTTAAATACCGTTAATGTTGCATTAAGTTCGTTAATAACGTACATAAAATTTCTGCTCTCATCAAACACAAAATGTCTTGGACCTGCACCTTTATCTAAAGTTAATGCCTCTTGCTCAGCAGGCACCCAACCATAAGGTTGTTTGGTATATCTTTTTACTTGGTCTAACCCTAGATCCGCAGCAAATAATCCATCTGCATTAAAATGAGCCATATGTACATGGCTAATGCCTGTAGTGTCTGGCGGATTATGATTAATTACTTGTCGGTCCCCTAATTGCCCATCTTCTAATAAATCAAAAATGGCCAAATTACCCCCAGAATAGTTGGAAACTGCCAATTGACCAGATGGCGAATAGGCCACATGGCACGGATTTGCTCCACCTGTTGCTTTCGCATTTACCTCTTTTAAACCATCTGACGTAACTTGGAGTGCCACAACCCCACCACTATTAGCGTCAAAGTCCGAGGTTTCCTCAACGGCATAAAGCATTTTACCATCATCAGACAATGTTAAAAAGGAAGGACTACTTAACTTAGCCTCAAGTTTTAAACTGTCTAGAGTACCCGTTAATGGATTAAACTGAATAGAATAAATACCTTCACTATTGCCATTGGTATAGGTGCCAATATATATTTTTTGCATCTCTTGTGGTTTTTCTTTTTTACAGGCGGTAAATAACAAAATTACTAAGGCTAAAATGTGGTATTGCATTTTCATGTTTAGTGTGGTTTGTGGGCTTCTAAAGTAACTATTTCTAGCTAAAACCAAAGCAACCATTAACGTTCTTTATCTTTACGCCGTGGATAAAGACAGTATCATCTTAATTCTATGTAGCCTTGGTATTGCGCAAGGCTTATTTTTGTGTGGTTATTTACTCAGCCTTAAAAAAGGGAATGTACTTGGCAATCAACTCCTGTCTTTAATACTAATTGGTTTAATTCTACGTATTGGTAAGTCTATCTTACATGTTTACATAGACCTAAGCCCTTGGCAACGTAATATGGGTTTGGGCGGCATATTACTGGTGGGCCCTAGTCTTTGGTGGTATGGAAAGATGCTCCTTTTAAAATTAAAAACATTACCCAAAAGTGCTTACCTGCATTTTATACCCTTTGGTCTATTTGAGTTATTTTGTTGGTTAATCCCCAACGATGGTCAACTATGGGCCTATCTAACGTATTACGCCGTATTTGTACATTTAGCCATCTATATAGTATTGGCGATTCGTATCTTAAAATTTGGTAGCCCTTTGGCTTCCAAAGTTGCCATACGATGGTTTAGAAACCTTGTAATTGGTGTAGGTCTAATTTGGTTCTTTTATATCGGTAATATTTTAGGTATTGTCCCTTTTTACATTGGAGGTGCTCTTTTCTTTTCATTTTTGGTCTACGTGTTTTCTTTTTTAATGTTGAAACAGCACACCTTTACGCTAGAAAAATATGTGAACACAACTGTAGACCCTAAGGAGGTACGCCTTATCATCAATAAATTAGAACGGCTATTTACAACCGAAGCAACTTACCTACAACCCAACATGAATTTAGCTAGTGTTGCAGAACAATTACAGGTAACGCCTAGAGCATTGTCCCAAGCCATAAATGAAGTTTTGCACATGAATTTTTCGGAATATGTAAACTCCCATCGCATTAATAAAGCAAAACAACTTTTGGTACACCCTGATTATGCAGAAGAAAAAATTGCAACCATTGCTTACGATGTTGGTTTTAACAATCCTACTTCCTTTAATATTGCTTTTAAAGCAATAACCAAGATAACGCCCACACAATATAAGAAAGGGCACATTGCAGCGGTAAAATCATCTTAAAAATCATGATTTTTAAAGTTTAACCTTGCTAAAAAAGGCAGATTTGGCAAAAACAATTCTATGCGTTATTTGCTATCATTGCTTTCCATTTTCTTTCTAAATTGCATTACCAAAGATGCCACACCCGTATTTAAACCTGTACCTATTCCCGTAAAGGAAGTAGTTGTTGAAGACTTAAACAAACCTTGGAGTATTGCCTTTTTATCAGAAGAAATAGCCTTGGTATCCGAGAAAAATGGTGATTTGGTAAAAGTGAACTTAACCTACCAAACAAAGACTAGCATCAAAGGTTTTCCATCGGATTTAAAAGATAGTATAGGAGCTGTAGATTTTGGTGACAATGCTGGTATTTTTGATGTATTAATAGACCCTAATTACAATCAAAATAAGCGAATCTTTATAGCCTATGCTGCTGAAAAACCTAATATAGGCAGCACTACGAAATTTATTTCCGCACGTTTGGCAAACGATTCGCTAACGGATATCCAGACTATTTTAGTCGCTGCTCCTTTTACTCAAGACAACTTTCATTATGGTGGCGGTATGGCTATTGGTACGGACCAAAAATTATACCTAACGGTAGGAGAACGTTTGTATTGGGAAAATGATGAACCTACCACACCTATTGCGCAGGACTTAAACGACCCCAGAGGAAAAATGCATCGGTTTAACCTAGATGGCAGCATTCCAAAAGATAATCCCCTTATAGGTAAGGGTGCTATTGCCAGTATTTACGCCTATGGAATAAGAAACGCACAAGGCATCGCTCTAAATCCAAGCACCCAATCTTTATGGTTTACAGAGCATGGCACCATACAAGGAGACGAGCTTAATCTTTTACAATCTGGTGGCAACTATGGCTGGCCTAGCAGAACCACCGGCAAATTACGGAGTAAGACCTATAAACCCCCTGTATTAGCAGACAGTAGTGTAGTTGAACCAGTCTGGTATTGGCAACACACGGTGGCTCCCACAGGCTTATGCTTTTATACAGGAACTACCTTTCCACAGTGGACCAACAGTCTGTTTGTCCCTGGACTTTCTAGAGGTAGTTTATGGCGATTTAAACTGGATGAGGATGTACCCATTTCTGCAGAAGAATTGTTCTTAGATAGTCGAGCACGTTCCCGTAAAATAGCTCAAAGCCCTGCAGGTAAACTATACCTACTTACAGATGAAGAAAACGGGAAAATCATTGAAATAAAACCTAAAACAAACGAATTATGAAAAAAGTATGTATCGTCTTAACCCTATTCATTTCAATACTAAGTTTCGGCCAGAACGAGGTTGCTGCCATAACCACAACGCTAAATTTATACTTAGAAGGTTCTTCTTATAATTATCCAGAAAAAATCACTGAAGCTTTTTATAAGGATGCGCCTCTATTCTTATCCAAACCAGACCAAGAAATATGGCTTGTTAGTCCGGAAGCGTATGCTGGTTTTTACGAAAACAAAGAAAAAGGAGCATATAACGGCAGGGCTACAAAAGTGCTTTCTATAGAAGTATTAAATGATATTGCCCTAGCAAAAGCGGAAATATATTTTGAAAAAACAAAAGATATTTATGTGGATATATTCTTGCTTAAAAAGCTATCAGGGACTTGGAAGATTATTAGTAAGGCAGCTTCCAACACCACTCGAAGCGAGTAATTAGTGCAATGTTCTTTTCACTTCTTTATATAAATAGATACCGGTGACAATTGTAGCAAGTACATCTGCTATAGAAAAAGACATCCACACTCCCAATTCTCCATAGATGGATGGCAACATTAAAATTAGCGGTATAAAAAAAATGCCTTGTCTGGTAAGCGTTAAAATTAATGCAGGAACAGCCTTACCAATTGCCTGAAAATAAGCGGCGCCTATTAACTGCAAAGCAATTATAGGTGTAGCCAAAAATACCAAACGCATTGCTAGCGGTATGTGCTCCAAAACATAGGCGTTGATGGCCAAGGCTTGTTCATCTAAATCTGGCCTATCACTTAAAAATAACTGGGCAATTTCTTTGGGAAAAACCGTTAGAATCACAAAAACCAATGTGGCAACCAAAGCGGCATATTTAATAGCGGTAATTATTGTTTTCTTTACCCGATCATATTTTTCTGCACCATAATTAAAGCCAGCAATTGGTAAAAAGCCCTGTGTAACCCCAAAAACAGGAAATAAGGCAAACATGAGCATACGCCCAATTATGGCATAAACCGCAACTAATGGCTCACCACCTAGATTAAAGAGAATATTATTCATTAAAAGGTAGGTAATACTGGTAACGGCTTGCCTTGCCAAGGTAACGAAACCCAGTGAACCAATTTCCTTTAATACCGAGCCATTAAGTTTAAAATGCTGAAAATTAATTTTAAGTTCGGAATTGGGCGAAAGAAAAAAATAAAAGACGTAACCAAAACAAAGTAAATAACCTGCCGTGGTAGCCCATGCCGCCCCGTGCATTCCCCAATCCAACACATAAATAAAAAGGTAATCCAACACCAAATTTCCAATAGACGGGATAATCATTGCCGTCATAGCATATTTTGGTTTGCCCTCTGCCCTAATTACGGCATTGCCCATCATACACAGTGCTAAAAACGGCACACCGTATAATACAATTACGTAGTAAATTTTTGCTAAATCAAAAATTGCACCTTTACCTCCAAAAGCAGGAATAAGCGTATCTACATAAAGTAACCCCAGTATTACCATGCTTATGGTTACTAATAAGGTTAAGCTTATTTGATTGCCAAAGGTGAGCAAGGCCTTTTCTTTTTGGTTAGAACCTAAAGCCCTAGAAATAATACTTGCCCCTCCAATACCTATGGCCATACCTAGGGCGGCTATAAAAAAAGAAACCGGCAAAACTACATTTATGGCAGCAATGGCTATGGGTCCTATCCAATTGCCAACAAATATGGTGTCTACCAAAATATTTAAGGACATGACCAAAATACCAATAGATGCTGGCACAGCTTGTTTTACCAATAATTTACCTATTGGTTCTGTGCCCAATGCTTCAGAAGATACGTTGGCCATGTTTTCCTATTTCATTATAACCCTCAAGTTATACTAGTGTAGACTGTTCTTTGTTCAACATTATGGTATTGGCGATACTGCTCCACAAAGCTACACGCTTCTCCAAGGCCAGTTTGGAATATTCCAATACTTCTTCCCACTTAACAACATCTTCACCGCAAAGCTCAGCAATCATTTTTAAGGCAAGGGGTCCATGCTCATCCCCATCCAATTCTATATGCCTTTTTAGATAGTAGGTTAATTTTGGATAATTGCCCTCTCCAGTTTTTTCTGCACCTTCCACTATTTTTAAGAACATATCTGGTATAACATCTTCCCTTCCAAAGGTAAAGGCTGCGGCAATGATGTGCGGCTTTTGGGTTTTAATTACATCAAAAGTAAAGCCAACAAAACCTTTTTCAGCTTCGTTCAGATAAGAAGCTTGGATTTGCTCGCCAATATCTTCTAAGTCCTTTACGTTAGAAATGAAATTTAGCACGTTGTCCGTATTGGCACCAACTTCTTTCATTGCATCTAAATACATGGAAAAGTGGCTTTTGTACTCCCCTTTTTCATTAACGTCTGTTTCTTCTTCTAGCACAATCTCATTGATAAACCTTGCGGTGGCATTATTTACCACAGGTTTCCAAGGTAAGGTGGTGCAAGTAAGCTTAGTTTGTAACGCTTTTAACAAAGACATAAAATCCCAAACCGCATATACATGGCTTTCCATGAAAAGTTGTACATCCGTTACGGTATTTAAACAGGAATATAATTGGTGATTGTTAAGCGTTTCTCTCAACGGAGCCAATGCTAATTCTATTTCTTTTGCTTTGGTCATTTTTTTAAGTATTTACGGGGGTTACCTTATATGGGTTTGTGGTAATGCATCTGTTTCTTGCCATTCTTTAAGCCAACTCACCATAACGGATACCCAATCGTCTCTATCATTTAAACAAGGTATGTGTATGTAGTCCGTTCCACCAGCTTCCATAAATTCTTCCTTGCCCTCCATGGCAATTTCTTCCAAGGTTTCTAAACAATCACTTACAAAGGCAGGGGTAATAACGGCCAATTTGGTCTTGCCCTCTTTTGCCAAACGTTCAAATTCAAAATCGGTATACGGTTTTAGCCAAGGATCGTTAGGTAATCTAGATTGAAAGGAAGAACTTACCTTGTCTCTTGGCAAACCTAGTTCCTTAATTACCAATTCCGTTGTGTCATAACATTGGTGTCTATAGCAGGTATGGTGTGCCACGGAGTTGGTTTTACAACAACTACCATCTATTTTACAATGAAACTTTGTTGGATCAGACTTACGTATATGTCGCTCAGGAATTCCATGATAGGAAAACAGCACATGATCGTATTCAAAAGTATCTAAATGCTCTTTTATACTCTTAGAGAGCACTTTAACATAGGCAGGATTACTATAAAAAGCCGGCATGGTAGTTAATTGCATCTCTGGAAAAAAGGCATCTTTATCTTCCATGGCTTTTACCACTACCGTTTCATAAGAAGACATGGCATAATGTGGATATAAAGGAACCAAGTACACGTGTTCTACCCCTTGATTCTTTAACTCTTGCAAACCCTCTTTTATGCTTCCGCTACCATAACGCATACCTAGTGCAACCGGAATATCAAGTTGTGCAGCCACTTTTTCCTTAAAGCGCTCTGAAAGGATAATTAAAGGGGAACCCTCTTCCCACCAGATTTTAGAATAGGCTTTTGCAGACTTTTTAGGTCTTGTTTGTAATATAATACCTCTTACAATTAGATTTCTAAGTATTGGATTTACATCAATTACCCTTTCGTCCATCAAAAATTCATCCAAATACGGTTTTACGTCTTTTGGGGTTGGACTATCTGGAGAACCAAGATTTACCAGAAGTACGCCTTTTTTCATAGTTGCATTTTTAGGAATACAAAAATACAACTTGCAACGCTTATCGTTAATACTGGGTTAAATTGTTTTCTTATGGTATATAAGTAAATACTATATGAAGAGAATACAGTATCTTGAAAAAAGCTAAATAGTACCTATGAACAACTTTTTAAATTCCGTACAAAAAGAATCTTTGGTGTTTTTTGTATGTACACTCCTAGGTTTATTCCTTGCATACCTATTAAGCCGTCTTATTTTAAAACGATTGGGCAAGAACCCAAAATATCTTTTACCAAAAGGCACGTTTAAGAGGCTTTCTTATCCTATTTTTCTAATTCTGCTTTCCTTTTTAATACGGTCCTCGTCTTTACGCGAACTATTAACGCTAGAAGCGTATGCGTATTGGTTTAGAAAAATTAGCACCTTACTTTTTATTTTTTCCTTTACCTGGCTAATTGTTGCTATTCTAAAAATCACTAAGAAAATAGTGCTCTTGCGGTACGATGTAGGCGTAAGCAATAACCTAAAAGCCAGAAAGGTGTACACCCAATTCAATATTTTAGAACGCATTGTCATTTTTGTGGTCATTATTTTGGCAATGGGCGCCGCACTTATGACGTTTGAAGAAATTAGAAAAATTGGTCTAAGTGTCTTTGCATCGGCAGGTGTAGCGGGTATTATCATTGGTTTTTCTGCCCAAAAGTTTATAGGAACCATTATCGCTGGCATACAAATAGCCATTGCGCAACCCATAAAACTAGACGATGTGGTTATTGTTGAAGGTGAGTGGGGCCGTATTGAAGAAATAACCCTGACCTATGTGGTGGTAAAAATTTGGGATAAACGCCGATTAATTGTACCTACACCTTATTTTATTGATAAACCTTTTCAAAATTGGACCAAGACATCTTCTGATATTTTGGGCACTGTTTTTTTATATACTGATTACAATGTACCCTTTGATAAGCTTAGAGAAGAACTCACCCGTATTTTAGAGGATACCGATTTATGGGACAAGGAAGTAAATGTCTTACAAGTAACCGATTCTAAGGCAAACTACGTGGAAATTCGTGCTTTAATGAGCGCTAAAGATTCACCTACCGCTTGGGACCTACGCGTACATGTACGGGAACAATTAATAGCCTATCTGCAAAAAAACTACCCTGAAAGCATTGCTAGAAATCGTGTATTATTGTGGGACGAATCCAAAAACAAACCTTCAGATGAAGCATAGCCTGTTTTTTGCATTTCTTATAGGCGTTAACATCCTTAACGCGCAATTGGTGTATAACAAAAAAGACAGCTTACTTGTCTTGGATAAATTGGAAAGGTTAAAAAATATTGACAAACACACTTCAGGGGAAGCTATAGTTGCCGTTGGCCAATGGTATTTGGGAACGCCTTATGTAGAAAAGACGTTAGAAGTAGCTGCCACGGAACCTCTGGTAATTAATCAGTCTGGTTTGGATTGCACCACTTTTGTAGAAAATGCATTGGCCTTGAGCCTACTTGCCCAAAAAAAAGAAATCTCTTGGAACAACTTTATAAAAAACTTAGAAACCATTAGGTATAGAAATGGTATTCGCAGCGGTTACCCATCAAGATTACATTATTTTTCAGAGTGGATAAAAGACAACGAAAAAAAAGGCTTGGTAAAAGACATTACTGCAGATTTGGGTGGCGTGCCGCTAACAAAACCCATCAATTTTATGGGCACGCATCGCCAGTTGTATCCACATTTAAAAGATAATGACGCCAACTACCAGCAGTTACTTGCTATAGAGCAAAAATTGGCCAAAGAAGACCTATGCTATATACCCCAATCAGAAATCAAAGCAGCAGAAAAATTCATTAACACGGGGGATATAGTAGCACTTGCAACCAACATAAAAGGTTTGGATGTTACCCACACCGGAATATTGGTAAAAAAACCAAACGGACGGGTTTATTTATTACATGCTTCTAGCTCACAAAAGAAAGTGGTACTTAGCAAAGAGCCTTTAGTAGACTATCTAAAAAAGATAAAAAGCAATATAGGTATTATAGTTGCTAGACCCCAGTAAATTATTATTCTGAATCTCTTTTAAAACACCAAAGCATTGCTTTAAGTAAATGCGTTCTAAAAAGTGGTTCATCGTAAGATTCTATGGTGTGCCCGCCTCCAGTGTAAAAGGCCCTTCCTCCAAGGTTTTCGTGATACCAAGCTATAGGATGGTAATTGCCATTTGTCCCTCCTTCGTAACTACCTTCGTCTAACGTAACCAACACCTTAATGTTCGGGTCTATACTTTTAAAATTATACCATTCGTCTGTACGCTCCCAACTTTTGGGCAAGTGTGCCGTAGCTGGGTGTGTAGCATCTGTTACCGTTAAAGTGGCTTTTCTAACATTTGGGTCGTTTGGGTGGCCATTAAAATAGGCGCCCACCAATTTATTGTACCAAGGCCAATCAAATTCGGTATCCGTTGCTGCATGTATACCCAAAAAAGCCCCACCACCGGCTATATAGTTTTTAAATGCAGCCTGCTCTTGGGTGTTTAATACATTTCCTGTGGTATTTAAAAAAACAACCAACTTATAATTCTTTAAATTTTCTGGGTTAAAATCGGCAGCCGTTTCGGTTTGTAGTACAATAAAACCATTTTCCCTACCCAGTTCTCGTAAGGTTTTTACACCCTTCTCTATACTCTTATGGCGCCAACCTTCGGTTTTGGTAAAAGCAAGAACCAACTCAGGAATCCTAGTAGATTCCCAAGCATCTTTGCCATCTTGTGCAAAAGAGACCATTGCAGAAAAACAAAACAAGAAACAAATAAGGGCCTTCACATTCATGGTTTTACGTTTTAACAATGGAAGTTAAATATTTTTTTGGCGTAGTGCCATATTTCTTTTTAAAAGCCGCTATAAAATGACTAGCCGTGCTGTACCCTACTTTTAAACCCACCTCGTTAACATTATGCTTTCCAGATTCTAACATTTGCCGTGCTAAATCCATTTTGTGGTCCAGCAAAAAACCATATACACTATCGCCATAAATTTGCTTAAATCCTTCTTTTAATTTTTTAAGGCTCAAATCTATCTCATCGGAAAGCTCTTGCAAGGTTGGTGGTTCTACCATGCGTTCTAAAATTATATCTTTTGCCTTTTTAATTTTACGTACGTTGTCTTCATCTGCCAAAAACGGGCATTGCTCTAAATCCGCATCTTCCGTTCTATTAAAATATAAAGCGATCAGTTCATAAACCTTACCTTTTATATACAATCTTTTTATGGACGGGTGCAGGTTATAATTCATTAACTGACTCAATACTACAGCCATACCAGGCGTTAACATTTCTTGCGCGTAATACTTTTTCTCACTAAAACTTTCACTTAAAAATGGAATAGCATTGGCATCTTGTGAGAAAAGTGAATGAAACTTTTGTATGCTCATAATTACGGAAAACACCCAACTATCTGGCTGTAAACTTAAATGTATGGGCAAATCTTTCTGTGTGTTGTATAGTAAAAGCGAATTTTCTTCGGAAACGTTTAAACGATAATTACCTTGATTGAATAGGAACTGACCACTACCCTTTAACGAAAAATGAAATTGTATGTAGCTACTATCCAACTCATGATATATTTCTTTGGCAGCATCCGTATCGTTCTGAATCTTAAGCACATAAAAACCAGGTTCTACAAAAACTTGGTCATAGGAACCCATAGCGTTATTTTCTTCCATAATAAATTGGTTTAAGCACCCTCTTTTTTATTATTTAGAATGACTCTAAACAAATATAAATTAATCACAAATTGCCAGTAAAATCGGCTATTTCATCAAAAATAACGATAAACCAAATCAATAAGAAACAGCAACCGACAAAAATGGTACCGATAGCGTTATTTTTTTTGGAACAAGGCATAGTACTTTTGTAATTCAGGTTTAGAGCAAGAATGAAGAATTACCATCTATCCAGACATAGTTCTTTTTATGCGGTTGGTTTAAGTTATAAAAAAGCAGATGCCAGCATACGAGGAAAATTTAGTTTGGACGTACCAAAAATTGATGCTGTTACCCTAGATGCAAAAGCACAAGGGGTAGATGGTTTGTTGGTGATTTCTACCTGTAACCGCACAGAGATGTATGGTTTTGCCCAGCACCCTTTTCAATTAATCAAGATTTTATGTGAGCATACCAAAGGCACTATAGAAGAGTTCCAGGAAGTTGCTTATGTACATAAGAACCATGATGCCATAAGCCATCTGTTCAAGGTAGGCACCGGATTGGACAGTCAAATCTTGGGCGATTTTGAAATAATAAGTCAGATCAAACAAAGTTTTTATCGTGCCAAGAAGTTAGAAATGAGCAATCCATTTTTAGAACGCTTGTGCAACTCGGTTATACAAGCCAGTAAACGTATTAAAAATGAGACCGAAATTTCTTCTGGAGCCACATCTGTAGCTTTTGCTTCCGTGAGATACATTCTGGACCATATCCCAGAAATTGCCCATAAGAATATTCTTTTATTTGGAACAGGCAAAATTGGTCGTAACACCTGCGAAAATCTAATAAAGCATACGGGTAATGAGCACATTACGCTAATTAACCGAACCAAAGAAAAGGCAGAAAAAATAGGTGGTAAATTTCAGCTTACCGTGAAGGATTTTGGCGATTTACAATCCGAAATTCGAAAAACGGATGTATTGGTCGTTGCAACCGGGGCACAATTACCTACTGTATCCAAAGCACTCATCCACAATAAAAAACCATTATGGATTTTGGACCTATCCATTCCTAAAAATGTGTCTGATGATGTGTTGGATTTACAAAACGTAACCATGGTTCACCTAGACCAACTGTCTAAAATAACGGACGAGACCTTGGAAAAAAGGAAAAAATATGTGCCTAAAGCGCAACAAATTATCGCTGAAATACAGTCAGAATTTGTAGCCTGGTTAGAAACCAGAAAATTTGCGCCCGTTATTAAAGCCCTAAAGAATAAGCTTAAGACCATTAAGGAAGAAGAACTGGATTTTCAATCTAAAAAACTTAACGATTTTAATGAAAAACAAGCTGATTTGGTTTCGGATCGTATTATTCAAAAAATTACCAAACAGTTTGCCAACCACCTTAAAAACGATGCTGTAGATACCGAAGAAAGTCTGCAACTCATACAACAGGTATTCCAATTAGAAATAGATACCAAATGAACAAACCCCTAAGAATTGGCACCCGTGACAGTGAACTGGCCATGTGGCAGGCAGAAACGGTACAAGCGCAATTGGCGCGTTTAGGTGTTGATAGTGTTCTGCATCCGGTAAAATCTACAGGCGATATAATTTTAGATAAACCGCTCTATGAGCTAGGCATCACCGGCATTTTTACCAAAACATTAGATATTGCCCTTATCAATGGAGAAATAGACATTGCGGTACATTCTATGAAAGATGTTCCTACGGCTTTGCCAAAGGGAATGGTACAAACTGCCGTTTTAGAAAGAGAAGTTACCAATGATGTACTTATACACAAAGGCGACCATTTTTTACTAGATGAGAATGGCAAAGCAACTATTGCTACGGGTAGCCTTAGAAGAAAAGCCCAATGGCTGCATCGTTATAAAAATCATACCGTTACAGATTTAAGGGGCAACGTAAATACACGCCTTATTAAATTGATAGAAAATGATTGGCAAGGAGCAATCTTTGCGCAGGCAGGCTTAAAACGTATTAAACTTTTACCTAAAGACGCCATGGAACTAGACTGGATGGTTCCAGCCCCGGCACAAGGTGCAATGGTAATAGTTGCAATGCAAGAAAACCAAGAGGCCGTTAATGCTTCTAGCCAATTAAACCATCTGCCAAGTGAGCAAGCTACCACAATTGAGCGTGAATTTTTGCGTACCCTTGAAGGTGGTTGCACAGCACCAATTGGTGCATTGGCCACAATAAAAGACCAAACAGTATATTTTAAGGGTTGTTTACATGCCCTAGATGGTTCTAAAGAATTGGTCATTGAAAAAGAAACTACCTTAGCACAGATAGCCAATTTTGGTAAAAGATGCGCACAAGAGATTTTAGACAATGGTGGCAAGGAATTGATGCAAAACATAAAAGATGAGCAAAACAATCCTGTCAACTAAAACCTTAAAACCGCATCAAAAAGAATTGGTATTGAATTCTGGACTTGGTTTAGTTTCTTATGATGCTATAGCTATTCAGTTTACACCATTTACCTTAGATTTAAATACCGATTATTTTATCATTACCAGCAAGAATAGCGCAAAAGCACTTTTAAACTATCTGAATCTAAACCCACATAAAAAAGTAGCTTTTTCTATTCCTATTTGCTGCGTAGGCACAAAAACCAGCGGTTATCTATCAGATAACGGTTTTACAATAGCCCACATGGCCCATTATGGAAAGGAATTGGCCACTTACATCACCACAAATTTAAAAGATAAGCGTTTTACCTTTCTAGCTGGAAATTTAAGACGAAATGAAATTCCCGAATTATTGGCAGAAGCTAATGTTAGCTTAAATGAGATTATCTGTTACCACACGATAGCACAGCCAAAACTTTTTGAACGAAATTTTGATGGTATCTTACTTTTTAGTCCTTCTGGGGTTGATAGTTTTACCACTAAGAACAGCTTTGATGGTGCGGTTGCCTTTTGTATTGGCAATACCACGGCAACTGAGGCCAAAAAATATACCGATAAGATTATTATTGCGAACAAGCCTACGGTAGAAAACGTACTAGTACAGGCAATTAAAACTTTAAACTATGCTTAAAAACGATTTATTCCTTAGAGCCTTAAAAGGTGAAACCGTAGATAGACCACCCGTTTGGATGATGCGCCAAGCAGGCCGCTATTTGCCAGAATTTATGGAGTTAAAGCATAAATATGATTTCTTTACACGCTGCCAAACACCGGAATTAGCTTCGGAAATAACCGTACAACCCATACGCAGATACGGCATGGATGCAGCTATTTTGTTCAGTGATATCTTGGTTATACCACAAGCCATGAACATTGAGGTAGAAATGAAACCAAACTTTGGTCCTTACCTTCCAAAGCCTATTAGAACGGCAAAAGATTTAGAACATGTTGTTGTTCCAGATATACACGATAGTCTTGGTTATGTTTTGGATGCTATAAAAATGACCAAAGAAAAACTGAATGACGAAGTACCCTTAATCGGTTTTGCCGGTTCCCCTTGGACCATTTTATGCTACTGCGTTCAAGGACAAGGGAGCAAAAGTTTTGATTTGGCCAAGGGCCTATGTTTTTCAGACCCTAAAACCGCACATATCTTACTTCAAAAAATTACGGACACCACTATTGCCTATCTAAAAGAGAAAGTAAAAGCGGGTTGTAATGCCGTTCAAGTATTCGATTCTTGGGGCGGTATGCTATCTCCAGTAGACTATCAAGAATTCTCTTTTAATTATATTCAACAGATTGTAGATGCGCTAAAGGATATGGCCCCGGTTATTGTCTTTGGTAAAGGTTGTTGGTTCGCTTTAAAAGAAATGGCCAACTCCGGAGCTGCTGCACTAGGCGTAGATTGGACCTGTTCTGCACAAAACGCTCGGTATTTAACCGGAGGTAACATTACCCTACAAGGTAATTTTGACCCGGCCAGATTACTATCGCCACCTGTAGAAATAAAACGAATGGTTACCCAAATGATACGCGAGTTTGGCAAGGACAAATACGTAGTTAACCTGGGCCACGGTATTTTACCGCACATTCCGTTAGAAAACGCGGGTGCGTTTATAGAAGCCGTAAAAGAGTACAAGGAATAAAGCAATAGAGTGGAAAAGCTAAAGCGTATAAACAAGCGCTACCAAAAATTTAAATTAGGCATTAGCCCACAGCAAAATCTGCTATACGGCTTTCTAAGCTACGTATTTATAGGTACTTTACTATTGGCTTTACCCATTTTCCAAAAAGCACCCATAGCTTTTTTGGACAGTTTATTCATGGCTACAAGTGCCGTATCCACAACTGGTTTGGTTACCGTTCCCCTTGCCGAAAGCTATAACCTTGGTGGGCAACTAATACTGCTCTCCTTGTTTCAATTGGGAGGTATTGGTTACTTAACCTTTACCACGTTTGTAATACTCTCTACTACGCGAAAAATTACCCATTGGCATCAAAAAATATTAAAAACGGAATTCGCACTACCCAAGACCATAACTATTGGTATATTTTTAAAATCTGTGATTCTTTTTACCGTAATTATGGAGTTTTTGGGAACGGTGTTGTTAACCGTTGTATTTACGCAAGAAGGGCAACCCTTTTGGACCGCACTTTATAACGGATTTTTTCATTCTATAAGTGCCTTTTGTACGGCGGGCTTTAGCTTGTTTGGTGATGGATTCATGAGTTACACTGCAAATGGTTGGGTCAATGTAATTATTAGCTTACTAGCCATATCCGGATCCCTTGGTTTTATTGTAAT
This sequence comes from Croceivirga radicis, assembly GCF_002072105.2. GTDB lineage: Bacteria > Bacteroidota > Bacteroidia > Flavobacteriales > Flavobacteriaceae > Croceivirga > Croceivirga radicis. Next base: position 209,917 of record NZ_MTBC01000001.1, read on the forward strand.
TACAGACTTCTATTTGCTGTTACGTTATAAGGCTCACAAATTAAGTTTCACAACCAAAATAATACTATTTGGTTTTTTATTCCTATTGACTTCAGGTACCATTTTAGTATTTGCTCTAGAACCTACAATCAATCAATTAGAAGGAAAAGAACGCTTTTTAGCTGCATTTTTCCAAACCATGTCCGCAATGACCACGGTTGGTTTTAACTCGGTAGATTTTGGTAATTTTTCGCAAGCTATTTTATTGGTAATTATATTTTTGATGTACGTTGGTGCTTCACCATCTGGGACCGCTGGAGGAATTAAGATTACAACATTGACCGCCCTAATAGCCATATTAAAAAGCAGAATACAAGGAAACCAACAAGTAACCTTTCTAGGAAAAGCCATACCACAAGAAAGATTAAGTATTGCTACTTCTTCCTTCATATTTTATTCCTCTATTTTAGTTCTAGGTTGTTTTGTTATCACCCTTACCAACCATCACAAGTTCGAAAACCTCTTTTTTGAAGTTGCATCTGCACTAGGCACTGTTGGTTTAAGTACCGGCATAACTAGCCAATTGGATGTATTGGGAAAATTAACTCTTATTGTTTTAATGTTTATAGGACGTTTGGGCGTACTCACGTTTGGATTCGCCTTATGGCATAGAAACAATAAACTATTTGAGCCTTGTGAGGAAGAAGATATTGCACTTTAGTTATGAGATTACTTCAAATATTTACTAAAATTTCATTATCGGCATTTTTTGCGCTATTCAAAATAGGTTTTAAACATCCATTATTTATACTTCCAACGGCAAAGGCCACCAGAAAATGCATAGCGCTATCTAATAGTTATTTTGGGCACAAACACCACGAAAACGGTCCTGCTAATGCATTTAGGCATGCCTTATGGAACTTTTTAATAGCCAAATATTGCTCCAAAAGAAGTAAAAACAATGATTCCGTGCTCGCCTATACACAAAGCATTACAGATTGGCATGAAAGCGCTTTTCCAAACCGAGAATTGGCTAAAAAGATGGATTTACACAACAATGCAGTGGGCAGGCATTTATTTAAAATCCATGGGGCTATTGCAGTTAGCGATTTTGTTGATATCTTACTACAGGAGACAAAAAAGTCAACTTACATTACCCAAATTGATGGATTTACAAACTACAAAAACCAATTGGTACATATAAAAAATGAAGCTTAAAGACCAATTTTATCAATACATACAACAATTGCAAGATAGCATTACCCATAAACTGGAAACTATTGATGGGAAAGCTAAATTTAAAGAGGATTTATGGGAGCGGCCCGAAGGGGGAGGTGGCAGAACCCGAGTAATACAAGAAGGAAATGTTTTTGAAAAAGGAGGCGTTAACATTTCTGCGGTACATGGGGCCTTGCCAGATTCCATGCAAAATTATTTTGGCGTACAAGATGCCGATTTCTTTGCCTGTGGTTTAAGTTTGGTATTACACCCTAAAAACCCTTTTGTGCCAACCGTGCATGCCAACTGGCGCTATTTTGAAATGTATGATAAACAAGGGAACATTGTAGACCAGTGGTTTGGTGGTGGGCAAGACCTTACCCCCTATTATTTGTTTTCTGAAGATGCCGTTCATTTTCATGAAACGTGCAAAAAAGCCTGCGATGCACACCATCCCGATTTTTATACCACTTACAAGGAACGTTGTGATACCTACTTTTGGAACGCGCATAGAAATGAAGCACGCGGTATAGGTGGTTTGTTTTTTGACTATTGCAAAGCGAATGAAGAAATGAACATGAACGATTGGTATAATTTTGTAACCGAGGTGGGAGATAGCTTTTTAGACGCCTACATACCCATAGTAGAAAAGCGAAAAGCTACGCCATTTACCGATCAACATAGAAATTGGCAAGAAATAAGACGTGGCCGTTATGTAGAATTTAATCTGGTTCATGATAAGGGCACGCTATTTGGCCTAAAAACAAATGGTAGAATAGAAAGTATTTTAATGAGTTTACCGCCACACGTGCAATGGGTTTATGACCATACCCCAGAACCTGGCAGTGAGGAAGAACAATTAATTTTAGTGCTGCAACAACCAAAACAGTGGATATCTTAGAATCAAATACAGACTTATGTTAGAAAGTTTATTAGAGGCCCTAAAACACTCGCCAGATAATGTTCCACTTAAACTACAGGTGGCAAAACTCTATTTAGAAGAGCTGGATTATCTTATGGCCGAAGAACACCTTACCGGTATTCTTGCTCTGCAACCAAAACATGAAGAAGCCAAATATTTATTGGCCAGTTGCTTTTTAAAACTAGGTAAACAGGCTGCTGCGGAAATCATTGCGGAAGAACTTTCCCAACAAAGTACTAATATACAATATTTAGAATTGTTATGTGAGTGCCAACTAGCACAAGATAACTATAGCGAGGCTCAAAATACGTATCGGTATATTACAGAATTACAGCCTGGGTACCAAAATCATAAATTTGACCAAGTTTTAAAAAACCCAGTCCTCACCAACGAAGATGATTTTACCGAAGATGTAGTAAGTTTTATGTCCAAACCCAATATCACTTTTAAAGATGTGGGTGGTATGGAACAGGTAAAAAACGAAATAGACCTTAAAATTATAAAACCCCTACAACACCAAGAAGTCTATAAGGCCTATGGTAAAAAAATTGGCGGAGGTATTCTTTTATACGGCCCCCCAGGTTGTGGTAAAACCTATTTGGCAAAAGCAACCGCAGGCCAAATAGATGCCAACTTTATCAACGTAGGTATTAATGACATTCTTGATATATGGCTGGGAAGTTCTGAAAAAAACCTGCATGAAATTTTTGAGAAAGCCCGGGCCAATACCCCATGCGTCATATTCATAGATGAGATAGACGCACTTGGTGCCAACCGTAATGACATGAACAAAACAGCAGGACGTACGGTAATCAACCAATTTTTATCTGAATTGGATGGGGTAGATTCCAACAACGATGGAATTCTAATCATAGGGGCAACCAATGCTCCTTGGTATTTAGACCCTGCCTTTAGAAGACCAGGAAGGTTTGATCGTATTGTATTTGTTTCCCCACCAGACACCACCTCAAGAGAAGCCATTTTTGATGTGCAGTTAAAGAACAAGCCTACAGATAGTATTGACCTTAAAGAACTTGCAAAAAAAACAAAAGAATTTTCTGGGGCAGACATTAATGCTGCTATTGATCTTGCCATAGAAGACAAATTACAATCGGCCTTTGTAGACGGCATTCCTAAGCCACTAACAACTAAAGATATACTCAAAGGTATAAAAAAGACCAAGCCCAGCACCAAAGATTGGTTTAGTTCTGCAAGAAATTATGCCTTGTACGCCAACGATTCTGGTTTGTATGATGATATACTAACCTACCTGAACATTAAGAAATAATGGAAAACCAGAACGAAGAACGCGCTTTGCAGCTTTTTGAGTTAGGACGCTACGAGGCAGCCATCCCCTATTTTGAACGGGCACTAGCGGAAGAACCAGATAATTTTAACGCAAAATACTATATAGCGCTATCCTTTATTCATTTAAATGATATGGATAAAGCCGAAACCATCTGCAATAATTTGTTGGGAACCCATCCAGACAGTGCTAATGTGTTCTATCTTAAAGCTATTATTTCCTTTAACAAAGACAAAATAAAACAAGCATTTTCAGAAATTGAACACGCCATACGCCTGGCGCCTTATATTGCCAGTTATTTTGGTCTAAAAGCTTCCATTTTATTAGCTCAAAAAAAATACGAAGATGCTTTGCTAGCAACTGACCAAGGTTTACAAATAGACGCAAAAGACAGCCTTTGCTTAAATAACCGTGCTAAAATTCTAACCAAATTAAACCGTAAGGAAGAGGCAAATAGTACCATACAAGATATTCTTCAAGACAATCCAGAAGATGAGTATTCACATGCAAATGTTGGCTGGGTAGCCTTAGAACAAGGCAAAATACAAAAGGCCTTGCTACATTTTAAAGAGGCGCTAACGTTTAACCCAAATTTTGAATATGCCAGACAAGGTATGGCCACGGCCTTAAAATCTAAAAATCCAATTTATGCCCTCTACTTAAAGTACTCTTTTTGGATGGCGAAGCAAAGCACAAAATACCAATGGATTTTTATCATTGGCCTGTATTTGGCGTACCGTTTTTTAGTTAGTGTATTATCTGCAAATGGATTAAGTTATTTAGCTATTCCACTTATCGTTTTGTATTTAATATTTGCTTTGGGCGGTTGGATAATGGAAGCGTTGTCTGACACTATTTTACTCTTTGATAAGCATGGAAAATATTTATTGGACCGTTCCCAAAAACAAAGTGGCTATGTTTTTGGTTTAGCTTTGGTTTCTGCAATACTATTTGGTATATTATATTATGTACTCAAAGAACCTATTTTGGGAGTATTTGCCATAACCTTTTTATGCCTTTTATTGCCCTTACCACGTGCATTTCATCAAGAAGTCCCAAATAATAGAATATTCGTATTCACTTATGCTGCTATTATGGCTACAGTTGGCTTAATTGGCAGTTTCTTTATTTCTCCCCTAATGGCTGGTTCCGGGGTGTTAATTTTGTTGGTAGCCTATACTTGGCTTGGTAATTTTATAGAAGATAAAAATTAAATATATGTATCCACTTATACGAAATAGAAGATTAAGACAAAACGATTCCATTCGCAGATTGGTTAGGGAAACCTATCTTAATCCCAATGATTTTTTGGTACCGCTCTTTGTAGTAGAAGGTAAGAACGTCAAAGAAGAAATTGCTTCTATGCCCAACTATTTCCGCTATAGTTTAGACATTCTTGCAAAGGAGGTTAAAGAACTTTGGAACATGGGTCTATGTTCCGTTTTGCTTTTTGCAAAAGTACCAGACCATTTAAAAGATAATGAAGGTACAGAAGCCTTAAATGCTAATGGATTGATGCAACGGGCAATAAAAACCGTAAAAGATGCGTGCCCAGAAATGTACGTAATGACGGATGTGGCCATGGATCCGTATTCCTCTTACGGCCATGACGGAATTGTTGCGGAAGGTAAAATTTTAAATGATGAAACCACGGATATTCTTGCACAGATGAGCGTGAGCCATGCCCAAGCTGGTGCTGACATGGTAGCGCCCAGTGATATGATGGATGGTAGAATCTTGGCCATTCGTGAGGCCCTAGAAGATGAAGGTTTTACGGATACCGGTATCATGAGCTATTCTGCCAAATATGCAAGCGCTTTTTATGGTCCTTTTAGAGATGCATTGGATTCTGCACCAGTGGCTATAAAAGATGTGCCTAAAGACAAGCAAACCTATCAAATGGATCCGGCAAACCGAAAAGAGGCCATAAAAGAAACCGAGATGGATATTGATGAGGGCGCCGATATAGTAATGGTAAAACCAGGGCTATGTTATCTAGATATTGTTAGAGACATAAAAAATGCTGTAGAAGTGCCTGTTGCAGTATACCAAGTTTCCGGAGAGTATGCCATGCTAAAAGCGGCTTCAGAAAAAGGTTGGTTAAACCACGATGCCGTAATGTTAGAGCAATTAACGGCAATTAAAAGAGCAGGTGCCGATATAATCGCAAGTTATTTTGCAAAAGATGCGGTAAAATTGTTAGGTTAAAATAATTCTATACAGCAAAATCCTAACCGTTTTAAGGTTTGTATTATTTTAAACCCATTGGTATAATTACCAACAACACGTAATACATTATCTTGATCCTCAAGATCAAAATTCCATTTGCCGTCATTCTGGATCAACCTATTAAGATGCGGCGCAACATACCGTATGTTGCGCCTTTTTCTTACCGTTGTTTTAAAGAGTAAAACAACCATCTACCTATCATAAAAAAATGGTGGTTCTACATCCAAGGCTCGTAAATACACATAACCTTGCCCCCTGTGGTGTATTTCGTTATCCAAAAAGTAGAACAAAGCAGATTGCACCGTACCCGGAAATTGTCCAAATGATAAGTGCTCTTGTTGAAAATCTACCTTGCCCATTTGGTCCCAATACTTGTTAATAGCTACTGTAGCCAAATCCCACAACCTGAGCATCTCGCGTTTACTATTTTTAAAATCTATAGCTTCGTTCAAAACGGCCTTTTTACCTGTAGCTATTTCTCCTAGGCCTGGTGCGGCAATAGCCAATAATTCACCTACCATATCCGCAAAGGTTCGCATTGTACCAATTTTAAACGTAAACAATTCCTTCTCTGGAAACGCTTCTATTACTTTTCTGGTTAAGCTTCTATGACCCTGCCAATGATCAAAAAATTGCGCTCTGTTAATTACTTCTTGTGTGGTTGCCAAAGTTGTTTCCATAATAACTGATTTTTGGTTTCTATACTTCAAAACTAAAACCCAATGGTGACAGCCCTATGTCAACAGTGATTTATAGTATCTAAAAAATCAGAACTTTCTTTTAAAAAGCCTTTATCTTTGATAGGAAAGCAACCCAACCACCCATGGAATCCGTTAATCGATTTGATCGTATCGTAGCCATTTTGGTACAATTACAAAGCAAGCGTGTGGTTAAGGCCCAAGAGTTGGCAGATCGTTTTCAAATTAGTCTACGCACGGTCTACAGGGATATTCGTTCTTTAGAAACTGCCGGGGTTCCTATTGTAAGTGAAGCAGGGGTTGGTTATTCCATTATGGAGGGCTATCGTTTGCCACCCGTTATGTTTACCCAAGAAGAAGCCGCAAGTTTTGTGGCCGCACAAAAGCTGATGCAAAACTTTACAGATAAAACATTGGGCAAACATTATGAAACGGCCATGTATAAAATTAAATCGGTTTTACGCGGAAAAGAAAAAGATTGGGTAGAATCTTTAGAAAAACATATTCGCTTTTTCCCAACCCAAGAAATATTTAATCCAAATGTTGCCAATGCCATGGAAATTATTTTAAGTAGCATAGCAGAGCAACAACAGGTTTTTTTAAAATATACTTCCATACAAATAGACCATGCAGTTGATCGTGTTATAGAACCAGTTGGTATTTTTAATGAAAATAATTTTTGGTATGTACTTGCCTATTGTCATTTGCGTAAAGATTACAGACAATTTAGAACTGACCGTATACAAGCCATAAAACGAACCGCAATTCCATATAAAAAGAAACATAGCTCTTTGGAAGAACTACGATCAAAGGATGCCCGAACTAAGTTGAAGGTTAAAATTATAGTGGATAAAACCATAGCCAAATTTTTAGGCAACAAAAAAAATTACGGTTTAATTGATGAAAAATCTGTAGCTAAAGGTATAGAGATGACGTTTCTAGTAGACGATTTAGATAACGGTTTTGCTAGATGGTATCTTATGTATGGCGATTTTGCCCAAATTCTAGAACCCCCAGAACTTAAAGAGCGCATGCGCTATCTTTTAAACAAGCAATTAAACCAATTAAAAAACAGCACAGATTGAAACCATTTCAATTTACATACCTATTGGTATTCTCTTTTTTCATGGCCTTTGGCCAATCCTACGAAGAAAAAATTGATAGCCTAATAAAAGATGCTATTGTGCAACAAGCATTTCCTGGTGCCACGATTTTGGTTAAAAAAAATGGAAAAGACTTGTTCCACAAAACCTACGGTTATTTTACCTATGATAGTTTACTTCCCGTTTCAACAAACACGTTATACGATCTAGCTTCGGTAACCAAAATAGCGGCCGGTTTGCCCGTAGTGATGAAATTGGTACAAGATGGAAAATTAACCTTGGATGATCCCTTTTCTAACTATTGGCATCCATGGAAAAGAAAAAAAGATAAGAAAGCAATTACACTAAGAGAAATTTTAGCACACCAAGCAGGCTTGGAACCTTACATTGTTTTTCTTTCAAAAGTGCGGAAAAAGAACGGTAATCTTAAAAAACGCTTGGTAAGGAACCAACCTTCTAAACGCTTTGCAAAGCAAGCTTATAACAATCGCTACATTAAAACAGGGTTTTACAAAAAAATGTACCGCACCATCAATCGTTCACCCGTTAGCAAAGAAAAAACCTATCGGTATTCTGGGTTGTTTTTTCTTTTACTACCAGAACTGGTGCAACAACTTACAGGGGTTGACTTTGAGACCTACCTTAACCAAGAAATTTATGAACCTTTAGAAATTACAAATCTTGTTTTTAATCCTTCCTTAAAGCAAAGTAACCTGTCCATTATTCCCACAGAAAGCGATTCCATTTTTAGAAATGATGTTACAGTAGGTTGGGTACATGATGAAAATGCAGCCCTACTAGGTGGTGTTTCCGGTAATGCAGGGCTATTTGGAACGGCAGAAGATTTGGCAAAGCTCATGGAATTTTATAGAAATCTTGGCAAATACAAGGGTCGTCAAATTATAGATAAAGAAATCGTACGTTCGTTTATTAAAATTCAATATCCAGAAAACCATAACAGACGGGGATTAGGTTTTGATAAACCATTAATTGGCAATGATACCTTAAGTATCTTCGAGGCCTATCCGTCTCCTCATGTAAGTAAGGAAAGTTTTGGACATGCTGGTTTTACGGGAACATTTGTCTGGGCAGACCCAAAAGAACAATTGGTATATATTTTTCTTTCTAACCGGGTTTACCCATCTAGGACACACAGAAAAATATATGATCTAAAAATTAGAGAAAAAGTACAAGATGTTTTTTATAACTTACCCAAAATTCAAAAGCAATAACATCCAATGGGATTATTAATATTTTACGCGTTAATTTCCATATTCTTTTCCTTCTTATGTTCAATTTTGGAGGCCGTACTCTTAAGTATAACCCCAACATTTTTAAACGTTAAAAAACAAGAAGGTAAGGTATACGCCACAACACTAGAACAGCATAAGAAAGACATAGACAAACCCTTAATTGCTATTCTAACCTTAAACACTATTGCCCATACCGTTGGTGCTATTTTAGTAGGTGGCCAAGCAGAGGTTTTATATGGTGAAGAAGGTGGTTACGGTGTATTTATCATCTCTGCCGTAATGACCATTTTAATTTTGGTTGCTTCAGAAATAATACCAAAAACTATTGGTGCAACTTACTGGAAACAATTGGCCAACTTTACCGCCAAAACCCTAACCATTATGGTCTTTATTATGAAATGGACGGGTCTACTTTGGATTTTACAGCTTTTTACCAAGCTAATTGGTAAAAAAGGTGCTCATGGTAGTGTACTTAGCAGGGAGGACTTTTCTGCCATGACGGATATTGCAGAGGAAGAGGGGGTTTTCCAGGCTTCCGAATCAAAAGTTATTAGAAATCTATTGTCTTTTGATGAAATACAGGCTAAAGATGTGATGACTCCACGTACGGTGATGAAGATAGCATCTGAAGACCTGACCGTATCTGAATTTTACCATAAAAACAAACCCTTACAATTTTCTAGGATTCCTGTTTTTAAAGAACGTATGGATAACATAACGGGCTTTATTTTGAAAGACGAACTTTTGGAAAACATCGTAAACGAAAAAGGGGATACCAAGCTGGGAAGCATTAAAAGAGAGATTTTGGTTACCAATAGAAATAAACCCATACCTCAACTTTTGGAAAAATTTGTAGAAAAAAACGAACATATTTCTTTGGTTGTGGACGAGTATGGCTCTGTGAGTGGATTGGTAACCATGGAGGATGTTATAGAAACCTTATTGGGACTAGAAATTATGGACGAAAGTGATAATGTGGAAAACCTACAGCTTTTGGCGCGCAAAAATTGGGAGAGCAGAGCGCAACGCTTGGGTATAATAGATGTACCCATAAAAGAAGTTGAATCCCCAGAAGGTCCTAAAAAATAAATGGAAGAGGCCTTTGTACATACTCCCTTGGGAACAGCCGTTTTAAAAGGAGACTCAGATGGCCTAAAGTCAATAACCGTACTAGACCAAAATTTAACTTCTACAACACTTATACCAGAGGTTTTAGAAGAAGCCGTTACACAATTAAAGGAGTATTTTGATGGTAACAGAACCCAATTTAACTTACTTTTAAATCCAGACGGCACGCCTTTTCAGCATAAAGTATGGTTAGCCTTACAAGAAATACCATATGGCAAGACCGTTTCTTACCTAGCATTGTCTAAAGAATTGGGAGATACTAAAGCCATACGTGCCGTAGCTGCCGCTAACGGAAAAAACCCACTTTGGATCGTTGTTCCCTGCCATAGGGTAATTGGTAGTAATGGAGATTTAGTGGGGTATGCAGGCGGGCTACACCGAAAAAAATGGCTTTTAGAGCACGAGAGTCCAGTGACCCAAACAAGTTTATTTTAATTTCCCTATTTTCAGGGTAGTCCAATTTTGGTCTAAAAATTAACTTTAGCTCCAAATTTTTACGATGAAACTACCTTCTATACAAGAAGTTCTAGACCGTGGTCTAGAGGCTTTTAAACGCTTTCCCCTGACCCTTATTTGGGCTATAACGGGAACAATATATGTAATGTATCTAATTGGAAGTGATAGGGTAAATAATACGTTTGATGAGAATTTAGATATTGTTTTAACCCTTATATTGGGGGTAAGTTGGTTTATTGGGGCCCAGTTTTTTATAGAGCAGCAAGCTAAACACAAAACATGGCAACTACTTAAAATCCTAATTTTAATAGGGTTGGGCGGCTTCTATTTTTACCTATCCAATACCCCATTCTTAGAAGACAATCCTATCTACCTTGCACATTTTTTTATATTTCTTATTGCCGGCCATTTATTTGTATTATTTGCGCCATTTTTAAAAGAATGGAATACCCATGCGTATTGGAATTATCTTAAATGCGTGGGTATAGCGTTAACCAGGAGCCTCCTATATAGTTTTGTCTTGTATTTGGGCTTGGTACTTGCGCTCTTGGCCATAGATGCTTTGTTTGAAATTACTATTAGAGGAGAACGTTACGGGCAATTGTTCGTCTTTAGCTTAGGTATTGTAAATACTTGGATTTATCTATCGGATTTTCCTGCTCAAGTAAGGAAAAATAGTATTGTTCAATTTGAACGTGCGCTAGAGGTTTTGGTAAAGTTTATTTTAATACCGCTAATCATGCTTTATCTGATAATTCTCTACGCCTACTTTGGTAAAATACTTTTGGAATGGGAATTACCTAAAGGCTGGGTAAGCTATTTGGTTACCGTTTTAGCCCTGTTGGGTTTTATGGTACACATAATCATAAACCCTATTATAAAGACTTCCAAAGCTTGGACCATAAAGCGTTTTTATCCTTGGTTTTACTATTTATTATTGCCCTTGTTGGTACTCTTATTTGTAGCCATCTATAGGCGTGTAAGTGATTATGGAATAACAGAAAATAGGTATTATGTTTTACTCGCTGCCTTCTGGATTTTGGGTATTAGTCTCTACATGCTATGTATAAAAAAGGCAAAACTTATAGTCTTGCCCATTTCACTATTTCTTATTCTAATGATTACTGCTGTAGGACCTTGGGGAGCTTTTAGCATTTCTAAGAAGGCACAGGCAAAAGAATTCAAAGAAGTGTATAACCAAGTGTTGTTGCAAGATACGCTTGCCAATTATGAGCAATACCAAAGGCTAGAATCTATATTAAAGTACTTGGATAAAAGAGAAAGCTTGGATAAACTGAGCAAGGTTACACAAATAGATTTTAATGCAGTCATTTTGGATTCTACCAACAACTGGAAAAATTACCGTTGGTTAGATACACGCTTAGTACTAGATTCATTACATATAAAAATGGATTCTACCACGCAAAGCATCAAAAGAAATTACAATCAATACCATATGTATGATTATGGCACGGACAAAACAGTTTTTCCCATTAAAGATTACGACTATTTTATATCCTTACGATTTAACCGACATACCAATAATTTGGTAACCATTGACAGTTGCACCCTTAGCTATACCAATAAACACTTGGGTATAATGATAAAAAACCAGGAAGAAGATTCTTTGGCCATAATTCCACTTAAGGGCAAACTTTTAGCGTTGACCAAATACGGTAACAATCTAGATAATCTTCCTTTAGAGGAAAAAACAATTACAGTTGAAAACAATGTTTTGAAGGTTAAATTAGTCCCAACCAATCTATCTTACAGCCTTATAGAAAAAGACAGCATACAACTAAACAATATAGATGGTTATCTATTTTTAAAATGGAAGCAAGATGTTAAATAGAATTCCTTTGGACAGTATTCTATTCTTGGATATTGAAACCGTACCGGAAACAGCAGACTATAATGAGCTAAACGAAGAAAAACAAGAGCTTTGGGCCCATAAAACGGCGTACCAACGAAAAGAAGAACACACCCCGGAAGCCTTTTACGAACGAGCAGGAATTTGGGCAGAATTTGGGCTAATTGTTTGTATCTCTGTAGGCTATTTTGTGAACAAAGGAAGTGAGCCCCTATTTAGGGTGACCAGTTTTCACGGGAATGAACCAACCTTATTAAAAGACTTTAAAAACCTTTTAAACGACCATTTTAATCAGGCTAGGCATGTATTATGTGCACATAATGGTAAAGAATTTGATTTTCCATACATAGCAAGGCGAATGTTAATTAATGGGATTACGTTACCTTACAAGCTAGATTTATTTGGCAAAAAACCTTGGGAGGTACCTCATCTGGATACTATGGAGCTTTGGAAGTTTGGCGATTATAAGCATTATACCTCCTTAAAGCTAATGGCCAATGTATTGGGAATACCCTCACCAAAAGAAGATATGGACGGTAGCATGGTACGCAGTGTATATTATGAAGAAAAAGATATGGACCGAATAATAAAATATTGCGAATTGGATGTGGTTACCACCGCTCAAGTGTTCTTAAGATTAAAGTGCGAACCACTACTAGAAGCGCATCAAATTAAAACCGTATAAAAAAGACCCTAAATGAACAGGGCCTTTTTTGGGATACTTACAACAATAGTGTCCACAGTATCTTATTTTGTGTAACCTAGGCCACATATTGGGGTGTAATGTTTACTAGCTACTACAAGCTAGCATATGAATAATTAACTCTTATAAAATTTTGTGCTTTTTGTTCCTTCGTAGTCTTGAACTAATATGATATAGATTCCACTTTCCAAATTGGTCACATCTATGGTATTGTTCGCATTTCCATTTTTAATGGTTCCACCTGCGGTGTTTATGATAGAATATTGTGCGTCTTTAGACATCTTAGTGTTTACCTCTAAGTAATTTACCGCTGGGTTTGGGTACACGACCAAATCAATATTATCAGAAGTTTTTCTTACTTCAGGCTGCTCGGCCTGGGTAGCATCGCCTTGAAAAACAAAGGTTATGGTTTCTGAATATCCGGAAGCAATATTTGCCGTACAAACCGATTGAACTTTAACTTCATACTTGGTTCCTGATGCTAAGTTCTCCAATGCTATTTCTGCCTCCCAAGTAGAAAGTGTTGACCACTGCATTTCGTCTGCAGCCTTGTATTGAACCTCATATAAATTATCTTCAGAAAGGGCATCCCATTTTACAGAAACTCCTGTTGCAGCTACCTGGCTTAAATCTAAACCTTTTGGAGCTTCTAATTTACAGCTAGAAACAGCTACACCACTAACAATTAAACTAACATCTTGTGCACCATGCATCAACGTACCTTTGTGAGAAATGGTTATAGCATAGGAACCAGAAGCATTTTCTATTTCTATCTTTTCAAAAGGGTCTACTGTATTGTCTCCTTTAGTAGCTGGCTCACTTGCTTTTGCTGGATTTAGTTTCCATGGAAAATAGGTTTCTCCATTCTTGGTAACCCTTACATCAATATCATTGACCAAAGCAGCTTTCATTTCGTTCAACGTACCTCTATTTACCACTCCACTTTCTGGATCGGTCCAAGAAACGGACACCATTAAAGGGTCTACACCATTACTATCGTACACAAAGGTTTTGGTTTCGCCACTGGTTAAAGTCAATTCTTTTACTACAGAACTATAATCTACGCTTTGCAATACTTTGGCCGCCTTTGCAGTATTGATCAAGCCCCATCCAATTTTATAATCCGGACCTGGATTTTCTATATCATCCGCTGTGTGTAAAGCCAAACCTTTTAAGGTAGCCGCCTTCATAAAATTACCGTACAAACTTTCGTGATATTGTTGTAATAAAATTAAAGAACCCGTTACACCAGGTGCGGCCATAGAAGTACCCATTGCCGTTTTATAGGCGTTATTAGAAGCAGAACCGGTAGTATACACCATAGTACCGTTACCAGCTAAATCTGGCTTAATTCTACCATCATCTGTAGGCCCATAACTACTATAACCACTAACATTGGCCTTTTTAACTGTACCATCATTACCTATTCTGGCATCTACACCGGCAACTACCAAATTATTTTTAGCTGTTGTGAACCCTAGTAATAAATCAAAACCATCTTGTGTTTTACCATAGTTAGGGGTTGCATTATCAAAAGAGTTTTGTGCGTTACCGGCTGCCGCAACCATTAAATAGTAAGGTGCGTTGTACATAATTTTATCCCAATCTTGAGAAACTTTAATATAAGCCCCAAAATACCAATCTGGAACTTGTGAAGATGTAATACCGTAAGAATGATTGGACACCAAAAGACCTTCTGCTGCAGCTTCTGCCACTTCCACTTTATCTCTAGACCAACTGTGGGTCAAAGCTTCTGCTCCATAAGCAACCCCTCTAGCTTTTGAGTCTATACCAGCAGCAACTATATTACCGGTTACCATGGTTGTATGGTTATCTATCTCTGTGGTATTATCGGCATTAGATACCCTACCACCAAACTCTTTATGGCTGGTTAAGGCCACACCGGCATCCCATACGCCTACTTTCATTCCGGTACCGTCTATATTGGCATTTAAAAAACCATCTGCATATAAAGCATCTGCCCTGCAAATATTAGCGGTCATATCTGCATGTGTAGTATAATATAAAGGAGTACCATCTTGTCCAAATCCATTTAAAGCTACTACAGTCCCATCTTTTTCCATTCTGGTAGCCTCTAAACCTCCCACTAGTTTTTGAGTCGCAATACGTTGTGTAGTTATTTGATACTCTTTTTTAAAGCTATTTGCTAATTCTTGTAACTTAGCAGTGTTGGTATTTGCTTTAATTGCTTCTAATTGTACTTGCTGTTGAGCTTTAGTTGCAACGCTAAATACGAAGCTGGTAGCAACCAAAAACATGGCCTTTTTTGCGGGAAGTTTTATATTGTAGTCCATAACGTAGGTTAAGTAAGATTTGGACTACAAATATAGATGAGAACTAATTATCTATCGTTAAGTTGCAAATTTAAATCGACGAATTACACACTCAGGTACACATGTTTGTTGTGAAACTTACAAAAAGTGTTGTAAGAATTTTCTCAATCTTTTAATTTTGTTTCAAAATCAGGTAAACGGGAAAATGATCACTATAACCACCAAGGTATTTTTTACCGCCAAATGTTCTAAATGGTGTTCCTTTATACCTCCCTTTCCATTCTTGTAGAAAATGAGGAGCAAAAATCTTAGCCTTGGAAAAGCTGTGAGCGCCCGGCTCATGATTTAAAAAAGAATGAGAAACTATTATTTGATCAAACAGACTCCATTTACCCCTATAATTGGCACTGCCTAGCGTTGGGGAAAGTAATTTTTGCATCGGATTGATGAACCAACCTGTTTGCATTAACGTTTTTATACTTTCAGAATTTGGGTCATCATTAAAATCTCCCATAATCAATACGTGGGGTTCTTCTTCTACCAGCCTAATTTGTTCTAATTTTTCAATAATGGTGTGGGCAGCGGCAATCCGTTTGTATGCGGTAAGCTTGGCACCATCTCTACGAGAGGGCCAATGATTTACAAATACATGCACAACCTCTCCATTAAGCCTACCTTTTACATATAGAATATCCCTAGTAAAATCACGGTCACCAAATTCATTGTTCACTAAAAGCGCCAAGGTTTCACTTTCCATTACTTCAAAATTTTCCTTACGGTAAAACAATGCGGTATCTATACCGCGCTCGTCTGGAGAATCATAATGTACATAACCATAATCCAAGTGCTTCAAGGCATCTTCCCCTAACAATCGTTCTATTACCCTTTTGTTTTCAATCTCAGCAACACCCACGAGTACGGGTGGGGCAAGCCCTTCATCTTCTCCAATTTTAGCTATAGCATTCGCTAATTTTCTAGTTTTGGCCAGGTAACGCTTATTCTTCCATTTTTTAAAACCTTTTTTGGTAAAATCGTCATCAAGAATATGTGCATCGTCAATGGTATCGAACAGATTTTCTAGATTATAAAAAGCAATTACGTGTTGGTTTTCCATAATTTTTTAGAATAGCGCTACAAAAATTTACATAAGGGTTAAGTAGAAGGGGCAAAATACAAAAACAGAACGGAAACATTATGTAGCTTTGCATTTTGCTTTATATATGATTGAAAAGAAGTCTATTGAATATGAAAAGGCCGTATTGGTTGGTGTCATCAATCAATTACAAAATGCTGAAAAAGTAGAAGAATATCTGGATGAGCTAGAATTCTTAACCTATACTGCTGGTGGCGAAGTAACCAAACGCTTTGTACAAAAGATGGATGTGCCCAATCCTAAAACTTATATAGGAACGGGTAAGATGGAAGAAGTACATGCATACGTTAAGGAAAATGACATTAGCTCGGTTATTTTTGATGACGAACTTACCCCTGCCCAACAGAATAACATAGAAAAATTATTGAAGTGTAAGGTAATGGATAGAACCAGCCTTATCCTAGATATTTTTGCGCAACGTGCAAAGACCAGTTATGCCCGTACACAGGTAGAATTGGCACAGTACGAATATCTTTTGCCTAGACTTACTGGTCTATGGACGCACTTAGAACGCCAACGTGGTGGAATTGGTATGCGTGGACCCGGGGAAACAGAGATTGAGACCGATAGGCGAATTGTTAGGGACCGTATTGCTTTGCTTAAAAAGAAACTTTCTAAAATAGACCGCCAAATGGAAACCCAAAGGGGTAACCGGGGCGCTCTTGTAAGGGTAGCTTTGGTGGGCTATACCAATGTGGGTAAATCTACCTTAATGAACGTAATTAGTAAAAGTGATGTATTTGCAGAAAATAAGTTGTTTGCCACTTTAGATACAACTGTAAGAAAGGTAGTTATTGGCAACCTGCCTTTTCTCCTCAGCGATACGGTTGGATTTATACGCAAGTTGCCTACACAATTGGTAGAAAGTTTTAAAAGTACCTTAGACGAGGTGAGGGAAGCAGATTTGCTTTTACATGTGGTAGACATCTCACACCCAAATTTTGAAGAGCATATTGCTTCTGTAAATCAAATTTTAGATGAAATTGACAGTACGGACAAGGAAACCATTATGGTTTTTAATAAAATAGACCAATACGTGCCAGAGGTTATTGAGGAAGATGATTTAGAGACCGAAAAAACGTCGGTACACTTTACACTGGAAGAATGGCAAAAAACCTGGTTTAACAAAATTGGGGATAATGCTTTGTTCATCTCGGCATTGAACAAAGAAAATTTAGATGAGTTTAGGCAAAGGGTTTATCGCGAAGTTAGAGAAATACACGTAACCCGTTTTCCTTATAACAATTTCCTTTATCCAGAAAACCTTGATGAATACTCGCAAACTGAGGAAGAATAGTTTTTCTGTCAGAAAAATGAATTTTTAGCGAAAACCACAAAAAAAATACGGTTTACATCAAAAAGTTTGGGCATAGGTAAGACTTGAGTACTTTAGTACTGTTCTTAATAACTAGCCCCAAGGTTATTACTAACACCAATAACAAGTATGAACTAACCTATCCAATCAAAAAAAGCCCGAACAACTTGTTCGGGCTTTTTTTATAAAGTATGTTTTAAACTTAGAAAGAGTAGCTAAGACCTAATGTCCAGTACGTTTGTAAGTCGTTATCTATAGAATCAAAAGTAGCCGTAGCATCTGGTGTAGCAGCTAAATTTCTCACGTAGTTCAACGTCTCCTGCTTGTTGTTTCTTAGACCAAAGTCAAACCCAACACCAATCATCTTCCAAAGGGTGTAAGAGAAAGAGTTAGTCCACGTCCAGTTACTTAAATCACCACTCTCGTAACTTTGGAAAGCAGATAGGTTACTTTTAAAACCAACAGCTCCTATTTTACGGGTATAGTCCGCAACAATTTTAGCACCCAAAGAGGAGTTAAAAATGGTATCATCATCCGCAAAAACAAAGTTGTAGTTTAAAGGATGTATAACCACCACTAAATTCTGAATTGGTGTCCACGTAGCACCCACACCCAAATCTAGGTAGCCTGGGTCATTAAAATTGTTTAGAATAGTTGTTCTGTATTCCATTAAACCAGATACCGCGAACTTATCACTTAATTTTCTACCGTAAAGGGAAGATAAGTTGAATACATCTGTAGCTTCTCTAAAGCTATCATCATCGGTTGGATCATTCTTGTCATCAAACTTAACCCAAGAAAGGTTTGTCGTTAATGCGTTTCTCCAAAAGAACTTCTCTTCCTGTAAATTGGCAAACGCATTGAACGAAAAACCAATGTTTCCGCTAGAGTTATCTGGAAAACCCTGAGCATACCAATTATTGAACTGAGAAATACTACCACCTATAGTACCAAACGCCCCTAATTTCCAGCCAGGAAGCGCATCAATTTTAGCTTGGATAGCATTTGCCCTACCTTGAATGGCAGCAATAGAATCTTTCTTTTCGGCCAATGTAGCCTTTAACTCTTCTTCTGTCTGTGCTTGGCCCATCCAAACTCCAGCTACCGTAAGAACGGCGAAAAGTATTTTTTTCATAATGATTTGTGTTTATAGTTTTAGAAACGCAAAAGTAAGAATAGTCACACTTGCCTTACAAGGAAAATTACTTTTTCTTGTACAAAGGCACCGCAGAACAGGCTTCTCCGTACATAACACTCTTAGCCACAGGCTGTATTTTCAACATAGCCTGTAGATAAGCGTTTTGTGGCACTGGTTTATGGCTACAACCTTTAATAATTACCGGTTTATCTTGGAAAGGACTAACGTCTAAATTAGCTAGAATTGATTGATACAGGCTGGTTTCTAAATCTTCTAAGGTACCAACCACTACTTGTTTGGCATAGGGTTGTAATTTGCTTACTAAAAGCATATATGCCCAACCTGGAACTATAGCATCTGTACTACAATTTAGGGCTACATAGGCATCTTTGTATTGTTCCCAATCATGGGTGTCTGCTAGACTTCTAAATTCTTTTTCCTTAAGGATCAGTTCTTCCCAAAGCCAATCTTTAATATCCAAAACGGTTCTTTCCCCTACAGGATAGTAATCTTCCAAATCAAAGACCTGTAACTTGCTTTGCGCAACCCTATTTACAATTTCTTCTGCCATTTTTGTGATGCTTACAGTAAGCCCAGTTCCAATTTAGCTTCTTCGCTCATCAAGTCTTGCGTCCAAGGCGGATCAAAGGTAATTTCTACCTCGGCATCTTTAATTTCGTCAATAGACTTTACTTTTTCTTCTACTTCTGCAGGTAAACTTTCCGCTACCGGGCAGTTAGGAGATGTTAGAGTCATTAGAATCTTAACCTCATTATCTTCGTTTACCAAAACATCATAAATAAGTCCTAATTCGTATATGTCTACTGGAATTTCTGGGTCAAAAATGGTTTTTAAAACCAATACGATTTTCTCTCCTAATTCTGCTGTATCTAGTGTTGTTTCTTCGCTCATTTTATTTGTGTTTGATAGGCCACGGCATACAATTTCATCTGTTTAATCATACTCACCAATCCATTGGCCCTTGTGGGTGATAAATGTTCTTTAAGTCCAATTTCATCTATAAATTGGGTATCTGCCTCCATGATGTCTTTAGGCTTTTGATTGCTAAAGACTCTAATTAGAAGGGCAATAATTCCTTTAGTGATGATTGCATCACTATCTGCCGTAAAAAGCAATTTATCATCTTCTAATTCTGCGTGCACCCAAACCTTACTTTGGCAACCTTTGATGATATTGTCATCGGTTTTATATTGCTCATCTATTAAGGGGAGGGATTTGCCCAGTTCTATCATGTATTCATAACGCTGCATCCAGTCATCGAACATGCTGAACTCCTCTATGATTTCTTCTTGTATGGCCTGTATGGTCATGTAATTTGCAATTTGTGTACAAAATTAGTGGATTTTAATCCCTTACTCAACTTTTTCAGAAAGTGTTAAGAGCTTGGTCATCAATTCTTCTAGTTCTTTGGGTGGGTGTCCATGGTCAAATTCGTATGAATAGGCCACCCCGTCAATCAATAATTCAAGACTTGCCAAAGCGGCGGCATCTATCATAGATTTACTTTGGTCTGGCTCTGAAATGTTATTAGGATCAATAGTTTTTAATACCGTTTCTAAAGATTCTTGCTCTTTTGCCCTTAAATTGCGGGTTTTAAATGTTCCTTGTCTCGCACTTCTATGTTTTAGGGTTATTCCATCACAAACCAGTTCTTTGTAAAAACCGCGACTTTCTGCCCTGTAATTTAAAGCCCAAGTAGTTTCTTGATTACAATTTTGTTGTAGCATCAAAAGGGTTAAAATAGCAATAATTGTTTTCATATTTAAAGCTAACAAAAAAGGCATCTACCAACGTAGATGCCTTTGATTATTTTAATGTATTGGGTTATGGTAACATAGCTTCTCTGGCACCACCAGCAGCAAAAAGTGCTCTCATACGTTCTTTTTGTCCATTACTGAACATATACATACATTCATCATCTACATAATCCATATAGTTCATAGTCATATCCGTAGTTCTACAGTGGGTAGTTGGAAAATTAGGACATCCGTAATTAGGACGGTCAGAAGTTGGTGTATCAGAAACAAAATCGTCTCTATTACATCTACCGTCTCCCCAGATATGTCTTAGGTTTAACCAATGGCCCACTTCATGGGTTGTAGTTCTACCACCATCAAAAGGAGCCGTTGCCGTACCGGTTGTTCCAAAATATTGTGGCGAAACCACCACTCCATCCGTAGAGGAGCTACCCCCAGGAAATTGCGCGTATCCTAAGATACCACCACCAATATTACCTACCCAAATATTTAAATGAGTGCTAGGTGTTACCACATTAGAGCCGCCTTGTGCATCAAACTTAATAGCATCACCTGTTCCAAAAGAAGTCTGGGAGGTTTGTTTTCTGATAACTTGATCTAAAGTAAACTGGATATCTGAATCTGCAACTACTGGACTAAACAAGGAAGGCACTTGGTTAATGTCGTTGTTAGTAGCGTTAAAATCATCATTTAATACAGCTATTTGCGAAGCAATTTGAGCATCTGAAATGTTCTGACTGGCATTGTTGTACAAAACGTGAACAATTACTGGAATGGTAATAGTGCCTAGGTTGTCTTCAACGGGAGTATCGCCTCCTCCGCCGTTGCCACCACCACCATTGCCGTTACCTTTACCTTTTTTGGCAGCAAGATATTGCCTGGTGTGCTTTTCTATATTATACATTTTTTGCTCTAAACCAGGATTGCTCTTAAGCTTCTGGTTCAACACTTTCATAGTGGAGCAATTTTTACCAGCATTTCCTTTACCCGCACTGGTGTCTTCTGATTCAACATCATCTGTATACACAAAAAAGTCGCTCATATCTACTTGAACTTCTTGCGTAGCTAAAACATCACTTTCGGGGGATTGCTCCTTTTCACAGGAGTAAAGGACAACTGCCATTGCAGACAAAGTCAAAATCGTCTTTTTCATAAATAAATGGGTGTATAATGGTTACTATTTGCTACAGAAGATACAAATAATTAACACTATCCCAATATTTTGTTAAAAATAAATATGAAATCTTAAAGCGAAGTTGTTACCCTACCAACATATTCTTAGCGCGTTCTACCCCGGCTACAAGCGCATCTACCTCTTCTTTTGTATTGTAAAAACAAAAGCTTGCTCTTACCGTACCAGGAATTTTGTAAAAATCCATTATGGGTTGGGCACAATGATGTCCCGTACGTACGGCAATACCCAATTTATCCAGAATGGTACCAATATCATATGGGTGAACACCTTCTATATTAAAAGAAATTACCGAAGTTTTGTTCTGTGCCGTACCATAAATTTTTAAACCATCAATCTTAGACAATTCTGTGGTAGCATAATCCAATAGTTGATGCTCATAGGCCGCTATTGCTTCAAAACCTATGGTATTCATATAATCTAAAGCGGCGCCAAAGGCAATACCACCACAAATATTGGGTGTACCTGCCTCAAATTTATGCGGTAATTCTGCGTAGGTAGTTTTTTCAAAGGTAACCTCTGCTATCATTTCGCCACCGCCTTGGTAGGGAGGTAATTTTTTTAACCATTCCTCTTTGCCATACAGCATACCTACCCCTGTGGGTCCACATATTTTATGAGCAGAAACCACATAAAAATCCACATCTAAAGCTTGTACATCTGCTTTAATATGCGGGGCAGCCTGTGCTCCGTCTATTAATACTGCGGCTCCTACCTCATGAGCAGCATTGATAATTTCTTCAATAGGGTTTATGGTGCCCAGAGCATTGGAAATATGGTTACAAAAAACCAATTTTGTTTTACTAGAGAGCAAATTTTGATAGGTTTCCATAACTAACTCTCCCTGCTCGTTCATCGGAATTACCTTAAGTATAGCTCCTGTACGCTCACAAAGCATTTGCCAGGGCACAATATTACTGTGGTGCTCCATGGCAGAAACCAATACCTCATCTCCCTTTTGTAACAAAGAAGAAAAACCGTTTGCTACTAAGTTTATTCCATGAGTGGTGCCCGACGTGAATATGATTTCGTGGACTTTGGCGGCATTAAAATGCTGCTGAATTTTTTGTCTTGCTTGCTCATATTTATCCGTGGCCTCTTGCGATAAAGCATGGACGCCACGGTGAATATTTGCATTGTAATTTTGGTAATAGTCTACTATTGCATTTATGACCTGTTGTGGTGTTTGTGAGGTAGCCGCGTTGTCTAGGTATACTAAAGGCTTACCGTTGACTTCCCTATTTAAAATTGGAAAATCTTTGCGTATTTGTACTACATCAAAATCCACTTCTGTCATAAAAAACTATTATCCTATAAATCGAAACCAAGATTTACTCCCAGCTTACTGGCAATAAGTTTGTTGATTCTTACTTTCAATTCTGGTATACGTACACTTTCTAATACGTTATTGGCAAAAGCATACATCATTAAAGCTCTGGCCTCTTTCTTAGGAATACCTCTAGATTGCAAATAAAATAAGGCATCCTCGTCTAATTGACCTATGGTACAACCGTGAGAACACTTAACATCATCTGCAAAAATCTCTAACTGAGGTTTGGTATTTACCGTTGCTTTATCAGATATAAGAATATTATTGTTTTGCTGAAACGCATTGGTCTTCTGTGCAATTTTATCTACAATAATTTTTCCATTGAAAACACCAGTAGAACTATCCCCATAGATACCTTTATAATCTTGGTGGCTTTCGCAATTAGGTTGCGCATGGTGCACCAAAGTGTAATGGTCTACGTGTTGCTTTTCGCCTAAAATGGTTACTCCCTTCAGGGTAGAGTCTATATGCTCCCCGTTCTGGTAATAATTCAAGTTATTACGGGTTAGTTTACCTCCAAAAGAGAAGGTATGCACACGTACTTGACTATTGGTTTTTTGGTCTATATAGGTATTGTCCACCAAAGATGCGGTAGGCGCATCGTTCTGTACTTTATAATAATCTACACGAGCATCTTTAGCCGCAAAAATTTCGGTCACCGCATTGGTAAACACTTCATTTGTGGTTAAACTTTGGTGACGCTCTATGATTTGCACTTCTGCATTTTCTTCTACTACAATCAAATTTCTTGGTTGCAACATTAAAGCGGCTTCGTTACCCGTAGCCAAGTGCAAAATTTGAATAGGTTTTCTAGGGGCCTTACTTTTAGGTATGTAAATGTATGCTCCTTCCCTACTAAATGCGGTATTCAATGTGGTTAATGATTCGTCTTTAGACGCTACCTTGTTAAAGTATTTTTCTATAACCTCTTTGTACATTGGCTTACTAAACGCAGCACTCATCAAACAAACATCCACACCATCATGTGTGGTTTCTGATAAGTAAGACGAATACACGCCGTCTACAAATACAATTTTGTACGTATCTATTTCGTGTAAAAAGAACTTCTTTACATCTTTGTACTCCAATGCATTGGTTTCTTTTGGAAAAATGCTGAAGTCTACCTTTTCTATACTCTTTAGCGAGGTGTATTTCCACGCTTCTTCCTTTTTGCTAGGAAAACCTTTTGCTTCAAAATTCTTAATAGCCTCGGAACGCACCTCATGTACGGGATGGTCAAGGTCTACTTGGTTTTCAAAGGCCAAAAAAGAAGAAATCAATTTATCTTTCAACTCCATCTTCTACTGCTTATACCGTTTCTTCTTGTTTGATCCAGTCGTATCCTTTTTCTTCTAGCTCCATGGCTAGTTCTTTACCACCAGACTTTACAATTTTACCATTGTACAATACGTGCACATAATCTGGAACTATATAGTCTAACAAACGCTGATAGTGGGTAATTACCACAATGGCGTTGTCTTTACTTTTTAATTTGTTAACCCCATTGGCTACAATACGCAAGGCATCAATATCCAAACCAGAGTCAGTCTCATCCAAGATAGCCAACTTAGGTTCTAACATGGCCATTTGAAAAATCTCGTTACGCTTTTTCTCGCCTCCAGAGAAGCCTTCGTTAAGGGAACGAGATAAGAATTTACGGTCTATCTCTAGCAATTCTGATTTTTCGCGAATCAGTTTCAACATTTCATTAGCAGGCATGTCTTCTAAACCACGTGCCTTTCTAGACTCGTTGATTGCTGTTTTCATGAAGTTGGTTACTGATACACCTGGGATTTCAACAGGATATTGGAAAGAAAGAAAGACGCCCTTATGCGCTCTTTCTTCTGGAGAGGCATCTTCTAAATCTTCACCATCTAAAACGATGCTTCCTTTTTCTACCTCAAAATTTTCATTACCAGCAATTACGGAAGCCAAAGTACTTTTACCAGAACCGTTTGGCCCCATGATGGCATGTACCTCTCCTGGTTTAACATCTAGGTTAATACCCTTTAAAATGGCTTTATCTTCTACACTTGCGTGTAAATCTTTAATTGTTAACATTCTTGCTTTTTATTTTTATCCTACTGATCCTTCTAAACTAATTTCTAATAACTTCTGTGCCTCCACGGCAAACTCCATTGGTAATTTGTTCAACACCTCTTTACTAAAGCCATTAACAATAAGTGCAATTGCCTTTTCTGTGTCTATACCACGTTGGTTGCAATAGAAAATTTGGTCTTCACCAATTTTACTGGTCGTGGCCTCGTGCTCTATTTGTGCCGATTTGTTTTTGGTTTCTATGTAAGGAAAGGTATGCGCCCCACACTCATTACCCATCAACAAAGAATCGCACTGCGAAAAGTTACGCGCATTTTCTGCCCTACTGTTCACTTGCACCAAACCACGATAACTATTCTGGGATTTACCGGCAGAAATACCTTTAGAGATTATAGTACTCTTGGTGTTTTTACCCAAGTGAACCATTTTAGTACCAGTATCTGCTTGCTGATAGTTGTTGGTTACGGCTATAGAATAAAACTCCCCGATTGAATTATCGCCTTTTAGAATACACGATGGATACTTCCACGTTACCGCAGAACCTGTTTCTACCTGTGTCCAAGAGATTTTTGCATTTTTTTCGCAAAGTCCTCTTTTGGTCACAAAGTTGAATACACCACCTTTACCTTCCTTATCTCCAGGGAACCAGTTTTGTACGGTGCTATATTTAATTTCTGCATCGTCTAGGGCAATAAGCTCCACAACGGCAGCGTGCAATTGATTTTCATCTCTAGAAGGTGCGGTACATCCTTCTAAATAGCTTACATAACTTCCTTCGTCGGCAACCACCAAAGTACGCTCAAACTGGCCGGTACCTGCTTGGTTAATTCTAAAATAGGTAGATAATTCCATTGGGCAACGCACGCCTTTTGGAATGTAACAAAAGCTGCCATCAGAAAAAACGGCAGAGTTTAATGCGGCATAAAAGTTATCTTTTTGCGGCACCACGGAACCTATGTGTTTTCTTACCAATTCTGGGTGCTCTTGTATAGCTTCAGAAATAGAACAGAATATAATTCCTTTTTCTGCTAATGTCTTTTTAAACGTTGTAGCCACGGAAACAGAATCCATAACAACATCTACCGCCACACCAGCTAATTTTTTTTGCTCATCTAAAGAAATCCCCAAGCGTTTAAAGGTGTCTAGCAATTCTGGATCTACCTCATCTAGACTTTCGTACTTTGGCTTCTTGTTTGGTGCGGAGTAGTATGATATATCTTGAAAATCGGGTTTTTCATAATGCACATTGGCCCACTCTGGCTCTTCCATCTGTTTCCAGATTTTAAAAGCCTCTAAACGCCATTGCGTCATCCAATCTGGCTCATTCTTCTTTTTAGAAAGCGCAACAACCACTTCCTCATTCAACCCTTTAGGAAAGGTTTCAGATTCTATGTCTGTATAGAAACCATATTCATACTCCTTGGTTTCTAATTCTTTTTTTAATTCCTCTTCTGTATACGCCATAACAATCTTACTGTTCTCTTTTTGGTATTTATCTGGATTTAAAGTGAAAAGCTTTCACCACAACCACAGGTTCTCTGGGCATTGGGATTGTTAAAAACAAAGCCTTTACCATTTAAGCCTCCAGAATATTCTAATGTGGTACCCACCAAGTATAAAAAACTCTTTTTATCTACCACAATTTTTATGTCATTATCTTCAAACACCTTATCGGTGTCTCCTACGCTATGGTCAAATTTTAGTTCATAGGACAATCCACTACAACCACCACTCTTTACCCCAACACGTACGTAGTCCGAACCAGCTTCAAAGCCTTCCTCTGACATCAATGCGGCAACTTTTGCCTTTGCAGTATCTGATACTTTGATCATGTTACAATTAGATTAATTATAAATAGCTTACAAATATAGTGGTTAAGACGCATTTTAACAGGATTCATAACATTATTATAACGAATATTTCCATAAGGGTTTTCTATGGGTCTAAAGACAAGGCCAACAAAGTTAAAGGCATTTAATTTTTGGCATTTTTTTAAAAACTTGTTTTGGATAATTCCTCCTACTTTTGCAGCATGCTAGAAGACAAAAACACACCCAGGACCAAGTTAGAGGAATTAGGAGAATTTGGCTTAATAGACCACTTAACCAAAAACTTTGAAATTAAACACAAATCTACCGTAAAAGGAATTGGTGATGATGCCGCCATATTGGATTATAACCAAGAAAAAATGGTGGTAACCACAGATTTGTTGGTAGAAGGCGTACATTTTGACCTTAGCTACATGCCTTTAAAGCATTTGGGCTACAAAGCGGTTATGGTTAACCTATCCGATGTATATGCCATGAATGCCACGGCAAAACAAATAACAGTTTCAATAGCCGTATCTAATCGTTTTC
This sequence comes from Croceivirga radicis, assembly GCF_002072105.2. GTDB lineage: Bacteria > Bacteroidota > Bacteroidia > Flavobacteriales > Flavobacteriaceae > Croceivirga > Croceivirga radicis. The sequence continues at coordinate 237,397 of NZ_MTBC01000001.1, forward strand.
CGCTAGAAGCACTAGAGGAATTTTATGATGGCGTTGCCACGGCTTGTAAGATTTATAATGTTGATTTAATTGGTGGCGATACCACCTCCTCTACCAAAGGCATGCTAATTAGCATAACAGCTTTGGGTGCGGCCGTAACCGAAAAGATAACCCAACGATCTGGTGCTAAAGAAAATGATTTATTGGTTGTTTCTGGCGATTTGGGCGGGGCCTATCTTGGCTTACAAGTGCTAGAACGAGAAAAAGAGGTTTTTAAGGTTAACCCTAATAACCAACCAGATTTAGAACCTTATAGCTACATTGTAGAGAGGCAATTAAAGCCAGAAGCGAGAAAGGATATCATAGAATTGTTGGAAAAGCTAGATGTTACCCCAACGGCAATGATAGATATAAGCGATGGCCTATCTTCTGAAATACTTCATATCTGCAAAGCAAGTAAAGTAGGATGTAATTTATTTGAAGACAAAATTCCCTTAGACCCAACAGTAATTAGTGCTGCAGAAGAATTTAAAATGGACGGCACCATGATTGCCCTAAGTGGAGGAGAAGACTATGAGCTTCTATTCACTGTAGACCAAAAAGATTTTCCAAAGATTAAAGCAAACCCAAACCTCACGGTAATTGGCCATATGACCGATAAAAGCAACGGACAACATTTAATTGCCAGAGATGGCTCTCAAATTCCGTTAAAAGCTCAAGGTTGGAACTCGTTTGAAAATTAAGCAACTCGTTTACGCTCTATTCTTTTTCTAGAAGCACGACGATTTCTTTTTTGGTACATTTCCTCTAGGGTCTTGTTAATTTCTTTTAGCTTATCTGTTAACGCAGTTAATTTTCCACGTTCGTCCGTGGTAACTTGCGTTTGGCAATGAATACATTTGTATTCTTTAATGTGGTGGGTCACCTTCTTAGAAACAACAAAGTGATGTCCGAATAAGCTACAGAACAAACCAGTGATTTTGCTACCTGTTGGGGTAATAGTTTGACTCATAAACTAGGTTTTTGGGGCACGTAAGCTTGGGGCTTGATATGCGTTTTACTTTATTAAGTTTAGTTTGGCTAGAAACATAATTATCAACAATTGTTAATAACTTGCTGTCTATAAAATAGCAACGTCACGCCTAATTGGTTTAGTATACCGTGTTCTCGGATTTTCACTAAAAAATCGATAAACGGCGTTTTTTCGACCAAATACACCAAAAAATCGTTAAGCGTTACGCATTCAATTTACAAATAAGTTGTAGCTATGCAAACAAATAGCCTAGAATGTTACGTAAAAAAGACACTTTCCTAGTCGGTTTTGCCCTATTTTCCCTTTTTTTTGGTGCTGGCAACCTAATATTACCTCCATTTTTAGGTTTAAATGCAAGTAGGGATTGGTGGTTGGTTACAATTGGATTTGTTGTAACAGGTGTAATTATTCCTATTCTGGGAATATGGGCCCATGCAAGATTACAAGGCACCTTATTTGATGTGGCCAAAAAAGTTTCTCCTCTTTTCAGTATAATTTATTGCTACCTAATTTATGCCATTGCTGTTTTGTTACCGGCACCAAGAACTGCCGCGGTAACACATGAAATTGGTATTCTACCAGTGTGGGATGTTTCGTCCTGGATAACAAGCTGTGTCTACTTTTTATTGGTTTTTTTATTTGCCATTAATCGCTCTAAGGTATTAGGTATTATTGGTAAATTCTTAACACCAACCATATTATTGATTTTGTTTGGCTTAATAGTTATGGCTATTTTTAATTTTCCGTTAGATTTTAACGCCAAACAAGTATATACACACGCGTTAAGCCATGGTTTTCTTGAGGGATACCAAACCTTTGATGCTATTGCTGCTGTTGTTGTAGGCGGCGTTATTATAATTTCAATCAATTTTGATTATAAACATTTAGCATATAGTCAAAAAAAGAAATTAATAGCAAGAGCTGGCGTAATTGCTGGTTTAGGTTTAGCACTCATCTATGCCGGTCTTATTTTAACAGGTGCATTGGTACAGCCAGAATTTGAGTCGTCTATTGACCGTACCAGTTTATTAAAAGGAATAAGCTTATTAACATTGGGCAAAAGTGGCTCGCTATTTTTAAGTATACTGGTAAGCCTTGCCTGTTTTACAACGGCAGTAGGCATAGTAACCGGTACGGCAGATTTTATAAGAGGCCGTTTTAACAACTCAAACTATGCCTACGTTCTAACAGCCGGAATATGTAGCTTGCTTGGTATTCTTATAGGTCAATTTAAGGTAGACTTTATAATTGCGGTTGCCATACCCTCATTAATGTTTATATACCCATTAACCATTATCTTAATACTCCTAAACTCGGTGCCCGAAAAATATGGTAGTAAATTGGTTTTTAGATGGGTGGTAGGCACAACCTTACTATTTAGTATACCAGATTTTTTAAATTCTTTGGGTTTTACGGTATTGAGCCAAAACACCTTTAATTGGCTGCCACTTGCTAAATATCAAATGGGTTGGATTTTACCTGCTACACTTACCTTTTTAGCTACAAACCTTTATTACATTAAACGCTCTTTAAACTAGAATAGTTAGCCTTAACCCTAACTATTCTAGCAAACTATAACCTCAAATATTTTTTAGGAATTCATCCATTCTTCAATCTCTTCTGCTAGAATGGGTATGTTACGCATTAAATTAAATGGTGCTCCACTTTCTTTAATCACTACATCATCTTCCAAACGAATACCAAAACCTTCTTCTGGAATATAAATACCCGGTTCTACCGTAAATACCATATTGGCCTCCATTGGTGTTTTTAAAGCACCGTAGTCATGTGTGTTTAACCCAATATGATGGCTAGTTCCGTGCATAAAGTACTTTTTATAAGCTGGCCAATCTGGGTTTTCGTTTTGCACATCTGCCTTATCCAACAAACCTAACCCTAATAATTCAGCGGTCATTAATTTACCAACTTCTTTGTGGTATTCTGCCCATAATGTTCCCGGAACCAACATAGAAGTAGCCATGTCTTTAACACGTAGTACCGCGTCATAAACCGCTCTCTGGCGTTGGGTAAACCTACCATTTACCGGTATTGTACGCGTCATATCACTAGAATAGTTTGCATACTCTGCTGCCAAATCCATTAAGATTAGATCGCCGTCTTTACACTCTTTATTGTTTTCCAGATAATGTAGAACGTTGGCATTGTTACCAGATGCTATAATTGGGCTATAGGCAAATCCTTTAGAACGATTTCTAACAAATTCATGTAGAAATTCTGCTTCAATTTCGTACTCAAAAACGCCTGGCTTAACAAAACCAAGCACCCTTTTAAAGCCTTTTTCGGTTATATCACAAGCCGTCTGCATTATCTCAATTTCTTCTGGCTCTTTTACCCCTCTTATCTTCTGTAAAATTGGGTTACTCTTAGCGTAGGTATGTGCAGGATATTCTTTTTTGCATTTTATTACAAAACGATCTTCACGTGTTTGTGTCTCTACTGCCTGCCTGTAGTGTTCATTGGTATTAAAATAGATGGTTTCTGCCTCTGTCATTAAATCAAAAAACACCTTGTCAAAATCAGTTAACCAATATATAGTTTGTATTCCAGAGACCTTTGTGGCCGCTTCTTTTGTTAATTTTTCTCCTTCCCAAATAGCAATATGCGCATTAGTTTCCCTTACAAACAATACCTCTTTATGCTTTGGGTCTAAAGCATCTGGAAAAAGTACAAGAATAGTTTCTTCTTGATCTGCTCCAGATAAGTAAAAAAGATCTCGATCTTGCTCAAACGGCAAGGTGCTATCTGCCCCAATGGGATAAATGTCATTAGCATTAAAAACAGCAATGCTTTTAGGCTTCATTTGCGCCATGAATTTCTTTCTGTTTTTTACAAATAACTTACTGTCTATTGGGTGGTATTTCATATATCCTGTTTTTTCAAAATTACGGAATGCCCGGCCCATAGAAAAACCAATGACATTTTAAAAAGTAATAGAAACAACGAAAACATTGTCCTACTTGCGGCTAAACGGACTTATTACTACCTTTCTACAGACTAATTCAACCAGAAAAAATGAACAGATTTTATTTGCTTTTCGCCCTTTTCTTAACAACGCTTGTTCAAGCGCAACTTAGATCAACCTCAGAAGAAAAAACAATTGAAGCATTACAACTAAAAGCAAAGTTGGATTCCACTTCACTATTAAAGAATTTAAAATTACAGAATATAGGTCCTTCCATAATGAGTGGCAGGGTTGTAGATTTGGCCGTTAACCCAGCAGACCCAACAGAATTTTACGTAGCATACGCCTCTGGCGGACTCTGGCATACTACGGATAATGGTATTTCTTTTACACCAATAATGGATAATTCCCCAACCCAAAATCTGGGGGATATTGCCGTACATTGGCCAACCCGAACTATTTGGGTGGGCACGGGAGAAAACAATGCCTCTAGATCTAGTTATGCCGGTATTGGACTATTAAAGACAACCGATAACGGTAAAAATTGGGATTTTGCCGGTTTAGCGGATAGTCATCATATAGGTAGAATATTAATTAACCCAAACAATCCAAACCATGTGGTAGTTGGTGTTACGGGACACCTATATTCCACAAATGACCAAAGAGGGGTTTATAGTACAAAAGATGGGGGTAAAACATGGAACAGAACCCTATTTATTAATGACCAAACGGGTATTATAGATCTAGCAAGTGCCAGCAACAATTTTAATGTGTTGTATGCCGCCGCATGGCAAAAAGACAGAAAAGCTTGGAATTTTGACGGAAACGGAACCGGATCAGGAATTTATAAAAGCACGGATGCCGGGGAAAACTGGGAATTAATTAGCACTGCCAATAGCGGTTTCCCAACGGGTAACGGTGTGGGTAGAATTGGTCTTTCGGTTTATAACGATTCTATAGTTTACGCGGTATTGGACAATCAAAACCGAAGAGAAAAAGAGCTAAAAACCGTTGTTGATGGTGATAAACTGGTAAAAGACGATTTTAAAACCATGAACAAGCGTAACTTTTTAAAACTGGACAATAAAAAGCTAAATACCTTTTTAAAAACTAACGGATTTCAAGAAAAATATAGGGCAGAAAACGTAAAAGCTTTAGTAAGAGACGATGTTGTTGAACCCATAGATTTAGCCAAATACCTAGAGGATGCCAATTCCCTTTTGTTTGACACTCCAGTTATTGGCGCAGAAGTCTATAAAAGCACCAATGCAGGTAAAACTTGGGTAAAAACGAACACAGACTACATAGACGACCTTTTTTATAGTTACGGGTACTATTTTGCCCAAGTAAATGTAGACCCAAATAACCCAGATGTTATCTATCTAGCAGGGGTTCCTTTGATACAATCAAAAGACGGTGGTAAAACGTTTGAGTCTATAGATAAGAACAATGTACATTCTGACCACCATGCATTGTGGATAAACCCAAATAAGCCAGGGCATTTAATTAATGGTAACGACGGTGGTATTAACATAACGTACAATGATGGTAAGGTATGGAGCAAAAACAACGCACCAAGCGTGGGGCAATTTTATGCTATAGCCGTGGACAATGAACAACCTTATAACGTTTATGGCGGATTACAAGATAATGGCGTTTGGAAAGCACCGCATACCTCAGAAAACAATAATGATTGGTTGGCATCTGGTAAAAACCCATGGGAAATGCTTATGGGCGGTGACGGTATGCAAGTAGAAATTGATGCAAGAAATACCAACATTGTTTATACCGGATTTCAATTTGGAAATTATTTTCGTCTTAATCTAGAAACTGGGGACAGAAAATACATTCAACCAAAACACGAATTGGGAGAAGCGCCCTATCGTTTTAACTGGCAAACCCCCATTAGACTTTCGCATCACAATCAGGACATACTTTATCTAGGAAGCAACAAATTGCACCGATCCATGGATAAGGGGGAAACTTGGACCAGCATTTCGGACGATTTAACAAGGGGCGGAAAAAAAGGGAATGTGGCCTATGGTACTATTACTACAATTTCAGAATCCCCATTTCAGTTCGGCTTATTGTACGTAGGTACGGACGACGGATTAATACACGTGAGTAAAGATGGTGGTGCCAACTGGACCAATGTGGCGAACCCTTTGCCTAAAGATCTTTGGGTAACGGAAATTATGGCATCCAAACATAAAAAAGAACGAGTTTATGCTACTCTAAACGGATACCGTTGGGATAATTTTACCACTTATATCTATGTAAGTGACGATTATGGAGTAAGCTGGAAAAACATTGGTGAAACCCTACCCTTATCTCCTGTGAACGCCATTGTAGAAGACCCTGTAAACGAAAGTCTATTATTTGTAGGTACAGATAATGGGTTATATGCCAGTTTAGACGCTGGCAACCATTGGCAATCCATAACCAACGGCCTACCCAATGTTGCCGTTCACGATCTTGTGATACAAAAAAGAGATAAACACTTAGTAGTTGGCACTCATGGTAGAAGTATTTATAAATTAAATATTGCCAGCCTACAAAAAGTAGATTTTGACCTTAATAGAGAAAGCTTAATACTTTTTGACGTAGCTGATATAAAACATTCTAGAAGATGGGGAAATAGCTGGAGTTCTTGGGGTACCCCAAATACACCTGGCCTTAATGTAGACCTATACACCAATACCGAAACAACTTTTAAAACCAAGATTAAAACTACAGATGGTATTGTGGTAAGCTCTGGAGAATTAAATGCCGATAAAGGTTTTAACACCTTACACTATGATGTTGCTTTTGACAAGGAAGGTAAGGCCAACTACCTATCTAAAAACAAAACAAAATTAGAAACGGCCAAAAATGGCAAGACCTATTTGCCCAAAGGCGAATACATAATAGAGGTTAGCGGTAACGGGGCCACCAAAAGCACGAATTTTAAAATAGAATAATGAATTTAACCCTTAGCATACCTGCCTTATTATTTCCTGCAATTTCTTTAACCATGCTTGCTTACAATGCAAGATATTTGGCAATAGCAGGATTAATAAGGCAATTGCATGGGCAGTTTATTGAAACAAAAGCATCTCCTTTAAAAAAACAAATTTCATCTCTAAAGAAACGTTTAGAAATCATAAAAGGAATGCAGGCAACAGCCATTGCAAGTTTTCTGTTAGCTGCGGTGACCATGTTCCTAATTTACATTGAACTTGTAGTTTGGGCCAATATAATTTTTGGAGTAAGTCTAGTTCTTTTGATGATTTCTTTGGTTCTATCTTTTGTAGAGGTACAACTCTCTACCAAAGCATTGGGTATACAATTAAAAAGTATGGAAGAATGAAAATTGTTGACCAAAATACGATACAAGCGGTTGGTGTTACCCATGATCCAGATATAAAAAAAAAGGTACTCATAAGTAAAGGGGAAATTCACAAATTAATGATGTTTGGATCTGCCACCCTAAAGCCAGGACAGAAAGTTACTCCGCATAGTCATGAAACCATGACCGAGGTATTTTATATACAACAAGGCAAAGCACTTTTTACAGTAAACGGTGAAGATCATATTTTAGAAAAAGGGCATTGTATAACAATTGAAGCAAAAGAGCTGCATAGCCAAGAAAATCCTTTTAAAGAACCTGTGGAATGGCTATATTTTGGCATCGCTTTGGATTAAATCCATAGTTTACTGGGGTTTTTATCGTGTTTTCTTGTGGTTTTCATCTATTTTTTAAGATTTAATTAATAGTCCTGTTGTATGTTTGTAGTCCATCTTAAACGAACAACCTATGGAAAGGGTGACAGACATCGCTTTTTTCAATAATATTAGAGAAATAAGGGAGTATAATTTTGGAAAATTCTACTTCTTTGATAAGCTTGTTATATCTGAAATTAAAGAGGGGGTAACCTTTAATTGGGTTATGGCAGAACGTGTAATAGAAGCAGCTTACGAAGTTTATGATGTTGACAAATTACCTGTGGTTTATCTTTCTAACAGAATAAACCGTTATCAAATTGTTCCTAAAGACTGGCTAAAATTCTACAAAAACAGACATAGTTTAAAGTGCTATGGTGTGGTTGCAAAAAACAAGTCAACCTATGCCAATGTAGTTTTAGAACGTATGTTCTTTAAAAATGCCATTAGGCAATTTACCAATTTAGAAGATGCCATTGCTTGGGCACAAGAACGAATTTTGGAAGAAAACAATACTACAATTTAATGCCCAATGTGGTATAATGCATCACCTTGATTAACTACCGCTTGGTTGTTAATACAAAAGACATACCCATCAAAAGGTGCTTTAATCCTTTTTATTTTTTGGTCGTTGGTATCCGTTATATAGCCTAAAGGCTGCCCTTTTTCAATTTTACTACCATTAGCAATTTCAGATAAAAACATACCTGCTCTTGGGGCACGTATCCATCTTCTTTTGGTCAAAGCAATACTTTTGGTTTTTAGTGGTTCATCGTTCGTTTTTATCATTTGCAAATAATTTAAAACGTTTAAAATTCCCATTTTGGCTATCCGCATAGCTTCTGCACTAAAACGCATGCTTTCTCCTGCTTCATAGACCAACACTGTTTTGCCCAACTTAAAGGCTTCATTCCTAAAACTTCCTCTAATAAGACTGGACGGAAAATTAAATGGTGCGTTGAAAACTTCCGCTAGGGTTTTGCCTCCTAAATCTTCGGCCGTATAGCGTATCTGCGGATAATTATAACGTTGTCCACCTCCGGTATGCAAATCAATAGCAATATCTGCCAATGGTAAAACCTCTTGTGCATAGGTATAGGCTATTCTACTTGCCAAAGAGCCTTTGTTACTACCAGGAAAACTACGATTGACATCTTTACCATCTGGCACATCTCTAGAAAAGTGAATAAAACCAAAAAGGTTAAGTATTGGTACAACAATCAGCGCACCTCTTTTTAATTTTATTTTCTTGTCTACCAATAATTTTCGCAGAACTTCTACCCCATTAATTTCATCGCCATGCAAACCAGCTTGCAACAAAACAACCGGCCCTTTCTTTGATGCGTTAAAAACATGAACTGGTAAATCTATTACTGTACCCGTTGGGAGTTTGGCTATCTCTATTTTTACCAATTGCTGTGCCCCGGGAACAATAGTTTGCCCGTTTAGCTTTAGGTCTGCATTACCTTTTCCTTCCCACATTTTTCTCTATGTACTGTATTATCTGCTTAGAAACGTTAATATCCGTAGCTGCCTCTATACCTTTAAGACCCGGAGAAGCGTTTACTTCTAACAATAGGGGCCCTTTTCTAGACCTAATTAAATCTACCCCGGCTACACCCAAACCTAAAAATTTGGTGGCTTGCAAGGCAATATATTTTTCTCTTGGCGTAAGAACAACCCGCTCTCCTATACCTCCCCTATGAATATTAGACCGAAATTCGTCAATATCACTAGTACGTTTCATGCCAGCAACAACCTTTTTACCTACAACTATTATTCGAATATCCGTACCGTTTGCTTCTTCTATGAATTTTTGAACCAAAATGCTGGTATCCATTTTATAAAAAGTGTCTATGATGGATTTAGCAGATTTTTTGCTTTCTGCCAATATAACACCTAGACCCTGAGTACCTTCTTGCAGCTTAATTATTACTGGAGGCCCACCCAATAAGCGGAGTTGCTCCTCTATGTTATTTGGATTAATAGAGAATAAAGTTTCTGGTATTGGCAAACCTTGTTGCGCCAATAATTGCAAGGTACGCACCTTATTCCTTGCATTGGAAATAGCTACCGCACTAGCTGTAGTAAACACCCCATTATCTTCAAACTGTTGCACTATAGCCGCGCCATGTCTGGTAACCTTTGTGCCAATTCTTGGAATTATGGCATCAAACTCGTGGGTTACGTCTTCTTCTATAAATATTTTTGGCTTTTCTGCTCCAAGTTTTACGGTACACTTGGTATGGTCTATTAACTCTACATAATGGCCGGCGGCCTGTGCTTCCTCTACTAATCTGCGTGTAGAGTGCACATGTAAGCTAACAGAAAGAATGGCTATATCCATCTAAATAATCATGTGTTGTAAAATTAAATTCAATATCGTTTAAAAAAAACAAATGGCAGGGTAAATCCTATATTAAATAAAGTTTAACAACTCACTTTGTTCAATTTATAGACAGGCCAGCAACTAAAATTGGCAGAAATTATCAAACGTTTTCGACAATAGCTTAAAACGTTTCTAAATAAGGTGTTTTGCGTTGTTTAAAGCTTGTTAAAATCTTGATCCTGCCGTAAATTTGCTAGTAAAACTAATAACTAATGAGTGGATTGATAAAATCTTCAATTGCCAGAAAGCTAGTGATGGCCCTTTCTGGACTTTTTCTTGTGGTTTTTCTTACCCAACACTTTGTCATCAATTTTACTTCTGTTATAGCGCCAGAAACTTTTAACCAGTGGTCTCACTTTATGGGTTACAACCCTTTAGTGCAGTTTGTATTGCAACCGATCTTGATTGCCGGTGTTGTTATTCACTTTGTGATGGGCTTTATATTGGAAGCACAGAATAAAAGTGCCCGCGGGGTTTCTTACGTTAAATACAACGGGGGCGCCAACGCATCTTGGATGTCTAGGAACATGATTTACACGGGCTTAGTGGTATTAGCTTTCTTAGGCTTGCATTTTTATGACTTTTGGGTTCATGAGATGGCCTACAAGTACGTAGAAGTTAAAGCGGAAGACCCTACAAGATACCATGCGGAAACAGTTGAAAAATTTGCGCCAATTTGGAGAACGTTACTTTATGTAGTTTCTTTTGTACTACTTAGTCTTCACCTATGGCACGGGTTTGCTTCTTCTTTCCAGTCTATGGGAGTAAACAACAAGTACAGCCCGGTTATTCAAAAAATTGCTAAAATATTTGCGGTGGTAATTCCATTGGGCTTTGCCTTTATTGCTATTTACCACCATCTTAACCCAATAACACATTAATCATATGGGAGTATTGGATTCCAAAATTCCATCTGGGCCGTTGGCCGAAAAATGGACAAAACATAAAAATGATATTAATCTGGTTAACCCAGCCAACAAGCGTAACATTGATGTTATTGTTGTAGGTACTGGTCTTGCCGGAGGTTCTGCCGCAGCTACTTTGGCAGAACTTGGTTATAATGTAAAAACTTTTTGCTACCAAGATTCGCCAAGACGCGCGCACTCTATTGCCGCCCAAGGTGGTATTAACGCAGCAAAAAATTACCAAGGTGATGGGGATAGTCCTTATCGCTTGTTCTATGACACCATTAAAGGGGGTGACTACCGTTCTAGGGAGGCAAATGTTTACCGTTTGGCAGAAGAATCTGCCAACATTATTGACCAATGTGTGGCGCAAGGGGTACCTTTTGCACGTGAGTACGGTGGTTTGTTAGACAACCGTTCTTTTGGTGGTGTATTGGTATCTAGAACTTTCTACGCTAAAGGACAAACAGGACAACAATTATTGTTAGGTGCTTACGCGGCCATGAATCGCCAAATTAACCGTGGCAAGATAAAGTCTTACACTCGTCATGAAATGATGGATTTGGTTTTAGTAGACGGCAAAGCAAGAGGTATCATAGCAAGAAATTTGGTAACTGGAGAAATAGAAAGGCATTCTGCACACGCAGTGGTATTAGCAACTGGTGGTTACGGTAATGTGTTCTTTTTATCTACCAATGCTATGGGTAGCAATGTAATGGCAGCTTGGAGAGCACACCGTAGAGGAGCTTTCTTTGCCAACCCTTGTTTTACGCAAATTCACCCAACCTGTATTCCGGTATCTGGAGAACATCAGTCTAAATTGACTCTGATGTCTGAGTCTTTAAGAAACGATGGTAGAATTTGGGTGCCAAAGAAAAAAGAAGATGCAATTGCTATACGTGAGGGTAGACTAAAGCCAACACAGTTAGCAGAAGAAGATAGAGACTATTACTTAGAGAGAAGGTATCCTGCATTTGGTAACCTTGTACCTAGAGATGTTGCTTCTAGAGCTGCTAAAGAGCGTTGCGATGCTGGTTTTGGAGTAAATAAAACTGGCGAAGCAGTATATTTAGATTTTGCAGCTGCTATACAACGTTACGGTAAAGAAAAAGCGTTGACTTCTGGTATTAAAAATCCAGATGCTGCAACTATTACTAAGTTAGGAGAAGAAGTTGTGGAAGCCAAATATGGCAACCTATTTCAGATGTACGAGAAAATCGTTGACGAGAATCCATATAAAACTCCGATGATGATTTACCCAGCGGTGCATTACACCATGGGCGGTCTTTGGGTAGATTATAATTTGCAAACCACCATTCCGGGTTGTTATGCCGCGGGTGAAGCTAACTTTAGCGATCACGGTGCCAACAGATTAGGTGCTTCTGCCCTAATGCAAGGTTTAGCAGATGGTTATTTTGTATTGCCTTATACCATTGGAGATTATTTATCTAATGATATTAGAACGGGAGCTATCCCAACAGATTTACCAGAATTTGAAGCAACAGAAAAGGCCGTACGTGAACGTTTAGAGAAACTTAAAGCTGGATCAGGACAAAATTCCGTTGATTACTACCACAAGAAATTGGGTAAAATCATGTGGAACAAATGCGGTATGGCTCGTAACGAACAAGGCCTTAAAGAAGCTATAGAAGAGATTTCTGCCTTGAGAAAAGACTTCTGGGAAAACGTAAGAATTCCAGGTGAAATCAATGCTAAAAACGCTGAACTAGAAAAGGCAGGTAGAGTTGCAGATTTCTTGGAATTGGGTGAGTTGTTTGCAAAAGATGCTTTAGAAAGAAATGAATCTTGTGGCGGTCACTTTAGAGAAGAGTACCAAACCGAAGAAGGAGAAGCATTAAGAGATGATGAAAACTTTAAATATGTAGCGGCTTGGGAATACAAAGGCGAGCCTAAAGATGCCCAGTTACATAAAGAAGATTTGGTGTACGAGAATATAGAATTAAAGACAAGATCTTATAAATAAAATTGCTATGAAATTATTTCTAAAAATATGGCGTCAAAAAGATGCCAGTACCAAAGGACAGATGGTAGACTATACCTTGGACGGGGTAGAAGGCGATATGTCCTTTTTGGAAATGTTGGATATCTTAAATGAAGATCTTATCAATAAAGGTGAAGAGCCTGTAGAATTTGATCACGATTGTAGAGAAGGTATATGCGGTACATGTTCGCTACAAATTAATGGAGAACCTCATGGTCCAGATAGGTTGGTAACTACTTGCCAATTGCATATGCGTAAATTTAATGATGGGGATACTATTGTTATTGAACCATTTAGGGCAAAAGCTTTTCCGGTTATTAAAGATTTAATCGTAGATAGAAGTTCTTTTGACCGTATACAGCAGGCAGGTGGATATATCTCTGTAAACACCTCTGGAAATACGGTAGATGCCAATGCAATACCTATAGAAAAGCATGCAGCAGATTCTGCAATGGATTCTGCTACTTGTATTGGATGTGGCGCCTGCGTAGCCGCTTGCAAAAATGCAAGCGCTATGTTGTTTACCTCAGCTAAAGTGTCTCAGTTTGCACAATTACCACAAGGACGTGTAGAAGCTACAGACCGTGTAATGAACATGGTAAGACAAATGGATTTGGAAGGTTTTGGTAACTGTACCAATACTGGGGCCTGCGAAGTAGAATGTCCTAAAGGGATATCTTTGGAAAACATAGCTAGGATGAATAGGGAATATTTGGCCGCTAGCGTAAAAGGATAACTCTTTTAAGTTAATAATACAATTAACCCGAACTATTAAAATAGTTCGGGTTTTTTAATTTAGTACCATGACAGGTTATACGGAACATCCTATTAAAGTGCCACGCTTCAATGAAGCCAATGGCTTTTATACCACACCAGAACGTTCTAGACACATGGGCAAAATAAAAGGTAAGAACACCAAGCCCGAACTAGCTTTTAGAAAGGCTTTATGGCATAAAGGATATAGGTATAGAATAGATTATAAAAAGCTTGTTGGAAAGCCGGATATTGCTTTAAAACAATACAAAACGGTAATATTTATTGATGGCGAGTTTTGGCATGGAAAGGATTGGAAAACACGCAAGCAAAAACTGAAATCCAATAGGGAATTTTGGATTGCCAAAATAGAACGGAACATACAGCGAGACCTTGAAGTAAATAGCCAACTTACCCAAATGGGCTATACCGTTTTTAGATTTTGGCAAAAAGAAATACAACAAAACCTAGCCGGTTGTTTACATCAAATTACTCAACATTTAGAACTTGTTAAACAAAAGGCATAAAAAAAGCTCGAAACGAATTTCGAGCCAATAATTTTTTTAGGAACTTTAATTTTGGTGGCTTTTATAACATAAAGAGCTTTTTAACCAACCTCATAAATCCGCTGAAAAAATCAGTTCGGTAAACCTGAATATCCTCTTCAAAGGCTACAGATTCTTGGTTAAAATTAGAAGTCATGGGAACAAATATTTTATACGGTTAATTTGGGAATTTTTTTAATCATTTCAAACTTAACCTATAAGTATTTTTTAAAAAATAATTTGTTGCAGATGCATTTAATCTTGTTGTAAATACATCTTTTTAACTAATTAAAGCCTATTACACCATAAAAAACCAATTACAACTGCATTTCCGGTATACTTCCTTCTACAATTAAATTACCTTCTGTTGCTGTTTTAATTTCTTCTACAGAAACACCAGGAGCACGCTCTAACAACTTAAAACCATCTGCCACTACTTCTAATACGGCAAGATTGGTAACTATTTTGGTAACGCAACCAACTCCTGTAAGCGGTAAAGTGCACTTCTTTAAAAGTTTAGATTGCCCAGCCTTATTGGTATGCATCATTGCAACTATAATATTATCCGCGGAGGCCACCAAATCCATTGCACCGCCCATACCTTTTACCATTTTGCCCGGTATTTTCCAGTTTGCGATGTCACCCTTTTCTGAAACTTCCATAGCACCTAAAATTGTTAAATCAACATGTTTGCCCCTTATCATGGCAAAACTAGTGGCCGAATCAAAAAAAGAAGCGCCCGGTAAGGTGGTTATGGTCTGCTTACCAGCATTGATAACATCCGCATCTTCATCTCCCTCAAAAGGAAAAGGGCCCATACCTAAGACTCCGTTCTCACTTTGAAATTCTACACTAATATCATCTCGTACAAAATTGGCCACCAAGGTAGGGATACCTATACCAAGGTTTACGTAGAAACCGTCTTTAACCTCTTTTGCAATACGTTTAGCTATTCCATTCTTGTCTAACATACTATCTAGGTCTAACGGTTCTTTGTTCTATTCGCTTTTCAAACTCTTCTCCTTGAAAAATTCGTTGCACCAGAATACCAGGTACATGAATCTCATTTGGGTCTAATTTTCCTGCAGGTAATAACTCTTCTACTTCTGCAACGGTAATTTTTGCGGCACCACACATAACTGGATTAAAATTACGGGCCGTACCTTTAAATATTAAATTACCGGCCTCGTCTCCCTTCCATGCCTTAACCAAAGCAAAATCTGCTTTGTACGCTTCTTCCATCACGTACATTTTACCGTCAAACTCTCTGGTTTCTTTACCTTCTGCCACTTCTGTACCGTAACCAGCAGGGGTATAAAACGCGGGGATCCCTGCTTGTGCAGCCCTACACTTTTCGGCTAACGTTCCTTGGGGCGTAAGCTCCACCTCTAATTCTCCAGAAAGCATCTGGCGTTCAAATTCATCGTTTTCTCCCACATAGGAAGAAACCATTTTATCAATCTGTTTTTTTTGAAGCAATAAACCAAGGCCAAAATCGTCTACCCCAGCATTATTGGAAATACAGGTAAGATTTTTGACATTTAGTTTTACAAGATGCGCTATGCTATTTTCAGGAATTCCGCATAAACCGAAACCACCCAACATAAGCGTCATCCCGTCTTGGATACCATCTAGGGCCTCCACTACGGAATTTACAGTTTTGTTAATCATATGCAGTCTGTATCAGTAAGTTTAAAAGTCTAAGTCATCCAAATCATCATCAGTGTCCATATCCTCCGTGAGCTCTTTGACTACCTTTGTGCAATCCACATTAATAGACAAATCACTTGGCTTATCAAACGCTGATTTGGATATTGCCAACTCCTCATTATCATAGTTGGCTTTCATATACAAGCCCCAAATAGGTAATGCCATGGAAGCGGCCTGCCCATAGGTTAAAGATCTAAAGTGGGTTGCTCTTTCTTCGCCCCCTACCCATACTCCAGTCACTAAATTAGGAACAATACCCATAAACCAACCATCACTTTGATTTTGTGTTGTACCTGTTTTACCCGCTATAGGATTTGTTAGATTATATGGGTAACCCGTCATAATTTCCTTATAAACTCTTGAATTCTTATTGTAGGAGTGTCTTAATCTACCTCCTGATCCATATTGGGTTACCCCTTCCATTAAGTTGAGCATGGCATAGGCCACATCTCTACTTAAAACATCTTTGGTTTCTGGTACATATTCAAACAACACGGTACCATTTTTATCTTCTATCCGCGTAACCATCACAGGTTTTACGTAAACCCCTTGATTGGCAAATGTACCGTAGGCACCAACCATTTCATAAACATTAACGTCTGGTGTACCTAACGCGATAGAAGGCACTTCTGGTAAATCTTTGGTTATACCCATGTTCCTGGCCATTTTTACCACAGAAGCGGGCCCTACATCATCAATAAGCCTAGCCGTAATTGAGTTAACCGAATTGGCCAATGCATTTTTCAGTGTCTTCTTTTCACCAGAGTATTTACCGTCAGAATTCTTAGGGCACCAAGCCTCAATGTTACCATGCTTCATAGGTTCTATACAATACTGCGTATCTGGTAAAGAATCACAAGGAGACAAGCGCAATTGATCTATTGCTGCAGCATACACAAAAGGCTTAAAGGTAGAACCAGCCTGCCTAGCTCCCTGTATTACATTATCATATTGAAAATGTTTGTAATCTATGCCGCCAACCCAAGCTTTTACATGGCCTGTTTGTGGCTCCATGGACATCATTGCCGTACGTAAAAATGTTTTGTAGTATTTGATGGAGTCTAAAGGGGTTAAAATAGTATCCTTTTCGTAAGAATCGCTATTCCAATCAAAAACGGTCATTTCCGTTTTCTTTTTAAAAGAAGCCCTAATTTCACTTTCGCTCTTACCAGCCCTACTCATGGTTCGCCATCTTGCGCTAGACTTCATAGCACGCTCCAAAATATTATCAATTTCGTGCTTTTCTAGGTCTAGAAATGGGGTGGTAGGATTCCTTTCTGGTGTATTTTGCACAAAAAATTCGGCTTGTAATTTTTTCATGTGCGCTTCTACTGCCATCTCTGCATTATGCTGCATTCTAGAATCAATGGTGGTATAAACCTTTAAACCATCTAAGTAGATGTTGTATTTTTCCCCATCCAGTTTAGGGTTGTCCTTTACCCATTGGTTTAACCAACGTTGCATATACATCCTAAAATAAGTGGCCAGACCCTCCCTATGGGATTCAGGATTAAAATTTAAATCCATCTTTGTTTTCTGAAGGGAATCTTTTTCTTTTTCTGAAATGTATCCATATTTGGCCATCTGCGCCAGCACCGTATTTCTACGGTTAAACACCAATTCTTCCCTCCTTATAGGATTGTAATATGAAGAGTTCTTAAGCATACCCACCAACATTGCCGATTCTTGAATCCTCAAATCTTTTGGTTCTTTACCAAAATAAATACGTGAGGCAGAACGAATACCATCTGCGTTATAGTGAAAATCATAGATGTTTAGATACATAGCTATAATTTCCTCTTTGGTATAATTACGCTCCAAACGAGTTGCTAAAACCCATTCTTTTAGTTTTTGGGTAATTGCCTCAAATTTATTTCTAGACCTTACCCCAACAAATAATTGCCTGGCCAATTGTTGGCTAATTGTACTTGCACCACCTTTACTCCCTAAATAGGCAACGGCTCTTATGGTACCCCTAGCATCTATACCTGCGTGATCAAAAAACCGAGCATCTTCTGTAGCTACAAGAGCGTTTACCAGATTATCTGGCAATTGATCAAACGGTACCGGTGTGCGGTTATCTTCCAGATAATATTTTCCTAATGTTTTACCATCGGCAGATATTAGCTCTGTAGCAAGGTTGGTTTCTGGGTTTTCTAGATGTTCGTATTCTGGCATTGGCCCTAAAAGGCCCCATGAAGCAAATAGAAAAGGTAGCGCTACCAACACAACACCACATATAAACAATATCCAGAACCATTTTATGAATTTCAAAAATGGGTTTTTGGTTTTCTTTTTTGTCGTTGCCATTTTATTCTTGTATCGTTTCTAATTGCAGTCCAACATCGGTAATGCCTTTAAGACGTTGCATACCTTCTACCATACCATTTTTACGCATGGCATGTTGCACCTTTAAAGTATATACGCCAGAATCTGGAAATTTGATGTTTTCGCGAAGCCAAAGTTTATTTTCTTTTGTACTACCCCTACCTGTACCCAACCATTCGCCATTTGGCAAGGCCATTTCATACTCCAAGGTATCTACTTGTACTTGTTGGTTAGGCTTTATTAATTTAGTGATTAGAAAAAGATTACTAAACTCATAATCGTTATCATTTCTAACGTTTAAAAATAGGTTGTAATAGGCTGTACTATCCAAGTCTTTTATCTTAAAATCCAAGGTGTCCGCATTGGACCAAATTCCGTTGTTCAACGTTTTATATTCTGTATAGACCACATTGGAATTACATGCTGTAAAAAGCAAAGCAACCAGCATGGAAATACATAACCTACTTGCCATTACCCACCTTGTTTTTAGGATTTCTATTTCTTCTTCCCTTGCCACCTTTGCGCTTTTTGTTCTTTTTACGTTTTGGGGCATCAAAACGGGTAAGACTATCTTGGCCAACTACGTTTTCAAAAACCAACTTTTCATCCAAGGCTTCATCTACAACAGCGTAAGCCTCCAAGCTTTCAATTTTTTGCTCTTTTTTGTTCAGTTCTACTATTTCTAAAACCTGTTCTTTTTTTAAGGCATGCCAATTAGAAACATCTCCACGATAAGCAAACCATAATGTTTCTTTGAAAATATCTACCTTTTGGCAAAAAGCTATTCCTTTCTCCGTTAACAATTTGGTGTCAGATGAAGGGAAATCTTTTAGTGCCTCTAAGTACATATCCAGTTCAAAATTGAGACAGCATTTTAGCTTACCACATTGGCCCGCCAATTTTTGTGGATTCAACGCCAGTTGTTGATACCTAGCAGCAGCCGTACTTACCGACCTAAAATCTGTTAACCAGGTAGAGCAACACAATTCTCTACCACAAGACCCTACACCACCTAAACGTTGTGCCTCTTGGCGATACCCAATTTGACGCATCTCAATACGGATACCAAACGCCTTGGCCATATCTTTTATTAACTGCCTAAAATCTACACGATCTTCCGCCGTGTAATAAAACGTAGCCTTAGAACCGTCTCCTTGAAATTCTACATCACTTAGTTTCATTTGTAGATTTAAGGAAATGGCAATTTCTCTAGAACGTTTTTTTATTGCCTCTTCACGCTCGCGACTACTGATCCAAATGTCAATATCTTTTTCTGTGGCTTTTCTATAGATTTTTGGCAAGGCATCATCAGTAGGATCTACCTTTTTCTTCTTCATTTGAATCTTTACCAGTTCTCCCGTAAGGGTAACCGTACCTATATCATGACCAGATTTGGCTTGGGTTGCTACCACATCGCCAATTGCCAAAGAAAGCCCTTCTGAATTTCTAAAGAATTCTTTTCTACTATTTTTAAACCTTACCTCTACACAATCAAAAGGTGCTTGCCCATTGGGTAAGGACATGTTGGAAAGCCAATCAAAAACGGTAAGTTTATTGCATCCGTCCGTGCCGCAAGTGCCATTGCTCTTACAGCCACGTGGTTGGCCATCCTTACCGGTAGCACAACTACTACATCCCATATATTATATATTGAGTTAGGCAACCTTTATTGCCCAACAAAGGGTTCATAAAAATGTTGAAAGTAAAGATAGCACAATTTAACAATACGCCTGTCTACCGTTTAAATTTTAGCACTTCTGACCTGCCTTTTTTGAAAATTTTATTGCTGGCCTTCTTACCTTTTCTGAGTTTCTTTTGCTCCTCAAATGGCAATGCATTTACCTCTTTACAATGATCAGAACAACAATTATCCATTTTGGCCTTACACTCCTCACACTGAATAAACAGTAGATGACAAGCCTCATTGGCGCAATTGGTATGCGTATCGCAAGGCGCCCCACATTGATGGCATTGTGCAATTACATCTTCAGATATACGCTCTCCCCTTCTATGGTCAAAGACAAAATTCTTACCCAAAAACTTGTTTTCCAAGTTTTTATCCCTAACCTGACGGGTATACTCAATAATACCGCCCTCTAGTTGGTATACATTCTTAAAGCCTTTGTGTTTGTAGTATGCACTGGCTTTTTCGCAACGGATGCCTCCTGTGCAATACATGACCAATTTTTTAGTTTCCTTATGCTCGGCCAGGTTTTCCTCAATTATATCTAGAGAATCCCTAAATGTATCTACGTCTGGGGTAATTGCGTTTTTAAAATGCCCAATTTCACTTTCGTAGTGGTTACGCATATCTACCAATATGGTATTTGGGTCCTCTATAAGCTCATTAAATTCTTCTGCTTTAACATGCAAGCCCTTATTGGTAACATCAAAAGTTTTGTCATTTAAACCGTCTGCCACTATTTTGTTCCTAACTTTTACCTTTAATTTCAAGAAAGACATATTGTCTTGCTCAATGGCAATATTTAAACGAACTCCTTTTAAAAAAGAGATACTATCTAAATGTTTTTTAAACGTTTTAAAATTTTCTGCAGGAACAGATAATTGAGCATTAATGCCCTCTGTAGCCACATAGATTCTACCTAGAACATCTAAATCGTTCCAAGTAAGAAATAAATGGTCTCTTAAAATTTGTGGATTACCAATGTGTGCATATTTGTAGAAAGAAATAGTAAGCCTATCCTTACCAGCCTCCTCAATTAGAGCGGCTCTTTCTTTTGCACTTAATTTATTGTACAGTTGCATGCTATACCAATATTTAAGTTAAAGAATTGTTTTTGCAAAAATACACAAAGAATAAGGGCATCCAAATGATTGGATGCCCTTAGATTAACCATCTTTCTTTTTCATAGAAATATAGGTTTATCATTAAAAATGATAAACAGAGTTTGAGTTAGTTCTTCTAAAAGATGTAAAAGATTAAAAATGGTTGCGTTAGGCAAAAATGGCAAAGAAGTGGTATTTTAGTCTCCTAATTTTTTAAAAACACTATGAGCAAAGATAAAGACGCCAAATTAAAGGCACTAAAGTTAACCTTGGACAAACTGGATAAAACCTATGGCAAGGGCGCGGTAATGAAGATGGGAGACAGTGTTGTTGAGGATGTAGAAGTAATACCGTCTGGGTCTTTAGGATTAGATTTGGCATTAGGTGTTAGTGGTTATCCTAAAGGTAGAATTATTGAAATTTATGGCCCGGAATCTTCTGGTAAAACCACATTGACCTTACACGCAATGGCCGAAGCGCAAAAAGCGGGTGGCATAGCAGCATTTATAGACGCAGAACATGCTTTTGACCGTTTTTACGCTCAAAAACTAGGTGTAGATATAGATAATTTAATTATTTCTCAACCAGACCACGGAGAACAGGCCCTAGAAATAGCAGACAACTTAATCCGATCTGGCGCTATAGATATTGTTGTTATTGATTCAGTTGCCGCATTGACCCCAAAAAGTGAAATTGAGGGTGAAATGGGTGACTCTAAAATGGGATTACATGCCCGCCTTATGTCTCAGGCTTTAAGAAAGCTTACCTCTACCATTAGTAAAACGCAATGTACGGTTATCTTTATTAACCAGTTGCGTGAAAAGATTGGTGTTATGTTTGGCAACCCAGAAACCACAACTGGTGGTAACGCATTAAAGTTTTATGCCTCTGTACGTTTAGATATTAGACGATCAACGCAAATAAAAAGTACAGATGGGGAAGTAATGGGTAACAAAACAAGGGTAAAAGTGGTTAAAAATAAGGTGGCACCACCGTTTAAGACTGCTGAGTTTGATATCATGTACGGAGAAGGGGTTTCTAAAGTGGGAGAAATCCTAGATTTGGGCGTAGCTTATGAAATAATTAAAAAGAGTGGCTCTTGGTTTAGTTATGGTGACACCAAATTAGGACAAGGTAGAGACGCCGTTAAAACATTGATTGATGACAATCCTGAGCTAGCAGAAGAGCTAGAAGGTAAAATTAAAGAAGCAATCGCGGCCTTAAAAGAATAAATTTTTCTTAAAACCATAGGGAATACGCAACCCCTAGAGCAAGTTTTCATCTTTATAGTGTTGAAATAAAAGACTATGAAGAAACTAGCTTTAGGGGTTTTTCTATTTTCATTTTGTTTGTTTTTCTCTAATTGCGATGTGGATACCGGAGAGAATTTTCACTTTGAAGCCTTGGCCATAACAGATGCCCAGGTACCAGATACGTTTAGGCTCAATGAAAATTATAAGCTTGCAGTATCGTTTATTCGCCCAGATAATTGTACCTTTTTTGAAGGATTTGATGTTGTTTCCGGTGATGGTGGTGTGCGTTACATTACAGCTGTGGGTTCTATTATAGATGGAAATGAATGCGAAGTATTGAATGACACCGTAACCGCCAATTTGGATGTAACCATACTCATTGACCAAACTTATGACCTCAAATTCTATGCTGGATTAGACAGTGACGACAAAGCAAAATATTTGGAATATACCGTTCCGGTAGAATAATTACGAACAATACTAATTACCTGACCAACAATTTGAGTCTAGAAGAACTCATAAAAAACTGTAAAGCGAACAAGCGTAGCGCACAAGAGCATTTGTATAGACAATATGCTGGAATTCTCTATGGAATCTGTTTAAAGTATTCTAAAAACAAAACAGAAGCTGAAGATAATTTGCATGACAGTTTTATGACCATTTATGAAAAAATAGGACAATATAATTTTAAAGGTTCTTTTGAAGGTTGGATTAAAAGGATTACCGTAAATACGGTATTACAGAAATATAGAAAGGATGCATACTTGGATATTGTTTCTGAAAACTGGCCAGAGAATGAAGACGATGATGAAGAATTACCAACCATTAATTTAAGTACCCTGTTAGGTTACATTCAAGAATTACCCAACAAATACCGAGTAACCTTTAATCTTTATGTTTTAGATGGATACTCGCATAAAGAAATAAGTGAATTATTGGGCACCTCTCCTGGAACATCTAAATCTAATTTGGCAAGGGCACGGAGCATTTTAAAAGAAAAAATAATTAAAGAAAGCATCAATATTGCTTAAATACCTACAGTGATAATGAAAAGGAATAATTTGGATAAACTCTATCAGGAGCAATTTAAAGATTTTGCGCCGCCACCAAACCCGGAGGTTTGGCAAAGAATAGAGGCATCTTTAAACGAAAAGAAAAACCGGAGGATAATACCCATTTGGTGGCGTTTTGGCGGCATTGCCGCAATCTTAATTTTGGGCCTACTCACTTTCTCCCTATTCTTTAGTAAAGAAAACCAACCATCTATTAAACAAAAAGTAACTACCACAACTACTAAAAAAGCTACAGATAATACCAAAATTAACAACACACTTAAAAATAATGATGCCTTGGTAAGGGGTAATCCCGACTCAAATAAAAATGAGGCGAATGCTATTACCACACATACTACTACAAAGGCTATAAATAGAAATAGAACCAGTGCAGAAAATCCAGTTTTAAAATCAAATAGTGCCGTTGTTTCCAATAAAACCCAAAAAAACAAAGACGGTTTTAAAGCTAACGAGGCAGCTATTAGCAATGAATTGCCTAATAAAACTAAAGCTGATATAGTAGCAACTAATAATAAGCCTGAAGCAAACAATACTGAAAATACCGTCTCTAAACAAAATAAAACAAATGGTATTTTATTTGAAGATTCTAGAGTAGCTCAAAATAAAGCTGTAAAAGACACCCTTGTAAATCAGCAAAAGAAATCAATTTTTGAAGCCATTGAAGAAGCAGAAGAAGTGGTGCAACAAAATGACGATGAAACCAAAAAATGGTCTTTAGGCCCATCCGTGGCGCCAGTTTATTTTGATGCCATTGGTCAAGGCTCCCCTATACACTCTACTTTTAACAGCAACAGTAAATCTGGCAATCTTAACTTAAGCTACGGTCTTACGGTTGCGTATCAAGTAAGCAAAAAAATAAGCTTACGTTCTGGTGTACATAAAGTAGATTACGGCTATGATACCAAAGATGTAAGTTTCTCTTCGTCTTTAAGCGCATTAAATAATGGACAAATAGAAAACATTGATTATTCGCAATCTGCAAGAACCATTGTTGTTTCTAGCGCCAAAGAAAGAACGGCCGCATTTAGTGATAATGCAGAAGTAGCCAATACAGTAGCTCCGTTGTCTGGCAGAATGGTGCAACAGTTAGGCTATATAGAAGTACCCATGGAACTTAATTACCGTTTATTGGACCATAAATTTGGTATAAATGTCATTGGAGGGGTATCATCCTTATTCTTACTAGACAACGCAGTTTCTTTAGAAAGCAATGAACTGGTTACAGAAATGGGCGCTGCAAACAACGTTAATGACGTAAGCTTTAGCACAAATATTGGCCTTGGCCTAGATTATAAAATCAACAACGCGTTAAAGATTAATCTAGAACCAATGTTTAAATATCAATTAAACACCTTTAACAATACATCTGGAGAATTTAGACCTTATACCATTGGGGTATATAGCGGATTGCGTTTTCAGTTTTAAACAAAG
The DNA here is from genome assembly GCF_002072105.2 of Croceivirga radicis. Classification (GTDB taxonomy): domain Bacteria; phylum Bacteroidota; class Bacteroidia; order Flavobacteriales; family Flavobacteriaceae; genus Croceivirga; species Croceivirga radicis. Next base: position 262,210 of record NZ_MTBC01000001.1, read on the forward strand.
AAGTTGGTTAGGTTGGTCGATTTATCGACAATCTTTAAGACCTCGTAGGAGCCTACGGGGTCTTTAAATTTTTAAGTTAATTCTTGATAAAGTAATTGCCAAGTCTGTTGTTTTAACATTTGAGTGTCACTTACGTCTAATAACGCTGTAGGCACAAACGGAAAGGTCTTTACTCTTAACGGCCCTGGAGCTCCACTAAAAAACTCCCAAGGAAATCGTTTTTTACAATCATAAAACACCATTGAAACGATTGGTATATTATGTCTAATGGCCATACGAAACGCACCATCTTTAAACCGGTCCAATACAACGTCACTTTCTGGTACACCGCCCTCTGGAAAAATACAGATACTCAAGCCCTGCTGTAATCTAGCTTGTACCCTTTTGTAAACCGCCGCCCTACTTTTAGGGTTCTCCCTATCCACCAAAATACACACCCTCTTGTAAAAGAACCCAAATATTGGAATTTTAGCCAATTCTTTCTTGCCCACAAATACAAAAGGATTCTTGCTCACATACAACATAAGCATAATATCTAGCATGCTGGTATGGTTGGCTACTAGCATGTAGTTTTTATGCGCCTCCATTTTTTCGGCTCTTGTAATTTTGGGCAAACACCCCATACCATATAAAATTGTTTTGGCCCAAATATTACGCGCCAGCCAATAAAACTGGGGATATGTTTTTTCAGAGAAGGTGGTTGCTAAAAGCAAAGGAGAAAAAACCAAAATTGGCAGTGTTACCAAGAGGTAAAACCATATTCGATATACCGTATGGCCTATATACTTCAAAATCTTTATCACCGGGTAAAAATACTTATTCTAGATTATACCGTTCAAAACTACATTCAATGTGTCATATTTTGTAGTTCAATCCATTTTATAATCATTTGCATATTGCTACTTTTACCTTTTTAAATTACTATGGCAAGAGTATTAACAGGAATACAAAGTACAGGAGTACCGCATTTAGGAAACATTTTAGGCGCCATAAAGCCCGCAATTGAGCTTTCTAATGACCCAAAAAACGAATCGTTCTTATTCATAGCTAACATGCATACCCTAACCCAGATTAAAGATGGGGAATTGCTTAGACAGAATACTTATGCGGTTGCTGCAACTTGGCTGGCGTTTGGTTTGGATATTGATAAAACCGTTTTTTACCGTCAAAGCGATGTACCACAAGTGGCAGAATTATCTTGGTACTTAAGTTGTTTTTACCCTTACCAACGTTTAACCTTGGCCCATTCTTTTAAGGACAAGGCAGACCGCTTAGAAGACGTAAATAGTGGCCTATTTACCTACCCCATGCTAATGGCAGCAGATATTCTAGCGTATGACGCAGATATTGTACCTGTTGGTAAAGATCAATTGCAGCACATAGAAATGACTAGGGATGTAGCCAATCGGTTTCATAATGCAATGGGAGAGACTTTTATAATACCAGAGGGCAAAGTACAAGAAAACACAATGTACATTCCAGGAACAGACGGCCATAAAATGAGCAAGAGCAGGGGAAATACCATAAACCTTTTCCAAACCGATAAAAAGTTACGCAAGCAGATAATGGGTATTGTTACGGACAGTACACCAATGGAAGAACCAAAAGATCCTGCAAAAGATAATGTTTTTGCCCTTTATAAATTGTTGGCAGCACCTGAGCAGATAGAAGAAATGAGCGCCAACTATTTAGCGGGTAATTATGGCTACGGACATGCCAAACAAGCGTTGTACGAAGTAATTTTAGAAAAATTTGCTGAACCTAGGGAGCGTTATGAATATTACATGAACAACCTTAAAGAGGTAGACGAAGCCTTAGCCATAGGAGCAGAAAAAGCGGGTAAAATTGCAAACAGCGTTATTGATAGGGTAAGAAATAAAGTAGGCTATTAAAAATAGTTAGAAAAGGGTGTACTGTAATCTTAAAAGCCTTGTTATTAATCGAACATTTTTAAGCATCTATACGTAGAAAGTGAGAACCTTGACTGGGAATTGTAGTTATACATTCTATGCAATACGCGTATTAAGGCGATAAACGTTTAAATATTTCTGCTAAACCACCAAACCTATTGTACCAAACAGTCTGGTATAAAAAAGAAATGCAAACAAACGATTAACCGCCTAGACCACCTCGAACAACTTACCTGGTAAAGGGCGTATCAATCCTTTCATTTCCATATTCAACAATGTGGAAGAAGCTTTGAAAATGGGCAGATTACACTCAAGGGCCACGATGTCTAGCAACTGTTTTCCGTTTAACTGTAAGTAATTGTAGATAGACTTTTCTGTTTCGTCCATAGAAACGAACAACTGTTTTTGAATAACCTTTTCCTCTTGTTTTTCTAGTTGCCAACGCAGCAAATAAATTAGTTCTGCAGCACTTGTAAGCATTTGGGCCTTTTGGTTTTTTATTAGATTGTTACACCCTAAACTATAATTATCCGTAACCCTACCTGGTACCGCAAAAACTTCCCGGTTATAACTATGCGCCAAATCTGCGGTTACCAAACTACCACCTTTATCTGCAGACTCTACTACTATAGTTGCTTCGCTTAAACCCGCTATGATTCTGTTACGCTTTAAAAAATTCTCCCTATCTGGTTTACTGGTACTCCAAAACTCAGTGTAAAAACCACCATTCTCTAACAATTTGGGTACGTACTTATCATGTGCTTTTGGATAAATTTGATTTAAACCATGAGCCAAACATCCAATTGTTTGTAGTCCGTTATCCATCGCGGCACGTTGTGCGGTAATATCAACGCCGTAGGCAAAACCACTTACAATTACCGGGTTTAACGGTGCAATTTCTTCTATAAATTCATTGCAGAATCGTTGTCCGTAACTGGTTATTTTTCGGGTACCCACTATACTTATCAACTTTCGGTTTTGTATGTCAATATTTCCCTTTTGGAACAAAAGTAGAGGACTGTCTACACAATGTTTTAAGTATCTTGGATAAGCCGGCGATTTGTAATGTACATAGCTAATATTATTTTGCTGAATGTAGTTTAATTCTGCTTCTGCCTCTTCTAAAAAAATTGGATCAAAAAACTGCTCTAACATAACAGAGCCTATTCCGTCAATTTTTTGAAGTGTACTTTGTTTCTCGTTAAACAGGGTTGAAACATCGCCACAGTGTTCTAATAATTTTTTTGCGTTTATAGCCCCAATTTTGGGTATGCGCTGCAATCTTAACAAGCCAAGTAACTCACTATCAGTTAGTGGAGCATTCATTCAAAAGTTTTTCACAATATACCCAAAACCAAATGTTAATAAAAAGTTACTCGTAGATATTTTACACTCGTTCATTTTTTACAATATTTGCCCTTATGCGTTTAGAACACTATATAGCAGAATTATTATACCGTTACAATTGCGTAGTAGTACCTGGGTTTGGTGCTTTCTTGGCAAATACAAATTCGGCTCGTATAGTGGGCAACACCATTCATCCGCCTTCTAAAAGCCTATCCTTTAACCAACAACTCCATAAAAATGACGGTTTGTTGGTTTCCCATATAGCTAGTAGCAAACAACTATCTCATGACGCCTTGTTAGAAGAAGTAGTTTCCGTAGCCAAAAACTGGAAAGAGAAATTGGTTGCAGGTGGTGAATTACGATTAGAAAAAATAGGCAAACTATGGATGGGGCAAGAAGAGCGTATTTTATTTGCCCCAGAAGGACAAGAAAATTATTTAGCCGCTGCCTTTGGTCTTAGTTCCGTAAACGGTCAAAAAGTTACCAGAGAAGTTCTAAAAGAAGAGGTGGAAGCCTTGGAAGAAGCTATACCATTCTCAATAACACCAGAAAAAAGACATAACCCTATTCGCCCATTGTATAAATATGCTGCGGTGGCGTTATTATTACTTGCAACTGGTACCACTTCGCTATTGGTACACAAGCAAAACCAATCCAATAAATTATTGGTTGCAGAACAAGCAAGAGAAGCGGTAGATAGACATATACAAGAGGCCACTTTTTTTCAAACGGCCCCGTTAGAATTACCACCGTTAGATGTCAAGGTCACGAAAAAAGAGACCGCTATAGCGTACAACCATCATATTATTGCCGGTGCATTTAGGGAAAAAGCAAATGCCGACCGTAAAATTGGCCAATTGCAGGCTCTGGGCTATAAGGCAAGATATTTGGGTACCAACAAATTTGGACTGCACCAAGTGGCCTACCAAAGTTTTGTTGAAAGTAGCGATGCGCTGCGTTATTTAAGACAAATAAAACGAACGGTATCCAAGGATGCCTGGATGCTCTCTGAAAAGTAGACCACTACTTCTATTTAGCATTTTTATTTAATTACCTTTGCGCAAAATTTTAAACATGCGCACTAAAACACCTAGCGAATCCCGTACAATTATGACCGATATGGTTTTACCAAGTGAAACCAATCCGTTAAATAATTTATTTGGCGGCGAATTACTGGCGCGTATGGACCGTGCCGCAAGTATAGCGGCCAGACGGCACAGTAGACGAATTACGGTTACGGCTTCTGTAAATCACGTAGCATTTAATCGCTCTGTTCCTCTAGGCAGTGTTGTTACGGTAGAAGCAACCGTTTCAAGAGCATTCAATTCTTCTATGGAAATTTATATTGATGTTTGGATGGAAGATCGGATAAGCGGTGAAAAGGTTAAAGCTAACGAAGCTATCTATACTTTTGTAGCCGTAGACGAAACCGGAACACCTACAGAAGTGCCTAAGTTAAAACCCGAAACCGAACTAGAACAACAGCGTTATGATGCGGCACTACGCAGAAAGCAACTTAGTTTAGTGCTTGCTGGTAAAATGAAACCAAACGATGCCACAGAGCTCAAGGCTTTGTTTACAAAATAATACGCCTTAAAAATCAAAATTATCTGGATCTGGCCCAAAACGATGCTGCTTATCCATAGCATCTAATAAGGCCATATCTTCTGCTGATAACTCAAAGTCAAATAGGGCTGCATTGGCAACAATTCGGTCCTTTTTTGAAGATTTTGGTATAGTAACCACACCTTTCTGTAGATCCCATCGCAATACAATCTGAGCAATGCTTTTGTTGTACTTTTTGGCCAACTCTTTAAAGGCATCCAACTCAAAAATTTTACCCTGCATCATTGGGGACCAGGCTTCGTATTGTATCTGATGCTTTCTGCAAAAATCCAATAATTCTTGCTGCACCAAATACGGATGAAACTCCATTTGGTTTACCATAGGTACTATTTCGGCAGTAGAAAGTAAATCTTCTAAATGATGTTGTAAAAAATTACTAACTCCTATGGCCCGTATTTTTTTCTCCCTATACAATTGCTCTAAAGCTTTCCAGGTTTCCTTATATTTTCCTTTTACCGGCCAATGAATCAAATACAAGTCTAGATATTCCAATTGTAATCGCTCCAGACTATCGTTAAAGGCTTTTATAGTACTTTCATAGCCTTGGTCTGCGTTCCATACCTTAGAAACCACAAAAATGTCTTCTCTGGCAACTTTACTCTCTTTTATAGCCTGCCCTACACCTTCCTCATTTTTATAAATAGACGCTGTATCTATGTGCCTATAGCCAGCATCTAAAGCCCATTTTACCGCATTAATAACCTCAGTACCGTCCTCTGACAAATAAACTCCTAATCCAAAATAAGGCATTTTAACACCATTATGTAAAGTAAACGTTCCTTGTAAGTTTGTTATTTGTTCCATAAGTCTACATTTGGTAAATCCATTGCTCTGGATTTAATTTAACGGTATTTTGATAGAGGTAAAACTTTAATTTGGTTTCGTTGTTTAACGCATTGGTATATATCTCGCCAATAGATTCCTTAACTTTTACCTTATCACCTTTTTTTACGTATACACTGGCCAGGTTAAAATACATACTAATGTAATTGCCATGCCTCACATAAACACCTTTTTGGCCAGTTCTTAAGGACATAATCTCAATTACTTCTCCCTCAAAAATGGCTCTAGCCTTTTCGCCTTTATCGGTAGTTATGGTTACCCCATTATTTTGATGCTTGATTCCAGGATACAATTTATCGGCATATAACCCATAACCTTGGCTTTTAACACCCTTTTCTACCGGCCAGATCAATTTTCCCTTATTTGCAGAAAAATTGTTGGCAATGAGTTTGGCCTCAGGTGTCAATTCAAACTTAGAGGAACTTTTTCCCCCAGTTTTTTTATTACTACTTGCAATTGCACTTTTAATCAAGCGGTCTATCTCGCGGTCTATCCGTTTAGATTCTTTCTGTTTGTCCGATATTATTTTGGCATATTTACTTTCATTGGAGCGAATACTTTTTAATAAGTCTTTTTGGGACGCCACTTCTTTTGCCAATTGATTTTTAACTTGTGTATTTTCTTGTACCAATTGGTCTTTTATTTTGCGCTGCGCAACTAAATCTTTGTTTAAATCCGTAAGTTCTTGCGTGCGGGCAACAATCTGTTCGCCTTGATTCTTACGGTATTTGGTATACTGCTTTATATATTGAAGACGCTTAAAGGCTTGAAAGAAATTCTCGGCAGATAATAAGAACATGATACGGTTTTCATCCGTCTTATTTTGATACGATTTTTGAATCAGGGTAGCATATTCTTCCTTAAGTGCTTTAAGCTCTTCTCTTAGCTTACTTATTTTACGTACGTTGGCGTTAATTTGCCTATTCAATAAATTTGCTTGCTGGTTGGTTACTTTAATTAATTCTTGACTTTTATTTATTTTTTGATCTAACGCCTCCAATTGATCAAGAACATTGCCCTTTTCTTTTTTTTCTTGAAAAAGCAAACGGTTCATTTCTTTTATTTCTTTTTGTATGCGCGCTCTTTTTGCCTCTAGGACCTTTTGTTCACTAGATTGAGAAATACCCAAATAAGGTAGAAATACCAATAACCCTAACAATAACCCTTTATGTAACCGACTTATATGCATTAACGAGCGTCAATATTTTTAAAACCACTTGGTATTTTGTAGGGAAAATTTAAAGTCTTACCCAATTCTATATTGCGATATTCTAGATTTATAGTAGTTTTCTCCCCTTTATTATCTATCTGAACATTTACCATATTTGGAATAATCTTATTGCTTACTTGCTGATAGGTGTAATCCATATCTAAGGATCTTGCCTCTGCATGCTGCCTTAATTCCTGTCTAGAAATCTTAAAATACTTAGAATCCACGAACAAGAAAATACTGTACAAATCTTCTTGTTTCTTTGGTGTTAGTTTATAGGTGTTGTTTACCACGTTTGTCTCATACTTATGATTTCTTAAGTCTAATATGGCATTACCCAACAACAGATTTTGTACTTTTTCAAAATTCATTTCTGTTCCCAGCATCTCGGTAAGATATGCAAAGTCACCATCAAAATATTCATTATCCAAACGGTTATAAAAACTCACCCTATCTGGTGTAATCAATGCTTTGAACATACCAAAGGGTGCACTTAACCAAATAGCTTCATCTTTTTTCATACGTAAACTAACGGATACTGATTGATCTGCATCTGCACTTGTGTACTCAATTTTAAGCTTTCCTGTCAAGGTATTATAGTCCGTAAGGTTTTTGTAATGTTGTTGAATAATTTTTTTAGCAGTTAATGAAGGGTCTACCGTCCCAGAGGACAATACTTTAGTACTTTTACAGCCACCTATAAAAAGCAAGGCCAAGAAAACAAATCCCAAATAAATATTCCCTTTCATACATTCAAATTAAAAACCTGGTCTTATTTTATTTTTGTAGTAGTTGGCTTTGGTTGGGTTATGCATGGCCGTATAGGCAGCAGCCAACGTATTATAAAATTTATTGGCCAGCTTTATATCATCAAATAAATAATCCAATCCACCTTCTAAAACCTCTATTGCTTGGTAATTTTTGTCTTTTTTATGTAGAGCAAGACCATAAGCATAATAAAAATAGGGTTGTAGCGGATAAGACTCTAGAGCGGATGCTGCACGTAGTGCCACAATCCCATAATTTTCCATCTTTATTTGTTGCTCCAAGTTAAATTGAATACTAGAAACCGGATTACCTTGTTGCCGAACTACAGTGCTTGAAAATGTTTTTTGCACATTGTCTTGTCTTCTCCTTAAGGCATCGTCTATCTTTACGGCCAGGTTGTTTTTAAAGTCGCTATTTGTAAGTTTTTCTAGTTGTTCCTTGGCTAAAGTATAGCTGCTTAAATTGTAATAAGCCAATGCTAGATTCTTTCTTATTTTTTCGTTATCTAAATTTAAATTGTGGTCAATACCGTCCAAGTTGGTGTTTTGAGCATTTAAAAGTTCTACTAAGGAGTAGAGGTACCAATAATTTTCTGGCTCATTGGTCAATGCTTCCAAAATAAATTCTTGCGCTTTAACAAAGGATTTATCCAAAGCATAAACCTTTCCTAGCTCATGATTTATAACATTAGAATTGGGCTGTAGTTGTTTGGCTTCCAAAAACAAATTAATTGCCCTATCATAATTTTCGATACTCTTTTGGCGTAGACCATCAAAGAACAATTCCTGAAACCTATCGGTATAATCTCCAAGAAAGACTTCGGCAGATTCCTCTACCTGGGGTATAGAATCGTTATTGTTTTGGGCAAGGCTTTTTAGGCCTGTAAGTAAGCAGGCAACATATACACCTATAACAAAACAACTTTTCTTCATAAATTTTTATTCCAATGTAGAATAATCCCCAATACTTATGGTTTCAAAATTACCATTGTATTTTACGTGATTTCCAATCATAGCATTGTCCAAATTAGCATTTTTGATAGAGGAATGCGCTTGGATTAAACTATTTTTAACGGTAGAATTCTCAATAACGGTATGGTCTCCTATTGAAACAAAAGGGCCTACCGTAGTATTTTTAAGCACCACGTTTTCTCCTATAAAACAAGGTGGAATAATATTAGCATTCTCCTCTTTAACGGTGTCCGAAATTAATTTTTCCCCATCTTGCTCTAAGAATCCTAACATGCGCTGGTTGGTTTCTACGGTTACGTTTTTGTTACCACAATCCATCCATTCGGCAACCTTGCCCGTTACAAAAACTTTACCGTCTGCCATCATGCGCTTAATACCATCGTTTATTTGATATTCACCCCCATTGATAATATCGTTATCCAACACGTATTGCAATTCGGTTTTTAACACACCAACATCTTTGAAGTAATAGATACCTATTACCGCTTGGTCACTTACAAATTCTTGTGGCTTCTCTACCAGTTCCACAATATGGTTCTTATCGTTTAAGTTAACCACACCATAAGCCGACGGATTATCTACTTTTTTGGTCCAAATAACACTATCCGCAGTTTTATCTAAATCAAAATCTGCCCGTATTAGCGTATCTGCATAAGCTATTACAGCAGGGCCAGATAAAGATGGTTCTGCACACATTATGGCGTGCCCTGTACCTTTAGGATCTAGCTGTCTGTAAATTGATGCCTTAGCACCCAATTCGTGGGCAAGCTTCTCTAAACTAGTTACTACGTCCGCTCCAAAAAATGCAGGGTCTCCTAAAATAAAAGCAATTTCTTCTATAGGCTCACCCAATACTTTGGCAATATCACTCACCAGACGATGTACTATGGGTTTACCGGCAACGGGGATTAAAGGTTTTGGAACAGTTAACGTGTGTGGACGCAGTCTAGAACCACGACCCGCCATTGGTACAATGATTTTCATTTATTATTCAATTAGTTGTCGTATAAAAACGACTAATTTTTAATTTCATTTTATATCCTAAAAAGGAACTATTTATACTGCTGTTATTTTACACCCGTACTGCCAAAACCGCCCGCTCCACGTGCTGTTTCTGAAAGCTCGTTAACCTCTATCCATGTGGCACGTTCATGTTTGGCAATAACCAATTGGGCCACACGCTCACCATTTTCAATGGTAAATTCTTCATTGGACAAATTCACCAAAATAACACCAACCTCACCTCGGTAATCGGCATCTACTGTTCCCGGGGCATTAAGTACGGTAATCCCTTTTTTGGCCGCCAGACCACTTCTAGGACGTACTTGGGCTTCATAACCTACAGGTAGTTCTATAAACAAACCTGTTTTAACAATGGTTCGTTCTAAGGGTTTTAGCAGGATTGGCTCCTCTATGTTAGCCCTTAAATCCATACCTGCAGACGCCAACGTTTCGTAATGCGGTAAAGCATGAGCCGATTTATTTATGATTTTAATTTCCACGTTTTATGAATATTGCTTTTAACTTATCGCCTTCCATCTTATAAATGACCCCCAAAAATAGGCAAAGCAAAAAGGAACCAACGATTAAGTTACGGTTAAAAATATAGAATGATGAAAAGGAGAATAGTATAGATACCCCTCCGTAAAATATAATCTTTCTCATATTGTAGGGTACAGGATACAATTTTTTACCCATGTAATAACTTAAACACATCATTGCGGTATACGCGCATAAGGTTGCTATTGCAGAGGCCATATACCCTATTTTGGGTATAAAAATAATATTGATGGCCAAGGTAATGATAGCACCTATTACCGATATAAAAGCACCATAGCGTGTTTTATCCGTAACCTTATACCAAACGGACAGATTGTGATAAATACCCAAAAAGAAATTGGCAAGCACTATAAACGGTACAATTTTTAATGCTTCCCAATAAGCTTCATTGGGGATTAAAACCAATTTAATAACATCGGCAAAGACAACTACTACTAGTAAAATTATACTCCCAAATATGACAAAATAATCCGTGATTTGAGCATAGCCTTTTTGCGGATTTTTAGAATCTGCATGACTAAAAAAGAAAGGTTCTATACCCAATCTAAAGGCTGTAGAAAAAAGCGTCATAAAAACGGCTAGTTTATAACATCCAGAGTATTTTCCTATTTCTGATTTAGATATATCTGCTGGCAACAGCCACTCTAATAAATACCGGTCAAAAACTTCATTTATAGTATAGGCAACTCCCGCAACTAATACGGGCATGGCATAACGCATCATACGCCTCCATAGCGTGGTCTCAAAAATATACTTGGTATCTAGGTAAATACCGCCTACCCACAAAAAGGCGATTCCGCTAGAAATGGCATTGGCTATAAAAACATATTCTACTTGAAAATCCTCTACAAAAATGGCCCGCCACAAGGCATTATCACTTTCTTGTAACTTGGGTAGAATAGCCAAAAAGAATAAATTGAGAAATAAATTTATTGCCACTGTAGTAACCTTTACCACCGCATAACGCATAGGGCGCTCTTTCGCCCGCAACCAGGCAAATGGGATAATGGTCAATGCATCAAAAGCCAAGACCGCTACAACGATTAAAAACAAGGTGTTGTCTAACTCTAAAAGCGTTGCGATACCCGATTTAAAAATCCAAGAAATTATGACAAAACCTAATGTAGTAGCTGCTACACTTATTAAACTAGTAGAAATTACATTTTCTTTGTTAGCCTCTTTATTAAAAAAACGAAAAAAAGCCGTCTCCATTCCATAGGCTAATACCACATTGCAAATGGCAATAAAAGTAAATACCAAAGAGGTTTCACCATAGGTACTGGTATTCATAACCCCAGTATGAAAAGGCACTAGAATAAATGAGAGTATCCGTGGTAAAACCGTGGCCAAACCATAAATAAATGTTTGTTTAAACAGTTTGTTGAGGATGCTCAATTGGGTAGATGTTTAACAGAAACCCCGAAGTAGAACTTCGGGGAAATTTAAAAGATAAAGGTACACATTTTAGGCCTATTGATACATTTTTGGCTTTAGTTCCTTTACGTTATCAATTTTAAGATATTTGAGTTCACCGTTTTCTGTATAACTAATCACACATTCATTTTCTGACAGCTCAAATGGATTTTCCTTTTGTAATTTTGGAGGTTTGTTACCTACCTCTTTCTTTGGGTCTGCATGCATTACAATGTCTGGTTTATCCATTTTATTACTAAAATTTGCTTCAGCATACATTTCATCTGAATTCTTCACCATTTTTAAATCCGCAACTTTGCCCCTAAAAAAAGCTTGGGCAAAGGTTACCCCTTCTTTATCTAATTGCCCAACGGGAATTTTAAGTTTGGTGCCAGAACCACTTTCTGCCCTACCACCTGCCCAATACTGGCAGGTAACATCACCTGTTGTAAATGGGGCTTCCTTAACAAAGGTTTTTTGCGACGAACAACTACTAAGCGTAAAAATCAAACTAAAAAATATATAGGAAAACCATTTCATTTTGTACTATTTATTATTCTTATAAAGATAGAAAACCAAAATTAGTGCCAAACAAAAAAAGCCCCTGAAATATTTCAGGGGCTTTAGTAGAACAAAACGTTCTTATTAGTTGTTTAAAGCTTCTGCTCCACCAACGATTTCTAGGATTTCGTTAGTAATAGCTGCTTGTCTAGCCTTGTTGTACGTTAAGGTTAACTGGTCTCTTAACTCACCGGCATTATCTGTAGCCTTGTGCATAGCTGTCATACGTGCACCATGCTCACTAGCAAAAGAATCTCTAATTCCTTTGTACAATTGTGTTTTTAAGGACTTAGGGATTAACTGCTCAATAATCTCTGGCTTAGAAGGCTCAAAAACGTAATCTGAAGCAACTACATCACCTTCTGATGCAACCGGTACAATAGGTAAAAATTGCTCAGTGGTAACCACCTGTGTTGCGGCATTCTTGAACTTATTATAGATGATAAGTATTTTATCGTATTCACCGGCCACAAAACGTTGCATTAAATCTTCAGCAATTACTGCTACATTTTCAAAAGTTAAGTCATCAAAAATCGAACTATGGTTAGCAATTACCGTGTCTGCTTTAGTAAGGGCATCATTGGCTTTTTTACCTATGGCAACAAAGTCTACTTGCTTACCTTGATATTGTTGCTTTAAAGCTGTTGTTTGTTTAATGATATTAGCATTAAACGCACCACAAAGACCTCTGTTAGAAGTAATGGCAACAACCAAAACCTTATTAACCTCTCTGTTTTCTGCATAAGCACTGCCAGCATCACCTTCTAAACTAGCACTTAAACTTTGCAACAACTCCGTTAATTTATCTGCATAAGGACGCATAGCGGTAATGGCGTCTTGCGCTTTTTTAAGCTTAGCAGCAGATACCATTTTCATGGCACTGGTAATCTGCATGGTAGACTTTACCGATGAAATCCTATTACGTATTTCTTTAAGATTTGCCATCCTTTAGATTAAAATTTAAGCTTTATATTTTGCAGAAAGTTCTTTACTAACAGCTGTTAAAGTTTCTATAACCTCATCTGTAAGTTTACCTGCTTTTAAGGTATCTAAAACACCTCTGTGTTTAGCATTTAAGAACTCTAAGTAATCTCTTTCGAACTCTTTTACTTTATCTACCGGCACATCTCTTAGCAAGTTCTTAGAACCAGCAAAAATAATAGCCACCTGGTCTTCTACCGTAAATGGGTCGTTCTGCGCTTGCTTTAAGATTTCTACGTTACGCTTACCTTTTTCAATTACGTTTAAGGTAGCTGCATCCAAGTCAGAACCAAACTTAGCAAATGCTTCTAGTTCACGGAATTGTGCCTGGTCTAATTTAAGCGTACCAGATACTTTCTTCATTGATTTAATCTGGGCAGAACCACCTACACGAGATACAGAGATACCTACGTTAATTGCAGGACGTACACCTTGGTTAAATAAATCTTGCTCTAAGAATATCTGACCATCTGTAATAGAAATTACGTTGGTTGGGATATAGGCAGAAACGTCACCTGCTTGTGTTTCAATAATTGGCAATGCGGTTAAAGAACCACCTCCCTTTACGATTGGCTTTAACGATTCTGGCAAATCGTTCATGTTCTTTGCAATTTCATCATCCGCAATAACCTTAGCCGCACGCTCTAATAATCTTGAGTGCAAGTAGAAAACGTCACCAGGGTAAGCCTCACGTCCTGGTGGTCTTCTTAATAACAAAGACACCTCACGGTAAGCAACGGCTTGCTTGGACAAATCATCATAAACAATCAATGCGGGTCTACCCGTATCACGGAAGTACTCACCTATTGCAGCACCGGCAAATGGCGCATATACTTGCATTGGCGCAGGATCAGATGCGTTTGCGGCTACAATTGTAGTATACGCTAAAGCACCTTTTTCTTCTAAAGTTTTTGCAATTGCAGCAACGGTAGAAGCTTTTTGACCTACAGCAACGTAGATACAGTATACAGGTTCACCTGCATCATAAAATTCTTTTTGGTTTAGAATGGTATCTATACAAACGGTTGTTTTACCTGTTTGACGGTCACCAATAACCAACTCACGCTGACCACGACCAATAGGAATCATGGCATCAATAGATTTGATACCTGTTTGCATTGGCTCATTTACTGGTTGACGGAAGATTACTCCAGGCGCTTTACGCTCTAGTGGCATCTCATAAGTGTCTCCAGAAATTGGACCTTTACCATCTATAGGGTTACCTAAAGTATCTACAACACGACCAACGATACCTTCACCAACTTTGATGGAAGCAATACGTTGTGTACGCTTAACAGTAGCACCTTCAACGATTTCTTTTGAAGGACCTAAAAGTACCACACCTACGTTATCTTCTTCTAAGTTTAATACGATACCTTGCATACCGCCATCAAACTCTACCAACTCACCATATTGTGCGTTAGATAGACCGTAAACACGTGCAATACCATCACCTACTTGAAGTACAGTACCCACTTCATCTAAAGAAGCAGATGCTTCAAATCCCGATAATTGCTCTTTTAAGATTGCTGATACCTCAGCTGCTTTTACTGCTGCCATTGTTATAGACTATTTGTAAATTCCCTTTTTAAACTTTTTAATTTGCTTGCTACACTTGCATCGTATTGCAAGTCGCCCACACGTAGCACAAAACCACCAACCAAGGCTTCGTCAACCTTGTTTTCCAAGGTTACTTTTTTGCCGGTTAAACTAGCTACTTGCGCTAATATTTTATCTTCCAATGCTTTTGTTAAAGGCACGGCAGATGTTACATATGCCACATCTTCCCCTTTACGTTGCTCGTATTGGGCTATATATTTTAAAGCAACCTCGTTCAACAAATCCAAACGTTTGTTGGCCATTAAGGTGTCTAATAAACCCATGGTTATTTGACCACCATCTTTAAAGATAGCTTTTAAACTAGCTTTTTTGATTTCTGACTTTACGACAGGGCTGGAAAGAACTTGTTTAAGTTCATTGCTTTCTGCAATAGTAGCAATGATATCTTTCATGTCTTTCTCTACCTTATCAGCGGCCTTTTGCTCCATGGCAAAATCTAGCACCGCCTTGGCGTAACGTGTAGCTGCTCTTGAATCGCTCATAGGATTCTTTTCTTACTATTAATTTAATTTGATATCACCCAACATGTTTTCTACAAGCTTTAATTGCTTGTCTTTGCTGGACAATTCTTCTTTGATAACTTTTTCTGCGATATCTACAGAAAGGGTAGCCACTTGTGATTTAATTTCAGCCATAGCCGCTTTCTTTTCGCTTTCAATTGCAGCTTGTGCTTGAGCAATCATCTTATCACCTTCTACTTGAGCTTGCTCTTTTGCGTCAGAAATCATTTTCTCTTTGATTTCTCTAGCTTCCTTCAACATAGATTCGCGTTCTGCTCTAGCCTCTTGCAACAATCTATCGTTATCTGCTTGCAAGTTTTGCATTTCTTTACGTGCGTTTTCGGCAGCATCTAATGCATCTTGGATTCCTTTTTCCCTTTCATTCAAAGATTGCATTATTGGTTTCCATGCAAATTTTGCTAGCAAGAAAATCAACACCAATAAAATGATGGCTTGCATTACAAATAAGCCCGGTGAAAAATCGTTTAACAAATCCATTTTAAAATACTTTTATCAATTATTATTTAATCGCAAATGTTTTAAAAACACCTCCTGCAACCAACCGTTGCAGGATAAGTGTTCTTTGTAATTACTTTCCTAGGATCAACGCACCAAAGGCCAAACCTTCTAAAAGTGCACCGATGATGATCATCGCAGTTTGGATTTTACCAGCTGCTTCTGGTTGACGAGCGATACCTTCCATCGCTTTACCACCAATCTGACCCAAACCGATACCACCACCGATAACGATTAATCCAGCTCCAATTAAGTTGTACATAGTAATTGACTTTATAAATAATTAAACAATAATAATTCTAAACAAAATTTTCCCTAACGTCTTCCACATCAGAAACCTCATGGCCATGTGCGTCGTGCTCATGTTCATGGTCATGCTCCGCAACCGCCATTCCAATAAACAAGGCAGAAAGCATTGTAAAGATAAACGCCTGTAAAAACGCCACCAACAATTCTATTACCGTAATGAACAAGGTTAACACAAAAGAGATTCCCGTAGAGCCTACAGCTCCAAAAGAAGATTTAAGCAATATCATTAACGCAATTAAGCTCATTACCACAAAGTGGCCTGCAGTAATATTGGCAAACAAACGAATCATCAAAGAGAATGGTTTTGTAAACATTCCCAAGATTTCAATTGGCATTAAAATAATTTTCATGGGTACTGGTACGCCCGGCATCCAGAAAATATGTTTCCAATAATCTTTATTAGCGCTAAATTGAACTATCAGAAATGTAAATAAGGCCAAACAAAACGTTACAGCAATATTACCCGTTACATTAAAACCAAGCGGCGTCATCCCCAATAGGTTCAACACCCAAATGAAGAAAAATACGGTTAACAAGAATGGCATAAAGCGTTGATACTTTTTCTCGCCAATGTTAGGCCTTGCAATCTCGTCCCTTACATACAACACCAATGGCTCTAAAATGCGGCCAAAACCGGTTGGTACACTTTTGTTTTTGTATTGCTTTGCTAAAGAAGCAAAAGCCCACACCAACAATAAACCAGCCAACAACATACCAAATACACCTTTGGTAACAGAAAAATCTAAAACCTTGTGAGCGTTGGTAGGGTGGTGTGCTTCATCAAAAGCAACTTCTGTTGCCCCTTTATCTAACTCGTATATTTTTTCGTGAATCTTTACAAATCTAGACCCTCCTTTTTCTACAATCACGTTTCCTGCATCATCATGATGAAAAGCAGAAGACATGAACGTTTGCAATCCGTTACTAGACCAAACAATTACAGGTAACGGAAAGCCAATGTGCTTACGTTCCCCGTGAGAATCTGTATAGGAAAACAAATGAAAGTCGTGCGCATCTTTAAGGTGATGCTGAATGTACTCGTTAACCTCTTCCTTGGTATTTACCTCACCACCATGGTCAGTAGCATGTTCTTTGTCAGAAATGGCAAATGATTGAACGGATACAAACAGTGCAAAAAGCAAACTAGTAATACCTAGATTTTTCTTCATCATGATAAATTTCAAAAATGAGGCTCGTCAAAATTTTGCGCAAAAGTAATACATCTTGCTGTAATCCAAACCATTTTCATCGAATATTGTTTGATGTATCTATTTTGGTCAAGATTTTTGCGATGAAATACACCTCCAACAATAGACTTAAGAAAAAGGGAATCAGCAAAGAAAGTAATTCAGATTTGGGTGTTTCTTCTTCGGCAAACAAAGGTTCTTTAAACAATAAAACAAACAGGCCCATTTTTACAAACAACATGGCCAGGTATACAATTCCTAGCGAATTTTTTAAACTGTCTTGTTTGGATAGAAATTGAATGGATAATACCAAAACCAGCGAGAACGTAAAGTGGAATAGGTACGTATTGGTTAAAAAAGCCTTAAACGGACCATTTTCCAAAAAAAAATTGGTGTGCAATCCATAAGCTAGGATGGCTACACCAATAAATAATGCGATTATTTTAAAAGCTTGCTTCAACATAGTGCTATTTACTCATGTCTATGGCCTTTTTAATTACCAAGCCCATAGCCATAAAAACAGCCAGCAAAGTTATAATTTCTTCCCAATAGGCTGTTACAAACTTTTGATCCAACCATTCCCCTAACAAATTACCTAAATAAATGGTGACTCCCATTTGAATAGCTACTCCAGAGAAACTGGCAATATTTTTTAATAGTTGTTGGCGCTCGTTAAGAGGCTTTTGCTGGTTCATTTTGTTTTGGCTGCTGGGTACGCTGTGCATTTGGATTAGGTTTACCCATGGTACAGGTAGCGTTAAAAGTAGCTCCTGGTTCTACGGCAAGTTTTGCCACATTTACGGTACCCTCAATTTTTGCGTCACTTTTTAAGGATAATAATTCAGACACATATAGCTCACCATCAAAATTACCTTCTATGTCTGCATTTACGCATTCTACTTTACCTTTTATTAGGCCTCCTCTACCAATAACTACCTTACCAGAAGTTTTTACGTTACCCTCTAATTTGCCATCTATCCTAAAATCGGCCTCAGAAGTAATATCTCCTTTAATTACAGTGTTTTTTTCTATTCGGTTGGGCTGACCACCACCAAAGCCCTCATTTGGGCGTGGCTTTTTGTTGTCTGAAAACATTTTACTCACGGTTTTGGGGTTAAAATTTGTTCTTTATACGTTTCTAAATTTTTATGGACTAGGATAGTTTGGTAGTTCTTTGATAAAATTACGAAATTCTTATCCTTTATTCTGTAATCCTTATTGTTTTTTATCAGTTCTGCAAACCCTAAGGCAAAGTCTTTAGATTTAAAGCCGTGCACTACTACAAACTGGTCTTCTAACGTGTAGATATCTTTGCTTACCGCATTTTTATATCGAAGATCTTTTACCGCCGCTTCTAATCGCTCTTTTAATGCTAGGGCTGGTTCATTATTTGAAATTTTAAAGGGAAATACCACCTTCCAATTTCCGGTACCCGTTGCACCCGTTTCCGGGCTAAATTCTTTATTGGCCAACTTAGGTAACTGTTCCGCAACTATTTGTTCTGCTTTTTTACCTTCTGGATTATTTGGATACGTTAAAGCCACATAGTTAAGCGCCTCCTTAAAGGGTTCAAACCCTTGTAGGCGCCCTATGGCATTTGCCTTGAGCAGTTCAAACTTAGGTACAATAGGATCGCCCGTAAATCTATTGATCCATTCTTGGGATTGTGTAATTACTTCTATAAATTTTTGTTCTTGATATAGTTTAAAAAGTTGTGCATATCTAGCATCCGGACCTTCCTCGTTTACATCTAGAACCGCTTGTGGGTTTAACAACAACTCTGCATACCTACTACCATCATGATTGCGGATAATGTCTTGTTTCATTCCATTAGCAAGAGGACTACCCTCTTCCTCATAAATTTTATACAAATTATACTTAGAAGGTAGTATAAGGCGCTCTTCTGGATTACCTTTAAGAACACGCTCTAGTTTACCTGCGGCCAATAGATTCTCTTTAAACTTTTCCTTGTAAATAAGGCCTAGCTGGTAATTGGCAAAATTGCGTTCTGCCACAAGGCTATCTATTGTTTTTGTGTCTGTTGGTACTTGGCTTAAGTAATAATCTAAAGAAAACTTTTCGTTTTCTGGTACTGCCACATCTGTACTTGTTACAGCCTCTCCTGTTGCTTCGGATATGGCCACTGTATTTTTATTGCTCCAACGCCAATTGTCTTCTAAAGTACGTTCTCCCCATTGGGTCCTAAAAGTAGTTTTGCCCTTGCCCAAGCTTACCACATTGTAGAAATAGAACTTACCTTGATTTTGTTTGCCACCAGAAGAAGCTGCGAATTGCGCAAAACCGGCATTAGCTCTTTTCTCCTTCTCTTTTTCTAGCGCCTCTTCTTTAGCTTTTAAGTCTGCAATATAAGCCTCAAAGTACGTTACCCGCTCCTCTTCTGGCATGTTATAAACAGTAATAACACTGTCTGCATGCGTTACAATGTCCTCGTAAGCAATTACATCCTCTAGATTATCAAACTTTTTCTTTATAGTTCTGTACTTTCTAGTGTTTTCCATTAGATTTTGTAGTACACTATCATAATAAGAACCTGCCTGTTTGTAGTTGTTTAAATCAAAATTATAAGCTGCAAGTGTTTCGTAATTAAACGCATTGAGTTTTCTATCGTTCTGGGTAGCCTTGATTGATTTGTTAAAATAGACCAAAGCCAAACTATCCGAACCTGTTTCTAAATGATAATTTCCAATTTGATGGTAAATTTTATCTAAAAACGGACGATTTTCACGATTTTCTTCTAAATCCGTAAGGTACTCCAGTAAGTATTCTTCATTTTCTGGGGTAACCTTGGTATTTAAAATCTTTTTAAGGTGCGCATTGATCATATACACCCTAGGCGATTTCCTGTTTAATGCAATTACCTTGTCAAAGGCGTAGTTTGCACTGTCTTTAAACCCTAGTTGATTGTAAAGCTGCCCAATTATGAATAAATAGCGCCCACGCTCCTCATTCTTTTTGGTGTAAGCTTGTGCAATCTTAAGTTTTTGTATTGCGGTATCTTTAATTGCAATATCTAAATAAGATTGTGCCATTACGGCATTGGCATCTGCATATTCTTGGTCTTTTAACCGTTCGAACTTTTGTAAGCGCTTAAGGTTTTTGATAGCCAACTCTGGATTGCCCAAACGCATGTTGGTTTTTTCTCTCCAAATAGTTGCCTCATTGAGCTTGTCACTAGACTCGTATTTCTTTAGAACGTAATTGAACGCTTCTAAAGCAGGAATGTATCGCTCATCAAAATAACGGGCTTTACCCAAAAGCAAGAAGGCTTCATCTGTTTGTGGGTTGCGCTCTAAATCTTGTATGTCCATACTATGCTTTTGTATGGCCTTGGTAGCTTTTTCTTCTGCCCTTAAAAAGTTTGGGTTGTTATCTTCTGAATCTAGTTTTACCTGATCCGAAACTTCTAGCCGCTCTACGGGTAATAAATCCCAAAAATCATCTTGATAATTAGCGTTTAATTCTGCTCTTCCTTCCTCAAAAGCAATGTTACCATTGTACAAGGTATTGTACTTGGTATTTAGTGCATGCCAGTTTCTGTTTATAAAGGTGTCTTTTTTGGTAGAACACCCAATAACAGCTAACAAAGCCACTAACGGAACGTAATTTTTAAAAGTATGAAGCTTCAACTTGTTGCAATTCTGTACCTATGCATAACTAAAAAAATAGCTATTTAGTATAGGCTTTATCGATAAAATGCAACTACACCAATTCTTCCCCCGCAAAAAACTGTTCCAATTCTTTTAATGTTGCTTCAGAAGTGGCAATATCTTTTACAATTTCGCCCTTATTCAATACCACAATTCGTTCACAAACCTCTGTTACATGAATTAGATCGTGACTAGAAACCAGTACGGTAACATTTTCTTTTGCCGCAAGTTCCTTAATAATTCCTTTTAACCGAATTTGTGTTGTTGGATCCAAATTTGCAAAGGGCTCATCTAAAATCACTACCTCTGGATTACCTATAAAACTTGCTACAATTCCTACTTTTTTCTGATTTCCTTTAGATAAATCGCGCAGATACTTTTTCTGACCCAAAATCTCCCCATGGAAAAAGTCGCTAAATTGGGCTAGGTGGGCATTAACGTCTGCCCTGTTCTGCCCCCGAAGTTCTCCAATAAAGTAGAAATATTCTTCCGGAGTTAGATAACCAATTAAAAAACTCTCGTCTATAAATGCTGCCGTAAATGGTTTCCAAGCTTCACTTTGGTCTACTTGTATTTGGTTGTTAACAATATGGCCGGTTGTTGGTTTAATCAAATCTAGTAGCGCACTAAACAACGTAGTCTTACCCGCGCCATTATTACCCACTAAGCCAAAACTTTGACCTTTTGGTATTTCTAGTGAATCTATATTTAAAACGGTATTGACTCCGTAGGTTTTTGTAAGGTTGGTGGCTGTAATCATGTTTTTTATATTTTAGGATTGATGCTATTATTTATTTCTGCTTGTAGGCCAATAAGGTTTTGTATTTCTCTTTTTTGTAAATGCCTTCTATCATTTTAAAAGCCTTCTCTTTAAAAACAAAACCCAAAAGACCTGTTAGGGCTACTAGAACATAACCTATTAGTGGACTCACTAAAAAATGACCAATGGTGTATACTACAATAGGTAAAAGCAATTTAGGAAGGGTAAGTAAGAGGGTTTTTGCATTAAAGGCTTGTTTGTCCCCAAACGCTTTCTTGTTCGAGGTTAGGTCTATAGGCGTTTTTACATAAGCACCACCCCACAATACCATGTAGCTGTTAACGCCCAAATTATAAACTCCCCCAACCAAAACAGCGGCATACGCTTCCCACCCAAAATAGAGATAAAATATACCCAAGAAGGTAGAGATAACCGTGGCTATGTTTACCAAGTACCACTTAGAGTTTAGGTAATCCTTGTATTGTATGTTCTGGCTCATCATTAAAGGATAGTAACTACTGTCCCAGCTGGGAACATATTGTCCAAATCCAAACATAAAACCGCCGGTCACAAAAATACCCGCAAAGATTTTCATAAAAGGGTTGTCATATGCCTCTATACCACCTGTAAAGAACAGAAGGCCATAAAACAAGAACAGAAAACTCATTAGTACCGCCGTTTTGGCCCGTTTGTTTCGGCGTATTAGTTTAATATCATTTTTTAAAAAAGTACCTAACGTTCCGTAACGATTTAACCAATCGTATTCTTGAGTGTTAACGGCTACAGATTTTTTAGCCAAACCGCCATCCAAGTACATTCTGTTCAAAAAATAGTAGAATGCGGCAAAATATAAACCGATAGTTAAAATCCAAGGTATTATTGCTGTCCAAGGCAAATCGTAAAAAGCATCAAATATGGGTTGAGTATACAGGGTAATATCTAGCCAGCTGTAATATTGTGCCGCACCCAACAATGCAAATACGGCCAAAAAGGAATAAAAGACTGCATCTCTATTGTTGGCCAATATGTTAATGAAGTTGTTGGCATATATTAATGCCATAATACCCAAATGCCACCCTAGGACATTTAAAAAAGGATAATCGTTCATCAAAAGAATGATACTAAAGGGTATAAAAAAGAAAGCATGTGTCCAATTAAAAAAAGAACTTATCGTTTTGCCCAAGGTAAAGTTGACAATCTGACTTTTCTTTATGGGTAAATATAGCATTGGCTTTATGTTGGCTACCGGCATTTTTTGCAACATGTACCTAAACGCAAGGTCTATGACCCAATAGTAGATTAGGTATTTGTTTACAACCCTTAGCGGGTCTCCAAGATTGGCTTTATCCAAAAAGAAATAAGCGCCTATACCAAAGCCTAGAAGATAAATAGCTACAAAGAATGCACCAAGACCCATTAGGATTTTTATCCATAATTCGGTTTGGAAAGAAGCTTTTCTAAAAAAAGATTTCCATTGAAGGTTTAGTAAACGTTTAAACATGGTTGGTGGTGTTGTTTGGTTCTATGAGTAGGTAATTTACATTAATTGTTACATTAGTATACCAATTTGTATTCTGGATACACTTCGGCCAATAATTCTTCTGCCTTAGCAGGTATTATGTATGCACTTAAGATATAGAGCAGTACAGAAACAACAACTAATGCGGACCATAACAGCAATCCCCAATTGGTGTCTAATAATCCAAGTGAATTATTAAAATTTAGCAAATGAATGGGTAACAAAATTACTTGTAAGTATGCTCCTAAATTAAATATCAATTCTTCTAGCAACCACTTTTTAGGTTTATTATTTAGCTGTTTTTTTAAATGGAATGTTCGGATTAGTGCAACACTGGCCAATACCATAAAAAGACCTACTAAAATTTCAAACTTAATGGCATTTAGAATCTCTGACCCTAATACGATATAGAGCAAAAAAATTGCTCCCATTACCAAAATAATATTGGGAATTGAAAACCATTCATTAGTATAGCGCCAAAGTAGCCGTCTATATCTTTTATTCATAGCGGCGGTTTTCTTTTCTACCACCTCCATAAAGCCAAACACTCCAAATTTTTTAAATTCTATCTCCAAACACTGCTCAAAGGAACGTTCTGGATAACCGTTCCATTGCGCTTCTATGCCCTGAGCCAAATGGTCTACCAATTCTATTTGTACATCCAAATGTTCTACATAATGTGAACGCACGAAGCTGTGTAGCGTTTCTATTTGATTTTGATTTACTAAACGCTTTTCCATCTATTATAAATTGCTTTCTGCTTGGATATATAATTTGTGGTGATTTTATATTGGGTTATACCAAATACAAGTCCAAAAAAACCAACTACCATCCAGCCAGCGGTGGTCATTTCCAACCCAAAGCTTTTTGGCATAAATGATAACATATTAAACATGTGAAGTGGAAACATGGTGTAAACCCCTAAAAGATTGGCACCAAGATGCTGACGCTTTTTACCTATAAAAAATATGCTATATGCCATAGGAATAAGCGATAACGCTAAAATTGGTACAAAAACTGCTAACTTTAATTGTTTAGGAGTAAAATTTAAAGACTCTAAATAATAAAGCCCAAAGACGTACAATAATATGAATAGGAGGTATTTAGGCTGTTTAAAGATTTTTAATACAGTACTACCAAAGGCCTTTCTAAACCCAATATTTAGTTGTTTCTGCTTGTCTTTAATCAGCCTTTCAAATCCCGAATGGTCTGCGTAAATAGAAGTTTCAAAAATCCATTGGGTATTCTCTTTATTTAACTTTCGCTTTTGTGGTCTATTTCCAAATGAAACATGCACTTGCATCATAGCAGCATCAAAACTTACACCCATGCTCATCTTTTCCTCAACCTGTGTGGCTATGTGATCAATTAGCTCCGCGCGAACATCCCAATATTTAACCTTGTTCTGTATTAGGTAGGTTTCTATAAATGCTATTTGTTCTTGTGTCAACGTTTTTTTCATTTTAAAGAAATACTATGGCTTTTTACGTTTTAGCTAAAAGCGTATTAGTTTGCTTTCTTTTCAAAAAAAACAATCTTAAAAAAGCAGCTATAGCCGTAATTAAAAAAGCAGTTAAAATATTAGCAACTAACGGCCACTTTAACAAAAAATAACTATCATCTACCCAAAGGTTAAAATACAAGTTCATTGCATACGAACTAGCTACTAAGGGCCAAGCCAGCATTTCTAGACTAGAAATTCGATACCTTTTTTTGGGCAACGTTCCAAAAAAATAGACCAAACCAGCACTAATTATAGCAATCCAGACTGATTGCGCATAGGGAAACGGGTCTGTAGAAAATTTGTTCCACATATAAATAACTGTAACCGCAACGCAGAAAAAAATTAGAAACTTAGGAGTTATTATTTCTTTGCCAAGTACTAAAAAAGACGTTTTTTGCAACCGTTTTTTAAATAGCTCGTAATTTCTTTCTAATCCTTTTTTATTAACCACCATATAAGATTTAAAGGCATCATAGAATTCTAAGTCATGTTCTTCCATGCTTTTTTCTATTGCACTGGCAACATGGTCTATTAATTCTAAGCGAACATCTAAATAATCAAATCCAGAATTACGCAAGTAGTTATCTATAAAATTTAGTTCATCCTTGTCTAAATGTTGTATCATAACAATTTCCATTTAGGATTCAATAAGGTTTCCATACTGCGTATAAATTCTTCCAACTCCGCCAGACGATTCACCGTTTCCTTTTCGCCTTGCTCTGTTAATTTATAGTATTTGCGTAAACGGTTATCCACTTTGGCCACCTCAACATCCAACAAACCTTCTGCTTCTAATTTATGAAGTGCCGGGTACAAGGCACCTTCGGTAATCTTTAGCTCGCCTTTTGTTAATTGTTTTACTTTCTGGGTTATTTCGTACCCATACATTTTACCCTCCTCATCTAACAATTTTAGGATGATGGTACTCAAACTCCCTTTGTACAACTTTGAATTTGCCATATCCAAATATACATAAATTTCTTATGCATAAGTTTTTTAGGTATTAAAATTAGTGTTAGCTTTCCTTAGCTTTGCAAAAAATTTATTTGCTATGAGCGATTTTCATCCATTATCCGTTGCTGCAGTAACCAATTTAACACCAAATTCGGTTGCATTAACTTTTAATGTTCCAGAGAACTTAAAGGAAACTTTTTCTTTTACCGCGGGGCAATACATCACTATTAAAAAAACAGTGAATGGTAATGAGGTAAGAAGAGCCTATTCTATCTCTTCTGCTCCTAGTTCTGGCAAATTAACGGTTGGTATTAAAAAGGTTGAAGGGGGTACTTTTTCTGTCTACGCCAACGATGAAATTAAAGTGGGTGATGTTTTAGAAGTAATGCCACCAGAAGGTCGTTTTGTATTTGAACCGAGCAACCAAACAAAACATGTTTCCGCCTTTGCCGCAGGTAGTGGTATAACTCCCATAATTTCTATAGCTCAAACGGTTTTAGAAAGTCATGAAGAAAATACGTTTGTTCTTGTTTTTGGCAACCAAACGCCAGCAGAGACCATGTACCATACCGCCCTTTTAGAATTAAAAGGGCAGTTTCAAAGCCGACTACACATAGAATGGGTGTACAGTAAAAGCACCGAGCCCGATTGCCTTTTTGGGCGTATTGAAAAATCTACCGTAAATCTTATCCTTAAAAACAAATTTAAGGATACCACGTTTGATGCCTTTTACCTATGTGGTCCAGAAGCGATGATAAATACGGTATCCGATACGCTAAAAGAGGGCGGTATAGCTGCAGATAAAATTCATTTTGAATTGTTTACCTCTTCGGAAACGGAAGACACCTTGGCCCAAAATTTAGAAGGCGCTACCCAAGTTGAGGTTCTCCTAGATGATGAGACCTTCAAATTAAACGTGGAAAAGAAAACCATTCTTTTGGATGCCATTTTAAAAGAAGATATAGATGCGCCGTATTCTTGCCAAGGCGGCGTTTGTAGCAGTTGTATTGCGCGCGTTACGGAAGGTAAGGCAGAAATGGTGAAAAATCAGATTTTAACCGATGGGGAGATAGCAGAAGGTTTAATCCTAACCTGCCAAGCCCATGCCACCACGCCAACTTTAAAAATAGATTTTGACGATGTGTAAAGCTTAATTTTTAAGCTGCGTAAAGAGTTGTTCAAGATTGGTAAATTCTTTCTTTACCTGGCTTACACCAATAGCACCACCCGAAAATCCAGAAGTTGCTTTAATCAATTGCAACTTGGCTTCGTTTTGCCCGTTAAATTCTATATATAATTGTAGTTTAAAATATTTATAGAAAGCACCTAAAAGAATGCGCAAAATTCTGTTGCCCTTTTCATAGGTACCATTGCTTTTATCGCCTTGGATTAACTGGTAACCACGATTCGCCAATAGTTGGTGCACTTGTTGCGTAAATTCCTCTTGTTCTACCTCAGAATAATAGAAAGTTTTCTGATTTTTTACATCGGGGTCTCTTTTTACTAAAACAGCCATTGGTTTTCTTTTTTGATGGTGTAAAACTAACGCGGTTTACCATCGTATGGTATCCCTGAAAACCGGGTTTATGGCTTGTTCTTATCTAAATAAGCATCCATAGCAAAGTTGGCGGCATCATAGCCAATGGTAAACGCTTTTTCTATACCTTTTTTGTCTAAAACGCCTATTTGGTCTAACTGCGCTGGCTCTATCAAAATATCGCATTCACAAATTTTTTCCCTACAAGAAGCGTAAATCATAAGGCCTGTTATACGGCTCGTAAGTTGCAGTGAATTGCTCAGGTCCTTTTTTTGTAATTTACCATTAACCGATACATTACTGCCAACGACTAAATCGGCACCTTGCTCTACATATTCTTTTGGAAAATTGTTCATGATTCCACCGTCTGCGTACAATACCTTATCTATTTCTACAGGACTAAAAACGGGAGTTAAAGCTGCGGAAGCCAGCAAGGGCATAATTAACGCCCCCTGGTTAAAAACCTTTTCTGTTCCTTGTAACAGATCCGTTGCCACCACATGTAAGGGAATATTTAACTGTTCAAAAGAATCATGCGGAAAAAATTGTTGAAAAACACTAAAATAACGTTCGGTATCTATAAGTCCCGGTTTGCCAATAGCAAAAAAACTGTACTGGAACAAGGGTGTCTCTTTAAAGAAGGCCAGCATTTCGTCTATGCTATTGCCATTAGCGTATAAGGCGCCAACCAAGGCACCAATACTTGCGCCGGCTACGCTCTGGGCTTTTACTCCTCGCTCTTGCAATACTTTTAATAAGCCAATATGGGCCATGCCTCGAATGCCTCCGCCAGATAAAACCAGTCCTATTTTCTTTCCAGTAAACATGAAGAAATTTTATAGGTTAAAAGTACTGTTTCACAACTAATTATTTTGCGCTTACAGTTTAAAAAAAAGTTTTGTTTAATTTTTCTTCAACAGTAAAACCTTAATTAAAATAACTCCGTAGGTAACAAAAAAGAAACAAGAATAGATTTTTAAGAAAAAACCTGTAATTTAAATTCAAGTATTACGAACCAATACCCATAACAAACGTTTAGTTTGCATAAAAAAGCCAATCATACCGCTATTTTAATCTTTGCACAAAGTGCAAAATTAGAAGCCTTACGTAAACCCATTCGTAATGGTGAGCTGGTATTTGATGCCTTAAACAAGCAAACGCTTTCCATAGTCCAGGCCACTGGCTTACCCTATTTGGTTTGGGACGAAGAAAAACAAATTGGCGAAACCTTTGCCGAACGTTTTTCTAACGCATTACAGGCCGTTTTTGACAAGGGCTATAAAAATGTAATTTCTATTGGCAATGATAGCCCTAATCTAACAGTATCCAAACTTAAACAGGCCTACAAGCAAATCTGCAAGGGCAAAACAGTTTTAGGTCCTTCTGCGGATGGCGGCGTCTACCTAATTGGTATTCATAAAGACCATTTCAGATACAACGATTTTAAGCGCTTGCCTTGGGAACGTATTTCGCTTTTTAAACGTATTTCCGAATCCTTTGGCTTAGCCGGTGAAATTCATCAGTTAGAAACTTTGACCGATGTTGATTCGGAAACTGATATTCTTGAGATACTCCAAAAACCCATCACCCAGTCTTTAAAAAGAGCCTTAGTGCTTGGCTTATCCAGACAAGCAGCCCCTAAAACGTACACACACCTTAGCTATATAACACACTACCTGTCTACCTTCTATAATAAAGGTTCTCCACAGTTTAACTAAACTGGCCCCCTACCTATATTTAAGAAATCTCAACATCACAAATGAAAAATATACTTTTGGGTATATTGTTGTGCGTTTGCACGATTACCCATGCACAAATCAATATAAGCGGTACGGTTACCGATGCCAATCAGGAACCCTTACCCTTTGTCAATATCTTACTTTTACAATCTACAATTGGTGCTACTACAGATACCAATGGCAACTTTTCTATGGAACTACCCGCAGAAGGTGGTCAGTTGCGTTTTTCGCTATTGGGCTTTACGTCCAAAACGATAACCATTACCAGTGCTAGTAACAACCTCAACATTACATTAGAAGAAAGCTCAGAACTGCTCAATGAGGTTGTTTTGACCGCACTTGGTTTGGAACGAGAAACCAAAGAATTGGGTTATGTAGTACAAAGTTTGGATGCCCAAGGGGTAACCGAAGTAAAATCGGTAAACTTTTTAGATAACCTAACCGGTAAATTAGCCGGGGTAACCATTAACCAAGGGCCAACGGGCGTAGGGTCTTCTAGCCGCATTAGCATAAGGGGCGAAGCTTCCTTCAGCAATAACAACCCACTGTTTATCGTAGACGGCGTACCTATAAACAACAACACCGTTTTTAACTTTACCAATGAGGCGGCAGCTGGTTTTCAAGAGGTCGATTTTGGTAACGGTGCCATGGAGGTAAATCCAGATGATATTGAAGAAGTATCCATTTTAAAAGGCCCAAGTGCCGCGGCATTGTATGGCACAAGAGCAGCCAATGGCGTTGTGGTGATAGCTACTAAAAACGGTAGCCAAAGCAAAGGATTGGGCATCAGCTACAACACCAGCCTATTTTTGGAAAGTGCTTTTCAGTTGCCGGACTTTCAAAACAGCTACGGCCAAGGAAATTCTGGCCAATTTGAATACGTAGATGGTCTTGGCGGCGGTATTAATGACAATATTACCTACAGTTGGGGACCGCTCTTAGACCAAGGTACTTTGATTCCCCAGTTTGATAGTCCTGTGACCCTTGCTGACGGCACGGTAGTTCGCGGTGGTGATACTGCGCTTTACAATGGTTTGCCCATTACGGCAACACCTTTTGTTTCTAACCCAGATAACCTCAAGGATTTTTATGAAACCGGTACCACTTTCATCAACAACTTGGCTATTTCTTCCGGATTTGATAAGGGCAGTTACCGTTTGTCGTTTACCGATTTGCGTAGCGAAAGCATCATTCCGGGAGTAAATTTGGACCGCCAAACGGTTGCTGCTCGACTCAATTTTAGACCTACGGATAAGCTTCAAATTAATTCATCCATCAACTATGTAAATTCGCAAAGCGATAACCGCCCCTCTAATGGTTACGGTTCTGAAAATGTAAATTATTCTTTGGTGGCATGGGGTCCACGTTCCCTAAACATTGATAATCTTAGGAATTACTGGCAACCTGGCCTAGAGGGTAGACAGCAATATTCTTTTAACTATACCTTTTTTGATAACCCCTTCTTTATTCTACATGAGAATCGAAACTCGTTTAACCGAGATCGAGTTTTTGGGAATGTTTCGGCAAAATATCAGATTACCCCACAACTTTCCGCTACGGTGCGCAGCGGTATGGATTATTCCGATGAAACCCGGCAACTGCGGCGAGCTTATAGCTCTAACCGCTTTCAAAACGGAGGTTATGCGGAACACGACGTGTTTTTTAGAGAAATCAATACAGACTTTCTTTTAAATTATACCAATCGTTTTAACGATTTTAAAGTGGCTATTTCTTTAGGTGGTAACCGATTGGACCAAAAAGCATTCACGAGCCAGTCCCAAACCACCAGTTTGGCACAACCAGGTATTTTTAGGTTAAGTAATGCAGCATCCCCAGTTGAAGTATTTGAATTTGAATCCAACAAACGCATCAACAGCTTGTATGGTTTGGCCAAAATAGGTTACAAAGATTTTCTGTTTTTAGATATTACCGGTCGTAATGATTGGTCTAGTGCCTTGGCTACGCCATTTTCGGTAGACAATGTTTCGTTTTTCTATCCATCCGTGTCTTCTAGTTTTATTCTTTCGGAGGTTGCAGCACTGCCTTCAGCTATTTCGTTGTTAAAACTTAGGGCCAGTTGGGCACAAGTAGGTAACGATACCAATCCTTACCAAACTTCCGGTGCTTTTGTGGCACAGACCCCTTATTTAGGACAAGCAACGTTTAGTGAACAGAATTTTATCGCCAATCCCAACCTACGTCCGGAGCAAACCTCCGCAGTAGAATTTGGGGCCGATATTCGTTTTTTTGGCGACCATTTAAATTTTGATGTTTCGTATTACGATGCACTGACCAAAGACCAGATTTTATCACTGCCCATCGGTATTGCCTCGGGCTTTGGCCAACAAGTAGTAAATGGTGGTGAAGTGCGTGCCAAAGGGTTAGAAGTTATTTTAAATGCTACGCCAATAGTTACCGATAATTTTAAATGGAACAGCACCTTGAATTTTAGCCGTTCTAGAACTACCGTAGAAGATTTGCCACAGGAGGATGGGCGTTTAACCTTGGCGTATTCGCGTATTTACGATAGTCAAAACCAAACGGTATTTTTACAAGTGGAAGAAGGCGGCCGTATTGGCGACTTGTACGGCACGGGCTATTTAAGAAATGAAAATGGCGATTTTATCCTAACGGAAGAAGGCCGCTACATCCCAGATAATAACTTACAAAAACTGGGTAATTACAATCCAGATTTTATGCTAGGGTTCAACAATCAATTTAGCTATAAAAATTGGGATTTGGGCTTTCTGTTAGACTGGCGTCAAGGGGGTATAATCGTATCCCGTACGCGTGCTTTAGGCAATGTGGGCGGTCAGTTGGCAGAAACCGCATTTAGGCCAGAAGAAGGTATTGTGCCACAAGGCGTAGTTAACACCGGTACGGCAGAAAATCCTGTTTATGTAGAAAATACGGTAGCGGTAACCCCAGAAAGTTACTACCGCCAGTTTTATGACCGTAACCATGAAGAAAACAATGTGTATGATGCTTCCTTCTTAAAGATACGCCAAGTAGCCTTGGGCTATACGTTTAAAAACTTGAGTTTTTTACAACAAAATGCCAGTTTGCGCCTATCGTTAATTGGTCGTAATCTGTTTGCGATTACAGAAAACCCACATTTTGACCCCGAGCAATTTGCCGTACAGGGTAATGGATTCATAGGTGGTGTAGAAGACATGTCTTACGCCACCACCAGAAGCATCGGTTTTAAAGCAGGTTTTAATTTTTAAGAAGGTATCCAAATGAAAAATAGAAATAAAACAATTAGTATAGTATTTACTTTGGTACTTTCTACCGCTTTATTCCAAGCTTGTACCAAAGATTTTGAAGGCATCAACACCAACCCCAATCAGCCAATTGCTGTAGAACCCAATTTGTTGCTTCGCCAAGTTATTTATGATTATGGCGAACAAATGTCTTATGAGGGTTTTACCGCTGGTAATTTGTTGGGGCAGTATAGCACCGCCTTAGATTTTAATCTTTTTGACCGTCACGATTTAAAATCTCCTCAGTTGGGGGGTAATCCTTGGCCAATTATTTACAAAAACCTAAGGGATAATGAGTCCATTTTAGAACTGGCTCTAGAAAATCCTACCCATGAAGTTTATGAAGGTCCGTCTAGGATATTAAAAGCCTATATGGCGATGGCCCTGACGGATTTGTTTGGAGATGTTCCTTACTATGAGGCTTTCCGAGGTGATGCAGCTACGGTTACACCTTCCTATGACGCACAAGAAGCCATTTACTTAGGCGAAGAAGGCATTCTGGATAATATTGATAAAGGTATTACCGCCTTAGAAAATTATGAGGGTACCATTGCTTTGGAAGGCGATATTTTATTTGAAGGCGATTTAGAGGGATGGATTCGCTTTGCGAATTCTTTAAAACTAAAAGCTTTGGTACGTATCGGCAGTCAACAAGACCCAAGTACGGAATTGCAAGCGTTGTTCGATGCGGGAAATTTTATCTCCCTGAACGAAGAAAATGCAGTGTTCGATTTTACCAACGGAGAACCCAATAATTTTAGACTGGCGCGCTTGCGTATTGGCGACTTTAACAATTTTGTGCTTTCCGAAACTATGGAAGATATTTTAAAGGATTTGGAAGACCCACGCATAGCCACTTTTTATAGACCTTTTGCCAATAGTGATTCCGCAGAATTTAACGGGTTACTCAACGGTATCGATGCCTCACAAACCTCTATTAACTTAGCGGATTATTCATTGGCAGGAACCATTTTTAGGGAGGAAACTGGCAGATTAGACGCCAATTTCATGACGGCATGGGAAACCCATTTTTTATGGGCAGAAGCAGCCGAACGTGGGTGGATTACCGCCAATAGTACAGCATTGTACAACACTGCCGTTACCCAAGCCTTTGCCTATTGGGGCACCGATTTGCCCGAAAATTATCTAACCGGGCCTGCCGCTTTAGCCAATGGCGATGCCCTGCAGCAAATCATCACCCAAAAATGGATTGCCAATACTATTAATGGGTATGAAGGTTGGATAGAATTTAGAAGAACCGGGTTTCCACAGTTACGAACAATATCCGCCAGTTTAAATAACGATGTAATTCCCGTTCGTATGCCTTATCCAGCAGAAGAGCAGGCACTAAACGCAGAAAATCATGAGGAGGCGGCGGCCAATACCAATGATAACAGTATAAATACCCCCGTTTGGTGGGATAACGATTAACATGCGGCCCTATTTAGACATAGCACTTTTAAATCTTAACCCCGGTAGTATTGGTGTACTACAATGGGGGTTGGTGCTTTTGTCCAGCTTGGCATTCATCCTATTATCACCACTAGCCAAAAATACCGAACAGTTTTTTAAGGCTCAGGTCAACCATAAAGCGCCCAATACCTTTATGCTTATGGGTAGCTTGGTTATCTCTTGGATATTTGCCAAAAGCATTACCAATGCGGCCAATTTGGGATTGGCCTATGGTTTGGTAGGCGGTGTTGCCTATGCGGCTTATTACCTTAGTTTTATAGTTGCTGGTTATGTTATTTACCAAATGCGAACCAAAGGCGGCTTTACCAGTATACACCAATTTTTGACTACCCGATTTGGTAAAGGCGCCATGTTCTTGTTTTCGGTTCTTATCGCTATTCGGCTTTTTAACGAGGTATGGAGCAATACCATGGTCATTGGTTCCTATTTTGGAGAAATGGGTAGCCTGCCCTATTACAGTTCCATCCTAGTTTTTACGGTGTTAACATTAATCTATGCCTTGAAAGGGGGATTGAGTAGTAGTATTTTTACGGATGCAATTCAGATGGTCCTATTTGCTGTTTTACTGTTTGTGGTACTAAGCACTATTTTTTCATCGGAGTATAATTTTACACCAGTTACGGTAATTACTTCTGGAGAGTGGAAATGGGAAATGGGAATAAACCTTCTTCTAGCGGCCGTGTTACAATCATTTAGTTATCCCTTTCACGACCCCGTGTTAACAGACCGTGGCTTTATTAGTAAGCCAAAAACAACCTTAAAAGCCTTCTTGTGGGCAGGCTTGGTAGGCGGACTATGTATTATACTCTTTAGTATAATTGGCATATATGCACAACAACAAAATATGGAAGGCCAAGCTGCCGTGCAGGTAGCCAAAGCTTTTGGTGCTATTATCTTATTGGTCATTAACTTTATTATGATCACCTCTGCAGCTTCAACACTGGATTCTACCTTTTCTTCTTTTTCCAAACTCGCCTCCTTAGATTTGAATTTGGGAACAAGCTTAAGCTTTGGCAGATGGGCAATGGTGGTCATTGCTGTTTTAGGTACGTTACCCATTTTTATGAATGCAGAAATTTTATCGGCCACTACCATTAGTGGTACCATGGTTATTGGCCTAACACCCGTTTTTGTGCTTTGGAAAAAGAAAGTTTCTACTGCCAACTACTACTTGAGTGTTATTGGTGGTCTAATCTTTGGATTTTTATTGGTTTTTGGGGTGTTCCCAAACACCCTCATTTTTACCCATGGCAAATATGCCGATTTACTTTGGGTTAATTTTTGGGGAATTCTCGTGTGTTTCCTCTTATATTTAATACCGCTATGGAGAAGAAAATAATGCATTTGGAGGTCCAAACGGACCGTATATTGGTATTTGGTGGGGTTTACAGCAACCTACAAGCATTGCAAGAGCTAAAAAGCATTGCAGAAGCAGAAGGTATTGCGCCAGAACACTGCATTTGTACAGGAGATATTGTGGGTTATTGCGCGCAACCAGAAGAAACTGTTCAGCTGTTTAGAGAATGGGGTGCATTGAGTATTTCTGGGAATGTGGAACAGCAGTTGGCAGACGGAAGCGACGATTGTGGCTGTGATTTTACCGAAGGTAGCCGATGCGATGTTTTTTCCAGAACATGGTTTCCTTTTTCAAAAGAGCAGTTATCCAAAGATGCTATCGAGTGGATGGGAACGCTTCCAGAACATCTAAAATTCACGTTTGCTGGTAAAAAAATTACCGTAGTTCACGGTTCATACGAACAGGTGTCCGACTTTATATTTGAGTCCACTTCAGTAGATAAAAAACAGGTCAGTTTTAATGCATCGCAAAGCGATGTTATTCTAGGAGGGCATTCCGGATTGCCCTTTCATCATGCATTTGAAAATAAATTGTGGTTAAATCCTGGTGTTATTGGTATGCCGGCGAATGACGGTACCCCGCGTGTTTGGTATATGCTGCTAGAAGAGGTAGAGGGCAAATTAAAATATACCCATCGTTCTTTTGAATACGATTACCACACGGCAAAGCAACTAATGCACATCAACTTTTTACCCGAAGCCTACGCAGATACGCTGCAGACCGGACTTTGGGACAATATGGAAATCTTGCCCGAATTAGAAAAAATGGCGCAGGGCATACCTATCGATTTTAATACAAATTCAAACATAAATAAAAACACAAAACAAAATACCATGGCAAATAACTATTACGACCCAGCAGACTTAAGAAAATTTGGAAAAATAACCGAATGGAGCGAAGAGCTTGGCACCAAATTTTTTGACTATTACGGTAAGGTTTTTGAAGAAGGCGCACTAACTGCTAGAGAAAAGTCTTTAATTGCCTTGGCTGTTTCTCACGTGGTAAAATGTCCATATTGTATAGATGCTTACACAAAAGATGGTCTACAAAAGGGAATTACCAAAGAAGAAATGATGGAAGCCGTGCATGTTGGCGCTGCCATAGAAAGTGGAGCCACCTTGGTACATGGTGTACAAATGATGAACAAATACAATAAACTATCGCACTAATGGAAAAGAGTATCATGAATGACCTGAAAAAGGCGAAAAAACCCAAGTTAAAAACGCTACAAGCCAGGGAAAACGACCTTGCGCAACCCAATAAGCAGTTGGCGATATTAAACGGAGGTCTATTTGCCGATGGTGAATTACCTTATTTTAAGGATAAAATTAGTGAGATTGGACAATTTCCGCTTCGCCCTAATAAATTGGAAATTCTACAGATAAACGTAGGGTATATGTGCAACATTACCTGTGAGCATTGCCATGTAGATGCGGGCCCTACCAGAAAGGAAATCATGACGGTGGAAACCATGGAGCAATGCCTAGAGGTGATAAGAAATACGGGGGCGCATACCTTGGATTTAACTGGCGGTGCACCAGAGATGAACCCTAATTTTAGATGGTTTGTAGAAGAGGCTTCCAAAGCTGGTATTAAGGATTTTATCGTGCGGTCTAATTTGTCCATCATTTTGGCCAATCCAAAGTTTAACGACCTGCCAGAATTCTTTAAAAAACACAATGTACACGTTGTATCTTCCCTACCACATTATACCCGTGGAAAAACAGATAAACAGCGTGGCGACGGGGTTTTTGACAAATCGATTAAAGCCTTACAACTTTTAAATGAGGTGGGTTATGGAATGCCTGATAGTGACTTACGCTTGGATTTGGTTTACAACCCATCTGGAGCCTATTTACCTGGCGACCAAATGGCATTGGAACGTGATTTTAAAAAGGCACTGGACGAAGATTTTGGTATTCAATTTCATAACCTTTTTGCGATAACCAATTTGCCTATCTCTCGTTTCTTGGATTATTTAATAGCATCGGACAATTACGAGGAATATATGTATTCTTTGGTAGAAGCTTACAATCCGTCTGCAGTGAGCAGTGTTATGTGTACCAATACCATTTCCGTTAGTTGGGATGGTTGGCTTTATGATTGTGATTTTAATCAGATGTTGGGCTTAAAAGTGGCCAATAAAATAAAACACATTAAAGACTACAATGAGGATTTGATTAATGATAGGAATATCATCATTTCCCAGCATTGTTATGGTTGTACCGCAGGAGCGGGGAGTAGTTGCCAAGGAACGGTGGCGTAAGAGCGTATTTTGCTAAAGTAAATCTGTTATTTTAGCAACAACGTCATCTGGCGTAATGGTGTCGATGGCCTTGTCATATCCTTCCGGAAACTTATTGCCGTATACGGATGTTGGTAGTAACGGAAAGGTATCTAGATTAGGTAAAATACTATTGGACAAAGGTTGCTTATAAGGAACAAAACCCGCATAGGGATGGGTAACACCCCATATTGTAACAACGGGCACCCCGTAATTTGCCGCAAGATGACCGTTACCACTGTCCATGGCCAATATAACCGATAGGTTTGCAATAAGGTCCAATTCCGCCTTAAAAGGCACATTAAACGTCATGTTAACAACACGTGAATTAAATTTACTAGCCAAGGTATCTAACAGTTCCTTTTCTTTGGATCCACCACCAAAAAGTAGCACTTGCGCATTGGTTTGTGCAAGCAAATCACGAATAACTAATTCAACTTTATTTAACGGATACATTTTGCTTTTGTATGTCGCAAAAGGAGCTATACCTATCAAACGGCTTGAAGCATCAATACTGCTGGCTATTTCCTGTGGTAAAATTGGCTTTGATAACACCAAATCCTGGCTAAGGTCCACAGCAAAACCTAGTCTGCGAAACACATCTGCATAACGCTCATGACTGCTCTTGAGCGGTCGCATAACTTTATTGGTTGGGCGGGTTAACGCCTTTTTTTCTTTTCTTCCTTTGTCAATTTGGATAACCGGTACACCAACACTTTTAAATAAGATTTTCAGCACATTACTACGCAACACATTATGCAAGTCTGCTACGGCATCAATATTTAATTTTTTTAAACTAGAAAACAATCGGTATAAACCATAAATACCCTTATGCTCACCTTTTACATCTGCATGCACAACGGTAACCCGTTGCAAATCTTTAAAAATAGGTGCAAAGCTATTTTTGGTGAGTAGGGTTATGCTTAAATTCGGATGGTTTTGTAAAAGCGATATTAAAACTGGTACGGTCATGGCCACGTCTCCCATGGCAGACAACCTAATAACCAAAAGATGCTTGTATTTAGGCTTTCTGCCCACGTAGAACAGGGTTTAGTTCGTCATCGTTATACATTTTCATTTGCTTATAAACTTTCATGTATTTTTTACCCGCTTCTATATCTGCCAACAATTCGTCTATAGCGGTAGATAAATCCTTTTTTTGTTCTAGTAAGACGTTTAATTTGGCAGCACATTCTTTACGGTGTTTGTCTGTAGCATCCGCACGTTCTGCCTCCTCTTTCATGTGGTAAATCTTAAGCGCCAATATGCTTAATCTATCAATAGCCCACGCTGGACTTTCGGTATTAATACCTGCATTAGCTTTAATTTCTACCGATTGGTATTTATGTAAAAAATAACTGTCTATGAATTCAACTAAGTCAGTACGGTCTTGATTACTCGCATCAATTTTTCGTTTTAACTCCAACGCGGCAACAGGGTCAATGCCCGGGTCACGTATTAAATCCTCAAAATGCCATTGCACGGTATCTATCCAATTCTTACGATATAACAAATGTTCAATACTGTCCTTATCATATGGATTTTGAAACGGTTGGTCTACGGTATCTAATACATGATAGGCACGTATGCTTTCTTCAAATATGTTGAAGGCGTTTTGGCTAAACATAAAAATATTTTTTACAAAGATACATCATTGCAATAGGGTTAAGCATAGAAAAACTATACCCAAAATAACTACTGTCCAAAGAAATAATTCCTTAAATCGAGGTTTTCTAATGCTATTGGTATAGTTGGTCAACACAATAGACATAGGAAAAAAAGTATACAGTATTTTGGGTGCAAAACCCTCTACTGGCAAAGCGATTAATAAAATTGCGGTAAACAAATATCCTAATACTACTCTTAGACGTAAAGTTTTTCCTTGCCTACGATAGCCAATTTTTCCAAAAACGAATAGCGCCAATAAGACACAAAAAAGAAGATATAAGATTAGCCCGAAAGGGACTGCTTGAAACAAACCAAAACCAAATTGAAGCGAAAAGTGTTCTAATAAAGTAGTAACGCTTTCTGTGTTAATGGCAATAGCAAAAACAATAAGGGCTAAGGCAAAAAATGCGGCAAATGGCATAAACCAAAGTCGCATTTCATTATTCCAAAATTGGCTTATAGCTAAATATAGCGGTACAACAAATAAGATTGTCCATGGGTCTATTATAACTGCCATAAATAACCATAAAGCAGCTTCAAAAACCTTTTCCTTTTTATTTTTTTGGGATAATAACGTAATTATACGGCCCAATGAAAACATGAGGAATAATGCCGCATAGATTTCTTTAATATTCAAGAAAACAGCATTAAACCAAAACAGCAATAAAACAAAGAAAAAAATAGCAAAGGAATTAGTACCGGTAAGCTTATTGAATTTTACTATTTGACTTATTCCCAGCACGGAAACAACCAAACCAATATTACCTAAAAAAATCCATAATAGGTTTGCCTTTAATCCAGAAATACCATTTACGGTTGCCCAAACCAACCAGTAGCCTAGAACCAAAATACCGATAACCACGGCTTGGTTTGCCGGTTTGGTTTTGCTAAAAAAATTGGAAATCATATAATAATTATGAACAATTTAGGTAAATCTCTTATTTTTGTGCCGTAAATATACAGTATATCATGAGCAATTTGTTTTACGGAATTGAAGACTTGTTTGTTAATGTGCTTTTTAAGC
This sequence comes from Croceivirga radicis, assembly GCF_002072105.2. GTDB lineage: Bacteria > Bacteroidota > Bacteroidia > Flavobacteriales > Flavobacteriaceae > Croceivirga > Croceivirga radicis. The sequence goes on from NZ_MTBC01000001.1 coordinate 302,282, forward strand.
CCTTAGACGCTTTACGATTTATGGATAGCTGGTGGGCCGCCAACACCTTAAATTGGTTATTTATGATTATTGGAGCCGTAGCGATGGTGTACTGGATGGGTCAATTGAAAAAATTCAATGACAATAACGAAGAGGACAAGACTAGCACCTCTCATTCTTTTTTATAGGTCGAATCCAATATCTTTTCGGTAATACATACCTTCAAAATTGAGGGTTGAAACGTTTTTATAGGACGTTCTCAACGCCTCTTCTTTTGTTTCGCCGAGCGAAGTTACCGCAATTACCCGACCGCCATTAGTTACCAATTTACCATCTTTAGCTGTGGTACCCGCATGAAATACTAGTGAATCTGATACCGTATATGCACCAGTAATTTCCTTGCCTCTTTCATAAGTTTCTGGGTAACCACCAGAAACCGTCATCACAGTGGTAGCAAATCTTGGGTCTATGTCTAATGAAACTTGGTCTAGGGATTGATTACCAACGGCCAGAAGTAAATCCATTAAATCCGATTTAATCCTTGGAATGACCACCTCTGTCTCAGGGTCGCCCATTCTTACGTTGTATTCAATAACCTTTGGGTCATCCCCAACTTTAATCAAACCAATAAAAATAAAACCTTGATACGGTATGTTGTCTTTCTTTAAACCGTCTACGGTTGGTTTTACGATACGTTCTTCTATTTTAGCAAGGAAAGCTTCATCTGCAAAAGGAACTGGCGATACAGCACCCATTCCGCCAGTATTAAGCCCTTTATCTCCTTCTCCTATACGCTTGTAATCCTTGGCATAAGGTAAAATCTTATAATTTTCACCATCCGTTAAAACAAAACAGCTTAGTTCAATTCCGTCTAAGAACTCTTCTATAACTACAGTTGTGCTAGCGTTTCCAAACTTAGCGTTGACCAACATGGCCTCTAGTTCTGCCTTGGCCTCATTAATATCTTGTAAAATCAATACTCCTTTGCCCGCTGCTAAACCATCTGCCTTTAAAACGTAGGGTGGATTTAAACTTTCTAAGAACTGAAAACCTTCTACTAAATTTTCTGAGGTGAAGCTTTGGTAAGCTGCTGTAGGCACATTATTGCGTAGCATGAATTCTTTTGCGAATTCTTTAGAACCCTCTAAAGTAGCCGCCAATTTTCTAGGTCCTACAATAATTAAATCATTTAGACCCGCTTCATCCTTAAGAAAATCATGTATTCCTTCTACCAAAGGCACTTCTGGCCCAACCACGACCATTTTAATGTTATAGGTTGTAATCGCCTCTTTAATCGCATTAAAATCAGAAACACCTATGGCCAAATTTGTAGCTATTGACGAAGTGCCTGCGTTGCCAGGCGCAACAAAAAGTTGGTCTACTTTATCACTTTGTGCAATTTTCCAAGCTAGGGTGTGTTCGCGGCCACCAGAACCAATTATTAATACGTTCATAGAAAGAATTTTGGCAAAAATAACTTTTGCCATAAAAGTACACTACGTTTTGGTAGAAAAATCCCTGTGTTCTTTTTTAGCTAATTCTTCAGGAGAAAGCGATTTGAAATATTCGAAAACCTTTTTAAGCCCTTCTGAACGGTGCACTTGTGGTTCCCAATCCAATATTTCTTTAGCCTTTGAGATATCTGGTTGCCTTTGGAGTGGATCGTCTTGGGGTAATGGTTTAAAGACTATTTTCTGATTTGTGCCCGTTAGCTTAATAATTTCTTGGGCAAATTCTAAGATTGTTGTTTCGTCAGGATTACCAATATTTATAGGCTCAACATAATCACTTTTAAGCAACCTATAAATTCCTTCTACTTGATCATCTATGTATGTGAATGAACGCGTTTGAGAACCATCCCCAAACACGGTTAAATCTTCACCTCTTAAAGCCTGACCCATAAAAGCTGGTACCACACGCCCATCATTGAGGCGCATTCTAGATCCATACGTATTGAAGATACGTACAATACGGGTTTCCAACCCGTGATGACGATGATAGGCCATGGTTATGGACTCCATGAATCTCTTGGCTTCGTCATATACACCACGAGGGCCAATAGGGCTCACGTTCCCGTAATACGATTCATTTTGAGGATGTACCAATGGATCACCATAAACCTCAGAGGTAGACGCTACCAAAATACGAGCCTTATGATCTTTAGCAAGACCCAATAAATTTAAGGTGCCTAATGAACCTACTTTAAGCGTTTCAATGGGAATCTTTAGATAGTCTATAGGACTAGCCGGGGAAGCAAAATGTAATATGTAGTCCATTTGCCCTGGCACATGTACGAACTTTGTAACATCGTGATGGAAGAACTCGAAACGTTTTAAGTGAAATAGATGCTCTATGTTTTTGATATCGCCTGTAATCAGGTTATCCATTCCGATAACATGATGGCCCTCGGCAATGAACCTATCGCAAAGGTGCGAGCCTAAAAATCCGGCTGCCCCGGTGATGAGTGTTTTTTTCATTTTCGCTATTATATCCCTCTTGAAAACAAAACGGTTGTCACTGTTTTAAAAATTATTCTTAAATCTAAAGTTATCGACCTATTTTTAATATAGTATAAGTCATACTCTAATTTCCGAATGGAGTCTTCCAAATCCTCACCATACTTATATTTTACCTGGGCCCACCCTGTTATACCAGGTTTAAATAAATGTCTAATACCATAAAATGGCATTTTTTTGTTCAATTGATCAACAAAAACCTTTCGTTCTGGTCTTGGTCCGATAAACGCCATATTCCCTTGTATGACAGATATAATCTGAGGCAACTCATCTATTCTAAAAACTCTTAATATTCTTCCAAAGGAGGTAATTCTTGCATCGTTTTTAGTTGCCATTTTGGCTCCCTCTTTTTCTGCATCAACCACCATTGATCTAAACTTATAGATTTTGAACTCGTTTCCAAACTGACCAACCCTTAATTGAGTATAGAACAAGGGTCCCTTGTTAAAAAATAAGTTTAATGACCAAACAAATGGACAAACCAAAAAGAAAACCACTCCTACTAAACAGGATAACAGAAAGTTTACAATAAAACTAAAAATTACGTGTAAATACCTAATTTTTTTATTTCTGAGACGAAGCAGTTCATAAAAACTGTGATGGTGAGATTTTATAGGCATCGCTTCATATGTGTTTTCGTAAAAGGAAGTATACGAAATCACCTCTTTCCCTTTTAAGATAGAGTCCAACAATATATTTTCAACCGATTCGGGTAAGCTATCATAGTTTCTTAGGTTTAAAATCCAGGCATCAATTTTTTCAATTGCCTCTAGGAAGGTTTTCTTTTGAAAAGGCGGCTGACCATTTTCAACACTGTAGGTTAACTTTACTTTATAATAGGTGTTTACTTCATCACCATTAATATATTCCAAATGTTCTTTTAAATTCTCTTCTGCCTTTTGATCGTATAGATAAAGGACATTCTTCGTGGTTGGGATAATTTTAAATATATTACTAAAAAAAAGCCTCCAAAGTGCAATTTCAATTGGTGTAAGCAATAAAAAAGAAAGTAAGGGTATTCTCCAGAAACTAACATCGTAAGTGAATACGGTAACAATAAAAACAATGAAAACATACAAGGACGATATGTACAAAGATTGCGACAGGGCATACCTCCTTCTTGCTACTTTTTCCAGGTTGTAGAAATCTAAAATATAGGATAATCCGAAATATGTGAAAAGACCAAATCCAAAAACAAAAACCTTAAGCCCTATTGAAATAAACTCCTTGTCAATAGCATGGTTGATTAAAAGGTTTAGAGATGTCAATACAATCAACATGTCCCCAACCAAAAGAATAAACTTTCGTTCAATAGAATTTAAAATGGAAGGTCTAGACATTAATTTTATTAATAAATAATTAAAAACAGTTCTATTATTAATTGAACCTAAAATATTTTCACGGTCATAAACTGAAAGTGTTCTCGAACAAATTTAAACAGTCATATTGCTTGTTTTTTCATTTGTCCACTTGTCCTTGTTATTAAAGTTCAGCATTAACAAAGTAAAAAAGATAAAAAAGAAAAGTCCCCTTTGAAGATAAATAAAATCCTCTATCAATGATACCGTAATTATTAAAGCAATAAAAAAATTAAGAATGAGGTTTTTCTCTTTTAATGCTTGATAAATAATCACTCCAATCAAAAACAATAGAAATATCAGCCCCAAAATCCCATTCGAAAGGGTTTCTTTCAAAAAAATGTTATGTGGAATCAAAGGGGTCATTTCTTTATTAATTTCAACCATATACTTTGTGATATTTCTTTCTCCAATACCAAAAAACAAATGGTTGTTGATTAAATTTAATGACTCGTCAAAGAATATCAGTCTATCTTGAATCGATTTTTTCATTGAGGTAAAAACCCATTCTTTAATAAGGTAGAAACCAACTATAGCACATGTTATGAATGGTATTGCCAAAAATCTAAAATTATTTAAAATCAAAATCAAGTTCAGCACTAAAAACATGACCATTGTAAGCTTCGACCCTAAAAAGAATATCCCTATCATCTGAAAAACAAATAATAAGCCCCATAATATTCTTTTGTTAGATTTCGCATTAAACAACCAAATGTTTGTCAAAATTGAAGAAAAAACAATGTAGACTCCTACGTAAGTTCTATGATATGTGCCCGGAAATCTATTCTCAATGGCCCAAAAAAGATAATTGTCTATTTGTACTGTATATCGAGGATGGATTTGAATAAAATAAATATAATAAAGACAAGCATATAAAATGTATGTAAATACTCCTATAACAAAGAAAACAAACACCTGCGATTGTAGTTCTTTCGTCTTAATCCTAGAATTATAGAAAGTGAATGGGAGTATGGCACATGCTATTTTCACATCATTAATAATAGTGTTTTCAAAAACGCCTCTACCTGAAAAAAAAAGAGATAAAAAATCTGAAAAGAAGAACAGTGCAAATGAGATTATCAAGGTATTATATTGAGGCTTTTTCTTTACTAATATTAAACTGTTTAAAAAAAGCACTCCCATCGCAACTGATGACACCCATAACGGAAAGGGCAAAGGCAATATCAGCGCAAATAAATAAAAACCTATAAATTTTTTTTTAATTCTTTTGCTCACAGTTGTTTATAAATATCCAATAATTTTTTCATCAGAATTTTATTAGAAAACATATTCTGAACTCTTGTTAGAGCATTTGTTCCCATTTTTTTTCTCATCTCGATATTTGATGACATTAAATCTATAGCATTCGCCAGTTCATTAACATTGTTAGGTGTAACAGTAATCCCTGTTAAGTTGTGTACACTAACATAAGGCACCCCTGTTGGTAAATTGGTGTTAATTACGGGTTTCGAATAGTTCATGGCTTCTAATTGAATTATCCCAAAAGCCTCACTCGGCTCAATAGAAGGAAACACCAAAAATGAACAATTTCTAAGATATGTTTGTTTTTCCTCATTCGAAACAAACCTGTTTATGAACTGAATATCCTTATTCGTTTTATTCATTACAGATTTAATGTTTTCGACAATATCTCTTTCCCCTTCACCAACCAAAAGGAGTTTTATATCCAATTTTGTTTTCTCGAAAGCCTTTAACAACACCTCGATTCCCTTGTAATAAGATAATCGGCCCAAACACAACATGTAACCTTTATCATGAATGTTTTTGGTTTTGACGGGTTCAATTCCTAGAGGAAGTATTTCTACTTTGTTCCCATATCTTGAAATTACATTGGAGAAGCTTAAGAGGTTTGGAGATGTCGTAGTAATGACAGAAGCTTTTTTACAAAGGTTTCGTTGAAAAATCTCCATTAAATTTTTGAGGAATTTCTGCTTAACTATATCGCTATGCCAGGTAATTATTATGTTGTTTTTCCTTTTAATAAAAATAGAGAGAATTGACGCCAAAGGAAAGGGTTCGTGAAAATGAAGAATGTCATACTTTCTGTATAACTTAAAAAAATAAAAGTAAAATGAAATTGATACTGGCATTGAAAAAAAAGTGCCAAATGAAGAGCATCTAATTACTTCAACTCCATTAACTTCGGTAATCGCAGTTTTAAGCTTAAAATCTTTATAGACGCATAAAATTGACACTTTATGGTCTTCTTTAACCGCCTCGGCATATTGCTTGACAACCGTCTCAACCCCACCAATATCTGGCCAATAATACTTGTTTATTTGTAATATTCTCATAATGTAGGGCTATGACAGATATAACTCCAATATTTTTTTTGTGTGAGATTCTACGGTATAGTTACCCATTTGAGCTAGATTATTCACAATAATATTCACTTGTTGTTGGGATTCAAATTCATCAATGGCCAAAGTAATTTTATCGGCCAAACCTTTATAATCTTTTGTTTTAAACAAATACCCTGTTTTTCCATCATGGATTAAATCAATGTTTCCATTGCAGTTAGAGGCAACCACAGGGATTTCACTGAGCCCTGCTTCAATTATAGCAGTAGGAAGGCCTTCAGAAAGTGAAGTCGACAAATATAAGTCGAAATTGTTTAAATAGTCGCCTGCCCTTTTAATGTCTCCCCAGAAATAAACTCGCTTATTGCATGGTAAACCGTTCACAATTGATTCTATTTTATTTTTATACTGCAAATCCACATCCAAATATCCTCCCATAATATGCAAAGAGATATTTTCATCTTCCAATTGGTCAAATGCTCTTATCATAGTTTCTAAATCCTTGACTTCTGCGATTCTTGACAAGCTTACCAAATTATATTCGTATTCTCGTAACACTTCCTCAATTTTCAAGGGCAATTTTTTTTTAATAATATCAACCCCATTGCCAATAACCTTTACTCTATCCTCTTTTACTCCAGTTACCTTTAAAAAGAGTTTTCTCTCGGACTCACTAACAGCAATAGATTTTGAATACATCATTGAAAAAAGCCTTTCGAAGCCGATATAAAGTTTTTGTTTTAATCCACTAAACTTAACGTGAAATCCTCTGAAGGTATAGAATACTTTACCTCTAAAAAAAGGGTAAATCAAAAAAGCATACATTGCCCCCCCTTTACCATTCGCATGAACAATGTCTGGTTTAATTTTTCTAATTATTTTTAAAAGTTTTAAAAATGATTGAAGGTTAACCTTTGAAATGTCTACATCGAAACATTGTGAAGTATTGTCAACAAACTCCCTGAAAATAACTTCATCGGCTTTTAGGGCCGCCGAGTAATTCTCTATTTTCCCATTGCTTTCTTTAACAAAACGCAGAACATTCACTGGAGCACCTCCAATTTTGTACACCGGAAATAAATGAAGTACTCTTTTCATTGAAAAAATTCAAGGTTAGACAAATAATATTTATAACTCTTAAAAAAAATCAACGCTGCCACCCCTGTAAAAAGAAACAGCTTGTTAATTATTTTTTTGCTTTTTAGAATTACCATGGAAAATAAAATTCCCTCAACAGCCAAAAAGTAGTACGTAATTCTAATCATATAAGAAAAGCTGTTCAAGAAAAAGTTCATTACTACCCCTAAAACAAAAATGTTCAGCAAAAAATTATAGCTTGGTTGATTGATACGTTTTTTTTGAAAAACAAACAGGAAACAAGTAAAAATATACCATAATTGAATCGGTGAAAAGCCTACTTTTTCCATCTTTGACGCATAATTTTCAAGCTTATAAAATATAAATGAACCCCAAAAAACAGTATATTTTACACCATACTGAAAAGTATCAACCAAAGAAATGAAAACAAATAAAAAAGATATACTGACAAGAATAAGTAAGGTTTTTGCTGAAAACCTTAACTCATATAGCCACCATACAGGAATAAAAACCAGTGCAGAGATGTGGAAAGACGCCGCCAACAACACTAACAAAAAAAAATAGATCCTTTTCCTTTTTAGAACAAACAATAATGACATTAATACTACGCCAAGAGCCAATGCCTGTCTTACTTGATTAGCCTCTAGCGACATAAAATATGTTCCTAGCAATATAAAAATTCCAAATATAGGTGCTGGAGACAATTTCTTCATAACCCAAATCTTAAGTCCAACAGAAATAATGGCTAGGCAAATGAAATAAAAGACAATGTCTCCCTTTATCCATTTAATAAAACTAGATAGCATATAGAATCCTGTGTCCATATTATAATCTAGAGCATTTTTAGTCCCAATATCACTGAAAAAAGAAATGTAGTTTGGCGTGTCCACACCGTCTATCCCTCTGTAACCCAGCACCATAACAGCGCCAATGAACAAAAGTATTGCTGATAAGCGCATTTTTTTGGACAAAAACACTTCGATTAGAGAAGCATATAGCGCATAACAATAAAGGATTACATATTGTGTCATTATTATTCTGTCAAAAGAAGGGAAAACAAATTTTCAAATTCAATGGTTATTTTTTCAATCCCAAACCTTTCCTTTACCATATTGCTTAAAGTTTTGGGCGGAAGTTCTATTGAAGTCAAATTTTCGCAAACCTTTTCAAATTCGATACTATCTGTTATATCAATTATCTCCCCATAAATTGATGTTTCAATTATTTCATTGATACCTCCTTTATAGTTATTAGCTACTACAGGGGTGTCGCACATTAATGTTTCTAAAACTACATTTGGGAAACCTTCAAATCTTGAACTTGATATGAATAAGTCGGCCTGTGCCATAAATTGATACGGGTTGTCTTGAAACCCCTTGAATGAGATATTGGCGCTTAAATCAAGTTTAATTGCATGAGCTTTAAGCTTATTTTTAAGCTCCCCATCCCCCAAAATAGTTAAATGATAATTGTCTTTATTTCTAAATTTTGAAAACGAGTCCAAAAGCATATCGTATCCCTTTTGATGGGTCAAGCTACCCACAGAGATTAAATTTATCTTACCCGTAGGTAATAATTGTTCACAGCTTTCTTTCAATTCAAATACAGTATTAAAATCTACAGGATTGTTGATTTTAACAATTTGGTTTGGTCCAAGGTTCTGTACTATCCTTTTTAGATCAGTTTCCATATCTGAACTTTGAACAACAATTCTGTCAAAATTTTTATAAAATAGCTTATAAAATAGAATTGTTATCCCGTGATGGTTTACCTTACTGATCATATTTGACTCTCGAGCCACTAACTTAACCTTAGAGGGGAAAATAAAAGAAATGGCTCCCAACAACGCATTTAAATGCCCTAAGGTTGAGAATAAAATATCGGGTTTGGTTTTTCTTACATATTTAACTATCGGAAGTATTGCATAACGGACCCTAGAAACTCCTAAATCATGTACCTCAAAACCAGTTTCATTCTCAAGAAAAGAAACAAACTCTCCCTTTTTAGCCAATAGGCATAAGATAACATTAAACTTACTCTTATCAATTTGCTTGCATAAATTCAAAAATACCCTTTCAGAGCCACCACCTCCCAGTGAAGGCAATAAAAAAACTATAGAACTTTTTGTTGTTTTTTTGTGATTGAAACTCATTTTCTTGGCAATCTAACCATTTCTCCTAGTTTATAATCCCACTCCTTTGGCACGATTGGCCTAAAACCTGAATCGTGATGAAATGTAATCTCACCAAAATAGACTTTACCCTCAACTGAATAGAAATCAACCCTGGCATAAGCAAATGGTTCACTCAATATCTCAGCGAATTTTAAAATTTTCTCTAAGGTTGGAGGTTTTGGCACATTGAACTTATTAGGTAAAGTTTCCTTTCCACTCTTTAGCTTAATAGCCCAATGAAAATTAGCCTTATCCCAATTCTCATCATACCAGTTTCTAGAGTGGTGTTCGGTACCACGATCAAAATCTAATTGAATATATTTTGGCTTGCCTCCAAAACAATGAACTTTGTAATCTTTAGGTATTTCTCCATCCTTTGACTGTAGTAGTCTTTCAACCAGGATTTTTGGCGGAATGTGTTTATACTGCCATTCTTTGGATGAATAATAAAAGTTCGTTTTTAACTTTTTAGCGAAAAACTGTCTTAGCACTTTCCAGTTTTTAACTTCATTTTTGTCTTTTATAATTTTATAACTGCCTGAATCGTGATTAGTCTTAATAATGAAGGGACTCTCTGGTAATGTTTCATAAGTTATGTCTTCTACGTTTTCGGTAACAAGTAGCATTGGAATAAGATGCTCCTTGCCTATTTTTTGTTCTACATAATTTCTAACTTCTATTTTGTCTGCACAAATTGTATGTAAATCGGTTCTATCATATAATTTTAACCATTGTATTTTTTCATTAAGTGTTTGGGGGTTATCCAAATTTAGTTCATAGCCCATCCTTCTTTTAAACCTGTTCTGTATGAATGTCTTTTCGTCCATGATATGATGTCTCCATATATCGTAAACAAAAACCATGGGCTTCATTATAAAACCAAAAGTCCCTTTACCGTAGTAATACCTTCCTATTTTTTCCCTGATTTTCATGGATAGTAGATTGTTATGTTTAGCAAGAAAATATCTATACAAGAACTCAAATAGATAAACCAAAAATACAACTATAAGAATATAATTGAATGTCAGATGCCCGACAAAAAAGAGAATGGCAATCAAACAAGAGTAAAAAACAGTTGTCCAAACCATAGACTTAAACAACAAATTGAATTTATTGTGAACTATTAAGCAGTTTCGAGCAAGGAAAACTGATAGTGTTAAAAAGGGGGCGCTTAACAATACAAGCCTTATTGATCCAACATTTTGCGGTTCGTCAATATTTAAAAAGCTAAAAATATCATACAAAAAAAATTGAACCACTAACAACAATGATAACACAAAAAGCAACGTGTACATGGCAACCTTTTTCACAAAAGTCATATTCAATTCTTTAGATACCTTCGGAAATATGGCCCCATTAATAGATTCTACCGGCTGAGTAATTATCGAAATCATCTTTATTGAGATATCGTAAAGTGCAACTTCTTGCATACCCAGAAAATAGCCAACAATAAATATATTAAACCGATCCTTAATGGATACAACCAAAGATGAAGCAAATAGCAAATAGCTTTGCTTCAAATAATGGTAATAAGTATTGAATTCATATAATCGAAACTGGACTTTCTTAAATCCTAGCATTATACCCAAACCTATTGCTCCGCCCACCAAAGCTCCCAAACTAAAAAAAAGTGGTACATAAATATAATCGTCCCTTGTCTCGATCGTGAGGAACATTAAAAAAACGAAAGCCAATTTAATGGAGACATTGATTATGACTATATACTTCATTTGCTCTATTCCCTGAAAAAACCATTTTGGAAATAGGATAAAATTGAAGTTCAACCCAAAAAACAAGAGATACAATACCTCATCTCCCTTAAAAAAATCAATATTGTAAATAGCAAGAAAATATAAAGTAAACGCTACAATGCCTAATGCCAACCTTAACATCACAACACAAGAGACTATTTTAGAAAGGTTTTCGGTATCATTCCTAAAAATAGAGACCTCCTTTGTGGCATATCTATCAAATCCAAAATCAACGAAAAGAGAAACATAAAGCGCTAGAGATTGTGCCAATATAATTTTCCCCCATAGTTCTAACCCAAATAAATCAATTAAAAATGGGTATATAATAACAGGAAAAAAAATATTAAATACCTGAAGAACAGTTAGGTAAGAGAAGTTCTGAAGAACATTATTGTACTTTTTTACAAGAAAGGATAAGTTACCCATATAAAATATTTTGTTGAATGCAAACCTGTCCTGAAAGCGTCGACTTCGATTCTCCTATTTATTTAAAAAAATATTTTTTTTGACAAACTTTTGTCCTTTGAAGATAGTTTTATGTGATTACTATCTAACATCCAATTTATTTTAAGTTTAGAATTATTAAATCTTACACCACATTCAACTTTAGGGTTGTAATAATTATCACATTTATATAAAACTCTTGCGGATTCGCTCAAAGTTAAAAAACCATGTGCAAATCCTCTTGGCACAAACAGTTGTCTTTTGTTCTCATTGTCCAGTTCAATGGATAAATGCTCGCCAAAAGTAGGGGAATTTTTACGTAAATCGACCACTACATCCTGAATTCTTCCATCCAATACGGAAACCAACTTGGCCTGGGCATGTTCGCCTTTTTGAAAATGCAGTCCTCTTAACACTCCCTTTTTGGAATAGGACTGATTATCTTGTACAAAATTTACCTCTTGCCCAATGGCTTTACAAAATTCTCTATGATTAAAACTCTCGAAAAAATAACCTCGGTCATCCTTAAAAATTGTAGGTTCGATTACAAAACATCCTTTTAACTTGGTCTCCGTCGCCTTTATCATCCCTCTTTCTTCAAAATACCCAATAAACGTTCACCGTAGCCGCTCTTTATTAAGGGCTTGGCCAATTCTTTAAACTGATCTGCATCTATATATCCCATTTCAAACGCTGCCACCTCTATAGATCCGACCACAAATCCTTGGCGTTCCTCGATTACTTCTATAAACTGCGAAGCCTGCATTAGGGCCTGAAAGGTCCCTGTATCCAACCAGGCAGTGCCCCTGTCCAAAATACTTACGCTCAGTTTTCCTCTTTCTAGATACGCCCTGTTTACATCGGTGATTTCCAATTCGCCCCTTTTGCTGGGCTCAATGTTTTTGGCTATGTCCACGACTTCGTTGTCATAAAAATAAATGCCCGGTACTACATAGTTGGATTTGGGTTGATTGGGCTTTTCTTCGATACTAATTGCCTTGCCATCCTCATCGAACTCCACAACCCCATATCTTTGTGGGTCGTTTACGCGATAGGCATAAACAATGCCACCCTCGGGATTATTGTTGCTCTGCAATAACTTGGACAATCCAGCTCCATAAAAAATATTATCGCCCAAAATAAGTGCCACCTTATCATCCCCTATGAACTCTTCCCCTATAATAAATGCTTCCGCCAGCCCGTTGGGTGAATCTTGGGCCGCATAGAAAAATGAGCAACCATATTTGTGGCCATTGCCCAACAGTTCTTTAAAAAGTGGGAGGTCTTTGGGTGTGGAAATAATCAATATTTCCCGTATTCCTGCATACATAAGGGTAGACAAGGGGTAATAGATCATCGGCTTATCGTAAATGGGCATCAACTGCTTACTCACCGATAAGGTAAGTGGGTGCAATCTACTACCTGTTCCTCCTGCCAATACGATTCCTTTCATCCTAATTTATGCTTGATATTGCTTTTTATAATATTCCAAATAGTCTCCCGAAGTAACATGGTCTAGCCATTCTTTATTATCAAAATACCACTCTATTGTTAGCTCCAAACCTTCTTCAAATGTTACCGATGGTTCCCACCCTAATTCTTTATTGATTTTCGAGGCATCGATGGCATATCTTAGATCGTGTCCTGGACGATCCTTTACAAAGCTTATGAGCTTTGCCGAAGTGCCTGCCTGCCTGTCCAATTTTTTATCCATTAATCTGCACAATAATTGGGTCAGTTCAATATTCTTCCACTCATTAAAACCGCCAATATTGTATGTTTCCCCCTTTTTTCCTTGATGGAACACCAAGTCTATGGCCCGGGCGTGATCTTTTACAAAAAGCCAATCCCGAGTATAGTTGCCATCACCATAAACGGGCAATGGTTTTTTTTGAATGATATTGTTGATGAACAGAGGAACCAACTTTTCTGGAAATTGGTTTGGCCCATAGTTGTTGGAACAATTGGAAATTACAAAAGGAAGGCCATACGTTTCCCCATATGCCCTTACAAAATGGTCCGAACTTGCTTTAGAGGCCGAATAAGGGGAATTGGGAGCATATGCTGTAGATTCCTTGAAAAAGCCATGACTTCCCAAACTACCATAGACCTCATCGGTACTAATATGATAAAATATAAACTCAGGATTATTCCGGAATAACCCTAGGGATGTATTCAGCAAATTAACCGTTCCAATAACATTAGTGTATAAAAAGGCATTTGGATTGGAAATAGAACGATCAACATGCGATTCAGCAGCTAAATGAATTACACCATCAAATTTTTCTTTATTAAAAAGTTGGGTAATAAATACTGGGTCAACAATGTCACCTTTTATAAAAGTGTAGTTAGGATAATCCGCAATATCTTTAAGATTTTCTAGGTTACCCGCATAGGTTAAAGCATCCAGATTAAAGATATCGTAATTAGAATAGTTGGTGACAAATCTTCTGACAACGTGAGAACCAATAAATCCCGCCCCCCCTGTTATCAAAATTTTTTTATCATTGCTTCCCATACTTTCTTAAAAACCTATTTAAATCCCTTAAGGCTAATACAATTAATATTACTCCCAATAGTAACAAAGGCAATACAAACTTATAACTATTCCAAAAACCTTTAACTTTGACACCTCGATTAGGAAAGTCACTAATTACATTTAAAATTGATGATTTATTGGCTCGTTCTTGGTTCAATGCTACTAGGTTTCGTTTCAAGATTTCTCTTTCTTTAACTAAAGCCAACTCTTTATTCTGGGATTGCCCATTTTCTGCCAAATTTATATTGGTTCCCTGCATCGGTTTTTCTGCTTCTTTAACCAATATCGTTTTATATAATTGCTGCAAGCTATCTACTTCACTCAATTGCTGTGTTATGATAGAATCTTGCAATTTAATATTTATGTCGTTAATCTGTTTTTGTAATTTAAAGTAATCATTACTTGAAATTGATTTAACGATGGATTGCTGTGCTTTTTTTGCCACACTGTTGTCCGTACTTATCAATGAAATTTGATGAAAACGAGCATCTAACGAATTAAAGTTTTGCAAATATGATTCAAACTCAATTGCCTTAATTGTTGATGTGTCTAATTCCTTAACAAACTCATCAAACAGTTTTATTTTTTGATTTTCGTCTGAATAGGAATCAACAAAAATTGACTTTATCGAGCCCGCTTCGGGAATTGTAATTTTTAATGCTTCTGCAAGTGCTACAGAGTCCTCTGCCTTTGCCAAGTCGTTATAAAACTCTATATTATTATATAGTTGTTGAACACTATTGAAATTAGGCTCTACAACCATTCGAGATATAAACTTTTCTGTTTTGTATTTGTCTATAAAATAACCAGCAATGGCTCCTATTACCAATGAAGCTAATAGGATGATGAAGTTTCTTTGGATAAACAGTAACAGTAGAATAATAAGATTAAAAAAACCTTTAAAAATATTCCCAATGAAATTATACAACTTTTGAAAAGCACGACCTATTAATTGGAATAATTGACCCAAATCAATCTCGTCAGTATTACTGTTATTATGATGTTCTAACATTGCTTATTTTAAAATTTAGTTGGTTAGAATTTGCCTACAAAGATACATGGAATTTAAACTCATATGCTATTAACCCGAAAAGTACTACCTTTTATCGCATTTTTAAATTAGTTATGATTACTGCCAACTTATCCTTTTCTAATTGAATAATATGTTTTTCCGCTACTAATCAATATAATTGAAGATTGGATTACTTATCATTCAGATCTCGCTTATTTTAACAAAGCTATTGGCCCTAACATAGGCTTCCTGTAGTTCAATTTCATTTATCATCTTATAAGCTTGCTTTGCTAAAGATTTTTATTAATTATACTAGATTTTGGACTCTATTGGATAATCCTGATTAAACTATCAAAAACCAATTAGTATAAATCATATAAAAATTTGCTCCAATATTTTATAGGTAATAAGATATGTAGGTTTTACTCCCGTTGTTCCTAGACCACCAGAAGCCAACGTACTACCTGTTTCCAAAGGATTATCTGATGCGTAATATGCATATCTAACCTTAACATCCTTACTTACACTTTTTCTTACCCTTGAAGCCGATTGTATGGCTTTTTGGTAATGAACACCTTCCATTTCTAGACCAATAACGTTCCAGGTAGACTCATAGAAAAACTTTAAAATGTCCTTATTCTGCAAAGACGTACCTAATACGGTAACCATGGTTCCTTCTAAAACTTTAAGTCCATGACCTTCAAAATCCTTGGCGCATAGTTCGTTCTCAAAAGGATAGTTATCTGCAGTACCTTCAAAAATGTGTGCAGAAGGTATCATTAAGTCGCCCTTACCGCCCTCTAGAATTCCTGCTTTACCCATAATGGAAACAGAATCTACATTCAGAAAAATTTTGTCATCTCCTTTTTCTAATGGTTTCAACAACTCGTCAATTGTTTCGTATGCCTGCTCGCCAAACGCATAATCCATCACAAAAATTACGGGCTTTTCATCTTCAGGAATGCTAGTGTCAACCTTGTAGCAACAGGCAGCATCATTAAATTTTGCCGTGTCAAATAACTGTACGGAGATGTTAGCTCCAGAAGTATCTTCTATAGGTATCATACCATTGGCAATAGCCACCTTCTCTACTTTATTCCGTAACTCTTTATTTTCTGATAAACTTAAAGCCTGATAAATCTCTAAATCGTCTTTACCTTCAAACTCTGCTCCAAGCACTTTTCTCGCAAACAGCGAATTCATTACACTATGCATATTAGCGCTTATAATGTGTAAAGGCCTGCCCAGTAAATTATACTTTTCTAGCGTCTCCTTAATAGTGGTAGCCCATCGTTCTCCGTGAATGTGGTGACCCAATCGTTCTCTTAAGAGCGGACTAAAAGTGATTGTTCTTTTGTTGCCTGTGGCCACCTCTTCTATAGCCAACTTGCCCAACCAATAAATAAACTCTAGAAAACGGTCTGGCATGGCATCGGTAGCAAACTTCTTTTGTATCGCTACCACCTCTGCATACGTTCTACTTAGGATATTGGCTACATGTATGTAGGCAACTTCGCGCTCATCTTCCGTACGTTCTGTTTGCTTAACAAATTCTTCTAACTTTTGCCAATCCCGAATGGTAGTACTATCCTCCTCTATCCATACACGCTCACATATTTTATCTGCCTCAATAAACAAAAAGGTTAAGTGCGTTAAAATATCATAGATGTCTGAGCGACCACGAGTAATTTCAATATTCATCTGCTCATCGTCTATACGATAGCAGTTTCTTCTTCTTTTTGGCGGAATTATAGGCTGCAAGTGCGATTTTGAGATGCCTTCATCTGACGTTAAATTGATATACCTACATTGTTCTATGCCCATAGGTAGGCGTTCTAAAACATAAATAAGTCCGTTTAACTCTCCTCTATCTTCTGCAACCGAACCGTAAATTTCTGGTCTTAGTACCAACAATGCGTTACGCAATGCATTGCCAGAAACACCGGAAGGTTTATAAAATCCCCTATTTAACAAATGCCGCATGGTAACATACAAACGCTCTATGGCGTTGGTAGATTCTTGTGCACGTGTAGTTTCCTTAATTGCCGTCATATTCACTATTTCAGTGTAAAAATACGGGAAATCTTCTTACCCTATTTTAAATGCAGTTAAGGCTTCTGCTAATTTTCTGTCATTAGAAAGGCGTTGTATTTTGTTTTGTCCACCCAGCTTACCAATGGATTGCATGTAAGCTTTAAATCCATCTTTTTGCACTTTAACTATTTGCAAACGTTTTAAAACCTTGCCTTCTATTAGATCAAAATAGTAGCTGTTTTGTTTTTGGAGCGATGTGTCTAAGGTTTGTATAAACAATTCCATATCTGATGGTTCTTTCTGAAATTCTATAAACCATTCATGATAGGGCAATCCACTTTCTGGTGTGGTTTGTGGGGCAACGGTAAATTCGTTCACTTGGGCATCCGTGGCCACAATGGCATCTTTCATTGCTTGTTCTACTTCTTTAGCAATAACATGTTCTCCAAAGGCAGAAATAAAATGCTTAATTCTACCCGATACGATTATTTTATAAGGGTCCTTAGAAATAAACTGAACGGTATCTCCTATGTTGTATCCCCATAATCCGGCATCTGTTGAAATTATCATGGCATAATTTACGTTCAATTCTACGTCCTTAAGGGTGATACGTTTTGCATCTGCATCAAAAAATTCGTCTGCCTTTACAAACTCATAAAAAATACCGGCATCCGTAAGTAAGAGCATTCCTTTTTCGGATTGGGAATTCTGATAAGCAAAAAAACCTTCACTAGCTGGAAACAATTCTATAGCATCTACTTTACGGCCTATTAAACTTTCGAACTTGGCGCGATATGGTTCATAATTCACGCCACCGTAAATAAACAACTGAAAGTCTTTAAATAAATCACCAACCTTTTTTTGGTGTTTATCTTGTAGCTTTTCAAAATACATCTGTACCCAAGAAGGGATGCCTGCTATAACGGTCATGTTCTCATTTTCCGTCTCGGTAACTATGGCATTTACTTTGGTTTCCCAATCTTCAATACAATTGGTTTCCCAGCTAGGCAATCTGTTTTTTTGCAAATAGTTGGGTACATAGTGTGCCGAAATACCGGATAATCTACCCAACTTTATGCCGTTTTTTTCTTCCATTTCTGGGCTACCCTGCAAAAAAATCATTCGCCCATCTACAAAATCGGCATTGCCTGTTTCTTGAATGTAATTAAGGATGGCATCGCGAGAAGCGTTTACCTGATTTTTAATAGAAGGTTTGGTTATGGGTATGAATTTTGCCCCAGAGGTTGTGCCCGATGTTTTTGCAAAATACAATGGTTTGCCGGGCCAAAGCACATCCTTTTTACCTTCTAGAATTTGTTCTACGTAGGGTTTTAACTCCTCATAATCACGGATGGGAACTTGCTTTACAAAATCTACATGGTTTTTAATAGCGCCAAAATTATGGTCTTTACCAAACGTAGTATGTTCTGCATTTTTTATAAGGTTCTTAAATACCTTTTCTTGAGCCCCAATAGGATTGTTGATCCATTTACTGTTTTTTTTGGCAATTCTATTGGCAAAAATTTTGGCAGCGAATGCTTTTAAGGACATATTATTTAAAGTCTATAAAATCTAAAGGATTGGTTGGTTTGCCGTTTAGCCATAGTTCAAAATGCAAATGCGGGCCAGTCGTAAATTCGCCTGTATTACCCACGGCAGCAATTACCTCTCCTGCCTTTACTACATCTCCTTGGCTTTTACTTAATGATCCGTTATGCTTGTAAACCGAAATCATATCGTCTTTATGTTCAATAATGATTACATAACCCGTTTCTGAGGTCCATTCCGAAAAAATTACCATGCCCGCGGCCACGGCCTTTACCGGCGCGCCTTCTTGGGCAACAACGTCTACGGCAAAGTGCTTCTTATCTGCATTATATGTTTCTGTTAAAGAGCCATCTACTGGTTTAAACAATAAATTTCCACCGCCACTAACATTACGCTCAAATAAATTGTACTTATCTTCTAATTCTACCTCTTCGCGCATGGCCAAATCTTCTTCAATTGGCTCTAGATTTATGGTAGACGGGTCCAGTTTATATCTTTCGAATAAAGAATCTCTTGTAAACTCATTGTTTTCAATTTCTCCACGCAATACCTTTCTTATATTCTCCAAATACCCATTGGTATAATTTAAAACGTTTACTAAAGAATCTGTTTTATAAGTAAGCTCGGTAGCTTGTCTTTTTAAGCGGGTAGAAGAATAACCAGGTATGTATTCCCTTAATGGTGTAAAGGCAATTAATAACGTGGTTAGTCCTATTAAAACGATAATAAAAAGCGTGCCAGTAACAAATACGTTTAACCGGTTTAGTTTAAAAGATATCTTTTCTTCAAACGTATTCTCATTTAAAATAACCAACCTGTACTTGTGTAACAGCTTTCGTTTAATTTCCTTACGCTTTTTAGCTTTTTTTGCCATAATAGACAAAGATAGGTTTACAAATTAATTTACGTGCTTTTACCTTTACTTTAAAGGTATTTTAGCAATTAACAACCGGTTAATTTACATTTTTTTGAAAGTAAAACTTCAAATTTTGGTATTTAACACCTATGCTCTGTTGAATTTTGTACTTTTGATATTCATTTAAGACAGAAAGATTATGGTTTTAAGTACTATTATTCTTGGAATGCTTGGACCTTGGCAAATTGTATTGATTGTTTTGGCCATATTATTGTTGTTCGGTGGAAAAAAGATACCAGAATTAATGCGTGGTCTTGGTAGCGGCATAAAGGAGTTTAAGGATGCCTCCAAGGAAGATGAGCAAATAGAAGGAAAAAAAGAGACCGAATAACATCGGTCTTTTTCTTTTTTAGCTCCTAACAGATTTCAAGACCGCCACACCTTTACGCTTTTACTTCACTATTTCTTTGTTTCACAACAAAAATTAATCCACTACTTATTAACAATCTATTTTCGTAGCTAGTATGTACTTTAAAGTGCATGATGTAATCGCCTAAATATCAAACTAAAACATAATAGGCCATTTATAATCTAGCCATGAAAAAACTATTCTTACTACCGCTATTCCTGTTTTGCCTAACTATTTCGGCACAGTCTGTTTCCCTATTGGAGTTTGAAGATGCGGAGATTGAACGAATCATTCTAAACGAAAACAAAAAGAATGACAGCCTAACCAAAAGTAAATCAACCACAAAAACTACTGTAAACAATAAGTTGATAAAAAGAGCAGATGGCTTTTTTGACAAATTGTGGTATGCAGAGGCGGCTAAAGTATATGATGAAGCTTTAAACGGAAAACAAAAAGATTTTCCAGCGGCTGTATGGCTAAGGGCTGGTGATTCTCACTATTTCAATTCCAACATGAAGATGGCCAGTAAGTACTACCAGATTGCATACAAAAAAGATGCAGATGCAGTTAGTAATGACGACCTATTTAAATACGCACATGCTTTAAAGGGAACCGGTAGATATAAAAAGGCCAATAGAATTATGAAGGTGTTTAATGCGCAGGATAAACAAACCCTTTTGGCAGATAAAGAGGCTAGCACCATTGAAAATAGCTTGGCAGAGAATAGCAAGCCTTATGAGGTAGAGATTAAAAACTTAAACATTAACTCAGAATACTCAGACTTTTCTCCAATGATAATTGGAGCGGGTAAATTCTTATATGCCTCTTCCAAAGATTCTGCATTTTTAAAAACCAGACGGTATAAATGGAACAAGCAACCCTACTTGGATTTATATGTTGGCGAGGTAGGCGATGATTTAGAAAAGGTTAAAAACGTGGAAAAGTTACCCCAAACCATAAATAGTAAATACCACGAGGCGGCAGTTACGTTTTCACCAGATAAAAACACCATCTACTTTACCAGAAACAACTATGGTAAAAAACTAAAACGAGACCAAAATGGTGTTAACCATTTAAAAATTTATACCTCTACCAAGACAGAAAACGGCTGGTCAGAAGCTAAAGAACTGCCATTTAATAGTGAAAACTATTCTACAGGTCACCCAGCAATGAACCAAGATGGAACCAAATTATACTTTGTTTCTGATATGCCTGGTGGTTATGGCGCAACGGATGTTTATTACGTTAACATTAAAGAAGATGGGAGTTATTCTGCACCAATAAATCTTGGAGAGGGTGTTAACTCTAGACGAAAAGAAATGTTCCCATTTGTGTCTGAAAACGCCTTGTACTTTTCTAGCAACAGAAGCGAAGGTTTTGGAGGTTTAGATATATATAAAGCTGATATAATTAACGAAGAATATAAAAACATAACCAATATAGGAGAACCTATTAACAGCAATAAGGACGACTTTTCTTTTGTAATGGACGAGGTAAATAATTCTGGTTACTTTGCTTCTAATAGAGATGGCGGCAAAGGTGATGATGATATTTATGCCTTTACTAATTTAGAGATTAAACCTCCTGTAGATATGAATGCTATAATTGAAGGGGTGGTCTTAGACGAACTAACAGGAAATCCAATCCAAGAGGCTCTTGTGGCCCTTTTGGATGAGGACCAAAATAAGCTTGCGGAAATAGCTACGGACGAAAAAGGAAGATTTCAGTTTGACGATGTTCGCAAACAAAGCAACTATACCATTGTAAGCAATCTTTTAAGCTATAATGAGGACAGTAAAAGTATTGCTACAGAAGACAAAGCGCGTATTAGTCTAGAGTTATTAATGAAAAAAGAGGCTGCCCCTATTGTTATGGAGGACGGGGTTAAGAAGTTGAAAATTGATAACATAAACTTTGACTTTGACCGGTATTACATTAAATCAGATGCGGCAAGCGAGTTAGATAGGTTGTTGGCTGTTTGGGAAGAGTATCCTGAAATGGTCATCAAAATTGAATCGCACACGGATAGTAGAGGTAGTAGGGCTTATAACCAATATCTTTCTGATAAGCGGGCCAAGGCAACCAGGGATTACTTAATTAAAAATGGTATTGACCCTTCTAGAATTGCCAGTGCCGAAGGTTTTGGAGAAGACAGACCACTTAACAATTGTGAGGACGGTATTCCGTGTAGTAGAGATAACCACTTAGAGAACAGACGTTCAGAATTTATAATTGTTTCAATGTAAATTACAGCTAATACATAAATAAAAAAGCCCCTTGTTTAGGGGCTTTTTTATTTATACAACTCAGGTTTTATTTGCTAGCCATTTCTGTTTCATTGGAAAACTCAAGCGTTTTCAATACCGCTTCCAATTCAAACATATAATCCCTTTTTTGCGTATTAGGGGCAAAAGTAAATCCTTCTAACACCAATTTTCTTTTGTTGGGTTTATCGTTGATAATATACATTAAAAACGGACCCGCCATTGGATAACCGTTAATTTCCCATATACCCCTAACCTCTGCCGCTTTTCTTCCTCCTATTTCTGCAGGAAACACATAAGGAGCAAATGCTTTTTCTGTCATCATATAAGTGCCTGCATCAGGACCAGGAACATATTTTTTACCTATACTATCTCTTAACTTAACTATATCTTGAACAAATGTAGAATCACTAGTAAACGTTTTCTCTGGAATACTGTAGGCAATAATATTCATGTTTCCTTTTGGTATTTGGCGGTCTACCCAAACAAAATTCTTTTCTTGCTTTCCAACACGATATACAGATGGTAAGGTAAGCTTAACACCCAATTCATCTTCTATGGCCGTTTCTTTGCTTAACGAGCGATTAAAACGCTCCTGAACCGCGGCAATCTCAACAGCTTTGAAGGCAGTTATGGCTTCTTTTCCAATTTTTTCTATACCCGCAACTATTTCGGCATTTGTTTTACCTTTTACAACGGCTATATTTTGAGGGTCTGCGTATACATCTCGTTTAACATGGGCTATCGTCAACGTGTCTTTTTGGACAAACAGAACAGAGCGTGCGTGCGTAGTAGCTCCTTTGAATACTTCCGGCGGTATCTGTGTAAGTGTAAGTATGGCCTGCTCTGGCATTAAACTCACAGCAGGGGCGGCAAAAACCTCTCGCACCTTTTCGCCAACTTCTCCTTGCCACAAGCTATTATCCATAACCACCATAAGGCTATTTTCACTTCCTGTAGAGCCAGGTAAAAAATTGGCGGCTTTTTTTTCTTGTTTACAGGAATAAACGGTAAGGGCCGCAAGGGCCAAAATGAATAGTGTTCCTAATTTTTTCATATCCTCTAATTTACGAAGAACAATTACACAATTTGAGTTTTGTTCCTGGTTTAAGGTTGTTGTTGCTTAAACCGTTCCACTTTCGTAAGTTATCAATAGTTATGCCAGGATATTGTCTAGATATGGTCCAAAGAGAATCTCCTGATTGTACTACATGGATTTTAGATGGATCTGAGGGTAATTTTACAGGTTTCGTGGTTGTGGGCGTGGTGCTTTTCTTGCTTGTAGTAGTTGCCACGGCAACTGGTTTTCTGGGATAAATAACTAGACGTTGGCCAACTTTGAGGTTATTATTTCGCAATCCGTTCCATCTTTTAATTTGGCTAACACCAACACCAAAACGTTCTGCTATTTTGCCTAAGTAGTCACCACTTCTAACTTTATACCTAACACGGTCTGTACTGGTAACTAAATCTGGTAATGTTTTTTCTTTCTTTTCAAATTCACTTTTAGCATACGAGTAAATTGAATCTTCATTGCTTACAAATGCTCCAATATGTTTTAGTGGCAAACGTAGCGGGTAAGTTTTACCGTCCACTTTAGGAATAATATCCAGTTTGTAGGATGGATTCAAGAATTTTAATTCTTCTTCTGAAATTTTTACCAGTTTTGAAATGTGTTCAAAACCAATCATGTTTTTAACATGCACTGTGTCCGTTTCAAAGTAAGGTCTATCTGCCTTTAAGCCAACAATACCATGTTCGTCTGCATATTCAAACATGTACATGGTAGCCAAAAACAATGGCACGTAATTAGCGGTTTCACGTGGAAGAAAGGGTCTTATATTCCAATAATTTGTGTGTCCGCCAGACCTCCTTATAGCCTTGTTTACATTACCCGGTCCAGAATTGTAAGCAGCCAATGCCAAATCCCAATCATTGAAAATACTATATAACTTGGACAAGTATTTTCCGGCTGCTTGGGTAGATGCAATGGGGTCGCTACGCTCGTCAACATAACTACTTACATCTAGGCCATACATTTTTCCCGTTCCAAACATAAACTGCCATAGACCCGTAGCTCCTACCCTAGATTTGGCGGTTGGGTTTAATGCCGATTCCACAATGGCTAAATATTTCATTTCTAACGGAATATTATGAATATCTAGTTCTTGTTCAAATAGCGGAAAGTAAAACTGGCTTGCGGTAATCATTCTGTGGATTAAGCCACGTTTTCTTTTTAAAAAGGATTGAATTACCTGTTCCAAATAAGGATTGTATTCTACGTTAAAAGGCGTTTTTGCATTTAAACGTTGTAATCTGGCCTTTAACGTATCTGTAGGTAAGTCTGCAGCGAAAATTGAGTCGTAATTAATACGAACCACTTCTGCATACATCTCATCATAAAACTTATGATTGTCCCTAAGTTCTTTTAACCAAAGACTATCATAAACATACGCTTGTTCAAACTCTTCTGTTGTGGTAAGTTCTTGCTTTTTTGCAATTGCAGGTATGTTTAATGGTGTATCATTAAGTACGGTTGTAGTTTGCGTACTATCCTGCTCTGTTGCCTTTTGTGGGGTTTCTTGTGCCGTGGCCGTAAGAATACCTAGGGGAGCAACAATGCCCCAAAAAATTCGCTTTCTAATCATCTTTGACACCTCAGTTTGGAATGGGACGCGCTAAAATGCATCTTTTTGTTCAATAATTAAAATCCACCAAACAAAAAACAAGAATTTTAACGAACGCCCCTATTTCTATAACTGACTGATTATGCCATTATTGCAGCAATACCGGGTAAAGTTTTACCTTCTAAACTTTCTAACATGGCACCACCACCAGTAGATACATAGCTTACTTTATCTTCAAAACCAAATTGCTTAACCGCGGCTACAGAGTCACCCCCACCTACTAGGGAAAAGGCACCTTTAGCAGTTGCTTCATCTACTGCGTTACCTATGGCAATGGTACCTTTGGCAAAAGATTCCATTTCAAAAACGCCAACAGGGCCATTCCATAAAATGGTCTTGGAGTTTAGAATTACTTGTTTAAAGTTCTCCAAGGTCTTTGGTCCTGCATCTAAACCTTGCCAACCGTCTGGTATTTCTGTAACGTCTACTACCTGGGTTTTGGCATTGTTGTTAAAATCATCTGCGGCCAATACGTCTACCGGTAAATGCACGGCTACGCCTTTTTCTTCTGCTTGTTTTAGAATATCTAGGGCCAATTCCATTTTGTCGTCTTCACAAATAGAATCTCCTACTTTTCCTCCTTTTGCTTTCACAAAAGTATAGGTCATTCCGCCACCAATTACCAAATTATCTACCTTATCCAAGATATTTTCAATAATGGTAATTTTTGAAGATACCTTTGCTCCGCCAAGAATAGCGGTTACCGGTTTTTCACCGGTCTGCATAACCTTATCTATGGCTTTTATTTCTTTTGCCAATAAATAACCAAAACATTTATTTTCTGGGAAAAACTTGGCAACCACCGTTGTAGAGGCATGTGCTCTATGGGCCGTACCAAAAGCGTCATTTACATATATATCTCCAAAATGGGATAATTTTTCTGCAAATGCTTCGTCACCATTAGTTTCTTCATCATAAAACCGTAAGTTTTCCAAAAGTAAAATTTCGCCGTTTTGCAAATCTGAATAGGCCTGTTCTACCTTTTCTCCAACGCAATCTGCAACAAATTTTACTTGAACGCCTATAATCTCGCTTACTTTATCACAAATGTGAGACAAGGACAAATCAGGATTACTCTGACCTTTTGGCCTACCCAAATGGCTCATTAAAACGGCACTACCACCATCTTCCAAAACTTTTAATATAGTTGGTTTGGCAGCATCGATTCTACTAGTATCCGTAACATTAAAATCCTCATCTAAAGGCACATTAAAATCTACACGGATCAAAGCCTTTTTGTCTGCGAAGTTATAGTCATCTATTGTTCTCATATCAAAATTGGATTTAAGCTTCAAAAGTAACCAATTACCAACGCTGTGTAAAGGGGTTATTCTGAAAATTTGTAAAGTTTTGGTGCATTTTAGTTTAAATTTCTACATATCGCCAAATATGTATCTTTGACCATATGTTGTTTAAAGAAGTTTTAGGCCAGCACCATTTAAAAACACACTTAGCGGCCACCGCAGACGCAGGTAGAATTCCGCACGCACAATTATTTGTGGGGCCAGAAGGTAGTGGAACCTTGCCATTGGCCCTAGCTTATGCCCAATATATACTTTGCGGCAATACGGGCGGTGAAAATCTTGGAGACAATAGTAGTTGTAACTTAAAATGCAGCGCATTTACCCATCCAGATTTACATTTTGTATATCCAGTAGCTAACTCGGATAAGGTAAAAACGCATGCCATAAGTGACAATTATATTAACGAGTGGCGGCAATTTCTTAAAGAACAGCCTTACGGTAATTTGTTTGATTGGTACCGAGCCATTGGAATTGAAAAGAAACAGGGTTTAATAGGAACCGAAGAAGCACAGGAAATTGTAAAGAAATTAACCTTAAAATCCTACGAAGGTGGTTATAAGGTAATGTTGATTTGGATGGCAGAAAAAATGAATGCTTCTGCGGCCAATAAATTACTTAAACTAATTGAAGAGCCACCAAACAAAACGGTTCTAATTTTAATAGCGGAAGATGCGGAACAAATAATCAATACTATTAGAAGCCGTTGCCAAATATTACAGTTTGGCCCTTTGCCAGAACCCGTTATCGTAGAACGCTTATTGTTAAAAGGTGCTTCTAATGATGAAGCCAATAGGTTGGCGCACGAAGCAAACGGAAATTACAACAAGGCTATAGACTTATTAAACCAGGATTCTGAAGATTTGGTTTTTGAACGATGGTTTGTTCAATGGGTACGTACCGCTTTTAAGGCTAAGGGTAATAAAGCTGCCATTCATGACTTATTATTGTGGAGCGATGAACTTTCTAAAACAGGAAGGGAAGTGCAAAAAAAATTTATACAATACTGCATTGCCATTATTAGACAAGCGCTATTGTTAAACTATGGAGCCAATGATTTGGTCTACAGCAGCATTGGTGTAGATAATTTTGATTTGGCCAAGTTTGCCCCTTTTGTTCATGAGAATAATATTATGGGCATTATTGAAGAATTGGAAAAAGCCATGCTTCACGTGGAACGCAACGGTAATACCAAACTTATTTTTACAGACCTTTCTATTAAACTAACGCGTTTGCTTCACAGCAAAGCCGCCTAAAAAACTAAGACATGCATTTACATTTTACTGAAAACGCAACCCAACTTATCTTATTAGCCATGATTATTATTGTTTTTATCCAAAGTGGTTTGGATAAGGTATTTGATTGGCATGGAAACTTATCTTGGCTAAAAAGTCATTTTGAAGAAACTCCTTTTTCTGGTTTGGTGCCTGTTTTGTTAGGAACAATTTTGGTAATGGAGCTTGTTGCGGGGATTTTATCCGTTATGGGTTTTGCCCATTTGTTATTGTTTAATGATGTGGTTTTTGCCTTTTATGGTGTATTACTAGCGGCAGTGACTTTACTAATGCTCTTATTGGGCCAACGGGTTGCCAAAGATTATGAGGGGGCAAAAACCATAGTAATTTACCTAGTCCCAGTATGTTTGTTACTCTTTTTGGTAACTAAATAGATTCTGATTAAACCAACTGGGATAGTGGTCCAATTTGATTTTTGATAACACAACATAACTAATAGTCAATTTTTAGTAAATAGAACAAAAAAAGGCCTTGGTTTCCCAAGGCCTTTTTCTATTATAAACTATTTTATTACTGCTTATACTCGTCGTTTAAAATCTTAAGTACTTCTTCAGTTAAGTCATTTGCTTCTTCACCATACAGTACGCTACCACCTTCTCCTCCACCAAGGATGTAGGTGTATCCGTTTGCTTTACCGTAGGCTTCTATCTTTGCCTTTACTTTTTTAACTACACTATCCATTTTTTCCTGACCAGCTAGTTGTATGGATTGTTCTTCTTGTTGTAAGCTTTGACCCATCATTTGCCCACGTTGTTGGATCATGCCATATTCTTCTTGCGCCTTTTTCTGAGACATTGAATTTGCCTTTGTTTGAAAAGCTTGTACTTCCATTTGAAAGGCTTGCGAAATACTGTCTCTCTTCCTATTCAACTTATCGGCTTTGGTTTTGTAATCTGCTTCTACATCTAATTTTTCTTGGTAACCATCCATCAATTTTACATTGTCTACAAAACCAATTTTGTTTTGCTGGCAAGAAACCATAATTACCAAACCTAGTATTAATCCTAATTTTTTCATTCTATCGATTTAAGTTGCGGCTAAAATATAAAATCCATTTTAGGTAAGTAAAATTCTTTTTTAATTATGTATAAGCATAACCTATAGCACAAAGAAGAACCTATAACGTGTAGTTATAGAAATTGTGATTATACAAGGTGATTTAAGAGCGTTTTTGGGTTGTCGCCTTACCATACAATAGGTGGTTGCCGTTAAGGCCTTAGAGCGGCTTATTTGGCTTTTTTGAGGATATAAACATGGGAAGACCATTCTTTGGAACCTATTGCAGCTAAATTACTGTATAACCCTTTCAGAAATCCTCTAATAAGTGTGTTTTTGACACCTTTGTAGCGCTCAGATAGCATACTAACATAAAACGAATCAAAATACATGGGCTTCGTTTTTTGTAAGGCTAAATCATGCTTACCAAATAATTGCACAATGCTATTTTGCGAAAAGTGCCAGAGATGTCTAGGCACATCAAAAGCGGCCCAATAGGTTTTATAATGTTTAGCATCCCAACTTTTAAAATTAGGAACCGCAATAACCAACACACCGTTGTTTTTTAAAAGTGAAACCAATCTGCCTATTGTATCTTCCAAATCAGGCACATGTTCCAAAACATGCCAAAGCGTAATACAATCAAAACTTCCTGGCTTCAAACTATTCAAGTTCTCTTGTAAATTAATACCCTTTTGCTTAGCCAAACCTCTGGCCTTAGCATTTGGTTCAACACCAGAAACAACAAAACCTTTACTTTTAGCAACAGATAAAAAATCACCCGTACCAGCGCCGTAATCTAAAAGTTTTCCTTCATCACCTATATACTTATTTAACATCACTACCTTACGTTTAAGGGTAAACCTTTTTACGAATTGATACAGCTTTTCGAATATTGAATCTGCACCATCTGTGTGCGAAATGTAATCCTCACTCTGATAGTAACGATTTAAATCTGAAGGCACAGGTTTAGTGACCAACATATCTAAGGAGGAATCATACAACAATTGAAATGACTCCTTGGTAACAGAATAGTCTTTAGTTTCTAAATAAACTTCCATATTGATTTTAAAAAACAATAGCCTCAAAAGAGGCTAAAGTATTTATCTTCTAGTATAGCTTTATTGTTCCACGTGGAACATTACCTCCCTAAGTGAACTAAAAGCACGGAAATATCGGCAGGTGAAACACCACTAATTCTAGATGCTTGTGAAATAGTCACCGGTTCAATTTCCTTTAGTTTTTCTCTTGCCTCAAAACTTAAGGACTTTAACTTGGCGTAGTCAAAATTCTTAGGAATCTTAATCCCCTCTAAACGCAATAATTTGTCTGCGTTATTCTTTTCCTTTTCAATATACCCAGAATACTTAACCTGAATTTCTGTTTGTTCTAACACGTCGGTATTCAAATAATTTTCCGTTACATATTCTGAAACTTTGTCCAATTGTAACATATGATCCATTGTAACTTTAGGCCTAGAAAAAACCTTGAACAGCTTGTCAGATTGTTTCACCAAAGAAGAATCCAAACGCTCTAAAATTGGATTAATTTCATCTGGATTAAAACTTGTGTTTTTAAAGAAGGAGACAAAGTCACTAGATTCTTTTTCTTTGCGCTCCATATTTTTTAACCGTTCTTCTGATGCCAATCCAATTTCATAACCCCTTGGTGTTAATCTTAAATCTGCATTATCCTGCCTAAGTAAGGTTCTATACTCTGCTCTGGAGGTAAACATACGATACGGCTCTTCTGTGCCTTTGGTAATTAAATCGTCAACCAAAACCCCAATATATGCTTCGTCCCTATTAAGAATAAAAGGGTCTTGATCATATACTTTTAGATGCGCATTTATACCCGCCATTAGACCCTGAGAAGCCGCCTCTTCATAACCAGTGGTTCCATTAATTTGCCCTGCAAAAAACAAATTGTCCACTAGCTTGGTTTCCAATGTGTGCTTTAACTGTGTAGGCGGAAAATAATCATACTCTATGGCATAACCCGCCCTAAAGAATTTTACATTCTCAAATCCCTTAACAGAACGTAATGCTTTAAATTGAACATCTTCCGGCAGACTAGTAGAGAAACCGTTTACGTAAACCTCTACCGTATTCCAACCTTCTGGCTCTACAAATATCTGATGTCTGTCCTTATCTGCAAATCGGTTAATCTTATCTTCTATTGAAGGGCAGTAACGAGGTCCCAAGCTCTTAATTCTACCATTGAACATTGGCGAACGATCAAAACCTTCTCTAAGCAAATCATGCACCAACTCACTCGTATGCGTCATGTAACAATCTCGTTGGGTGGTTAACTTATGCGTATCTAAATACGAGAATTTTTCAGGCTTGCTATCTCCAGGTTGGGGAATCATAACAGAATAATCCAATGATCTACCATCCACTCTAGGCGGTGTGCCTGTTTTCATTCTACCACTCTCAAAACCCAATTGAACCAACTCCTCCGTAATACCTGTAGCAGCACTTTCACCAGCTCTACCTCCACCAAATTGTTTTTCGCCAATATGTATTAAACCATTTAAAAAAGTACCATTTGTAAGTACAACTGATTTTCCTTTTATCTTTAAACCCAAGCTGGTTTTTACACCAACTGCTTTGCCATTTTCTACCAACAAACCACTTACCATCTCTTGATAAAAATCAACATTTGGCGTTTGCTCTAACAATAAACGCCATTCCTCAGCAAAACGCATTCTATCATTCTGCGTTCTTGGGCTCCACATTGCCGGTCCTTTGGATTTATTGAGCATTTTAAATTGTATGGCAGAGCGATCCGATACTATTCCACTATAGCCACCAAGGGCATCAATTTCACGTACAATTTGTCCTTTTGCAATTCCGCCCATGGCAGGATTACAGGACATTTGCCCAATATTCTGCAAATTCATTGTTACCAACAATGTACTGGAACCCATGTTGGCAGCAGCCGCGGCGGCTTCCGCTCCAGCATGGCCACCTCCTACTACAATAACATCATACTCCTTATCAAACATAGCTCTATTGTTCCACGTGGAACATATTAATTGATTTATCTTCTTGTAATCTCATCTCTTTTGCGTCTGACTCTGTTTTATCTTTAAAACCTAATAGGTGTAAAACACCATGAGACATAACACGCAATAATTCATTTAAAAAAGATACCCTATTAACTACGGCATTTTCCTTTATACGTTCCAATGAAATAAAAATATCACCAGAAATATAATTTCCATCTACATAATCAAAAGTTATAATATCCGTATAGGTATCATGGTTTAAGTACTTCATGTTAATACCATGCAGATACTCATCATTACAAAATATAAAGCACAAATCGCCTACCTCCTTTTCATGCCCATTAATAATCCTAGTTAACCAATCGGGATACAAGGAAATATCATTTAGCTCAAATTCTGTTTCGTTTACAAACTCAATCATTAGTATTAAAATAGGACTTAACCCGATTTTTAAAATCAGTTTGCAAAGGTAATGGTTGTCTATTTAATATCTCTGTTTGTTGAAAATACTCGCGCGCATCCCTATATTCCTTTTTAATCGTATTTGAAAAGGATCCTTTTACCTTTTCAGAATCACGCTTAGGATCTTTACCCTGTTTTAATTCCGCATCTTTAAGTTTTAGCAACTGTTGCTGTATAACATTTACCCTATTAATATTCTCCTTAGTAATACCATTCTCTAATAATCTATCTTCAAAATCCTGCATCTGTTTTACAAGACTTTTCGCCAATTTACGTTCCTCATCATTTAGTATATCTTCTAATTGCTTTTCTAAAACAGAGCGTATTTGCTGTTGCGCTTTATAAATTTCAAATATTTCTTGTAACTCCTCTTCAGACATTCCACTGCCATTACCAGAACCACCCTCACCTCTTCCTTTAGATTTACCGTCACCTTTTCCGTTAGATTCGCCATTCTTTCCATTACCAGTTCTACCTTGATTGCCTTCTGACCCGTCTCCATTCTTGCCATCATCACCATTTTTACCTGAATTTCCATTCTTGCCATCGCTATTTCCAGACTTAGAATCTCCTTCCTTACCAGAACCTTGGTTCCCATCTTTTTGTTCTCCTTCATTACCAGTACCCATCTTTTGACTAAGATCTTCTTGCTTTCTTATAATATCTGGAAGTTGAAAATCCTGACCATTACCTTTTCCCTTCCCAGGGTTCATACTTTCCTGCATATTATCCAGAACATTAACCAAATAATCCGCCAAAGAATTGGAAGCAGTTAGTACATACTGTTGATAGCTTTTTGCTTGAAAAAGTTGGTTTTCAGCAATACTTTCCAAACCTTTGTCCATATTATAATACACATCTTCTACTTGTTCGTTCACAAAATCTGCAAGCTCTACTTGTCTTAATGAAAGTGCGAACAAACTATCATCTACATGGGTAAACAATTCTCTTAATTTCTTTTGTTCCTTTATACTATTAGAAAAACTATTTAAATCTCCCCTATCAAAATTCATGCGCTCCATTAAACCTTCTTGTTTAAAAGAAAATATTAAAAGGTTGTCTAATATTTGACGAAGCATGTCTGCATCCTCCGCTACAGTTGAGCCGCTATTAGACGCAGAGAAAGACACTTTATCGCCTAAATCTTTCATTTTAGCACCAACGCTACGCTGTTTAGATTTCAACTTACTACCAGATTGTTCGTCTAAACCACTCCCAACATTTTCGTCCAAGTTATGCTTTTCAAACTCCTTTTGGATATCCTCCAAATCCTTATTAATCTCAATAAGCTCTTCGTCATCAACTTCTAAATCAAAACCTTTTTTAAGGCTTCCGTTTTCTTTTAGTAATTCGGAAAATTGTTTCTTTATAACAGAAAATCTATTCCTGATTGATTCTTGTGACGATTCGTTATCCTTATCCAGTAACTTTAACTTAGACAGCAATTCTTGACGTTCTCCTAGTTTATAGATTTCTTCTGCTAACTGCTTTGCCTTTTCAGCCACATAGTATCTCTTAGTTAATTCAACAATCTGTTCCAAGCTTCTTTTATTGGCTGCTTGGGATTTAGCCAACTTATCCAATTGCATTTGCAATTCTTCCTTATCTATTTTATCCGCTACCTTTTCTAGCTCTTCCAATAATTTCTGATTCTTTTTTGCAAGCATTTCTTGCCTTTCCAGTCTTTCCTGCAATAATTCATCCTTTTCATTTAGACTCTCTTTTAATTGATTGGCAAACTTTTCCATTAACCGTTCTTGATCAAGCTGCTCCCGTAATTCTTTTCTAACCTCTTCTTTTTTATTAAAACCAAAATCTGTTTGGGTTTTAAATTCCTTATCCAATTGTTCTAATTGATCAATTATTTCTTCGCGTTTTGAGATTTGTTCATTAATACCATCTGACAAACTCTTACTAGTTTCCAACAACCTATTCTCCAATTCTTGATCACTTAAAATGTTCGTTGTAAATACCTCAGAAGTAATGCTCTTACCACCCACGACACCATCATTATCGGTAACCTTAAAATAAAAACTGTATTCCTTACCTGGGCTTAATTTTAAACCTTGAGGAAAAGTATAATAAAACTGATTAGACCTGCCCAAATCCTTTTCCAGTATTAAACTAGATTCTTTGCTGCCGTTGACCTCTTTATATACAATTTCAACTTTATTAATACTATAATCATCCAGAACCTTACCCGAAAAAAACGATTCATTAGGAACCAAGCTATCTTGTTTACTAGTAACAGAAATGCTCGGATACTCATCTTTAATTACATTTATTGTATACGGAATGTTTTCATATTCTTTAAGAGAAGCATTACCTAATTGAATTTGATAATCCAACCGATTAAAAATTCTTTTTTGGTACTTAAACTCATTACCTAAAGACATAAAAGAAGAAACACTATCAGCTTCTATAAAATCTACAAGATCTAAATTTGAACCTTTGACTTTCCAAGTAACAGTTGTTCCATAAGGAACCTTTACATCTCCTGTACCGTTAACCACTCTATTCTGCATACCTAAATATTTAGGATAATTTAAGAGCATTTGAAAATTGGTGAGCAACGGTGTTTTTACCACGTCTACCTTATAAATTTTTGAATATACATCTCCAGCCAATAATTGAAATGAAAAATTTTCTTTTTCAATTGGAAAATCAAACTGAAAATTCTCTCGTTTATTCTCTGCTAGAAAACGTTTTCCTTGGAACAGAATAAAAACTTCTTCTGGTTTAACCGAGCCTTTAGTGGTAAAGGATAGCGACAAGCCCTGGTTGTCTTTAGTATTGAGATTATCATTTAAAATCCAAAACTGAAAAGGTGCTGGCTTAACGTAAGCTGTTTTATAATCGGCTATACGTTGTATACCCTTAAAATAATCTCCTATAAATCCACTTACTACAAACAATCCTAATATACCAATAGGTATTAAAAGCCAATACGCGTATTTCCAAATCCTCTTACTATCAACAGCATTTACAAAAGGTATGGTTTTTAGTTTTTCAGATTTTTGATTAATGGCGGCAAGTATCAAATCAGAATCAGCCTCTTCTGATAAATCCAAAACATTGCTTAATCGATCATCAATATCCTTAAAATGTTTGCCTATTATTCTCGCCGCTTCTTTGTGTCCTATTCCTTGTTTTATTTTAAATAGATATAAACATGGGGTTAAAATATAATGGTAAATAAAGAGTAAGACCAACATACCACCAACCAGAAATAAACCAAAACGAACTCCAGGAGCTAACCAAAAAACGCTTTCAACAGTACCCAAGACCACTAGCAATAAGGCACTCGACGTTAAAAAAACTATAGCACCTTTAACCAGCTGTATTAGATAATACTTTCTAATGAAAGCCTGCAAATTGTATAAGACGCTTTCAAAATTATTCATATAAACTCCGTTTATTACAAGTTAATCAAGCTACTAAAACAATTTTAAAAATAAACTGTTAAATCCACTTAAACCCAAATAGCTATCTTCCTTAATAACGCCATTTCATATTGTATATTTGCGCAAAATTGAAATCATGTCTCTAGAAACTCGTGTACGTTTTGCCCCTAGCCCAACAGGACCATTGCATATTGGTGGATTAAGAACAGCTTTATTTAATTATTTATACGCCAAAAAAAACAACGGTAAATTTATATTACGTATAGAGGATACTGATCAAAACCGGTATGTAGAAGGCGCAGAAAACTACATAGAAGAGGCCTTAAAATGGTGTGGACTAGAACCAGATGAAAGTACCAGTAATCCTGGAAAATTTGGTCCTTACAGACAAAGCGAACGTAAACACCTTTACAAAAAATATGTTTTTAACCTTATTGAAAAAGATAAGGCTTACTATGCCTTTGATACACCAGAAAGTTTAGACAACTATAGGAAAGCACACGAAGCTAAGGGTAAAACCTTTATTTACAACTGGCATAATCGGGAAAAATTAGATAATTCTCTTTTACTTACACCAGAAGAGACACAAAATAAAATTAATTCTGGTGCACCTTATGTAATTCGTTTTAAATCACCAGAAAATCGAGAGTTAGTTTTACGAGACGAAATCAGAGGAACTATAAAAATTGATACCAACATTTTAGACGATAAAATTTTGTTTAAAAGTGATGGTATGCCAACATACCACCTGGCCAATATTGTAGACGACCATCTAATGGAAATTACACATGTTATCAGAGGTGAAGAATGGCTACCCTCTTTGGCCCTCCACTATTTATTGTACGAGGCCTTTGAGTGGACAGCTCCTAAATTTGCACATTTACCCTTAATTATGAAGCCAACAGGTAAAGGAAAATTAAGCAAAAGAGATGGAGACAAAGGTGGTTTTCCTGTTTTTCCTTTATCATGGAACGATTCTAAAGGTTACAGAGAAGAAGGCTATTTTCCTGAAGTCGTGATTAACTTTTTAGCTTTATTGGGTTGGAATCCAGGCACAGAACAGGAACTTTTTACCAAAAAAGAACTAATTGAAGCCTTTAGCCTAGAACGTGTAAACAAATCTGGTGCACGATTTGACCCTGAAAAAAACAAATGGTATAATCATCAATATCTACAGCTAAAAGCACCAGAAGAATTAAAAGTCAACCTAATTCCTATTTTAAAAGAAAAAGGTTTATCAGAGGAACTAATAAACAGTTTACCACTAGAAAGAATTATTAGTCAGAATAAAGAAAGAGCAAATTTCATTGGGGACTTCTGGGAGTTAATTGATTATTACTTTATTGCTCCTACCGAATATGATGCCAAAGCTTCCAATAAGCAATGGAAAGAAAACACCCCTAAATTAATGGAAGAGGTAATTACTGTTATAGAAACAATTTCTGAATTTGAATCTGAACGTATTGAAGCCTCTATTAAACAATATATT
This sequence comes from Croceivirga radicis, assembly GCF_002072105.2. Lineage (GTDB taxonomy): Bacteria > Bacteroidota > Bacteroidia > Flavobacteriales > Flavobacteriaceae > Croceivirga > Croceivirga radicis. The sequence continues at coordinate 339,231 of NZ_MTBC01000001.1, forward strand.
TCTCAAAACGAACTAGGATTTGGACAAATTATGCCCCCATTGCGTTTGGCAATAGTAGGCGCAATGAAAGGACCCCATCTTTTTGATATCATGGAAATTATTGGCAAAGAAGAAACCATACATAGAATAAAACAAGCCATACACAGTTTGTAACAAAATTGAAATAAATAAGACTTATCCTTCGGTAACTGTTGTACCTTACAACAAAATAATCAACAATTAAATCTTAAATTATGGGGAACTTCTTATTTATTCCAATTTTAATATTGGTAATCTTTGCTGTATTATCCGGTGTGTTTATTGTTAAACAACAAACAGCCGTACTAATAGAAACCTTTGGTAAATTTACCAGTGTTAGACATTCTGGTATTCAATTTAAAATTCCATTTGTACAACGAATTGCTGCAAGAGTAGGACTAAAAATTCAACAATTAGACGTAATAGTTGAAACAAAGACATTAGACGATGTATTTGTAAAACTGAAAGTATCCGTACAGTATGTTGTTATCAAGGAAAAGGTATATGAGGCCTTTTACAAATTGGAATACCCGCATGATCAAATAACTTCATATGTATTTGATGTAGTACGTGCAGAAGTACCTAAAATGAAATTGGACGATGTCTTTGTTAAAAAAGATGATATTGCTATTGCAGTAAAAAGTGAATTACAGGATGCTATGTTAGAATATGGGTATGACATTATTAAAACCCTAGTAACAGATATAGATCCAGATCCACAAGTAAAAGCAGCCATGAACCGTATTAATGCTTCTGAACGAGAGAAAATTGCTGCTCAGTTCGAAGGTGACGCAGCACGTATTCTTATAGTAGAAAAAGCAAAAGCGGAAGCTGAAAGTAAGCGTTTACAAGGACAAGGTATTGCTGATCAGAGAAGGGAAATTGCAAGAGGTCTGGAAGAATCTGTTGAAGTTTTGAACAAAGTTGGTATTAATTCTCAAGAAGCATCTGCACTTATAGTAGTTACCCAACATTATGATACTTTGCAATCTATAGGGGAAGAAACAAACACCAATCTAATATTGCTACCAAACTCTCCGCAAGCAGGAAGCGATATGTTAAATAATATGGTGGCTTCATTTACCGCTAGCAATATGATTGGAGAAAAAATGAAGGAGGCTTCCAAAAAGGAAAAAGAGTAATTCTAATTGATTCCAAAAAAACAAACCCAATCATCAAAAATGATTGGGTTTTTTGTTAAAACACATTTTAAAGGCTTTTAACAGGCGTACTGATTTTAAGTCAAGGCAAGACACCTCCGCTTTAATTAAATGCAGTAATAGCCTTTAAAATATACCGATTTGTATAGTAAAAACTAATAGGCACAGGTTAATTCATAGACTTTAATAATAGTCTTATTTTTCTTTCAATTTTGCCCAGGTATCCCTTAGACCAACTGTTCTATTAAAAATCAATTTTTCATCCGTTGAATCTTGGTCCACATTAAAATAACCTAAACGTTGAAACTGAACCTGATCGCCAATTGTTACATTTTTTAAACTCGGCTCCAAATAACCGGTTACTATTTGTAAAGAATCTCTGTTTACAAATTCCATAAAATCTTTTTCTTTATTTGCGTCAGGAGTTTCATTTGTAAACAAACGATCATATAATCTTATTTCAGCAGTTTCTGCATGTTTAATAGAAACCCAATGTAGGGTGCCTTTAACCTTTCGTAGACTTTCCTCTGTACCACTTCCACTTTTGCTTTTTGGATCATAAGTACACTGTACCTCTACTATGTTGCCATTTTCATCCTTAGTACAGCTTTCTGCCTTAATAATATACCCATTTTTCAATCTAACCTCTCCACCTAACTTTAAACGGAAAAATTTTCTGTTGGCTTCTTCTTTGAAGTCTTCCTGCTCAATGTATATTTCCCTTGAAAAAGGTACTTCCCTTGTTCCTGCGCTCTCATCCTCAGGATTATTCTCTGCTTTTAACCATTCTTCTTCTCCCTCAGGATAATTAGTAATTACCACTTTTAAGGGATTTAGTACGGCCATTACCCGTGGCGCAACTTTATTTAAATGTTCACGAACGTGAAATTCCAATAACGATACATCCACAACATTATCCCTTTTGGCAATACCAATGGTATCTACAAAATTCCTAATCGATTCTGGCGGATAACCCCTTCTACGCATTCCAGAGATTGTTGGCATTCTTGGATCATCCCATCCAGAGACAACACCATCTTCTACCAATTTTAATAATTTACGTTTACTAACAACGGTGTGCGATAGATTTCTTCTTGCAAACTCTCGTTGTTTTGGCCTTAACTTATCTTTAGATACCAATTGGTCTAAAAACCAATCATACAACTCTCTATGCGGAAGAAATTCCAGCGTACATAAAGAATGCGATACCTGTTCTATATAATCACTTTCGCCATGGGTCCAATCATACATTGGATAAATACACCAATCGGTATTTGTTCTATGGTGTGCTCTATGTATTACCCTATACATAATGGGATCACGCATTAACATGTTGGTGCTGGCCATATCAATTTTAGCGCGCAAAACGTGTATACCCTCTTCAAAATCCCCGTTCTTCATTTGCTCGAACAACGCAAGATTTTCGGCAACTGTCCTGTTCCTGTATGGACTTTCAACACCGGGTTCTGTTGGTGTTCCCTTTTGTTTTGCCATTTCCTCTGAAGATTGGCTATCTACATAGGCTTTACCATCTTTAATCAACAGTACCGCCCAATCATATAATTGTTGAAAGTAATCTGAAGCATAGCACTCTTTATCCCATTGAAAACCAAGCCATTCCACATCTCTTTTAATGGCATCTACGTACTCCTTTTCTTCTTTGGCAGGGTTGGTATCATCAAACCTAAGATTTACCGGTGCGTTGTAACGTAAACCAAGACCAAAATTTAAACAAATAGAACTAGCATGTCCTATATGTAAATACCCATTAGGTTCTGGTGGAAATCTAAAACGCAAATCGCTTTTAGAATAGTCTTTACCGAGGTCCTCCTCAATAATGTGTTCTATAAAATTCAAGGACTTTTTGGTCTCTTCCATATAAAATTTATTGTAGGGCAAATGTAGCTAAAAACAACAGTTATTAGCAATTTATCAACAGTATAACCTATAAGAAATAACGTTTCACAACAGAAAACCGTTTCACCACAACAATAACTTTAAGTAGTTAATAAATATGTGAATATTTGATGTTGACAAGGTATGTAGAGCCCTGTTTTTAAAGCAAATAACACCCCAAATATCAACTAAAATTATGCTTCTGAGACATCTTTTCACATACCAACCCCAAATAGAACCTACACTTATGAAAACAAAAATTAATCAAGGTTTATGTGTGTTAGCTCTCCTGTTCATTGGATTGGCAACAGGTAGTGCGCAGACATTGAACAAACCTACACCGGCAGACAATCCAAACCTTTCAGGTAATTCAGAATGGCAAAATGCATGTGCCTCTAGCAATTTTAACGAGTACTTTGTAAACTTTACCTGGAACCCACCATTGGTAGCTTCCAATAACGAATTTATTCTTGAGTTATCTGATGCCAGTGGTAATTTTAGTTCACCGGTAGAATTAGCACGAATTGCCGATAAAAATCAAGTGTTTGATTTTGATATTGAATTTCAACTACCAGAAGATACCCAAGGAGAAGGGTATCGTTTACGTGTTAAAAGTACAAATCCAGAAAAGGTAAGTGAGGTCTCAGATTCCTTTGCCATGTACTACATTGGCTATAACAGCCCAATTCTTATTAGTAAAGACGGCAATGGAACCATACCTCCAGGTGGCGTTATAGATTTATGTGATGGAGAATCTTTAACCTTAGCTACTCATAATGTATCCAATGCCAACCAATACAATTACAGTTGGTACAGGAGTGGTACGGCACTATCTGGAAACAGCAATAGTATTAACATTACGGAACCAGGAATCTATTATGTAGAAATGAATTATGGTGCCTGTTCTGGTTCTGCAAATACCTTGTCCAATAGTATAGAAGTAAATATTAATGCTGCACAAGGCGTAGCTATTAACACGCCTACAAAAACAGTTTTGTGTAGTGAAGATACGGTTACCTTAACTGCCAACGTACAAAACCAAGGGTACACATATACCTGGTATAAAGACAACCAAATAATACAAGCGGGAACCTTAGAAGGCTATAGCTTTACAGTAGATGCAGCTAACGCAGGATTTGAAGGAGATTACCAAGTAGAAATTGAAGGTAGCGGAATTTGTGTTGAAAAGTCTGATGCCGTTACCATTTCTAGCGCTGGATCATTTACCGTGGCTTTAGACAATACAAACGGGATTGCTTTATTGCCTGGTTCAACCGAAACTATAACTGTAACAACGGATGCGGCTTCGGCTACGTACCAATGGTACAAAAATGGAACTGCAATAGCTGGTGAAACCAACGCTAGTTATACTATTACAACGATAGGAGATTATTATGCTACCGTTACCGAAACCGGTGGCGCATGTACTTCTGTTACCAAAACTACAGAAACAGTTACTGCGGCCTATCCTGCTGCTATGAGTATAGCTATTGATTATATGACTACTTATGCTCCATGTGAAAATACCAATATAGAATTAGAAGTTAGTAGCATTACCGCTACGGACGCAAATGGTAACACTACAGATGTTACCGAAAGTTTAAAAGCCGATTTTACCTACCAATGGAAGAAAGATGGTGCGGCCATTACTGGTGCAACGTCCTCATTATTATCTATTTTAAATGCGGAAGAAAACGGTACATATACACTAGAAGCAAACCTAGAAAGTTTTAATCTAGTTTCCAATGAATTGTCAGTTGTACTAAATGCAAATGATCCTATAACAATTACCGCAGACGGAACCCAAATATGCGATGGCGTAATTGTTACCCTAAGTACGGATTACGATTTAAACAATGTTGATTTTGAATGGTACAAAGACGGAGGTAAAATAGCTGCTACCACAACAAGTTTAACAGTAACCGAAGCTGGTAACTATCAATTAAAAGTTTTAACCAACGGTTGCCCAACTCTATCTAACGAAATAGTGGTTAACGCATTTGACGAAAGTATAGTGCAACTAGATAAAGAAAGCAGTATAGTAATCCCAGAAGGGGAAACTACCACAGTAAATGCCACTGGAGCCGATAGCTATGTGTGGTTTAATGAAGCCAACGAAAACTTAAGCACCTCTAGCAGTGTTACCTTGACAGAAGAAGGCACTTATCTACTTATAGCCACTATTGGTAATTGTAGCGTAAGCAAAACCGTTACCCTAGCATTCAGAGATAATTTTGATATCCCTAATGTGGTAACTGCAAATGGAGATGGTGTAAATGACCTTTGGATCATTCCTAATACCTATTCTAGAAAAGCAAATACAAGAGTAATTATTTATAACGAAAACGGAGAAGAAATAGTTAACCAATTGGACTACCAAAACAATTGGCCTAACTCTACCACCGGTTTTACTAAGAAAAATCAGCTCTTTTATTACAAAATAGTAGAAGCAACCAAAACCTTACGACAGGGTACCATTACGGTTATCCGATAACCTAACAAACAAATGAACAAGTATAACAAACTAATCCTAACACTTATGGCAATTCTTTCTTTTGGTGCACTCACGGCCCAAGAGGAAGATCCCTTTGTGGCTTATGATTTACCTACACAGAACTTGGTAAAATTCAATAGATATTTATTGAACCCTACCTTTTCTACGGTTAGGGAAAATAAATCATACATCAACTTATTTCACAGAAATGAGTCGGTATCTTTTGATGACAACCAACAAACTTACTTTTTAAGTTATAGTGGTAGAATTGGAGACCGTAGTGGTGTGGGTGTCAGTTTGTACAATCAAAGAGAAGGCATCATAGATAATTATGGTTTGTTGGCCAATTACGCGTATGGCGTAAAATTGAGCGAAAAAAGCAACTTAACCTTTGGGGCCAACTTTTCTTATTATAAAAGTGGAATCAATCAATCAAGGGCAAACACCTTAGATCCAAACGATCCTATTCTGCAAGGATCTAATGATATATCGTTGATAACCGTACAACCCGGATTTAACCTTTCTTACGGTCAGTTTGATTTTGGAGTTATTGCGGACAACTTATTTGATTATAATCTAAAAACAAGTGAAACGCTTACCAGTTTTGATGCTAAAACCTTCACGGGTCATTTACAATATACCCATGAGTTTACCAATAATAGCGGTTTACTAGAACAGGGTAGATTAATGCCGTTGGCAAGAGTACGTTCTATTGCTAACGAAGATATAAGCCTTGGTGGTAGTTTAATTCTTGATTTGCCTAAAATAGGATGGTTACAAGCAGGTTATGATCAATTCTATGGAGCGGCGGCAGGTATTGGTTTTAACCTGAACAAAAGAATCTCTTTAGGCTATAACATTGAAAAAGGTCTTTCTAATAATATTGAACAATTTGGTGTAAACCATGAAATATCCCTGGCCTACAGTTTTACACCAACCCTTACCGAAGATCGTGTTCTTCTAGAAAAAGAAAATGAGGACTTAGTTAACAATGACGAAGAGGAAACTCCAATTGAAGAACTTACCGTATCCGAAAAGGACTTAAAGATTGCAGAATTACAACAAAAACTTGCTGAAAATGATGCAATTATTGAAGAATTGATTTTCCGTCAAGACTCTATTGAATCTAACAGACAAAGTGATTTGGAGCGACGTTTTGCGATGGTAATGCGAATGGTTAAAAGAGAAACCGAAGGCAACAGACCGGACATAGAAAAAAGAGCTCAAGAATTGTATCTGGCCAATTCTAGTGCCACTTCGGACTTAGTTAAAAATGATGCCATTCCAAACAATGACGTTGATAGAGCAGAAACAAAAAACACTTCAACCATAGATGCTATTATACAAGACCGTATAAATTCATCAGATGCCGTGGCAGAAGTGGTTAAAGACAAAGAAGAGCCTACAGAAAACATCAGTTTAGGTAATTCATATACCAAAAAGTATAAAATAGAAGAGCCATCCCAAACTAACCGTTCTAATGTTCTAGCTGAAACCAAATCAACAATAGCAGAAAATAATAAGGACAATACAAATTATAACAATCGTTCTAAACGATACAAAACCTTCTCCATTCCAGATGTAGAAAGTGGTAGTTATGTTATTGCCAATGTTTACAAGGGCACCAAATACATGTCAGAATTTATGGATTCAATGGCAAGCCAAGGTATAGAAACAGATTACTTTACCAATCCAAGAAACGGCCTTAACTATGTTTACATCAAAGGTATACAGAACAAACAAGATGCAATAGCAGCCCAGAAAAGTAATTTAAATGGCCAATACCAAGGAAATACTTGGGTAATGGACGTAACCAATAGTTATACAGAAGGAGCATACGTAGAGAACTCCCCCAAGTCTTCCTCTACCTATAACGACTCTGTGTTGGAACAAAACCTAAATCATAAAAGTAAAAAATCAGGTATTGCCTACGAGACTTTACAGGTAAATGGTTTAAAAACTGGTTACTACATAATTGCAAATGTCTTTGCTAAACCAAGAAATGCTACACGTTTTATAAAAGAACTCAATGAACAAGGATTACATGCCAGTTATTTTATTAATCCAGAAAACAACTATAGGTATGTGTATCTAAAAAAACATCAAGAATGGACAGATGCTTTGGTCTCTTACTATTCTAACATTAACAACGCCTACGGTGATCCTATGTGGATCATGCGAGTAAAACCAAACTATAGCGCATAAATAACCATAATGAGTAAGCCCCTACTAACCAAGTTACTCTTTGTAACCCTATGCCTCTTTACCCTGCAATCAATATTTGCACAAGTAAAGAACAATTTTGATCCAAGATATAACGACAACCTAAGAGGTGATTTAACCTTAATAGGAAATAATATTGTTAACCGGGATGATGGTACTTCTACTACAGAGCCAGAAGATCCCTATAACACCACGGGCTTTAGGCTTGTCTATTATAGAGGGCGACTCTATAGAGTTCCAAACGCTACTGCTAACGATAGCTTTGACATGCAGTACATAGATGTGGATAATGATCCTTCCACTTTTAGTTCAAGTAGCGCAGATTTAAACGTACCAGACACAGATTGTTCTAGAGTAAGATATGCAGGTTTGTACTGGTCTGCTGTTTATGTTAATACCAACAGAAATGGCATAGATCAAGTACGTTTGCGTACACCTGGATCCACTAATTACATAGACATAAATGCCACAGAGGTGTTATTTGATGGGCAAGGAGATGCGGATTTTGGTTATTATAGTCCTTATGCCTGTTATGCAGATATTACAGGGTTAATTACAGGTCTCGCAAACCCGAATGGTGAATATACCGTGGCCAATATTTTGGCTAGTAATGGGGGAGGTATCTCTGGAGGAATTTCCGGAGGATGGACCATGGTGGTAGTTTATGAAAACCCAAACTATCCAGGTAAATATATAACCACTTTTGATGGTTACGCAGGTATAAAATCTGGGGAAAGTTTAGATATTCCAATTACTGGTTTTACAACTTTACCAGCTCCGTTTCCTGTTAATGCACGTTTAGGCGTTAGTACCTTAGAAGGTGATAATAACATTGAAGGAGACGGCCTAGCTTTTAGAGCAAACATGAACGGTGGTTTTACCCCGTTGGGCAATGGTGCCAACCCAAATAATAACTTCTTCAATAGTAATATTACCTTTGAAGACAACGTAATCATGGACCGTAACCCAAACAGTATTAACACACTAGGTTGGGATATAGACCATTTTACCATACCAAACACGCTTAATAACGTAATTCCAAATGGAGAAACAGGTGCTGTTTTAAGAGCTTCTTCTTCCCAAGATAAATACGATATCTTTTTTACTTCTTTTGATGTAGAGATTATTGAACCCAATATTCTGCTGACCAAAACTGTGGAAGATATTGGTGGTAATGATATTACAGGACAGGGTGTAAATCTTGGACAGTTATTAGACTATGTATTAACTTTTGAAAATACAGGAAACGATGATGCAATTAACTACCAAATAAGAGATGTTTTACCCATAAACGTAACCTTAGATGAGAGTAGTATAGTTATGCCTTCTGGCGTTACCTACACGTTCGATGCACCCTCAAGAACCATTACATTTAATGTGCCGGATAGTTTGGTAGAAGAATTTGATCCAGCATCGACTATTCGAATGCGCGTTCAAGTTGCGGAAAACTGTTTCGACTTTATTAATGCCTGCTCAGATTTAATTGAAAACCTTGCCTATTCTACGTATAGAGGTGCTATTAACTCTGCAACCATTACAGATGATCCTTCAGTAACCGATTTTGATAATTGTGGATTTGTAACCCCAGGGGCAACCAACTTTTTATTGGACGATTTAGAAAATTGTGATTATTCTAGAACCGTGTTGCTTTGTGGTGAAGATGTCTTGTTAGACTCCGGTGATAATTTTGATAATTACATCTGGTATATAGACGAAAACGGAGATAGATTAATAGACGCAGGAGACACGGTAATTACTGATGCCGATAGCGATAATGACCCTAGTACCATAGTGGTTACCGAACCGGGAGTCTATATTGTAGATAAGCAAGTTGCAGATCCTTGTAAAGGTTTTCAAGAAATTATAACTGTAGAATTATTTGGACAAACACAAAGTAACCCAATTACTGCGCTAATTAACGATACTACAAATACAGTTGAGGGTAATATTCTTGTTTGTCCAGATGATGGGGAAGAATTACCGGAAATCTTTTTGTGTGGTCTTAACGATGTAGAACCCATTCAAATTAATATCCCTGATGCGGTAAGCATTGTTTGGCAACAATTAGACGAAGCTAGTTGTGCCGAAGCCAATACAGATTGTGCCAACAAAAATAACACCTGTACTTGGAACCAAGTAGAGACTGGTTTTACCTATAACGCTTCAGATGCTGGCCAATTTAGGTTACAGATCAACTATGAAGATGGTTGTTTTAGTAGGTTTTACTTTAACGTATTTAAAAATCCTTTAGACCCACAGGTAGAAACACAAGATATCATGTGTGGTGTAGATGGCTTTATTCGTGTTACCAACATGCCGGTTAATTACGAATATCAATTGGTAAATGATGCTACAAATGCAATTATAACTCCATATAGTGCTGGCCAAGGCCCAGAATTTCCAATTGATCAGAACGGTGCCTACCGTGTAGAAATGAGACAAATTGGTGTTACTGGCGGTTGTGAATTTGTATTAGATAATATTGGTATAAGAGAACGAAATGTTAGTATCACAACAGACATTAACAATGTTAGTTGTAATGGTCTAGGCTCTATAAACGTTTCCCTATTAGATGCAGATGTACAGTATTACTACAGTTTAATACAAGGCGGAACGGAAGTAGATAGTTTTGGCCCCTCTGATGATAACAATTATACTTTTGAGAATAAGGCTGCAGGAGATTATACGGTACGTGTAACTACGGACGCAGGATGTGATTTAACTCAAGATGTTACAATTTTAGATGAATCTGATTTAGAACTAGAAGCAGTAATATCGCAACACATTTCTTGTAGGGAAGGTAATATTCAGATGAACTCTACAGGTGGGCAAACGCCACATACCTATGCCATTTATGAGTTTGTAGATGAAAGTGGCACAACCGTTACTTCTTATAGTGATCCTTCTAACGTTCCTAACAGTGAATTTCAAACAAGTGTAATCTTTGATATTCTTATACCGGGCACCTATACTTTTGTGGTAGTAGATAGAAACAATTGTTTTGCTTTCTCCAACCCAGTAGAAATCGTATTAGTTCCATCCGTAGAATACACCACCAGCTCACAAGATGAAAGTTGTTTTGGTGCAAACGATGGTAGTATTAATATAAATTTGGTTACCTCCAATGGATACAATGTTACCTATTATTTGGAAGATGAAAATGGAAATCAATTAGCTAGCAACAATTCTGGTCAGTTCTTGAATTTAGCCCAAGGAGATTATGATGTAATCATAGATCAACGTAAAGGAAATACCCAGTGCGATTTTGTGGAGTCTTTCACCATTGGTGGCCCTACAAGTGCGGTTACTGGTGATATAGCTTTGATTCAAGATTATACTTGTTTACAAAATGGAATTATAGAAGCACAAAACGTTACGGGTGGAGATGCACCGTATGAATACAGCATAGACGGTGTTAACTTTGTAAGTGGAGTAGGGGCAGAACGTTTTAGCAACCTTACGGATGGTACTTATAGAATTACCATTAGAGATGCCAATAATTGTACGTTTATTACAGACCCTATTACCTTATTGCCACTTAATCCGCCTACAGATTTAGATTTTACGGCTAGTGCAGTTACCTGCCCAGACAATACATCCAATGTTACTGCAACGGTAACCGCGGGTACGGCTCCTTTCGTTTTTGAAATAATTGCGCCTTCTTCGGTTACTCCTGATTCTGCTTCTGGGTCTACCGCAACTTTTAATAACTTAAGCCCAGATACCTATAACTTTAGAGTTACGGATAGTAGAGGTTGTGTGTATACGGAAACCTTTACCATTGCTCCAATCACTCCAATAAATGTAATTGGTCAATTAGAGAGTAATATTAGTTGTTTAAATGCAACAGACGGTGAGGCAAGGTTTATGGTAAATGGCTTTAGTACCAACTATAATTATACCATTACAGGACCACAAACTTTTAATGGTACCAATGAAACGAACACCACTATAGACCTGACTAACCTAGCGGCAGGTACCTATACTATTTCGGTAACGGATAATACCACCAATTGTACCGATACGGCATCGGTTACTGTGGAGGCACCAACAGCACAATTAGCCATTTCTATTGTAGAAACACAACCAACTTGTATAACAGACGGAAGTGTAGCTGTAACAGCAAGCGGAGGTTGGGGTAGTTATACCTACACCTTAACAAACCCAGATACCACAGTATTTGGTACCAATACTACCGGCTCTTTTAACGGATTAACACAAACTGGACAATATACGGTACAAGTAGAAGATGCAAACGGTTGTATAGTTCCTGGTAATTTTACCTTAAACGCAGCTATAGCACCCGTTTTAGAACTAGTTCCTAACGATTTTTGTTATGATAATACAACCGGATTAACGCTAACCGCAAATGTAACTAGTGGTGGCGACGGCAATTTTGAATACAGTATTAACGGAGGTGCTTTTTCTAGCAATAATAGTTTTATAAATCTTTCTGCAGGTACATATACCGTGACTGTACAAGATGGAAAATCTTGTACCGATACAGAAACAATTACAATTAACCCACAACTAACGGTAACAGCCACGGCAAGCAATATCACTGCTTGTGCTACCTCTACTACCGTAGATATTACGGCTGCGGGTGGTGATGGTAATTATGTATACGCAGTTGTTTTAACGGGTACTACTCCGGCTGCCACAGATTTCTCAACAACAAATCCGACAACAGTTAACGCTACAGGTACTTATGATGTTTACGTAAGGGATAATTCAGGTAATACAGATTATTGCGAAGCAGTAGATACGATAGTAATAAATCAAGACCCTGCCCTTAATTTATCGATTTCTAATACAGCAATATTGTGTAGCGGTGATGCTTCATCAACACTTACGGTAACTATTACAGGCGGTGAAGGTCCATATACCTACAGCATTGACAATGGTGCAACCTATCAACCAGAAAACACATTTGATAACCTTGCTGCAGGTAGCTACCATGTTAGGGTTAGAGATGCTAACACTTGTGAAATAGACCAGATTAATAACATTTCTGAACCATTACCTTTAAGCGCTTCTGCAGCAGTAGCACAACTGGCAGAGTGTAACCCTAGTGGTGCAGAAATAAGAATTACAAACGTAATTGGAGGTACAGCTCCCTATACCTATAGTTTTGATGGTGGTACCACGTATGGCGCAAGTTCTATAGAAAATCTTTTACCAGGAGACCATACATTATTTGTAAGGGATGCAAATAATTGTACTTACCCTATGACAGTTACCGTACAGCCAGAACCAACCCCACCTAATGCAACGGCTACAGTGGATTATGAGTGTGATGGTGAAGGTATAATTACAATTACACCAGACAGTGCAGATTTTGACTACACCTATTTAATAGATGGTACCCCAAATACGCCTGATACTTCTAATATTTTTAATAACGTACCTACTGGTAATCATACAATAACAGTAAATTATACCAGTAATATTGCACCAACGCCAAGTATACTTTTAACTGAAAACTTTGGTGCGGGTGCCAATACCCCAATTAGTGAAATTGATCCAGCATATTGTTATGAACCTCAAGACGGTTCTACAAGTTTATGTGGCTTTGGAACGGATACACATATCCAAGATGGTGAATATTCTGTTACCAACTTGATAGTTAATCCTTACGGTTCTTGGAGGTCCCCTAGTGATCATTCTGGACTAGCCAATGGCAGATTTCTAGCAATAAACGTAGGAGGTGTGGCCGGTGTAGGTGGTATTGTATATCAAAAAACTGGTGTTGAGGTTATACCAAATCAAGATATCGAGATATCCTTATGGGCATTTAACCTATTAAGAACAGGTTCAACTGGAGGTGATCCTTCTATAGAAATTCAATTGGTAGATGGTAGTGGTACCATTATTGCCAGTACTACAACAGGTAATATTCCTAAAAACAGTAATGCTAATGATTGGCAGAACTATACGGTTAATTTAAATCCTGGTGCCAATGCCAATTTAGATATCGTAATAAGAACTAACTCTGCAGTTACACAGGGTAACGATATTGCTATAGATGACATTCAAGCATTACAATATCCAGAGGCATGTCCTTCTAGTATTACCCTAGATGTTCTAGTAGAAGAAGGTAATGAACTAGCTGCTAGTATTACCAATTTTACCAACATCAGCTGTAATACCGGTAGTGATGGTGCAATTACCTTTCAAGTAGAAAACTTTGATACTACCAATGGTTACGAATACCAAGTAAACGGTGGTGGTTACATAACCACAACTAATGCCAGTGTAACCCTACCAAACTTAACAGCAAACACCTATGTTATTGATGTTAGGGATATCAATGATAATAGCTGTGCTATACAACTTACACAAGTTTTAACGGAGCCAACTTTAGTGGAAGTAACGGCTACATTAGATGCACAAGTTACCTGTACTGCTGGGGCAACCATTACGGCAAATGCTACTGGAGGTACCCCCAATTATACGTACCAATTAGAAGATAATGCAGGTACACCAATAACCAACTTCGATTTTGCTACTAATGGTACCAATACCGTTTTTTCAGATTTGGCAGCTGGTACCTATATAGTACGTGCAAGAGATACCAATGGTTGTGAAGATGTAATTGATTCTCCCATAGTAGTAAATGCACCTGCCGTGTTAACATTTATTACAACTGCCACTGCTTGTTATAGTGGTGCTAATGATGGACAAGTAATTGTTAACGTAACTGCTGGTAATGGCGACTACTTATTTAGTTTGAATGGTGGACCGTTTATAGCGCCTGTACCATCAACATTAACAACATATACTTTTGATAATTTAGGTCCAGGTACGTATACGGTAGATGTTATTGACGCATCTGGTTGTACGGCACCGCAACAAAGTGTTACTATTACAGACCAATTGGTTGCAAACGCTGTACTAAACCAAGATTTAACTTGTTTGGTTGATGCACAAGTAACCATAAATACCACAGGTGGTTCTGGTACTTATTCGTACGAATGGTCTAATGATGGCGGAACTACATATAATACAACTGGATTTACTGGGAATGTTTTTACAACCAATGTAGCCGGTACGTATCAATTTCAAGTAACGGATACTACCAGCCCAACATCTTGTAGCGTGGTTACCAATACTGTGACCATTACACCTGCTGTACAACCAGTAATAAGCTCTGTAACGCCAACTCACATTTTATGTCATGGAGAAAGTACTGGTGCTTTAGATGTGGTTATTGATACTTCTATAGGAGTGCCTCCTTATGTTATAAATGTAGTTGAAACCGGTTCTGGTACTATCTACAATACACAAACTACCGGATTACCGGCAGGGGATTACCAAGTAACTATTACAGATGACAAAGGTTGTGTGTCTAATCCTTTCTTGGTAACCATTAATCAACCAGATGTTATTGATTATGATGTTGATAGTCAACCAATAACATGTGATAATATAGGAGGAAATACTATTCCTGGTTCTATTTCAATTGAAAATACGACTGGGGGAACAGCAGAATATACTTATTATTTAACTGGTAATAATGGCTTTACGGATAGCCACACCACTACAGCAAGCAATCGAGATTATACTTTTACCATTTTAGAATTTGGAATTTATCAAATAGATGTTGTAGATGCCAATGGTTGTGCTGCCTTTACTACAGAAATAATAGCATCACCACCAACTGATTTAGATATTACAGTAAACACTACTCCTACAAATTGTACAGATGGAGGAACCGCAATAGTAGAGGTAGATCCAGCACTGACAACGGGCAGTGGTAGTTATGAATTTGGAATTTTAGAAACTATAACTTTTCCATACACTACTAACTGGTTTAGTAATGGAACAAATATTATAACTTTCTCTTCTGCTGACCCAGATACCGGTACCTATTTAACACCAGGTATTACCTATACCTTTGTTGTTCACGATTTAGTAACAGATTGTTATTATTTTAAAGAAGCAGATACACCAATAGATACACCTTCTAACTTAACAAATACATTGGATGTTGTTGCTAATGTTAGTTGTACAGGAGCGGCAGATGGTAACGTAACATTCACTTTTGATAATTATGATGTAGGAGCTACGGCTATTGACTATGAAATATTTTATCAACAATCTAATGACCCTATAACCCCTATGCCAATAAATGGTTCTTCGCCAGTTTCTGGACCCGTTACACCAGTAACAATTTCAAATTTAGGTCCATTGGCTCCAGGTGAATATTATATTTTACTTACTGAAGTGGGAGGTGCAAATGCAGGTTGTAGTGTCTTTGGAGGTGAATTTACCATAAGGGAATCCGTAAACTTATTATCAGTAGACGTTACATCACCAACAAACGATAATTGTAATCTTAATGCGGGTGTTATAACTGCCACAGGAAGGTTTGGTACCGCTCCTTATGAATATCAATATTTACCTGATACTGCAGCAGCTCCTTTAGCCACAGATGCTGGCTGGACTACCAATACTAGTGCTAATGTAGAAGCAGGAGATTATATCGTTTATGTAAAAGATGCTTATGCTTGTATCCAGCAAGCACCAATTACCGTTTTAGAAGATGTACGCCCAGAAATAACGCTTGCTATAGTAGATGAATGTGTTGCTGAAGGTAGTTTTGAGGTATTGGTAACCCTTGATAATCCAGCAGCTGCTAATGCTCCTTTCCAAATAAGCATTAACGGTGGTGCTTACCAAAACTTTACATTCAATGCAAGTAATGAATATACGGTTACTGGTTTAAGTTCTGGTTTAACCCAAACCATAAATGTTAGGGATGTAAATGGCTGTGAGGATTCAGATACCATAGATATTTATCCTCCTTTACAATTTAATGCTCGTTTAACCACTGCTTTGGATTGTGAACCTGCACCTGCAAACAATGCAGAGATTACTATTGATGTATTAGCTGGTTCTGGTTCTTATGATTATGCAATTGATGGTCCTGGCACGGTAGACCAAGCACAAACAAACATGGTTGGTTCCAGTGTTGTTTGGACGGATGCTAGCGTAGCTGGTGATTATGATATTACCGTGTATGATACCAGTACGGCAATTCCTTATTGTTTGGGTACAATTACTGTAAATGTGCCAGCTGCGGTACAACCTGTATTTACGCATACACCTACAGATGTTACTTGTAACGGAGGTGCAGATGGTACTATCCAATTATTTGAAACAAATACGGGTATTAATCCATTAACTTATACCATTTCACCAGCTGTTGGTTCTTTCAATAGTACAACATTAACTTTTGAGAATCTACCGGCAGGTACATATACAGTTACTGGTACAGGAACCAATGATTGCGAGTTGGTTATCAACAATATTGTTATAGATGAACCTACGCCGGTATCCATAGATACTGTAACTACTACAGATTTCCTTTGTACCAACGGTAATAATGAAAATAACGCTACTATAAGCGTAGATGCCATTACCGGTGGTAGCGGTACTTATGTGCGTTATGAATTTATAGAAGAAGATGACCCTAATACAGTTCCTGTAGAAACACCCGTAATTGTACAAAACGGAAATAACCCAGTACTTACCGTAACCGATTTTGCTGGTGGGGTATATACCATTAATGTGTATGATTCTGCAGGATGTATGGACAGCACTACCGCTACAATAGTTCCTTTTGATGAATTACAAACGGCTACAGCTGCCATTACCAATCCGTTGAGTTGTTCTCCAGGTTCAGATGGTGAGATAACTATAACAGTAACCTCAACAGCCAACGATGTTAATCAATATGAATATAGTATCGACAATGGTGCAACTTGGCAAAATACTGGCAATAGCGCTACACCTAATGTATTTGGTGGTTTAACCGCAGGTACCTATAATTTCTTGGTAAGACATCTAGTAACGGGTTGTACTATTAGTACTTCTGAAACCCTTACAGACCCTAACACGTTTACCATAGACGTAGACGTGGTTAGTGATGTAATTTGCTTTGGAACGGCTACGGGTGAAGTTACCTTTGAATTGATAGATGCAACCTATACTAGCGGATTCTCTTGGGAGATATTCAATACCAATGGTACACCAACCAATCAAGGTGACGATACCTCTGAGGGTACTGGTTCAATAGCCACTACAGGTCCTACAGCTGGTATTAATTTACCTGCAGGTAGCTATTACGTAGTAATTACGCAAGATAATTTCCCAACCTGTGAAAATACACAGGCCTTTACCATTGCTGGTCCTAATGCTGCTATTACCGCAAACCATACAACAACACCAATAACCTGTATGTCTGCTTTATTGGATGATGGTAGTATTACCATTACCAATGTACAAGGCGGTTGGGGAGGCTATACCTACTTTGTAGGTGCAGATGGTGTTATACCAACAGCTACGGATTTTGTAACTAATGCTTCTTTTGGTAACCTAACTGCTGGTACGTATGATGCTTGGGTAAGAGATAGTGAAGGTTGTGAACAATTGGTACAAGATGATATCGTCCTAACCAATCCAACCCCAATCCAAGCTACTTTACTAGTAACCAATGACAACTGTACCAACTTTGAGGGCGAATTAGAAGTAGTTGGTATACCGGTAACAGACCCAGTTAGTGGTGGTCAAGGTAGCAACTACACCTACCAATTATTCAGAAATGGTACTGCATTTGGTTCTCCACAAACCAGTACCACCTTTATAAACTTAGGCGAAGGTAATTATGAAGTGGTAGTGTTAGACCAATGGGGTTGTACTTCTACTACTAATGCCGAGTTGCTATATGATGAAATGAACATTAGTACCACGGTAGATAAACAAATAGACTGCTCTATAACGCCTGCTGGTACAATTACGGTTAACGTAAACGGTGGCTCTGGTAACTATAATTTTGAAATGACCGTACCTAATACAGGTGCTGTTATAAACCAAAACACAGGTACTTTTAATAATTTGACTGAAGTTGGTGTGTATACTTTTGTGGTTACTGATACAGATACTAACAATCCTGTTTGTACTAGAACCATAACCCAAGAATTGGTAGCACCTAGTACTACTACATTGGATACACCTATTGTTTCAGATGTTTCTTGTTTTGGTTTGGCAGATGGTAGCATTACCGTTGTACTTGCCGCAACTGCGCCAGGTATTAATGAAGATGCTCCTTACAGTTATAATTTATATGATAATACAGGAGTGCTTATTACTGGTCCACAACCTAATCCAACTTTCACTGGTTTGGCTGCTGGTTTCTATCAAATTGAAGCGGTTTCTGCTAAAGAATGTGCATCTGTACGTACTACAGTAGAGGTAGAGCAGCCTACAGCTTTAAGTGCAACTGAAATGGTAACTGCATTTGCATGCGCACCAGACAATAGTGTAAATACAGCTACTTTAACTATAACAGCTACAGGTGGTACATCGGCTTATTTATATAGCATAGATGGTACTAATTATCAAACTCAAAATACCTTTGAAATTATTGATAATGGTACTGTACAAACTATTACTTATTATGTTAGAGACGCCAATGGATGTCCGTTTACAGATAGTGTAACCGTAAATCCAATTAATACATTTAGCGCAACTGTAGCACAAGATGTACAAATTTCTTGTGCGGTAAGTGAAGAAGTAACCATTACGGTTAATGATAATGGTGATGTTAGCAACGTATACACGTTTGAACTACTGCCTATTGGTAATACAGCAGCAACCTTAACTGGTACACCTGCCTATAACCAAGCATCATTTGAATTAACAGAAGTAGGTTCTTATACCTTCCGAGTTACAGATACAGCTACTGGTTGTTATTTTGATACCACAGCTTATGAAATTGCACCCTATGATACCATTGATGTAATTGCTACAGCAACAGCTCAATCTATTTGTTATGGCGATACTTCTGGTGAAATTACTATAGATGTATCGGGTTACAACGGTACTTATGATTATACTGTATATAATCAAGATGGAACGGCTACAGCTATAAACGGTAGTGGAAATACAACTACCAATCCTTTAGTGATTACAGGTTTAGCAGGTGGTAACTATTTTGTACGGGTAACAGAAACTGCAAATCCATTATGTGTAGAAGATTCTAACATAGTAACTATAGTTTCTCCAGATAGACCATTAACAGTAGCTGCACAAGAAGTAGCCAATGTAGGTTGTTCTGATGATTTGGGTGAGATTAACGTTGTGATAGATGGTGGTTATTTACCGTACGATGTGGTTTTGACCAACACCACTACAGGTAATGTATTTACGCAAAACAATGTAGCAGCAGCCCTATTTACAGGATTAGGTGCAGGCGCATATACCATTCAAGTAACAGATAACCAAGGATGTGTTGTTTCAGATACGGAAACCCTAATTGCGCCAACGCCAATAACAGCAGGTATAACGGCTACTCCTACTATTTTACAATGTTTTGGAGATACCAATGCTTCAGTTACTGCCGTAAACCCAGTAGGTGGTGAGGGTGTTTACTTATTTGAGTTAAACTACTATGATGAAACAGGTAGTTCATTACTATTTACCAGTGGCGCACAGAATAGCCCAACATTTAATAACTTAGGTGCTGGTGTGTATAGTATACGAGTATCCGATGGTTGGAACTGTGAGTTTGAAACTTTACAAGTAACTATAAATGAACCAGATGAGGTGGCTGCGTCTTTAGTGCAAGTATCTGCTCTTACCTGTAATAATTTAGCGGTGATAGAATTAAACGCTGTAGGTGGTAATGCACCTTATGAATACAGTGTAGATGGTGTTGTATATAGTCCTATGTCTGGTGGTGATACGCATTCTATAAATGTTTCTGCCGGTATATACCAATACTTTGTTAGAGATAGTTTTGGTTGTGAGGCAATGATTACCAATCAAGTTTCTGTAGAAGAAGTTCCAGAATTAATGATTGATTTAGATCTTACGGCCGCAATAATAAACTGTACAGGTGAAGCAACTGCTAGAATAACTGCAAATGCATCTGGTGGTCTTGGAAACTATTCTTACGAATTGTTTACGGATGCTGCGTTGACCAATAGAATTGCTGGTCCACAAACACAAGAAAGTTTTAATAATCTAGCTACGGGTAGTTATTGGGTAAGGGTAACCAGTGTAGATTGTATTGCGGTATCTACAGAAGCAGTTATTACTGAGCCAGCTCCTTTACAGGTAGATAGAGAAGAATTTACAAACATTAGCTGTTCTGGAGAAGAAGATGGTAGTATTTATGTAGAAGTATCTGGTGGTACAGGAGAAATTTATTATGCCATTTCTCCAAATCTTAACCAATTTGATACGGACAATACCTTTACAGATTTGGCCCCTGGCATCTATGATATTATTGCTCAAGATGAGAACGGTTGTTTCTTAACCTTCCAATTTGAACTTACGGCACCAGAACCGTTAGAGGCTGAAGCTATTAATATTGAACATGAAATTTGTTTTGAGAGCGAAGATGGTGCATTTGAACTAGCCATTACTGGCGGTACTGCTCCTTATAGTACAAGCTTAAACTCAAATGCTGCTGCAGATTTTGTACAAGACCAATTCAGTTTTGGTAATTTACCAGCTGGTACACATGTAGTATTTGTTAGAGATGCACAAGGTTGTGAAACCAATGTATTTGTAGAAATAAATCCAGGAGTTGATCTTGCTGCCACGGTAACACCTATGTACAGTTGTAGCGGTAACATACCAGATAATAACTTGGATATTGTTTTTAACGATAGTACTGTTATGGGCAATGTACTATACGCACTAGATTCTACGGATCCTGCAAGTATGCAATTAAACGCAGACTTTACCAATATTGCGCCTGGAGAGCATTATTTAACTATTGCGCACGAAAATGGTTGTATCAATACCATTCCATTTACAATTAACTATTATGAGCCATTGACTTTAACATTGGAATCTAATAACGTAAATGAGATTACAGCCGTTGCCCAAGGAGGTGTAGAAGAATATACGTTCTATTTTGGTGATGTTGAAAATGGATCAGACAATACCTATTACATTAATAGAACCGATACGTATACAGTTACCGTTGTAGACCAAAATGGTTGTGAGATGTCTGCAGAGATATTTATGGAATTCATAGATATAGAAATCCCCAATTTCTTTACCCCAGATGGTAGCGGAACTAATGATACATGGGTACCAAATAATATTCAGGGCTTCCCTAATATACTAACTATCATTTTTGACCGTTATGGTAGAGAACTCTATAGGATGAAATTGAATGATGCTCCATGGGATGGTACATACCAGAACCAAGAGCTACCTACCGGTGATTACTGGTATGTAATTAAATTAAGAGGTGAGAATGATGACCGTGAAATGGTTGGCCATTTTACCCTCTACAGATAAAGACAGACATAAGTTAACCTACAGAGTGATGAAAAAGACCCAAATCTTAATCCTACTTCTCTGCGTTTGCCTAGGTGCCAGCGCACAAGAACTAACCTTACCCCAGCATTCCCAATACAATGCGGATAATCCATTTTTAATCTCACCTGTATATGCAGGTATAGGAGACCACATTAAAGTGCGTTTAAACGGCTTAACGCAATGGGTGGGTATAGAAGATGCTCCAGATACCCAAACGTTAGCTGCAGACGCTAGAATTGGCGATAGATCGGGTTTAGGTATGTTTATATATAATGACAGTAATGGTTTTACACGCCAAAGAGGTGCTAGGGTATCTTTTGCACACCATTTAACTTTGGATAGGTACGAGGACGAATTTTTGTCTTTTGGAATTTCTTACAACTTTAACCAGTTTAGAATTGATGTAGAAAACTTTCAAGAAGAAAACGGCGAATTACCTACAGATGATAAATCTACGACCAACCATAACTTTGATGTAGGGGTACTGTATAGAATAAACAAATTTTTCATCAGCCTAAACGCGGCCAATTTACTACCAAAGAACCTAGAGAATTTTAATCCGGTTTTTGAACCAAATACACTCCGTAATTATTACGCTTATGCTGGGTATGCCTTTTCTAAGAACAAAAACAGTAAATTAGAAATAGAACCATCCATTTTCTTTCAATGGTTCGAAAGTGATGGCCGTTCGGTGACCGATTTAAATGCAAAATTTAGATTTCATAATTTCGAAGACTACTATTACCTAGGGTTAACCTATCGTTTTTTGAACGATGCAAACCAACCACTTACTCCATTATATCTTTCGCCAATGGCAGGATTAAAAAAGAACAACCTTTATTTTGGTTACTCTTATCAAATCTTAACCAATGAAATATCTGGATACAATATTGGTACCCATGTAGTTACCGTAGGCATGGATTTGTTCCAAGGTATCAGTAACTGTAGATGTACGTATTAATTCTACCGTAATTAGCTTAATTTTGCCGCATATTTAAATACGCTATGGGTAAGATTAGATTAAATAATATTAGGGTACACGCCAATCATGGTTGCTTACAAGAAGAAGGTATTATTGGCAGTGATTATCGCGTAGATTTATCGGTTACCGCAAATTTAAAAGATGCCGCACATAGCGATAAATTATCTGAAACCGTAGACTATGTACACCTTAACAACATAGTTAAAGAAGAAATGGCCATAAAATCCAAATTATTGGAACATGTTGCCAAAAGGATATTGGATAGAATCTTTACCGAAATACCCATGGTCCTAGATGCAGAAATAGCTGTATCTAAGATAAATCCGCCAATAGGGGGAGACGTAGAAAGTGTTACAGTAGAATTGTTTCGTAAAAACGAATAAAATCTATCTTGCAAAGCTAAATTTATTGAGGTACATTTGCAGCCTTAATGGCATCGTGGCCGAGCGGCTAGGCAGAGCTCTGCAAAAGCTTGTACAACGGTTCGAATCCGTTCGATGCCTCTTCAACAAAAAAGCCTTCCAAAATGGAAGGCTTTTTTTATTTTATACGTTCTATACTATCCTGAACATTAAATTTTTCCTTTGGTAAAAATCCTTTGGTTATCAACACAATTCCGCAAATCATTAAAACAACACCCAATCCCTTTTTTACCAACCTAATACGTTTTGGTGTTAACTTCTTTTTTAACTGTTTTGCCAACAAAATTTTAATGACGTCTACCAAAAAATAAGTTAGGATCATAGTAGTAAAAAAGGCAATTAACCTATTTTCATCGTTCTCCATACTTGGACCAACAACAATTAGAACACCTAACCAAAATACAAGTACCCCTATATTAATAAAATTCAGTAAAAAACCTTTAACAATTAAAACAAGATAACTTCCTTTTAGTTTTTTAGACTCTTTCTTTTTAGTTTCTTTTTTTACATAAACTACAATGCCGTAAACCAATAAAATCATACCTCCAAAAACATAGAGTCCAGGTTCATTACTTAAATTTTCTAACAACTGAAAACTTGAGAAATAGGCAATGAATATAAATAAGATATCTGCTAAGATTACACCCAGGTCTACGGCTATTGCCGCCCTAAAACCTTTAGTTGCCCCGGTTTCTAACAAAACAAAGAAAACTGGACCAATCATAAAACTTAGTAAGATACCTAAGGGAATAGCTGTTTGTATATCTTCTAACATAAATAATTTTACTCTACACGCTCTATTTTACCTCCAAAGACTGTTTTCTGGTCCATTTTTTTAGGATTTCCATAGACTAAAACGGTGCCACCGGCTTTTACGTTGGCCTGCACATAATCTGTTGCATAGATAGCGGCTGTACCGCCCGCATTAACGCTTATTGTGGTGAGTTTACTTTTAAATACTTTACCCGTATAGGTACCTCCCGTATTTATTGTAATATCTTGATTGTTAGTAAAACCCTTTACAATAACATCTCCTCCGGTAACCGCTTTAACTAGTAATTGTTCCGTTTGGCAATTAAGATTAACCTCGCCACCTTCTTGGGCCCTAATTTCTAATAGATCTTGTACAAAAATATCTTTAGATTTAATTAATGCGTCTTCGTTTACATCTATAAGTTTTAATTCTTGGTTGTAATGTACATCCACAAAAGTTCTATAACCACTAAAAATCTTTTCTAATTCCATGCGAATTTTTAAGATTCCGTCATTATTAACAATTACCACCTTCTGTGTGTTTTCTCCGGTAATTACCGCTTTATTACTAGAAGATCTTATAAGATTTACAGAAATTCCATCAAAAGCTTTGATTTCTGTAAATTCATCTAAATCTATGGTAATATCTTGGTCTTGGGCCAGTGTATTATAATATAACAATAACACTAGAAATAAAGAAAAGTAGGTTTTCATTTTTATTTAGTATTGATTCTCAAATACATAAACTGTTCCAAAACTAAAAAATTATGATTGGTACTTACCGATTAACGAAAAATCTAAATGTCTTTTTTCTAAATCTGTGTTTTTAACCATAACAACTACTTCATCTCCAAGTTGATACGTTTTTTTGAAGCGTTCTCCCACAATTGCATATTGTGATTCGTCAAAAACATAATAATCGTCCTTGATATCACGTATACGCACCATACCTTCACATTTGTTAGCAATGATTTCTACATAAATTCCCCATTCTGTAACACCAGAAATTACCCCAACAAATTCCGTATCCGCATGATCTTGCATAAACTTAATTTGCATATATTTTATAGAATCCCTTTCGGCACTTGCCGCTAGCATTTCCATTTGGGAAGCGTGTTGGCATTTTTCTTCATAAACAACCTCTTTGGCCGTTTTACCATCATCTAGATAATGCTGTAAAAGCCGGTGCACCATCACATCTGGATATCTTCTAATAGGAGATGTAAAATGCGTATAATAATCAAATGCCAAACCATAATGGCCAATATTCTCGGTAGTATAAATGGCTTTGCTCATACTACGTATGGCAAGGGTATCTACAAGGTTTTGTTCTTTTTTACCTTTTACATCTTCCAATAATTTGTTTAAAGAACTGTTTATGGTCTTTCGGTCTTTTAACGCTATAGAATGTCCAAATCTTGATATTACCCCGTTTAAGGCCATTAATTTATCCAAGTCTGGTTGATCATGTACCCGGTATACAAATGTTTTCTTAGGCTTTTGTTTACCAATGTATTCTGCCACTTTTCTATTGGCCAATAGCATAAACTCTTCTATAAGTTTATTGGCATCTTTTGCTTCCTTAAAGTATACGCTTTCTGGGTTATTCTCTTCATCAAGATTAAAACGTACTTCAATTTTATCAAAAGAAATAGCTCCAGAATCCATACGTTTGCTTCGCATGATTTTTGCTAAACCGTCTAAGGTTAAAATAGCTTCTACTATAGTCTCATCTACCGCATAACCATCTTCTCTAATAGAAATTTCTTTAGGTATAATACCTGCTTTGGTTTCTATTATATGTTGTGCCTCTTCGTAAGCAAAACGCTCATTAGAATCTATTACCGTTCTACCAAACCATTGGTTTATTAATTTGGCTTCTTTATCCAATTCAAAAATTGCAGAAAAGGTATATTTTTCTTCTCTTGGTCTTAGGGAACAAGCATTATTGGATAGAATTTCTGGTAACATAGGAACTACCCGGTCTACTAAGTAAACAGATGTTGCCCTGTTATAGGCTTCCTCGTCCAAAATAGAATCTGGTGTTACGTAATGAGATACATCTGCAATGTGTATCCCTATTTCAAAATTGCCGTTTTCCAATTTGGTAAAAGATAGTGCATCATCAAAATCTTTTGCATCTTTAGGATCAATGGTAAAGGTTAAATCTTGCCGCATATCTCTACGTTTGGCAATTTCCTCAGGCTTTATACTGGTATCTAATTTATTTGCAAATTGTTCTACATCATAAGGAAACTCATAGGGTAAACCGTATTCCGCTAAAATGGAATGTATTTCTGTATTGTGTTCACCAGGCATTCCTAACACTTTAACAACTTTGCCGTATGGAGAATCTGCTTCCTTTGGCCAGTCACCAAGGGCTACCAAAACCTTTGATCCATCTTCTGCTTCCATTGTTTTTTCCAGTGGAACAAAGATATCTGTATACATACGGTTATCCATTGGTCTAACAAAGGCAAAGTTTTTGTTACGTTCTAAAACCCCAACATATTCCGTTTTAAATCTATTTAAAACTTTTACAATTTCACCTTCTGGTCTTTTTCCTTTTCTGGAAGGTCTTAGACTTACCATTACCTGATCTTGATGAAAAGCACCATTTAATTTACTATTGGGTATAAAAATATCTTCTGGTATACCTTCTACTACAATATAGGCATTGCCACTAGATGTTAAATCTACCTTACCAGTAACAGTCTCGTAAGCATCGGCTTTCTTTTTATACTTTCCTTTTTCAACTTCTATAATCCTACCTTTTTGTTTAAGCTGGCCTAATCTGCGTATTAGATCGTTTCTACCTTGCGTATCATCTATACCTAATTTAGCGGCTATCTGCTTGTAATTAAAGGCGTTATTAGGCTTTTCTTCCAGAACGGTAAAGATTCCTTTTGTAATCTCGTTCTTTTTTTGGCTTCTAGCCCTTTTCTTTTTCTTAGCCATTCAAAGAATATTTTTTTGAAAATTACAAATAATTAACGGGGAAGTTCGTTATATAAAGACCAATCATCCAAAAAGAGAAGGTTTATCAACAAACTAAATATTATTCTTTTTTCTTTTTTAAAATTTAAATTAAAAATGATGGTTATGATTGGTTGTTAATTTCTGGTATTGTTTTCACAACATTTTTTTGCTTTGAACAATAAAAAATTCTTATTGACAATTTATACCAGCTAAATTTTAAAGATTATCAAATACTTAGATAGGTTATCAACTGTTTTTAATAAGTGGTTTCAACATAAATTTCATGATAACTTAATGTATATTTACTGTTAATATCTGAGAATTTTTGTTGACTTAACCTTGATTAATTTTTAATTAAATATTAGCTAAACATCAATAAATCTTAGTATTGTTGAATTATCATTAAAAATCAAAATTTATTTCTTCATTTTTCTCCGCTATTTCTTCACATTTTAGAAATAATACTAATTGCTTGATTTGTAGTTTACTTTTATAGCTCTGCTTTTATTTATTAACAACACCGTTTAAAACGTTTTGTACCTTTGTTGTAAACCCAAAACAAACGAGAACATTATGAAAATTGCTATTGGTAACGATCACGCAGGTACTGATTATAAACTGGCTATTGTTGGTTTATTAAAATCTAAAGGAATAGAAGTTGTTAACTATGGTACGGATGGTTCTGACAGCGTTGATTATCCAGATTTTACGCATCCTGTGGCCCAAGATGTAGAAGAAGGTAAGGTAGATTTAGGTATAGTAATCTGCGGTAGTGGTAATGGGGCAACCATGACCATAAACAAGCACCAAGGTGTGCGTGGAGCACTTTGTTGGACAAAAGAAATTACTGCATTAGCTAGAGCGCATAATAATGCCAATGTTTTAAGCTTACCAGCAAGATTTATCTCTTTGCCACAAGCATTGGAAATGGTAGATACTTTTTTAAATACCGAGTTTGATGGAGGAAGGCACGAGAGGAGGATTGAAAAAATTCCTTGTGGTTTTTAATTAGTAATGCAGATCATTGTTGGGACATAATCACCATCATCATAGTGCCGATGCTACTGGAAAAAAGTTACTAATAAGTATAATCTTAAATGTAGTTATAACAGTAACCCAAATTATTGGTGGGTTAATCTCTGGTAGTTTAGCGCTTTTATCAGATGCACTCCATAATTTTAGTGATGTACTTTCTTTAGTGGTTAGCTATTTTGCCAATAGGCTTGCCAAGAAAAAATCAACAACCAACAAAACATTTGGTTATAAGCGAGCAGAAATAATTGCTGCTTTTGTAAATGCAAGTAGCTTATTGGTAATTGCACTATTACTAATAAAAGAAGGTATAGCACGGTTTTTAAATCCTGAACCTGTGGGTTCTAACTTGGTTATTATACTTTCAATTGTAGCCATTTTAGGAAACGGATTTAGTGTATTATTACTACAGAAAGAGGCAGGTAGGAATATGAATATGAAATCTGCTTACCTACATTTATTAACAGATATGTTGGCCTCTGTTGCTGTTCTTATAGGTGGTCTTGTCATGAAATATTTTTCTTGGTATTGGATTGATTCCCTACTAACAATTATAATAGCTTTATACCTTGTCTACATGGGGTATGATTTATTAAAGGAATCTACTCGAGTATTAATGTTATTTACACCTAAGTCTGTAGTGGTAGAAGACATTGTAAAGCATATTTCTAAAATAGACGGTATTAAAAATGTGCATCATGTACATATTTGGCAATTGAATGAAGATGAGGTGCATTTAGAAGCACATATAGATTTTATAAATGATATACGCTTATCTACTTTTGATGCAATTCTTATAGAAATTGAAGAATTGGTATATCATAACTTTGGAATTAATCACGTTAATATACAGCCAGAGTTTGGCAAATGTGATCCTAAAACCGTTATAGTTGAAGATTAATGAAGGTACAGGTTAAAAAATTTAATGAGTTAACCGTAAAAGAACTTTACGCAATTTTAGCTCTTAGAAGCGAAGTATTTGTAGTGGAACAAAATTGTGTATATCAGGATATTGATTTTAAAGACCAAAAGGCATATCACTTAATTTTAAAAGAAGAAGGAAACATAGCGGCCTATACACGAATTTTTAAAGCTGGTGATTATTTTGAAGATAATGCTTCTATTGGTAGGGTAGTGGTTTCACCAAAATATAGAGGTTTAAATTTTGGTAAAAAGGTCATGGAAGAAAGCCTAAAATTTATCAGAAAAAAAATTGAAACCAAAGGCATAGAAATATCGGCCCAAGTATATTTACTCAGGTTTTATAATAATCTTGGATTTAAAGAAGTTGGGGAACCGTATTTGGAAGATGATATTCCCCATATTAGAATGCTAAATACTAACTAATTATATACGAATAGGAGTTTTGTTGGTCAGGTTTAAATCGTTCAACAAAGTATCCGTAAACTTATAGTGTCCTCTAGTAGTAATAATTTTAAATCGGTTAGATTTTAATCTACTTAACGTATCTAAGAACAACCATTTAGATTTCAATAGATTTTCTTTGTCTGTTTTTAGACTGATGTCAAAAAAGTACTTTCTACCATTTTTTTCAGCAACAATATCTGGTGTTACTGTTGTTCCAGTACTTTTTTTAAGGAAAGACTTTGGCGTATCATAGCCTTCTACATCGGCTCTGATATTTTCAAAACCAGTGTTTTCCAAATACTTAATAGACTTCTCTAAAAATTCCGTGTTTTCTTGTTTTTCCTTTTTTATCATAACATATAAAATAAAAAAAACAGTACTAAAACCAATTTTTTAGTGTTGATTAACAAGTACTTAACAATTAAAATAACTGCCTGGCTACATTGTTTTTTATTAAAAAATCTAATTTTAAAATTAAATTTAGCGGTTGTTCTATCTTATTTTTCGAACTTAAGTATAAATAGCCTTCTTTTTTGGCAAACAAGTTAGGAACCAAACTAATACCATGTTTCTGAGGTCTTTCAATGGATTTTAAATTTATTCTGCTACTTAAATAATCTATCAGTTTAACCCTATTAACAAAGTAATATTTGCAAGAAGTAAATTTGTTGGGTTCATCACAATAAATAGAAGTAACTAAACCGTAAAAATCTGTTGTTTTCTTAGAATCTATGAACCAGCCTGGTTTTACAGTTCCATTTTTTAGATAAGATAGTTCAAAAGCAAATGTGGGTAAATCTTCGTTTATGTAGTCTAGCTGGGCTTTCTCATCTACAGAATATTGTTTGTTGGTTACCTTATGGGTTAGGTAAATATCAACTCCTAATAATTGTTCTTTTAGAGAATTATTACGTTTAAAAGTATATTGCTTTAAATGTTTTTGGTATTGGATATCTAAAAAATGTTGAAGTAGTTTCTCTTTTTTAAGGTCAGAATTGAAACTACTTTTAGGATGCACTTAGCTGTTTTTTAAATGATTAATTAAACTTAATCCAATTTTCTCAACTATACCAACCACTAGGGCGTTTCCCATAAAAAAGGCGCGTTTGGTATCCGTTATTCCAGTAAGTTGGGTGTGGTTATCAGGAAACATATTTAAACGTTCCAATTCTACGGGTGTTAATCTTCTTAAACCTTTTTTTGTTTGTATTACATGTTTAAATCTAGAAGGTGAAGCTCCCCCTTCTCCTGTAATAATTGTTCTAGAAGCTTTATCTAAATCATCAGGAAAAACCATACTACCCTCAGCATAGTTATAGGTAAAACCTGCTTTGGTTGTCCTAGTTTCCTTTTTAGAACCTTTTAAGTAGCTCCATTTTTGCAATTGTTCCTCTGGTAGGTAAAATGCTTTATCTACTTTACTATCTTCTTGTAAAACCTCTCTTAAAATGCTATGTGGACCATTAAAATCTGGCTTTAAATTTGCGGTTGTTACAGTATGCTCTAGACAGATACCACTATTTAAAAAAGGTGAAAGTTTACTGTCTAAGTTAAATTGTTCTGTTATGGCTACAAGATTCTTTTTTAGTTTAAATTGTTCAGGGCGGTTATAGTCCTCTTTTACAGGGAAACCTTTGGCCAATATGCCATTTTGCCGTAACCATTTTTCTGGAGTTTTTATTTTTTTATAAAGTGGGCTTGTATTATGTATACCCACAAAAAAAACGCGCCTTCGGCGCTGTGGCATACCATATTCAGCGGCATTTATAATACGCCATTCTACGGCATATCCTAAATTATTTAGTCCAGATAGCATAATGGCAAAATCCCTACCACGCTGTTTAACGGGGGACTTTAAAAGCCGATCAACATTTTCTAAAATTAAAAACTGTGGCTTTACTTTTTTCTCTTCTAAAATTCTATAAATAGACCACCATAAGACCCCTTTTTTACCTATAATACCCTTTGCATTTTTTAAGGTAGCGGCAACAGAATAATCTTGACAGGGAAATCCACCCACCAATACATCAAAATCTGGTATTTCTTCTGTATTTACCGTCTCAATATCTTTATTGGAATGGTTTTCTGGGCCAAATTTGGCCTCATATACCATGGAGGCATGTTGGGTTTTTGTACTAGGTTCCCATTGGTTACTCCAGATAACTTTAAAACCTTGTGTTTTTTCTAAACCTAAACGAAAACCGCCAACACCGGCAAATAGTTCACAAACGGATAGTTTTTGCATTGGCTAAAAATAGGTAATGTAAGCACAAAAAAAAACTGCCCCGACCAAGGGGCAGCATCAACCTAAATATAACTAAAAACAAACTAAATTCTTTTTTAAATCAATGAACAATCATAATTATTAACCATTGCTGTTTCATTAATACGAAGTAAACTTAAGAAAGAATATTCTTACAAAATATAGTTTGTTGTTTAGCTTAGCTAAACTGTTGTTATTTATAGAATTACTGTTGTGAGTCTTCTCCTTTTATGAATTTTTCTATAAGATTTTGTATGGCTCTTTTATCTAATGGTTTGTTTATGATTTGGCTAACCATTGGATACACTTTAATACGTTCATTATCTTCTGGAGATAGCGAAGTAGTTAGTAATATTATTTTAGGATTTGTTTTTACACTACGTTCTATAGCGTTGTATAGGTCCAAAAATTCCCAGACGTCCATAGTAGGCATGTTAATATCCGAAATAATTAAATCTGGAAACACGTTGTCTTTATCTTGAAGGTGTTCTAAAGCATCTTTTCCAGTCAAGAAAGATACAATTTCATTACAAGCGTCTGACTGCTTTAAAAATTTTGTGTGGATAAAATTAGTAGCCTTGTTATCGTCTAGTAATAAAACTTTATTGAACATAAGCTTTATATATAATTAGTGTTTAGCGGTATGGTAAATTTAAAGGTACTCCCTAAGCCAACAGTACTATTAACCCAAAGGTTGCCACCCATGTTTTCAATTAATTTTTTACAATGTGCCAATCCTATACCAGTACCCTTATAAGATTCACTACTATGTAATCTGGTAAATAGATTAAATATTTCCGTAAGGTTTTTTTTGGCAATACCAATACCGTTATCACTAATACTGATTTCTATATGGGTTGCCGTTTCTTCTCCACTTATACATATTTTAGGGACCGTATTTTCTTTTGTAAACTTTAAGGCATTGCCTATTAAGTTAAGAAATAAAGAATTTAGTTCGGTTTCATTACCATAGGCATTGGGTAAATTTGAAACACTAATTTTTGCATTTTTTTCTTTGATAACCTTGCTAAGACTATTTAAGCTATTCTTCACTACTTCATTAAGATTTACCGTAGTTCTATTAGAATTACCTTGTAGTTTGGAATAATCTAACAATCCTGTTACCAAACTGTTCATTTTTTTTGTCTCATCTAAAATCAAATTTAAGTGAGACATACCTTCTTCATTTAAAATAGATTTGTAATCATTTAAAAACAAGTCTAATAGGCTGGCAATTGTTTTAATTGGCTCTTGTAAATCATGGCTTGCGGTATAGGCAAATTGCTCCAAATTTTCGTTGCTGTTACTAAGCTGTTTTAATTTGGAAATATCGGTTAGCGTACCTACTATTTTTAATGGCAAATTATTTTTATCCCATTCTATAATTTGCGCTTTGCTGTAACCCCAGATTACAGAACCGTTTTTGTGCCTATACCTAACTTCCCCTTCAAAAGGCAGGGAACCTTTACTTGCAATATGTTTTTTAAATCCATAAATGGATTTAGATAGGTCTTCTGTAAGTATTTTTGATTTCCAAAATTCCGATTTATTGGCTTCTGGGTCATTCTCGTATCCAAAAATTTTCTTGAAAGATTTACTTATATAGCCTTCGTTCTTATTAATGTTCCATTCCCAAAAACCAATATTTGTGGTATTTAGTACTTTCTCAAAAAGCAATATTTGTTCAGCATATTTTTCTTGATACGATATTTCTTGTGTAATATCTTTAATTATGGAAACAACATAACTTAACTTTTGGTTCTTATCTAATTTTGGAATGCTGTTAAGTTTGATCCAAACCTCATTACCATTAGCATCTATATTTTTTCTAATGGTATCTTTTAATGCTATTCCCTGTTCTAGCTGCAACCAATCTATTTTGTGTTGTTCTTTGGCTTTTTCCGAACCAAAATCCATTACATGCTTGCCTATTAGTTGGTCTTTATGACTGCATTTATGAACCTTTACCAACTTTTGGTTGCAGTTTATTATACGACCCTTATTATCTAAAATAACAATTACATCTGGAGAGTTTTCAAAAATTTCTTGGTAAACATCCATGGCAGGTATAGAATGTTTTCTAAAATAATTGTTATGATAATTATCTAAACTCAACTCAAGGGATTTTATAGGTACTTATTTATAGGGCATATAATTTTAAAAATTTCATAGTTTTTATAACAAATACGCGCAAACCATTTTTATTCATGATTAAGCATGAATAAATGTTGACCGAACTTTACATGTAAGTATGAAATTCAAATTTGGTTAAGAATAATGGTTAGTTGATTCCTAATAGCTAATATAGAAAAATCTTACAAAAAACAATTAAAACCCTACAAAAAATAAGGTTTATCTAGTTGATATTAGGCCGTTTGGAGGGTAAAACTAAAGGTAGTTCCTTTGCCTTGTTCAGATTCACACCAAATTTCTCCATTGTGTGTCTCTACTATTTTCTTACATTGAGAAAGTCCTATACCAGTACCACTAAATTCTTGACTATTATTTAATCGTTTAAATATTTCAAAGACGGTGTTCAGTTTATCTTTTGGAATACCAATTCCATTGTCGCTGATGTTAATTTTGAGCATCCCTTTGTGTAGGCCTTTGGTAATATTAATGTTGGGTATTTGTTCTTTTGTTGTAAATTTTAGACTATTTCCTATAAGATTTAAGAACAAAGAATGTAGTTCAATTTCATTACCTATAACATTGGGTAGATCAATTGTTTTTACAATGGCATTTTTTTGTTTAATACTGGTATTTAAATCATTTAAAACATTTTTTAGTACCCGGTTCAAGTCAACCGTTTCTTTATGGCTAGTTTTGCCCACTTTAGAGTAATCCAATAAACCGGTAATGAGTTGCGTCATTCGTTCAGAAGAATTTTCTATAAACTCTAGATAGCTTTTACCGTCTACCCCAATTTTTGAACCATATTCTTCTTTAAATATTTGGATAAAGTCTTTTATAGTGCGCAACGGCTCTTGTAAATCATGACTAGCCAAGTATGCAAACCGTTCAAGGTCTTCATTACTTTTTGCCAAGTTTATTAAATTGGTTATATCTATATTACTGCCTACCATTCTAATAGGATTTCCTTCCTTGTCCCACTCAATTACCTTACCATTGCTTAATACCCAAATTACGCTTCCGTTTTTATGAAAAAAACGGGTTTGTATGTTGTAGGGTACTTTTCCTTTGGTTCGTATATGTTCGTTATAAAGATTAATTAGTTTTGGTAGATCGTCTGGATGAACAATTTTGTGCCAGGATTCCACTGCGTTTTTCATCTCATGGTCTTTGTAGCCAAACATGGCCTTAAAGGTTGGGCTTAAGTATTGTATATTGTCTTTTATGTTCCAATCCCAGTAGCCGGCCATGGTACTTTCCAAAACGTGTTCAAACGTTTCATTCTGTCTAATTAACTCCTCTTGTACCTTGTTTAAAACTTTAGTGGCGGTAATGTCTGTTTCGGTGCCAATCATCTTTAAGGGAGTGCCATCAGAAGACCACTCAACAACTTTACCTCTAGTAAGCAAATATGTTATTCCCCCTTTGCTATTCTTGTATCTTATTTCTACTTGGTATGGTATTTTACCTTTGGATTCTATATGTCTTGCTATACCCCGTTCTACTTTTTTTCGATCTAAAGGATGCATTAACTTAAACCAATTACCAACCGTATCTTCCAATTCTTCTGGTTTAAAACCTAGAACTTGTTCTAAAGATTTGTTACGAGTGTGATTGTCTTTTAAATCCCAAATCCAAAAACTATCAGACGTTGCTTCTAAGGCTGTTAATTGATTCTCTAAATTTTTATTGGATACAACTTCCGTAGTTACATCACGAAACATAGATAGGATAAAATCAATTTCAAAGTTTTCTTTATAAATAGGCTTTACATTTAATTCTATATATCTATGGTTGCCTTCGCCATCAATAATTTCCCTTATTTCATTGGTTAGTTTTTTTCCACTTAAAAAAAGAGAAAGGTCTTTGTTAAAGA
Source organism: Croceivirga radicis (assembly GCF_002072105.2). Classification (GTDB taxonomy): domain Bacteria; phylum Bacteroidota; class Bacteroidia; order Flavobacteriales; family Flavobacteriaceae; genus Croceivirga; species Croceivirga radicis. The sequence goes on from NZ_MTBC01000001.1 coordinate 375,173, forward strand.
TTTGCTGTTGGGATTGCGGGAGAAACCTAGTAATTGGTTGGCCTACGATCTCGCGTTTATCACTTACATTATTTAGTTGTAATAATTTGATGTTGCAATCCAGAACAATACCATTTTTATCAAAGACACAAACAATATCCCTAGTATTATTATATAGTGCGCTAAGGTATTTTAGCGTATTAGAAGTGTAGGTTTCTTCTACATGGCGTTTACTGTCCATATAGATGATTTCCTGGTTTGTGGTGGCACCAGATTTTTTCATCTTTGGTTTGCTTAGGACACTAAGTTAGTAAAATTCCTACAAAAAACACGAAATTATCTGAAAGCCATGTATTTATGGTCTCTATTTAAGTATAGCTTGGTATTTATTTGAATCACTTAGTAGGGTAGAAGCGGTTTTTATGGCCTCATCATTTTTTAAGTGATATTTATACAGGCCTTTTCTGTAAAAGTATCTAGGAATTAATTCTTCTTCTAATTTATGTTCTATTGCTTTTTTATAGGTATCTAGAGCTTCAATCTTACTTTTATCTATAGCCACCAAAAGTTCTTTATACTTTTCTTTTACGGCAGCCCCAAGTAAAGAATCTTCGTTCTGTAATTGCTCTTCTAAAACAGCTTCGCTTTTGGTTTTAAACGAGAATCCATTTTTAGCTACAAATTGTTTAAAGGCGTTATAGTCTGTTGTGCTTAAATTAAATTGATCCAAACTAGACAGCGGGTTTTGGTAGTAATATTGCGTAGCAAAATCAAAAATAAGGTGGTTGTTATCCAAAGCTCTTACCAAATCATTGGTTTTTTGCGTGGCCAATTCTATATCTGGTAAAACCCCACCACCATCTTCTACGGTTCTACCATTTTTAGTTTTAAATTGGTTGAAGGTAGTGTTTCTTATTGCTTTTCCGTTTTGATCTCTATTCCAATAGTCCAGTGCTTGTATACACCTACCAGAAGGTGTATAGTATCTTGATATGGTAACCTTAAGTTGGGTGCCATAGGTTAGTTTTAGTGGACGTTGAACTAGACCTTTTCCAAAACTTCTAGCCCCAACAATAACCGCACGGTCTAAATCTTGTAATCCGCCAGAAACAATTTCACTGGCAGATGCGCTCCTGCCATTTATAAGTACAACTAAAGGTATTTCTGTGTCTAAGGCCTTATTTTTGGTTTTATATTCTTGATTAAATTTTTTAACCTTGGATTTTGTGGTAACTATTAATTCACCTTTAGGCACAAATAGATTAGTAACGTTGATAGCTTCTGAAAGTAAGCCGCCAGGATTACCTCTTAAATCCAAAATTAGGCGCTCCGCGCCTTTTCCTTTTAAATCTATAATTGCCGCTTTGGTCTGTTCAGATGCTTTTCGGTTAAATTTAGATAAAACAATATACCCGGTTTTGTCATCTACCATTTCATAAAACGGTACAGCGTCTATTTCTACACCACCGCGCTTAATTGTGGTTTGTTTTGTTTCGCCTTGTCTTATATAGGTTACAGTTACCTCAGAATCGTTACTTCCTTTTAATAATTCGCTGGCATTATCATCAAAGTCTGCCACATTTATTTCGCCAATTTTAATTAATTCATCACCTGCCTTTAAACCAGCTATGTCCGCAGGGTAACCCTCGTAAGGTTCTACAATTAACAACTTGTCTTTGTAAGAACGTACTAGGGCACCAATTCCAGAATATTGGCCTGCGTTATTAATACGGTACGCCTCTACGTCTTGTTCATTTAAGAATTTGGTATAGGGGTCCAACTCGTCCAACATGTTTTTAATGGCAGCATCCATTAATTCTCCTGGGTTGGTTTCGTCCACATAATTCATATTCAATTCCTTGAACAGCGTGGTAAAAATTTCTATCTGTTTGGCTATCTCAAAGAAATCGCTCTTAAAACTACTACCAACTATAAAAAAGGTAACTGCAAGAACAGGAACCAAAAACCGCTTTTTAACTTTGCCCATCATTAGATTGTACTTTCTGGAGTTTATGAAAAAGTACCTTCATTTTCTTTTCTATAAAATGAAATTCAGGTATTTCCTTACCAAGGTATAAAATGGCGAACGCAAAATTTGCCTGAATGTTGTTAAAAAACACTTCTTTTTGAAGCCTATAATTCTCTCTTAATACTCTTTTTACGGCATTACGTTCTACCGCTTTTTTAAGTGTTCTTTTGGGGGCAATAAAAGCTACCTTATTAATTTTATTTTCAATGGGCAGGTAAACCAGCTTTAGTGGAAAGGCGTTAATTGATTTTCCTTCAGAAAATAATTTATCGATGATTATTTTTTCTCTAAGCCTTTCTTTGTGTGGTAGCGATGCGTTCATGTATACCAAAATTAAAAAAACCACCTTGGAATAACACCAAGGTGGTTTTTAATCATGTTAAATTATATTTACTGGTCTGCTTGCCAGTTATTGTTGTTACGATCAATATCTGCCATTAATTGAGACGGATCTATAGATATGCCCAAGACTTGATTTAAAGGTTTGTCTATTATCAACTCATAGGTGGGTTTTGCCCAAGACCAGTCTTCTTTTACGGTTCTTTTCAGATTGGGGTATGGATTGTCTTTTTCTCCACGCATCATTCTAAGGGGTATGTAATAGGTTTCTTGGTTACCATTACCATCTACTACCAAAATATCCAATGGCATAGGCATTAAACCTTTTCGCTCTAATATTACCTTAGTTTTGTTTCCATCTGCAACTACTTCGTTAATGGCATAATCTATGGTGTTGGTTGTCTGTGTCCAATCCGTTAGGTACCAATCTAGCTCCATACCGCTAACTTTTTCTGCGGTTCTTTTAATATCGTTTGGAGTAGGGTGTTTAAACTTAAAATCCTCAAAATATTTTTTTAAGGTTTCCATTAATTTATCTTGCCCAATTACATAACCTAGTTGCGATAGAAAGATAGAACCTTTGCTGTAGGCAGCTATGCCATAGGCAAAATTTAAATCGTACCGATCTGCATGTGTAGTTTGGGGTTGTTCTTTACCAGAATTTACCAAGGCATAATAACCTTTATAGGAACCTTCAAATGGATTTTCTTTATTTTGATCCATAATCTGATTCATACATAAGCTACTAATAAAGCTGGTAAAACCTTCGTCCATCCATGAATGTTTAGATTCATTGGTAGCCAATACATGTTGAAACCAAGAGTGTGCCATTTCATGAACGGTTACCCCAACCAAGCTACCAAAGCTACGGTCTCCTGTAATTAAGGTACCCATGGCATATTCCATACCTCCATCGCCACCTTGAATTACAGAATATTGGTCATACGGATATTGCCCCACGTTAGCACTTAAAAAACGCATGGTTTCTGCAGTTTTAGGCTGTAAATCTTTCCAGTTTTTAGTAAGCTTAGGGTCGTTTTTATAAAGAAAGTGTAAGGTAGGCCCATTTTCCATTTTAAGCACATCATGGACATATTCTGGATCGGCAGCCCACATAAAATCATGAACCATTGGCGCTTTAAAATGCCAAGTTAAAGTTTTGCCTTTTGTTTTAACCTTAGTGCCTGCGTCTTGGTAACCATGCCCTATTTCATTGGGGTTTTGCAAATAGCCGCTAGCCCCAACGGTGTAGTTTTTATCTAAGGTAAGTTTTACATCAAAGTTTCCCCAAACGCCATGAAATTCTCTAGCTATGTATGGATTGGGGTGCCACCCTTCAAAATCGTATTCAGATAATTTTGGGTACCACTGGCTCATACTCAAAGCCACACCTTCCTTACTGTTTCTACCAGACCTTCTAATTTGCAATGGAACTTGGCCTTTAAATTCCATTTCTAATACGGTTTTACTATTTGGTTGTATGGGGGTGGCCAAATCTACCACAAGGATAGTACCTTCTTCAGTGAATTTTACTGGAGCACCATCTTGGGTAAGCGAAATGGCATGCAAGTAGCCAATTTCTTCTGGAGTTAACGTACTTATTCTGCTTTTGCCATCTTCTGTTAGCATTCTTTTATCGCCGTCTTTGATTGTTTGCAAACGGATGTCCATATCACTACCGGGTTGAAAGGCGTTAAAATACAGGTGATAATAGACACGATTTAATACATCTGGTGAGTTATTGGTGTAAACCAGTTTTTGAGAGCCGGTATACTGATATGTTTCTACATCCATGTTAACATCCATGGTGTAGTCTACATGCTGTTGCCAGTATGTTTGGTTTCCTTGTGCCATCAATACCGTAGAAATACCACATACTACCAAAAAGGCAATCTTTTTAATTAAATGAATCATTGTTATTTAGCGTTTTGATCTAGATTTATTTTTCCTTTCGTAAAATTATCTGCCATAATTAATGCATTGTAGGCATTTACCATTTTACCAGATTTTGAAGCTTGTTTAAACGGTTTAGTATTCCCTTCTTCACCAGCAAGAATTACATTGGTTTTAGTGGTAATTCCAGATTGCATTAGTATTTGCTTAAGTTGTTTGGCGTTTAGTTGAGGGTACTGCCCTTTTAACAAAGCGGCCACCCCACTAACTGCTGGTGCGGCCATAGACGTGCCTCCCTGAAACTCGTATTTATTATTTGGCATGGTAGAGTAAATATTATCCCCAGGAGCAAAAACATCTACATTTTGGCTACCATAATTAGAAAATGATGCGATCATTTTAGATCCATAACTAGGAGAAAGGGCCCCAACGGTTATTACATTATCCGTAAATTCTGTTGACATAAATTTATGGTCGTTAGGGAAGTTTGGATTATTTGCATTGTCTAAATCATTACCATCATTTCCGGCTGCATGAACAATTAATACATTTTTAGAGGCTGCGTAGGTAATGGCATCGTAAACCCATTCTGCTTTTGGAGAAAAAGATTTTCCAAAGCTGCAGTTTATAATTGCAGCACCGTTATCTACGGCATATCTAATACCCCTAGCAATATCCTTATCATATTCATCTCCATTAGGAACGGCACGTATGCTCATAATTTTTACATTATTGGCAACACCATCTACTCCAATACCGTTATTTCTTTCTGCCGCAATTATACCTGCAACATGGGTGCCATGAGATTCATCTTCTACAAGATTTTTTGGATTACCATTTCCGTAATTAACATCAGTTAAATCATATGGGTTATCTCCTACCACTTCTCTGCCGTTAAAATCAACGTTTATATTGTAGTTCAATTTTTCGGTAAAATAGGCTACTCCCTCTTTTAATTGCGCCAAAACCTCATCTATACTGTCTTCGTATTGATACATTTGTTTTAACACACCAACATACTGTAGAAGCTCCTGATCCGTAGTTTGTATTTTGGCTAAATCTTGTTTTGTATAGCTTTCTCGTCCCAATTCTTTTTTAACGGCTTTATCCGCATTACCCACTATAAGGTACATTTGATCATACTGCTGTTTTTGTTGCAAGGTTTTTGGATATTCTTCATCTATCAGTTTTTGGGCTTTGGCCAAACTAGCGGCGTCACCAACCTTTAAGCGTAACATTCTAGCGTATTCTAGCTGCTCATTATAAGAATCTCCTAAAAAATTGTAGCCGTGTACATCATCTACAAATCCATTATTATCATCGTCCTTACCATTGTTTGGTATCTCTTTTGTGTTGGTCCAAAGTACACCGTCTAAATCTTCATGGTCCAAATCCATTCCAGAATCCAATACCGCAACGATAACAGTGCTTCCCTTTTTGTTTTTTAAAATATCGGCATAAGCTTTTTCCACGCTCATGCCTGGTATTGTATCTGTTAGCAAATCTTTATGGCCCCAAGATTGCTTTTCAGCATCTGTAAGTTCTATTACCTTAAGGGGTAATGCATCTATATTTTCAACTGGTGTAGATACTAAAGTAGTGGCTCCACAACCCACCAAAAAAGACCCAGATAAGGCCACTAAAGCAGTTTTAGTCAATTTTATCATGTAAGAAGTTTAGTTTTAGTTTTTAAAAAAGCTCGTCAAAGCTAAAAATATTGTCCACGCGAGCACCTTTTTCTGTTTCTTTTATGGAACAGATTTGATTGTGCGCGTCATGCTCAAAAAACAGTAAAAGATTGTCTTTTATAGCACTATTTAAAAAGTTATTTTTTTCATCTAGAGTTAGTAAAGGTCTGGTATCATACCCCATTACATATGGTAAGGGAATATGCCCTACGGTTGGAATTAAATCGGCCATAAAAACCAATGTTTTTCCTTTATAGTCAATATACGGAAGCATTTGTTTATCCGTATGGCCATCTACAAACCGTATTCCAAAACCAAGCTCTGATGTTTTTATAAAGGTTGAATTGCCCCGTTCTATAAAACACAACTGACCACTTTCTTGCATAGGCACTAGGTTTTCTTTTAGAAAAGAGGCCTTTTCCCGGGCATTTGGTTTTGTTGCCCATAGCCAATGCTCCTCATTGGTCCAGAATTTTGCATTTTTAAAAGCGGGTTCATAACCCGTTCTATCTTTATTCCATTGGATACAACCACCGGAATGATCAAAATGAAGGTGGGTTAAAAAAACGTCGGTAATATCATCTTTAGAAAATCCAAGGTTAGCTAAGGAATTTTCTATAGTATGGTTTCCCCATCTATGGTAATAGCTAAAAAATTTGTCGGACTGTTTATTGCCTAATCCTGTATCTATTAAAATTAATCGGTTACCATCTTCAATTAATAGGGAACGGGCGGCAATATCAATTAGATTGTTGTTGTCTGCAGGATTTGTTTTGTTCCAAATAGTTTTGGGTACTACGCCAAACATAGCACCTCCATCTAATTTAAAATTACCTGTTTCAACGGTATATAACGTCATGTAGTCTGCAATCTATACTAAAATGGCACGTAAAATAAGAAACCAAGGTGTAATCACCTTAAAAACATCTTATTATTATTTCTTTTTTAACAAATGCTTTTCCATTCAATTTATCTATTTGTTGATTTGGTTTTCTATGCCTTATAGAAGTAATGATTTTAAAAGAAAAAGGTTATTTTACCAAAAAATTTAAAATATGGTAGAATTAGCAGGTATAATCATTTTGGGGATTATTGCACAATGGGTGGCTTGGCGTCTAAAATTACCCGCCATTCTTCCGCTAATTTTAATTGGTCTCTTGGTAGGGCCAATAGCAACCATGTTTACAGAGGATGGTCAAAAATTAATTGAGCCTATTTGGAACGGGGAAAAAGGTCTTTTTCCAGGAGAAGGATTATATTATTTTGTTTCCTTAGCCATAAGCATAATTTTATTTGAAGGAGGGCTTACACTAAAGCGTTCAGAAATTGCTAATGTAGGTCCGGTAATTACCAAGCTTATTATTGTTGGTTCCGTGGTTACCTTTTTTGGGGCTGGAGTAGCTGCGCATTATTTGTTTGACCTTTCATGGCAAATATCGTTTCTATTCTCAGCGCTAATCATAGTAACAGGACCAACAGTTATTACTCCTATTCTAAGAAACATACCGTTAAAAAAAGATGTTTCTACGGTATTAAAATGGGAGGGCATACTTATTGATCCAATAGGTGCCCTAGTTGCTGTTTTGGTATTTGAATTTATAAGTGTGGGCGAAGGTTCCGGATATACACAAACGGCTTTGATAGAGTTTGGTAAAATTATTTTATTTGGTAGCACTTTTGGCTTTACGTTTGCACATGCTCTTGCTTTTGCCATAAAAAGAAATTTTATACCACATTATTTACTAAACGTTGTTTCTTTATCAGCAGTACTACTGGTTTTTGTAGAATCGGACTTATTTGCGCACGAATCTGGGTTATTAGCGGTTGTGGTAATGGGTATGGTATTGGGCAATATGAACTTACCTAACCTTAAAGAACTCCTTTATTTCAAAGAATCTTTAAGCGTCTTGTTAATATCCATTCTGTTTATTTTACTGGCCGCGAATATTAATATATCTGACCTTGAACTATTAGTGAACTGGAATACCGTTTGGCTTTTCTTGGCAGTAGTTTTTGTAATACGGCCAATTGGAGTTTTCTTGAGTACCCAAGGCTCTAATTTAAAATTAAAAGAACGCTTATTTATTGGATGGGTTGGACCAAGAGGTATAGTGGCCGCTGGTATAGCCTCTTTGTTCGGCTCTAAATTATTGGCTAAAGGTGAAGTTGGTGCAGAATACATTACCCCCTTGGTTTTTGTGATTGTTTTGGGTACGGTATTGTTAAATGCCACTACCGCTAGGCTATTTGCCCGTTTGGTAGGCGTTTTCCTTACCAAGTCCGAAGGTATTTTAATTATTGGCGCATCAAAGGTTTCTAGGTTAATTGCCAAGTATTTAAAAAAGAACAAAAGACATGTAGTACTTATAGATAGTAATCAGAATAATATAGAAAAAGCGAAAGCTTCTGGCCTTGAAGCTTTTGTTGCAGATATTTATTCAGATACATTAACGGACAATATTGAGTTAAACGACATGGGTTACTTAATGGCCATGACAGGAAACTCTGACATAAACAAATTCGCAATTGAAAAATTTACCTCACAGTTTGGTGAAAATGGTTCGTTTAGGTTGGTAGATTCAGATGAAATGAATAATCCGGATAACAACCCAAAAGAGGGATTGTTTTCCCATACGGATGATTTTATCAAGCTAACCGAAACTGCGAGAAAGAATAGTACCATCCACGAGATAATGATTAAAGATCGTGAGCATTATGAAGCCATGATAGAGCTTACAAAGGCCAATAATGCTATTATCCCGTTATTTTTAAAACAACCAGATGGCGATTTGGTTATCATTCCTTCTTTCAGTAAAGAATTCACAGAAATAGAAGAAGGCAGCCAATTGGTTTATTTAGGAGAAGAATTTGAATTTATAGAAGAACAACTTGATGATACAGAAGAAACTAATTTAAACGATTAATGCAGGGTTTCTATTCTTAAATAGTTCTTGGGATTTATTTTATAAAATCAAAAAAGCGGCAAATTTGCCGCTTTTTTTTAATCGTTTAGTTTTAAAACCGCCATGAACGCTTGCTGTGGTATTTCTACATTACCCACTTGTCGCATACGTTTTTTACCTTTCTTTTGCTTTTCCAAAAGTTTACGCTTTCTAGAAATATCCCCACCATAACATTTGGCCGTTACATCCTTTCTAAGTGCTTTTATTGTTTCCCTAGAAATAATTTTGGAGCCAATAGCGGCTTGTATAGGAATATCAAACTGTTGTCTTGGGATAAGTTCTTTCAACTTCTCGCACATCTTTTTGCCAATTGTATGTGCATTATCAAAATGTACCAAAGCAGACAAGGCGTCCACTGGCTGTGAGTTCAATAAAATATCTACACGCACCAATTTAGATACACGCATTCCAATTGGGGCATAATCAAAAGAAGCATAACCTTTAGAAACGGTCTTTAAGCGATCGTAAAAGTCAAATACAATCTCTGCCAATGGCATATCAAAACTTAATTCTACACGCTCTGGTGTTAAATAAGTCTGATTGGTAATTTGGCCACGTTTATCAATACACAAAGACATTACGTTACCAACAAAATCTGATTTGGTAATAATAGTTGCCTTAATGTACGGCTCCTCTACGCGGTCTAGCGTAGATGGGTCTGGCAAGTCTGATGGATTGTTAACAATTAGAATCTCTTGAGTATTTTTAGTGGTAAAGGCGTGGTAGCTTACGTTGGGTACCGTAGTGATAACCGTCATATTAAACTCACGCTCCAAACGTTCTTGAATAATTTCCATGTGCAGCATACCTAAGAACCCACAACGGAAACCAAAACCAAGAGCAGCGCTACTTTCAGGAGCAAACACTAGAGACGCATCATTTAACTGAAGCTTTTCCATAGAGGAACGTAATTCTTCAAAATCTTCAGTGTCTACCGGATAAATTCCTGCAAAAACCATTGGTTTTACATCTTCAAAACCTGCTATAGGTCTTGTAGATGGGTTGTCTGTTAGCGTAATGGTATCACCAACCTTTACCTCCCTAGCATCTTTTATACCGGTTATTAGATAACCAACATCTCCGGTGCTAATTTTTTGTTTTGGATGCTGTACTAGTTTAAGCGTACCAATTTCATCGGCAAAGTAACTTTTGCCCGTTGCCATAAATTTAATTTTCTGACCCTTTTTTATTTCACCGTTTAAAACCCTAAAATAGGTCTCTACACCTCTAAATGGATTATAGACCGAGTCAAAAACCAAAGCCTGTAAAGGTTCTTCCGGATTGCCTTCCGGAGCAGGAACCCTATTGATAATAGCCTCTAATATTTCTTCAATCCCTATACCTGTTTTGGCACTGGCCGGTATCACGTCTTCTGGAGCACAACCTAACAAGTCTACAATATCATCCGTTACCTCTTCTGGATTTGCACTAGGCAGGTCTACTTTGTTTAGTACCGGAATAATTTCCAAATCGTTTTCTAATGCCAAGTATAAGTTAGAAATGGTCTGGGCCTGTATGCTTTGGGCGGCATCTACAACCAACAAAGCTCCCTCGCATGCCGCTATAGACCTGGAAACTTCGTATGAAAAATCTACGTGACCAGGAGTGTCAATAAGATTTAAGACATAAGTTTCCCCCTTAAAATTGTATTCCATCTGTATGGCATGACTTTTAATGGTAATGCCACGTTCGCGCTCCAAGTCCATGCTATCCAACAATTGGTCTTGTTTTTCTCTTTCGGTAACAGAACCGGTAAAATCCAACAGGCGGTCTGCTAAGGTACTTTTACCATGGTCTATATGTGCAATAATGCAGAAGTTTCTTATGTGCTTCATTCAAGGAATGATTTTTAAATATGCAAAGATACTATAAGGAATTTTGATTGCTTAAAAAATATAGCGTCTATAAGGGTATTTGGTAAAATTTGAGCAGATTATTTAAAGAAGGTCTAAAATGCAATAAGTTATTACTGCCAAAAAAATAATTTACTAGATTTGAAGCATATCCAACTTACCATGCATCGATTATGTTCCCTCTTACTAATTAGCCTTTTTGCATCCCTATCATATTCACAAGCGTTTGATGTTTCTGGAAAGATAATTGACCAAGATGGCCAGCCCATCTCATTTGCTAATGTCCTATTATTGAGTGCTAAAGACTCTACCTTCATAAAGGGAACATCTGCATCTGAAGAAGGTGTTTTTGTGTTTGAAGAAGTAGAACCAGCGCTATATTTTTTAAAAGCAAGTTATATTAACAATCAGTCTTCTTTATTGGGAATAGATGTAAAAGAAAGCGTTCAGATAGGTGCATTAATTATACCCTTAAATGTAGAGGAGTTAAATGAAGTGGTTGTAGCCGCGCAGAAGCCTACGGTTAAAAGACTCGCAGATCGGATTGTTTTTAATGTAGAAAACACGGTAGTTAGCCAAGGTTCAACTTTAGATATTTTAAAAAGTACTCCCGGAGTTATAGAAAATCAAGGTGGTTTTTTGATAAGGGGTCGAAAAGCAACAATCTATTTAAACAACAGAAAAGTTCAACTTTCCAATGATGAGGTTAATGATTTATTGAAAGGGTTTTCCGGGGTAAATATAAAGTCTGTTGAGGTTATGGCAATGCCGCCCGCCAGTTACGATGCAGAATCTGGTCCTATTATAAATATTATTACAAATAAAAGTGTTTTACCGGGTTATAAGGGTAGCGTTAATGGCACCTATACCCAAGCTGTTTTTCCTAAATACAGTGTTGGTACCAGTCATTATTTTAAGACTGATAAATTAAATTTGTTCGCGAATTATTCTTACAACCCAAAAAAAGAAATTAGAAAGACTAAAAAGGGAATTAATTTTATTAATGATGCCAATCAGGTTTTCTCGATTTGGGATACAGATCTTGAAGAGCTCAAAAGGGCAAAATCACACAATGTTACTGTAACAGTAGACTATAAGTTAAACGATAAAAACAGTTTAAATTTTTCAAGCTATTATTTAAACAACCCAAATGAGACCAATAATGGTAATTCTGTAACTACTATTCTGAACAATCAAAAAACGATAGATTCTACATTTCGTACAATAAACCAATTAGAAAGAGATAATACCAATTTTGCTGCAGACCTTACATTTACCCATAGATTAAAAAAAGATGGGGCCAAGTTGGACATTAATACCCATTACACCAATTATTCTGAAAATTTTCAACAAGCACTTAACTCTAATTATTTTGATGCATCTGCTAATGGAGTTAGAAGCTTTGGTTTTGATACAAGTTCAAAACAAGATATTGAAATATTCATAGGTCAATTAGATATAACAACGCCCATAGGCAATGGTTCTTTGGATGCTGGACTAAAAGCTTCTGTGATTAACTCTGAAAGTAACATTGATTATTTTAATTTCTCAGGCTCAGATGAATCCATAAGCCCGAATTTATCAGATAATTTTTTATATGATGAAAATATTTACGCTGCCTACGCATCTCTTGTAAAAGATTGGGACAAATGGTCTTTAAAGGCAGGGATTAGAGGAGAGTATACAGATGCAAAGGGTACATCCCTGAACCTAGGATTAGCAAATGATCAAAACTTTTTTGAGTTGTTTCCATCATTATACATATTGCATACGCTTAACGAAAAAAATAGTCTAGCGTTCGATTATAATCGAGGTCTTGACCGTCCAAGATATAATGATTTAAATCCGTTTAGGAATTTTGTAAATGAGAATGATTTTGAAGAGGGAAATGCTAGGTTAACCGCTAGTTTTACTCAAAATTTCAATTTAAATTACACCTATAATGACGAATGGTTTTTTGATTTGTATTACAGAGATAATGGCCAACTCATAGAAAATTTAACATTTCAAGACAATGAAAACCTTACACAAAGAAAGCTAAAGCAAAACGTTTTAGAAAGTATATCGTATGGTTTTGATATTACATTTAGTAAGGGTATTATAGACCCGTGGTACTTATATGCTTATATTTCTATTTTTCATGAACATTTGGATGTAATTGCTGTAGAAAGCAATAACGCAATGCAACGATCTAGTGTAGATGGTCTATACGCCTATTGGGCAAATTATTTAACTTTGTCTAAAGATGGTACTTTCACAGGAGAACTGGGCTTCTCTTACATGTCAAATTTTAATTTTGGAACGTATATACAAGACGAACAAATTAACCTTTCTCTGGGTTTGAGAAAATCGTTATGGAATAACCGGGCGGCATTTTCCTTAACCATAGAAGATATTTTGGAAGAATATGTGCCTACCTACACCTCTAAATACCTAAATCAAGACAACTATTACAAAAGAAGACCAGAAACCCAATTTGTTCGATTTGGATTTACCTATAATTTCGGCAACTTTAGGCTGTCAGATAATCAAAGAGCAATTAGCAAGAGAGAACGAGAAAGATTAAAATCAGAGTAGATTTCTTAGAATTTGTAATTTTGCCTATCAAAAATTAAAAGAATTGCCAAAGATAGGAGACATTCAACTGCCAGAATTTCCATTGTTGCTAGCCCCTATGGAAGACGTTAGTGACCCACCCTTTAGAGCGCTTTGTAAAGAAAATGGTGCCGATGTGGTGTATACTGAATTTATATCTTCTGAAGGATTGATAAGGGATGCGGCCAAGAGTGTAATGAAGTTGGATATTTATGAAAAAGAACGCCCAGTAGGTATTCAAATATTTGGTGCGGAAATGGATTCCATGCTAGAAGCAGTAGATATAGTGGAACGTTCAAGACCAGATATAATAGATATAAATTTTGGTTGTCCGGTAAAAAAGGTAGTATCCAAAAATGCCGGCGCTGGTATTTTACGGGATATTCCATTAATGGTAAAACTTACGGAGGCCATGGTAAAACGCACCAACTTACCCATTACCGTAAAAACTAGATTAGGCTGGGATTCTGATTCTATCAAAATAGTTGAAGTTGCAGAAAGATTACAAGATGTAGGCATAAAGGCTATATCTATTCACGGTAGAACCAGGGTACAGATGTATAAAGGCAATGCTAATTGGGAGCCCATAGCTGCAGTTAAGAACAATCCTAGAATGCATATTCCGGTTTTTGGAAATGGAGATGTAGATACTCCGGAAGCAGCAGTAAAAATGCGAGACGATTTCGGTTTGGACGGAGCAATGATTGGCCGTGCCAGTATTGGAAATCCATGGTTTTTTAATCAGGTTAAACACTATTTCAAGACAGGAGAACATTTACCACCGCCAAACATGGCACAACGTGTAGAAGCCGCACGTAGGCACCTACAAATGAGTATAGATTGGAAAGGTGAAAAGCTTGGTGTTTTTGAGACTAGAAGACATTACACTAATTATTTTAAAGGAATACCCCATTTTAAAGAATACCGCATGAAAATGGTGACCAGTGATGAAGCCGCCGATGTTTTTGCTACGTTTGATGAGGTATTGGAGAAATTTGCAGATTATCAGTTTGCCTAATTAATTTATGGCTAAAAGCTTTTTGGTGATGCGGCTACTGGCAATTTTGGCCGAAATAAGACCAAGTACAAATATGGTGGCTAACACAATAAGTAGATTAATCCATTGAAATTCTACCGGGTAAGCCAAACTAGGGGTTATTTTAAGCCATTTAAAAGCAAGTTGGGAGCCCACGATCAATACACCTAAGAAAAGACCGAATACCCCACCAAAAGAGGTGACCATAAGCCCTTGATAAAAGTAAATTTTTCTTAACTGCTTAATAGTGGCACCAAGGGCAAATAAGGTTCTTGAGTTTTGTTGTTTGTCCAAAATCATCATAATAATGGCCCCAACAACATTAAAAAGGGCAATGATTAACACAAGGGTAAAAATTAGGTATGTTGCTAAATTTTCCGTGTTTAACATTCGGTATAGTGTTCCGTTCATTTCACGCCTGTTTAGCACCTTAATATTTTTACCAAATACTTCTTTTAATTTCGCTTGGGTTTCGTCCAATTTGTTTTCATCCTTAATTTTAAAATTTATACCAGAAACCTCATTAGGATTTTTATCCAAAAAAGCCTGTGTTATTGGTAATTGGGCAAAAACATACTTCTTATCCAAATTGTCTTCTACGGAGTAGACACCACTGGCAACAACAGAAAGTTGATTATAAAAGTTATTAGAACTTAATGCGTTTGCAGAAATAGAACCTTTGCCAGGCTTAAGGGTTATTATGCTTAGTGGCTTGGTATAATTGTTTAAAGGGCCACCCAAAAGATTAAAAACACCCATTCCTATTACCACTTGGTTTTCTGCAACGCCCCAATTGCCAAATACTAGGGTGCTGTCTATAGCGGTGGTTTTTTTATATGCAGTATCTATACCTTTTATGTGGGCTATATGATTTTTACCATCATAGCTAAGATAAACACGCTCCTCAATCTCTTTTGCGTAAGAGGCTATATTTTCTAATTTTTCTAGTTGATGCTGAGTCTCTTCTGAAAAACTAAAAAATTTCCCTTCTATTGGAACGGCTTTTAAATCAGGGTCAAAAACGTTGGTAAACTGTAGACTAAATGTTTTAAGTCCCGCAAACGCAGATAATACGATAAACAGAGCGGCCGCACCGATAACAATTACCAAAAAAGTGATAAAATTAATAATGTTTACCGCATTTTGGCTGCTCTTAGAACGGAGGTAGCGCCCAGCTATGTAAGTCGATAATGACAATGGTTACGATTTTTTCCGCTTATCTAAAAGGCTACGGTCCTCTATAGGATTTTCAATTCCTTTTAAAGACTGCTCTATTCCATCAATATAATCAAGAGAATCATCTTTATAAAAAATAAGATTGGGTACCCGCCTTAACTGATTTTTTGTGCGCTGTGCCAATTCGTGCTTAATCAACGGTTCATTAGATTTAATACCCTCCAATAATTCGTCAGCATTTTTAGACGGAAAGATAGAAACGTAAACTTTGGCAATAGACAGGTCTGTGGTAATTGTGACTTTTGAAACGGAAATCAAAGTTCCTTTTAACCCACCATCCGTTGCTGCTCGTTGTAAAACCTCTGCTATGTCTTGTTGGATAATACCAGCTATTTTACGTTGTCTTTGTGATTGTTCCATACTGCAAAATTATTCATTTCATTGGCAATGTGAACTATTACCGTAATTTTAGGTAAAAATTACAAGTTCATGAATAAAATTGAACACTTGGGAATAGCGGTAAAAGACTTAGAATCTGCTAATATATTGTTTGAAAAACTATTGGGTACACCGCATTATAAGGTAGAAGAAGTGCCAACGGAAGGCGTGCGTACCTCCTTTTTTAAAAGCGGACCCAACAAAATAGAATTGCTTGAGGCCACAACTGAAGATAGCCCAATAGCCAAGTTTCTCTCCAAAAAAGGAGAAGGGGTACACCATGTAGCATTTGCGGTAGATAATATTGAGGAAGAAATTTCTAGATTAAAAAAAGAAGGCTTTACCGTTTTGAACGAAACCCCTAAAAAAGGAGCGGATAATAAGCTGGTTGCTTTCTTACACCCCAAAACCACAAATGGTGTTTTGGTAGAATTATGCCAAGAAATAATTGAATAAGCTTAAATTATTTTGGTGTAATAGAAAATAAAATATAATTTTGCACCCCTAGAAATTGGTCCTATAGCTCAGTTGGTTAGAGTAGCTGACTCATAATCAGTTGGTCCCTGGTTCGAGCCCAGGTGGGACCACCAACGGAAAAGCCCTTACAAGTACTTGTAAGGGCTTTTATTTTAACTTGATTTATTCTCATTAAAAAACCCTTGTTTTTTGCAAGGGTTTTTTTAATTGTTCGAGTTAGCTATCACACGAAACGTTATAACTGAGCTAGGCCTTGGTCTAACTCAGGCACTATTTGGTTTATAGTTTGGGTAATTCCTTCTTTAATATTAGCACTGTTGACAACCAAAACACTATAGAAAAGTATTGCACTGGCAATAAGAACAGCACCTAGTATAAAACGTTTTTCAAAAGATATTGGTTTAGTAGTCATTTTTTTATATGTTAACTAAAAGTAAAAATTTCTTTTTAATTAACAAAATATTAAGACATCTTATTTAAGTAAGATAGCTACGGCTCCTATCGCGGTAACTATAAGTATAAAGCGGCGGTAGTTTTTTTCCTTAATAATTCGTACAGCCTTAATACCCAAAAACATGCCTATAAATATGGCCGGCAATAGTTTTAAGTCTATAAGTAAAGTTTGCCAAGTAATAGTTTTCCAAACAAAAATGTGAAAAGGTAGTTTAAAGGCATTGGTAATAAGGAATAACCAAGCCGCAGTGCCTACAAAGACATTTTTTGGAAGCCGCATGGCCAGAAAAAAGATATTGCTAAATGCCCCGGCCAAGTTACCGATCATAGTACAAATTCCAGCAAGAATACCTACGCCACCTGCAAAGGTCCAATGGGTAGGTACCTGCTTAGATTTTCTTTGGTCCCAATAAATTAGAATAGCAAGGCTTAAAAATATAACGATTACCATACCTATTTTAAACTGTAGCTCGGGTAGGTCTTTCCCTATTACCACACCAATAAGAATCCCGGTAATCATCCAAGGTAAAAACCGGCGAATGTAAACCCACTCTGTATGTCTGTTATAATAGATTACGGCAATAATATCGCCTACCAATAATAAAGGCATTAAAATTCCAGTAGACTCTTTTGCCCCAAAAGCTAAGGCTAATAACGTTACGTTAAAAATGGACAATCCTTTTAAACCAGCTTTAGAAACGCCCAATAAAAATATAGAGGTAAACGCCATTGCCCATGCAGAAACGGCTATTGTAGATGTTGTTAAGATAAGTTCCAATTGCGTTCAGCGATTTAAGGATAAAGGTATTTTAAATTATTTTATATTTATCGTTAACCAACTATCAATTATGCAACTCTCTTCTCTAGACTATGGGTTTATCATAGTATTCTTTTCCATCATTTTAGGCATTGGTATATACGTTTCTAAAAAATCTGGAGAAAGTTCTAGTCAATTCTTTTTGTCCGGTAGAACAATGCCATGGTGGCTTTTAGGGCTCTCTATGGTTGCCACAACGTTCTCTACGGATACACCCAATTTGGTAACAGATATTGTTAGAACAAATGGTGTAAGCGGTAACTGGGTTTGGTGGGCATTTTTAATTACCGGCTTATTGACCGTATTCGTCTATGCCAAATTATGGCGAAAATCTAACGTAAATACGGATTTGGAGTTTTACGAATTACGATATGGAGGTAAGCCAGCTAGCTTTTTAAGAAAATTCAGGGCTATTTACCTAGGCGTAATATTCAATGTAATAACCATGTCCGCGGTGACCTTGGCAGCTATTAAAATAGGAGGTATCATGTTAGGGCTAGAACCTTGGCAAACCGTAGTAAGTGCAGGCCTAATAACAGTTATCTTTAGTGCCCTCGGCGGATTTAAAGGTGTGGTATATACCGATTTTCTTCTGTTCTTTGTTGCTATGGCAGGCGCATTGGGCGCTGCTATATATTTGGTAAATCTACCAGAGGTAGGAGGCATTACCGCTTTGGTGTCCAATGATATTATAACAGAAAAGCTGTCTATTTTACCAGACTTTAGCAATACAGAAGCTTTGATAACCTTATTAATTATACCGTTGGCCGTGCAATGGTGGAGTTCTTGGTATCCTGGAGCAGAGCCGGGCGGCGGTGGTTATATTGCACAACGTATGTTAGCCGCCAAAGACGAAAACCATGCTATTGGCGCCACGTTTTTCTTTAATATTATGCATTATGCATTAAGACCTTGGCCATGGATATTGGTGGCTTTGTCTTCCTTAATCGTTTTTCCAGATATTGCAAGTATCCAAGAGGCATTTCCTAACGTACCTGCAGATAAGTTGGGGCACGATTTAGCCTACCCAGCCATGCTAACCATGCTGCCTAGCGGACTTTTGGGAGTAGTGTTAGCTTCTTTAATAGCTGCATACATGAGTACAATAAGCACGCAATTAAACTGGGGTAGCTCATACATTGTATATGATTTTTACAAACAACAGGTAAATCCAAATGCCAGTGAAAAACAATTAGTAACGGTTGGTAGATTGTCTACTGTTGTATTAATGGTGTTAAGTGCTATTTTGGCTTTGGCACTTCAAAATGCATTACAGTTATTTGAACTTTTATTGCTTTTTGGAGCTGGTACGGGTTTAATATTTATTTTGAGATGGTTCTGGTGGCGTATTAATGCTTGGAGCGAAATTGTAGCCATGTTCGCTTCCGGTATTGTTGCCATATTATTTAAAGTAACTGCTGTAGGCCCTTTTTTGTTCAACACAGAAGATGGTTTGTTGCCAAGTTGGGCCGAATACCCAACTATGGTAATTATAATAAGTGTTTTCTGGTTGGGCGCTACTTTCATGACCAAGCCAGAAGAAGATGCCGTACTTGAAGATTTTTATAGAAAAATACAACCGGGCGGACCTGGATGGAAAAAGGTGTTGGCAAAGGCAAAACAAAAGAACATTGAAATTATTAATACTTCAGAAAAATGGAGTGTGCCTTCAGGTATCACTGCTATGTTGTTAGGCTGCGTGCTAATATATAGCTGTATGTTCGCCACCGGTTATTGGATTTATGGTGAAACAAAATTAGCATCAATATTAACAGTTGTTGCACTTATTTCTGGCGGGTTATTAATTAAAACTTGGCGGGGAATGAGAAATAACATACTATAATGGATGTAAATAAGCGGATTGTTGCGGTAGATATTTTTAGGGGTATGACCATTAGTTTAATGGTTCTGGTTAATACTCCTGGTACATGGTCTTCTGTTTATAGCCCGTTTTTACACGCACAATGGCATGGTTATACACCCACAGACCTGGTTTTTCCGTTTTTCCTTTTTATTGTTGGCACATCTATAGTATTTGCTTACAAAAACAAAAAGCCCTCCTTAAAGACATATAAAAAAATAGGCGTAAGAGCTTTAAAGCTTATTATTCTAGGCCTATTTTTGGGAGCATTTACGCTTAGCTTTCCATTTTTTAAGGATTTTGAGAACATTAGATTTCCTGGAGTATTGCAACGCATAGGAGTGGTTTTCTTTATAACGTCTGCTCTATTTTTAAACTTGAACTGGAAAAAATTAATATTTGTTGTTTTAGTACTCTTGTTTGGTTATTGGGCGTTAATGACACTTATTCCAGTAGATGGGCAGCCTTCCACATTAACTAGGGCACCCAATAATCTAGCAAACTGGTTAGATGTACAACTGTTTGGAAGCCACAACTATAAACCTGATTATGATCCAGAGGGGTTTTTAAGTACCCTACCCGCTATTGCAAGTGCCTTACTTGGTGTATTTACCGGTGAAATTTTAGTTGGTAAGCAAAAGAATAAAACAGCTTTATTATTTGGTTTAGGAGGTTGTTTGCTTATTGTAGGTCATTTATGGGATATAGTTTTCCCTATTAACAAAGCATTGTGGACAAGCTCTTTTGTTTTGGTTACTGCTGGTTGGGCAAACGTAGTTTTAGCTATAATTCACTACCTCTCAGATGACAGAAAAATAATATTTGGAAGTATTTTTAAGTATGTTGGCTCTAATGCAATTACCATTTATTTTCTAAGTAGTTTCATTTCAAAGTTGTTTTACCTAATAAAAGTTGAAGGTGAAATTTCAGTACATGAGTGGTTGTTCCATACCGTATATGTACAAGATTTTATTCCATTACAATTTTCATCTTTATTGTATGGCTTAAGCGTGGTTGGGTTTTATTGCTTTTTAGGGTATTTCTTATATAAAAAAGGAATTTTTATAAAAGTCTAGTATTAACCCCTAAGTTCCAGTAAACGAGCTACGTATTTTCCAATTACATCAAACTCTAAGTTTACCACTGTGCCCACCTTATAATTGTTAAAACAAGTGTGTTCAAAGGTATATGGTATAATAGCAACGCTAAACTGATCTTTTTTCGAATTAACCACGGTAAGACTAACCCCATCTACGGTAATGGATCCTTTTTCTATAGTAACGTTATTTTTGCTAGAATCATAGGTAAAGGTAAAAAACCAACTACCGTCTTTTTGGTCAATTTTTATGCATTCTGCTGTTTGATCCACGTGTCCTTGCACAATGTGTCCGTCCAGGCGTGTACCAAGAAGCATGGCACGCTCAAGATTTACCTGTTGGCCAACCTTTAACGCCCCAATGTTGGTTTTTTCTAGGGTTTCTTGTATGGCGGTAACGGTATAGGTGGCATCTGTTAAGGAAACTACCGTTAGGCAAACCCCGTTATGGGCAATACTCTGGTCTATTTTAAGTTCAGGGGTGAGTTTAGATGCAATGGTTATGTGTAAATTATCGCCCTCTTTCTCAAGTCGCTCTACCGTTCCCAATGTTTCAATGATTCCCGTAAACATGTCTATGTAAATTTAGCTAGCTTTGTGAATACAAAAATAGTTATACTCAAGCGGAAAGATGGGAGAACCCAACAAAATAAAATTAGGAATCTCTATTGGAGATATTAATGGTATTGGATGCGAGGTGGCCTTAAAAACATTTTTAGATAACCGCATGTTAGATTTTTGCACCCCAATTTTCTATGCGTCCAACAAAACCATATCCGAACAAAAAAAACGATTAGGATTAGAAATTTCTTTTCAGGGCATACCCAGTGCTGAAAAAGCACACCCTGGAAAAATAAATGTTTGCAATGTTTGGAAAGAAAATCCAAGGATACAGTTTGGAGAAGCCACTGAAGAAGGGGGTAAATTTGCCATAAAGTCTTTAAGAGCTGCAGTAAATGCTTTAAAAAAGAATGAAATTGATGTGTTGGTTACGGCACCAATAAATAAAAACAACATTCAGGCAGAAGATTTTAAATTTCCGGGCCATACAGACTTTTTAGCTAAGGAACTTGGCGGTGATAGTTTAATGTTTATGGTTTCTGATGACCTAAGGGTTGGTTTGCTAACCGATCATGTAGCGGTAAAAAACGTTGCAAACGAAATCACCACTAAAAGGGTAAAAGACAAGGTTTTTACAATGATGAATTCTTTAAAAGTGGATTTTGGTATTCGAAAACCAAAAATTGCTTTGTTGGGTATAAATCCACATAGTGGGGACAATGGTACAATTGGAGAAGAAGACGAAAAAATAATGAAGCCGGCAATAGCCTCTATGTTTGATGATGGCCACCAAGTTTACGGCCCATATTCTGCGGATAGCTTTTTTGGCTCTGGTAACCATAAAAATTTTGATGCGGTCATTGCAGCATATCATGACCAAGGGCTTATTCCATTTAAAACCTTGGCTTTTGGCAAAGGCGTAAATTTTACGGCAGGCTTATCCAAGGTAAGGACATCTCCAGATCATGGAACGGCATATGAGATAGCAGGAAAAGGAATGGCAGATGCCAGTAGTTTTACAGAAGCAGTGTTTTTGGCCTTAAAAGTATTTAAGAATAGGGAAGAATATGCAGAGCTAAGTAAAAATCCGCTTAAAAAACATCAATTAAAGAAAAAAACAAAAGCGCAATAATTTTTATAAATTGTTGGGTATGTATAAATAAATAGTATCTTTGCACCCGCCTTACGGGGCTGGTACACAAACAATAAGTGTAAGATGAAGCAGTTAAAGGAGTTTTTTATTCCTTTTAAAGGATTAAAACAAGGAAAGCACACGTTTGAGTACAAAATAGGCAATTCGTTCTTTGAGTCTTTTGATTATGAGGATTTTAATGATGTTAATGTGTCTGTTGAAGTGGCGCTCAATAAAATGAGCACCATGATGGAGCTAGACATGCGTGCATCTGGTGTTGTTAATGTAAATTGTGACATTACCAATGAGCCTTTTAATCAAGAAATTAATGGCGATTTACATTTGGTTGTCAAATTTGGAGACGAATTTAACGACGAAGACGATGAAATTTTGATTTTACCTCATGGAGAACACCAGGTGTATATAGCACAATATGTGTATGAACTTTTGGTGTTGGCGGTACCACAAAAGCGGGTACATCCAGGGGTAGAAGATGGTAGTTTGGATTCTCCTGTTTTAGATAAACTAGAAGAGTTACAACCGAAAGAGGAAAAGATTGATAAAAAAAATACCGACCCAAGATGGGACGGACTTAAAAAGTTATTAACGGATAAATAGGTAACAATGGCACATCCTAAGAGAAAAATATCGAAAACGAGAAGGGATAAAAGGAGAACCCACTATAAAGCATCCATGCCTACTATTGCCCAAGATAGTGTAACTGGTGAAATGCACCTTTACCACAGGGCTCATTGGCACGAAGGTAAATTGTACTACCGTGGCAAAGTGCTTATAGACAAGACAGAAGAAGAAACTGCTGCATAAGCAATAGAAAAAGAAATTTTAACTCCCGAAATTGAGAAATATCGGGAGTTTTTTTATGGAATACGTCCAATAGGTCAAGAATCCTAATTTTAGCAGAGAAAGTCATAAAAAATGAGTAATTTTCGCCGAAATTTGGTCTTTTTTGGCCTTTTTTATTTAAAAACAATTCATAATGGGTAAAACAACGGCGGCCATTACAGCCGTAGGGTCTTATGTTCCCGAGCATATTTTGACCAACAAGATGCTAGAATCCATGGTAGAGACCAATGATGAGTGGATTACGACAAGAACTGGTATCAAGGAAAGAAGAATATTGAAAGAAGAGGGGCAAGGAACATCCTTTATGGCCATTAAAGCCGCAGAAGATTTGATTAGAAAATCAAATTTAGACACGGAAAGTATAGATATGGTTTTAGTGGCAACTGCTACCCCCGATCAGCCTGTAGCCGCTACCGCTGCGTATGTTGCTAGTGAAATTGGTGCTAAAAACGCATTCGCTTATGATTTGCAAGCAGCTTGTTCTAGTTTTTTATACGGTATGTCTACTGCCGCCAGTTATATAGAATCTGGCCGATACAAAAAAATACTTTTGATAGGAGCAGATAAAATGTCTTCTATTATAGATTACACAGACCGTGCTACCTGTATTATTTTTGGTGATGGTGCCGGTGCGGTACTTTTTGAAGGTAATGAAGAAGGTCTTGGATTACAAGACGAATACCTGCGCAGTGATGGTGTTGGTAGAAATTTCTTGAGAATAGAAGCAGGAGGATCTATTTTACCAGCTAGCGAAGAAACAGTAAAAAACAATCAACATTACGTATACCAAGATGGTAAAACGGTATTTAAGTTTGCCGTCTCCAATATGGCAGAAGTATCTGCTAAAATTATGGAACGTAATAGTTTAACAAAAGACGATGTAACTTGGTTGGTACCCCACCAAGCCAATAAACGTATCATAGATGCAACTGCAAATAGAATGGGCGTGGAGCCAGAAAAGGTTATGATGAACATTCAACGCTATGGTAACACTACATCTGCTACGTTACCGCTTTTATTAGCAGATTATGAAAAACAATTAAAAAAAGGAGATAACTTGGTATTTGCTGCCTTTGGAGGCGGCTTTACTTGGGGCTCTATTTTCCTTAAATGGGCATATAATTCGTAAATTACAACTAACTAAATCAGTATAGATGGATATTAAAGAAATTCAAAGTCTAATAAAGTTTGTGGCCAAATCTGGCGCAAGTGAAGTTAAACTGGAGATGGAAGATATTAAAATCACCATCAGAACAGGTAGCCAAGGTTCTGGCGGTGAAACTACCATTGTACAACAAATACCAATGGCGCAAGCGCCAGTGGCCCAAGCTCCAGCACCTGCTGCAGCCCCAGCGCCAGCAGCTGCCGCCGCCCCAGAAGCTGCAAAAGCGGATGATGATTCTAAATACATCACCATTAAATCTCCTATTATTGGTACTTTCTATAGAAAGCCTTCGCCAGATAAGCCAGCTTTTGTAGAGGTAGGTAAAGACATTAAAGAAGGAGACGTACTTTGTGTTATTGAAGCCATGAAATTGTTCAATGATATTGAGTCTGAGGTTTCCGGTAAAATCGTTAAGATCTTAGTAGACGATTCTTCTCCGGTAGAGTTTGATCAACCATTGTTTTTGGTAGACCCTAGTTAATAAAAATTTCAATTAGCCAATTCCAGTTTTGGAGATTTTCAGAACAGGTTACTTCTACATTGAATTTTTAAACAAAACATTATGTTCAAAAAAATATTAATTGCCAATAGGGGAGAAATTGCATTAAGGGTTATACGTACCTGTAAAGAAATGGGTATAAAGACCGTAGCAGTTTATTCAAAGGCAGATGAGGAAAGTTTGCACGTACGTTTTGCAGATGAAGCGGTTTGTATTGGGCCTGCTCCAAGTAGTGAATCGTACTTAAAGATTCCAAATATTATAGCTGCTGCAGAGATTACCAATGCAGATGCCATACATCCAGGTTACGGTTTCTTGTCAGAGAATTCTAAATTCTCTAGAATCTGTGCAGAACACGATATTAAGTTTATTGGTGCTTCTGGGGAGCAAATAGATAAAATGGGAGATAAGGCTACGGCCAAAGAAACCATGAGAAAAGCTGGTGTACCTACGGTACCCGGTTCTGAAGGGCTTTTAAAAGATGTTGCCCACGCTAAAAAGGAAGCCGGTAAAATGGGCTATCCCGTAATGATCAAAGCTACTGCTGGTGGTGGTGGTAAAGGTATGCGTGCCATTTGGTCAGAAGAAGAAATGGAAAGCAATTTTGAAAGTGCCGTACAAGAAGCAAAAGCTTCTTTTGGAAACGGTGGCATGTACATGGAAAAGCTTATTGAAGAGCCAAGGCACATAGAAATACAGGTGGTTGGGGATCAGTATGGGAAGGCCTGTCACCTATCTGAAAGAGATTGTTCCGTGCAACGTAGACACCAAAAACTTACCGAAGAAACGCCATCTCCGTTTATGACGGATAAGCTTAGGGAAGATATGGGAGCTGCAGCGGTGAAAGCCGCAGAATACATTAAGTACGAAGGTGCGGGTACGGTAGAATTTTTGGTAGACAAACACCGAAACTTCTACTTTATGGAAATGAATACACGTATACAAGTAGAACACCCAATTACCGAACAAGTAATTGATTATGATTTGATCAGAGAACAAATCTTGGTAGCTGCAGGTGTACCAATTTCAGGTAAAAATTACATCCCAAAACTACATTCTATTGAGTGTAGAATCAATGCGGAGGATCCGTTTAATGATTTTAGACCTTCTCCAGGTAAAATTACTACCCTACATACGCCAGGAGGTCATGGAGTACGTTTGGATACACACGTTTATAGCGGTTACATAATTCCGCCAAATTATGATTCCATGATCGCTAAATTAATTACCACTGCTCAAACAAGGGAAGAGGCTATTAATAAAATGCGTAGGGCTTTGGATGAATTTGTTATTGAAGGTGTAAAAACAACTATACCTTTTCATAGGCAATTAATGGATAGCCCAGATTATTTGGCAGGTAATTATACCACCAAGTTCATGGAAGGTTTTAAAATGGACGATAAGTATAAAGATTAGTAATTTAACCCTCGTTTTAAACGAGGGTTTTTTATGCACTTTAGTTACTGGGAATACAAACAGTGGTTTCAACATGTAGATTATACGGTAGTTGGTAGTGGTATTGTTGGCCTATCTACGGCCTTGGCCATAAAGGAAGCGCAACCATCCGCTAGCATACTTATTTTGGAAAAAGGAAATCTTCCAGAAGGAGCAAGCACAAAAAATGCTGGTTTTGCCTGTTTTGGAAGTGTTTCTGAGCTTTTAATGGATTTAGACACCCATTCTGAAGAAGAATTGATTGAATTGGTAAAAAGGCGTTACAACGGAATAAACGCTTTAAGGGCAATGTTTGGCGATGATGCAATTGGTTTTAAGCAATTGGGAGGGCATGAAGTATTTTTAAAAAAGGATAAAGATTTATTTGAGCGGTGTAAAGACAAAATAGCTTATTTAAATACACTTTTTCATGAAGTATTTGTGCAAGAAGCATTTTCATTAACACCTAATAAATTTGGCTTTTCTGGTATAGAAGACCATTACATTACCCATTCTTTAGAAGGCCAATTAGACACGGGTAAACTAATGCAAGCATTGTTAAAAAAGGCACATAAAAGTGGCATAAAGATTATTAATGGCCTTAAGGTTTTGGGGTTCGATGCGATTGAAAATCAAGTTTCCGTTCAGCTAGAAAATTTTGACTTTAAAACCAAAAAATTACTGATAACCAATAACGGATTTGCGAAGCAATTAACGGAACAAGCGGTAGAGCCGGCAAGAGCACAAGTGTTAATTACCAAACCCATCAAAAACTTACAAATTAAGGGTACATTTCATTTAGATGCCGGCTATTATTACTTTAGAAACATAGATAACAGAATTTTACTTGGTGGAGGCAGGAATTTGGATTTTGAAGGAGAATCTACCACGCAATTAGGGAATACAGAACAAATTATATCCAAACTCAAAATGTTGTTACATCAAACCATCCTTTCTAATACTCCTTTTGAAGTAGATTATACATGGAGTGGTATTATGGGGGTGGGCCCACGGAAAAAGCCAATTATAAAAGAGTTGACAAAGAATGTGTTTTGCGGTGTTCGTTTAGGTGGTATGGGTATAGCAATTGGTGCTGCGGTTGGCCAAGACCTGGCAAATAAAGTTTTGAGAACATGATAAAGGGAGAGCTACTAGCATATTGTAAACAATTTGTAACAGGCAAATTGAAAAACCTAAACAACCGAATACAAGAGGTAAACCAAGCATTACTTTCCGAAACAAAAAGCACTGCCGGCGATAAACATGAAACAGGGCGGGCTATGGTGCAATTAGAACGAGAGAAGTTAGGTTCGCAATTGGCAGAGTTGGAAAAAATGGAAAAGGTGCTAGCTAGAATATCAGAAACCCCAAATACCATAGGAGCTCTAGGAAGCCTTGTTGTAACGGATAAAGCAACCTATTACCTTTCTATTTCGGCAGGGCAATACAAAACAGAAAAACATGCCGTTTATTGTATTTCTACGGTATCACCAATTGGCAAGTTACTTTTAGGGAAAAAGGCAGGGGATTGTATTGAATTTAATGGCAAACCAATTACTATTAAAACAATATACTAGTAATCTGGCTTTGGAGGTTTTCTCAAGTGTTTTTTTAAAGCCATTTTTTTCTTGGCGTCAAGACGTTTTAAAATGGCATTCTTACTGGGTTTGGTTGCCTTTCTTTTAGCAACCGGTTTTAGGCTGGATTCTAATATATTCCATAGCCGCTTTATTGCCAACTCTTTATTCTTGTGCTGACTTCTAGTTGTACTGCTTTGTAAAGACAAAACACCTTCTTTGGTTAGGCGATGTTGCAATTGCTCTTTTAAGCGTAGTTTTTCTAAATCGGACAGTCCGGCAGAATTGTTGATGTTAAATAGTAATTCAACTTTGGTGGCTACTTTGTTGGCATGTTGTCCACCAGGTCCACTACTTCTAACGGCTCTAAATTCTAATTCTTTAAGAATGATAGTCCTTTGCATGCGTTTTAGAAATACGTTCCAATAGTGTTTTGGCCGTTCCTTTTAGTGCTACTTTGGTGCCGGGTATTATGGAGCGGGAATGTATAAACCAGACCATTAAATTGGTTTCGTGAAAGGCTTTGACCAAAAAATGGCTTCCTTTAAAAAAGGACTCTTCTACGGTTACCATAAAATCACTATTCTGTGTTACACTAAGCTCATGGGGATAGACAATTATAGGTCTATCTATATAGTAACCAGGATTCAAAAAATACAATGGAATGGTGTTTGCCTCTCCAAATAAACTGGCGGCGTATAAATTTTTAGGGTGATTGTAAACATTTTTTGTAGGCCCAAAATCTAAAATCTCACCATCTTTTAAAACTAAAGTAAGCCAAGAAAAAGGTAAAATATCGTCAGGATCGTGCGTAGCGTTGATTACCGTAATTCCCTTCTCTTTTAAATAAGGGAACAGTAACTGCTTTAATCCATTTTTTTTGAATTGGTCTATACTGCTAAATGGCTCGTCTAACAATAATATTTTAGGCTCTTGGGCAAGTGCTTTGGCAATAGCAACGCGCTGTTGTTGGCCACCGCTTAGGTTTTTAACCTTTACATGGGCATAATCCTCAAGTTGTATCACCTCTAGCAATTCTTGAATACGTGCTTGGTGGGTTTCTGGTTCAAAAACAGACAAATGCTCACCAATATTTTCGCTTACCGTGGTAAATGGCATTAAATCTAAATCTTGGGAAACATATTTCATATAGTTTTCCCCAGGAATTAAATTAAAATCTGGCCCCAAAACCTTTTGGTTGTTCCAAGAAACCTCTCCCTGACCCAATTTCAATTTTCCATATATAGCCTTTAAAAGTGTGCTCTTACCAGAACCACTTTCACCTATTAAAGCCAAGTGGCTTCCGTTGGGCAACTGAAAAGAGATGTCTTTTAAAATGGGGTTTTCGCCATAAGCGAAGAAAACATTATTAACCTGCAGCATAGTGTGTAATGTAAGCAATTTTGGCCTAGAATAAAAGCGGTTATCCTAAGCCAAAAGTACTCAAGTCTTAGTCTTTAAACTCTTTTAAAACCGATTGGTTCGGCAATTGTTCATAGCCCATATTGAACAAGGTAAAACCAAAAATATCGGCATATTGTTCTATGGTCTTACTAACGGGTGTACCCGCGCCATGGCCTGCATTTGTTTCTATACGTATTAACGTAGGGTTAGTACCTGCCTGCTTTTCTTGTAATTCTGCCGCAAATTTAAAACTATGCGCAGGTACCACGCGATCATCATGGTCTCCGGTGGTTACCAATGTGGCAGGGTAACTGGTTCCTGTTTTTACGTTATGCACAGGAGAATAGCCTTTTAAATAAGTAAACATTTCTTTATTGTCTTCTGCGGTACCATAATCATAAGCCCAACCTGCACCGGCAGTAAAAGTGTGGTAACGCAACATGTCTAGAACACCTACCGCAGGTAAAGCTACCTGCATTAAATCTGGCCGCTGCGTCATAGTGGCACCTACTAATAGACCACCATTGGAACCACCGCGAATAGCCAAATATTCTTTAGAGGTATACTTGTTATCGATAAGATATTCTGCAGCAGCAATAAAATCGTCAAAAACGTTTTGCTTCTGTAGTTTGGTACCGGCGTCGTGCCATTCTTTTCCATATTCACCACCGCCCCTTAAGTTGGGTACGGCATACACGCCGCCTTGCTCCATCCAAACTGCGTTGGCTATACTAAAAGAAGGTGTAAGGCTAATATTAAAGCCACCATAGCCATAAAGTATAGTTGGGTTTTTGCCGTTTAGTTCTAGTCCCTTTTTATGGGTAATGATCATAGGTACCTTGGTACCATCTTTGGAAGTATAGAATACTTGTGTAGATTCGTAATCTGAAGGATTAAAATCGATTTCTGGTTTCCAGTATTGCTCGTATTTACCTGTTTCTACGTTATACTTATAAGAAGATCCTGGGGTATTGTAATTGGTAAAAGAAAAATAAAACTCTTTGTCTTCATCTTTACCGCCAAAACCACCAGCACTACCCACTCCTGGAAGTTCTACTTCTCGTATTAATTTTCCATCGTAGTTATATTGGTAAACTTTTGAAATGGCATCTACCATATATTCTGTAAAGAAATAGCCACCACCTTTACCGGCAGTTAAAACATGCTCTGTTTCTGGAATTACATCTTTCCAGTTTTCCGGGGTTGGGTTGGCTACCGTAGTAACCACAATTTTTTTGTTTGGCGCCTCCAAATTGGTCACCATCCAAATTTGGTCACCTTCATTATCAATCACGTAAGTATCAGAGTCGGTATGGTCTAAGAGGGTAACTAAAGGGCTGTTTGCCTTAGTTAAATCTTTCATGAATAATTTATTGCCAGAAGTAGATACAGATGCCGAAATAAACAAGAAACGTTCATCTTCTGATACACGGCCACCTACATATCTGTGTTTTTCAGCTTCGGTACCACCAAATACAAGTTCATCTTCTGCTTGTGGTGTGCCCACCTTATGGTAGTAAAGTTTATGCTGATCTGTTTTAGCAGATAATTCACTTCCTTTAGGCTTGTCATAGCTAGAATAGAAGAAACCTTCATTTCCTTTCCATGAAATTCCAGAGAACTTGATGTCTACCAAGGTATCCTCTACCTGCTCCATGGTTTCTGTATCAATAACTATAGCTTTTCTCCAATCAGAACCTCCTTCTGAAATTAAATAGGCGGCCATAGAACCATCTTCTGTAAAACTAAGCCCCATTAAGGAGGTGGTGCCGTCTTCAGAAAACTCATTTGGGTCTAAGAAGATTTCTTCGGCACCATCTTCTTTTTTTCTATAGACAACATATTGGTTCTGTAGTCCATCGTTCTTATAAAAATAAGTGTATTTCCCTTCTTTAAAAGGCGAACCTAATTTTTCATAATTCCACAATTTTTCAAGACGATTTTTTAAATCGGTACGGAATGGAATTTTATCCAGATAGCCGAATGTTGTTTTGTTTTGGGACTTCACCCATTCTTCGGTTTCTGGGCTTCTATCATCTTCTAACCAGCGGTAGGGGTCTTTTACTTCCTCACCAAAATACACGTTTACCGTATCTACTTTCTTCGTTTCTGGGTACGTCACAACAATAGGTTCAGGTTTTGATTCATTTTTACAGGCCACGGCAGCACCAATGGCCAGTAGATAAATTAGTTTTTTCATGGTTGTATAAGCAATTAGTCTATCTAAAAATACCAATGAATAAGCCAATCTAATGATTGGGCATGAATCTCTTAACTATTTTTAACGTTCTAAATGCGTTTACAATTAAAAAGGGACATGATTGAAAAATCATGCCCCTCATATATTTTTTGGATGCTAAACTTTTATACAAGTTTATTTGCCACCAAGTACTCTGCAATTTGAACGGCATTGGTAGCTGCCCCTTTTCTTAAGTTATCGGCAACAATCCACATATTTAATGTGTTGGGTTGCGTTTCATCTCTACGCATGCGGCCAACGAATACCTCATCTTTATCGTGCGCGTAAATGGGCATAGGATAACTATTTGCCGCTGGGTTGTCTTGCACTACTATACCTGGTGTATTGTTTAGAATTTCTCTAACTTCATTTAAATCAAAATCATTGCGAAACTCTACATTAACACTTTCAGAATGTCCCCCGGCAGTAGGGATACGAACCGCAGTAGCTGTTATGCTAAACGTTCTATCGTCCAATATTTTTTGTGGTTCACGAGCCAATTTCATTTCTTCTTTGGTGTAACCGTTTTCCATGAAAACATCGCAATGTGGTAAAGCATTCTTATTTATAGGATAAGGATAGGCCATTTCGCCTTTGATTCCTTGAGCCTCATTTTCCATTTGTTCAACTGCCTTAACACCTGTTCCAGAAACCGACTGATAGGTAGAAACAATAACGCGTTTCATTCCATATTTTTTGTGTAAAGGGTTTAACGCCATAACCAATTGTATGGTAGAACAATTGGGATTGGCAATAATTTTGTCTTCTTTGGACAAAACATTGGCATTTATTTCTGGTACTACTAACTTTTTATCTGGGTCCATACGCCAAGCAGAAGAATTATCTACCACAGTGGTACCAACTTCTGCAAATTTTGGCGCCCATGTTAAAGAAGTGTCTCCGCCTGCAGAAAAGATGGCTATATCCGGTTTTGATTCTACAGCGGTTTGTAACCCTATCACCGTATGTTCTTCACCTTTATATGTCAATTTCTTACCTACGGAACGCTCAGAAGCAACCAATAACAATTCTGAAATGGGAAAATTACGTTCTGCCAATACTTTTAGCATTACTTCGCCAACCATACCGGTAGCGCCAACTACAGCTACTTTCATCAGTTTTAAATTTAAGGTTGTAAAGTTAAGTCTAGTAAATTTGTAAACAAGCGTTTTCGGTTGAAATATATAAAAAACAACAAAAAGTTATAAATATAACATTTGGGTTTAATTAAAAAAAACCGCCCACAAGGATTCCTGTAGGCGGCTTAAAGTTAAAAATAGGTGTAGCGGTTGTCCTTCCCTAATTTGGGAAAGGCTACGATTATTTTTTCAACGCATCTCTAATTTCCATCAAAAGGTCTTTTTCAGACGGTCCTGGATCCGGAGCTGGCGCTTCTTCTTCTTTTTTCTTCATTTTGTTAACACCCTTTACGATCATGAACATTACAAATGCCACAATGATAAAGTCGATAACGTTGGTTAAGAATTCTCCGTACAATACGGCAACCTCTCCAACGGTTTCTCCTGCCTCGTTCACGGTACCTTCAGTTATAATGTATTTTAAATCTTTAAAGTCGGCATTAAATATTAAACCGATAAGTGGGGAAACAATACCACCAGTAAATGAGGCTACTACCTTGTTAAAAGCAGCACCCATTACGAAACCTACAGCGATATCCACTAGGTTTCCTTTCATTGCAAAGTCTTTAAACTCTTTAAGCATTTTTACAGATTATAATGGTTAATAGATAGCGAAAGTACAAAATTCACAAAAATTAAGAAGTGTTTAACAAAAAAACACTACAAAATTTTACGTTTTACCCTAGCGCCGATTCCTGTGAGCAATTCATAAGAAATGGTTTTTGCCGTGCCTGCCATTTTATCAGCACTATGGTTGGCACCAAAAAGTAAAACTTCATCTCCTTCTTGGCATGGTATACCGGTTACATCTACCATAATCATATCCATACAAACATTACCGATTATAGGTGCCCAATGCTGATGTATTTGTACAGCGGTTTTACCGTTTCCGTATTGTCTGCCTATACCGTCTGCATGGCCTATGGGTAAAGTTGCCGTACGCATAGGTTTATCTGCAACAAAGGCCCGGTTATAGCCAATGCTTTCTCCTTTTTCTATGGAATGTATTTGTGAAATAACCGTTTTTAACGTAGCTACAGGTTTTAGCTCTTTATCGTACTTAGCTTCATTACCATAACCGTATAGCCCAATGCCGCTTCTAACCATATCAAAGTGTGCTTCTGGATAATTTAAAATACCAGAAGTATTGCACATGTGCATCATGGGTTTGTAACCAATTAGTTTAGATAAAGCATTAGTATCTTTAATAAAGTGCGCTATTTGGTTGGTGCTAAAGGTTTTCTCTTCTAAATCTTCAGATGCTGCCAAATGGGATAATACGCTTTTAATGAAAACGCTTTCCGTTTGATTTATCTTGTTGGCGATATTTTCAATATTTTCTGCCTTAAGCCCAAGTCTATTAAGACCGGTGTTGAATTTTAGATGAACAAGGTATTTCTTAACCCCTTTTTGTTCGGCTAAGTAAATAAAGTCTGCAATTATTTTTTCGCTATACAGGTTTGGCTCTAAATTGTATTGAATAACCTCTTCAAAATTTGCCTTTAAGGGGTGCAATACCAAAATGGGTAATGTTAGGCCCGCGTTTCTTAACAAAACACCTTCTTTGGCATAAGCCACGGCCAAGTAATCTGCCCCCAGTGCTTCTAGCTTTTTTGCAATGGCAACCATGTCACTACCATAGGCAAACGCCTTTACCACCCCAAGAAATTTAGCGCCGTTCTCTATTTTAGATTTTAAATAATGGTAATTATGGCTTAGCGCATCTAGGTCTAAGAACAAGGTGGTTTCCTCAACATTACTCATTCGCCGCTTTGTTTTTTTTGGCTATCTCTTCTGCCTGCACATCCATCTTTTTAACCTTTTCTCGCAACATCGCTTTGAAAAAAGCAGCCCTGCTAAGCGGTTCGTATTCTTCGGTCTCCCCTAACAAGACCAATTTATCGTCACTGGATTTTCTAAAACTATAGTTGGCCAAGTTACCCGTTCGGGTACAAACCGCGTGTACTTTTGTAACGTATTCTGCGGTGGCCATAAGGGCAGGCATGGGACCAAAAGGATTTCCCTTAAAATCCATATCTAGGCCGGCTACTACAACACGTATGCCTTTGTTGGCCAAGTCATTGCAAACAGATACTATTTCATCATCAAAAAACTGGGCTTCATCTATACCTACTACATCACAGCCATCTGCCAAAAGCCTAATATTAGCCGCGGCCGGTACCGGAGTAGAACGTATCTCATTTGCATCATGGGAAACTACCATTTCCTCATCGTAACGAGTGTCTACTTGAGGCTTAAAAATTTCAACCTTTTGTTTGGCAAATTGCGCACGTTTAAGTCGCCTTATCAGTTCCTCGGTCTTACCAGAGAACATAGAACCACAGATTACTTCTATCCATCCAAACTGTTCTTTGTGGTTTACGGTGTTTTCGAGAAACATGTTGTATTTTTAATGCTTAATTACGGAAATGCCTCTATGGCACAAGAGGAACAAAGCTACTAAAAATTTATAGCGGATTAAACGTTAAAATTTAACCTTTTGTTCTCAGTACAAATTCCGTTTTGGTATTACATTTATAGTTAAAGAATTAGTGCGATGAAAAGAAAGTTAAGGGAAGAATTGATTAAGCTGGCAACAGAGATAATTACTAGCCGCGAAGACAAGGAACTAGCTGCATTGTACGACACGGCCAAAAACTTGTACGAAAAAATTGCCGTACTAAAATTCATTGACGAAAAACTGAATGACCTTGAAGTAGATGTATCTAAAAATGCTATCGCTGCCAAGTTTGAAACCATGGCAACAGCTGTTTTAAATGATAACAAACAGGTGCCAGAGAATAATCCGCACGACGAGGATATCATTACACCCGGTATGGATACTATAAAAGATATGGTTTCAGAAATGCCCAATGAAGCCTTGGAATACATATTTGGCGATTTTATAGCAAAGCCCCAGACCATGAAGAACGAAAAGGAAATCTTGGCTCCGGAAACTGCAACACCAGCCACGGCAAAATCCTTGAACGATAAGCTGAATAAGGAGCTACAAATAGGTTTAAACGATCGTTTAGCATTTGTGGGTCAACTATTTGGTGGTAGTATGGAAGATTATACACGGGTTATTTCGCAATTGAACACTATAGGCTCAGAGGCAAAATCTATAGAATTTATAGACAACATGGTAAAGCCAGAATACAATAATTGGGCAGGCAAAGAGGAATACGAGACACGTTTTAAGCAAATAATACAAAGACGGTTTGCATAACCACTACTTATTGCAATAAACCGTAGATAAAACAGGTATACCGTAAAATATGGGAAAATTGTACTTGGTGCCCACACCAATTGGTAATTTGGAAGACATGACCTTTAGGGCTATAAAGGTTTTGCAGTCCGTAGACTTAATTTTGGCAGAAGACACCCGTACCAGTGGTAAGCTCTTGGGGCATTTTGAAATTGATACTCCTATGCAAAGCCATCATATGCATAACGAGCATAAGACCGTAGACCAACTTTTGAAAAAACTACAAACTGGCTTGGTAATTGCATTAATTTCAGACGCGGGCACTCCTGCTATTTCTGATCCTGGATTTTTACTCACACGGGCCTGTGTTGAAAACAATATAGAGGTAGAATGTTTACCGGGAGCTACGGCTTTTGTACCTGCCCTGGTCAATAGTGGTTTACCTAACGATAAATTTGTGTTTGAAGGCTTTCTCCCGATTAAAAAAGGGCGCCAAACACGCCTACAATTGTTGGCAGAAGAAACCAGGACAATTATTTTTTATGAAAGTCCACACAAATTGGTAAAGACCTTAACACAATTCGCAGATTTTTTTGGTGCGGATAGGCCAATATCTGTCTCCAGGGAATTAACCAAAATGTATGAAGAAACCGTAAGGGGAACCGTTACAGAAGTATTGGAGCACTTTACTACGCACCCACCAAAAGGAGAATTTGTTTTAGTTGTTGGTGGTAAGAAATGATTGCTTTTAGCTGAGCATTTAAGGGAAGTTTGTATTCATGGTAGATTATCGGGTAGACCCTAAAAGTTTTCCAATTTTAAAAATCTTCTGTTTCCTGTTCCGCTAGCAAAAAGAAAAGCGTTAGATACTTTTTGTAATAAGTAGTAAATTGCTAATACATACTTCCATCATGCTTACCTTTCTCCCAGCCATATTTTCCCAGATAGTGTTTTCCGCTTTCAACGGCACCTTCTTCAATATCCGTACCCATAGAATCATTCCATCTGTTTAAATACCCAAAAAGAGAAATAACACCCAAGATTTCTACTATCTCACCAGCCGTCCAATGTTCGTGTAAACGTTTTTTTATTTCTGCGTTTACGGTGTTAGGCACTTGTGATGCCGCCAAAGAAAAGTCTAGCGCCGCACGTTCGGCCTCAGAAAAAGCTGGGTGGCTACGGTATTCCCAAATATTTTCTAATTGCTCTTGTTCTGCACCATAGCGTTCCGCAGCACGTATGGCATGGGCTTGGCAATACCTACAACCAGTAGCATTACTGCTTACCCAAGCAATCATTCGTTTTAAGGCCGAGGTAACTTTACCCTCGTTGGCCATTACTGCTTTGTTCAGATTTATAAATGCTTTTGAAATGGCAGGTCTGTGTTGCATGGTCAAGACCGAATTTGGACAAAAACCCAATGTCTCATTAAAAAAAGCTGCCAACTCCTTAGTTTCTTGATCGTGTTCTGGGTTTAGGGGATTAACTAATGCCATGTTCTTCTATTTAGTTTTGTTGCCGTATTTTTATTCTTTAACAAGAAACGAAATCTTATGGCAAATACAAATCATATCATTACAACTTGGTTGGGCAACATGGCGTTTGAAAGTACCAACCCGTCTGGTCATACCCTAAAAATAGACGCTGGACCAGATGATGGGGGCGAGGGAAGTGGGTTACGCCCTAAAGCTTTAATGCTTTCTGGTTTAGCTGGCTGCTCTGGATTAGATGTTGCTTCGTTAATTAAAAAGATGAAATTAGAGGTTAAGGATTTTAGAATACATACCATAGCCAATCTTACGGACGAACACCCTAAGTATTACGATAAGGTGGTCATTGAATATCATTTTACTGGTAATAATCTAAACGAAGCCAAACTACAGCGCGCCGTAGATTTAAGTGTTGAAAAATATTGTGGCGTAATGGAAATGTTTAGACGATTTGCAGATTTGGAAATCAAAACAGTTTTTACAAAAGGCTAATTCTATATGCGTTGGACCATTAAGCCAAAACCAGAACAAAAAATGGTCGATGCCTTGGCAACAGCATTAAATGTTGATGGTTTGGTAGCGCATTTACTCGTGCAACGCGGTATTACCAATTATGAGGAAGCCAAAAAATTCTTTAGACCAGAGTTAAAACACCTGCATGATCCTTATTTAATGAAAGATATGGATAAGGCCGTGCATAGGATAGTAAAGGCTATAGAGGATGGGGAGAATATTTTGGTATATGGCGATTATGACGTTGACGGTACCACTGCGGTAGCTTTAATGAGTAGCTTTCTGCTAGAGCGTTACCCCAAGGTGGCAACCTACATACCAGATCGGTATACCGAAGGATATGGTGTTTCTTTTAAGGGTATTGAC
The DNA here is from genome assembly GCF_002072105.2 of Croceivirga radicis. GTDB lineage: Bacteria > Bacteroidota > Bacteroidia > Flavobacteriales > Flavobacteriaceae > Croceivirga > Croceivirga radicis. The sequence goes on from NZ_MTBC01000001.1 coordinate 413,457, forward strand.
TTTGCAGAGGATAATGAGTTTACTTTGATTATTGCCTTGGATTGTGGTATTAAAGCCTTGGATAAAGTGGCTTATGCAAAAGAAAAAGGCATTGACTTTATAATCTGTGACCACCACCGACCCGGAGAGCAAGTGCCCAGTGCGGTTGCGGTATTAGACCCTAAACAAGAAGATTGTTCTTACCCCTATAAAGAATTATGCGGTTGCGGGGTAGGCTTTAAGTTAATACAAGCACTAGCTGCAGAAGAAGGTTTGGGAATAGATGCCTTGTTACCCTATTTAGACCTAGTGGCAACAGCAATTGCTGCGGATATTGTACCTATAACTGGAGAAAACAGGGTATTGGCCTATTACGGATTGGAAGTAATTAACAGCCAACCTAGAACAGGGATAAAGGCTATAATTAATCAGCTTAAGAAAAATAGACTTACAATAACCGATGTGGTTTTTGTTATTGCACCACGTATAAATGCTGCTGGGCGTATGGAACACGGCCAGCATGCGGTTAATTTGTTGGTAGAGACTAATTATGCACAAGCAGAAAATTTTGCAAAAGAAATAGAAGAATTCAACACAGACCGTAAAGGTTTGGACAGAACCATTACCCAAGAGGCCCTACAGCAAATAGTGGCAAACAAGGAAGAAGAAAAGTATACTTCTGTGGTATATCAAGAAGATTGGCACAAGGGCGTAATTGGTATTGTTGCATCTAGGCTTACCGAGACTTACTATAGGCCTACCCTGGTTTTTACAAAAAGCGGCAATAAATTGGCGGCATCTGCAAGGTCTGTGAAAGGTTTTGACGTATACAACGCCTTGGAAGCTTGTGCGGATTGCATTGAGCAATTTGGAGGGCATAAGTATGCTGCGGGCCTTACCTTGTTAGAAGAGCAATATGCAGAATTCAAAAAGAAGTTTGAAGAAGTGGTATCTACTACTATAGATGCCAAATTACTTACCCCAGAGTTACATATAGATGCTATTCTAGAATTGAATCAGATTACGCCTAAACTAATGCGGATAATAAAACAATTTGCACCTTTTGGACCAGGAAATATGACACCGGTTTTTATGACAGAGAATGTAAAGGATACCGGTTATGCTAAGGGAGTAGGGCAAGAAGAAGCCCACTTAAAGATGGCGGTCACAAAAAATGGAGCTGGGCCAATTAGTGCCATTGGTTTTAACCTAGGAAAAAAGCTATCGCTGTTAAAAAATCATAATTCTGTTGCTATTGCATACACATTAGACGAAAACGAATGGAACGGTAACGTAAGTTTGCAGTTAAAAATTAAAGATATTAAGTAATGCTATTTTTCTTTTATGTCTAAAAAATTAGACCCTTACGCAGCCCTTCGTTTTAGGGAGTTCAATATTTTTTTATTGGTACGTTTTGCTATGGTGTTTGCTTGGTCTATGCAGTTTATAGTTATAGAATGGCAAGTTTATAGTTTAACCAAAGACCCATTGGCTTTGGGTATAATTGGTTTAATGGAAATAATACCTGCTATTAGTATAGCCTTGTTTGCAGGGCATTTTGTAGATCAAAACGAAAAGCGAAACTTACTGGTAAAATGTATTTTGGGCTTTACGCTGGTAAGTTTGGGACTATTTTTAATTAGTGCACCTAGTGTGGCAGAAAAGTATGACCAAAAAACTATTTTATATAGCATATATGCCTTGGTTTTTATTGGTGGCTTGGTACGTGCTTTTATTGGCCCCACTATTTTTTCCTTAATCGCTTTGATTGTACCCAAGCGTATTTATCCAAATGCGGCTACTTGGAGTAGTTCTACGTGGCAATTTGCATCGGTTTTAGGGCCTGCCTTGGCAGGATTTTCCATTAGTTGGATAGGTGTGCACTGGTCTATGTGCGTAATTTTTGGTTTTAGTGTCTTGGCTTTACTATTCTTATCACAAATTAAGAAAAAGCCAATTTTAAACCCAAAACTAGGAGAGCCGGTTTTACAAAGTCTTAAAGACGGACTCAAATTTGTATTTAGTACCAAGGCTATTTTAGGAGCGTTGAGTTTAGATATGATCGCGGTTTTATTTGGTGGTGCGGTAGCTTTGCTACCCATATTTGCGCAAGATATTTTAAAGGTAGGTTCAGAGGGTTTTGGTATTTTAAGGGCAGCACCTGCGGTAGGCGCATCTATTACCATGTTGGCTAGTACTCGTTTTCCGCTACACAAAAATGCGGGCAAGAAGTTGTTATGGGCCGTTTTTGGATTTGGACTTTGTATTCTAATATTTGGTCTTTCCAAGCTCTTTTGGTTATCTGTCTTGGCTTTGTTCTTAAGTGGTGCTGTAGATGGTGTAAGCATGATTATTAGACAAACCATTCTGCAATTAAAAACACCGGATAATATGCGCGGTAGGGTGGCCTCTGTAAATTCAATCTTTGTTGGATCTAGTAATGAATTGGGAGCATTTGAGAGCGGGGTTACGGCGAAATTGTTTGGTACGGTAAGGGCCGTTATATTTGGCGGCACCATGACTTTACTTACGGTGGGCGGCATGGCTATTTTTTCACCTAGTTTTAGAAAACTAGACTTATCTAAGGACGTAGAGGAACAAGAGGCAGAAAAATAAAAAAATCCCTTTCTAGAAAGAGATTTTTTTCAGTAGGTAATTAAGATTTGGTTGCACCTTAATCCAAGAATTGGGGGATAGATTTTAGTGCTGTAGGTTAGTTCAAAAATTTGGATTATCCCTGTGTCTAAGCATATAGATTTGGAACTATTTCTAATTTGTTATTCCAAAACTACAGCGACAAAAAAGTTTAAAGAATTTATTGTTGTGAAAGCACCAAAACAAGTTGTAGGATAATACCTACAACGTTGTTTCTAGTTTATTGAGCACTAGTTCTTTTCCGTCAAATACTGCGTAGGTGTAATATTTTATCCAGTCTCCTAGATTTATATAGGTAGAATTACTATTTAATTCAATTTTCATGGGTAAATGTCTGTGGCCAAAAACAAAATAATCATAATGCTGGGTTTCTAATTTACGTTTGGCATATTGTATGAGCCATTCTTTATCCTCACCTAAAAAATTAGCATCTGCATCCCCAGAAATAACTTTATTGTTCACAGATAGGTATTGTGCCAGTTTAACGCCCAAGTCTGGATGCAACCACCTAAAGAACCATTTAGAAACTGGATTTACAAATACTTTTTTCATCAACTTAAAACCAGTATCTCCCGGCCCTAAACCATCGCCATGACCAATAAAGAAAGAAGTATTATTAATTACAAACTGCATGGGCTTGTGATAAACGGGTATATTTAGTTCTTCTTCAAAATAACCATTCATCCAAAGGTCATGGTTGCCCACAAAATAATGAATTTGAATACCAGCGTCTGAAAGCTCTGCGAGTTTGCCCAGAGTACGGGTAAACCCTTTAGGGACTACTTTTTTATATTCAAACCAAAAGTCAAACAAATCTCCCATTAAGAAAATAGCTGCTGCATCCTTTTTAATATGATCTAGCCAAGCAACAAAACGTTTTTCTCTGGGTAGGCTTTCTTTAAAGTTGGGTGCTCCCAAATGGTTATCACTGGCAAAGTAAACTTTTTTGCCTTCTGCTAAGTTTTTAATATCCATTGGGGGCAAAGATAGGATTTCTAGTTGTGCATTAACCAAGCCTGTAAGCCAAATAGGAAAATCCTATGACCAATAACGGCGATGCTATCATGAAAGTTATTACGCTACCGCGATATAAATCCCAAAAGGATAACACTTTCATTTTTGAAGTGTTCTTTTTATCATAAATTATAGACACCACATCATTAATTTCGTAAGGTGGTGGATAAGAATCTATTGTGCTGGTGTACGTTTGTTTTTGGTTTTGGTGGTCTGTATACTCAAATACGGGGCTGTAAAGGGTATTGCTTTCACCACGTGAAGTTTTATAACCTATAATGGTTGCCTTAGTCTTAATACCTGTTGCTAAAAGCTTCTTGGTATGCATAAACTGGGTATAGGCCGTATAGCTTAACCCTAGGCCAAGCAGCAGTAAAAAACTATAAAAGATAACCCACCCCATGGATTTTGCCATTAAATTCTATTTATCGCTTGTATTTTTTGTTATTTCTATATCTGGTAAAAATATAAACACCAATTACAAGTAAGGCTAAAAAAGGCATTACTAAGTCGCTATTTAATATATCTAATAGTTCCATTTATTTTTTCTTTAAAAATAGGGCTACAATGGCAGAAGTTACAACTCCCATGATAACAGCGCCCAAGGCACTTTGAAATAAATAACTGTTTAAATTAAAATAGGCTTCCATCTGGCCTCTGTCTTGGCCTTGAGAAACAGCATGTTCAATAGCGTTAGAAAAATAATCTGGTGTTATAAAGCTATGTGTAAGGTACTGACTTAAAGGCGTTAATAATGCAACGAACAGGGATATAACTACTCCGGCAACAAAACCTTGAACCCAGGTCATGTGGCCATTATAGTCTTTGTCTCGTTTTTCTTTCAAGGCAAAAACAAAAATCAATATGGCAGGTATGGCAAAAAGATTGGTATAAATTGCATGTTTGGCAATTTGTTCGTCATGCCAACCCAAAGCTTTTTCTAGCACCATCCATAGCAAGGCGGTTAGGGTAAAAATTATACCCCATTTTATTTCAGTTTTAATGGTTTTCATATGGTTTTGTTATTGGTTACCAGTAAGATAAGATTATTTTTTAAACTTATCTAAAGCCATCTTGGTAGCCTTGGATAAGGCAAGTTCACCGGTAATTTCCGCTCTTTGTAGTAGTAGGGAATCCCAGTTGTTCGTTCCTTCCCAAAGTATTTTTTTCATTTGTATTAAGGCTTCCGGATTATATTTTGCAAGGCTTTGACTATGAAAGTCTAGTTCTTTATCCATTTCTGTAATAGTTTCAAAAACTCGAGCATATAACCCTTTTTCTTTGGCCCAATATGCATTTTTCCATTCGGTTGGAGCTAATGACAGTTCTGCTAAACCAACTTTGCCAATTTTACGTTCTACCGCTGGTGCAATAACAAAGGGGCCAATGCCTATAGAAAGTTCTGACAATTTTATGGAAGCAGCTTCCGTGGCATACACATAATCACATGCAGCAACCAGACCTACGCCACCTCCAACGGTTTTGCCTTGAACCCGACCTATTATTGGTTGCTTACAAACCCGCATGGCATTGATAACCTTAGCAAAGCCACTAAAAAAGGTTTTACCTTCTTCTAAAGTAGACACGGCAACTAGCTCTTCAAAAGATGCCCCTGCACAAAAGGCGCGTTCCCCTTCAGATTTTAAAATTATCAAGTGTACGGATGTATTAGCAGAAAGTTCTTTGAAAGAATTAGCCAAACGTTCTAATAATTCAGATACAAAGGAATTACTTGCAGGATGCCCAAACTCTATTGTAGCTATATTATTTTCTATGTTAACATATAAACTTCCGTTTTCTCTAGTGGTGCCCATGGATATCTTTTGGTGTAAAATTAAGGGTTTTGCAATAGTGGTTTAAATTTCTTTCTAAATTGAAAAACCAAAGCTCCTCCTCTAATAGCCATCCAAACTACAAAAGCAATCCAGATAGCATAAAACCCACCTCCTAGAAATTTACCAATGTACAGTGTAGGGAAAAAACCTAAAAAGGTGGCCGCAAGTAATACATTTCTAAGGTATTTCATTTGTCCCATTCCCTTAAAAATTCCATCATAAATAAAAGCGATGGCATTCATTGGTAAACCTAAAATCACAATAAAAAAGATGCTGTAAAAAGCTGCTAGCACGGGTTGGTCGTTAGAAAATAATCTTCCTAAAGGTTTGTAGAAAATAAAGCCCAAGCACATAAGTGCAATACTTATTATCCAGCCATTTAGAAATACTTTTTTGGCTAACTTCCATAGCCCTTTATAATCTTTGGCACCTAATAATTTGCCGGCCATACTATTACCTGCAGCTGCGTAACCATCTATAAAAAAGGCAGAAAACATCCAAAGGTTAATAGCTATGGTATGTGCTCCAATGTAATTATTACCCAATAAAGTAGCTTCTCTAACGGCAACAATTAATGCTGCATTTAGAGCCAAGGTGCGTATAAATAAATTTAAACTCATCCCAATTAAGTTTTTGATTTCTCTATTAAAAGGGAATCGAAGGTTTAAGGAGATATTGGTTTTTAGGCGAAACACGATTAAAACAGCAATAGCCATAACTGCTTGAGAAATTAAACTGGCATATGCCGCACCCTCTAAATATAGAGCTGGTATAAGACCTTCAACTCCATAAACAAGTGCAAAATCTAAAACAACATTTAGAGCGGCACCTGTAATGGCAATTACCATTGGATAAAACGTATTTTGTAAACCTCTAAAAATACCAAACAGGGCAAAGGTAAAGAGGGTAAGAGGTAGACCCCAAACCCTAATGCTGAAATAGGATACACAGTATTCTAAAATTAGACCGGACGCTTCAAATAGACCAAAAATATCTTCTGCAAAAAACAGGCTTATCAATACTAGCAAAATACTCAGCGAAATATTCAAAAAGATGGCTTGCGCGGGCATATCGGCAATTTTATTAAGCTTATTTGCGCCCAAATACTGAGAAATCAAAGCTGAAATGGCACTTCTAGTTTGGCCTAATACCCAAACCAGCATTGATAAGAAGGAGCCCACAATACCGGCGGCGGCCAAAGATGCCACGCCATTTACGGGTATATTGCCCACAATTGCCGTATCTGTAATAGACAATAGTGGTTCCGCTATGCCGGCTATAGTTGCTGGTATAGCTAATTTATTGATTGTTTTAAATGAAACGATAGTCTTGTTGTGCACGTTTACAAAACTAATTCATAACAGTAGAACGGAAAATTGCTTTGTTTTGGAAAATAGATATCACCTAATTTTTGATAACCTCTAGCTTCATAAAATCTTTGATTTCTTTGGTTTTTAGAAAAGGTGTCTAGACGAACTGAATTATAATTCTTTTGTTGGGCTATATTTTCTGCAAAATCCATAAGTTTTTTGGCATACCCCTTTTTTTGATAATTAGGATGTACGCTTAATCTATGAATATAAATATTGTTTTTGTTGGGTGTTAACCACTTAATGGGAACGTATTCTTGGTCCATTAATGTAGAAACTACAATGGTTCCAATTATTTTATCTTCTTCCGTAAGAACGAATAGTTCTCCCCTTGCTATATCATTTAAAAAAGCTGTTGCATTAGGATATTCATCGTTCCATTGATAAATGCCATTGGCTATCATGTGGTTAGCGCAGGCACGGCAATTTTCCATGATTTTAGGCACGTCGTTCTTGGTTGCAGATCGTATCATGTTCAGATTTAATGTGTAAATTTAAACTATATTAAAATCAACCTAATTATGAAAAATATCTTGGTCCCAATGGGCACGTCCCCAAATGCAGTAAAAACCTTAGAATACGCAGTAGGCTTTGCTGCAGATATGGGTGCCAAAGTATTTGTTATGGATGTATTTACCGTGGCTACCGTTGCTGGGAGTTTGTCTAATGTTACAGAAAAGGTTGCATCTACAGGTAGAGAGCAAATAAAGGAATATATTAACCAAATAGATACCAAAGGTGTGTCTGTTAGTATTGCATCTTACAACGGGGATATAATTGATGGCCTTAACCAAATAAACAAAGAATTGGGGATAGACTTATTAATACTTGCCCCTAAAAGCAATGATGTAAATGAAGAGTATTATCTAGGAAATACTACTGGTAGAATTATTAAGCAAACCAATATCCCTGCATTGATTGTACCCAAAGAATACAAGTATATACCTGTTAAAAGTGTTTTAGTTGCCTTTAAATCTGGTGTGTTAAAACGTAGTAGAATATTACACCCCCTATTAGAGGTTGTAAACAATTTTAAGGCAAGTGTAAATCTGTTAATGGTTAAAACACCTGGTTATACAGATGACGACTTACAGATAAACACGGCTCTTTTAGATTTAAGCAAGAATCTAACAATAACAGAAAACCAAACTACTTACCATGGGGTGCTAGAACATTTTCAAGAAAAAAAACCAGATTTGTTATGTGTCTTTAGGCGCAAACGTGGGTTTTTTAAAAAGCTTTGGGAAAAAAGTACCATTTTAAAGTCGGAATTTTATGCCCCTGTACCTGTTTTGGTACTTAGTGTTAAAAAGTATTAAACGCAAAAACTATTTTGATACTTATTTAAAATGTAGTTCCTTTGCGAACTGCAATGGGGGATTAGCTCAGTTGGCTAGAGCGCTTGCCTGGCAGGCAAGAGGCCACCGGTTCGAATCCGGTATTCTCCACGGAACCATAAAATGAAAAAAGCCACATGTATTTGTGGCTTTTTTTTGCTTTTTTATAGATTGTTCAAAATCTCGTTGAGGTCTTCTTCTGTTATAGGTTTTACAAAATAATTGCTAACCACATTTAGTTCTTTAGCTCTTTGGTGGTCTCTAGCATCTATAGAGGAGCTTACAACATACACTCTTACGGTTTCTCTATTATGATTGGGTATTTTTACAAAATCTTCTAAAAACTCCCAGCCATCCATGATAGGCATATTTAAATCTAGAAAAATAACCTGAGGTAGCTGTTCTTTGTTTTTTAATCGTTCTAGAAGGCCGTCTATAGCTTCTTGTCCATTTTTGAACACCAATAATTCATCACTAAACCCAATTTTTTTAAGTAAGATTTTCATCCCAAAAATGAAAATTGGGTCGTCATCGACCACGCAGGAAACCGCTAATTTGCTCATTATTTGTTGTTGTAAAATGTTAAATGAAACGTAGACCCAACCCCTTCTTTGCTTTCTACGCTTATCTCTCCATTCATTGATTCCATTTGGTTTTTAGAGATAAATAGTCCAATACCTCTTGCTTCTGAATGGTCGTGGAACGTTTTATACATCCCAAATAACTTCTTTCTATGCTTTTTTAAATTAATTCCAATGCCGTTGTCCTTGATACTTAAAATTTTACCATCCTTATTTGTTGTAAATTCTATGTTCAATTTTAAATCGCGCTCAGGGTGCTTGTATCTAATGGAGTTGGATATTAAATTTAATAGTATGCTGTCTAAATACGCTGCAACCGCAGGAACCTTTGTATTATCTGTTAAATTATGTGTTAACTTGGTATTGGCGTCTTTAACGCTAACATCTATACTCTCTAAAACATTCTCTAGAATAGGTTTTACGGCAATGTTTTTGAGCTTTTCTGTGGCATTTGTTTTTACTTCTACAACCTCGTTTAGGTGTACAATGGTCTCGTTAAGGTTTTTAGCTGCTGTTTTTAATAACTGAAGGGATTCTGAATTGGCACCAGAATCTTTTAGATCATCATCTAAAAAATTAGATAACATGGCAATATTACTAGCATGCGATCGTAGGTTATGAGAAACTATATGTGCAAAATTCAATAAGCCTTCATTCTGGCTTGTGGTTACCTTTAATAGCTGTTTTAAACGGGCTTCATTTTCTTTGCTTTCCGTAATATCCCAATTAGAGCCAATCATTTTTGTAGGCTCACCTTTTCCGCCATATACAATAGTTCCTTGTGCTTTTAAATGTCTTACTCTATTGTACTTTGCTATAATTCTGTACTCTGTATTAAAGGGTTTAATACCCTGTTTAGCAAGTTGTAAATCTTTAATAATACGTTCTTTGTCCTCAGGATGTAACGTGTTTTCCCATGTAGTGTAATGGGGAACAAAGCTTTTTGGATTAATGCCAAAAAGGGAATACATGTTTTTGTCCCAAATTATTTTTCCCGTATCAAATTCGTATTCCCAAATTCCAATTCTACCAGAAGAAGTGGCGGTTTGCAATCGGTTAGAGGTGCGTTCCATGGCAATCTCAGAACGTTTTTCCTTGTCTATATCTTGAAAAGTTCCAAAAAGCCGTACGCATTCCCCATTTACAAAATCGGTCTCTCCCTTGGCTCTTACCCATTTTTCATTGCCTTTGGCCGTTACAATAATTAGTTCTTCATTGTAAGATATTCCATATTTTATGGCATTGTCTACCAATTGTTGAATGCGCTGCCTGTGCTCCCCTTCTTTATAGAATTTTAAACCTTCTTTTAGTTGTGGTGCATAATGGTTTGGTACCTCATGAATTAATTTGGTAACGTCTGTCCAAAAGAGCTCACTGGTTTTGATGTTTAATTGCCACCCTCCAACCAGCGCAACCTCTTCAACACGTGTAAAGAAATCTTCCATTTGTTTTAACTTGGAAACTTCTTCTAAATAAACAAGAAGGTTAATAGTCTTGTCTTCCTTTATTCTGGGGGTAATACGCCATTTTAACCATTGTATATCGTTGCGATAGTTCACATATTGCACTGCAGGGTTTTCATCACCGCACTTGTAAACAAAACAATCGTTTATAGCTGTAAAGAATAAAGAAGGTAAAAATGGAATGGCTTCTGCTATGTGCTTTCCTGTTAATTCCGTCTTTTTAGGCAAAAACTCGTGCACCAGGTGCTCGGAGTAAGACTCAATTTCAAACCGATCGTTTAATATAAGGGCAGAAATAGGTAGGTCCTTGAATAAGGTATTTTGGGTTTTTACTTGCAACTTTATGCGTAATTTCTTCCAAAATTATAACTAAATATTAATACTGGAAGGTTTAGTTATTAATTAATTATTTATCAATTTAATAAATCAAATTTTAAAATTGAGATATGTCGGTTAATAAAGTAGCATATATTACAGGAGGTAGTAAAGGAATAGGTTTAGGAATTGCGCAGATTTTGGTAAAGAATAATTACCGAGTAGCCATAAGTGGTAGACAAAAGGATACGGTTGAAAAAGCTGCAAAATCTTTGGGAGACAGTAGTGTGGCCCTAGCTTTGGTGTCTGATGTTACAAAGCTTGAAGACGAAAAAAATGCCGTAAAAAAGATATTGGAACATTTTGGCCAATTAGACATTGTACTAGCCAATGCGGGAGTGGGTATCTTTTCGCCAGTAGATCAGATGAAGGATGAAGATTGGCACACAATGATCAACACTAATTTAAATGGCGTTTTCCATACCTTAAAAGCTTCCGTGGATGCTTTAAAAAAATCTGAAGGGTATTATATAACCCTGGCAAGTTTGGCAGGAACCAATTTTTTTGCTCAAGGTGCTGGTTATAATGCCACTAAATTTGGTGTTGTTGGGTTTACCCAGGCCGCTATGTTAGACCTTAGAAAGTATAACATAAAGGTTAGTACAATTATGCCTGGATCGGTAGCTACCCATTTTAATGGCAATACGCCATCAAAAGAAGATGCTTGGAAAATACAACCGGAGGATATTGGTAAATTAGTATTGGATTTGTTAACCATGCATCCACGTACGTTACCCAGTAAAATTGAGGTAAGGCCTACAAGACCGGACTTAAAATAGCTAAGTTTCGTCCAAATCTATAAAAGGCACACTTGGGTCTAAAATAGTGCCAATTAAGATGTTTAATTGTTGCTCAAAAGAGGTTAATAGTTCCAAATCTATAATTGGGTTGTTTTTTTGAGCTCTAGGTGTGTCCTTTATCCCAAATAATATAGTACCAAGGTTCAAATTTTTAATGGGTATAATACCCGCTTTAAATTGATCTACACCGTTTTGTTTATGATACATTAAAGCATAACAAAGTAATTGAAAAGCCTTAAGGCTAGTATCTGAGGTAGTAATGCTATCAAAGTCTGCCGTTTTTACCTCAGAAATAGCAACATTACCGGTTTTGTAATCCAAAATATGTATATCTCCGTTTACGGATTCTATCCTATCAATTTTACCGCGTAGAAAAACAGGAAAGTCTTTAAAATGAGCTAAGGCCAATCTTAGGTCCAGTTCTAAACCAAGTACAACTATTTTATTGTTTTTAATTCGGTTTATATCAAATTCAATTTGTTTGTGAACGTATTGCTCTACTACACGCAGTGCAATTAAATTCTGCCCATTTTTTAAATCGGTTTCGGTGTAAAATTTTAGAAATTGCTTTTTCACAACCTCTTTAACTTTAGAATTCAGGGTATTAAGTAATTCCTTGGTTAATACGGTATTTACCAAGGGCAAATACAATTCCTCTAAACTATCATGAATTATAGTGCCAAACGTGTTATGTGCAATTTGTTCTTCAACTTGTTCTACATCTCTAATACGTAAAACAGATTGTAAATAGAAGTTATATGGGTTCTTAATATAATTAGATAAAGAAGAAGGAGAAAAACCACTTGCGGCAATTTCTTTTAGGCGGTCTACCAAAAGCTCGGTTTTTTCTACAGCTCGTTTTTCTTTCTTAAACGATGAAATTTTGGGTGTGGCCAGTATTTCTTTTAGTTCTAATTTTAAAGAATCATCGGTTAAAAGTTGTGATATAAACCGGCTTTTTTCATTGCCTAACAAAACATCTGGTTCGGTATTGTATGTAATGTAAGCGTTTTTACAGCGTTGTAGCAAACGGTAAAAATGATAGGCGTAAACCGCATCTTTCTCCTTATAAGTGGGCAAACCAAATTCTTTTTTAATTTCAAACGGGATGAAAGAGTTATTGCTTTTTCCTGCTGGTAAAATACCTTCATTTACAGAAACCAAAATCACCGTTTCAAAATCTAGATTTCTACTTTCCAACATTCCCATTATCTGCAACCCGTCCGTAGGGCTGCCTTTAAAATCTATTTGTTCACTATCTATAAGTTCCAGATACAGGCTTTCTAATGTGTTTAAATCTTTTATGTATGATTTTCTAGTTTGAAGCAGATTTAATTGGTTTATAACTTGTATAAAACGCTTAAGACTTTGAAGTTCATAAGTATTTTCTTTAGAGATGTAGACTTGCCTAAGCTTTTCCAATACTTCTAGTAAGTTCTTAACAAAACGTTCTGGGTTATCGTTGTTAGAATTTAATAAAAGATGTACAAGACTTTCTTCGTCAAACTGTTCTGCTATCTGCTCAACGGGCAGGAATAATATATTTTGTTCTTTAATATATTGAAGTAGCGAACTTAGTTTGGTTATCTCGTATGGTTTTAAAACTGTTTTAAAGTAGGTATTAGAGGTTAACTGCAAAATATCTTTATGATACCACCCTTTCTGGTTTTTGGTTTGATGGGTACGCAGAAATGTACAGATAAAAGCGTTTAAGGCTGTTTTGGCTAAAGGCAGTCCCATGGTGATATTGGTTTGCGGAACTTCTTTTGGTAATGCGTTTAAGACTGCGGGCAATAATGTTTCATCGCTAAGCACCAAAGCAACAGGTGATTGTTTTATTTCTGGATTTTTATAGATTTCTTTGAGCAAGTTACCTACGTATTTGGCCTGTGCAATATTTTTAGGGGTACCCGTAATCGTTATTTTTTTAGACTCACTGTTGTAAAGTTTACTGGGGGTTATTGGATTTTCTTGTAAAAATTTCCAGGTCTGTTGATGGGAGCGAATAAAATAGCCGGCTTCATGTTGTTTGTCTTCGTAAAAATGAGCGTCTATATCCCAATAGATTTTTGCGCTACCAGAATCTAGTAAGCATTTTACAATTTCTGACTCTGCTGTGTTCAAAGCGTTGAATCCGATAAAAAAATAATGCTCTACTCCTTTTGTTCTTTTAAAGGCTTCTATTTTTTGGTGAGCGGTTCTATATATAAGTCCTTGGTAGCCAGTTTGTACGCTTAGCAAGGTCTTTTGATATTTTGGATACAGTTCCGTAAGGCGGTTAATGAATTTTAAATTGCCCTTGATTAAATCTGTTGGTTCTTGGTTGGGGTTCCACTGTTGTATTCTGGTAACGGCGGTAATGTAATTAAATAGTTCTTCTGCATTTCCCAGGTGTCTATCAATTTCATTAAAATCACCCAGTAGGGTAGTTCCCCAGGTAAGAAAATCAGCTAGGGTTTCTTTGGGTTCTATTTCTAAATAACATTCATAAAGTTTAAGAAGAAGGTCAAAGTTGGTCGTTTCTTTTAGTTCAGAAACTTCTAGAATAAACTCTTCAATACTTATGATTTTTGGACTTATTATTGGCTTTTTAAGTTGTTGTGCCAAATGTTTTTTAAGATAAAGCCCAGCTCTTCTACTAGGTAGAATAAAGTAAGATTGTCCTAAATTAGGAGATTCTGCTACTATTTTTAGAACTGTTTCTTGTAGAAAGGAAATCATGTCTAAAAATAAAAAAGCCCCGGCAAATGCCGAGGCTTTAATTTAGTTTAATTGCTTAAACTTATTTTACCAAGTTGATTTCAACTCTTCTGTTTTGTGTTCTACCTGCTCTTGTGTTGTTAGTTGCGATAGGCTTATCTTCACCGTAACCAATTGCAGTTAATCTATCAGCACCAATACCTTTATCGATCAAGAAGTTTCTAACAGAGTTAGCTCTTTCTTCTGATAATTTTTGGTTCAATTTAGCGCTACCTACGCTATCAGTGTGACCTTCAACTGTAAATTTAGCAGTTGGGTACTCGTTCAAGATTTGGATAATGTCTACCATTACAGAAGTAGATTCTGCTTTAATAGAAGATTTACCAGTATCGAACAAGATAGTTCTAGCATAGTCATTTAATTGTTTTTGTACTTCTTCAGTAACTTCTGGACAACCGCTGTTTGCAACAGTACCAGCAACTTCTGGACATTGATCGTCTTTGTCTAGTACACCATCGTTGTCAGAATCTGGCCATGGGCATCCTTTGTTCTCAGCAGGACCTGCTTCGTTTGGACACTCATCTTTGTTATCAGCCACACCGTCACCATCAGCATCAGGACAACCAGCTAAAGCAGGAAGACCAGCTGTGTTAGGACAAGCGTCATCTTTATCAGCTACACCGTCACCATCAGCATCAGGACAACCGTTCATTTCTTTAGAACCAGCTTGATCAGGACAGCTATCTTTGCTATCTTCGATACCGTCACCATCAGAATCAGGACAACCGTTGAATGCTTCTAAACCAGCAACTTCTGGGCAAGCATCATCTTTGTCATAAACACCATCACCGTCAGTATCAGTACCACCAAATTTGATGCTAATACCACCTAAGTGTTGGAAATGTTTTACACCGTAATCTTCAAATGCGTGCTTGTATTGAGTCTGTAAAGTTAAACCTACGTTTTCTGAGAACCAGTAGCTTAAACCGATACCACCATTAACAGTACCAGCGCCGATTTCATCAACCCAAGTGTAACCACCACCAATCTCTACGAAAGGATCAAGTTTGGTGTTTTTTAGGATGTTGTACTTAATAGTACCGTCAATAGCGTAGTGAGATAAATCATCTACACTAACATCCCCTAACTTTTCGATTCTGTTTAAAGAACCTCTAGCTCCTACAGAGAAACCATCACCAACATATCTAGATACAGATACATAAGAAATAGAAGGGATAATGTTCCAGTGATCGGATACGTTGAAATACTCGTCAAACAAAGAGCTTGTCATAACACCGTCCGCAGGATCGGCATTGGTTGGGTAAACGTCTATCGCGTTCGCACCGAAACTAACCTGCCATGGGTTGTTCTCGTCTTGCGCGTGTAGGTTGTTTAACCCTAAAGCAAGTAAGGCAACAACTAAAAATTTGCTTAGATGTTTCATGTTCAAAATTTTAAGTTTAAGTGTTTATCAGCTGCAAATGTAAGTTGTTAGTAGTTATTAACAAAATATACCCAACATTTTTTTTTGTAGCTTTTTATACGTTTTTTAAGGGCTTATACAATTTTTAAATCTTTGCCAACCTTAGTAAATGCGGCAATTGCTTTGTCTAGGTGTTCTTTTTCGTGTGCAGCACTTAATTGCACTCTTATACGGGCTTTGCCCTTTGGTACCACGGGATAAAAGAACCCTATGACGTAAATACCTTCTTTTAGTAACGCATTGGCCATTTCTTGTGATAATTTAGCATCATACAACATTACCGGTACAATTGCAGAGTCTCCATCTATTATATCAAAACCTGCTGCTTTCATCCCTTTTTTAAAATAAGAGGTATTTTCTTCAAGTTTGTCCCTTAGACTTGTGTCGTTTTTCAATAAATCGAACACCTTTATAGATGCGCCTACAATGGCAGGTGCTAATGAGTTTGAAAAAAGATAGGGTCTAGAGCGTTGCCTTAACAATTCTATAATTTCTTTTTTACCTGTAGTATAGCCACCCATGGCTCCGCCCAAGGCTTTGCCCAATGTACCGGTAATTATATCAATACGGTTTAGAACACCTTTTTCTTCTAAAGTTCCCCTGCCCGTTTCTCCAATAAAACCGGCGGCATGGCATTCATCTATCATAACTAGGGCATCGTACTTTTCTGCCAAATCACATATTTTATCTAAAGGAGCCAATAGACCGTCCATTGAAAATACGCCATCTGTTACAATGATTTTAAAACGGGCCCCATCTGAATTGGCTTGTTTTAAACTTTCTTCAAGCGCGGCCATATCATTATTGGCATAACGATATCTTTTTGCCTTGCAGAGTCTTACGCCATCTATGATAGACGCATGGTTAAGCGAGTCTGATATTATAGCATCCTCTGCCGTTAGCAAAGGTTCAAAAACACCACCATTGGCATCAAAAGCGGCAGCATACAATATGGTGTCTTCAGTTTGGTAAAAATCCGCAATTTTAGCCTCTAGGGTTTTATGGATGTCTTGTGTACCACAAATAAAACGAACAGAAGACATGCCAAAACCATGGGTGTCCATAGTGTCTTTTGCAGCTTGTATAACTTCTGGGTGAGCGGATAGCCCCAAATAATTATTGGCACAAAAGTTAATTACTTCTTCTCCTGTATTAATTTTTATGACAGCGTCTTGTGGTCCAGTAATAATTCGTTCTTCCTTAAAAAGGCCGTCTTCTTTTATTTGTTGAATTTCCTTTTCTAGATGTTCTTTAATTTTTCCGTACATACTTATAGGAATAGAGGTTTTACAGTTTCGTTTAAGTAAATAAGTATTTTTTGCGATACAAAGTACCCCATTTTTGATAAGATAGCTTCGTATTTTTGCAATTGTTTTTGATGGTACAAGCTTTCTTTACCTGTTTTGTAATCTATTACAATCGCATTTTTTCCCACTACTACCAAGCGGTCTAACCTAACTATTTGTCCGGTTGTATCTAATAATTCAACTTCATTATAACCAATAGTATCACTTGCAAAAAAGGGGGCTAATTTTGGATGGCTGACCAAATTTTCTAGTAAGGACTCAATGGCTTTAGCATCTACATTACCAATAAGTCCTAGATTAATACTTTTTTTAATGGTTGGCTCTATGTCTTTTTGGGTATGGATGTCTTCTAAAATGGTATGTAGATTGTTCCCTTTTTCTACGCTACTTTGTGTATCATCGTCCCAAAAAATTGTTTGTGAAATAGAATAGGTATATGGGGGTTCTTCAGAACGGTAGAGATAAGGAATAATAGAACTATCTTCTTGCTTTTTTACCGTAGCACCTTCTGGGATGTTACCATATTGATATGTCTGTTTATCTGGAGACCATAGATTTTGTTCTTGTAGGTAACTTTCAAAAAAAGCACCATAGCCTTCCTTTTGTTTTTGGTCCGTGTAGATAAAAAGCCCTTTTACCGGTCTGGTCAAAGCTACATAAAGCACGTTAATGTTGTCTAATTCTGCCAATTGGTATTCCTTTTCTAAAATTGCAGCGCTAGAAGCGGAATGGTTTAGTAAATCTTTATTGCCATTTACCAATAGTTTTTCTAAATGGGGAATAGCATTTTCCTGATCTGGAATCCAAAGTTTATCGGTTTTAGCTTTATCGTTTAGTTTACTAGTGGCAAAAGGGAATAAAACAAATGGAAATTCTAAACCTTTAGACCGGTGTATGGTCATAATACTTACGGCATCTAAATTAGTAGGGACGGTAATGGCCAAATTATTTTTAGAATTCCAATAATTTATAAAACCATATAAATCTGTATTTTCATTCTCTTGATAATCCATTATAACGTCTAACAAATGTGTTAGGTGGGCATGAGATGTAGGTGCCAAATCAAAAGCCGCAATAAGTATTTCTGCTATATCTAAAACACTAAAGTTGGTAAGTAAATAACAATCTAATTGATGTTGCTCTAGAAGAAAAGTATAGAGGGTTTCTAGATTTGCTTGTATAAAGTCATATCCTAAAAGGTGCTTATTGGCCAAATAATTTAAAATTTCAAAAGCATAAGCCCTTTCTTCAGGTTCTAGTAAAAATTTGAAGAACGACAGTACAAAGGAAACCTCTTCGTTGTTTTCAAGTAATAAGGCTTCATTAGAAATTATAGGAATTTGGTGTTCTGATAGAAAATTGGCCACTTCAACAGCATGTTTGTTATTACGAACCAAAACACAGATATCCTTATATAGATGACCTTTATTTTTAAGTTGATCAATGTCTGCCAAAACACACTCACAATAGGCAATTTCTTCTTGCTCAGGAGCTAAAAAGCTTATCTGAACGTAACCTTCCTTATCATTGGTTGCTTCTTGACTACTTTCTGATTGGAAGATGCTTCTAAAATTCTGATTATTTAAATACTTAGAAACATGCTGGAAGAAACTATTGTTAAAATCAACAATAGTTTTGTGGCTACGGTAATTAGAAGCTAACCTATTTGTTTGCACGGGAACCGAAAAAGGAGCACTATCGCCATTCAACAATTGTACAAACTGCTCTGGATTACCACCACGCCAACGATAGATAGACTGTTTTACGTCTCCGACCAAAAGCACCGAACCATTTTCTCCTTTCTCATTTAAACTCTCCAATCCATTTGCCATTAGCGGAATTAGGTTTTGCCATTGCATGGCAGAAGTGTCTTGAAATTCATCTACAAAAAAGTGCCGGTAACGTTCTCCTAATCTTTCATAAATATAAGGTACGGGTTGGTCTTTTATCTGTGAGGCTATAAGCTTATTAAATTCTGCAATATGAAGCTTACGCTTTTTTACGCTTATGTCTTGTAGCTCTTTTGCAATTTCGTTTAAGACAGTTAGTGGTAAAATGTTTTTATAGACATTGGTATAAAATTGTATTTGATAAAAACCGGCTTCAATCTTTTTGAAGTCTTCCGCAATTTTTGGTTGTAGCCCATCTATTATTTCTTGTTTGTGTTGTTCACATTTTTTAGGGTATAACGGTACGCTGTCTATATTTTGAACCCATTGCGTGTCAAAAGACAAGTTAAAATCTTGCGCAGCAACCTTGGTTAAGAATTTTGGAAGTGATCCCCTAGAAAAATCAGAATGTTCTAATTCGTTTTGTTCAAAAAGAGAAAGCAGTTCTTCGGCTAGGCTTTTTAGACCGTTTTCTTTAATGGTAATTTTCTCTTTTAGGGAGGTTTTTACTTCTTCAAAATTGGAAATAGTTAGGTTTTGTAATTTTTCAATTTCTATAAAATGGTTTTCATTAAACAGTAATTGACCAATCTTTTTTAAATCGAATGTTACATTCCAACTTTTTTGGTTATTTACTTTTTCTAACGCAAAAGAAACCAACGTTTTTGTTAGTTGTTCATCACTACCAATTCTGTAATATAATTGCGCAATAGCTTCGTCTAATAGTTGGTCCGTATCCATGACCACTTCAAAATTTTGCGCAATCTTAAGGTCTTTGGCAAAGGTTCTAACAATTTTATGGGTAAACTTGTCTATAGTGGCAACCTCAAAAAAAGCATAGTTGTGTAAAATTTCCTTTAAGGTAAACTTTGCTTTTCTTTGTAAGGCTTCTGGCGTTAGACCCAACTCTTGGGTCAATTCTATAAACATTGAATTTTCTTGGGTAAGTGCTAGGTCTTTAGAGAAGGTGTACAGGCTGTTTAAAATCCTATCTTTCATTTCTGCAACGGCCTTATTGGTAAAAGTAATTGCCAGTAGCGACCTAAAACCCCTAGTTGTGCTGTCTGCTAAAATTTTTTTAAGGTAAATTTTTACCAGTTGATAGGTTTTACCAGACCCTGCAGAGGCATCTAAAATTTTAAATCCGTTCGTATTCAATATATAAATGTTGTTTAGCTATGAATCTTACAATCTTGTTAACATACAAAATATGGTTTTTGTTTGTTAAAACAGTATTTTTGATAAACAGTAATAACATATAAAACACATAATAACATGGCTTTTGAATTACCTAAGTTACCATACGCATATGATGCGTTGGAACCAAATATTGACGCCCGCACAATGGAAATACACCATACAAAACACCATAACGGGTATACTACTAAATTAAACGGTGCAATAGAAGGCACAGACTTGGAAGGTAAAGATATTGAAGAAATACTTACCAATCTTGATATGAGTAATGCTGCTGTAAGAAACAATGGTGGCGGTTTTTACAACCATTCTTTGTTCTGGGAAGTTATGTCCCCAAATGGCGGGGGTACCCCAAGCGGAGCTTTGGCAGACGCTATAGATGCGGCCTTTGGTTCTTTTGATGCCTTCAAAGAAAAATTTAGCGCTGCGGCCGGTAGTAGATTTGGTTCAGGTTGGGCTTGGCTTTGTGTTCATAAAGGAGGTAAAGTAGAAGTTTGCTCTACACCTAACCAAGACAACCCTTTAATGCCAGATACCGGTTGCGAGGGTTATCCTATTTTAGGTTTAGATGTTTGGGAACATGCGTACTATTTAAACTATCAAAATAGAAGACCTGATTATGTTAGCGCATTTTTCAATGTAATCAATTGGGATAAAGTATCAGAGTTATACGAAGCAAATAAATAATAGGTAGAACTATTAATTTAAAGTTAAAGCGTGGCCTTAGGCTACGCTTTTTTTATGCTTTTATATTGAGTTTTGAAAATAGAAAAGGGCGGAAATTAATCCGCCCTTTTCGTCCCAAATCTTACCATAAACTTAACCTACTTATGCTATGGCGAAACTAAATTACTGGTATTAAGTATAATAACAAAAGAAAAATGAGAAAAAATATCGACGAAATGCAGCTTTTATTCAAAACCGATGGGTAAGTAGTTGTGATTCAAAATAATAAAGAAGGCGGGTGTTGCCCGCCTTCTTTCCCCAAATCTTACCATGAACTTAACCTACTTATGCTATGGTCCTCCAAATGTAAGTTTAGCTTATGGTTTATTCTATTCTATTGGTCAAAAGACGAATTAAAACGTTTAAAGGTGTGTGCCGGAAAAATATCTTATAGGTCTATTAGGAAAAGCCTTACCCAGCAAAAGTGTAAAATAAAAAAGGTGGAGAAGTTTCCACCTTTTTTGCCCCAAATCTTACCATGAACTTAACCTACTTATGCTATGGTAGTTATAAAATTAACGTAGTATTTATCTTACTAATTTTAAATATCGATAAAAGGTAAAAAACGTCGATGAACGACGTTTTTCTATAGACAATCAACCTAAAATTTAATACGCACGTTCGTTTTTACCTTCATAAAAGTTCATAAATGCCTTATTAACAACACGGTTACCGCCCGGGGTAGGGTAGTCTCCCGTAAAATACCAATCTCCAGGATTGTCTGGACAAGCCACATGTAGGTTCTCAATGGTTTGGTAGATAATTTCTACTTTGGTTCCAATATCTTGAGGACTCAATAGTTCCGCTATTTTTTTAGAGATTTCTTCTGGAGTAAATGCTTCGTATAATTCTTTTACAAAATTCTCAGATTGGTTCGTAGCCTTTTCTGCTTGTGCCACACACTTATTGTAAATTTTTTCTAAAATAGATAGGGTGTTTTGTTCCTTATGCAATTCTACGGCAGCTCTAAAAGCAATAAAATCTTCTAGTTTGGCCATATCAATACCGTAACAATCTGGATATCTAATTTGTGGTGCAGAAGATACTACCACTATCTTCTTTGGGCTTAACCTATCTAACATTCTAAGAATACTCTTCTTTAGTGTTGTACCACGTACAATACTGTCATCTATAATAACAAGATTGTCTTCTTTGCCAACTGATCCGTAGGTTATGTCATATACATGGGTAACCAAATCGTCCCTACTACTATCTTGGGTAATAAAGGTCCTTAATTTCGCATCTTTAATGGCCACTTTCTCTATTCTGGGCCTTACATCTATTATTTTGTGTAATTCTTCTCTAGTTATATTGGGCCCCAGCGCTAATATTTGTTCTTCTTTCTTCTTGTTTAGATAATTCTGGGCTTCTTTTACCATACCAAAGAAAGAGGTTTCTGCCGTATTAGGTATGTAAGAGAATACCGTATTGGTCAGATCATCTTCTATAGATCGAAGTATTTCTGGGAAAACCAGTTTTCCCAACATCTTTCTTTCTTGATAAATTTCTTTATCACTGCCTCTGGAGAAATAGATACGCTCAAAAGAACAAGCCTTTCTTTCCAAAGCAGGCAATATTTCTTCTGTGGTTACCTTACCATTTTTCTTTATAATTATAGCATTTCCTGGGGTAAGCTCCCTAACATCTTCATATTTTACATTAAATACCGTTTGTATGGCTGGTCTTTCTGATGCTACCACAACAACTTCATCGTCCATGTAGTAATAAGCCGGTCTTATACCAGAAGGGTCTCTAAGTAAAAAAGCGTCTCCATGGCCTAAAAGACCACCCATGGCATAACCACCGTCCCAGTTTTTTGCTGCTTTTCTAAGAATCTTGGCCACATCCAATCGTTCTGCAATATGTGGCGAGGCTTCTCTCTTGCTATAACCTTCCTTTTTTACCTTTTTGTAAAGTTTTGCTACGGCATCATCCAGAAAATGACCTATTTTTTCCATTACCGTAACGGTATCTGCCATTTCTTTAGGATGCTGGCCAAGTTCAACCAAATTTCCAAAGAGCTCTTTAACATTTGTCATATTAAAGTTTCCGGCAACAATAAGGTTTCTGTGCATCCAATTGTTTTGTCTTAAAAACGGATGCACACTTTCTATACTGTTCTTACCAAATGTACCGTATCTAACATGACCCAAAAATAGTTCACCAATGTAGGGAACATGTTGTTTTTGGTAAGCCACATCCTCATGGGTTTTTGGGTCTAGCGCCATGGTATTATTGATTCGCTGGTTTATTTGCGAAAAAATATCTTGTATGGGCTGTGGTTGTGCGGATCTAACTCTGCTTATATACCGTTCGCCAGGTTCCATATTAAGTTTAATACTGGCCAAACCAGCACCATCCTGTCCACGGTTGTGTTGCTTCTCCATCATTAGGTACATCTTGTTTACCCCGTAGAAGGCTGTACCGTACTTTTCTTTATAATACTCTAAAGGTTTAAGTAACCTTAAAAGTGCTATCCCACATTCATGTTTTATTGGATCGCTCATGTATAGAAAAAAATAATGCCCTGTTTTTTACAGGGCAGGGTTATTTATTGTAATTCGATGTTAAATTGTGTTAGCTCTTTAAATTGAAGCAATCGTTGGTCTACCTCTTCTCTGGTAAGTGTAACCATTCTCTCTGTTCCAAATTTTTCTACACAGAAAGAGGCTAAGTTAGAGCCTTGGATTACTGCATTTTTCAAATTCTCAAAAG
Source organism: Croceivirga radicis (assembly GCF_002072105.2). Taxonomy (GTDB): domain Bacteria; phylum Bacteroidota; class Bacteroidia; order Flavobacteriales; family Flavobacteriaceae; genus Croceivirga; species Croceivirga radicis. Next base: position 436,883 of record NZ_MTBC01000001.1, read on the forward strand.
AAATATTTTCCGTTGCCGCCAAATAGCCCGCAAAACCACCAGCAAATGTATCGCCGGCACCTGTTGGGTCAAAGACCTCTTCTAGTGGTAGGGCAGGTGCAAAAAAGATATTTTGATCGTGAAACAATAATGCGCCATGCTCTCCTTTTTTGATTACCACATATTTTGGCCCCATTTTCTCAATCTCCTGTGCGGCTCTTACCAAAGAATATTTTCCGGTTAATTGTCTCGCCTCTTCATCGTTCAAGGTAATAACGTCAATATGTTTAATAACCTCTTTCAATTCTTCCAAACTATTATCCATCCAGAAATTCATGGTATCCAGGATAATTAGTTTTGGGCGTTTTTCCATCTGGTTAATTACACTTAATTGAGTGCTTGGGTGCAAATTGCCTAGCATTACAATATCTGCGTCTTTAAAACCTTCTGGAACAACCGGGCTAAAATCTGCTAATGTATTTAGTTCTGTTGCCAAGGTATCCCTTGTGTTCATATCCAAGTGGTATTTACCACTCCAAAAAAACGTTTTACCGCCTTTTACCACTTCAACACCATCTAGGTTTATCCCTTTCTGGGTAAGTATATCTATATATTCCTGCGGAAAATCGTCTCCCACAATAGAAACCAAACCCGTTTCTACCTTAAAGTTTGCGGCGGCAAGACCAATGTAAGTGGCCGCTCCGCCTAAAATTTTATCGGTTTTTCCAAAAGGAGATTCAATAGCGTCAAAGGCAAGTGTGCCTACTGCTAATAATTTGCCCATTTACGTTTCAATTTTGCTGCAAATATACCGCATTATTTTCTACCAAAATCAGCAGGTATTTCTCCCCAAGCTTTGGTTTCCCATTTTACAATAGTAGTAGTGTAAGAATTGTTGCGAAGCCACTTTTCAGCACGTGCTATTAGATCAAATAAATCTTTGTTTTTAGCGTTGGGGGTAAGTTTGGTGTTGCATTTTTTCTTTTTTACCCAGCTCATTGCGGTTCTGGAGTCCGTGTAAATTAATCTGTTGCTATTTTTTTGTTTTAAAAAAGCCAAGCCGTGAACAATGGCCAAAAACTCTCCAATATTGTTTGTTCCTTGTTTAAAAGGCCCTTGCTTAAACAATACCTTTTTGGTTTTGGTTTCTACTCCTTGGTATTCCATGATTCCTGGATTACCACTAGAGGCCGCATCTACAGATATACTATTATAATTCGGCTGCCCAATTTTTAACAAGGCTTCTGGGCTAAGACTATTGCTTTTACTTTTTTTACCCTTGTAATCAGCATAGTTGCCTTTATAGGCTTTTTTTGCTTCTTCAAAAGTGGGGAAAGATTTGTATTGTGCTCCTTCTATACCTTGTATTTGACTCTTGCAATCTTCCCAATTTTCATAAACTCCTGTTTTTTTTCCTTTCCAGACTACGTAAAACTTTTTCTTGGCCATTATGCAAAAAGTATTTGTTCAATCACTTTTGGAAAATGCTCATATTCTAAATCATGCACTTTTTTGGCAATCTGTTCCGGTGTGTCTGTTGGGTTAAGATTGGTTCTGGATTGATGAATTATGGCACCCTCGTCATAATTTTCGTTTACATAATGTATGGTTATGCCCGTTTCTGATTCCTTGTTGTCTTTTACAGCTTGGTGTACGTTGGCACCGTACATGCCTTTACCACCATACTTTGGCAGTAAGGCTGGGTGCACGTTCAATATCTTATTGGGGAAAGCTTTCACAAAAGATTCGGGTATTTTCCAAAGAAAACCGGCCAAAACAATTAAATCTGGTGAAAAAGCCTGCAGTAAAGTTAATATAGTGTTGGTTTTAGAAAATGCGGTTCTGTTAAAATAAAGTACTGGAATTTTTAATCTTTGACATCTATCTATAACTTTTGCCTCTTTATTATTGGTTAATACGCAACGGATCTTTACTTGTTCGTTATTTTCAAAATATTTGGCAATATTTTCAACATTAGAGCCTGATCCAGAGGCAAAAAGCACTACTTGCTTCATCTTTTAAAGGGTTAATTTGCAGTGCAAAAATAGCCGTAAACACAGATAATGTGGTAATTTACAGCACATTTTAACGACAAATAGTGTATTTAAACCAAAGTTTTATATTTTTGCCATCAATAAAATTTAAAAACCGATATAACTATGTCAGACATTGCATCAAGAGTAAAGGCTATCATCGTTGATAAATTAGGTGTAGATGAAAACGAAGTAGTACCTGAGGCAAGTTTTACCAACGATTTGGGTGCAGATTCTTTGGATACCGTTGAGTTGATCATGGAGTTCGAAAAAGAATTCGACATTCAAATTCCAGACGACCAAGCTGAAAATATTGCAACCGTAGGTCAAGCAATAAGCTATATAGAAGAAGCGAAGTAATTTTTTATGATATCTTATTAACGATTTTAAATTATCCATGTGGTAATATACCACATGGATATTTTTTTTAATTTCAGGCTAAATATAGTTCTATGCAATTAAAACGAGTCGTAGTTACGGGATTAGGAGCCTTAACACCAATAGGTAATAATTTACAAGAATATTGGGAAGGCCTTAAAAACGGAAAAAGCGGAGCTGCTCCCATCACATATTTTGATACTGAAAAGTTCAAGACCAAATTTGCATGTGAGTTAAAGGGATACAACCCATTAGACTTTTTTGACCGCAAAGAGGCCAGAAAATTGGACCGCTTTGCGCAATACGCATTGGTATCTTCTGATGAAGCAATCGCAGATGCTAAATTGGATTTAGATGCCGTGGATAAATTTAGAGTAGGCGTGGTTTGGGGTGCCGGTATTGGAGGTCTAGAGACTTTTCAAAACGAAGTTATTGGCTATGCCAGTGGCGATGGAACCCCGCGTTTTAACCCGTTCTTTATCCCTAAAATGATTGCAGATATAGCTCCGGGGAATATTTCCATAAAGCATGGTTTTATGGGGCCAAATTATACAACGGTCTCTGCTTGTGCATCTTCTGCCAATGCCATAATCGATGCGCTTAATTATATTCGATTAGGTCATTGCGATGTGGTGGTTACCGGAGGTAGCGAGGCAGCTGTTACCATTGCAGGTATGGGAGGTTTTAATGCTATGCATGCCCTGTCTACTAGAAATGAAAGTCCAGAAACCGCATCCAGACCTTTTGATGCAACCAGAGATGGTTTTGTGTTAGGTGAAGGTGCTGGTGCTCTTATATTGGAAGAATACGAACATGCTAAAGCACGTGGTGCTAAAATTTATGCAGAAGTATTAGGCGGTGGCCTATCTAGTGATGCCCACCACATGACAGCTCCCCACCCAGATGGTATTGGTGTGGTTAAAGTAATGGAGAACTGTTTAGAAAATGCAGGTTTAAAACCAGAAGATGTTGATGCTATTAATACCCACGGCACCTCTACTCCTCTTGGAGATGTTGCCGAATTAAAGGCTATTACAAAGGTTTTTGGCGAGCATGCAAAAAATATCAATATAAACTCTACCAAATCTATGACAGGACACTTACTAGGTGCTGCGGGCGCAATAGAGGCAATAGCTTCTATACTGGCTATGGAGCATAGTTTAGTGCCACCTACCATAAACCATAGTGAAGTAGATGAAAACATAGACCCCACTTTAAACTTAACGCTTAACAAAGCACAAGAGAGAGAGGTTAATGTGGCAATGAGCAACACCTTTGGATTTGGTGGACACAACGCTTGTATTTTATTTAAGAAATTAAGCTAGTTAGGTTACCAATGAAGTTTGCTCCAAAAATATTTAATTCCCATCCTAAGGAGGATGGGGATTTTTTTTTGGGTATAAAAAGAATACTTGGGTTTAAGCCAAAAGACCTTCAAATCTACAAACGTGCTTTTTTACATAGAAGCATGAACAAAAAGGATGTAGATGGCAACCCTATGAATTATGAGCGTCTAGAATTCTTAGGAGACGCTATGTTGGGCACGATCATCTCTAAGCATCTATACAACCAAGTGCCAGAAGGAGACGAAGGTTACCTAACCAAAATGCGATCTAAAATAGTTAGTAGAAAGCATTTGAATGAGTTGGGTAAAGACCTAGGTTTATTGCAATACGTAGAGAGTAGAATACCAAGGAGCCATTTTGGAGATAACATTCATGGCAATGTTTTTGAAGCATTGGTAGGTGCTATTTATCTGGACCGGGGCTACCGTTATTGCGAAAAATTTATAATGGATAGGGTGGTAGAACCTTATGTAGACATAGAACAGTTAGAGGGTAAGGTAATTAGTTATAAAAGCCTACTTATAGAATGGTGTCAAAAACAAAAAAAGCCATTTAACTATAATGTTTATGAAGATACCGGTAAAGACGAGTTGAAACATTTTGCCGTTAAGCTTTCAATAGATGGTAGGGTTATGGCAAAAGCCCGGGCAACTTCCAAGAAAAAGGCAGAAGAAAAAGCATCTAAAAGAGCTTACTATGCCTTACAAGACAAAATAGATAACTAATCTGTTTTAAGAAATCGTAAATAAAACGATTTCGTAAAAAATTAATTTGCTAAGCATTAATAATCTATAGGCAGGTTAATGTATTAATCCTATATTTACAATTCGCAAAATTTTAATGGCAGCAGTTTATAAAATATCTGAAGAGCTCTTTGATGATTCTTTTAGGTTGATAGCTATACACACAAATTTAGAAGGATATCAACTAGCCTATTTTATTAACAGTGTTAGCGAATTAAGATTGAAACGATCTTTTAAAGATTTGAAAATTAAAGAAGTAACTTATCCGTATTATGAATGGTTAGATGAGTTTACCGAGACAGAGTGGCTATTGATCACCAATAAAGTGCTACAAGATATAGCGGTAGATTCCATAGGGTTGTTTGGGCAAGGGAGCGCCCAAGCCACTAATTTTTTGGTTGCGGAACGTAAAGACGTTGACTTTTTTCTTAAAATAAATCTTGAGAACGAAACGCAAGTTTCAGAAACTTTAGAGCGTATTAAAGGCATTCCGCGAGTAAGAATGGCCTACAGCCTAGAGGCAGAAACCTTAAAATCAAAACAAAACCTAATTTTTTAATAATGCCAACAAAAAAGAAAACTAAAATAGTAGCAACGCTAGGACCAGCCACTAGTAAAAAAGAGGTTTTAAAACAAATGATGCTGGCAGGGGTTAATGTGTTTAGAATTAACTTTTCTCATGCCAATTATGATGATGTAAGCGAAAGAATTGCTCTAATTAGAGAGTTAAATGAAGAATTAGAAATTAATACGGCGATCTTAGCAGACCTTCAAGGTCCAAAATTGCGTGTTGGCGTTATGGGCGGGGAGGTTGTAGTAGCTCCTGGTGACGAAATAACATTTGAGACAGGAGAGCCTTTTGAGGGTAACGCAGAACGCGTTTATATGAATTACGATAGTTTTCCTAAAGATGTAAAAGCAGGAGAACGTATCTTATTAGATGACGGTAAACTTATTTTTGAAGTTGTTTCTACTAATGGTGAAAATGCCGTAAAGGCAAAAGTTATTCAGGGAGGGCCGTTAAAATCCAAGAAAGGGGTAAACTTACCAAATACAAACATTTCTTTGCCGGCGTTAACAGAAAAGGATATTAACGACGCTATTTTTGCCATTAAGCAAGATGTGGATTGGATTGCCTTGTCTTTTGTACGTTTTAGCCAAGATTTAATTGACCTTCAAAATCTGATAAAGGAACATACCGAGCATAAAATTCCAATTGTTGCTAAAATAGAAAAGCCAGAAGCGGTAGAGAACATAGACCAAATTGTAGCTTTCTGTGACGGTCTAATGGTAGCACGTGGTGATTTAGGTGTAGAGGTACCTGCACACGAAGTTCCATTAATTCAAAAGCAATTGGTACTACGTGCCAAAAAAGCAAGGATTCCGGTAATTATTGCCACGCAGATGATGGAGACTATGATAACTAGTCTTACCCCAACAAGGGCAGAAGTTAACGATGTAGCCAACTCTGTAATGGACGGTGCAGATGCCGTAATGCTTTCTGGCGAAACATCTGTGGGTAATTATCCTGTTCAGGTTATAGAAAAAATGGCCAGCATATTAGAAAGCGTAGAAAATTCTGAGCTTATAAATGTGCCACAAACGCCGCCACATGTTAAAACAAAAAGATACATAACCAAGTCGGTTTGTTATCATGCGGCAACTATGGCCAATGAAATTAAGGCAAAAGCAATTTCAACCTTGACCAATAGTGGTTACACCGCCTTTCAAATTTCTGCATGGAGGCCAAGTGCACATATTTTGGTTTTTACTTCTAACAGAAGAATATTAAACAGATTAAGCTTGTTATGGGGTGTAAAAGCCTTTTATTATGATAAATACGTTTCTACGGATGAAACCATAGAAGACGTAAATAAAATTGCTTGCCAAAAAGGATTTTTAGAACAGGGAGATATGCTTATTAGCCTTGCGGCTATGCCAATTAAAGATAAAGGTATGGTTAATACCCTTAGGGTAACAGAAATAGAGAGTTGTAACTTTTAAGCAACCTCTTTTTCAAAAGCAATAAAATTTACCAAAAGGCCTTCTGCATTAAATATCGGGAGGCCTTTTATCCAACATTTATAGGTAGATTTATCTTTTCTGTAATTTAGTACCGTAGCTTCAAATGGCTTTTGCTCAATAATTGCCGATCTAATAGCATTTGATGTTTCTTGGCATGTATCAGGGCCTTGGAACATTTTTGGTTTATTGCCCAAAACTTCTGCAACGTCATAACCATTCATTTGCTTCATGTTTTTGGTAGCATGTACAATGCGTAATTGCGCGTCTGTAATAACAACTACATGATCTTTATCCAATATTTCTTCCGGTAGATTAAAACTAGATGTCCAATTATTAGCGGTAGCTATTTCTTTAATACCTTGTAACTCTTCTAATCCGCCCTTTACCTTATCATACTTTAAGGAATATATATCCCAAGCAACTACTGGTATGCTCTGTAAGCTTAGTGTTTCATAAAAGCGTTGCGCGGCTGCATCATACTCTCTAAATTCTTTCATGGCTTTTATATTCTATGGGACCAAAGTATACAAATACCGTATACCTTATTCATTTGTCCAAGAAATTAAGTCATATGCATACCAAGTATAAGTGTAAGCTTAAACACAAAGGCAAGACTAAACAGTGTAAATCACTAGAAACATGGAAACTACTCGGCATCAGTTTTAGGAAGCGAAAACAAATGCTTTTTTAGGATTTAGTACAGATATAAAGAAAGATGCAGGCTTTTTTAGGGTACAAGACCATACTATTATGCTTTTATGGAATCAGAACCAAGAGACGCTTGATATACAAGTAGATGATTATGATGTTCTTTTACGACCAGGACAAATTGCCTCGGTCACTTATTTACAAAAGGTAAGCTTTAATAGAACACAGGCACCACTAACCGCTTTTTCCTTTAATCGTGAGTTTTATTGCATAATAGATCATGATGAAGAAGTAAGCTGTAACGGTATTTTATTTTTTGGCACCCAAGACCTACCAATAGTAACCATACCAGAACCATTGTGCAATAGGTTTACAACCTTATTAAATGTTTTTGCAGAAGAATTCTCTATGCCTGATAAAATACAAGGACAAATGCTTCAAATGCTTTTAAAACGATTAATAATTATGTGCACAAGGCTAGCAAAGGAGCAATTAATTGTTAAGGTTTTAGATAACGAACAAATAGATGTAATACGAAAATTTAATGTTTTGGTAGACACGCATTATAAAACAAAACGTAAGGTGAGTGACTATGCCGCACTTTTACACAAATCGCCAAAAACATTATCTAACCTCTTTGCTATTTATAATCAAAAATCTCCCCAGCACATTATTTTAGAACGATTGGCTTTGGAAGCAAAGCGTCTTATACGTTTTACGGACAAACAAAATCAAGAAATTGCCTATGAATTGGGATTTAACGATCCCGCTCACTTTAGTCGTTTTTTTAGAAAAATGACACATCTATCCCCTTCAGAATACCGTAATTCCCAGATAGCACACGTATAAGGGAAAAAGTGACAAGTGGTCGGGAAATCCATCATAACACTTGCCTAAGCTATGGCCACATCTTTGTAGTGTTCAATTATAAAAGCAGTACAAATGGCACAAAATAGATTATTTAATCTCATTAGCATTTTTACGAGCGTTAGACGCCCACAGGTAAAAGAAATCAATGCCGTAGCGCATTGTGAGAACCATTACCATCATGATTTTTATTGTGATGCAAGGAACCGTTTTGCAACAAATTATTAATAACGAATAACAAAATAACATGAGTACATTTTCACCATTACAAAGAGATGAAGTAAGCGAAGGCAACCAGGCAATTTTTGATAATTTAGAAAAAGCTTTGGGGTTTGTGCCCAATTTATACGCTACTTACGCACATTCTACAAATGCCTTGGCCAACTATTTAAATTTTACGAATGCCAAGACTTCATTAAGTGCTAAGCAAAAAGAAGTAGTTAACCTTGTGGTTAGCCAGGTAAACAACTGTGAGTACTGTTTGGCCGCCCACACGGCAATCGGAAAAATGAACGGGTTTACAGATTCACAAATTATAGAATTAAGAAGCGGTAAGGCTTCCTTTGATTCTAAGCTGGATGCATTAGCAAAATTAGCTCAAAATATAACTGAGAAAAGAGGAGCAACCGATGAAGAAGTGGTAAATAACTTTTTGAAAAGCGGTTGGACTAAAGAAAATCTTATAGATGCAATAGTTCTTGTTGGGGACAAAACCATTAGCAACTACATACATAGCACTACTAAGGTACCAGTAGATTTTCCTGCGGCGCAACCTTTAGAAGCAACGGTTTAACCCTTATAATTAATTATACTTTAAAAAATTATTCAATGAAAAATCTAATTTTATTTCTAGCGGTAGTACTTGGAATAAACACTGCGGCATTGGCACAAGATAAAAGGATGGACCAAAAAATAAAAACCATCACTTTGGAACAGATACCAGGAGAATTTACCAAAAAACAATTGACCGTACCAGAAGGCACTTATCTTTTTGAAATTGTAAACAAAGGTATTGACCACAATGTTGGTTTTGTTTTGGTAGCCAAAGGTAAAGATCCTAGTAAACCAGAAAACCATATACAAACGGCATATGTAACCGCACCTGTAGGTACAGACTCCAAAGAAATGTCTAAACCAACAAAGTTAACCAAGGGTGAGTATATTTATTTCTGTCCTTTAAACCCTACTGCCACGGATAACACTTTGGTGGTAGAATAAAAAGCGTTGATTTTTTAATACCAAAGCCTCCTTTTAAGGGGGCTTGGTTATTTATAGCAGCTTAACGTCTTGCAAAGCTACGGGAGCCATGGTTCTTGCTAAATGTATTGGCCAGTCATTCTCGTGTATATAGGTTTCGGTAATAGCACTTTCATATAATAAGTAAATAGTTCCAGAAATCTTTTCTACTTCAGCTTTAGAAACATGGGCTACTGTTCTACCTACTATTTCACCTAAGAAAAAAAGCAACTCCTTTTTTTGTTGTTGTACGGTATTCCAAATCTCCGTGTCTTCCGGGGTAATTTCACTCATTATTTTTTGGCCCCAATCACCCTTTAATTCTCCAGTTCTGTATAATTCCCTTAGGTAATCAAAAATGGCCAAAAGTTGCTGTTTACTTTCTTGTTTCTCTTTAACAAATTCTGATAGCCCTTGCATAAAACTGTCGTGTTTATGCTTAAGATAAGCAATGCAGATGGCATCTTTAGATTTAAAATGATGGTATAAGGTGGCCTTGGCAATGTCACACGCATCAATAATTTGGTTAATACCTGTTCTGTTAAATCCCTTTGTGTAGAACAGTTCTCCGGCGGTGTTTATAATATGTTCCTTAATGTTTTTTTTCATACCCATAATAGAGGCAAATGCCTTTTTACAAATCAAATTTTAATTGATAGGTTATGCTTTTATCTTCGATTTTGTTCTTGGTCTCTGTATTAAGATTGGCAAGCGATATACCCAAAAGCCTTACAGAGTTTTCTAAGGGGGATTGATACAATAACTCTTTGGCGTTGTCCAAAATAAGGCTTTTATCAGCAATAAAAAAAGGAAGGGTTTTGCTTCTAGTTTGCAGTGTAAAATCGCTATACTTAATTTTTAGGGTAACTGTTTTGCCGGCCAACTTGGATTTTTTAAGTCGCTTTTCTAATTCCTGTGCAATATTCTCTAGGCGTTCCAACATAAAAATCTCACTGCTTAAATTTTCGCTAAACGTACGTTCTGCACCTACGGATTTTGGTGTTCTGCTAGGCTTTACGGTGCTAAGGTGAATACCCCTTACCACATTGTAATAGTGCTGGCCACTTTTGCCAAATTCTTGATTTAGAAACTCCAATGATTTCTTTTTTAAATCGGCACCGGTAAAAATACCTAGTTGGTACATTTTCTCTGCGGTTACCTTACCAACACCATAAAATTTTCTTATATCCAATGCGGATAAAAATTCCAACACCTCTTCTGGGTTCACTGTTTTTTGTCCATTAGGCTTGTTGTAATCGCTTGCAATTTTTGCAATAAATTTATTTATGCTTATACCGGCAGAAGCAGTAAGTCCAGTTTTATCTAGTATTTTTTGCCTTATTTCTTGAGCTATTAGTGTGGCTGAAGGGTTTCCTTTTTTGTTTTGGGTAACATCTAAATAAGCCTCGTCCAAAGACAGCGGTTCTACCAAATCTGTATATTCAAAAAAGACCTGTCTAATTTGTTGCGAAATTTCTTTATACCGATCAAACCTGGGTTTTACAAAAATCAATTCAGGACAATTTTTCTGTGCCAGATAACCAGACATGGCACTGCGTACTCCATATTTACGGGCTTCGTAACTAGCGGCAGAAACAACACCTCTTTTAGAACCACCGCCAACGGCAATAGGTTTTCCCTTTAGCTCAGGATTATCTTTTTGCTCTACAGAAGCATAAAAGGCATCCATGTCTACATGAATAATTTTTCTAAGCGGAAAATCAAATTGCATACTCAAAATTAACCTATATTTAGCTAGATGGAGCACTTAGAAATAGAACGTAAATTTTTAATCCTTTCCGATACTTTTAAAAAAGAGGCATACCAGAAGGATAGACTGGTGCAAGGTTATCTTAATACGCACCCAGACCGTACGGTAAGGGTACGTATTATGAACCATGAAGCTTTTATTACGGTTAAAGGGCCTACCAATACAGCAGGGACTTCTAGATTTGAATGGGAAATTAACATTCCCGTAGAGGAAGCCACTAACCTCATAGATTTATGCGAGACGGGAATTTTAGAGAAATATCGGTACCGAGTACCTGTTGGCAGGCATATTTTTGAAGTAGATGAGTTTTTAGGGGAAAACAAAGGACTCATTGTTGCAGAAATTGAATTGCAGCACGAGAACGAGCCTTTTGAAAAACCAAATTGGTTGGGCAAAGAGGTAACCGGTGACAAGCGCTATTACAACTCCGCATTAACTAAAAAACCTTTTACAACATGGTAAAAATTTTTGGCTGTAGCTGTTTCTTGATGTTATTTCTAATGAGTTGTAAACTAGAAGGGACCGTTGACCATACGTTGAACAAAAAAGAAACACAAGCCGAAGCTGTAGAACAAAACGTAGCAGAATTAAAAGACTCTTTAACCAAAGCGGGCTATCAAATTTTCGATTATGTAGATGAAAAAACGAAAGACACGGTTTTGATGCAGCAGTACTTCATCGCCTTTTTAAAAAGTGGTCCCAATAGAACCCAAAGCAAAACGGAAGCGGATAGTTTGCAAATGTTACATTTAGCGCATTTGGGCAAAATGTACGAAATGGGTTATGCCGATATATCCGGACCTTTTGGTGACGATGGGGAAATACGGGGCATTACCATTTATAATGTGCCCAACCTAGAAATGGCAGATAGTTTGGCCAATGCAGATCCTATGGTAAAAGCAGGGCGTTTAAAAATTGAAATTCATCCTTGGTGGGCCGCTAAAGGTTTTGGGTTAAGGTAGTTGGTTTTTAAAGTTGATGGCTCTTATATTTTTAGCGATAAAGCCCTAATCCCTTGTAATGATACTATTATTAGGTGCTCCAAGAGTTCTTCGGTAGTGTAATTGTCAAAAAAGTCGCTCTGGGACAGTATAATTTCATCGGTACGTAAAAGGAATAATTCGCATATCAATTTAAGATTAATCCCTTCCTTGATTTGCCCTTTATTTTTTGCTTCTTGCAATAAATCTAGAATTTAGGACCAAACAATTCCTTGCCTAAAATTGTTGTAGAAGTTATAAGCTTCCGGATACTATTTTTTGAGCCCAAAAAGAAAGGTAGGACTCAAGTTTCTTAATTCCTTAAGTCCTACCCTATAAATTTGATTTACCCGTTTAAACGGGACGTTGTGCCCATCACTTAGTTCAAAAAAAATACTCATTTTAAGCTGGGTACGCTGTAACAAGTGGGCCACACTTTCTAAAACCAGTTCATCCTTTGTTTGAAAATGTGTGTAGCGGGTTTTTTTGGAAATACCAAGCGCATGGGCAACATTGTCCATACTCACCCTTTTACAACCCTATTTGGTAAAAAGGGAAAGTGCTTGTTCCAGTACCGCTGTTCTTTCTTGCACCACGATATTATTATTGCCAACCTCCACCAAGAGCACGGTATAATTCTACCGTTGCACTAAGCTGACCATATTTAGAATCGATGAGGTTCAGTTCTGAGTTTAAGGCATTTTGCCTTGCGGTTAAGACCTCTAGATAATTGGCCAACCCGTTGTTCAATAGTTCCTCGGAATAATCTTCCGCCAAGGCATAGGAATCCAATTCTTTTTCCCTTGCAGAAAGTTTTTTGGTTTCTGCCTCATAGTTATACAAAGCATTTGAAACTTCTTGCCCTGCGGTTAGCAAACTCTTTTTATAATTTAAAAGTGCTTGCTCTTGCTGTGCCTTTGCAGCTTCTAATTGGGTTCTTAATTTACGCTGGTTAAACAAAGGCTGGGTCAAGGAACCAACTAATGAGGAAAATAGCGAACTGGCATCTATAAAATTGTCCAATTCCAAGCTTTGAAAGCCTCCTTGGGCCGTTAGTGTTAAACTTGGATACATACTGCTGCGCGCCACATTGGTCAATTCAAAAGCATTTACCAATGCATACTCTGCCTGTATTACATCTGGTCTGTTGGCCAGTAATAATGCAGGTACACCAGTGTTTAAATCCGTATTTATTTCTTGGTCTTCAATGGTAGTCCTTGCAATGGAATGCGGAGCTTCGCCTAGTAATAAACTAAAGCTGTTCTCTAACAATTTAATATTGTTCTCCAGATCAATAAGAATTATTTCCGTAGTGTGTACCTGAGCTTCGGTTTGTTTTACCGCAACTTCCGTAACCTGGCCAGCATCTTTTAAGGCTATTGTGGTTTCAAGACTACTTTTGCGTGCCTCAAGTGTTTCTTCGGCTACTAATTTTTGACGGTCTAGCGCCAATAGCTGATAATACAAATCGGCAATGCTAGCCACCAGTTGTGTCTTTACTGCTTGGTGTGCTGCTACACTTTGTAGGTAGTTGGCATTGGCGGCGCGTTTATTACTACGAATTTTACCCCAAACATCGGCCTCCCAAGAAAGTGTTCCAGATAATTGGTATTGCTCAATAGCTTCGCTAAAAATACTACCAAACTGACTGTTCTCTGAGTTTTTGGTGCGTGTAGCACTTGCCGTGGCAGATAAGGTTGGAAAATACCCTGCCTTACCCTGTTTTAAATAGGCTTCTGCACTTATTATATTTTGCAGGGCTATACGTATGTCCAAATTATTGGTAAGTCCTTTTTCTATATACGATTGCAATTGGGCATCGGTAAAAATATCCTTCCAAGAAACCTGGGCCATAGACACACTATCTTGTGGTAATTGGTCCGTTCTATACAGTTTTTGGGTTTCCACATCTGGTCTTTCGTAATTCTTGGCCACAAAACAAGATTGCAGCACAAGCGGAAGAACCAAAATGGCTATGAATTTTATATTGTTTCTTTTTATCATTGTTTTGGGCTTAAGCATTAAGAACTTTTTCTTGATTTTCGGTTTTAGGTGCTCCGCTAAAACGTTCTTGTAAGGCTTGGAAAACCACAAAAAGAACAGGGATAACAAAAACTCCTAAAATGGTACCTATAAGCATACCGCCAACGGCGCTCATACCAATAGAACGGTTACCAATGGCACCTACACCAGAGGACAATGCCAATGGAAGCAAACCGAAGATGAAGGCGAAGGACGTCATTAAAATGGGTCTAAAACGTGCTTTGGCACCATCAATGGCCGCGTCCCAAAGTCCCATTCCTTCCCTACGCCGTTGCAAAGCAAACTCCACAATTAGAATGGCATTCTTTGCTAATAGTCCAATAAGCATGATCAGAGCAATTTGGAAATAAATATTATTCTCCAATCCGCCTAAATTCACGAACAAAATGGCGCCCGCTAGTCCAAACGGTAAGGAAAGCAAGATGGCAAACGGTAAAATATAGCTTTCGTACTGTGCACTTAGCAAGAAATACACAAATACCAAACTCAAAATAAATATTACGATTGTAGTACCGCCAGATTTGCTCTCTTCTCGAGTTAATCCAGAGTACTCATAGGTATAGTTGTTGGGTAATACCTGCGCCGCAACTTCTTCAATGGCAGTAAGGGCATCACCCGTACTATAGCCAGGGTTGGGTACCCCTGTTACTTTTACGGAACTTAAAAGGTTGAATCGTTCTACGGATTCTGGCCCATAAATCTTTTTTAAGTTGACAAACTGGCTTACCGCTACAGATTCGCCATTAGTGTTACGAACATAGATTTTATTCAAGCTATTTTCATTGGCACGATCTTCTGGTTTTGCCTGGATCATTACGCGGTACTGTTTCCCAAACTTGTTAAAATCTGTTGCGTAAATTCCACCATAATAACCTTGCAAGGCATTAAAAATATCAGTTGTAGAGAAGCCAGCCATTTTAATTTTCTCCACATCTACTTCTAGTTCATATTGTGGAAAATTTGGGCTAAACTGGGAAATAGCGTATTGCACTTCCGGTCTTTGATTTAAAGCGCCTAAAAATTGATTTTTCACCTCTTCTATCTCTGCCCAATCTGCGCCACCCTTACTTTGGAGCTGTACTTCAAAACCAGATGAGGTACCAAAACCTTGTATACTAGGCGGGGTAAAATAAATAATCTGGGCATCTTTAAATTGTGCCGAAACCGCAAATAGTTTGGCCAATGTTGCTTCTACGGAAAGGGAATCGGCCTCACGCTCGCTCCAATCCTGTAATTTCATGATAGAGAATCCATAAGATCCCGCACTAACCCGGTTTAACAAACTGAACCCAGAAACGGTAAGACGTTTATCAATCACATCCATAGATGCATATATAGAGTCCAATTTCATCAAGGTTTCCTCGGTTTTTTCCAAAGTGGTACTTGGTGGCATACTCACGTTGGCAAAAATGATACCTCTATCCTCATTAGGCACAAATCCGCTAGGAGTGCTTTTGAATAGGTAAACGGCTAAGCCGGAAAAAATGACCAACATACCAACGGCCAACCATTTTCTCTTAATCAGCGTGTTTACCGCACCGGTATATTTATTGGTAATTGCATTAAAACCTCTATTGAACCCGTTGAAGAAACGGTCTTTAAGATTCTGCTTTTTACCTTCTTTATGCGTATGTGGTTTTAGAAACAAGGCCGCCAATGCCGGACTCAATGTTAATGCGTTTACTGCGGAAATTAGAATAGCCACGGCCAAGGTGATACCAAACTGCTGGTAGAATACCCCAGAGGTACCTTGTATAAAGGAAACTGGAATAAACACGGCAGACATAACCAAGGTTATGGAAATAATGGCCCCAGAAATTTCGCTCATGGCCGATTTTGTCGCGGCTTTTCCGCTTTCTGCACCCTCTTCTAATTTTGCATGTACAGCTTCTACCACCACGATGGCATCATCTACCACAATACCAATAGCCAGAATCATAGCGAACAAGGTGAGCATGTTTATAGAGTAGCCAAAAATCTGCAGGAAGAAAAAGGTTCCCACAATGGCCACGGGCACCGCAATTGCAGGGATTAAAGTGGATCTAAAATCCTGTAAGAACAAGAACACCACAATAAAAACCAGGATAAATGCCTCTATAAGGGTCTGTACCACATGGTCTATGGAGGCATCCAAGAAATCCTTGGTGTTAAATGGAATTACGTAATCTAGACCTTCTGGAAATTCTGCCTTGCTTTCCTCTAAAATGGCTTCAACCTCTTTGATGATTTCGGTAGCGTTGGAACCTGATGTTTGGTATACACCAACCGCAACACCGGGAGCACCCATTCCGTAGTTTTTACGCGCATAATTAAACGCGCCCAATTCAATATCCGCCACATCTTTTAAACGTAGGAAACCGCCATCTTCCGTAGTTTTCAGGATAATATTTTCATATTCGGATACTTCGTCCAATCGGCCTTTGTACTTTAAAACATATTCATAAACACCATCTGCATTTTCCCCAATTTTACCGGTGGCCGCTTCACGGTTTTGTTCTACCAATGCTGCTTGAATGTCTGAAGGAACAATGTTGTAAGAAGCCATTTTGTCCGGGTCTATCCAAATACGCATGGAGTAGTCCTTGGAGCCAAAAACGTTAACATTACCTACGCCGTAGACCCGTTTTAATCTGGGTACAAGATTAATTTTGGCGTAGTTTTCTACAAAGGTGGCATCGTAATTTTCGTTTTCTGAGAATATAGAGAAGAACAACAACGAGCTGTTCTGTGTTTTTTGGGTAGTTACACCAGTAGCGATTACCGATTCTGGTAAGACGCTATTGGCCCTAGAGACCCTGTTCTGTACGTTTACCGCTGCAATGTCCGGGTCTGTACCCAATTCAAAATAAACGCTAATACTGGCAGAACCATCGTTACTTGCCGTGGATGTCATATAGGTCATGCCCTCCACACCGTTTATTTGCTCTTCTAACGGAATTACAACACTATTTAATACCGTACCGGCATTGGCACCGGTGTAGGACGCCGTAACCTGTACCGTGGGCGGTGCAATTTCAGGATACTGCTCTACCGGTAAGGTAGTTAGGCCAAGCACCCCTAAGATTACGATGATAACGGATATAACGGTAGAAAGTACCGGTCTATCTATAAATTTTTGAAACATATGTCTGTTTTTTAGGGGCTGTTATTTTGTGATAGGGGCTATTTTTTGACCACTTTTTAACTTGGATACGCCTTCTATGACCAAGGTGTCGCCCTCTTCAAAACCTCCTGTAACTATGTAGTTTTCCTGGGTTTGGTCTATTATGGTAATGGGCTTGCTGGTTACTGTATTATCATCGCCCACCACATATACCATTTTATTGCCTTGTAGGTCTACGGTGGCCGTCATAGGAATAACAAAAACATCTTTGCGTTCTGCTGGAATCTTTATTTCGCCGGTACTACCGGAACTTAAAATAAGGTCTGGGTTCTTAAAATCTGCACGTAACGTAACGCTACCTGTGGTGCTGTTTATGATGTTGTTTACCATGGCAATTTTACCTTTGTGTTCATAAGGTTCTCCATTAACCATAATCAGTTCTACTTCTGGAGCACGGTTAACATCTATGGTGCGGCCCTCTTTGGCAACACGTTGCTTTATTGCCAACAACTCTTTTTCGTTTAAGGAGAAATATGCACGCACCTCACTAATATCAGATACCGTAGTTAAAGGCGTTGTGGTGGTAGCGCTAACCAGCGTACCTACTTTAAAGGGAATATTGCCAATGTATCCGTTTACAGGGCTGGTAACCCGGCTATACCCAATATTGGCCGTAACACTTTGATAACTGCTCTTGGCTTGTTCCAATTGTGCCTTGGCAGTTTCTAACTGTACGTTGCTAATAATATTTTTTTCAACTAGCGGCTTTAATTTATCTACCTCTACTTGCGCGGCATTTACCGCTGCCTTTGCGGCATTGGCATCTTGGGTCAAGGATTCAGTTTCTAGTTTAAAGAGTAACTGGCCTTTTTTTACTTGCTGCCCTTCTTCCACGTAAATTTCTTGCACAAAACCAGAAACTTTTGGTCTAATTTCTACGTTTTGCTTCCCTTCCAAAGAAGTGGAATAGAGATCATAAGTGGTGACATCCTGTTTTTTAAGTTGGGTAACCTTTAAAGACGGTGCACTTTGTTGTGGAGGGGCTCCATTTTTATCTTCCTTGCAACTAAAAAAAAGGACAAGGCTAGCCAGTACGGTGTATATGGTTCTTACATTCATGATATCTGTTGTTCTGCTTTAGTCTTCTTTAAATGATTTAAGTTTATCGATACTTTGGTTGAGCAATTTTTCACTTTCGGTCACAAAGTTCAAATAGACCGATGTTTTAGGCTGATTCTTTCTGTGTTTTTCTGGATTGTATTGCTCGTGGTAGTCATTGATTTTGTAGATGATTTCCTTTTCGGCCTGAAATAGCTTAAGCCGTTCTTTTAGTTTGTTCAAAAAGAACGTGCCACTTTCCGAAACTTTAAAGTAGCGCTTGCGGTCGCCTGGTTTCGTAAAATAGGAGATGATTTCCATTTTCAATAACAGGTTAAGTGCGCTTGAAATTGAGCTTTTACTTGCACCTCTTCGGAGTTGACAATCTTCAAAAGTCAACCCTTCTTGCTCCGTTAATATTAAGCTGGCATATAACCTAGCAGCCAATGGTGGAATTTGGTACATGTTTTCAAAATGCACCCCTAGGTCTTCTATAAGTCGCTTTTTTACTTCTTCTCTAGACATAATTTATTCAAATGCTGAGCAAAAGTATAGTTAGTTCGGTTATTACCGAACTAATCAAAACTAAAATTTTGTTAAACACTGTTAGCAAAAAGATAATTAGCTAGAACTATTTAGGTTTACAAAGAATTTTCTTGATGTGGTTACCCTTCATAGACGGGTTTTTCTTTCCATGTTTGCTTTCTCGCTTTAAGCATTTTAAGTGTAGGAAAAATAGCTCCAGATAGGAAAAGGCCAAAGGCAATTAAGAATAGATACAACGGATTGCTTAGGGTGTTTCCACTATTTAAAACGGCCATAATTAAAATAGTGGATAATGGAAAAGACAGGGCTAGAATAGAAATGGCAAAGTTGCCGTTGAAAGTTTTTTTGTTGTTTTCTACCTCTTTTTCCATAGCTTCTATTGCGGCTATATGGGCATAGGGCCAAAAGCTACAGGCACTTAAAGAAAATGCTAATGCGAGTAATAGGGTATTGGTTTCCATGTTTATAAAAACAGATAACAAGCCTATAATTAGAAAACTTGCAGCGGCTCTAAGCATTAAAAGTGAAAAAAGCTGGGCAAATTGTTTTTTTTGAATATTTACGGCCAAACCAATAAAAAGCAATACCAAAGGGGTCATTAGTAGGCTAATTCTAGATAAACTTTCTGAAAGCGCAAAAGGGAGGTTTTCCATATGTAGGCCCAGCACCATTAGAATCAAAGCGGCGGCAATAAATAGATTTACCGGTTCAAAAGCCAATACCTTTACCAGATTTAGCAGCTTTTCTTTACTAAACTTAGTAGTTTGGGCATGTTTTTTTAAATACCATTGCATGGCGATCAAGTATAATATAATAAGTACAAATACTTTATTTCCAAGATCGGCCATTGCAGCTTGCGCCAAATATGAATCGCCTAAAAACTCTAATACAAAAGGAAAGCAAGACAAACCGGGTGCTAAGGATGGAAAAAGCAATCTTACCGTATTGTAATTGGGGCTATTCTTTTCTAATCCAATTGCAGGTAATAATAAGGGAGTAGTTAGGTATAATATAATATTTAGTGCTAAAGCTAAAACTGGTAATAAAAGAAGTTCTCCTTTTATATCAACGCTTAATAAGGCAATAAAAATGGTAGCAGGTAGGGCAAGGTTTAATATTATTTTTTTTAAACCCGTAATTTCAGATTTTGATTTAAACTTGGTCTTTAGCACCAGACCAATACCTATAAAAATTAAAAAAACTAGAATTTTCTGTAACCCCACCTCCTACAAATTTTAATTAGACGATTACCTTCTGTAAAGCATCAATAAAAAGTTGCATCTCTGGCATTGTACCCATACTTACACGGCACCAATTTTTGCCCATGAAGTTAAACGCTCTAACACCAACTTCTTGTGCTGCCATTTTACTTAAAAATTCTTTCCCTTCTAGCGCAATAGGAAAAATTACGAAAGAGGTATGGGATGGTACGTAATCTATACCCATGGCTTTAAGATTGTCGCAAACAAATGTTCTTGCTTTGGCATTGTTGACCCTTGAAGAAGCAATAAATTCTTCATCATCCATGGCAGCAATAGCTGCATGTACCGAAGGGTAACTAATTCCCATGCCTCCTCTTGTAATATTTTGTATTTTATCTAAGGTTGCTTCTGGTGCAACCCCATAACCAACTCGTATACCAGCCATACCATGTATTTTAGAAAAGGTACGGGCAACTATTATATCTTTTCCTTGCGCAACTAGTTTAACCATACTCTGTTTGGCCCCATCATCTAGATACCATAAATAGGCCTCATCTACAAATACGGTTACCTTGTCTGAAACTCTAGAACAGAAATCCAACAATTTTTTACTATCGGTAATAGTTCCGGTCGGGTTATTAGGATTGCAGATATAGACTAGTTTGGTTTCGGCATCAATAGCTTTTTCCATAGCATCTAAATCGTGCGACCAATCTTCTTTTAACGGAACCGGTTTCCAAGTAGCACCGCAGGCTTCTGCCACCTTTATTAAAGACATATAAGCTGGGTCTGCAGAAACCACGTTGCCACCGTTTTGAAAGTAAACCATGGCAGCCTTCTCCAATAAATCCGAAGACCCAGGACCCATGATAATATTTTTAGCTTCAACTCCTTCAAAGGTTGCTATTTTATCCATGAGCTGAAATAATTCTCGCCATGCATACCTGTTAGCTCCACCCACCGCATCTGTCATTGCCTGTACGGCCATGGGGGAAGGACCATACGGGTTTTCATTGGCGTTTAATTTAGCCTTTAGGGGTTTAAACTCCGTATGTGTATCTATAAGATATTCCTTAAAAAAAGGACTGTATAAAATATTCCCTTCTTGGTCTAAAGTTAACGGAATATCAGAGCTTGTTTTAGCGAAGCCCAAATACGGAGCAGCCATTAATCCACCAGCGGTGATCGCGGATTTTTTAAGCCAATTGCGTCGGTTTAAAATAGGAGTATTCATTAGAAGTTATTTTTGTGATTGTCAGCCTTTTAAAAGTACTATGATTTCACTGCACTTCCAATGTAAATACAATAAAAATGAACTACCTAGAATAAAAATATCGTAATTTTAACCCCTTTATATTTTTATATCATCAATAGAACAACTCAATTACAGCAATTTTATCACTAATACCAACTTGTAGGTGTCTCAACTACGGTTTTGTAGGGGTTCGTGGTAAAATATTGCTGCTTTGTAGAAATTAGTGCTTTAATTTATAGGGTATATTTAAATTAAAGCTATTTATTTTGCTGTAACACCGTCTAGATTTAATACTGGAATTGGTTTAAGGTTTTTTTCTGTAACCGTATGTTCTGGGAAAACAAAACGTCTTTCATAAAGCTTGTTTTCTGCAAAGAAGGTTACAAAAAATTCATTGTTCAAGGCCAATACATCTTCTTGTACTAATTCTATTTTGGCAAAAGACTTTGCTGCCAATGTACCTATTCCATGACGCATGGTAGATGTTTTTTTATCCCCCAAATAGCCTTTAGAAACTACAAGAACCATTTCTATGGTATCTTTTCTATTGTTGATAATGTAGGCATTCCAATCCTTAGCTAAAAATTCTTTGTTCCACTCTTGTGCAATAACCACATGCACATCTTTGGCTACGGGAATTTCTATATCTTTTTTCATGGTGATTTAAAGAGCGCTCTTAAATTGTTTTAAAAAGCGGGTGTCGTTTTCACTTAATAGCCTAATATCTGTAATTTGGTGTAGTAGCATGGCAATACGGTCTATACCCATACCAAAAGCAAAACCAGAATATTCTTCTGGGTCTATACCGCAATTTTTAAGTACATTGGGATCAACCATTCCACAGCCCATAATTTCTAACCAGCCCGTACCTTTGGTCATACGGTAATCTGCCTCGGTCTCTAAGCCCCAGTATACATCTACCTCTGCGCTAGGTTCCGTGAACGGAAAGTAAGAAGGGCGTAAGCGAATCTTACTCTTACCAAACATCTCTGTAGTAAAATATTGTAAGGTTTGTTTTAGATCGGCAAAGGAAACATCCTTATCTACATAGAGACCTTCTACTTGATGAAAAAAACAGTGAGAACGAGCCGAAATGGCTTCATTTCTATAAACGCGACCTGGAGAAATTGTTCTAATTGGTGGTTTGTTGTTCTCCATATAACGTACTTGTACCGATGAGGTGTGCGTACGCAATAAAATATCTGGATTGGTTTGTATAAAGAAGGTGTCCTGCATATCTCTTGCAGGGTGATATTCTGGTAGGTTTAGAGCTGTAAAGTTGTGCCAGTCGTCCTCTACTTCTGGGCCTTCGGAAACATTAAACCCGATTCTAGAGAAAATATCTATGATTTGATTTTTTACAATAGAAATAGGATGTCTAGCGCCTAGTTCCAAGGGTTGCCCCGGGCGTGTTAAATCACCATAAATACCTGCCGTATCTTGCTGGTCTTCTAAGGCCTCTTTTAGTACATTTACCTTTTCTGTAGCTGCTTGCTTTAATTGATTGATAACCTGACCAAACTCTTTCTTTTGCTCGTTAGGAATGGTTTTAAAAGCGGCAAAAAACTCGTTCATCAACCCCTTTTTGCCAAGGTATTTAATCCTGAAGTTTTCTATTTCTTCTGGAGATTGAGAACTAAAGTTTTCAACGGCTACCAAATGTTCCTTAAGGGTATCTATCATTGTTAGATGGCTTTTAGAGAGCGCAAATTTAGCAAATTGTCCTAGAATATAAGGGCAAATTGCCAATGAACCGTTGTTCTTAGTA
Source organism: Croceivirga radicis (assembly GCF_002072105.2). GTDB lineage: Bacteria > Bacteroidota > Bacteroidia > Flavobacteriales > Flavobacteriaceae > Croceivirga > Croceivirga radicis. Next base: position 459,904 of record NZ_MTBC01000001.1, read on the forward strand.
TACTATTGATACAGCTTTTTACTTACAACTCGGTTTTTAACCAAGTTAAGCAAGTTTCAAAATTTGGAAAAACTTGTGCGTCTGGCACCAATTCTGGAAAAATATTAATTTTTTCCATCATCAGCTTAGGTTGTTCTCTCAAGCCAACTACGGCCAATTTAACCCCTTTAGTGGTTAAATTGAGCATCACATCTTCTAACACATTTAATCCAGATTTATCCAAATAAGGCATCCGGTCCATTCTAAACACTACAACATTTGCGGTTTCTGGTATCTGCGCAGACAATTGCTGAATTTCATTAGTAGACCCAAAGAACAACGGACCGTTTATATGTTTGATGAAAATTTTCTGGTCAATTTCGGTAGGTATTTGCTGCTCGTCTTCCCATGCTTCTTCTAGTGGCAGTTGTTTAACTACAGAATTTTTAGCGGTAAGGTCGCCAATCTTCTTCATAAAAATTAAAGAGGCCATAACCAAACCAATACCTACTGCATAGACCAAATTCCAAACCGAGGAAAGCACCATGACTACAAGCATAATTACCATTTCTGAACTCAATCTTATAGGACCAAGTTTTATGTCTTTAGGCAAGTAGGGAATGGCTTTTAAACCTTTGTAATCAATAACTCCAATACCTACAGTAACCAAAATACCAGCTAGTACCGCAGCCGGTATTTTAGAAGCAACGGGCCCCAATGCAAGTAAAATTATAAGTAATAAAACCCCGGCTATCATTCCACTTAGTCGTGTTTTACCTCCAGATTTTATATTAATTACCGTTCTAATGGTTGCTCCAGCTCCAGGAATGCCTCCAAAAAGAGCACCTACTGTGTTACCAATTCCTTGCCCAATTAATTCCTTGTTAGGTTTGTGCTTGGTGTTTGTCATGTTATCCGCTACTACAGAGGTTAACAAAGAATCTATTGCGCCCAATAGAGCTAGAGTAAGTGCCGTAAAGATATATGGGCTTATAGCACTAAAACTAAATTGGGAAAATATCTCGAAATGTGGGATGGGAAGCCCAGCTGGTATTTCTTGGATTGGAATGTAGGGCAATCCAAAACCAATGGCAGCACCAGAAACTACGATTAAAGCTACCAAGGTACTAGGTAAAGCGGTAGTTATTTTTTTAAATCCATAAATAATAGCAATGGTAGCCAAGGCAAGGCCAAGTTCTAACCAGTTTATGTGTTGAAGCGCTCTAGGTAAAATTTTTAAGGTACCAATAACACCAGATGCATTCTTGCCTGCTAAATTTTGAGCTTCTTTAGTAATAGCTGTTGCTGCAATACCAGCGGATTCTTCTATGGTTTGTTCAAAATGCTTTATTGCCAATATATTTTCACCTTGATTATCTTTAAGTGTTTTGGCTAATAATTCTGCTTTTGCTTGTTGGGTATAGCCAGCTACATAGGCATCATCTTGTTTTGGATAATAGCCCATGGCAGGAAGTAATTGGGTAATTAATATAATTACACCAATAGCGGTCATAAACCCAGAAACTACAGGGTAGGGTATGTATTTTATGTAAACACCTAATTTTAAAAAACCAAGAACTATTTGTAGTAAACCAGCCAACAGGAAAACCGCCAAAATAACCGGTAAAGCCTTGTCTAAATTGCCATCATTTGTGGCCATGATACCTGCAATTACCACCATGCTCACTGCTGTCATGGGAGCGGTTGGGCCAGAGATTTGCGTATTGGTGCCACCAAACAGAGCGGCAAAAAAGCTAATAAAAATTGCGCCGTATAAACCGGCCGTAGGCCCTAGACCACTGCTAACCCCAAATGCTAGTGCTAATGGTAGGGCCACAATACCCGCGGTAAGACCGCCAAAGAGGTCGCCTTTAAGATGTTTAAACATAATACGTTGGTTCTTTAAGTTGGAAGATAGCCATTATTTCACATAAAAAAAGGTCAACCTTTTAAAGTTGACCTAATGTTTATTTTGGTAAAGCGCTTAATAAAATTCTACTTCGCCACTGGCAATGTCGTACATGGCGCCTACAATTTTAATTTCGCCCTTTTCTTCCATTTCTTTTAGAATAACACTTTGGCTTCGAATATTTTCTAGCGTAAGCTCTACGTTCTTTTTAGAAACGGCATCTACAAATTCTAGGTTTTTAGAATTACGTTTTTCTTCTTCCTTAGGCTCTTTAACCGCAAATACGGCCGGCTCTATTTTATTGATTAACGCCGTTAAATTACCCATTCTTGCATGATCGCACGCCCCTTTTACAGCGCCGCAAGAGGTATGACCCAAAACTACAATAGCTTTGGTGCCCGCCAATTTACAAGCAAACTCCATGCTCCCAAGAATATCTTGGTTTACAAAATTGCCTGCAATACGTACACTAAAAATATCACCAAGGCCTTGGTCAAAAACCAACTCGGCAGAGACTCTAGAGTCTATACAACTTAATATAGTAGCAAATGGGAATTGCCCGTCTTTAGTATCGTTTACTTGTTCTAATAAATTTCTATTGGCTTTAAGGTTAGCTTGAAAACGCTGATTACCTTCTTTTAAAAAGTCGATAGCCTTTTCAGGCGTCATTGTTGCCTGTGTTTCCGCGGTATGTGCTTTCATATCTATGCTGATTGTTTCTTTTTTAAATTGAAAAATTCGATATAACTAGGCGGATTTTCTACTACGCCACGTTCTGATATAATTTTAATATTAATATTTCTGTTCTTGGCTTTTTCTGAAAAATCTTCCAAAATTTCGATAATATCATTATCTAGATACCTAGTTTTGGTAACATCTAGTTCTAGATAAGAGTTTTTTTCTAAGCTATCTAACTCTTTTAAAATGGCCCCTTTGTTAAAGAAGGTTACTTCTTCTGCCAAGGTCATTTTAACCTTTTTGTGGTTTTCGGATTCTTCTATATGCAAGAAATGCGAGTTTTGGTAACTTTTGATAAGAATAACTACAATACCCACGGCTAAACCTAGACCAATCCCCACCAATAAATCTGTAAAGATGATTCCTAATACGGTAACGATAAAGGGTATAAACTGTTTCCAGCCTAAATCATACATTTTTTTGAATAATGCTGGTTTGGCCAATTTGTAGCCAACAATAAATAAAACAGCTGCAAGAACAGAGAGCGGAATGTTATTCAACAAAGTAGGGATAAGAATTACGGAAATCAATAAAAAGAATCCGTGTACAATAGCAGAAAGTTTTGTTTTACCACCAGATTGTATGTTGGCAGAGCTACGAACAATAACCTGTGTTATAGGTAAACCACCAATCATCCCAGAAATGATATTACCCGTACCTTGGGCCATTAACTCCCTGTTGGTTGGGGTAACCCGCTTCATAGGGTCTATTTTATCCGTGGCCTCTACACAAAGTAACGTTTCTAAACTGGCAACCAAGGCAATAGTAAATCCAGTAATCCAAATTTGTGGATCACCAATTACACCAAAATTAGGAAAGCTAAATTGCCCTAAGAAAGAATCAAAGGAATCGGGAACGGGAACACTTACTAAATGTTCCTTAGATATGCCTAAAGTAGCGTCTTCTTTGGTTAATATATAAAATATGATACCAAGGGCAACAGCCACCAATGGGCCTTGAATAAGCTGAAATATCTTACCTTTTTTGCTTAGAACTTTATCCCATAGAATAAGAATAGCCAAACTAACTACAGCTATTAAGGTGGCACCCGCACTTAAATTCCCTGCTACTATACCGCTTATGGTATTAAATATTTCTGTAAAGGTGTTCTCACCATCTATTTGAAAATAGGAGAAGTCGCCCTCTGGGTCATTATCAAACCCAAAAAAGTGTGGTATTTGCTTTAATATGATAATAATTCCAATACCGGTGAGCATACCTTTAATTACTGAAGATGGAAAGTAGTATCCAATAACTCCAGCCTTTAGAATGCCAAATAGGATTTGGATAACACCCCCTATAACTACGGCCACTAAAAAGTTTTGATATCCGCCTAAGGTGCTAATTGCTGCCAGTACAATAGCCGCCAAACCTGCTGCAGGGCCGCTAACGCCAATTTGCGATCCACTTAAAGAACCCACAACAATACCCCCTACGATACCAGCTATTAGGCCAGAAAATAATGGGGCGCCACTGGCAAGAGCAATACCTAAACATAATGGTAAGGCTACAAAGAATACGACAATACTTGCCGGTAAATCATTTTTAATATACTTAAACATTGTTATAATTTTTTATTATTGGTATAGGTGCTGGTGCATTATTGGCACCATAGCATTTTGGTTAAAAATTAAAACAAGTTTTCGGGTGGTGGGGATAATACCTCTATGGCAATATTTAGTTTTATTACAGATAGAATATTGTTAAAATCCAATTTGCGTTGAAAAACTTTGGCTAAAATGGGTAGCGTATTCTCTTTAAGAACAAACGGTTTAACAGAATCTTCTGTATGATTTTCTTGCTGCTCTTCTTCTGATAGGTTTTGTACAATTGGGCAATCCAAACTTGCTCTAATCACCGGTAAAAATGATGAAGAAAGTAGGGTAAGGCAAAAGAAGAGCGCTAATTTATAATGCATAAAACCGTTAATATCCCAAATTTAATAGGATTCAATTGATATGTTCTTAACGAATTTAAAAATCTTTTAGAGATTTCAAAACGTTCTGCTCTACCCAACCTGTTTGGCCGTCAGAAATTTTTATCTTTTTCCAACTATCTAATGTGGCCTCAATATTTACTTTAGTGCCCTCATGTAAAGCGAATAAGGACTCACTTTTTTTATTGGGCTCTGCTTTTACGGTAATTTCCCTTTTTAGAATTATTGCCGGATTGTCTTTCTTATAGTCTTGAAGATTTAAATAGCCCAAAAACAAACTAGAAACACATAATATCAAGGCAATAATACTTGTTACAAAGGCTATTCGTTTTTGGGTGGAGGCAGAAAGTAAGTAATATACGATATAACACAACACAAAAAGAATTACAAAAACAATTGCCAAATACCCCCACTGGTTATAATTAAGTAAGCCCACAGCTTGATCGTGAACACGTGCCATGAAAGTTTTGGGTACGGTAGAAATTGCATCTAGCCTCATGTTCTCCGCATAGGCCAAGTTGTTTTTAATTTCTTGGTCCGTTGGGTTCAATAGCAATGCTTTTTCATAATAATAGATACTCAGGCCTATTTCATCCAATTTATAATAGCAGTTACCAAGGTTAAAATAGAGTTCAGAAGAGTGTTTGCCATTATTTAAAATCTTAGTATATAATTCAATGGCTTTACTATACTTTGCCTTGTTGTAGGCTTCTGTTGCTTTGCTAAAAAGAACCTCGTTTTGCGCGTTGGCCACAGGGCCAACTGCAAACAAAAACAGTAGTATAACGATCAGTTTTTTCATAGTTGCTTATCTAGTTTTGAGATAACCATACTAGCTTTCTTATAATCTTCTTGCATCTGTACGTTGGAACTAGGGCTGTATCTTGCCAACTCACAACTTGTTAGTAGCGCGTTAAACTCTAGAATTGTTTGTTCCTCTACAGCTTTTGATGCAAGTAGTTCATGTATTTTGTCCTTACTAAAATCCGATGTTTCTATTTTAAGTTTGGCTTTTAAATAGTTGTGTAGCGCCCTTTCTAAGGCATCATAAAAAGCTTCTTTATTGCCCAGTTGTTTTTTAGCCTTACCCAAATATTTACGGGCCAATCTATTTGCTGTGCGTAATCTATTCCCTTCTACATCTAAAGATTTTTCTTTTCTCTTTTTCCTAAAGAGAATAAATAGGGGTATTAGTGCTAATGGCCCTAGCAATAAACCTAGGAAAAGTTTTGATCCAAAGAATGGTTTTTGACCAATGGAAGTAAGATTGGGGTTTACTTTAATAAAATGAAATTGATTGGTATTGGTGTTTACCGCTATTTTTTGAGTTCCGCTGGTTGAAGCGGAATTGTCATCATTAGCTGTAGGCCCCTCCACCACATTAATCATTATTTCATTGGAAGTTATGGTCTTGTATGTTTTGGTTTCTGGATCAAAATAACTGAATTTGATGCCAGGAATTGGATATTTACCTCGGTAAGCGGGTACAATGGTGTAATTGTTTTTAACGGTACCACTCATTCCGCTAGATGTTGTACGAACATTTTCATCATATTCTGGTTCATAAACCTCCAAGGCACTTGGAAGTTCTGGTTCTGGTAGTTGAAACAGTTTTAAATTGCCTTTGCCACTTACTTCAACGGTAGCCTGCAAGGATTCTGAGGCATTCAAGCTAGTTTTACTAGTTTTTACATTAAAGTTGAACTGGCCTACGGCACCACCAAAATTTTCTGGTTTTCCATTTTCTGGCAGTGGCTTTACGTTAAGAATACGTTTACCGGCAGAAACGGTTTTGCTGGCTTGGGCATAAACCCTGCCACCAAAGAAATCTCGCCTATTGGTGGGTACATCTACATAGACTTCCAAGGCCAAAGGCTCAATATCTAATTTTCCTGTTTTTTGTGGATATAGCACCACGCGCTTTAATACCACGCTACGGTATGGCTTACCATTGTAGGTGCTATTAACCGTATTGTACTTGGTTACCGGAATATCTTGGCTCCAAAAATTATTGTATTTGGGGCTATCCAATGGTCTAAAATTGGTTACGGAAATATCTGGACTAATGTATAATTTATAAACTACTGTCACCGCTTCATTAAGGTACGGGTTGTTCTGTGAAACTTCGGCAACCAAATGTAAGCTCTCATCGGCAACATCATCTGCAGTTTTTGGTGCGTTAGGGTTGTCTACCGCTTCTGTAACCGTAATTGTTTTTTGTAATGTTTTATAGGTTTCGCCATCTATTTGAATGGTTGCCTGCCCTATGTTAAATTTGCCTTGAGCCGTAGGTTTCAAAACATAACTATAGGTTTTGCTATAGCTTCTTTTACCATTGATCCAAGACGATTTAATAGATTGAGACGGTCCCATAACCACCTGAAAATCTTCAAAACTAGGAGGATTGAAATTGTCCCCATCTTTATTCATGGTAAATTCAACGCGTAGTCTTTCATTTAGGCCTAATTGTTCCTTGCTCAAGTTTACCGTAAACGAAATCTCTTCCTGCGCATAACCAAGACCACTAAAAGCTAAACAGCATAGTAAGAGAATAAACCTATATGTATGTGTAACTAGTGCCATTACCAATCTTTCTCGTTCCTAACTTTAGCTCCTCTTACTTTTTTGGCATCTATTTTTTCCTGCACTTTCTTTTCTTCGTTTTGCATGGCTTCTAACAGATTTTGAATCTGTTGCTTAGAAAGTTGGTTAGGTCTAGGACGTTCTTGTTTTTTAGGTTCTTCACCTTGGTTGGGTTGCTTTTTCTGTTCTTCTTTCTTGTCTCCTTCACCTTCTTTATTTTCTTCAGGCTTTTGGTCACCTTGGTCTCCCTGATCGCCTTGGTCTTTATTTTGATCGTCCTTTTGATCACCTTCTTGATCTTTATTTTGATCGCCTTGGTCTTTATTTTGGTCTTTGTTGTCCTTGTTCTGGTCCTTATTTTGATCTTTGTTCTGGTCGTCCTTATTTTGATCCTTGTTTTGTTCCTGCTCTTTTTTAAGCATTTCTTTGGCCAAAGCTAAATTGTACCGCGTTTCATCATCTGTTGGATTGTTCCGTAAGGCTTCTTTATAAGCTTCTACTGCGTTTTGATAATCTTTTTGACGCATAAAAACGTTGCCTAGATTGTGATAAGATTTGTGTTTGGTTTCTTTGTCTGTTGCTTTTTCACCAGCTTCCTTAAAGCGAGTAAAAGCCTCTGTTAAGCCTTCCCTATTGTAGTAGGCCCTACCTAAATTATAGGGTGCGGTTGCATTTTGGTCACTTTTGGAAATTGCTTTTCTATAGTCAGCCTCAGAGGCAATAAAATTATTCTCTACCAGTGCCTTGTTCGCTTCAAAAGTTAAATTTATGGAAGCGTCTAGGTTTTCATTAGTTAGTTCTTTTGTTTCCTTGTCCTGTTGGGCATTTAAAAAAACAGTCTGTCCAAGAACACTTAAAAGGAGTAATGCTTTTATCTTATTCATATTCTTTTTCATTAAAAAGATTCAACTTTTTAAGCCATTGTGTTTTCCTATCCAGTAAAAAAACATCTAAAAATAGAAATAGTAGTCCTAACCCCAAGAACCATTGAAACTGATCTTTATATTCTGCAAATTGCTTGGCTTCAAATTCCTTTTTGTCCATTTTGGCCAACTCTTCTTTAATAAAACTAACAGCATCTTCAGTGTTGGCCCCGTTTATGTATACGCCATTACCAATATTGGCTATTTCCGTTAATACGGGTTCGTTAAGTCTGGTAATGACTACCTCACCTTCGTTATTTTTCTTTAAGCTTTCTACTACGCCATTTCGTTTAATGGGTATTGGCGCCCCCTTGCTTTTACCTACACCAATAGTATAGATTTTAATACCGTTTTCCACGGCTTTTTCCAAGGCATCTAGGGTATTGCCTTCAGAATGGTCTTCCCCGTCTGAAATTATAAATAATACACGGTTGGTTTGTTCACTGTCATTATAAAATGTACTTGCTAAATCTATTGCAGAATTAATTGCCGTTCCTTGTGAGGATAACATATCCGTATTCATGCTTTGCAAAAACATTTTGGCGGCCCCGTAGTCTGTGGTGATGGGTAATTGTGGGTATGCCTGACCTGCATATGCAATAATTCCTATACGATCACTTGCCAATTGGTTAATAATCTCAGAAACCAATCTTTTGCCTTTTTCTAAACGATTTGGTGCAATGTCTTCTGCCAGCATACTCTTAGATACGTCTATGGCAAAAACAATATCTACCCCTTCTCTTTTAACGGTCTCTAGTTTGGTTCCTATTTTAGGATTTGCAAGGGCAAATACCAAGAACGAAATACCAAGCAACAAAAAGACCAGTTTAAGGGTAGATTTAAACACAGAACGGTCTGGTGCAAGTCTTTTTAAAAGCTTTTTATCTGCAAATTCTTTTTGTTTGCTTTTTTTCCATACCAAGACCAATAAATACAATAGTACCAGAACCGGGATTAGACCCAGTAAATAGAAATATAATTTTTCGTCAAACTGCACCATCCTTAAATAAAGCTTTTAAATATTGTTGCGCGTAAAAGCCATTCTATTAGTAGCAAAGCCCCAGCCAAAAGCACCAAAGGCCTAAATTTTTCCTCGTATTTATAATATTTGAATTCTTCTATTTCGGTTTTTTCTAATTTATTGATTTCGTTGTAAATTTCTTCTAACTCCTCATTGTCCGTGGCCCTAAAATATTTACCTCCGGTTACTTCTGCTATATTTTGAAGCAATTCTTCGTCCAATTCTACCGGTCTCATACCGTATTGAAACGAGCCATCTCTTTTGTAAGATACCGGGGTAAGTGCATTGCCGTTGGTGCCCAGGCCAATGGTGTAGGTTTTAATTTCATATTCTACCGCTAAATCTGCTGCGGTTTGTGGTTCTATAAACCCACTATTGTTAACACCGTCTGTTAGAAGAATGATTACTTTGCTTATGGCTTTACTTTCTTTTAACCGGTTAACAGATGTAGCCAGGCCCATACCTATTGCAGTACCATCTTCTAATTGTCCGTAACGGATATCTTTTAGCGCAGAAAGTACAATTGATTTATCGCTGGTTATGGGTGTTTTGGTGTAGCTCTCACCTGCATAAGCAACTAAGCCAATACGATCATTAGGTCTTTTTTTAATAAAAGCAGCGGCAACTTCTTTAAGTGCCGAAAGTCTATTGGGTGTAAGATCGCGGGCCAACATACTAGAGGAAACGTCAATGGCCATAACAATATCTATACCTTTTGTTGTTTTGGTCCTAGTAGAAATATCTTCGGTTTGCGGTCTAGCCAAAGCGGTTATAATGCTTGCAAGGGCCAATAGGCGTAATGCCCAGAGTATAGGCCTTAATTTAGACCAAATGCTCTTGGTTTTAAAGGCGTTGGTACTAGATAATTTTAAGGATGCCGTTTGTTTTTTACGGGTTAGAATAAACCACAATAGGGCTACCGGAAGCAGTAATAGCAACCAGAAAAACTCAGGATTGGCAAATTCTATATTTTGTAACATTAACCTTGCGTATTAGTATCGACCGTGGCCAATATACGTTGTACAATTTGTTCTGCGTATTCATCACCTTCTTCCCAGGTCACAAATAATTGTTGTATAAAACCATTTCCTGCAAATAGGATTACGGTGTATTTAATTCGTTTACCATCTGTCTCCCCTTCTTTAGTATATAAACCAGACCCGTAAATTTTGGCGCCAGGCTTACCGGAGTTGGTATAAAATTCGTCCTGTTTTGGGATTATATTTTTTACCCCTTTACGCTCTAAATCTTTTAGGATGGCCGTTACGGTAGCTTCTGCATCTACTTCTTTTTTCTCTTTAAAGGTAGTAACGTTTGCTCTTATGTAGAGTTTGTCCGTTATACTTCCATAGTCAAAAGTTTGAGCGTTCTCAATTAGTTCTGCTTGCTCATCTGGTGTAGCGGTTTCTTTTCTAACCAAAACCTCTGGTGTTTCTAAAACCAAAATTGGAAAGCCATATTCACTTTTAACCCATTCTCCTTCTAATAGGGTTTTGGTGGGATAACCAAAAACCGTGTCTTTTACTGTTTTAAACCCAAAATAGGCTATAGAAACACTGGTGCCCAAAACTATAATACCTGCTAAAACGCCGCCAGCGATCAATAATCGTTTTTTTTGCTTTTTAGCCTGCAGTTCTTCTAAATAATCTTCATTGGAAAGGAGCTCTTCTTCTGTAGGTTCTGGTAGTGCTTCTTTGGTTTTTATAACTATTTTTTCTACTGCTTTTCTATCGTCTTCTGCTACGGAAATAGGAGGTTTGGATTTTGCAAACTTTACCAAATCTGCTGTTTTAAAAACCTTCTTGAACTGTTCCAAGGTTTCGTCGTCCAAACTAAGTTCACCAGCGTCTTTTAATAATTCTAAGCGTTCTAACAACTGGTCTGTTGTGCTTTCCAAAGCCGAGATGTGTACATCTTCTTCTAAATAGGACCTAACTATATCTGTTAGTTCAGAATAGTATTTTTTGTATTCATCTTGAATTAAATATCTGGAGTTCTCCAGTTCATGCAATTGTTTAATGGCCCTCTCGTACGGAGGAAGCAATGCAATTTTTTCTTCTTCAGAAAGGGGTTTGTTACGTACCACAAAATAGTAGAGTAACCCAGCAATTATAAGAAGTACCAAAAATGCCAATAGAATTATTTTGACCAATTTGCCTCTTTGTTTTTCAACGGGCACCAAGGCTTTTATATCGTACATTTTTTGTTTGGTAGTATCTACGGCAATGTCTCCAACCTTAACGGCAAAAGAATCGGTCATAAAAGGTTGTTCATCTATGGCGATACGTTGCGGTGGAATGGTATATGAGCCACTATCAAATTGGGTTAACGCATATATGCGTTGTAAGGTTATACGGTCTTTGTTTTTAGTAGTGTCTATTTTAAGGGCTTCAACCATTTCTAAAGGCGAAAAGGTTTGGTCTTCTGGAAAATAAACAACGTTTAAAGAATCTGTTTCTACCGTAATGGTATACTTTATTTGCTCTCCAATTTTAATTTGTGTGGTGTCTATTTCTGCCTTTACCGTAGTATTTTCTTGGCTACTAGCAAAAAGGCTAAAAAGCAAAACGAACAACAAAGGCGAACCTTGGTATAGTTTATTGATTTTATGTAAAAAGACCGTTTTCATGTTTACCCTCTTCTTTTAAAATAGCCCAACAGTTTCTTTACGTAGCTTTCGTCTACACGGCAGCTAATGGTACCACTACCAGATTTTGTGAAAGCATCTTTAAAATAATCTACTCGCTCAAGATGGTATTTCCAATATTCGTGTCTAATTTTTTTAGAACTAGTGTTTACCAATTGTAATTGGCCGGTTTCTGCATCCTCAACTTGGATCATCCCTAAATTTGGGATATATTCTTCTTTTTCGTCAAAGACACGAATACCGGTAACATCGTGTTTATTGCCAACAATCTTTAAGGTATCAGAATAATTATCCGTGATAAAATCAGAAAGCACAAAAACGATTGCTTTCTTTTTCATAACATTTATTAAAAACTTTAAAGCTTCTGAGATGTTGGTCTTGTTGCTTTTGGGTTCAAACTCTAGTAGCTCACGAATTATGCGCAAGACATGGCTTTTGCCCTTCTTAGGCGGAATAAACAACTCTACTTCATCTGAAAAAAGAATTAACCCTACTTTATCATTGTTCTGTAAAGCTGAAAAGGCTAAGGTGGCAGAGATTTCTACTAGAATTTCCTTTTTAAATTGGTTGGTAGTTCCAAAAAGTTCCGATCCACTAACATCTACCATCAACATCATGGTTAGCTCACGTTCCTCTTCAAATACCTTTACGTACGGTTCATTATAGCGTGCGGTAACGTTCCAGTCTATGTTACGTACGTCGTCTCCAAATTGATACTGTCTTACTTCACTAAAAGTCATACCCCGCCCCTTAAAGGTAGAGTGGTACTCACCTCCAAATATATGATCAGACAACCTACGTGTCTTAATTTCTATTTTACGTACTTTTTTTAGAAGCTCTTTTGTATTCATTTAAGTTGTAAACAGTTTGGGCCTAATTTGGTTTTTAGTTGGTTAACGGTATAGGTACATAAACCTAGCGTTTTACCTACTAAGGCACTTCTACTTGGTTTACAATTTTATTTATGATTTCTTCAGAGGTAATATTTTCTGCTTCGGCCTCATAGGTAATACCAATTCTATGTCTAAGAATATCGTGTACTACGGCTCTCACATCTTCTGGTACCACATACCCCCTTTGTTTTATAAATGCATAACATTTAGAAGCGGTTGCTAAGTTAATACTTCCCCTTGGCGATGCGCCAAAGCTTATCAAAGGTTTAAGACTTTCTAAATTATACTTTTCTGGGTATCGTGTGGCAAATATTAGGTCTAGGATATACTTTTCAATTTTTTCGTCCATGTAAACCTCCTTAACCGCCTTTTGGGCACTTAGAATCTGTTCTGTTGTTACCACGGGATTTACCACGGTTTTTGTGCCAGATAGGTTTTGTCTTATAATTAATTGTTCCTCTGTTAGTTTTGGATAGTCTATGACGGTCTTGAGCATAAAACGGTCTACCTGTGCTTCAGGTAATGGATAGGTACCTTCCTGTTCTACCGGGTTTTGGGTAGCCATTACTAAAAAGGGTGCATCTAACTTAAAAGTCTCATCCCCTATGGTAACCTGTTTTTCTTGCATGGCTTCTAAGAGTGCAGACTGTACTTTTGCGGGGGCTCTGTTAATCTCATCTGCCAACACGAAATTGGCAAAAATAGGTCCTTTTTTAATAGAGAAGTCATTCTCTTTCATATTGTAGATAAGGGTACCCACCACATCTGCAGGTAGTAAATCTGGAGTAAACTGAATTCTACTAAAGGAACCTTTTACCGCTTTACTCAGGGTGTTTATAGCAAGTGTTTTTGCCAAACCGGGTACACCTTCTAGCAAAATATGACCTTGACCCAACAAACCGATCAGCAAACGCTCCACCATGTGTTTTTGACCTACGATAACTTTATTCATCTCTTGCCTAAGCAAATCAATGAATGCGCTTTCTTTGGCAATTTTTTCATTTACGGCAGCAATATCAATCGTAGTATTTTCTTCCATACGTTAGTCTATATTTACTAAGAAACAATCTAGAAATTTAACATTCTGCAAAATGAAAATTAATTGTAAATCGGTCTGTTAATTAATGGTTAAAATAAGTTGGCAAGCCTTAGTTTTGTGAAGGTTTTAAGGTAATTATCTTTAATTTTCTAACCCTATGACAAATAAACTAAGATATTCTAAAATTGCGGCAGGTACCATGACCTGGGGTAGTTGGGGCAAAGCTTTAAATACCACCCAAATGATAGCGTTAATGCAACATTGTATTGCCAATGGCGTAACTACTTTTGATCATGCAGATATTTATGGGGATTATGGCAACGAAGCGCTTTTTGGTAAGGCTTTTAAAGAAAGTAAAATAGCAAGGGAATCCATACAAGTGGTATCCAAATGTGGCATACAAATGACCAGTGGAAGGGAAAACACGGTAAAACATTATCAGTATGATGCTGATTACATTGTGTATTCTGCAGAGCGTTCTATAAAACAATTAAATGCTGGGTATATAGATTTGTTTCTATTGCATAGGCCAAGCCCATTAATGCAACCTGCAGAGGTGGCAGCTGCTTTTGCAAAATTAAAATCTAGTGGCAAGGTAAAGCAGTTTGGTGTATCTAATTTTACGCCCTCTCAAATTGCGCTATTGGAAAAGGAGGTTAAGATAGAGGCCAATCAAGTAGAGTTTTCTATTACCCATTTAAATCCTATGTATGATGGAACTTTCGATGATTGTATCATCAATGATAGACTTGCTATGGCATGGAGCCCATTAGGAAACTATTTTAGAGAAGGTAATGAGCAAAACAAACGATTAAAGGCGGTTTTAGAAAAGTTGGCCAAAAAGTATGAAGTAAATGAAAGCATGCTGCTTTTGGCTTTTATAATGAAACACCCGGCACAGGTTATGCCCGTTGTGGGCACGGCCACTAAAGAACGGATAACAGATAGTTTAAAGGCCGCCCAAATCCAATTGGATTTACAAGATTGGTTTTTGTTGTTAGAAGCATCTAATGGAAACGAAGCACCCTAATATGAAGAAGACTATATTAATTACAGGGGCCACTAGTGGCATAGGTAAAGCAACTGCAACATATTTTGCAGCGGCCAATGGGTTTAGGTTGGTTTTATGTGGTAGAAACCAAAAAGAACTAACAAGACTACAAGAAGAGTTGGGTAAAGCCACCGAAGTAACCACACTTTGTTTTGACGTAAGAGACAAAGACAAAGTTTTTGCGCTTATAGCCGGTTTGGAAGCTCCTTTTTCCCAGATAGATATTTTAATAAACAATGCGGGTAACGCCCATGGTTTGGACCCTATAGATAAAGGCAGTCTAGAAGATTGGGATGCCATGATGGATATAAATGTAAAGGGCTTGTTGTATGTGAGTAAAGCTGTAATTCCACAAATGGTAGCACGCCAAGCAGGGCATATAATACATATTGGTTCTACCGCAGGTAAAGAGGTATACCCAAATGGAAATGTTTATTGTGCCAGTAAACACGCGGTAGATGCCATAAACCAAGGCATGCGATTAGATTTAAATGCATATGGTATTAGGGTAGGTGCTGTTAATCCAGGGTTGGTGGCCACAGCCTTTAGCGAGGTTAGGTTTAAAGGAGATACGGATAGAGCAGCCAACGTATATGAAGGTTACCAACCATTGAAACCAGAAGATATAGCAGATATAATTCATTTTGTGGTTACCAGGCCATATCATGTAAACATTGCAGATTTAACCGTAATGCCAACAGCCCAAGCTTCGTCTACACTAATCAATAAAAGCGTATGATCAACAAACGTCTCCTCATTAAAAACCTCTTGGCACATAATGACGAGAACAGTTTCTATGATAAAAAACGCTATATATCTATTGGAGAAAAAGAAGGTAAGGCAAAGTTTTTAAAACACGTTTGTGCACTGGCCAATAGTAATCCTAAAAACAATTCTTTTATAGTAATTGGGGTAGAAGATGAGGACAACAAAATTGTTGGAGTAGATTTTTTTGATGACAGTAAAATTCAAAATTTAGTCAATGCGTATTTAGACAACCCTCCGTTAATTGCCTATGAGAATATTCCGTTTCCGCATTTGCCAGAAGGTAAAGTTGTTGGTTTGGTAACCATAACATCCAATGGTAAAGTGTGCGCTTTGCGCAAAAATATTTGGAAGTACTATGGTGGATCAGTTTTTTTTAGGGAGGGTAGCATAAGCCTACCCAAGGTATTTGATGTTGAACTAAAGGATATCAACTCTGAAAAGGTAGCCACCATTGAGCAACACGCCCGTAATAATATAGAATTAACGTTAGATGGTGTGGTTGATTTTATTCATTTTAAACATGCCGATTTAACCAGCCATTACAAAGTATTTAAAGAGCAGTTTGTGGTTTGTTGGGCGGGGCATACCAAGCGGGTAAAAGACCAAATTTATTTTTCTAGGGTAGATATAGAACTAATCAATGAACAGGTAAAGTTGTTCTATTCCGCTCTAGATGAAATTTCTATCCACTATGATGAAAATTCGTTCTCTATATTAGAATACATTCATTTGGGCTTAGGTAGGCGCCAAAAGTATTATCAATTAGAAAAAGTAACCATACGTTTTTTTGAAAATGGTAAGTATAAAATAGAAAGCCAGCTTTTGTTTGAGCCGCCTCAGTACGATAAAAAAACATTGTATCACCTTTACAATAGTAACAACAACATTACCACTAAATTAATAAAAGGTACGCCCCTAAATGCGTTGGAGGAAAAAGACCTTGTAAGCTTGCCAGATACCTACCTTATTTGCTACTTAAATGGCTTTGAAGAGTCTAAGGAGCAAATGGAAGAATTAAGACCCTATTTAAAGCAGCACAACAAAGCGGTTTATCAAGAATTAAAAGAGGCTTTACGCGTTATTCGTAAAGTAAAATATAATTAAGCTTGTAATTGTTCTAAGCTGGGCAATGCAACAATAGCCCCGTATTGGGTAGTTGTTATGGCGCCGGCCTTATTTGCCATACCCACCATGTTACACAACAAATCAAAATTGGTTGCCAAGCTACCAGAGTCATCCAACTTAGCTATTTGGTATAGAAGACAACCAATAAAGGCATCACCAGCTCCTGTTGTATCTACAGGATTAACAGGAATGCTAGCTATTGTTTTTTGGCTTTGTGGGGTACTTACATAGGTGCCGTCTTTACCTAAAGTAACGGTAATTATTTCTGCACCCACTTCGTGTAATTTAATACAGGCCTCTTCTACCGTTTCCTTACCAGATAGCAATAAGGCTTCCTCCAAACTAAATTTACATAGATGTGATTTTTCTACGTATGCAAGACTTTTTTTAATGAAAGATTCTTCTTTGTCTTTCCATAAATCTACACGGTAGTTAGGGTCAAAACTAATAAAACAATCTTTGGTTATTGCATCAAATAAATAATGACCATATGCCTCTTCCAAACCACCACCTAATAAGGCGGTAGCGGCTCCAAAATGCACCATATGGCCTTGAAATTTGTTTCTAATAGTAGAATCATATTTCAATTCCTTGTCTGCCCCTCGGCTAAAAACAAAATCACGTTCACCATCTTCTGCAATAGATACAAAGGCCAAGGTTGTAAATTTTTTGCTTCGTTGAGCAAGGCTTATATCTACGTTCTCTTGGTTAAGCACGTTTAGTAGAAAAGTACCAAACGGATCTTTGCCCACGCAACCAATAAAATTACTTTTACCACCTAACTTGGCAATTGCACAGGCTACATTGGCAGGTGCACCACCTGCTTTTTTAGTAAACTCATTGGCCACAGACAAATCACTGCCTTGATTCTCTGCCACAAAATCTATTAATAACTCTCCTATGCAAAAAATACGTGTCATGCTTAACATTTACTAAGGTTGGCAAGGTACACAGAAATTTATTTACTCCAATATTGCACCAAAACTTTACCTTAACTTTTCGTTCTTTGGTAATTAAACCAATAATATTGTATCAAATTGTACTATGAGAACATTAGTTATTGGAGATATACATTCTGGTGTAAGGGCACTGGAGCAAGTTTTGGAAAGGGCAACGGTTTCTGCAGCAAATGATCATTTAATATTTTTGGGAGATTACGTAGATGCTTGGAGTACTGCTTTTGAAACGGTTCAATATTTGATAGAATTGGATAAAACCCATAATTGCACCTTTTTACGTGGTAATCATGATGAACTGTGCCGGGATTGGATGCTAACAGATAAGGATAATCCAACCTGGTTAATTCATGGTGGGGCGGCTACCAAAGCTTCTTATTTAAACGCAAGCAGGTCTGCGTGGGAAGCTCATTTAAACTTTTTTGCTAGTCTAGAAAACTACTATTTGGATTCTAATAATAATTTGTTTTTACATGCTGGTTTTACCAATTTAAAGGGAATTGAACATGAATATTTTGAACAGTCTTTTTACTGGGACAGGACACTTTGGGAACTGGCACAGGTGGTAGATGGTAATTTGGATGTTTTAGACAAAAAATACCCTAAAAGGTTAACCAATTATAACGAAATATTTATTGGGCATACGCCTATTTCCAAAACAGGTGTAGCTACACCTAAAAATGGTGCCAATGTTTGGAATGTAGATACCGGGGCGGCTTTTAAAGGGCCATTGACCATTATGGACATTGCTACCAAAGAATTTTGGCAAAGTGATCCCGTACACACATTATACCCATTGGAAAATGGTAGAAATTAGCTTTTTTTTAAGGTGATTTAAGAATTTTATAAGGAACTTTACTTAAAATAGATATTTATGTCCCTTAAAAATATTCGTTTAGAAGTTATGCAAACCATAGAGCCTAAAGTACAGGGATTTATGGAGCAATTTCTAATGCCGATAGAAAAAATATGGCAGCCTACGGATTTCTTGCCAGATTCCCAAAGTGAAACTTTTTTTGATGAGGTTGAGCAGTTAAGAGAAGAAGCAAAAGAATTAGGATATGATTTTTGGGTAACCCTTGTAGCAGATACCATTACCGAAGAAGCATTGCCAACGTATGAAAGTTGGTTAATGGATGTAGAGGGCGTAGACCAGCACGATGATAAGGAAAATAGCTGGTCTAAATGGGTACGTGCATGGACGGCAGAAGAAAATAGGCATGGAGATGTGTTAAATAAGTACTTATACTTATCTGGCAGGGTAAACATGCGCGAAATTGAAATTACCACCCAGCATTTAATTGCAGATGGTTTTGATATTGGAACGGATAGAGATCCTTATAAAAACTTTGTGTATACCACTTTTCAGGAGTTGGCAACCAACATTTCGCACAAGCGTGTAGGTAAATTGGCCAAACAGAAAGGTAATGCCCTATTGGCTAAAATGTGCAACATAATTGCTGGAGATGAAATGCGCCACCATTTGGCTTATCGTGAGTTTGTAAAAACTATTATGGAGTATGATCCAAGTGGAATGGTTTTAGCTTTTGCTGATATGATGAAAAAGAAAATTGTAATGCCGGCACATTTTTTAAGGGAAAGTGGTGGCAGTATGGGCGAAGCATTTGAACAATTTTCAAATTGCGCCCAACGTTTAGGGGTTTACACCGCTCAAGATTATATTGATATTTTAAAGAAATTAAATGCTGCTTGGGATTTAGAAAATGTTAGAGAACTTTCTGAACAAGCTGATAAGGCAAGAGAGTATTTATTAAAATTGCCAGGGCGTTTGCAACGCATACAAGATAGGATGCGATTCTCTATGGACCCTTACAGGTTTAAATGGGTAGAAGCAAACGGAATGTTATAAAAAAAGCCGGTCTAATTTTAGACCGGCTTTTTAGTTTTAAAGCTTACCGCCTTTGTGTTCATCTTGCCATTTTACCAATTCTAGCCATTTGCCTTCATAAGCCATTTTTGCTTGTAATGGCCAAGACCCAGGATTGTGTATTCTGTAGCGTTCACCACCAGAATTAAGCACTTCTTGACATTTTTCTATTGAAGTCTCTGAAAGAGCTTTCCATGTTTTGATATCAAAATTGTGGAATAGACCTTCAATTTTTGGTCCTATGCCTTCAACAATTTTTAAATCGTCTTGTTTAATTTTTTTGCCGTAAGCACTTTTAGCGGCGTCTGCATTAAAGGCCAAGGCCGTGGCCCCACTTGCCGCTAAGGAAGAAACAACGTTTGTAGCAGATGCACTTTTAAGTTTACCCTTACAAGTATCTAAATCAACTTTTAATTGAGCATTTTCATCTTGTAAAGCTTTTAATTGTGCAGTATGGTCCGTAACCGTTGCAGCCCCAAGTTTGCTTTGAGCAGCATTTAGTTCGGCTTGTAATTTTGTGTTCTTATCATTTAAGTTTTTAAGTTCGGCAGAATTGTCTATTACTTCTGTCTTGCTATTGCCTTTACCCCAGAGGTAGCCTAATATTGCGCAAATTACACCTACCAATAATGGAATTAACCAGCACCAGATATTATCAAAGTTCATTTTTTAAAGTTTAAGGGTTATATAGATTATTTAAGTGTTACAACGGTTCTTCTATTTTGAGACCTGCCTTCTTCCGTAGCATTTGTGGCTATAGGTGCATCTGGTCCCTTTGAGTTAGATGTAATTTTAGCGCTAGGAATGCCATTTCTTATAAAATAGGCCATGGCAAAATCTGCTCTTTCTTGTCCAAGTGTTATGTTATTGATACGGTTGCCTGTATTATCCGTATGGCCGGTAACAACACACTGTGCTTCTGGTACCTGGTCTAGATAATGTGCTATATCTGCAATTTTTTGGCGCTGCTCCGTGGTCAGGTCTATAGAAGCTTCTCCGGTCTTAAAATGCAAAATCAATGGATTATCCGTAATTTTTTTATACAAGTCTGCCAGCTGTTCTTTAGATTCTACCTTTTTATCGCCTAAATCAAAAGAGATTGGCCCTAAGAATGTACTATCCTTGGGTATAAGATCGTCCATAAGCTTACCGGTAATTTGGGTCTGGCTAGAGGGTACGCCTAATTGCACTAAATAGTTTTTTACGCTATTGGCACGGGCTATACCTAAATTAGGCCAGGCAGAATTATTGGTTTCTTTTGAAGTATACAATCCGGTAATGGTTATCCCTTTATCTGCATTATCTTTTAAATAGGAACCTAAACTATCCGTTGCCATAGTAACCATAGTGGATAGTGGGGTTAGGTAATCTGCATCTGAAAAGGTAAAATTGAAATTTTCTTGAGCGGTTAAACTAAAGTCTGCTCCATTTACGGTAAACGGAAAAGCAGTAGGTTCTGGAGTTTTTGGGGTTTCAATTTCTTCTGATTCGGACAAAACTTCATCAGAGCTGGTAGCGGCCAACCGGCAATCGCTACAAAGTGAAAAATAAAGAAACGTACCCAGAACAATGGTGAGAATAATACCTATTAAATAGGTCAAATTTCTGGTCATCTTGTTAATAATTAGTGTTATAGCCCACAAATTATAAAAAAACCAAAGAAAAAGTTAAAAAATATAAGAAAATATTGATTAGCAGGTGTTTAATGCAGTAACACGTATGGCACAAAGAAAACAGGGTTTATTGGCAGAATGTACAGAAAAGCGTACCAACTATGCAATTTCTGGCCCAAGCAGCCATGATAATTATTTACTTGTATAGCGTTTTAAATATAAAACCCTATTTCTCCCGACAAAGATCCGGCATTGAAATAGGGTTACCTTATTTAAGTTTGAGTTAGTTAAGTTGGTTAAAGCCGGTGCTTATTAAAAGCAACGGCTTTTTATTTTATAAATTAAACTTAATTCCTTGTGCAAGGGGAAGCTCAGTGGTATAATTGATGGTATTGGTTTGTCTACGCATATAAACCTTCCAAGCATCGGAACCACTTTCTCTACCACCGCCGGTTTCTTTTTCGCCACCAAAAGCACCACCAATTTCTGCGCCAGAGGTGCCTATATTAACATTGGCAATACCACAATCACTACCCGCAACGGATAAAAAGCGTTCGGCCTCTCTAAGATTATTGGTCATTATTGCAGAGGAGAGCCCCTGTGCCACGTTATTTTGTTGGTCAATGGCATTGGTTACGTCCCCAGTATATCTTAATAAATATAGAATTGGTGCAAATGTTTCTTGCTGCACTATTTTAAATTCGTTTTTAGCTTCTACAATCGCTGGTTTTACATAACAGCCACTAGTATATCCATTTCCTTCTAAAACGCCACCCAGTACTAGAATATTTGCACCTTCTTTAACCGCTTGGTCCAATGCGTTTTGATAATTGGCAACCGCATCTGTATCTATTAGTGGTCCAACATGATTATTTTGGTCTAATGGATTTCCAATTTTTAATTGCCCATAGGCATTTACCAGTGCTTCTTTGACCTGATCGTACATACTTTCATGAACTATAAGCCTTCTAGTAGATGTACAACGTTGACCAGCAGTACCAACTGCGCCGAAAACAGCCCCAATAACAGTCATTTTTATATCCGCATCCGGGGTAACGATAATGGCGTTATTTCCACCCAGTTCTAATAGCGATTTACCTAGACGGCCGGCAACGGTTTGCGCAACAATTTTACCCATTCTAGTAGAACCTGTTGCAGATACCAAGGGTACACGATTATCTTGGGATAAAAATTCGCCAACCTTATAATCACCATTTATAATACAAGAAATACCTTCTGGCAAATTGTTGTTTTTTAATACGGTTGCTATTATGTTTTGGCAAGCAATACCGCATAAAGGTGTTTTTTCAGATGGTTTCCAAATGCATACATCACCGCAAACCCATGCAAGAGCGGTATTCCATGACCATACCGCAACAGGAAAGTTAAAAGCAGAAATGATACCCACTATACCCATTGGGTGGTATTGTTCATACATACGGTGGCCGGGTCTTTCAGAATGCATGGTTAAACCATGAAGCTGTCTAGACAAACCAACGGCAAAGTCACAAATGTCTATCATCTCTTGTACCTCGCCCAAACCTTCTTGGTAAGATTTTCCCATTTCGTAAGAAACAAGCTTACCCAAGGGCTCTTTTAACTCACGTAACTTATCACCAAACTGTCTAACTATTTCTCCCCTTTGTGGAGCGGGGAGGCTACGCCAAGTTTTAAAAGCTTCTTGTGCTTTTTCCACTACTTGTTCATAATCTTCCTTAGTGGATGTACTAACTTTAGCTATAAAAGCACCGTCTACCGGAGAGGTAGAACTTAACATAGAACCAGAACCAAACCAATGGTTACCTGTAGATGTTCCGTTGTTTTCTTGTTGTATTCCTAGTTGTTCAAGAGCTTCTTGTATTTGAAAATTCTGAGCCACTTCTGACATTTATAACATTTTTAGTGTTGATTGTTACAAAAATACAAATATTGTAGAGTTGTACGTATTTTAATTTTACGGGGATTAACCAAATAAACTAGCTATGCAAGCTAATATGCCTAACAAAGCAGGAATACCTTGCACGTAAAAGATAGTTTTTGATGCCGTATAGCCACCGTATACCCCTGCAATACATACGCAGCTAAAAAAGAAAAGCGCTATATATATGGACCAGAGTGTATCTGCTATAAAAACACTCCAAACTAAACCTGCAGCTAAAAACCCATTGTATAATCCTTGATTGGCCGCCAATGTTTTAGTGGGCTCAAACAAATGTTCTGGCATGGATTTAAACACTTTTTTTGCTTTTGTGGTCCATGCAAACATTTCTAGGTAAAGAAAGTATACGTGTTGTAGCGCAACTACAATAGCCAAAATTTTATAAAGAAAGCCCATATTATTCTTTTTCTGCTACAAATCTTGGATCCGTTGGCATTACCGTTCCGCAAGAATTACAGGTGCGGAGTTCCTTACTCCCATAAAATTGTTTAAAATGCTTAAGAAAATCTTTTTCAATATCATTTAAGGTAAAGTAGGCTTCGTATAATTTATTATTGCAATTATCACAGAACCATAAAAGCCCGTCTTTTCCTTCTAAGTTGTTACGCTTACGTTCTATTACAAGACCTATAGAACCTTCATGTCTAACAGGAGAATGGGGTACTTTGGCAGGATGTAAATACATATCTCCTGGGCCTAGCACCATGGTTCTTTTTTCTCCTTCTTCTTGTATATGAACTTCTATATTGCCCTCTAATTGATAAAAGAGCTCTTCAGTCTCGTTATAATGGTAATCTTTTCTGGCATTAGGCCCAGCAACGATCATAACAATATAATCACCAGCATCTTTGTAGAGGTTTTTGTTTCCAACAGGTGGTTTTAATAGTTCTCTATTTTCTTCTATCCACTTATTTAGATTAAAAGGAGCTTTAATGGCCATTATTTTTTTTAAGAAAGGTACAAAAAAAGCTTTGTGCTTTAAAAGCAAAAAGGGCTGCCATTGGCAACCCTTTTTAAAAACACTTAACTTAATTTCTGTAATCTATTCTTTATAAAAGATTTGTGTGTAATATAAATCTCCCGTATTGCTTTTAGTAATGCTTATAGTGGTATGCGTATAATCTCCCTCTATGGTCTTCTTGTGCGAATTGCTTGACATCCATCCATCAAAAGCTGAAACTACATCATTATATTTTCTAGCAACATTTTCGCCTACCTTTTTTGCTTTTGTTTTTTTGGCAACCTTAGAAGCTCTTTCATTAAAATTATTATGACTTAAAGCATCATTGGTGATCATGTATAAATTATGCTCTTCTGCCACTTCATATATGGCTGCATTAAATTCTAAACGGCCTAATCCTAAATCTTCTCTATGATTATTGATTATATCTAGCAAGGCCTGCTCATTATCAGAAAGAACCAAACTTACTGCCTCAATGGTGTTCTCTTCATACAAAGCAGCTTCTTCTTCTGTGCTGATGGTACTGCAAGAGGTGAAACAAAGTACAAGAATTATTGCAAGGGGGAATAAACGTTTCATTTTCAAATCGGTTTTCATTTTTTGTTCTCACTGCGAATGTATTTTAGAATGTTACCGAGACATGAAATTATCTTTAACTACCCGTTTTTTTCGATAAGTCGTAAGATTAAGTGAAACAGGGGTTTATCGACGAAATACATTTGCATTTTATCGATGAAAACTGTAATATGTAGGAAAATACCTATTTTTACTAAAGCTATGGGAGGTTTCTTTTAAACCGCTAGTTATTAGTTGTTAAAGCGAAATGTAGGTTTCTTTTTCTTGTTCTTCTTCCTTGTCTAACTGTTCTTTTTCAGAGAATACTTTACTAAAGACCAGCGCTCCAATGTCTCTAACCGGACCATAAAGAATAGAATTGGTCTGGTCCTCTTTGTCAATAAAGTTTAAAGAGGCGGTTGCTTTTTCAAAAAAGACTAGAAGTGCACCAACTATAATAGCTACCTTAAGCGTACCAAAAATGCCACCTGCAATCTTATTTAGCAAGCCCAACATGGCAAAATCAGCAATCTTAGTTAATAGCTTACCTGCAAAATGTACTACAAGTACTATTATTATAAAGGTTATTAAAAAAGATGCTATTTTAACGTAACTAGGATTCCACTCTGTATTGTTTTCTATGTAATCACCGGCTATGTAAGAGAAATGAATGGTGCCATAAATACCAGCAATAAGGGCCACTAAAGCGGCAAGCTCTACAAAAAGGCCATTTTTTAAACCTTTATATAAACCCCATATAAGTAATAGCCCTAAAACAATATCTATAAAAGTCATGGTACGTGTTTAGGCAAATATAGGATATTGAGTTTTACCTTTGTAGTTTTAATGGTATGACAGGAAATAGTAAGTTAAAGGAGCAATGGGAGCTGTTGGTAAAAAAGCTTTCGGATAAATTTGCGGATGGAGATACTTTGGATTTGGACGGCATTATTTATTTGGTAGGCGTACAAGAATTAGGGCAATTAGGGCGCACTTTTAAAAAGGATGAAAAAGTTAACCTAATGCATATAGCCATATGTAGGTTGCTAGAACCATATGGTTTTTACGAATTTGATTTTTATGACCCAGACGGCTGGCCACATTACAAGGTGAAAGAACAATTGCCCAACTTAAAAGCAGGAGAACAAGCTGTTTTGATGAAGGAAGCCTTGGTTACTTATTTTTTAGAGAAGGCCTATATTTCTTAATCTAGCTTTTCCGTAAGTTTTTTAAATGCTTTTTTGGGGTCTTTATTTTCATATAAGATACTGTACACTGTGTTGATAATGGGGGTTTTTGATTTTTTTTCTAGTTTGTCCATCAGTATATGGGCGCTTTTGGCTGCATAGTAGCCTTCGGCTACCATATTCATTTCCATCATTGCACTTTTTACCGTGTATCCCTTACCAATCATGTTTCCAAACATTCTATTTCTACTAAATACGGAATAGCCTGTAACTAATAAGTCACCCAAGTAGGCACTATCGTTAATGTTACGTTTCATTTTATGTACTTTACCTATAAAGCGTTTCATTTCTCGGATAGCATTGCTCATCAATACGCTTTGGAAATTATCGCCATAACCAAGACCATGGGCAATACCAGCAGCAATGGCATATATATTCTTTAGTACAGCGGCATACTCCGTACCAATAATGTCATCAGAAGTTTTGGTATTAATGTATTCGTTACGTAAATCTTTGGCCAATACTTTAGCCTTGGTATCATCGGAACAGGCTATTGTTAAGTAAGATAATCGTTCTAAGGCTACTTCTTCCGCATGGCAGGGACCGGTTATTACGCCAATTTGGTCATAAGGTATGCCGTACTCAAAATGAAAATGTTCCCCTACTATTCTACCAGTTTCTGGAACAATACCCTTAATGGCTGAAAAAATAACTTTTTCCTTTGGTAAATTCTTTAGGTGTGTTAATTCTGAAGCTAAAAAAGCCGAAGGAATAACAAATATTAGTACATCTGCACCATTCACTGCTTGGTTAATATCTGTAGTAAGGTGTAGTTTGTCTAGTTGTAATTCTACAGAGCTTAGATAATTTGGGTTATGGTGCTCTCGTTTTAAATGTTCTACCGCGTACACGCTACGCATGTACCAATGTATGGTATTGTTGTTCTCCGTTAAAATTTTAACCAAGGCAGTTGCCCAGCTACCTCCACCTAAAACAGCGTATTTTGTTTTTGCTTTCATTCTTCTTTGTCTAGGCCAAAGTTAAATATAGATTTTGATATTAGGTTAAACCCTTGTTATTAGTGGGTTATCCATTTTGGCACAATACTTGGTTTCGATATAGAGAATCGAAAAACGAATGATTATGAAAACAAAAAGTATACTACTAGGAATTTTAGGTTTGGTCTTTTTGAGCTCTTGTTATACCGAAGTTATCATAGAAGACGATTATTTGGTAACATCTCCCGTACATACAGATGATGTTTTACAATCTTTTGATTTATGGTATGTAGATATAAATGCTACGGATGGTAATGGGGAGGTGCCTTTTCTTCAAAATGCGTTCACGGTAAGTTTTAGGGACGGAATTGTATATGCCAATAACAATATTGTAGGATTAGGGAAAACCGGAAACGGCCTTGGTATTGATGTGGGTAGCTACGGAACTTTTACGGGCCAAATAGAAATAGACCATGATATAGACGGCCTTTGGTTGTTAGACTTATACGTGGTTAACAATAACACTTTAGAAATCCATGACCCGCGTTCTAACACCAGTTATTTTCTAAATGGTTATCAAAGACGAAACTTTGATTATGATCGGATGTTCTATGAGAACCTCACCTACTTTTTACAAGAATACACTGCTTGGGAAAAAACATTCACCAGTGAGCAGGGAGCTATAAATGATTTTGATGCTGAAAATTATATGCGGTTTTTTGATGATGTCGGAGGGGTTTTTCAATCTTCTCAAGATGGCAATGGTACCGCTTTGGTTAATTTGGTTTGGGACTATGAAGGGGCTTACCAAGTGTATGATACCAATGAGCCCACTTTAAAAACTTTAACACTGGATTATGACTATTTAGGCAATGAATACTTTGAGTTGTA
Organism: Croceivirga radicis; assembly: GCF_002072105.2. Lineage (GTDB taxonomy): Bacteria > Bacteroidota > Bacteroidia > Flavobacteriales > Flavobacteriaceae > Croceivirga > Croceivirga radicis. The sequence continues at coordinate 487,504 of NZ_MTBC01000001.1, forward strand.
CGTTATAGATGATAGTACAATAGAATTGTATCATGTAGCCAGTGGAACGGTTTATGAGTTTAGTGGTAGAGGCTACATACAATATTTAAAATCTGATGATAAGACGGGTAAAAAACGTTCAAAATCCAATAACAAAAAAATGAACGTATCCCGCGCTAGAAGTCTGTAAGGAAATTGTTTCCTAAACGACTATATAAACGTTTTTTGGTTGGTTATTTAGTTAGAAATCGCCTCGCTGTATCCTATGGTTTACACGGGGCGGTTTTTTTTGGTCCATTTTGTTTACCATAAGTATTCTATTTGCTTACTGGGCTTTGTAAATGTTTAATTATGATGTTTTTAGATTGATAAATTCTTAAAAATTATTCCTTTACTAGCTAAACCGGCATTAAGTATTAATTTTGCCGGCTTAATTAGGAAACATGAAAAAGTACCTAAACCTTTTCGATTTTAGTCAGAAAGTAGATTATAAAACAGAGATATTATCTGGTTTAACAGTGGCCCTAGCCTTAGTGCCAGAAGCTATCGCTTTTGCCTTAATACCTGGTTTTTCGCCATTAACCGGTCTTTATGCTGCGTTTGTAATGGCTTTGGTAACCTCTATTTTGGGCGGTAGACCAGGAATGATTTCTGGGGCAACTGGTGCAGTAGCGGTAATCTTTGTAGGGCTTATTTTGGAATTGAAGAATACTTTTCCAGGTATAGAGCCCGTAACCATTCTTAATTATACGTTTGCCACCGTGATTCTTGCAGGTACGTTGCAAATTTTAGCAGGTGTTTTGCGTTTGGGTAAATTTATCCGTTTAGTGCCACAACCAGTAATGTTTGGTTTTGTAAATGGTTTGGCCATAATAATTTTTATGGCACAGTTTCCAAATTTCTACAACAAAGAAACAGGAGCGTTAATGACGGGGAGTCCTTTGTTCATCATGTTGGGCCTAACCTTGTTAACCATGCTTATTATTTGGGGCTTGCCAAAATTAACCAAGGTAGTGCCTTCATCTTTGGTGGCTATAATAGTTGTTTCGGCCATAGTTATTGGCTTTGGAGTAAACACCATGACGGTCGCGGATATTATGAGAGAAGGCGAGACAATAAAGGGAGGTTTTCCTCCTTTATCTATTCCTCAAATACCTTTTACATGGGCCACTTTTAAAATAATAATCCCTTATGCGGCAATTGTTGCTGGTGTTGGTTTAATAGAGAGCCTATTAACACTAAATATTGTGGATGAGATTACCCAAACTAGGGGTAGGGGCAATAAAGAATGTGTAGCACAAGGTGTTGGTAATATCTTTTCTGGCTTTTTATCTGGAATGGGCGGTTGCGCTATGATCGGCCAGAGTTTGATTAATACCTCTTCTGGAGCTAGAGCAAGATTATCTGGTATTACCGCAGCAGTGATGCTTTTGGTATTTATAATGTTTGGTAGTAGCTTAATAGAACGCTTACCTATGGCGGCATTGGTGGGTTTAATGTTTATGGTTGCCATTGGTACGTTTGAATGGGCCAGTTTTAAAACATTTGGCAAAATGCCAAAGTCAGATGTGATCGTCATGGTTTTGGTAACCTTGATCACGGCCATTACGCACAATCTAGCCGTTGCTGTTTTGTTGGGTGTAATAATTTCTGCGTTAGCCTATTCTTGGGAAAATGCAAAGCGTATTCGTGCGCGTAAACATACAGATGAAAATGGTGTGAAGCATTACGAAATATACGGTCCTCTATTTTTTGGATCTACCACATTATTTTCAGAAAAATTTGATGTACAAGACGATCCTGAAGAAGTAATTATCGATTTTAAAGAAAGTAGGGTAGCAGATATGTCTGGTATAGAAGCGTTGCACAAAATAACGGAACGTTATGCCAAAGCCGGTAAAAAGGTTCACCTGAAACATTTAAGCAACGATTGTAGAAGGTTGTTGCAGAATGCAGACAGTATTATAGAAGTTAATGTATTGGAAGACCCAACTTATAAAGTGGTTTCAGACGAATTCTAGTGGTCTAGTCGTTTAACTTACCTAAAAAGACATTCACTTTAGGATTTATAGGATTACCGGCAATCCTGCGCAAAAGCACCACTTGTCCAGTGTGGTATATAGCATCAGAAAGTTGCCCGTTTAGAAGATTCCAAAATGGAAACGAAACGCGGTTTTCTCCCCGCTGAAAGGTTACATTAAACTTTTTAAAATCTGAGGCTGTGGCAAGCTTATAAGCGTCACTGGCTATTTTTAAATTATTAAGTGTTTGTAGTCTTAGCTGTTCAAGGGTATATTCTCTTTTGGTCTCTGGCCGTATGTTAGGTTTTTCTTCCACAGCGTTACGCACGGCTTTAGAAAGCTGTAAAATGTGTTCTAGTGTAGTCTTAATATCTCGGCTGTCTTCTGAGGCCGTAAAAGTCAACTCTTTTTCTCTTAAACCTTCCGTTGCCCAATAATATCTAAACCCTAATCCGTCTATGGTTCTTGCTACAATGGAACCCTCAGTGTAATCTAGTTCTAAATCTGGAAGTACGGCGTATGGTAAGTTGGTTTGTGCCATTGTAATAAAATTTATACCGGCCAAAAAAATAAGGTTTAAAAGGTATTTCATGATTTTAAAAAGAAAAAGCTACAATCCAAATAGAAAGTAGCTTTGTTGCGTTATTTTGGTTCTAGTATTATAGTGTTCTAAGATACTCTGCCAATTCTCTAGCTTGATCTTCCGTTAAATTTTGGTTTAACATAATTGCGTTGTTGTACTCTTTTAAAAGCGCCTTTGCAATAGGGTCTTCCTTAAGCATCCCATCTGGGTTTAAAATCATGTTCATGACCCATTCTGGACTTCTACGTTCATATACACCTTTCATTGCAGGGCCAATCATTCTTTTGTCTACCATATGGCAAGCAACGCAAACAGAATTAAAAGTAGCTTCACCTTTTGCAGCTAATTCCGTATCAATTTCATCTGCAAATTCCACGTTTTTAATTGGGCCTACACCTTTGTTGTCCAAATCTACTGGAACGCCACCGCTTTCAGCATCAGCTTTAGTGGTTTCGGTTTTAGTCCTATTAACTTCAAAACCTTCTTTTTTCTCTTTCTTTTCACCACAACTAGCTATTAAAGCGCCAAGTGCTAAAAAAAGTACTACTTTTTTCATGGGTATTTATGTTTGTTCTTCAGTTTTTACAAGCAATAAATATAATGAAAAAACAAAAGAGAATACTTCTTAATAACTAAAGGATAGGTTAATAAAATAACTACGACCAAAGCCAAACCAATATTTAGGAGCAAAGGAAGGGTTGTCTCTTAAATTATCTGTTTGGAGTTGTTCAAAATTACCATTTCTACTTTGCTGATAACCACCAGAAATATAATCGGTATCAAAAAGATTGTTAATGCTAATGAAGAGGCTTATATATTTTCCATTTTTTAGCCAAGATTTACCACCAACCAAGTTTAATAGATAAAATGGATTTTCTTTGTGCTGGTTTAATAGATTGGCCACTGCCTCTGGTGTTGCCGAGGAAAAGGGCCTGTTTGTTTCTGGGTTAAGGGTAAAGCTATTGGTTCTAATTATACTACTTAGGCCAACATAATTCTCATCCAAATAATTTGTTGTTGCGCCGATCCACCAATACCTAGGGTCTCTATATTCTATACCAATGGAATACGTTTTCTGTGGTCCTTGATTTAATCGTAAGTCTTTAAGATTGGCTTTTCCTAAATCAATAAAACCATTTACATCCAAAGGCTCTTCATCAGCATTGGCTGTATCAAAATTAATGGTAACATCTGGATTGTTGGCATATGTATACCTACCTATATTTGCCACCGCACTAAGCTTAACTTGCGGTGATGCATTATATGACACGCCTATTTCCAAACCTTTATGTAGATGGTCCATATTGGTTACCACCTCTTGCACAAAATCTGAACCCACCCCGGCATCAACATAAAAATAATTAACTCTAGATAAGTCTTGGAATCGTGTATAGAATGCCGTTATTCTACCATCAAAATCTGGATATTTAAACGTGTAGCTAAGGTCTGTCGCGGTTATGCGTTCTACTTTTGGATTCACTACAATTTGGTTGTTTTCTCGTGGATTAACAAATAGCCGTTGTAAATTAGGAGCCCTATTTATACTTGCAGTATTTAGATGTATCCAATTTCTGCCATTGAGTTTATATGCTAATTGTAGTTTGCCGCTTAGCCCTAGAAAGTTAATAGGTGTACTATTGCCTTTAGAATTTTCTAAGTAACGTTGGTTTTGAAAATAGCCTATTCTTTGTGTTTTTAATTGATTTAAAGCTAGGCCCAAACCAAAATCAAAAGCTTTCCATTGCCCTTGTAATTGTGTAAAAGCGTTTATAGAATTGGATTGCAATTTATAATGGTAGTTGAATTTATCTCCTTTTGATATCTGTAATGGTCCATTGGTGTTATTTAGGGTATTGGAAAAAGGGTCAATATCCTCGTGAAAAGAAGCGCCTAGAAGGTCTGTTGCTTCTGCAAAGAAAGTACTACTGTTATTCTTGTAGGCTATACCGGCATCCAATTTAATGGCAGAATTCAATTTTAAATTGACTATTGTATTAAAGTTTAGGGTGTTGGTTTGGTTAACATCATCTAATAATACATATGCCGCTTTACCACCTGAGCTTGGATTTGTATTGGCGGTATATAAATTGGACCAATTTAATTGAGCGTTTTTTAGAAAACCTTCTCTTGCCAAACTTGCATTTGTAAAATCTGCCCCAATAGTATTGTTTATGTAATAGCTAGGTAAATATCTATAATAAGTAGGGTCTGGGTTTGGAGCATTATAATAGGCTAATCTACTTCTATTGTTATAGCCTGTTTGAAAGGAAGCCCCAGCGGATAATTTAAAGGACTCCCCTGCATAAAAATAGTTAAGCATGGCAATGGGCTCCATTATTTTTCTAGTACGGCTATTTCTAATTTTCCCGTTTTGTAATCCCCAATAGGGATTATATTGTTTTCCTTGTAGATTAAAAACTTCTCGTGTTATAGCGGAGCTTCGGCCTCGAGTATTTTTAGCCAAGATAAAGGTTCCTAAAAGAGAATGTTTTTTATTGAATTGATATTCAAGAGCACCAAATGCGGCATTAGCAGTATACAAAGTGCCATCTACATAGCCTTCTTTTGCCCACCTTTTAGAAGCAGAGACGCTGTAAGCCAATCCTGTTTCAATATTTTGATGCGTGTAAGTGGCCATTAACCTTCCTGTATACGTTCTGTTAGAAAAGGAAGAGGTAAGGCGTATTCCTGGTCTTAAACCAGAAGGTCTTGTATCTATATTGGTGGTGCCTAGTACGTTTCCAAATGCATTTGAATTAAAATCTAACCCATTGGTAAAAGTTTGGTTTCTTGTTACATCATTTAAACCACCCCAATTGTTCCAATCTGGTCTGCCATTTAGTAGTTTATTCATACTAATACCATTAAGTAAAACAGTTCCCTCTTGAGAATCGTAACCTCTAACTTTGAAAAACGCTTGCCCAAAGTCGAAAGCGGCACGCTGTAAAAAAATATCCCTTGTAGCCTGTAATAAACCTTGAGATGCGTTTATGTTATTGTTTTCATCAGAAAGCTCCAAATCCGTAAGGCTTATCAAGTTGAGGTTTTGTTCTTGGGTTATATCAGTTTTAAGATAAATACTACCTAAACTAATTTTTTCTTCCTCCAAATACACTTCTATCCTTTTAGTTTGGTAACCATTATGTGTAAAATCGATTATTATACGGGGTTCAGAAGTTTTATATTGTAGAATAAATTCGCCATTAGTGTTGGTGTAGACTTTATTTAGCTGGCTGTCAATAGCTACTTCAATATTTTCTATCGGCTTTTTTGATGTGAATTCATATACATATCCGGTAATTGTAAATTCTTGAGCTATAAGTAAGTTTGAACATAGGATGCCGTATAGAAATATCCAAAAGTATTTCATAATCAGGTTAGTGTGTGCTATAAGATTACAAAAAATATAGTATTATAGTGGTATGTACTTGAAAAAATATACTGGTAATCGTTTTTGTATGGGATTAATAATCCTATTCGTAAACGTTATATTATATTTTAATTGTTATGGTCAGGAGAATTATCGTGTAAGGACAGTTGTTTTCTACAACCTGGAGAATTTATTCGATATTAAGAATGATTCTCTAGTTCACGATGATGATAGAACGCCTACTGGAAAATATAACTGGACACAAGAAAAATATGAGTCAAAATTAAATGCAGTAGCAAAGGTTTTATCTGAAATTGGTAAGGACAGAACCGGAACAACTCCAGATATAATAGGTGTATGCGAAGTTGAGACCAAAAACGTACTACTAGATTTAATTTCTACCACTACTTTAAAAGATTATGGATACCAGATAATTCATTTTAATAGCCCAGATGAAAGAGGAATAGACGTTGCTTTACTTTATAAGGAAAGTAGTTTTCTACCTATTGCCTTTAATAGTCATAGATTATTACTGTTTAATGAGGAAGGTTTTAGAGATTATACTAGAGACCAATTGGTAGTAACAGGTATAATGGATGGTGAGAAGCTTAGTTTTATTGTAAATCACTGGCCATCTAGGAGCGGTGGTGAAAAACGAAGCAGGCCCAATCGTATTAAGGCGGCCTTGCTTAATAAAAGAATAATAGATTCCATTAGAAGGGAAAACCCTTTAGCTAAAATAATTTCTATGGGCGATTTAAACGACGACCCAAGAGATGCTAGTTTAAAAACAGTTCTGCGTACCAAGGGTAAGCTTAAAGCCTTGGATAGCCTTGGTCTTTATAATCCCATGGAAAAGCTTTACAGGCAAGGACTAGGCACACTAGCATATAGGGATAGGTGGAATTTATTTGATCAGTTTCTTTTAACCCCTAGTTTGGTTACTGCCAATAGAAAAGGCCTGCATTATTGGCAGGCCCATATATTTTCACCAGATTATTTAATGGTACAGGAAGGGCGGTATAAAGGATATCCTTTTAGAACCTATGTGGGTACAACTTACCAAGGTGGCTATGCAGACCACTTTCCCGTTTATCTGTATTTACTTAAAATGGTTACGGATTAAAGTGATTATAGCCATTGGCCCCAAGGTATTCTGCTGAGTATGGCCAATAACCCTAAACCATAAAATATGGCTATGCGTTTAAACTTTAAAGTAGCGTCTTCTGTTTTTTTGTGCCTAGACCAACCTATGGTAATCAAAACAATTGCAATTATGTTGATAAAAGGATGCTCTACCGCTAGTAAACGAGCGGCAGAATTTAACCCGCCCATACCTAGGGTTTGTATAGCTTTAAAGCCATTGGCAGAAACAAAGTATAAGATTAAACCAACCAACAATTGAATATGGGACATAATTAAAGCAAAAAGACTAATGCGTAAGTCTTTTTCAAAACGGAATTCTTTTTTGCCAAACCACCCAATTAGCGCATTAACAACCGCTATAATTAGGATAATTAAAACAAGGTAAGCTAAATAAGAATGAAGGTTTTTTACTATTTCCATGTTGTTGGTTTAGAGCGTAAAAATAAACATTTTAAACCATAAAAAAACCCCTGCTTTTGCAGGGGTTTTAAAGGTTATAATTCTTTTGGGTTTAGAACTTGTAACGTATACCCAATTGAGCTTGCCATCTAGAAGATTGTAGACCAGCATCATCAATGTTATTAAGCGAGTTTTCTATGCTTCTATTAATTGTATAGGTTGGCGTGGTTCCATCTGCCTCAAAACCTTCAAAGAACAATAGAGTAGCGGTATCAAATCCACTTGTAAAATATCTTCTACCCCAATCTTTATTTATAAGATTAGTAAAGTTGAAAACATCCGCAGAGATTTGGATTGTGTGTTTTTTATCACCTACATTAAAGGAGAAATCCTGTGCAAGTTTTAAATCAATAACATGACTCATTTTAGCTCTTGATGCGTTTCTTTCTGCAAATTCTCCCCTTCTAGAGCTTAAGTAATCATCGCTAGAAATAAAACCGTCTAATATTGCCCACTGATCCTCAGCAGTAAAATCACCATCATCAACCAATTGAGCTTCCTCAAAAGTTTCTGGAATGTAAGGTAATGCAACAAATGATTCCCCTGTATCATCAATTAAATCGTTTCTTCCACCAACAACATAACTGAATGGAGTACCATCAATACCTTCATAGAAAATACCTAAAGTAGTTTTTAAGTTTTCTGACCATTTAAAATCAGCAACTACATTAGCTAAGTAACGGTCTCCTTGTGCAAAATCAGATGTTGAAACAGAAAGGTTGTTAGAACCGTTTACACTCTCATTAAAAGCCCAATTCGAAATAATCTGGGATGAGGTACCTTCAAATAATACATCAGAATCTCCGTAAGAATAAGTAGCTGAAGCTTGTACGTCTAAAAATGGACTATAGAAGTTCTTTGATAGTGTAGCCGATGCGTTCCAAGATTTACCTTTACCTGTATTGGAAACCAAGAAAATACTACCGTAAGTATCATCAATATTTACCCCTCCAAAGTTAGCTCTTGAACCAGGACCAGTGGTAGTGAATTGTGGACCTGCTAAGTTCAAGTTTTCTATGTTTAGACCTGTTATAGTAGTATTGCTTAATAATTCTCCAGAAATGGTAAAGCCACCTGGCAACCTTTGGTCTACTGCAATACTTGCTTTAAAGGTTTGTGGAAGTTTTAAATCTTCTGCTAATAAATCTATATTCCCTTGGAAAAGATCATCTTCTCTAAACTGAGAATTAACATCAGGATTGAAAGATGGTACATTGTTAATATCACCTTCATTTCTTGGTCTAAAAATCCTAGTATTGGCAACGTTATTACCAGTATTATTATACGCGCCACCTGGCCATACTAATGGCATTCTAGAAGTGAAGATACCTAAACCACCTCTAATTTGCGTTTTCTTATTTCCCTTTACGTCCCAATTAAAACCTAATCTAGGAGAAAAATGAGCAGAAGTTTTTGGACCTTTACCCACTCTTGCACCCTGTAAATCTTTACCGTTTGCTTCTAACAAATTAACGCCTCTTGTGTTAAAATCTTCGTTACCACGACCGTCGTCCCAAATTGGAAAGTCAAAACGAACACCCATGGAAAATTTGAAGTTATCTGAAAGCTGTACTTCGTCTTGAGCATAAAAACCTAATTGTAAAAGATTAAATTCCGCAGCACCTACAGATTCATCTCCCGTGCCTCCTAAAACAGAATAACTACTTCTGTACTCATTGGCATCGTCATCATAGAAATCTTGCAATGTGTTATAGGTATACTCTCCAAAGTTTCTACCAAAGAATACATTAAGAACATCACTATATTCATTATGGGTACCTAAAGTTATATTATGCCTTCCAGAATAAATTTCAAAGTTATTGGTAAGCGTAAATATATCTTGCTCTAATAGGTTAGCTGTTGAAAACGGCTCGGAACCAGCAAAGATTCTGGCATCACCATCGTTAATTTCCAATGTTGGGAATGGACTTCCAGATATACCTCTATCATCCCTTACCCTTGTGTAACCTAAAATTAAATTGTTAGCAAATTTGTTGCCAAATGTAGAATTCAATTCTAATGAGGCTGTATTTGAAGTTGATTCGAAAATCTGTCCAGCATTACTAAAATTAATTGTAGAACTGGTTGACCTACCAATACCATAAAAATCAGCATTAACATAGTTGTTTCTAAATGATAACTTATGATTCTCATTAATATTCCAATCTAATCTTAATGTTAACTTATTACTTTCTAAAGTTCTAGTATTTGCATCAAAAGTTCCTGGATTGTAACCATACTCTGAAATAAGGTAATCCCTAAAAGCATTAAGACCGGTAAGACCAGCATCGCCATCATAAGTTCCTTCAAAGGGTTGAGGCGTTTCATCATCTTGTCTTTCGTAGTTTAAAAAGAAGAACAATTTATCCTTAACAAGTGGTCCTCCTATACTTAAACCGTAAGTTTGAGCCGTAAAATCTGGTAATTTTGTTCTGTCATCATCTTCTCTTCCAGGAGTTTTTCCTGCCAAATCTTGATTTCTGAAAAGATAATAAGCTGTGCCCGAAAATTCGTTAGTACCAGATTTGGTTATAGCATTGATAGCACCACCCGCAAAACCACCAAGTTTTACGTCATATGGAGCAACGTTTACTTGAAAAGATTCAATTGCATCTATTGATATTGGGTTTACTCCTGTTTGGCCACCGTTAGTTCCTGATCCCGAAAGACCAAAAACATCATTGTTTACGGCACCATCAACATAAAGTGCATTGTATCTATTGTTTTGACCGGCAATAGAAATTTCATTGTCATCTCTAATTTGAGCTTCTGGAGTTAAACGAGCAAAGTCAGCTATAGATCTTGATACGTTAGGTAAAGCGGTAACTTTTTCATTACTGATGTTAGTTGATGACCCTGTTTTGTTTGAATCAAATATACCGCCAGTTTGTGCGGTAACAACTATTTCGTCAAGTGCTGTTGCATTTTCGCTTAGTTGTCTACTTATACGCTCGGATTGACCTAAATTAAGATAGATACCTTCCAATACGTCTTCATTGAAACCAACATAGGAAATAGTAACCTTGTAAGGACCTCCAATTCGCATTCCGGAAATACGGTAAAAGCCGTCAAAATCGGTAGCGGCACCATAAGTTGTTCCAGATGGAGTGTGTATAGCTACAACGCTAGCTCCCGGCAAGGGTTCTCCTTGTGCATCTGTAATTTGTCCGCCTAAAGAGGAAGTTGTAACCCCTTGGGCAAAAGCTATAGTGGTGATAAAAATCGCCACTAATGCCATGTAGAATTTTTTCATTTTAAAAATGTTTAATTGTTCAATTAGCACTGCAAAAGTGCTGCATTATCCTTTTACCATTGTTAACTAATCGTTAAGTTATGCAATGTTTAAGCAAAAGAAAAGCCCTTGATTTTCAAGGGCTTATAGTTAACTGTTATTTTTTAAAAAATCATCTAATTCTTAAATTTTTGTAAAAGCTGCATTGTAGAGGTGTCATGTTTGGTAATCTCTGAATTTTCGATGTCTTTTAATATGGTTTTGGCAAGTTGCTTGCCCAATTCTACGCCCCATTGATCATAGCTAAAAATGTTCCAAATTACACCTTGCACAAAGATTCTATGCTCATATAAAGCAACTAATGCACCCAAAGATTTAGGTGTTAATTGGTCTATTAAAATAGTAGTGGTAGGTTTATTGCCTTCAAATACCTTAAAAGGAGCAAGTTTATTTATTTCATTTTCTTCCAATCCCTGTGCTTTAAGCTCCGTGGTAACCTCGGTAAACGTTTTACCATTCATTAAGGCTTCTGTTTGTGCAAAAAAATTGGCCATTAATTTATTATGGTGGTCTGTTTTGCCATGTAGGGACCTTTTATAACCTATAAAATCCGCAGGAATTAACTTTGTACCTTGGTGTATAAGTTGAAAAAAGGCATGTTGTGAATTGGTGCCTGGCTCTCCCCATACAATATTTCCTGTTTGATAGGTGGTGGCATTTCCAAATCGGTCTACACTTTTACCATTGCTTTCCATAATGCCTTGTTGTAAATAGGCAGGTAATCTATGTAAGTATTGTGTGTAGGGTATTACTGCTTCTGTATCTGCACCAAAAAAGTTATTGTACCACACGGTCAATAACCCTAAAATTACAGGAAGGTTATCTTCTAATGCAGCATCTTTAAAATGGCTATCCATTTCTTGCGCACCATCTAATAAAGCTTCAAAATTGGTGTATCCTATTGCCAATGAAATAGACAAACCAACAGCACTCCATAAAGAGAACCTGCCACCTACCCAATCCCACATGGGAAAAACATTTTCATCTGCAATTCCAAATTGGTCTATCATTTTGGTATTGGTAGATACTGCGGCAAAGTGTAAAGCCACATCTTTTTGCGTTGCGGTTTGCAAGAACCACTCTTTAATTGTTTCTGCGTTGCTTAACGTTTCTTGGGTGGTAAAAGATTTAGAAACAATTACAAACAAAGTGGTTTCTGGGTTTAATTCTTTTATTACCTCTTGTACATGATCACCGTCTACATTGCTTACAAAATGGGTTTTTAAATGATTTTTGTAATACTGTAAAGCTTCGGTTACCATTACTGGGCCTAAATCTGATCCACCAATTCCTATGTTTACAACATCTGTAAATGCCTTACCGGTATATCCTTTCTTTTCTCCAGAAACAACCGCGTGGGTAAATGCTTTTATTTGCTCCCTTACTTGGTAAACTTCCGGAATTACGTTTTCACCATCAACCTTTGCAATTGAAGTCTTTTTAGACCTTAGGGCGGTGTGTAGCACGGCTCTACCCTCTGTTTCATTGATGATGTCGCCAGAGAAATAAGCATTTATGGCATCTTTTAACTTTACTTCATTGGCTAGATCTAAAAGTAATTTTTTGGTTTCCGTGTTAATTCTGTTTTTAGAATAATCCACAAAAAAATCGTTCCAAGTAAGACTCAATTCCTTAGCCCTATCTGGGTTGGTTGTGAATAAATCTTTTAAATGGGTGTCTTTTAGGGTGTTAAAATGGGCTTTTAATGCGTTCCAGGCATTTGTGTTTTCTGGATTAATTTTGGGTAAGGCCATTAGTGTTTTCGTTGTATGTGATTAAATCTTCCTTTTCTGATTTTGCAGATGCATCTAAAGCATCTAATTGTGCTCTTAGCGGTTTAATATGCTCAAAGTACTTTGGCTGTAACGAATCTTTAATAGGTTCTGCCGTGGGCAATTTTTCTCTAAGGGGGTCTACTTGTTTGCCATTTTTCCAAAAACGGTAACAAACATGTGGGCCACCGGTATTACCGGTCATACCTACCCAGCCAATAACATCTCCCTGTCGTACAAATTCGCCTTTTTTAACTTTTTGCGATTTCATGTGCAGGTACTGGGTGGCATAGATACTATTGTGTTTTATTTTAACATACTTACCATTACCTCCTCTACGGGTAGATTCTGTCACCGTCCCATCTGCGGTGGCAACAATTGGGGTGCCTATAGGTGCGGCGTAATCTGTGCCTCTGTGTGGTCTAACCTTATAGCCATAATAAGCAATTCTGCGTTTTAAATTGTATCTAGAACTTAAACGATATCCAAATTTAATAGGAGCTTTTAAAAAAGTGCTTCTTAAATTATTGGCGTCTTGATCAAAGTAATCTTCTATGTTTTTAATAGAATCCGTTACGTATGGAAAGGCGTATATAGGTCTACCCTTGTGCTCAAAATAAGCTGCTTTTATTGGTCCGCTCCCAGCATACAACGTATCGTTAATATATCTTTCGTCATATATAATCTTAAACTTATCCCCGGCATCTAACCTAAAAAAATCAATGGTCCAAGCATAGACCTCAGATAACTTAATAGTCATTACATAGTCTACCCCCAAACTATCAAGGGTTTGGCTAAGACTGCTATTTATGGTCCCGGCTACTTCTCGCTCTACAAACCGAACCGGTTTTTTCCCGGTATAGGCTTTTACCGAATCTCTTAAGTCTACCACCGTATAATTTATACGGTCATTTTGATAAATAAATACTTCGGCTTTTTCTAAGGTATCCTTGGATTTTAGAATTAAATAGGGTTTGCCAACCATTATTCGTCTCACATCAAACGTGTCCTTGTATTTTTCGGTTACGGTATAAATTTTAGGATAGTCAACATGGTTTTTTAACATGAGTTCTCCAAAACTATCTCCGCTCCTTATCGTATCTTCCACAACATTGAACTCGTCAAAGTTAAATCCGTAAGGTCTCTTGATAGGTATTTCCTCAGGTTCTTCAAAAGCAGTGGTTTCAACTTCTTTTTTGTCTGCTTTACAAGCAATTAAAAGCACTATTGCCAGAACTGTTGCCCAATATTTATACATAAACCTTACTTGTGTTTTTTTGGGTTAAATTGGTGTTCTACCCATTCTTTGCCCCAATCTTCGATTTCTTTTTGCGAATACAAATTTGGGAAAAATATTATTTTCTGAAAACTTGGTGGTAAATAGGCTTTCCAATTGGTGCCTCCTGTAGCATCTATTGTTTCTTTATCCTTGGATAAATATCTATAAGCAGACCCCATGTGCATTAAGGGCCAATTTACATTGGCGTTTATATCTAGTTTTTTCAAAGCTTTTATAAGTGCCGTGTTTTGCTTGTCCTTTTCAGGTAAATTTTGGTATTTATGATAAATTGTTTTGCCTTTTACTTGGTTGGCAATACGTAAAAATCTTGGTGTGTACCTAAACTCGAACTGTTTTAAGGTAAGGGTCTTTTCTCCTGTTTTAATATCCGTAGCGCCCTTTTTCCAATAAATATGTTCAAAAAGTGTTTCTATGCTGCTGTTGCTGGTATAGGTGTTTCTTTCTGTGTGGTGAATTAAATTTTCTAATGGAGTGGCATAAAGTTCAATCATTCTATACTGCGCAGATTGAAAACCGCTTGCGGGCAATAATGCCATACGGTAACGCAGAAATTGTTCGCGTTGCATACCATTGATCATAATACTAAACGAAGAAATTAATGCTTTGTAGTAGTTGTTGATTCTTTCTACCCTTTCAATAAAGAATTCATTTTGGTTAGAACGGTCTTCTACCAGTTGTTTTTCTTCATGTAAGATAAGCTTAAAATAGAGCTCCGTAATTTGGTGGTACATAATAAATATTTCCTCATCTGGGAAATGTGTTCTAGGTACCTGAAGGCTCAATAAGGTGTCTAAATGTATATAGTCCCAGTACGTTAAATAACGTTGGTAAAGTAAACCGTCTAAATAGGAGCTTAAATCTTGACCGGAGTCTTTAAATTTTTCTTCTAGTTTATTTATTTGGGATTGGATCTTCTCTTGGTTCTCCATTTTTAAATTTAAATCAATCCATAATAATCTTGAACTGATTTCTTAACCCGTTATAACCATCTAAATCTGCCTTAAGGGATCCAACGGCCAAATCAGCCTTAATGCGGACCGGTATTTTGTTTAAATCATTGGTAACCCAAAGCGAAAGGCTTTCTTGTTCCTTAAAAACCCTACCAGACTGCACATAAGGTCTAAATTTAAGACATTCTACTTTGCCGAACTTTGTTTTTAAGATTTCCTTACCTAAATATTTTAACTTGAACTGAAATACACCATCATCATCAAACAACATATCCATATTTAAGGTTTGGCCATCTTCAAAAGATTCAAAGTTGTATTTGCTTCTTAGATAGTATGCGGCAGAGATTAAATCTTGGATATTGTCATGAACAGGAAATTCCATTTTTTTCTTGTTCTTATTATCGGTAAGAAGGGCAGATTGCTTTTCGTAATCAAAATCTATTTCAATGTCTTTGGTGTAACCGCCTTCGTCTATTTTTCTAATAAATTTGTAGGGCTTGCCGTTGTTTTTGCTAAAATAACTTTCATAAGTATCATCTACCTTAAAAAATATACTGGCAAAGCCAGTGGTCTTCCCTTTGCCCACTACATGGTAGACCGGTTTACTGTTTAGGGTCTCTGATTTTAAATGAAGCGTGGCATAGCTGGCGTTTAAAAACCCATAATGAATCCTAAATTTTAGCCATTCACCAGATTTAAATGCGGGTGTGTCTTGTGCATTAATGCACAGAGTTGTGGACAGTAGAATTAAAAGAAAAAGATTTTTCATAGCGGCAAATTCTATATTAAAGGTATTAAAACCAATGGTTTTGTAACGGTATTTACAATTACTTAAACAAATCTTATACCAAAGTATTGTATAAAAAAAGCCCTGATGTATTCATCAGAGCTTTTCCTAAATAACCAACCAAACTTTAAATTATGAAAAACCAATACTTAAAGTTATAAGGGAACCACCCCTTATGCCAACAAAGATACGGTGTTGTTTGGGTTGCCATGTGGTATTTAACCAACTTTAACCAAAGTGTTGTTTTTTTTAGAATTCTTTATAAAAAATACTGCAAAATTAGAACCAAAAGCCTACGCTAAAGAACAAATGGCTGTCGTTGCGTTGTGGTGTCCAGGAGTAATAGACCTGTACAGGACCAAGAAAAGACTCTAGACCATAACCAATACCAAAGCCAGTATAATCAGGAGCAGTGAACCATTCACCTGTTCTAAACAAGTCATCGTCTATATTGGCCATGTTAGCTTGTAGCAGTAAGTGGTTTTTTCTGGCAAATTCAAAGTCCAAATTAGCTTTGGCCTTAACAAAACTATTGCCCGTAAGACTTAAAAAGTCGTATCCCATAAAAGGGATCAAGTTATGTACCCTGTGGTTGCCAAAACCACCCATGATAAAATCAAAAGTTGCAATTCTAGAAGTTCCTAGTTTAAAGCCGCCTTCAGAATCTAAATTTATAGAGAGGTTGTGCGTAATTGGTAAGGCCACGCCCATTTGTGCTTTTGCAATGGCAAAGTCTTGAAAATCGCCTTTTAAATCTGGATTGTATACATAATAGTTTAGATTTCCGTTAAAATACAATCCTCTTGTTGGGAAATATTTATCGTCATAAGTGTCTAGCCTTAAGTTGGCAAACCCACTAAAATAATTGCTGTTTTCAAAGAAGATGCGGCCGTCTTTATTTTCTAAGGATTCATTTTCATCTACCAATTGTAAATTGTTGAACGTAGTAGTACTAAATCTAATGAACCTATGTTCTAATCCTGTTCTAAATGCAAATTCTTCGCGAACTACGGTTTGTAGGTAGATTTGGTTGGTAAGGTCTGAAAAGTCTAAATTGATTTCGCTAAGATTTTCACCACCGCTAATATTGAAGTTTTCTTGTATGATTTTAAAATCTACGGCTTCATCAAAAGTGTTGAACTTTGAATTTATTCCAAAACTCCAGTAGAAGCCTTTATCTATGTAATATTGAAAATTGTACCGGATGTGGTCTCCTAAGATAAAATCAAACGAACCTACATCGTCCTTAAAAATTAAATTTTTACGTGTTAAGTTTATAAGCGCGGCACTTTTGTATAGGTCATCATAATGTGCGCCCATTTTAATAAACATCTTTGTGGGGTTTTCCTTTAAGTTTAATATTAAGTCTGTACCCAAGCCATTAGAAACCAACTTATAGCGTATAGCTTTAAAATTGCCTGTAGCAGCCATATTCCCCAGGCCTTGTTGTAGTCTTTTAAAGGTGATGGTATTGCCCAAGGTAAAACGTAATTTACCTTTAATATAACCCCTTGTGTAGCGTTCGTTACCCTTAATTATTAACCGATTTATGGTTAAGCTATCCTTAGCTTTTTCTATAGGTTTTCGTTTGCTTGCACCTTGTAAATGAGCCACATCTTTGAGGTCTTGCAGTTTTAACTCGGCAGCTTTTACACCCTCTGCTATAATGTTTTCTGTCTCCTCAAAATCAATTACGGTGTATTTTGCAATATTAGGTTTTATGTAAACATCTGTTTCTTCCCTTTTGGTGTTCATTTCGTTCACCGTACGGTAGTTGTTTATCTGAAATAAAATTTCGGTAGCAGAAGAAAGTGATTCTCTTTTTGCCAAATCATCTTGTACATCTATACCTATTATAATATCTGCCCCTTTTTTTCTTACCTCGTTTATTGGGTAGTTATTTACCACACCGCCATCTATTAAAATTTGGCCGTCAATTTCAGATGGTTCAAAAAGAGAGGGCAATGTACCGCTGGCCATTATGGCTTCTGGCAAATACCCCTTATTCATTAATACGGGCTTGCCGGTTTCTATATTGGTGGCAATACAAATAAAGGGTATGGGTAGCTCATTAAAATCTTCTACATCTTTAACGTGGTATAGTAGTCTTATAAACTCGTTGTAAATGTTTTGTCCGCCAGAAATAGCTTCAGGAAAGCTTACTTTAAAATTATCAAAAGGTAAAGAAAGGGCATACCGTTCCGCATCGTCCTTTTCATAAAAGGTTTTAGCGTTTCTAGGTAAATTATCGGTAATTAATTGCGATAGGTTGGTGGTTTTAAAAATAGAATCCAACTCATTTGCTGTGTACCCTGCGGCATATAGTCCACCAATGATGGCTCCCATACTTGTGCCGCCAATGTAATCTATTTTAATCCCGGCTTCCTCTATTACTTTTAAAGCACCTATGTGTGCCATGCCTTTTGCGCCACCACCACTTAAAACAAGGCCAACTTTTGGTTTTCTTTGAGACCAAATCAAACTTGAAATTAGCAATAAAAGAACCGTGCAATAGTGCTTACCCATATTAATTAAACTTCTGATATACTTTCTTTGCTTTATCTACGCCAATGGCTTGGGTTAGGCTTTCTATGGAAGCCTCTTTAATCCGTTTAACGGACTTGAACTTTTTTAGTAATTGTTCTGCTGTTTTGCTACCTATGCCATCTATGCTTTCCAGTTCTGTATTTATAGCGGCCTTACTTCTTTTTTGTCTATGGAAGGTAATACCAAAACGGTGAGCTTCGTTACGTAATTGCTGTATAATTTTTAAGGTTTCGGATTTTTTATCCAGGTATAACGGTATGGGGTCTTCTGGAAAGTAAATCTCTTCTAGGCGTTTTGCAATGCCAATTATGGCAATTTTACCCCGTAAACCTAACAAATCCAAGCTTTTTAGGGCAGAAGATAATTGTCCTTTTCCACCATCGATAACAATAAGTTGCGGTAAAGGTTCATCTTCGTTTAAAAGTCTTTTGTACCTTCTAAAAACCACCTCTTCCATAGAGGCAAAATCATCGGGGCCGTCAACTGTTTTGATATTAAAATGTCTGTAATCTTTTTTAGATGGTTTGCCATTTTTAAACACTACACAGGCCGCCACCGGGTTGGTACCTTGGATGTTGGAGTTGTCAAAACATTCTATATGTGTAGGTTCTACAGAGAGTCTAAGGTCTGCTTTCATCTGAGCCATTAAGCGCTTGGTATGCCTATCTGGATCAACAATTTTCATTTGTTTAAATTGTTCTTGCCTAAAAGCTTTTGCGTTGTGTAAGGATAGGTCTATCAATCGTTTTTTGTCGCCTAGTTTGGGAACGGTTACCCTTACCGGCAGTTCTAATTTTATAGGAAAAGGGAGGTATAGCTCTCTGGAATTAGACTTAAAACGTTGCCGTATTTCTATGATGGCCAAACGCAACAATTCTTGGTCTGTTTCCTCTAGCTTCTTTTTTATTTCCAAGGTGTGGGACCGTATAATTGCCCCGTTCATAATTTGTAGAAAATTAATGTATCCAGCACTTTCATCAGAAAAGATGGTAAATACATCTACATTGTTGATTTTTGGATTTACAATGGTAGATTTTACCTGGTAATTTTCTAATACGTCTATCTTATCTTTTATTTGTTGGGCCTTTTCAAATTCCATTTCTTGGGCAAGGCGCTTCATTTCTTGTTTAAAGTAAGTAAGACTACTTTTAAAATTACCTTTTATAATTTCTCTTATATCTGCAATTTGTCTGTTATAGGATTCAGAAGATTGTAGGTCTTCGCAAGGGGCTAGACAATTGCCAAGGTGGTACTCCAAACACTTCTTGTACTTATCAGCTTCAATTTTCTCTTTGGATAAATCATAATTACATGTTCTTAAAGGATAAACACTTTTAATAAGGTCTAAAAGTGTCCGTACTGTTTTCATGCTCGTATAGGGACCAAAATATTCAGACCCATCTTTTATGAGTTTTCTTGTTGGGAATACTCTGGGAAAACGTTCGTTTTTGATACAAATCCAAGGATAGGTCTTATCGTCTCTTAAAAGTACATTATAGCGTGGCCGGTATTTTTTAATTAGGTTATTCTCCAATAAAAGCGCATCGGACTCCGTAGCTACCACAATATGTTTTATAGCTACTATTTTGGAAACTAGAACCCGTGTTTTTCCAGAATCATGTTGCTTGGTAAAATAGGACGAAACTCTCTTTTTAAGGTTTTTTGCCTTACCTACATATAGTATTTTATCTAATTTGTCATAAAACTGATATACACCAGGGCTATTGGGTAACGTACTTAGCTGAATATCTATAGGGACGGTTTTTGACATATTGCTAAATCAAGCGTTGATTTTTGATTTTAAGTTACGTTCTTTTTTACAAAAATCAGTAGAAATTGTGGAAGCCTAAAAAGTGTTAAGATTGTTTAACTTTTAATTGTTTTGTTTACACTTACGCTTAAAAAATATAAACAACACCCTATTTGATGTTAAAAAATATGTAAAAAACATGTATTTCATCGATAAAATTGTGTCTTTCATAGGATTTTAATTCGGTTTATTGTTATATTTAGGGAAACAAATGATTAATACATGGAAAATTATTTAATTGTTTTGGGCATGTATTTGATTTTGATGTTGTTTTTCAAAATATATTTTGCTGTCTCTACGAGAGAGTAGTATGATGAGAATAAACCCCCAAAAAATCAAGTAACCCCCAAAAGCTGTTTTGCTATAAAGATTTTATAGTTGACTAAAAATGAACTTAGAGTAGATTATAAGAAGAGGAGAGACCTACTTAACTCTACTATAATTGAAGAAAAAAGTATTCAAATTGCCAATAAGGTATTACTGCTACCTATTTGGCAATTTTCTTTTTTTCATATATTCCTGCCTATTCAAAAGCAAAAAGAAATTGATACCTCCCCTTTGTTGTCGCTGTTACAAGGAAAGGATAAACATGTGGTTGTTCCAAAGATGAAGAATAACCAAGATCTAACCCATTATCTGCTTTTAGATAATACCATATTTAAAACCAATAAATGGGGTATTCCAGAGCCCCAAGATGGAATTCCTGTTGACGAAGAAAAATTAGATGTTGTTTTTATACCGTTATTGGCCTATGATATAAAAGGAAATAGAGTGGGTTACGGTAAAGGCTTTTATGACTGTTTTTTATCTAAATGTAAACCAGGGGTATTAAAAGTAGGCTTGTCTTTTTATGAACCGGAACAGTTTATTGATGATGTAGATGCTACTGATATACCTTTGGATTACTGTATAACCCCAGAAGCGATTTATAAATTTTAAGACTCGTTTTTAGACGGGGAAGCAAATGCTTTTTTGTTGAAAATAATTAATACGGCAACACCAACACTTATTGCGCTATCCGCTATGTTAAAAATAGGTTCAAAAAACCGGAAACTTTTACCGCCATATTTTGGAACCCATTCTGGCCATGTGGTATCTATCATGGGAAAATAAAGCATATCTACCACTTTTCCATGGAAAAGCTTTCCGTAAGGCTCGTCAGAAAATAGTGTAGCTACTTGGTGGTTGCTATGGTCAAAGATTAAACCGTAAAATACAGAATCTATAATATTGCCTAGAGCACCTGCAAAAATCAAAGACACGGCTAGAATTAAAACTTTAGGAGCTTTTTTCTTAATAATGTCAAAAAGCCAATAGCCTATACCTACAATAGCAAACAGTCTAAAAATGGTAAGGAATAATTTTCCGGCACTATCAGAAATAGGCAAGATATCACTAAGCTTGGTACCCCATGCGGCGCCTTCGTTTTCTATAAACAGGATTTTGAACCAACTAAAAACCGTTACCGATTCTCCAAGTATAAAATTGGTTTTAATATATATTTTACTGATTTGGTCTATCAGTAATACTATGATAATTAGGATTAAGGATTTCTTTAAACTCATCTGTGAACGTAAAATCAAACGCAAAAGTAGCTATATTAATCGACTCTATTAATCCAAATATCGCCTTCTATGCTGCTAAGGTTAAAAGTGCTATAACCTTGCAATTCTTTTTCTTTAAAAACCTTACCATATTTAGAACTTGCTGCAATAGTACCACGGCCTTTATGTACATTAATGGAACCTTTTTGGGTCTTAACCTTTACTTGGCCAATAACATTATTTAAGTTACAATCACCATCTGCCAAAACCACGTTTACTTTATCAAAGGTTCCGGATATAGTAACATTGGAATTGGTTCCGTGAATTTCTATTTGTTGCGCTTTAGGTAAGCTTATTTGTAGGGAAATAGATATGACCTTATGGGCGCTCAGCTTATCGTTAGGTGCAGTAAAGGTGGGTAAAAAACCGGCGCTGATAAAAATGTTTTGTCCATCTTCTTCTAATTTAATGGCTAGGTCTTTTGCATATTCACCTTCAATTTTACCTTCAACTATGGCTTGGTTGCCTTCTATAGTTTTTACGGTAATAGCATAGCAGTCCGACGCATCTACATGAAAGTATTTGGTATCTGTAGAGGCAAAGGACTTTTGCACAACTTTTTGCGCATAGCAATGGCCAATGCAGCAAATTAGAAATAGGAGTAAACTTCTCAACGGTAGAAACAAAAAAACGCCCTAAGGCGTCTTTTATTTTTGCATGTTTTTGGCCTCGATACTTAAAGTTGCATGAGGTACCAATTTTAAACGCTCTTTGTTGATTAGTTTACCGGTAACACGGCAAATTCCGTACGTTTTGTTCTCAATACGTAGGATAGCATTTTTTAGGTCGCGTATAAACTTTTCTTGTCTAATAGCCAACTGGGTGTTTGCCTCCTTGCTCATGGTTTCAGAGCCCTCTTCAAAAGCCTTAAAGGTTGGTGAGGTATCATCGGTACCGTTATTACCATCGTTCATATAAGAACTTTTTAAAAGTTCCAAGTGTTGCTTGGCCTTTTCAATCTTAGCCTCTATCAATTCCTTGAATTCGGCCAAATCTTTATCTGAGTATCTAACTTTTAAATCTTCTGCCATTTTTAGTGTTTTTTAATAAACAGTTTTGTATTCACATCGTCAAAAGTTACCGTTGTGCCTTCTTCCAAATTATCTGCCAACATTAGACTTTCCGTCAATGTTTCGCTTTTTAGATAAGCTTCGTTCTGGGTAACCGCTTGTTCTACAATTCCGTCTTTCAATATTTTTAAATCTATCTTATCGGTAACTTCAAATCCTGCATCTTTTCTAAGATTTTGAATTCTATTCACCAATTCTCTTGCAACCCCTTCTTGTCTAAGGGCATCGTTTATGGTTACATCCAAAGCCACCGTAATAGCTCCTGAACTGGCAACCAACCACCCTTCAATATCTTGAGAGGTTATCTCAACATCTGAGAACTGTAAATTAATACTTTTATTTTCTAATGAAAGCGATATTTCGCCTTCTTGTTCAATTTTTTGGATATCTTTTTGTTCTAGCTTGGAAACGGCTGCCGCAATCTGCTTCATTTCCTTGCCATATTTTGGGCCTAAGACCTTGAAATTAGGTTTTATTTGTTTTACCAAAATGCCAGAGGCATCGTCCATAATTTCTACCTCCTTAACATTAACTTCGGATTTAATAAGTTCTGAAACAGCCAAAACCTCCTCCTTTTGTTCTTGGTTAAGCACAGGTACCATTACCTTCTGTAACGGTTGCCTTACCTTGATTTTTTCCTTTTGTCTTATAGAAAGCACTAAGGAAGAAATTTTTTGAGCCGTATGCATTTTGCTTTCTAGCTCTTTGTTAACCAAACTTTCATCATACTGTGGAAAATTGGCCAAATGCACACTTTCCAGTCCTTCTTTGTTGGTTGCTGCATCTAGGTCTTTATACAACCGATCCATAAAAAATGGCGCAATGGGTGCACCTAGCTTGGCAACGGTAAGTAAACAGGTGTATAGGGTTTGGTATGCAGCAATTTTATCTTGCTGATAGTCTCCTTTCCAGAACCTTCTTCTACCTAGACGTACATACCAGTTACTTAGGTTTTCTTGTACAAAATCTGAAATTGCCCTGGCGGCTTTTGTAGGTTCATAATCCGCGTAGGCCTCATCTACCTTTTTAATAACGGTATTGAGTTCTGACAAAATCCACTGATCTAATTCTGTACGTTCCAAAACAGGTATTTCTGCTTCGGAATAATCAAAACCGTCTATGTTGGCGTACAAGGCAAAAAAGGAATAGGTGTTGTACAGTGTACCAAAAAACTTACGTTTTACCTCTGTTACCCCTTCTATATCAAACTTAAGGTTGTCCCATGGGTTTGCATTGGCAATCATGTACCAACGGGTGGCATCTGCGCCATGTTCTGGCAAGGCCTTAAATGGGTCTACCGCATTGCCCAGTCGCTTAGACATTTTTTTACCTTCTTTGTCTAAAACCAGTCCGTTGGAGACTACATTCTTATAGGCCACGGAATCAAAAACCATAGTGGCTATGGCGTGCAACGTGTAGAACCATCCTCTGGTTTGGTCTACCCCTTCTGCTATAAAATCTGCTGGGTAACTAACCCCCTTGTCTACCAGCTCTTTGTTCTCGAACGGGTAATGCCATTGGGCATAGGGCATGGAACCACTATCAAACCAAACATCAATTAAATCGCTCTCTCTACGCATGGGTTTGCCGCTTGGCGAAACCAAAGTAATTTGGTCTACTACGTTTTTGTGCAGATCAATTTTCTCGTAGTTGGCATCAGACATATCGCCAACCACAAAATCTTTAAATACGTCTTCTGCCAGCACACCGGCAGCTACCGCTTTTGCCATCTCTCCTTTAAGCTCTGCAACCGAACCAATTATTATTTCTTCTTGGCCGTCTTCTGTTCTCCAGATAGGTAAGGGAATACCCCAATATCTAGATCTAGACAAGTTCCAATCGTTAGCGTTGGCCAACCAGTTACCAAACCTACCTTCTCCTGTAGCTTTGGGTTTCCAGTTAATGGTCTGGTTTAGCGCAAACATACGGTCTTTTACGTCTGTAACTTTTATAAACCAAGAATCTAGTGGGTAGTATAAAATAGGCTTATCGGTACGCCAGCAATTCGGGTAACTGTGTACGTACTTTTCTACCTTAAAGGCTTTGTTTTCGGTCTTAAGTTTTATGGCGATTTCTACGTCTATAGACTTATCTGGTGCCTCACCATCTGTGTAGTATTCGTTTTTAACGTACTTGCCGCCAAACTCCTTAAGCTCTGGCCTAAATTTACCTTGCAGGTCTACCAACGGAACGGGATTGTTGTTCTCGTCTAAAACCAACATAGGCGGTATGGGCGGATTGGCTTGTTTGGCCACAAAGGCATCGTCTGCACCAAAAGTAGGCGCAGTATGTACAATACCCGTACCATCTTCCGTAGTTACAAAATCGCCCCCAATAACCCTAAAAGCATTTTCTGCATTCTGGTACGGTAGTACGTAATCTATGAGTTGCTCGTATTTAGATTCGATTAAATCGGCTCCTTTTACTTCTGCCAGTACCTGATAAGGAATTTTTTTGTCTTCTGGTTTAAAGTTGGCAAAATCCTCATTGGATTCTGCTGCAAAGAATTTACCAGAAAATTGCTTGTTAAGTAAAGCTTTTGCCAATACAACCTGGATAGGCTCATAGGTATATTGGTTAAATGATTTAACCAGAACATAATCTATTTTTGGCCCAACGGTCAATGCCGTGTTAGAAGGCAGTGTCCATGGAGTAGTGGTCCAGGCTAAGAAATAAATGGCTCCGTCAAAAGCTTGCAAGGCCTGCGGCAAACTTTCTTTTAGTGCTTTAAACTGTGCTGTTACCGTAGTATCCGTAACGTCTTGGTAGGTTCCTGGTTGGTTTAGCTCATGTGAACTAAGACCGGTACCTGCCTTTGGTGAGTACGGTTGTATGGTGTACCCTTTATAGATTAAGCCTTTATCATAAATCTGTTTTAGCAACCACCAAACAGATTCCATGTATTTAGATTTGTAGGTAATGTATGGGTCGTCCATATCTACCCAATAACCTACCATTTCTGTCATTTCGTTCCAGACATCCGTATAACGCATTACCGCTTTTTTACAAGCTTCGTTATATTCTTCTATGGTAATTTTTTTACCAATATCTTCTTTGGTGATGCCCAGCTCTTTTTCTACTCCAAGCTCTACCGGTAGGCCGTGGGTATCCCATCCTGCCTTACGTTTAACCTGAAAGCCCTTCATGGTTTTATAACGCGGAAAAATATCTTTAATAGTCCTGGCCATTACGTGGTGGATTCCCGGCATACCGTTGGCAGATGGCGGTCCTTCAAAAAACACGTAACTCTCTTTTCCTTCTCTGGAAGTTATACTCTTTTCAAAGATTTTCTCGTCCTTCCAAAACTTTAAAACTTCTGTTGCGGTCTTTGGTAGGTCTAAACCTTTATATTCTCTAAACTTCTTCTCCATGGGCCTAATAAAATAAGTCTGCGAAATTAAGAATTTTAAAGTATTTACAGGTTTGTAAAAAGATAAAAAGCCCCTACTACTAGGGGCTTTTATTCAGATTTTTAGTAAGATAGGATTATTTACTGCCGGTAATGGTAACATTAACGTTAAGTTGCAACGCAGACGTTAAGGATAAGGCGCCTAAATTTAGTCCTGTAGAAGACTCAGCCTCTAGTATAGCTGCAAGTTCTACATTGCCACTGTTTTGGTTTTCATTGTAACCTACAAAGACCAATTCGTACTCGCCTTCCTCTACAAAATTTAAACTATAGGCATTGGTAAGCCCACTAACCTCTGCACTGGTAACGGCATTGGCAAAGGTTACATTGCTACTACCAGAACCTTGTGTTTCGGTTTCTGCATTAAAGGTTCCTTTTTTGTAAGCGTAAACTATAATTTTATCAGAATTGTCTTGGCCTTTGTCTACGGATCCTTTTATAGTGCCCGTAGCTTCCTCGTTAACGGTTCTAATGGCATTGCCTAATTCTGCTGCTGTAGCAAAAGTAAGTTGGCCAGCGGTGCTAGCTTCACTTTCTACCACAGATTTTCTAAGGTCAAAGTCTATGATAATAGTGTTGGCCGTTGCCGCCACAACTTCAAAACTATCATTGATTTTAATGCTATTTGCACTGCTCTCTAATTTCTGTTTTTCTCCATTGGCCATTTGTACATAGCAACCAGGGGCATTACCTTGTACATCTTTCTCATAATCCAATACCAATTCTAAGCTAGAGTAGGTTTTGGAGGTTAGGTCTAGGTTACCCAAGGTTTGTGTTTTGCCATTTACCAATGCGGAAAGTTCTATAGTAGTAGCGGTAAATCCTTCTAAAGACTTACCATCTAATTTTACATCTGTTACGGTAACAAATACGGCAGATACGTTGGCATTGTCTATTGGAGCATCTGTAATTTTAAAAGTGGTGTTGTAGGTTTCTGAATTAGAATTCTCCCCGTCATCCTCACTACAGGAAACGGCAAAAACCATACTAAATAAAAGCAATCCTGTTAATTTCAATACATTCTTCATAATTAAACTATTTTCTGTTTAAGATTTCGGTTATGAAACAATGAGGGCCAATTTTACCCTAATGTATATTTTGTTAAATTCTGTTAACGAGGCTTTATTGATCAGATAGCCAGCGAATTAAAAATTGTGTTTTTTATCGTTTTTAAGCGGAAAAGAATATTTATACGTGACCTTTAGCCTATTTTTGTTTCTTAACACTAAAACTATTTAACATGAAAAAATTTGTATTGGCCTTATTGGCATTAATATTAACTACAGGAACATTGGTGTCTTGTAAGGAAGCGGCAGAAAAGGCCGAAGAGGCAAAAGAAGCTACTGAAGGAGCCATGAAAGAAGCTGGTGAAGATTTAAAAGAAGCCGGTGAGAGTGTAAAAGAGGCTGGTGAAAATGCTATGAACGAGGCAAAAGAAGCAGGTGAGGGAATGTTGAAAGAGGGCGAGAAAGCAGTAGACAGTATTAAAGCTGCTGGTGAAAAAGCCATGGATAGTGCCAAAGAGATGGGGAACGATGCTATGGATAAGGCAAAAGCTGCCGGCGAAGACTTAAAAGAAGCTGCAGATAAAACGGCTAAAGATGTAAAAGACGCAGTTAAAAACTAAGTATTACCATACTGGTTTAAAAGTAAAACCCTTGGCTACGGCCAAGGGTTTTTTTGTTAGAAAGTATAGGTTAGCCCTAAAATTAAATTGGTGCCCGGTGCGGCAATACCAGAAGAATAAGGCCTATACCTTTGGTCTGTAATATTTTCTAAAGCCATGTTACCTTTAAACTGGCTGTTGAATTGATAACTACCCCTAAAATTTAGCGTGTACCAAGATGGGGCATAAGGGTTGCCATTTTGGTCTTGTGCGTAGATATAGGTTTTGCTTCGTTCAGAGATGGCTAGATCATCATAAGCTATTTCTGCATTGTAATTTAAAAACAGGTCTGTAGCAAACTTATCTTTCTTCCATTTTAAATGGGCATCCGCAAAGGTTGGGGCCACGTGCCGTGCGGCAGAGTCGGTGCCATCATCGTCTTCTTCTACACCTTCTGTAAGCGTTAAATTACCTTCTAGCTGCCAGTGGTCGTTCAAAAAGGCTTCTGCCCCAAATTCAAAACCATAAACGTAGGCTTTTGCCGCATTTTGTATGGCTTGTACGTTACTCTCTTCGCCATTATAGCTAATGGTTGTTTGGCCATTAAAGGTAAAATCTCGCCTTACCAATGCATCCACTAAATAGGTGTAGTACGTGGTTGCTTTAAGCATTAATTTATCATTAAAATTTCTGCTGATACCAAAGTCTATGTTATAAGCGTATTCTGGCTCTAAATCTGGATTTGGTACCACCACGGAACCAGGTTCGGAATCAAAAATCTTTCCTACATCGTCAATGTTGGGCGCCCTAAAACCGGTAGAACCGTTAAGCGTTAATTGTAAGTTGGCCGTTGGAAAATAACTTACGCCCAAACTTCCGGTTAGTGCACCCGTTATAAGGTCTGCTTCTTTAAAAGGGAACGGGTAGTATGTAGTATCAAAGGTAGCATCTACCCAAACCTGACTGTAGCGTAAACCGGATAATAGGGTTAGATTGGGTTTTACTTGGTATGCTCCGCTAACATAGCCAGCAAAGGTTTGCCAAGTAGCCCCGTCTGGATATCTAGACGCCGTTGGTTCCGTATCTCCGTTGCTCAAATCTAACTGACTTCCAGTAGAATTAACCTTATTAAAAACATAGCCCAGCCCGTAATAAAGCCTTAAATCTCCTATTTTTTTGTTTTCAAAATCTAGGTTTATAGATAGGGCATCTACTATTTCTTTAGTGGTATACCTAATAGCTTCCCCAAAACCCCTATCGTTACGGCTTTCTTCAAAAAACTGATAGGCCGTGGTAAGTTTTACGCCGTCGTAAAATTTATTTTTTCCTTTTTTGGTGATTTGCGAATTGGCCATGAACCACTTTTGTGGACCATAATACCATTCTGCAGACCTTAGCCCATCTCCAGAACCATTGGGTCTAATGAGCCGGTCATAGCGCGAAAAATCTGTTGTTTCGGAATAATACAAACCAAGATCGTACTCCCAATTGGGGTTGGGTTTGTATTTAAATTTTTGCAAGGCATTAATTTGGTTGTACCCGCTGGTTACTTGCTTTTTAGGGTCTTCATTGGCAACTAAAACATCCGTGCCATTGACTGTGGTTACAAAGGTGTTTCTTAAGTAACTGTCTGGGCCATGGCTGCCCATGGTTAAATCGCCAAAATTATTATAGCTAAGGCTGGTGTAGCTGGCCCATTTTTTAAAACCAAGGTTTACCGCGGCATGTGCGGTATTCTCATTGCTGGCCGTACTAAACCTGTAGGTAGCGTTGCCCGTAACCGTTGTGCTATCCGTATAGCTTAGTTTAGGGTTTTTGGTATAAAAATTCATGACCCCACCAATAGCATCGCTACCATAGATTACAGAACCGGGACCAAAAATTACCTCGGTGTTTTTAATGCTAAAGGGGTCTATGCTAATTACATTTTGGAGGTTGCCGCCTCTAAATATGGCGTTGTTCATACGTACGCCATCTACGGATATTAGCACGCGGTTGGTGGCAAAACCACGGATCATGGGGCTGCCCCCGCCCAACTGACTTTTCTGTACAAACACCTTACCGCTTTGTTGTAGCAGGTCTGCGGCGGTTTGCGGGTTGGTAAAAGCAATATCCTTGGCACTTACGTTGGCAATTTTCTGTGGCACGTCTTTTTTTTGCTGCTCCCATTTAGATACGGAAACCACAATTTCTTCTAATTGCTCTGGGTTGGGTTCCAAATAAATGCGGTACCCTTTTTTGGCCAAATTTTTCTTTAAAACCGTATAGGGTTGAAAGGATAGGTGTTTAAAATAAATGAGTTCATTTCTGGTAAACGCCTTTAAACTGGCCTTACCCGAAAAATCTGTTATGGTGGTGGTAGATTTATCTTGGTTGTAAATGGCCACGTTCATAACTGGTTGCCCATTTTCTGCATCTAGAACGGTTACTTCTTGTGCATTGCTAACCAATAGGCTAAATAAGAGAATTAATAGTGTTAGGTTGTTTTGCATTCTTAATTAAAAACTGCGTTTAATACCGCTAGTGATTTTGGTTGCCTAAAGCCGTGCACATGCAATTCATAATACAAAAGCAGTTTTTTAAGCAATTCTTGTCGGTTGGTTTTTGTAATAGTTATCTGCGGTAATGCATCAAAATTTATGCCTAACAGCCTTTTAAAATCATAAATAATGGGTTTTTCTATAAGTGGGTTTAAAGAGGGCGATGCAATGAATTGGCCTTCAAGCAAATCAAAATAATCCAGGGCTTCCTCGGTATCTTCTGGGTAAAACCCCAAGTATTTAGAAAGCTGTAGCATAAACAACAGATGGTAATGGCCCAGTTTATCGGTTTTATCCAATAATTGTAGGGATTGTTCTAGGTATTTAAAAAGGCCGGAATCTGCATCACTTTCTTGCAACACATTGGTAAGCAGCTCTGCCAAGAACAACACTAGACTGTTTTTTAAAATTTCTGCATGTATGGTTTTATAGGGAAAATAGACTTTTGCTTCGCGTATGGATTCTAAGGTGCCTTTGTTCTTGTGATTGGCCACCAATTCTAATTGGGTAAGCGGCTGAAAAAGCGCCGCCTTTAACTTCCCTTTTTTACTGGCCAAGACCCCTTTTAACAAATACGCTTTTAAACCATCTGTTTGGGTGTACGCCTTAACAATAAGGCTGGTGTCTCCGTATTTTAGGGCAGACAACACAATGGCTTTGGTATGGGTGAGCATTACAAGAAACTTCTAAAAAAGTAAAGATAGTAGAAGCAGTTAAAAAACGGGGCTTGGGCTGCGTTTTGTTTTTAGTGGGCAATCTTATAGAGTATCAACAACTACTGTTAAAAAAAAGCATTTCTTTCGTGGGTTGGATTTTGTAGTTTTATGCGAAAGAGATATCTGGAATTTGATAGGTGTCTAATTGTTGTACACAATTAAAAAGCTTTTTGAATTTTTCAACCATGAACTAAACACTTGAAAATAATCATGAAAAAATATTTAGAAAAATTTATTGTTCTAGCTACAGTTTATTTAGCGTTAACCACTACTAAACGTCTAATTTGGTATTTTGAAACTCCAGATTGGATAACTGACTTGAGAATTCCTAATATTTGGGACATTGAATATTTGACATTCGCTATAATTCGTTTTATGGTGCCTATTTTTACTGTACTTGGTTTGATTAATTGCTTTAAAAATAGAGTATTCGAGCTAAACAATTTATTTAATTTCCCGATTTTTTATATTTTATTAGATTATATAATTTCCGTCATCCGATGGTCATCGCCTTTATATGAATATCCTAAATTTAATTTCACTTTTTTATTCATATTTAAAACATTATTTCTAATCTCAGTAGTATATTTCATTAGTTATAAACAAAAAAATACAACTAAATCAAGTTTAATAGCTAGTAAAAAAAAGAGAATCATCAATTTTTTAATTGATTCATTTATTATCATTTTGTCATTTGTATCTCTTTTACCTAATTTTAGTGAAATCTATGATGACATTTACTATCTACTAACGGACTTAGGGCAACTATCCAAGTATAAATGGATTCTTTGTAAATTATTTTTCGTATATTATTTCTGTTTTGAATTGTTTTTTAGACAAACTTTTGGAAAATTATTTACAGATACACAAGTACAAATACAACAATCCATTTTGAGAAGCATCTTTCTTAGAACAATATCAAGATTCATACCCTTATATTTCATTCCCTTATTTATTCAAAAAGAAGGCTTGCATGATAAAATATCAAATACACATATAACTGTTGCCAGCAACGCCTATAAGTAATGCAGGCTGATGTTTAAGACGAAAGGGATTTCTTATGGCAACGCTCACAATTTTGTAAATTGGTTATAAACAATAACAAATTTGAAAATGGTTCGCTTGGGTTCGTGCAAGACTTAAAACTAGCGCTTTTCAATTCCGAAATACTCATATCCGAGACCGTTATCGTGAATACTTAAAAAACAGAATGTTTGGATTAGGAAAAAAATACAATTACGAATCCTTAGCAGATGCAATAAAAATAGTGGTTCCTCATGATGACGAAAAAGAATTTTGCGTAAAAACTATTAAAGATTCTATTTCAGACGGTGGTTCTGCATTTGAAAGCTCCAAGTATAGATTTGGTTATATGGATAGTGAAAGAAAAAATCTAAATCCATCTCACAAACAACTTCCTTTTTTTGTTTTTTACGACCTGATTACAGAATCCTATTTGCAGTTAACCCGAAAAATAAATTCACAAGACGATTTATGGTCAAGAATAAGTATTTTATTAATTAACCATAATCTAAATCAATTCAAAAGTCAATTAGATTCAGAAATATATTACAATCATGAAATAGAATATCATGTTGATAATTCCAATATGATATTTAATTCTACAGAATTCGTTATTTATAAGATGTCAATCGAAAACGATTCAGCAATTGGACTTCTTCCCGTGAATAGTTACAACCAGCTAATAAAGTTACTCGATAAAACACCAATAGAATTAAAGATTATGAATGGTTAAAATCAATCTAACACTCTGTGTATTTCATGGCTGGTTAGTGCTTTCCGAGGCTTTTGTTCTTCGTGGAAGTCCCGTCAATCTGCAAGATTGACGAGCTTCGGAGGACAAATTTAGCAAGTCAATCTTGCAGATTGACTACGTGGTAAATCGAAATTTCACTACCTTGAAATCAGTCACGAAAACATACAGTTAACGTTGTGCATAATCAGAAATGCGAGTGATATAATTCTTTACCAGATGCTAGAAACAGAAAAAAAGAATATACAATTTGGGATATATCAATGGATTTCTTTCCTGCATTGCTAGAATAAATGATAAAACAAATCACGGATATGATTTTCGATTATCAAAACATAAAAAGGAGGATTCATCCACGAAGAAAATTCTTGACATAATTTTTAATCCAATTTGTGAATCATACAAGCTTGAAAAAGTTGAATCTCCTAAAGAATATATAGTTGAGAATATCAAACAATTTTGGTTCTTTAAATTTCAAGAAAAAGAATTTAGTAATATCTCGTTAACCGACAGCAGAAATCATTTTTCTTTATCGGATGAAGAATGGAAACATGAATGGATAGAGGAATTTGTTGATTTATTATTAGTTACAGCATCGAGTAATCAAGTTTATAGCTTGAAAGTTGGTAAGACAAAGGGGTTTTATGTTTGTTCAAGTTCTGAAATAATTCTTGAAAACGAATCTGAAATATATCATTTACACCTTTCTGTAAGCGATTAAATGATATATGGAGATGTCTAAAAAGAAATTACAATTTCTAAACAAACTAGAACTGTTCTACCGCAACTTCGGAAACGAATGGACATTGGACGAAATAATCGTGAATAAGGAGCATCATGGCTACTATCTCAACTTCTTAAAGGATTTAGAAAAACAAAATATAGTCAAAATAGACTCAGAGCGGAATACCTTTACAATAATTGATTTGTCAACAAAATATTTGTCAAAGGAATAAAGAATAGACTATTCACAACAACACCTAAACTGCATTAAAACCCAGTTAGCCAAACCGTTAGCTACAATTTAACCCCAAAATCCTAAAATATTATTATATTTGTATTAAACAACATGTATAATACAATTAAAATAATAATGA
Organism: Croceivirga radicis; assembly: GCF_002072105.2. Taxonomy (GTDB): domain Bacteria; phylum Bacteroidota; class Bacteroidia; order Flavobacteriales; family Flavobacteriaceae; genus Croceivirga; species Croceivirga radicis. Next base: position 521,336 of record NZ_MTBC01000001.1, read on the forward strand.
AAAATGATAAAAAACTAAACGAATTATTGACTTCTTGGGAAAACACATACAAAAAAGGACAGTTAACTCTTTGGATTTTTATGTCTCTTCAAGAAAGCAAAAAATATGTGGATGAAATTAAAAACTTCATTGAAAAAAAATCAAACGGAACCATTAATTGCGAAGAACAGAGTCTTTACAGAGCGTTAAGGAAATATGAGCATATTAATGTACTAACACACGAATTAAAAGAAGGTAATAAAGGACCTGATAGAAAATATTACTATTTAACCAAACTTGGCGAGGAGCTTTTTAATCAATTCGTGAATAGAAACATAAAACTATTTTACTCTAATGAAATAAAACAAATTTTAAAACTCAATTAAGTATGAAAACGATAACAAAACATTTATTAAGCTTTGCTTTAATAGCAATTATAGCAACTATAGCATTCCGCTACTTTTTAAGTTATGGAATTGAAAATCAATCAACAATAATTGTTACTACTTCTGCAATTATTTATGGGATTTCAATGTTCTTAGCAGGTTGGGTTTTTGGAAAAAAGGATGGGGAATACCTGCCAATATTCGACCTTGGATTTAGATTTCACCTTACAACTTATTTAACTCATAACGGAATTTCATTATTATGGATTTTATTAGGTTTTGGCTCGAAATATGAAAAATTAGAATGGACTGTTATGGTCGCCGTTTATTGGGGATTTTTTCTTTTCTTACATTTTATCTATTATCTATGGGCACGGAAAAACTCTATTGACAATTTAGACAAGGAAGACCTATTTGAATAAAAACTGTAGCTAACAAAGAACTGAATTAAAAAACAGTTACTATAATGTTATAATCCCAACCTAGACAAAACAAAAAAGCCCTTGCAAACTAATCTTGCAAGGGCTTTTTTATGCTTTAGCGGTTTAGATAACCCCTTGGGCCAACATAGCGTCTGCTACTTTAACAAAGCCTGCAATGTTTGCGCCTTTAACATAGTTACAATACCCATCTTCTTCTTTACCGTAGGCAATACAAGAATTGTGAATATCGTTCATAATGCCTTTTAAGCGCTCGTCTACCTCTTCTCTTGTCCAAGAAATACGTAAAGAGTTCTGAGACATTTCTAGACCAGAAGTAGCTACACCACCGGCATTAGAGGCCTTACCAGGGGCAAAAAGTATTTTTGCCTCATGAAAAGCATGTATGGCTTCTGGCGTAGACGGCATGTTTGCGCCTTCGGCCACGGCAATACAACCGTTTTTAAGAAGCAATTTGGCATCTTCCCCGTTTAATTCGTTTTGCGTAGCACAAGGCAATGCTACGTGGCAAGCAACTTCCCATGGCGTTTTGCCGGCGTGGTAACTTGCATTGGGGTACTTTTCTACATATTCAGAGATTCTACCCCTCTTGTTGTTCTTTAGGTCCATAACAAAAGCCAGTTTTTCGGTATCTATACCGTCCTTGTCATGTATATAACCGCCAGAATCGGACAAGGTTAATACCTTACCGCCCAATTGCAATACTTTTTCTGCGGCATATTGGGCAACGTTACCAGAACCAGAGATAACTACATCTTTACCTTCAAAAGTTTCGCCTTTGGTCTTAAGCATGCTATCTGCAAAGTATACCGTACCATAACCGGTAGCTTCTGGCCTAATTAAAGAACCACCCCAAGAAAGCCCCTTACCGGTAAGTACCCCGGTAAACTCGTTTCTAATTTTCTTGTACATACCAAATAGGAAACCAATTTCACGGGCACCTACGCCAATATCCCCGGCAGGTACATCTGTGTTGGGTCCAATATGTCTGCACAACTCCGTCATAAAGGCGTGGCAAAAACGCATGATTTCGTCGTCAGATTTTCCTTTTGGGTCAAAATCTGAACCTCCTTTACCACCACCCATAGGTAGTGTGGTTAAACTATTTTTGAATACTTGCTCAAAAGCCAAGAATTTTAAAACACTGGCATTTACCGTAGGGTGAAAACGCAACCCACCTTTGTAAGGCCCAATAGCAGAATTCATTTGAATTCTATAGCCTCTGTTTACGTGTATTTCGCCATTATCATCTACCCATGCCACACGGAAAGAGATAAGTCTTTCTGGTTCTACCATGCGTAACAAGATGTTTTTACCATGGTAAATATCGTGTTGTACTATATAAGGTATTACGGTTTCGGCTACTTCCTGTACCGCTTGGATAAATTCTGGTTCATGCCCGTTACGCGCAATCACCTCATCCATAAATGCTTTTATTTTTTGTTCTTCCATAGTTGGATTAATAAATTGTTATCAAAACCTAATTTTACAGCTGTGTTTTTGTAGAATTAGAAATTTAGGCGCAAAATTATGCTATTTATGTAATTTGCAAGGCTTTTTATGATAATTTTTCAATCGTTTTCGTTGAGTGCGCTTTTTAAGTCGTCTATTAGGTCTTCTACGGCCTCTATGCCTACGCTTAAACGTACTAAATTTGGGGATATACCATTTTTTAGTTGTTCGTTTTTGGGCATACTGCCATGGCTCATGGTGGCCGGGTGCCCAATTAGGCTTTCTACCCCGCCCAATGATTCTGCAAGGGTAAATAAGTTTAATCGTTGAATACATGCAATCGTGGCATTTTGGTCGCTGTCCCTCAATTTAAAAGCCAACATTCCACCAAAATCCCGCATTTGTTTTTTGGCAATTTCATGATTGGGATGCTCTGGAAAACCCGGCCAAAAAACGTTTTCGATTTTAGGGTGGTTTTTAAGAAACACGGCTATTTTAGCCGTATTCTCACAATGGCGCTGCATACGTAAAGCCAACGTTTTAATACCCCTAACCACCAAAAAGCTATCCATTGGGCCACAGATTGCTCCCGTACTATTGGTTATGAACCTTAATCTATCTGCCAGGGCCTCATCTTTTACAACCAAAGCACCGGCAATAACATCACTATGCCCACCCAAATATTTTGTGGCAGAATGCATAACAATATCCGCACCCAGATTTAGGGGTTGCTGCAAATAGGGCGATGCAAACGTATTGTCTACCGCTAACAAAATGTCTGTACCTTTTAGTTGTGCGGCAATGGCCGCTATATCTACTAGTTGAAGCATTGGATTGGTGGGGCTTTCTAGCCAAACCATTTTGGTGTCCTTGTTTAGGTGTTTAGATAGGTCATTGGCATTGCCCAAGTCTATAAACTTAAAAACGAGACCATACTGCTCAAAAATTCCTTTAAACAGGCGAAAACTACCGCCATAGATATCTTGTGTGCAGATTACCTGATCGCCTGGTTGTAACAGTTTTAACACGGCATCTACCGCCGCCATACCACTGGCATAGGCAAAAGCATGACTGCCCTGTTCCAAACTTTTTAGACTATTTTCCAATGCGGTCCGTGTTGGGTTGGCACCCCTAGAATAGCCATAACCTAAATTTTTACCCGGGGCGGTTTGCGCATAGGTAGAGGTTTGGTATATGGGCGGCATTACGGCCCCGTAGGCCTTGTCTGGCTGTTGCCCGCCATGGATGGCCGCTGTTTCAAAACGGTATGTTGTTTTATTCATTGCGCATGTTCTTAGGTTATAAAAGTATGGTTACTTTTGAAACTACCTAAATATGGTTATGAAAATAAAATTCCCTTTATACGTATTGGTTTTACTGATTTTTTCTTGTGCTGGCGAACAAAAATTAGCCGTAGAAACGCAAGAATTTAAAACAACGGCTTGTGATGCTTGTTTGGATGCGCAGCTGAATTTACCCCGTTTTACAGATGAAACGGACTTGGCCAAGACCATTAACAGTACCCTTGATGCCGAAGTAATTGCGTTATTGAATTTTAACGATGAGGTAAGCTTAAATTCGGTTGACGATGCCTTAAAGGCTTTTGAGGCCAGTTTTACGGAATTAAAAACCCAATATGGGGACGATATGATTCCTTGGGAAGCCAATATTGAAGGCAAGGTATTTTATGAAACGGATTCTTTGGTTACCCTACAAATGCAAACCTATATGTTTACTGGCGGCGCACACGGTTATAGCGCGGTAAATTTTTTGAACTTTTCTAAACAAGCGGCCCTATTGTTGCCCCCAGAAGATTTGTTTGTAGCGCTAGATGAATTTAAAACACTGGCAGAGCAGGAATTTAGAAAGCAAGAAAAAATACCTGCGGACAAACCCATTAACCATACCGGTCTTATGTTTGAGGACGATGTTTTTCAATTACCAGCCAATATAGGTTACGCACCAGAAGGCCTGCTGTTGTGGTACAATCAATACGAAATAGCTTCGTATGCAGACGGGCCAATTACCCTTACTTTGCCTTATGAAAAGGTAAATCCGTACCTTGTGGTAAAAGGAAAATTGGCCAATAAGTAAACCTATTTTACGGCTTTTTTAAGTGCTAGGATATTCCCAAAATGCATCCCTTCATGAAATAAATTGAAGTTTATGGCATCTTCTACGGAGTTTAAGGTAACGCCAAAACTAGTAGGGTAGGTTTTAAAGTCTTTGAATTTGCCGGCCTTGTAATCTTTTAAAGTTTGGACAGGCAACTGTGTCAACAGTTCTAGTAGTTGTTCAAATTCTGCCTCAGACGGATTTTCTTCTGGGAAGGTACCCTTTCTATATTTTGCCACCAATGTATCAGAAATATTCATTTCTAACCCACTTAGTTTATAGATCAGCAATTGCTCGGTAACTACGGTATGGGCAACATTCCACCAAATATTATTGTTAAACCCTTCTGGTATCTGAAACAGGATTTCCTTGTCTAACGTTGTTAAAAAATCTTTTAGTTTGCTTCTATTTTGTTGGCAGATTGTAAATAGTTGTTCCATGGTATGTATATCTGCGTCCAAAAATAGGGTAATCGCATTTAATTGGGTTACTTTGTACGTCTAAAGTTCGTTTAAAAATGAAGACTATATTTTACTTAGCTACTTGCAAAACCTGTCAGAAAATTTTAGAAGCATTAAAACCTTTAGATGGGGTAGAACTTCGGGAAATAAAAGAAAAAGGGGTAACCAAAGAAGAGTTGGAACACATGCGTTCCCTAACAGATAGCTACGAGTCTTTATTTAGTAGAAGGGCCATGTTATTTCGCCAGCGTAATTTAAAAGAGCAAAAACTGGAAGAGACCGATTATAAAAATCTTATTTTGGAGCATTATACCTTTTTGAAACGCCCCGTAGTGGTGGTAGATGATGCTATTTTTATTGGTAACGCTAAAAAACAAGTAGAAGCGGCCAAAGAAGCGCTACACGGATGAGCAAACGTACCCTAGCCATATTAGCGGCTTTTGGTGCTACCTTGATCTATGCCCTAAACCACACTATTGCAAAAGGGGTTATGCCAACGCATGTTAAGCCCTTTGCATTTATTTTTTTACGGGTAACGGGGGCGGCCATCTTGTTTTGGCTTATTTCCTTTTTTGGACCTAAAGAAAAAATAGAAAAGTCTGATTATCTACGTATGTTTTTTGCCGCGTTGTTGGGCATGGTAATAAACATGTTGGCCTTTTTTAAGGGGTTGCAATTGTCTACCCCTATCAATAGTGCGGTATTGGTAACCATAAGTCCTATTGTCATTGTTATTCTATCCGCTCTTTTTTTAAGTGAAAAGGTAACATTGAATAAAGGTCTTGGTATTTTCTTGGGGCTGGTAGGTGCATTGGCATCCATACTTTTTGGTGCCGAATTAAGACAAGATGCCCCTAATATTCCTTTAGGTAACTTTTTAATGATCGTAAATGCTACCGCCTACGGCTCTTACCTGGTAGTGGCAAAAAAATTGGTGACCAAATACCACCCATTTACCTTTATGAAGTGGTTGTTTACTATTGCGGTGGTAATTAATTTTCCTATAACCATTGGGGAGTTTATGGAAATACAATGGGCCACCATGCCCTTATGGGCCTATGGCGTAATCCTTTTTGTGATTCTAGGGACCACATTTTGCACCTATCTTTTTAACATCTATGCCATGACCCAACTGCGCGCCAGTACAATTGGGGCATTTATCTACCTTCAACCGGTTCTAGGTATCTTATTTGCCATAGCCGTAGGCAAAGACCAACTAACCTTGGTAAAAGTGCTGGCCGGTTGCTGTGTGCTTGTAGGGGTGTATTTGGCCAGTAAAAAACCTAAACCAAATCCTTAGGTAAACGTACGTGCTTACGGGTGTCTTCTTTGGTCAAAAATTTAAAATCAGCTGCTTTTTCTTCTGCCATAAAGGTTTGTAGAATTTCATCTGGCAATCCGGTAAGACTTCGTTTTTTCATGTCTATAAAAGCGCCCATCATTTCGCAATGCCCTACATTTTTACCATCTGCATTATAAAAATTATGGTGAAACTCAAAAAACATTCCGTCCTTGCTAAGACCTTTCCATTCTAACGAAACACGAATAGGTTTACCAGGAAAAACCTCTTTAAAATAATACATATGCTCGTAAAAGACCACGGGGCCAATTCCAAAGGCTTCAAACTCCTTATGGCCAAAGCCAATTTTAGATAAGTAGGCCATTCGGGTATGGCTCATAAAATTAATGTAAGCAGAATTTGCCAAGTGTCTATTGGCATCTACATCACTCCATCTAACTTCAAATTCTTTTAAAAACATAGATTGATTTTTATTATGCATGCATAGGATTGACAAAAATAGCATAGATTTGAAGACAAACTGTATTTAAAACTGAATTATTATGAATCCGAATACACCATTTTTAGACAGACTTTCTTTGCCAGCCATTGCTGCGCCCATGTTTTTAATCTCTGGACCAGAGTTGGTTATTGCGTGTTGTAAAAATGGGATAGTAGGTACGTTCCCGGCTTTGAACCAACGTACAAGTGAAGGTTTTGAAGAATGGTTAATTCAGATTAAGACAGAATTGAAAAGGTGGGAAGAAGAGACCGGTAAAAAAGCGGCGCCGTTTGGGGTAAATATTGTGGTGCACCCCACCAACCCGCGAGTGGAAGCAGATGTTAAGCTATGTGTAAAACACCAAGTGCCATTAGTGATAACCTCTTTAGGGGCCGTACAAATGGTAGTAGATGCCATACATAGTTATGGCGGTTTGGTTTTTCATGATGTTATAAAAAAGCGCCACGCCCAAAAGGCTGCCGGTGCAGGTGTGGATGGTCTAATATTAGTAGCGGCCGGTGCCGGCGGGCATGCAGGTACCATAAATCCTATGACCTTGGTGGCAGAAACAAAGACGTTCTTTGATAAAACCATTATTCTGTCTGGTTGTATAAGTACGGGTAGGGATATTGCTTCGGCCATGCAAATGGGAGCCGATTTTGCGTACATGGGTACGCGTTTTATCAATACCGAAGAGAGCTACGCTCCAGAAGATTATCAAAAAATGATAGAAGATGCCGGGGCTAGTGATGTTACCTATACCGCTGCAATTTCTGGTGTACATGCTAATTTTTTAACCGCAAGTCTAGATGCTGCCGGTTTAACCAAAGAAGACTTGGAAAAAGACCAAAAAATAGATTTTGGTAAGGAATTGGATACGGAACACAAAGCATGGAAAACCATTTGGAGTGCTGGTCAAGGTTCTGCCAGTATACATGAGACCTTACCCGTTAAGGAATTGGTGGGCAAGCTTAAAGAGGAATTTAAAACAGCTATACAAGAGCAAGCCAAATTACTAGACACTTTTCCAAGGGATTAATACGAATTTTAATAGGAAACTTTTTTAAGCTCTGCTAAGTATTGGTGTACTTGGCTAACGGCCATTGAACCCTCGCCAACAGCAGAAGCTACACGTTTTACGGAACCTTTTCTAACATCGCCCACGGCAAAGAATCCCGGTATGCTGGTTTCTAAAGATTGTGGTTTGCGTTCTTTAAAGATTTCGCATTGTAAAAGTTTTTCTTTTTTAATTCCCGGACCTGTACAGATAAAGCCTTTTTCGTCTGTTTCAACTAAATCGGCAACCCATTCGGTACAGGGTTTGGCCCCTATAAACGTAAACAAATTAGTTATTGGCTTTTTAGAATTACCTTGGGTTTTGTGCTGCAACACAACACTTTCTAAATGGTATTGGCCATGCAGCTCTGTTACCTGGGTAGATTTTAAAACAGTAATGTTATCCGTTGCATTGATGCGTTGTACTAGATAATCGCTCATTTTTGCCCCTAAATCATCGCCCCTAATGATTACATAAACGGTTTTGGCGTGGTCTGCTAAAAACATAGCGGCCTGGCCTGCAGAATTACCACCACCTACTACACCAACTATTTCATTTTTACAGGCAGAAGCATTCATGCCGGTTGCGGAATAGAAAACACCGCTTCCCTCATATTTTTCAATGTTAGAAATAGGCAATTGTCTGTAATCTGCTCCGGTAGCTGCAACTATAGCTTTGGTTTTGATTACTTTATTATTGGTGGCATTAACCTTAAAAACCCCTTTTTCATAGCTTATACTTTCTGCTTTATGTGGTATGGAAATATTGCAGCCAAATTTTTGGGCCTGTATGTAGGCATTGTTGGCCAAGTCCCTACCGGAAATCCCCGTTGGAAAACCCAAATAATTTTCAATTTTAGAACTTTTTCCTGCTTGTCCGCCAGGAGCCTTGCCATCTATGGTAACAACTTCTAGCCCCTCAGAGGCCGCATAAACGCTAGCGGCCAATCCGGCGGGCCCTGCGCCAATTACTAATACATCAAAAATGGTGTCATCAAACTCCATTAAAACGCCCGTATATCTGGCCAATTCTTCTAGTGTTGGGTTTTGGCACAATTTTGCCTCGCTATTAATTAAAATAGGTAGGTCTTCTTGGGTTAGACCAAAATGAGTGAGTAAATCTTCGGCGTTTTTAGAACTAGCTACATCTAGAAAATTATACCACAGATGATTTTTATCCATAAAATCTCGTATGGCATACGTCTCTTTTGAGTTAGACGTGCCAATTAGCTTTAGGCCACCTTCGTATTGCGAGAGCACGGTTTCTTGTCGTAATAGAAAGGCATTCAACAGAATATCGCTAATATCGCTATGTGCAGAAATTGCCTTTTTAAGTTGTTTTGGAGAAATTCTAAGAACACACGTTTTAGGTTGTGCCACACCATTAAATTGAGAACTTCTATGGGATAACATACCACTATCTCCTGTAAATTCGTTCTTTTTATGAATGGTTATGGGCTTATGTTGGTCTGCAGGATTCTCAATAGTTATGCTTCCGGCCATTACCACAAAAAAATCATATTGTTGGTCTCCAATCCTAAAAAGCGTAGTGGTTTCTGCAAAGTTTTCTATTTCCCCATAATTCTTTAAAACCCCAATTTGTCTGGCTGTTAATTCTGGAAATCGTGCATCTTTCATGTTGGTAATTTAAAATTATCCCTTTAATTGGAGTGCTAGTATAAGTTTTAGCGCCATTTCTTTAAAAATAATATAACTTTTCTACTATGGCTAGCTTTTTGTAAAATCGTAGCTTGGCACTCTAATTTTTACACATGCCCTTGATTCCTTCAGACTATAGGCCACCATTTCTATTTAAGAATGGACATTTTTCTACCATTTATGCAGGCTTGGTACGTAAAATTAATGGCGTGTTGCAACGAAGAGAACGTTTAGAATTACCAGATGGCGATTTTTTAGACTTGGATTGGTCTGAAGCGAATGCGCCCACCAACCAAGTTTGTATTTTATTGCATGGTCTAGAAGGGAGCGCCCAACGACATTATATTACAGGGAGTGCAAAAATTTTAAACCAAAGGGGTATAGATGCCTGTGCAATTAATTTTAGGGGTTGTAGTGGGGAACCCAATAGATTATATAGTAGCTACCATTCTGGGCATACTCAAGATTTGGAGTTTGTGGTGCATCATATTTTGAAACAGAATAAATACACCACTATCTTTTTAAAGGGTTTTAGTTTGGGTGCCAATGTAATGTTGAAATATTTGGGAGAAAAAGGAGCGCAAGCTCCGGTTACGGCGGCAGTAGCCGTTTCTGTTCCGTGTGATCTAAAGAGTGCGTGTAACCAACTTTTAGCAACGAAAAACGCATTGTATTCCCATCGATTTAAGAAAACCTTACTGGCAAAACTGAAGGAGAAACAACAAAAGTTTCCAGATAAGTTGGATAACAAAGCAATTGAAGACATACAAACCCTTAAGGATTTTGATGATGTGTATACAGGGCCGGCACATGGTTTTAAAGATGCGCTGGATTATTATAAAAAAGCAAGTTCTAAACAATTTTTACAGGCCATAACCGTACCTACTTTAATAATAAATGCGGCCAATGATTCATTTTTAGGTCCAGAGTGCTATCCCTACCAAGAAGCCGAAGCTAATGATAACCTTAGTCTAGAAGTTCCTTATTTTGGAGGCCATGTTGGTTTTTGGGGTAAAAACAACATTAGTTATACAGAAAACCGTTGTATTGCTTTCTTTGCTAGTGTTCTAGCCAAATAGTTTTGTATTTTGTTGATTTTGAGCTACTTTTAAATAACACGAAACCATTAATTACCATGCCAGTAAGGAAAATTGCAATAGCGATTGCCCTATTGCTATTACATGGCTGTATCAAAAGCGAAGATTTTGATACGCCCAATAAAAACTGTTCTGCAAGCTTAGCGCCAAATACCACATTTAAGGCGGTAAAAGAGTTATATAAGGGCAATTTGCTTTTAATTACAGAAGACCTGATATTGGAGGGTTTTGTAATTTCTTCTGATCAAGCAGGTAATTTTTTTGGAACCATACATTTGCAAGACGCAGCTGAAAATCCAACAGCGGGGATACAACTATTAGTTGATCTAAGGTCAAGTTATTTGCAATATCCTTTGGGTACCAAAGTATTATTAAAACTAAAAGGTCTTTATCTAGGTAAACAAAAAGGTGCATTTGTTCTTGGAGGAACATTCGCGGCATTTGGCACCACAAGCGTTGGTAGGTTGCCCGCCTTAAAGATTCCTGAACATCTACTGGTAGTATGCGATAATCCGGTGCAGCTAGCACCAAAAGCAATTGATTTAGCTGATGTTGATAGTTCCCTAACCAGCACTTTGGTGCAATTTTCTAGAGTAGAAGTAATAACTGCGGAACAAGATAGCACTTATGCGGTGGCAGAAACAGAAACTACCAGAACGCTAATAGATTGTAATGATTTAACTATTAAGTTGTTAAACAGTGGCTATGCCAATTTTCAAGCACAAAAATTACCCGGCGGTAGTGGAACGGCAACTGGTGTATTGGTAAGGGAACGAAATAACATGTTTTTGGCTATTAGGGATACAACCGACTTGTTTTTCACCCAAGAAGAGTGTCCAGATTTGATTACGGAATTTACTACGGATAGCTTCTTTTTTACAGAGTTGGCAGATCCCAATAACAACGCAGATGCACGTTTTATAGAGTTGTATTATGCTGGCAACGAAACATTGCCTCTAAAGGGTTGGTCTATTGTTAGATATACCAACGCCAATACGGAAGTTGGCGCTTCCTTAGACTTGTCTGAAATTACCCTTACACCAAATAGCTTTTTGGTCATCGCCAAAGATGCCCTAGAATTTGAAGCTACTTTTGGTTTTGCGCCAAATTTGGAAGCAGGTAGTAATAGCCCGGCAGATTCTAATGGAGACGACAATCTTTTTTTAATAGACCCTTTTGGAACGGTAATAGATGCTTTTGGTAGGATAGGCGAAGATGGCACGGGTACCAATCATGAGTTTGAGGACGGAAAAGCCGTAAGAAGTTTGGCAATAGAGAGAGCGAATTCTACTTACGATTTTACGGAATGGACGCTTTACAATGATACCGGTGACAGTGGTACTATTAACCAACCCCAAAATGCACCCGAAGATTATAATCCAGGAGTTAGAGATTAACATACTTTAAAGAGGTTTAAGTAAATTTATAGCTATCTTCAAATTGTAATTATGGAAGAGAAAAAAGAGTTTTTTAACGACATACGAAATGGGGATGCCAACACGGTTGCCCAAAAATTAAAAGCAAAACCTAGTCTAATCAATGCTAAAGATGAGCGGGGATCTACGCCCTTAATATTAGCAGCGTATTATGGACATTTAGCGGTGGTTGAGGTGCTTTTGAGTAAAAATATACCCATAGATGTTAAAGATGGAACGGGTAACACAGCGCTTATGGGCGTTTGTTTTAAAGGGTATACAGAAGTAGCAAAACTATTAATTGATAAGGGAGCAGATGTAAACCAAACCAATTCTATGGGCGGAACCTGTTTAATCTATGCGGCTACCTTTAACCATATAGCTATTGTAAAGCTCTTACTGGCCAATGGTGCCAATAAAAATGCAAAAGACGCAAGGGGCCATACTGCTTTAGACCATGCAAGAATGCAAGGAGCAACAGAATTGGTTAACCTATTGCAATAAATAATGGATAACAAAAGTTCGTTAAACGCCATTAAACAGATGATTGGTATAGCGGATGTTGGATTGTTATATGCCAAAGACGATTATGATAGGGAGCGTTATACGGCTATAAAGAAAATAGCATTAGACCTGCTAGTAGAGGTCACTGATCAACCTTTAGATAAATTATCAAACTTCTTCTTACCTGTAAAAAATTACCCCACGGTTAAGGTAGATGTTAGGGCTTTAGTACTAAATAATGAGGATCAAGTATTGCTTGCCCAAGAAAGTTCAGATAAAAAATGGACTTTACCAGGTGGCTGGGCAGATGTGGGTTACAGTCCAAAAGAAATAGCAGAGAACGAGGTAAGGGAAGAAACCGGACTTAAGGTAAAAGCCATACGCTTACTTGCTGTTTATGATAAGCAGAGGCATCCCCATCCGCCAGAACCTTTCTACGTGTACAAAATGGTCTTTTTATGTGCGTATGTAGCAGGTAATCTTAAACCTGGTTTTGATATGTTAGGTGCCCAATGGTTTTCTTTAAATGGTTTACCAGAATTATCTACCAATCGTATTTTAAAAGAACAGATTTTAAGTCTGTGTACAAAAGTTAGAAATAATGACCTTTCGGTTTATTTTGATTAAATGGATTCAAATTTGGAAATAGCGTTAATACAAACCCATTTGATTTGGGAGAACCCTATTGCGAACAGAAAAAATATTGAAGCTAAATTACGGCTAATTAAGAACGACGTGGCCATAGTGGTACTACCAGAAATGTTTACTACGGGCTTTACCATGAAACCTGAAAATGTAGCCCAAGAAGAGGGCATTAAAACATTAGAATGGTTAAAAGCACTTGCTAGTACATATGGGTTTGCTCTGGTAGGTAGTACCATATGGCAAGAAGAAGGCAATTATTATAATAGGTTGTTTTTTGTTACACCTTCTGGAAACGTACATAGTTATGATAAAAAACACACCTTTATCCTAGCCGGAGAGGATAAAGTTTATGTAGCAGGAAAGGATCATTTATTTATCACCTACCAAGGCTTTAAAATATGTCCGTTAATCTGTTATGATTTACGTTTTCCGGTATGGGCAAGGAACACGGTAGACTATGATGTTCTATTATATGTGGCAAATTGGCCAAAACCAAGAATTAATGCATGGGATACGTTGCTAAAAGCTAGGGCCATAGAAAACATGGCCTATTGTATTGGCGTAAACCGCATTGGAATAGATGGTATAGGTTATGAATATCCAGGACATTCTGCGGTTTATGACGTTTTAGGGCAACAAGTGGCATTTTCCCAAAAGGAAGAAGTGCTTTACGCTACCTTGAGTAAAGATCATATTCAATTCAATCGAAAAAAACTTCGCTTTTTAGAAGACAGAGACCCATTTACTCTTTTATAGTAAAGGTATTTTCATATTCCGAAAAGGCTCTTACTTCTATAATATCTGGATAATAGACTACTTTTTCGGGTTGTACCTTTTGCAGGTAATTTCCGCTGTCCCATTTTCCATTTCCGTTGGCGTCAAAAATTACCCGTATTTGGTATTCGTTGGGTAGTATTTTTGGAAAGTCGATGGGCTTGTCTTCCTCAAGATAAACTTCTCTTACCAACTCATCCTTTTTATTGGTTAACTGCACAATTAACGGATAGGTTATATCACCTTTTATATTAAACCGTAAATCACCATAATCTGCATAACTGGCAGTGGTCAGCTTGATTTGCAAGGTGTCGTTTTGAGTGCCAAAAAAATCGGTAATAGCACCGGGCAATGCGCTTACGTAGTAGTTTTGGTTATCTAAAAGTTGAAAATTCAAGTTTACTTTGTTTTGAACCGTATCTAGCTTGGAATAAAAATTTACGCTGGTAGAATCTTTATCTAAAATAGAAATATATGCCGTGTCTATTGCTGTTAGCGGGGTGTTTGCAGAAAAATAAAAGGATTCTTCAAAATTAATCTTACTGCTATGGCTTGGTACTATTTTTAAACTATCTAAGGGTAGTTTACGCGTTTTTACCGTAAAGGTGTCTATCAGTTTTTTCTGCTCATTGGTTACCGTAAAAAGTATGGAATCTAGGTCTGTAGGGGTTAACCAGTAATTCAAAGTGTCTTTTTCTACCTCTTTTCTTACTAAAGTATTTACAGAATCTGGTAAAGTGGTTAGCGGTGTAATTTGCAAACTATCGCCATTACCTTGGTAACCAAAAATAATTTTGTTCTTAGCTACATAACTGGGTACAGATGCCTTGTAATCTGGAACTTCTTGAAATAACTTTAATAAATAAATAGAATCTGTTGGTAATGTTATTGTGTCTTCTAGAAAACCTATTTTATCCGCTCTTTGGTCAAATACATTATTTTTTGCTTTGTCTTTTAAAGCAAACAGTTTGTATTGCCCAGCTTTTAAATACCGCAAGGTAAATACGGGCAAACTATCCAACGTATTGGTCATATAATTTGGTGGATACTTATAAATGGTAGAGTCGGTATAGGCACTATCCATTTCGTACAACATAACACTTATAAATTCGTCTGCCTTGCGGTTAAAGGCATCTCTAACGGCTCCGGTTAGGGTTAAGGAATCGATAACATCTCCAGTAGAAAAAACAAAGGTTAGCAAATTGTAAGGATTGCCCTCATTGTGGTCTACTACGCTCTGTCCAAAATTGATGGTATATGTGGTGTTTTCCCTAAGTGTGTCTTTAAAAACCAATTCTATAGTTTTACTTGCACTACCCTGTGGTTTTATTTCTGGTTGGTATTTTAATGGAGGCGAAATTATTAATTGCTCTTGTACATCTTTAAGTTTAATATACTCATCATAGGTTAGTTTTATCCTATTGCCCTTGAAATTCTTGGTAAGGTTTTCTGGTTCTGTTTTAACTAGTTTAGGTGGTGTAACATCTTTTGGTCCTCCAGAGGGGCTACCCCTTCTGGCACATTGCCATAATGAAACACAAACAAGCATTAAAAATAGAAAACTAAAAAACCGCTGTACTAATTTCATTTATTTGATACTATTCTTAGGCAAAGAAACAACTAATTACCAAAAGCCAAAGTTAAGGAGTGTTAAGGCACAAAAGCTATAGTAGCCACATAAATGCTAATGTTTTCATGTTTGGATAGGGCATTGCTACAAGATTCTATTGTGGCACCGGTGGTAATAACATCATCTATTAATAAAATAGTTTTATTACTTAGGTCTACGCTAGGGTTGGGCTCGTATAGATTTTTAGTGTTAAGCCATCTATTCAGTCGGTTTTTTTTGGTTTGTGTTTTTGTGTTGGCCGTTTTAATCAGGGCATTTTCTTTATACTTTGTATTTAAAAGGATTGCTAGCTCTTTTCCAAAACCTTCTAACTGATTGTAACCTCGCTTTTTTTGTTTTTTAGGATGTAGTGGAACGGGAACTATAAAATCAATGGTGGGTAAGGTATTTTCTGCTAAAATTTGTTGGCCAAACCATTGGGCTAAAAAATTTCCAATTTTTTTCTGTCTAGAATATTTTAAATAGTGCAACAGTTGTTTCACCTTGCCGGGATTATAAAAATATAAAAATGAAGACGCCTTTTTAATATGGCAGCGCCCGTAAAATATACGGTCAACGGCATTCTCTTGCGTAAAGTTGAATTCGGTAAAAGGTAAATCATGCCGACAAACGGTACACAAAAAGTGCTCTCCCCTATATAATTTGCCATTACATCCAAAACATACCTTTGGCAATAGGATAGAGTTAATATCGTTTATTATATTTGACATCCAATTTGAAAACAAATCTTTGACCTGCATATCAGCGACTTAACCAATGGAATCCCAAGATACCAATTTCAATTACAAGATTATACTTGCGGCACTTGTTGCGGTTATCATCGCTATTCTAATTGCGTTCTACTATAGTTATGCCCAAAGTCAAAACCAACTTACGTATTTAGAAGACGAAAAAAAGCTGCTTGTAAAAGACCTTTCTATAATGAAAGCAGAGGTGGATCGTTTGGCAGGATTAAATGAGGTAAGTGACATTGAACTACGTTCTTCCCAATATAGAATAGATGAGTTGATGGACTCTGTGGGACGTTTAAATTTTAATATTCTAAAGTTGAAAGACGATAGAAAGGCACTAAGAAAGTTAGAGGCCAAGTTCGACAGCTTAAAAATCAAGAATAACTTTTTACGCTACAATAACAGGTTGCTCACAGATAAATACCAGCGAACCGTAGAGCAGATAGAAGATTTGCGGGGTAGAACCAGTTCGTTGGCCAAAGCAGAAGAAGTTGCTAGGAAACGCAATGTAGAATTGAGCAAGGAGCTTAAAGTAAAGAGCTACCTAAAAATGCAGAATTCTGAAGGGGCAGGGTTTAGGTTAAGGGCCGGCAGACCCTTAAAAACCAACAAGGCAGACGTTATAGAAAAACTTCGTGGTTGTGTTACCATTTTAGGTAATCCAAATGAACGGGGAGAAGTCAAGATTATTTATTTCCAGTTTTTGGATCCAGATATGGCCGTGATAGAAGATAATGCCAACCTAATTAACGTTGGTGGCAATACCTACAGCAAACGGGTAGAAGTGGTATACATGGGCAAAGAACTTAGTGTTTGCGATGCCATTACCATACCAGAAGGATCATTAGCACCCGGAATATACACCCTTAACGTATTTGAAGACGAACGTTTGCTATCTTCTACAGAATTTCAATTAAAATAGGGTTTTCTCTTTAAGACCTATGTTTTACATTTGCCAAATGGCAAATCAAGAAGACGTTTTTAAGAAGGTTATTTCACATGCCAAAGAATATGGTTATGTGTTCCAGTCCAGTGAAATATATGATGGTCTAAGTGCGGTGTATGACTATGGTCAAAACGGTGCGGAGTTAAAAAAGAACATTAGGGAATATTGGTGGCAGGCCATGACCCAATTACACGATAATATTGTAGGGATAGATGCAGCAATTTTTATGCATCCAACTACTTGGAAGGCATCTGGTCACGTAGATGCATTTAACGATCCCCTTATCGATAATAAAGATTCTAAAAAGAGGTATCGCGCAGATGTATTGGTAGAAGATTACGTTGCCAAGATTGAAGCAAAAATAGATAAGGAAGTTTCAAAGGCCGCAAAACGCTTTGGAGCAGATTTTGACAAGGAACAATTTGTGGCTACCAATGGGCGCGTACTAGGTTATCAAGAAAAAATAGACACCATTCTAAAGCGTTTAGGTAAATCTTTGGAAAATGAAGATTTGGCAGATGTAAAGGCATTGATAGAGGAGTTAGAAATAGCATGCCCGTTATCCGGTTCAAAAAATTGGACAGACGTTAAGCAATTCAACCTTATGTTTGGCACCAAACTAGGTGCTTCTGCAGACAGTGCAATGGACCTTTACTTAAGACCAGAAACGGCACAAGGTATATTTGTAAATTTTCTAAACGTTCAAAAGACAGGTAGAATGAAATTGCCGTTTGGTATTGCCCAGACGGGTAAAGCCTTTAGAAACGAGATAGTCGCAAGACAGTTTATTTTCCGTATGCGAGAGTTTGAGCAGATGGAGATGCAATATTTTATAAAGCCAGGCACCCAAAAAGAATGGTATGATGCATGGAAGGAAAAGCGATTAAATTGGCATCTTTCTTTAGGTATGGGTCAAGACAATTACCGCTTTCATGATCACGAGAAATTGGCACATTATGCAGATGCCGCTTGCGATATAGAATTCAAATTTCCATTTGGGTTTAAAGAATTGGAGGGTATTCATTCTAGAACGGACTTTGATTTGAGTAGTCACGAAAAATATTCCGGTAAAAAATTACAGTATTTTGATCCAGAGGAGAATAAAAGTTATGTGCCCTATGTGTTGGAAACTTCTATTGGTTTAGATAGAATGTTTTTGGCCGTTTTCTCTAATTCTCTACAAGAAGAAGAATTGGACAATGGTTCTACCAGAACGGTTCTTAAATTACCGGCTGTATTAGCTCCTACAAAAGCAGCTGTATTACCGTTGTTAAAGAGAGATGGCTTACCAGAATTGGCGCAAAAACTGGTAGATGAGCTAAAGTGGGATTTTAAAGTAGCTTATGATGAAAAAGATGCGGTTGGTAGAAGGTATAGAAGGCAAGATGCCAACGGCACACCTTTCTGTATTACCGTAGACCACCAATCTTTAGAAGATAACACTGTAACTATTAGGCATAGAGATTCTATGGAGCAAGAACGTGTACCTATGGATCAAGTAAAAGGTATAATTTCTAAAGCGGTAGATATACGTTACTGGCTTCAAAAAATATAATTTAATTAGATTGGTTATAACAAAGGGAAAGTTTTGCTTTCCCTTTTTTTGTGCTATAGCATTTGATTTTACTATCGATAAACACAAAACAATAAGAAAACTTAATACTTAAATAACGCATTCATATTACTTATCCATTAATTTTAAGGGGAACAGGCTTAAATTCACATAATTACTTATAAAATACCTTTTACAATGGATAATAATAATCAACACACAAATGAGGCTTGGGATGTAAACGAATCATCCAAATGCCCTTTCTTAAATGGAGAAATGAGCCAAGTTGCGGGTGGTGGAACATCTAATACAGACTGGTGGCCCAATCAATTAAACTTGAACATCCTTAGGCAAAATTCCAATTTGGTAGACCCTATGGATAAGGACTTTAACTATGCCGAAGAATTTAAAAAATTAGATTTGGCCGCTGTTAAAAAAGACCTGACCGATTTAATGACGGACAGCCAAGATTGGTGGCCTGCAGATTATGGGCATTACGGTCCATTCTTTATACGTATGGCATGGCACTCTGCAGGAACGTATAGAATTCATGATGGCCGCGGTGGTGGCGGATCAGGTTCTCAACGTTTTGCACCATTAAATAGTTGGCCAGACAATGCCAATTTGGATAAAGCCAGATTATTGCTTTGGCCTATTAAAAAGAAATATGGCAAGAAATTATCTTGGGCAGATTTAATGATTCTTGCAGGTAACGTTGCTCATGAATCCATGGGCTTAAAAATGTATGGTTTTGCTGGTGGTAGAGAAGATATCTGGCAGCCAGAAGAAGATATTTATTGGGGCTCGGAAACAGAATGGTTAGGAAGTGACAAACGTTATGAAAGTGGTACTCTGGAACGTTCATTGGGTGCCGCCCATATGGGATTGATATATGTAAATCCAGAAGGGCATAACGGAAATCCGGATCCTGTAGAAGCTGCACATTACATACGTGAGACTTTTGGCCGTATGGCGATGAACGATTATGAGACCGTAGCGTTAATAGCAGGCGGACATACCTTTGGTAAAACCCACGGTGCCGCGGCAGATACCGATTATCTAGAGGCAGAACCAGCCGGCGCGGGAATAGAAATGCAGGGTATGGGCTGGAAGAATAATTTAGGAAAAGGGCACAGTGAAGATACCATTACCAGTGGTTTGGAAGGTGCTTGGACAGATACCCCTACAAAATGGAGTCATAAATACCTAGAAAATCTATTTGGCTACGAGTGGGAGCTAACAAAAAGCCCTGCTGGTGCATGGCAGTATAGACCAAAAGACAATGCAGGTGCGGGAACTGTTCCAGATGCACATGACCCAAGTAAGAAACATGCGCCTTTTATGTTGGTAACGGATATTTCGTTACGTATGGATCCAGATTACGAAAAAATTTCTAGACACTTTTTGGAAAACCCAGATGAGTTCGCAGATGCCTACGCTAAGGCTTGGTATAAACTTACCCACAGGGATATGGGGCCAGTAGAACGTTATTTAGGAGATGAGGTGCCTACCGAAACATTAATATGGCAGGACCCAATTCCAAAAGTAGACCACGAGTTAATAAATGAGGCAGATGCTACAGAATTAAAGAAAAATATTTTGGCATCAGGACTTTCCGTTTCAGAATTGGTTTCTACCGCTTGGGCCTCTGCAAGTACGTTCCGAGGAAGTGATAAAAGAGGTGGGGCAAACGGTGCTAGAATTAGATTTGAGCCACAGAGAAATTGGAAAGTTAATAACCCGGGTCAACTTAAAAACGTTTTAGATACTTTAGAAAGAATTAAAGAAGAATTTAATAACGGACAATCTGGAAATAAAAAAGTATCCTTGGCAGACGTAATTGTCTTGGCAGGTAATGCAGGTATTGAAAAAGCGGCGAAAGATGCTGGTTATGAGGTAACCGTTCCTTTTGCTCCTGGTAGAATGGACGCGTTGGAAGAACAAACTGATGTAGAATCATTTGAAGCCTTGGAACCAATGGCAGATGGTTTTAGAAATTACAAAAATTATAAGTTTGATGCCAAGACGGAAGCACTATTGGTAGATAAGGCACAATTGCTTACACTTACCGCTCCAGAAATGACTGCGTTGGTAGGTGGTATGCGTGTTTTAAATACCAATTTTGATGGTTCTAACCACGGTGTCTTTACAAACAGTCCTGGTAAATTAACCAACGATTTCTTCGTTAATCTTTTAGACTTTGGTATTACTTGGAAAGCCATAGATGACAAAGAAGAGTTGTTTGAGGCTACAGATAGAAGAACCGGTGAAAAGAAATGGACTGGAACACGTGCAGATTTAATATTTGGGTCCAATTCTGAGTTAAGGGCGTTTGCGGAAGTTTACGCTTGTGATGATGCACAAGAAAAATTTGTTAATGATTTTATAGCGGCCTGGGACAAAGTTATGATGGCAGACCGTTTCGATTTAAAATAATAGCTCTTATCTGCTACTGAAAAGCGACCCATTGTGGTCGCTTTTTTTGTATCTTAAATTATGGTTTACTATAAGTTTTCGTAGAAAAACGAAATTAACTTTCGTTGTTAAGTCAAAAACCTAATAATAATTCAGCATTTTTAACTAAATCTAAACAAACTGAAAATATGCCTAATTTTAATATCAAGGCAGAAAAACAAACCACTTATGATGCTATAGTCATTGGCTCTGGTATAAGTGGTGG
Organism: Croceivirga radicis; assembly: GCF_002072105.2. Taxonomy (GTDB): domain Bacteria; phylum Bacteroidota; class Bacteroidia; order Flavobacteriales; family Flavobacteriaceae; genus Croceivirga; species Croceivirga radicis. The sequence continues at coordinate 542,639 of NZ_MTBC01000001.1, forward strand.
TTGGGCTGCTAAAGAACTCTGTGAAAAAGGCTTAAAAACGCTGGTCTTAGAAAGAGGTAGAATTGTTGAACATGTAAAAGATTACACAACAATGAACCTAGACCCTTGGGATATGGACTACAGGGGTGGATTAACGCCAGAAGAACGGGAAAAACACTACAAAGGCATCCGTTCTGGATTTATAGGTCAAGATACCGAACATTTTTATGCCAACGATAAGGAAAATCCGTATACAGAAGAAAAACCGTTTTTATGGATTAGGGCACACCAAATGGGTGGCCGATCTTTATTGTGGGGTAAACAAACCTATAGGTGGTCAGATTTGGATTTTGAAGCCAATGCAAAAGATGGGCATGGAGTAGACTGGCCCATTAGGTATAAAGATATTGAACCTTGGTACACTTATGTAGAAAAATTTGCAGGTATTAGTGGGGAAGCCTTGGGTTTACCACAACTACCGGATAGTCACTTTTTACCTCCGATGGAGCTTAATTGTGTAGAGAAAGATGTTAAAGCAAGAATAGAAAAAGATTTTCCGGGACGGCATATGATTATAGGCCGTGTTGCACACTTAACCCAACCTCATAACGGAAGGGGGCAATGCCAATATAGAAATAGATGTAGTAGGGGTTGTCCTTACGGGGCATACTTTAGCAGCAACGCAGTTACCCTACCGGCGGCAAATGCAACAGGCAACTTAACCATTAGACCTTACTCTATTGTACAATCTTTGGTTTATGACGATAAAAAAGGGAAGGCTACTGGTGTACGGATTATAGATGCCGAGACAAATGAAGAAATAGTATTCAAGAGTAAAATTATCTTTTGCAACGCTTCTACTTTAAGCACTACCCAGATATTAATGAACTCAAAATCTGACCGATTTCCAGAAGGTTTTGGAAATGATAGTGGTGAGTTGGGGCATAATTTAATGGACCACACCTATAGGGTTGGCGCGTTGGGTAAAGTAGAAGGCTTTTTGGATAAATACTACAAAGGAAGAAGACCTAATGGAATTTATATTCCTAGATATTGGAACGTTGATGAAAATACTAAATCCGATAAGTTTGTTCGTGGTTTTGGTTATCAAGGAGGTGCCTATAGACTGGGTAATGGCTATGCGGCCAATTTAGAAGAATTTGGTGCAGACTATAAAGATAAAATTATGAAACCAGGACCTTGGGAAATGTTTATTACTGGTTTTGCCGAGTGTTTGCCTTACCATGAGAACAAGGTTTCTTTAAATAATGAGGTTTTGGATAAGTGGGGACAACCCACACTTTCTATTGATTGCGAATGGAAAGAGAACGAATTGGCACTGAACAAACAAATCCAAGAAGATGCGGTAGAAATGTTAGAAAAGGCTGGTCTAAAAGATGTAATAGGGTTCGATAAAAAACACGAACCTGGATATGGTATTCATGAAATGGGAACTGCCCGTATGGGTAAAGACCCCAAGACATCAGTTTTAAACGCACACAACCAAGTACATGCCGCCAAGAATGTTTTTGTAACTGATGGTGCCTGTATGACCTCTTCTTCTTGTGTAAACCCTTCTTTAACCTACATGGCACTTACGGCAAGAGCAGCTAATTATGCGGTAGAACAGCTTAACAAACAAAATATTTAAACGATGGATAGAAGAAGTGCACTTAGAAAAACATCATTATTTGCAGGAGCAACGGTAATAATGCCATCTATATTATCCATGCTACAATCGTGTAAAGAAGTAAACCGAATAGATTATACTCCAGAATTTTTCTCCTTAGAAGAAGCGGGCTTTTTAGCGGCCTTTGCAGATACAATTTTACCAAAAACAAGCACACCTGGAGCATTAGATGTAAACGCAGACGTATTTATAGATAAAGTGGTGGCCAATGTTTATGATAAGAAAGGTCAAGAAGACTTTAAAGCAAATATTTCAAAGTTTAATGATGAGGCAAAATCTGCCCATGGAAATGCTTTTGCGGAATTATCTAAGGAAGATAAAAACGCGTTTTTATCGGTCAAAGAAAAAAAAGGCGGTAAATTTAATAGTGGTGTATGGGGAACTGCAGTTGGCGAGCAAGAACCAGTTAGCTTTTATAGGTCTTTAAAATCTACTGTGTTATGGGCTTATTTTTCATCTGAAGAGATTGGTAAAAACGTACTTAGTTACGATCCTATTCCAGGGGCTTATCTTGGTTGTATACCATTAGAAGAGGTGGGTAACAAATGGAGTTTATAATTTAAAAAGGCCGCTTTTGCGGCCTTTTTACTTTTTTACTGTTCACCAACATGTTCTTGGTAAAATTTCCAAGCTTCATGGGCCACATCTCTGCCAAGTTTTAGACCAGCAACATTGTCTGCCTGTATATGGTAACCTCCCATTACTCTAGAAATACCTGCCATCTCTGCCGTTTCGGTAAAAGTTGGGAACTTAATAATTACTTTTTCGCCTAAATTGTCTGGTTCAGTTAAGGCGCCGGGAACCAATTCTACTTCTTCCCCAAACTCATCGCTACCCGTCCAAAGTTTTAATGCTTCTGCACAGGCACCACTTATGGTGCTGTGGCCAGAGGTGTAACTTGGAAAAGGAGGGCATAAAAAGGTGTCTGGTGAGTAGGGTCTCCATTGATTTCCATCCATTTCTATAACACCAATTCCTGGGCCACCCCATCCCTTAATAGTTTTACCGCCATAATATTCATGTACCAATGCAAATGGTCTGGCATAATCGTAAAACATTTTAGAATCCCATGACGCAATAAAGGCATCCATGGCCACGACTTGGTTGTAAAAGTACATCTTAACGTCTTGGTCTAAGGTATGGTTGTCCCTTTCAGAAACATCTTGGGCAAACTTTAACCAATGCCCTGCTTGCTGTACAGATTGTGGGCCATCTCTCATAAACTCTACAAGCGCTTTTTCTTCGTCTGTTAAATTAGCTTGCAGCTCAATAACCTCTGCAACTTCAGCTTTTAATTGTTCAGATCCTATTTTTGGTGGTGGTCCAGGTCTAAATTGGTCTCCAGATTTTAATGAAATTGGAGTAACCTTATCCCAATAAGGTGTAAGGCATTCTGGGGCAAACTGCCCGCCCTTGCCATCAGAAAAATACTTGGGCTGCCACCTGTTAGGGTCTACATTCTCTTCTACCGAGTTTATAGGTTTATAGCCTACATAATTATAATATGGAGTGCCATTAGAACCCTCTTCTTCACCATATTGGTTGGCACCGTCGTTTTTTCTGGCTTTTATAACAGCTTTGGCTGCCAAATAGCCTATGCCTTCGGGTGTATTTTTATCGGTACTTTTTAAGGTAGGGTCCAAACCAAGTTCTTCTTTCATAAAATTTGCGAACAACTCTTTATCTGCATAAAAATATTCTTCCATGGCATAATATGCAGCGTAGCTAATGGCAATTTCTTTGTTTCTTAATGTCTGTTCCTCTAAAGAAACCCGGTCTACATTCTTTAAATATACCGGTTTGGCCAAGCTGTCGTACCTGCTCCACGCATCAAATACGGCTGTGAAAATTAATCCTAGGTATCTAGAGGTAATGGTTGGCCTTGGTTTAAAACGCTCCGTGTCTAATGCGGTGGCTTCAAGGGCCATTTCACCCCATTTATAGGCTATATTTTCTATTCCTTTGGGTTCTGGTGCACTTGGTGTTTCCTTATTTTTTTGCTTACATGCAACAAAAAGCAGGGCAATTAAAAGAAATGTGGTGATTTTTTTGGTCATATTTTAGGTTTTGGTTGGACTAAAAGTATAAATTACTTTTTAACCTAAAAGTGATATTTGTTACCTTATAACGAGTTTATAAGAAATATTTTAGTTGTACCCCAACATAAAAATTTCTGCCATTTCCTGGATAATAATAGCGTGGCTCCGAACCACCAAAACCAACCGCATTTATTAAAATAGATTGCGCATAATTGGTGTTAAAAATGTTATTTATCCCTGCTTGAAATTGTGTTTGCACAGCCTTGGTGATTTTTGGTCTATACCAAATTTTGGTATGGAAAACAGAATATGCTGTGCTATAAATACTATTGGCATCGTTTAACGGAATGTTGGAGACCGTATTGTGATTTAAAAACCAGCTCAGTACTTCTTTATGGTGCACAGCGATACCGGTGTTCAAAACGTGTTTGGGTACACCTGTCAACTCGTTTCCGGCATAGTTTATATCGTCATCAATAAACTCATCAAACTCGTGCAGATTAAGACTGTAATTTAAATATGGGCTAATGTTCCAATTAGGATTAATTTTAAAGTTAAAACTAGCGTCTAGTTCCAAGCCTCTGTGCGATGTTTTACCCGCGTTTCTTCCAATGTATTGGTCTTCTCCCACCCGTTCTGCTACCAGCAGATCTTTAACCTTCATAAAATAGGTGGTTGCCTTAAGTTGGAGCTTCTCTTTAAAAAATGAGGCGTTGTATCCTAATTCATAGTTCCATCCTTTTTCTTGGGCTATGTCTGGGTTAATTATTCCGTCTGGCGTCAAGGTTTCTTCTAAGTTTGGATTGGAGAATCCCTTGTTTATCGCAGTAAATAAAATACCATTTCTTAGGTTATAGGTTAGGTTTAAACTGGGGTTTAAGATAACATCGAAATCACGTGTGGCAGAAGTATTGCCATCACTTAAAAAGCGGTCTTTAAACGCATATTTAGTTTTGTTTAGGCTTAGCCCAAATTGAGCGGTGAGCTTTTTGGAAATAGTGTGGTTAAAGGCGCCAAAAAGATAAAATTGGGTTCTAAATTCCTTGTTTTCGTTTAGTTTTTCTCCTGCTATGCTACCATTACCTTCGTTTTCCCGATATAGGTTTTCAAAGGTCTCCCAAAAGTATTCATCTTTATAAAGTTCAGTGCCAATAGTAAAATTACCGTTGAGTAATTTTCCTTTAAACACACTTCTAAGGCCAAAACCGTTGGTAAACTCGTCCAAAATATTAAATGGTCTAGGTTCAAAGTGATCTAAATAGCTGTAATAGATACTGGTGTTGTTACTAAGCTTATCATTAAATGCGTAGGTATAGGTAAGGCCTGCAAGTGTATATTTATTTGCTTCAAAACCTTTGGCTTCGTTCCAATTGGCCGCTGCAAGTTTGGGATTGTTATCAAAATCAGTCTTATTGATTGAACTAGGTATTTGTGCCGTATAGTCTATATGGTTTAACAAAATAGCTAATTTGCTTTTAGCATTAAGGATTACCCCAAGATTGAGCAAAATACCATCACGATCAAATGCGTTATTTTCTCTAAAACCGTTAGTGAAAATTGAATTATAACTCAGGTTCAAATGTATTTTTTGGGTTTGATGGGTTAATCGTAAGTTCTCTTTAAATAAATTATAAGACCCAAATATCGTACTGCTAACCACTTCTGAGCGGCCAACGATGGGTGCATTGCTGTTTAATATTATGGCGCCGCCCAAATTGGCCCCATGGGACGTGCCATTTGGACCTTTTATTACCTCTACATGACCAATATTGGCTAGGTCAAAAGCTTCAATAGATGAAAAGCCACTGCCATTGGTAATGGGAATATTATTGTAGTACAATCGTAATTTATCCGTACCATACGGTGTTCTGGCCCCTATGCCCCTAATTGTAATACGGTTAGTATTTAATGCACCGGATAAAACTTGTACGCCAGGTACTTGATTTAATACTAAGGGGGCGTCTAATGGACCAAAGGTGTTTATTTTGTCTTGTTTTATGCTGTTAGAGGATGTTATACCGTAAGCATTTTTTTGAATGAGGGATTTGGCTAAGATAATTTCGTCCAAATAAGTAATTGTGTCCGTCTGTGCCTTTACCGGCTGCTGTAAGAATACCAATAAAACTATTGGTAATATCCATGGTGTTTTCCTTTTCATCGGTACAAAAATGGCTATTTTTAAGGCAAAATTATAGCATGAAGATAGTTTCTTATAATGTTAATGGTATTCGGGCGGCACTGAAAAAAGGATTTTTGGATTGGTTGGCAACCGCTGATCCAGACGTAGTTTGCCTACAAGAAACCAAGGCGATGAAGGAACAGTTAGATTTAGAGGTCTTTGCAGCCGCAGGTTACGAATACAATTATTGGTATAGTGCGCAAAAAAAAGGATATAGTGGTGTGGCCTTATTGTGTAAACAAAAACCAGATAATGTGGCTTACGGTACGGGCATAGATTATATGGACTTTGAAGGTAGAAATTTACGTGCGGATTTTGGGGATATTTCTGTGATGAGTATGTACTTGCCTTCTGGTACCAACATTGCGAGGTTAGACCACAAATTAATGTATATGGCAGACTTTCAAAAGTATGCTGATGAACTTAGAAAAACACATCCTAATTTAATAGTTTGTGGGGATTATAACATTTGTCATAAACCTATAGATATACATGATCCGGTTAGAAACAAAAATGTATCTGGTTTTTTACCTGTAGAAAGGGAATGGTTGTCTAATTTTATAGCTAGTGGTTTTATAGATAGTTTTAGGGAATTTAATCCTGAACCGGATAATTATACATGGTGGAGTTACCGTGCCAATGCAAGAGCAAACAATAAAGGATGGCGTCTAGATTATGGAATGGTTAACGATAGCCTAAAGGACCGGATAAAACGCTCCGTAATTTTGTCAGATGCAAAGCATAGTGATCACTGCCCTATTCTTTTAGAGGTAGAATAATAACAATGTATTAAAACAGTAGTGCCCTTAAAAACCTTAATTTTGATGGTTATAGTTGAATGATGAAGTATACCAGGTTACCCAACACCAACATAAGAATTAGTAAGATTTGCCTAGGAACCATGACATGGGGTAGGCAAAATTCTGAGGAAGAAGGTCATGAGCAAATGGACTATGCCTTGGACCAAGGGGTAAATTTCTTTGACACGGCAGAATTATATCCCGTTCCTGCCAAAAAAGAGCTATATGCGGTAACCGAAGAGATTATTGGTAATTGGTTTGCTAAAACCGGTAATAGGAACAAAGTGGTATTGGCCAGTAAAATTGCCGGAAATGGGGATTATACCAAATTTATCCGAACTACAGGTTTTGCAAAAGATGCGTTGAAAACAGCTGTTGAAGGTAGTTTAAAACGGCTGCAAACAGATTATATAGACCTATATCAATTACACTGGCCAGAAAGAAATACTAATTATTTTGGTCAAAGAGGTTATAATGCCGAGCAACACGATTTTTGGGAAGATAATTTTCACCAAGTTTTAGAAACCTTAAGAGACTTGGTCCAAGAAGGTAAAATTAGGCATGTAGGTATATCTAACGAGACACCTTGGGGAACCATGAGGTATTTGGAAGAAGCCAAAGTGCATCAAGATCTACCTAGAATGCTTACCATCCAAAATCCATATAATTTATTGAATAGAACTTTTGAAATAGGACTTTCTGAGATATGTATGCGAGAGCGTATTGGGTTATTGGCCTATTCGCCCTTAGGTTTTGGAACTTTAAGTGGTAAATACCTTGGAGAAGTGCCACCAAGAAAAGGCAGAATTACCTTGTTTCCGCAGTACAATAGGTATAGTAACGAAAACGCGGTACAAGCAACCAGAAGATACCAAGAGTTGGCTGCGGAAAATGGGTTAAGCTTGGCACAAATGGCATTGGCATTTGTAAATAGCAGACCATTTTTAACCAGTAATATAATTGGTGCAACCAGCATGGAGCAATTAAAAGAAAATATAGCTTCAATTGGTATAGACTTGCCAGAAAACGTTATGAAAGGAATAGAAGAAATACATAACAGTATTCCTAATCCATCTCCATAAGCATCAACCAAATAGTTCACCTACCACATCTTCAATCTTAGAAACTAGTTTTAGTTCTAAATTGGTGTGTTTAAGTCCTATTTTGTTCGCTTTAGAAACATAAATAGTAGAAAAACCTAGTTTTTCTGCCTCTAGTATCCGCTGGTCTACCCGTTGTACTGGTCTTATTTCGCCTGCAAGGCCTACTTCTGCGGCAAAACAGGTACCTTTTTCTATTGGTATGTCTGCATTGCTAGATAAAATAGCTGCTATCACCGCTAAATCAATAGCGGGATCGTCTACACTTATGCCGCCTGTAATATTTAGGAAAACATCTTTGGCCGCCAATTTAAAACCGGCTCTTTTTTCTAGAACGGCCAAAAGCATATTTAGTCTTTTTACGTTAAAGCCGGTAGCAGAACGTTGCGGAGTGCCGTAAACCGCACTGCTTACCAATGCTTGTATTTCTATAAGCAATGGGCGCATCCCTTCTACCGTAGCAGATATAGCAGTTCCGCTAAGTTCCCCAGCTGCATTAGAAATTAAAACTTCAGAGGGGTTGGTAACCTCTCGTAAACCATTACCAAACATTTCATAAATGCCAAGCTCTGCGGTAGATCCAAATCTATTTTTTAGGGAACGTAGAATACGATAAACGTAATTTCGGTCTCCCTCAAACTGTAGCACAGTATCTACCATATGCTCCAATATTTTTGGTCCGGCAATATTCCCATCTTTTGTAATGTGCCCAACAAGCAAAACTGGGGTATTACTTTCTTTGGCAAACTTAATGAGTTCTGCCGTGCACTCTCTTATTTGAGAAATGCTACCAGCAGCAGATTCTATATAATCTGTATGTAGGGTTTGTATGGAGTCTATGATGACCAACTCTGGGGTTACCGCAGCAACTTGTTTAAAAATATGCTGTGTCTTAGTTTCGGTAAGAATGTAACAATTGTCCGTATTATTTTCAATACGCTCTGCTCGCATTTTTATCTGCTTCTGGCTTTCTTCGCCAGACACATATAGCACTTTTAAGTCTAATTTAAGTGCCATTTGTAATAACAACGTACTTTTACCAATACCTGGTTCGCCCCCTAATAAGGTAAGGGAACCAGGTACTAGACCGCCACCCAAAACACGGTTAAATTCGCCATCTTTGGTATTAAGGCGTACTTCTTTATCATTGCTGATTTCTGAAATACGGAGCGGTTTTGCAGTCCTTTTTACAGAGGTATCGGTCTGTTTCCAAGAAGATTTAGTTTCTTTTTGTACCACTTCTTCAACAACGGTATTCCATTGTTTGCAAGAAGAGCATTGTCCTACCCATTTGGCAAATTGGGCGCCACAATTTTGACAAAAATAAGCTGTTTTGGTCTTCGCCATTTATATACGATCTAGATGGCTAAGATACAGGTATAGCTAGTTAAAAACCAAAGTCTGCCTTAAGTGCATCTATTTTTTCTAGGGCCATGTCCTTGGTAAGAAAATCAATTTCGTTCATTAAAAAAGATTTCTCAAAAGCTTTCATGGCTTTTTTAGGTTCACCTTCCAATTCTAAGGCTTCTCCTTCTAGGTAAAAACCAAGCATAGTTTCTGGATATTGTGCCTTGCAGATTTTTGAAAGCGCATCTAGCGATTCAAAATCTTCTTTTTTTAGTGATGCGGCATAAATGGCCATAATGTCATTTAATTCAATATCACTTTTGTAGCCCAAGAACTTCTCTATCATTTCGTATTTGTTGGTCAAATACTGCATTGGAGAATCTTCGGATTTTAAAATTTGCTCTTTGTACTCTTTTGGGGTTATAGGGCGAAACATTTTAAAAGTATTATCAAACACTTTGCTAAGTCCGTACGCTGCAATAGAAGTATGGTCTGGTTCTTCGTACTCATCAAAAGAAAAATGTAGGCTTTCTTTTTCTATGCTGCTTACCGCATTTTTAAGTTGTAATACGCGATTTCTATCTTCTGTTTTGTCTTTTTCTATGATAAGGCTATAGAAAAGCTCTTGGTCTAAGTCTGACAATCTTGCTGGAATTCTACTTTCCATTTCTGGAGCCAAAACAGGCGATATTAAAATGTATGCATTAAATAGTGAGCGATCTTTAAATAAGAAGTAGTTACCAAAATTCGCCGTAATATCATACCCCATGAACATTTTAAAAGGAGCAACGTTGTATTGGGTTTCTAGATAAGGTATCAATTCTGTTCCTAAAAATTCGTAGAATAATTTTCCTTTTTCAGTAGGCAATCCCGTGCTTTGTTCAAAATCACAATCTTCCCACCGTATATCATTTTCTAATTGATGAACACCAACCACAATACTTTGTGGCATTCGATGAAATTTGCTGTAGAATTTGGTGTACGCTACAGCCAAATCAAATAAGTGGTCAGCATCTAAAACAACAATCAAGGGGTATTTTTTATCCTCAGAATAATCTTCTGGAAAGTAATAGGATACATCTCTTCTTTCTTGAAGTTTAAAGGATTCAAATATTTCTTTTTTCACCTGAGCGTTCAAGGCTAAGGTGCACAATAAGAAAAAGGTAAATAAAGATTTGGACATGGTAAACGGTTATAGGTAGTCTATCAAGACTATTTACTTCTGTTCCATAACGGTAATACCATAAAAGATATTGCGCCCAAAACAACAACCATAACGGTTTGGGCAATCCACATAATCCAACCAAAAGTGTCTCCGCCCGTTTTGGCAATGCCAAAAAGGCTCAAGGCGCTGCTTACAGCAATAGGGTATAGGCCTAGCCCGCCATTAGTGGCAGACATGGCAAATGCACCGGCAACAAACGCTACCAATAATTGTGAAAGGCTTAAAGCAGCCGTTTCTGGAATGGTATATTTAATAGCCCAAAACATGGCTACATAGCACCCCCAAATTAGGATTGTATGAAAAATAAAACCAAACTTATTTTTCATTTTGAGTATGCTGGCAACACCATCTAAAAGGCCGTCTAAGAAACCCTTTATCTTAAGGACGAAGTTGGACTTTGATTTTTTTAATATTCGTTTTCCTATCAATAGACCTACTACACCAACTAAAAGGGCAATGCCACCAGCCACCAACCCAATACCCTTTTCTTCTAAATAGTCCCAAATAATATCGGTCTGTAACATTAACGCCGTAAAAATGATGAGTAAAAGCATTATTAAATCAACAATGCGTTCGGTCACAATGGTACCAAAGCCTTTCTCAAAAGGTACATTCTCATAGGTTGAAAGTGCTGTAGCCCTCAATATTTCTCCTGATCGGGGTATACCTAAATTAGCAAAGTAGGATATGAAAACGATTAAGGAATTGTTTACCAAACTTGGTCTGTAACCCAAGGGGTGTAACAGGTAGTTCCACCGAATAGCTCTAGAAATATGGCTTATAATGCCTAATGCTATAGAAACAAATACCCAAGTAAGATTTGCATTGGCAATGCTCTCTACAATTAATTTACGATCGGCCTCTGTTGTGGCATTATAAGAGTACCAAATTAAAAATAGTCCCAACAAAATTGGGACTATAAGCTTTATTATTTTTTTGGTTCTAGAACTCAATTATTGTAAAAGATTGTTCTCTTCGTTAGGAAATACCAGTGAGGGATTAAACTCTTTGGCTTCCTCTATTGGCATCCAAGAGTAGGTTATAAGAATAAGGATATCTCCTTTGGCAACTTTTCTGGCTGCTGCCCCGTTTAGGGTTATTTCCCCTGACCCCCTAGGTCCTGGTATGGCATAGGTTTCTAGGCGTTCGCCATTGTTGTTGTTTACTATTTGGACTTTCTCTCCGCGTACAATGTTTGCGGCGTCCATTAAATCTTCATCTATGGTAATGCTGCCTATATAATTAAGGTCTGCGCCTGTAACTTTAACCCTATGTATCTTAGACTTTACTACTTCTACCTGCATTGTTACTATTCTTAATTTAACGGCATGTTATCTATTAATCTAACGCCATCTGCATAAACGGCTATGAATGCCCTATATTTTAAATCTGATTGAACTTTTTTGGCTGGGGTTAAAGTGCTTTCGTCCGTAATTTCAAAATATTCCATTTCAAAAATTGTATTCTGCGCAAAAGCATGTTGCACCCATTCCTTTATATCTTGTACATTTTCCGTGCCAAATTTACGTTTGGCAGTCTGCAAGGTGTTGAAAATGAAACCAGCAGCTTTTCTAGTCGTTTTGCTAAGCCTTTCATTACGGCTACTTCTTGCTAAACCGTTTTCTTCTCTAGAAATAGGGCAAGGCACTATGGTTACGGGTAACTTTTTATTCGCGACTAGCTTTGTAATAATCTGAAGTTGCTGAAAATCTTTTTCGCCAAAGTATGCCTTGTTTGGGTTTACAGTTGTTAAAAGCAATTCAACAATAGTGGCTACACCATTAAAGTGGCCTGGCCTAAAAGCACCTTCCATTACTTTTTCTAAGCCATTGAACTCGTACGTTTTTGAGGTTATTTGTCCGTCATAGATACCCTCTTTGGTAGGGGTAAAAAGAATAATATTGTTAGAGATAGTCCGTAATAATTCAATATCTTCTTTTAGCGTATTTGGATATTTTTCTAAATCCTCTTTATTATCAAATTGTGTAGGGTTAACAAAAATACTTACTACAACTATGTCGTTTTCTGTCAAGGCTTGCTCTACCAAGGATAAATGCCCTTTATGAAGCGCCCCCATAGTGGGTACAAAGCCTACGGCCAAATTGTCTGTTTGTTGTTTTTCAAGAACGCTTTTAAGTTCTTCTTTATCTTGAATTACCTGCATTTTTTGCTTTAAAACCGGCCAAAAATACTATAAATACTAGTAAGTTGCATAAATTTTGTACTTTTGCAGCTACGTTTTGACAGAAGAACCAAAATAAGATCTATGACTGGTAAAAAGATATTGTTCGTATCTTCAGAATTAATTCCCTATCTCCCAGAGAACCAAGTTTCCAAAATGTCTTATGAGACGCCAAGAATGGTTAACAGCAATGGCGGCCAAATAAGGATATTTATGCCAAGATATGGCAATATTAATGAAAGGAGACATCAATTACACGAAGTAATAAGATTATCTGGTATGAATTTAGTAATCAATGACATGGATATGCCATTGATCATAAAGGTAGCTTCAATTCCTAAAGAACGTATTCAGGTTTATTTTATAGATAACGATGAATATTTTAAAAGGAAGGCCACATTTAAAGATAAGGAAGGAAACCTTTTTCCTGATAATGATGAACGTGCTATATTCTTTGCAAAAGGGGTTGTAGAAACCGTTAAAAAATTAAATTGGACCCCAGATATAATTCATGTGCATGGGTGGATGGCTTCTCTATTGCCTTTGTATCTTAAGGAGTATTATGCAGATGAGCCAATTTTTGCGGATAGTAAAATTGTAACTTCTGTATATGATAATGGCTTTGAAGGTACTTTGGATGCAGAAATGATAAATAAAGTTGCATTTGATGGTATTGAAAAAGATAAAATAGGCGCTATTGCAGAGCCTGACTATAATAATTTGTTAAAGGTGGCAGTAGATTATTCCGATGCTGTAATTTTAGCTTCAGAAGGTGTGTCGGACGAATTAAAGGACCATATTTCTAAATTAGAAAAACCCGTTTTACCATATGTTTCATTTCAAGAAACAGAAGAGGCGTACACGGAGTTTTATAACAATCAAGTTTTAAAGTAAACCGTATGGTTTTAGTAAAAAGGGGTGTCGCGGTTATCGCTGCGGTGTTTTGCTTTGCAATTTTGGCAGTTTCTTGTGAGGAAGAACTAGAAACTTTAGGAGAAGGAGTTGTTGGGGGTGAGCCGTTTACCACGGGTAGGGCGTATTATGATGTTTTTGTTCAGAACAAAAAAATTGTATCCGTCCAAACCAATAAAATGCCCGTCTATCAAGCTGGTGTTTACAATGATCCAATATTTGGTAGAAGAGAATCTATAATAACCTCTCAGTTAACTTTAAGTTCTGGTAATCCAACCTTTGGTAATCTTAGGCCAAATGTAGAGTTGCTGGAAGATCAAAGTGGAAATAGGGATACCATTGCCGAAAATGAAACAGTAACCAGTGTTTACTTGTATCTTCCTTTTTTACAGGTGCCAGCAGCAAGTAATGATGCTGATGGTGACGGTGTGCCAGATGAATTGGATAAAGACCCTAATAGTGCAACGAGTGATTACGACGGTGATGGAGTAACGGATATTCAAGAGAGTAGTAATGGAACAGACCCTTTTAATGAAGACACCGATGGTGATGGTATTAATGATGGTGAGGATGAAGTTACTTTAGCTAACAATTTTCCAAGAACCTTTGCTATAGATAGTATTTTTTCTAGTGCAAAAAGAACTTTAGAGGCTCAAGATTTTTATGTTGGTAAGACCATTAATTTAAAAGTTGAGCGCTCTTCTTATTTCTTAAGAGATTTAGATCCAAATGCTGGTTTTCTAGAGGCGCAAGAATATTACAGTAATACAGATATTACATCATTTGTAGATGGTGCTCCTTTGTTTGAGGGCGAAGTGACAATTGATAATATGGAAATTGTGGAGTATGGTGAAGAAGATGATCCAGATACCGATCAAAATGAAACTGAAACTATTACCACAAGATTAAATCCAGGGATTAGGGTTCCGTTAGATATTGAGTTTTTTCAAGAAAATATTTTAAATAAAGAGGGCGAGTCAGAATTATTAAGTCAGGCTAATTTTACCCAATTCTTAAGAGGATTGCATTTAAGTGTGGCACCAGGAAGCGAGTTGCAAGACGTTTTGTTGTTGTTTGATATGTCTCAAGCCAATATTACAATCAATTATGAGTATGATGATTATATAATTGATTCGGAAACGGATACCGGTAGTGTAGAGCAAATAGAATCTTCTTATACCCTTAATTTTATCCAAAATACAAGCACTGCTACCATTGGTAATGCAGTAAACACTTTTATAGATGAGCCGTACAGTGCGGAGATAGCAAGCCAGCTTTCTAGTAGCGAAAATGCTGAGCGTATTTATTTAAAAGGTGGATCTGGAGCTTATGCCATGGTTAGATTGTTTGGGGAAGATGGCGGAGCCTCATTGATCAATGACATTAAACAAAACAATTGGATTATTAATGAAGCTAACTTGGTTTATTATGTGGATGAATCAAAAATCGCAAGTGTTGGCGGAACCATAGAGCCGCCAAGATTGTTCCTTTATAATGCGGAGACCAATAATCCTATTCATGATATAACCGATGTTGCTTCGGCTCAATCCAGTTTAGAAACGTATCCTAAATATGATGGCGTATTGCAATCTAGTGGAGGAGTAGGTCAAAAATATTCTGTAAAAATTACGGAGCACTTAAATAATATCATTGTTAGAGACTCTGTAAATGCTGATTTAAATTTAACACTTACCTCAAACTTAGGTATAACCGCTGTTTTGGAGGCACAAACAGAATTGGGAATGGACGATCTTCCAGTGATGTCTACCATAAATCCATTGGGGACTGTGTTATATGGTCCAAATTTACCTTCGGAGTTAAGCGATAAAAAATTACGATTAGAAATTTTCTACACCACGGCAAACTAGTTATACATCGTAACGGGTAACTTGTAGTCAATTATTGTTATGTCAACTAAAAGTATAAGAATACTTCCATATTTCCGTTACTTTTGTGTTGAACTACTTACTATTAACATTAATTTGAACTATAAATATGTGTGGAATTGTTGGCTACATAGGTCATAGGGATGCTTATCCCATAATTATAAAAGGCTTACAAAGGTTAGAATATAGAGGTTATGATAGTGCCGGTATCGTTTTATTTGATGGTAAAGGCACTAAATTGGCTAAGACTAAAGGTAAAGTAGAAGACCTTATTAAAAGGTCCAAAGAATCCATAAGTTTAGAAGGCAAACTAGGTTTGGGGCACACTAGATGGGCAACCCATGGTGTTCCTAATGATGTAAATTCGCATCCGCATTATTCTAATTCAGGCGAGTTGTGTATTATACACAACGGCATTATCGAGAACTATGAATCGATAAAAACAGCGCTTACCAAAAGAGGGTATACCTTTAAATCAGATACAGATACAGAAGTGCTTATCAACTTAATAGAAGAAGTTAAAAAGCAAGAGGGTGTAAAGCTGGGAAAAGCTGTTCAAATTGCGCTAAATCAAGTGGTAGGCGCCTATGCCATTGCGGTTTTTGATATAAATAAACCAGATGAGATAGTTGTTGCAAAATTAGGTAGCCCATTGGCCATTGGTATTGGAGAAAACGAATACTTTATAGCATCAGACGCATCTCCTTTTATAGAGTATACCAATAATGCTGTTTATCTGGAAGACGAAGAAATGGCAATTATTAGATTGGGTAAAGAAATTAAACTTAGAAAAATAAAGGATGATGCTATTGCGTATCCTAATATTCTTGAGCTTCAGTTAAACTTAGAAGAGATAGAAAAAGGGGGTTACGACCATTTTATGCTCAAGGAGATTTACGAGCAGCCAAGGGCAATCTTAGATACGTATAGGGGTAGGTTGCTTGCGGATCAAGGGATTATTAGAATGGCCGGTATTGACCAAAACCTTGAAAGATTTACCAATGCGAACAGAATTATAATTGTTGCTTGCGGTACATCTTGGCATGCTGGTCTGGTAGCAGAGTATATTTTTGAAGATTTAGCAAGAATACCCGTAGAGGTTGAGTATGCGTCTGAATTTAGATATAGAAATCCCGTAATTACCGAGAAAGATGTTTTAATCGCAATTTCACAATCCGGTGAAACTGCAGATACCTTGGCTGCAATTAAAATGGCTAAAGAAAAAGGCGCTTTTGTGTTCGGGGTATGTAATGTGGTTGGCTCTTCCATTGCTAGAGAAACTCATGCTGGTGCCTATACACATGCTGGCCCTGAAATTGGTGTGGCTTCAACTAAGGCGTTTACTACGCAAATAACGGTATTAACCCTTATCGCTTTAAAACTAGGAAAAGCAAATGGAGCTTTGTCTGAATCTAAATTTCATGAATACCTAACTCAGTTAGAGGGTGTGCCCGCTAAGGTAGAAAAGGCCTTGGAATCCAACGCAATTATTGAGGAAATTGCCGCGGTGTATAAAGATTCTCCAAACTGTCTCTATTTGGGTAGGGGGTACAATTTTCCAGTGGCTCTTGAAGGTGCTTTAAAGCTAAAAGAGATTAGTTACATACATGCAGAAGGTTATCCGGCAGCAGAGATGAAACACGGACCAATAGCTTTGATAGATGAGCAAATGCCTGTAGTGGTTATTGCAACCAAACGTGGACATTATGAAAAAGTAGTAAGTAACATACAAGAAATAAAATCACGGAAGGGAAAGATAATCGCAATAGTTTTTGAAGGCGATACTGTTGTAAAGGGAATTGCAGACCATGTTATAGAAGTTCCAGAAACAATAGAATCTTTATCTCCGCTATTAACAACTATTCCCTTGCAATTATTATCGTATCATATTGCTTTAATGAGAGGCTGTAATGTAGATCAACCTAGAAACTTGGCAAAATCTGTTACCGTAGAATAATTTTATAAAAGTAAATAAGTCTTAAACCGTCCAATTGGACGGTTTTTTTATGAATTATCTATTAATAAAGGGGATTAATTGAAAAAAAAGTATTATGCATGCATAATTTTTTAGAATTTGCATTGTGGGAATTTCAAAAAAATGTATCTTCCAACCTGATAAATTAACTTTTTTTTAAACTAACTTAATACAAATACTTAACGGATGAGAAGAATTCTATTCGCATTAGTTTTGCTTATTAGTGGTTCTGTATTGGCCCAGACAACCGTGTCTGGTACTGTGGTGGACCAAAATAATGAGCCAGTTCCCGGAGCCAATGTTGTGGTTGTAGGTGTAGCAGAAGGAGCCGTTGCCGACTTTGATGGTAATTTTACGCTGACTAGTACTTTAAACCCACCATTTCAAATTAAAGTTTCAAGTGTAGGTTTTGACGAGGCTACCGTACAGATTACAAAGAACAATCAGGTTGTGAACGTAACCATAAATGAAAGTTCTACTTTATTGGATGAGATTGTAATTTCTGCATCTAGAACGCCAGAAAGATTGTTTGAGTCTCCTGTTTCAGTAGAGCGTTTTGGTTTAAGAGAAATTAAGAATACTACTGCGGAATCTTTCTACGGGGGTCTGCAAAATTTAAAAGGTGTAGACATAAACACCAATAGTTTAACTTTTCAATCGGTTAACACAAGAGGTTTTGCCACATTCGCCAATAACCGTTTTTTACAATTGGTAGATGGTATGGATAATACGGCGCCAGGTCTAAACTTTGTTTTAGGAAACTTGGTAGGTATGTCAGAATTAGATGTGCAGAGCGTGGAAATTTTACCTGGTGCTTCATCTGCGCTTTACGGTGCAGGGGCGTTTAATGGTATCTTATTTATGAGAAGTAAAAATCCATTTGATTTTCAAGGAATTAGTGCGTATGCCAAAACTGGGATCACTTCTCAGGAAGCTGCTGGTGATAACCAGTATTACGATGTAGGTATTCGTGCAGCTCATGCGTTTAGTGATAAAGTAGCAGTTAAAGCTAATTTTTCTTTTTTACAGGGTGAAGATTGGCACGCCAATAATTATACAGATTTAAATAACCCTGGTGCGGACCGTTCCAATCCTGGATATGATGGATTAAATGTATATGGTGACGAAGTAAGTACAACGTTAAACTTTGATGAACTTGCAGGCTTGCCTTCTGGAACCGTTGGTTCGGCTTTTGTTACAAGAACTGGTTATGAGGAGCGTGATTTAGCTAATTATAATGCGCAAAGCGTAAAATCTGATTTTGCTCTGCATTACCGTCCTTGGGGTAATGATTTCGAAATAATTTTAAACAGTAGAATTGGTAGGGGTACAACTATCTACCAAGGAGCTAACAGATATTCTGTTGCTGGATTTAAAATGCAACAACATAAAATTGAATTGAAGAACGACAACTTCTTCCTTCGGGGATATATCGTTTCAGAAAATTCTGGGGATGCTTATGACACTAGGTTTGCCGCAATCAATATAAATAGAAGATGGAAGCGAGATGCTCCAAATCCAAATAATCCTAATGAACCATCTTGGTTTGGAGATTATGCTGGAACATATATTCGAACTTTCTTGGGATTAGTTCAAGGTCAAGGTCTATCTAGAGAAGATGCTTCGGTTCAAGCGCATGCGGCTGCAAGAGCTGCTGCTGATACGGGAAGGTTAATTCCCGGAACCCCTGAATTCCAAAATGCGTTTAACTCTGTGGTAACTGACGGTGATTTGACAACAGGTGCCAAATTTATAGATAACACCAAATTTCGTCATGTTAATGGTAATTATAATTTAGCTCACTTAATCAATGATTGGGCAGATATCCAAGTTGGCGGCTCTTTTAGAGAATATGAGCTAAGTTCCAATGGAACTATTTTTACGGATTATGATGGTCCAATAACCTACAATGAGTTTGGGGCCTATGCGCAATTGCAAAAGAAATTTGCGGATGATCGCTTAAAACTGACTTTGTCTGGTAGATATGATAAAAATGAGTTCTTTGATGGATTCTTGTCTCCTAGAGCAGGTATTTCTGCAACTTTGGGTGAAAATAGAAACCATAACATTAGAGCTTCCATTCAACAAGGTTTCCGTAACCCAACCACGCAGGATTTGTTCATTGGATTAAATGCTGGTAGGGCCATTTTAGTGGGTTCTGCCCCAGATAATTTAGATAGGGACGTAAGAACGTTTAGTGTAAGTGATAGAGGTCAAGAAGACTTTGGGCAACCTGCAACTGTAGAGGTAGTAGGCAGGGCAGCTTACGAAAACTCCTATACTGCTTCGTCTGCTCAAGCTTTTGCATTAAGTAGAGATGTTTCTGATTTACAGGTAGCAAATCCAGATATTATTAAACCAGAAGAGATTACTGCTGTTGAATTGGGTTACAGAACGCAACTAGGTAAATTTACCATAGATTTAAGTGGCTACTATAACAGTTATAAAAACTTTATAGCTAATGTTAATACTGTTGTGCCATTTTATGGAGAAGCAGGTGATGGGGGCTTGTCTGCCATTGCTCTTGCAAACGAAGATTTTCAGGTGTACCAAGCCTATACCAACTCAGATGTAAACATTAATTCTTGGGGTGCAACCGCTGGTGTTGATACAAAAATCTTCGGAAATTTTGATTTGGGTGTAAATTATACCTACGCGGATTTGGATTTTGATAAAGCGTCAAATCCAGATTTTAGAACCAATTTTAACACACCAAAACATAAGGTTAAAGCTTCTTTTGGAAATACGGAATTATTTAAAAATTTCGGATTTGGAATAAACTATAGGTGGAGTGATTCTTTCTTCTGGGAAGCTTCTTTTGCAGATGGGGATGTGCCGGCTTATACAGTCTTAGACGCACAAATCAATTATACGGTACCATCTATTAAATCTATCTTTAAGGTAGGCGGGAGCAATATTTTAGGAGAAGAATATTATACAGCTTTCGGTAGTGGTAATATTGGATCTATATTCTTTGTTTCTTGGACAATTAATCCTTAAGAGTATCAACTTATTATAAATAAATAAAGGGCATTCAATGGAATGCCCTTTTTAGTTTTGCAAAAAAAGAATAGGAAGTTTCTATATAAGAATGTAATAACCTATCTTTGCGCCCGAAAAAATAGCGTTCTCGTTCCGTTAGGAATTGAATTAATTGAAATACTGAAGTAATGTCAAAAGTTACAGGAAAAGTTGCCCAAATTATTGGCCCGGTTATCGATGTGGAGTTCGAATCGGGAACAGAAATTCCAAAAATCTACGATTCATTAGAAGTAAAACGTTCTAATGGCTCCGTGTTGGTTTTGGAAGTACAATCTCACATTGGTGAAAATACAGTAAGAACCATCTCCATGGATTCTACAGATGGTTTAAGCCGTGGTGTGGAAGTGGTTGCTACTGGTAGTGCCATTCAAATGCCAATTGGTGAGGATGTTTACGGTCGACTATTCAATGTAATTGGAGAGCCAATTGATGGTCTTCAAGATTTGCCAAAAAGTGGTGATAATGGTCTTCCAATTCACCGTGAGGCCCCTAAGTTTGAAGATTTATCTACTTCTACCGAGGTTTTATTTACAGGTATCAAAGTAATCGATTTAATTGAGCCTTATGCAAAAGGTGGTAAAATTGGATTGTTTGGTGGTGCTGGTGTTGGTAAAACCGTATTAATTCAAGAGTTAATCAACAACATTGCTAAAGGGCATGGTGGTCTTTCTGTTTTTGCCGGTGTAGGTGAACGTACAAGAGAAGGTAACGACCTTTTAAGAGAGATGTTGGAGTCCGGTATTATTAAATACGGAGACGATTTCTTGCATTCTAT
Organism: Croceivirga radicis; assembly: GCF_002072105.2. Lineage (GTDB taxonomy): Bacteria > Bacteroidota > Bacteroidia > Flavobacteriales > Flavobacteriaceae > Croceivirga > Croceivirga radicis. The sequence goes on from NZ_MTBC01000001.1 coordinate 563,770, forward strand.
GGAAGAAGGCGGATGGGATTTGACTAAGGTGGATAAAGAAGCTATGAAAGAATCTAAGGCTACTTTCGTATTTGGTCAAATGAACGAACCGCCTGGTGCACGTGCTCGTGTGGCACTTTCTGGTCTTACTATTGCAGAGTACTTCCGTGATGGAGCTGGTGATGGTCAAGGTAAAGACGTACTTTTCTTCGTAGATAATATTTTCCGTTTTACCCAAGCTGGTTCAGAAGTATCCGCACTTTTAGGTAGGATGCCATCCGCGGTAGGTTACCAACCAACTTTAGCAACAGAGATGGGTGCTATGCAAGAGCGTATTACTTCAACAAAAAGAGGTTCTATTACTTCTGTGCAGGCGGTTTACGTACCTGCGGATGATTTAACGGATCCCGCGCCTGCAACTACATTTGCTCACTTAGATGCAACTACAGTACTTTCTAGAAAAATTGCTGAGTTGGGTATCTATCCTGCGGTAGATCCTCTTGATTCTACTTCAAGAATTCTTACTCCAGAAATTTTAGGTAAAGACCATTACGGTTGTGCACAAAGAGTAAAAGAGTTGTTGCAGCGTTATAAAGAATTACAAGATATCATTGCTATCCTTGGTATGGAAGAACTTTCAGAGGAGGATAAGTTGGCCGTAGGTAGGGCAAGACGTGTTCAACGTTTCTTATCGCAGCCTTTCCATGTAGCGGAGCAGTTTACGGGTATTCCTGGTGTATTGGTAGATATTAAGGATACCATAAAAGGCTTTAACATGATTATGGATGGTGAGTTAGACCATTTGCCAGAATCTGCTTTTAACCTTAAGGGTACCATTGAAGAAGCTATAGAGGCTGGTGAAAAAATGTTGGCAGAGGCTTAATATTTGAGGTGCGGCTTAAATGGGTTAGATTGTGTTATTTAAGGTTTAACCTACCTAAGCTTACTTCTAACTTTTAATAGATAATAGATGTATTTAGAAATAGTATCTCCAGAGGCCACTTTGTTTTCGGGCGATGTTACTTCGGTAACGGTTCCAGGAATTAATGGTGAGTTTCAAATGTTGGCAAATCACGCACCTATTGTATCGCTATTGCAAGAAGGAGACGTGAAAATTCAAGGAAACATAGAAATTGCCAAAGCGTTTAAGGATAAGTTTTTAAAGGCAAGTAATGGAGATGTGGTTTTACCTATAAAAAGTGGAACCATAGAAATGAAGGACAACAAAGTTATTGTATTGGCAGATTAATTATAAATACAAACAATATATATAAGGCCCAACTATACATTAGTTGGGCTTTTTATTTTAATGCTATTAAAGACCACTCTTTATCATCTGCAATATACTTGGCTATCTCAACAAACCCAATGGCTTTATGTGCTTTCATAGACCTGGAATTTCTATAGTCTACTTCGGTTATTATACAGGCCAAACCTTTGGGTAGAAATTGTTTCATGGCGTTGTATAACCCTCTAAATATACCTTTACCACGATGTGCTTTAGCTATGCATATTTGGCCCATGGCCATATAATTGGCATCAGGGAAATACTTTTCTATCTCTATGAACATTGGCTTTAAAATAGCTATCTCATTCTTAAACTTAGGATGCATGGATAAGGCGTAACCAACTACCTCAGTATCTATTTTCGCTATAGTGTGCGGGTGTTCACTATTCAATAATTTTAATTCTTCCAGCGTATGTTCTACCGTAACAAATCCTTGTTCGGCAGCTTCTTCTACAGCTATATTCTTGGCTAAATTATTTTGTTGTAACGCTTTAATTTGAAATATTTCGTCCTCGCTGCTTACTTGGGTGTAGTGTATCATAATCTAAAATACGTTCTAAATTTCATATTAAACAACTATAAATTGTAAAGAATAATCCATTTAAATTGTCGTAGATTAAACTTATAAAATTGGTTTCAAAATTTTGATTGTCAATTAGTTCTTAAACATCATATTATTGTATTTTTCAAAAACAAATTCAGCCTTTGTGTTGAATGTAGTTTAATTTTTATACAATTTGGATGGCTAAAGAGTTGGTTACACTTGGTAGTTTTGAGTTTTTATCAGACGTGCAGGTAATTAAAGGTAAATTGGAGTCTGAAGGCATTTCGGTTTTTTTAAAAGACGCAAACACAGTAGGTATAGAACCGTTTGCCTCTAATGCCATTGGTGGAATAAAACTTCAAGTACACCCTGTAGATGAAGAACGGGCAAGGGAAATCTATGACGAAGTACGTTCTTATGCACAAGACCAAGAAGGAAACCTAATAACATGTCCTAATTGTAAGCGACAAAAATCTGAAGTCTATTACTCTAGAAACACTTTAATGCATAAACTCTTTCCTTTTTTAGAACCTAAAAAGTATCGTTGTTTGCATTGTAAGTTTATTAGAAGGGCTCAATAAATAGATTTTTGTAACAAAATGAATCTTTTTAATACCAATAGCTATAAGAGATGCTTTACAAGCAGTAGAGCGTTATACTTTGGCTTTACCGTAAATCAAATTATCGATTTAAATAAAATGTCTGGATAAGCGTTAATATTCTTATCTTGAATTAACCAACTAAACTAACTGTTATGGAAGAATGGTTTACCACACTTACCGTGTTCGAAAAAGTGTATTGGATAGTAGCCGTTATTGGTTCTATTTTCCTTTTGTTCTTAGTATTTACAACGCTATTGGGTGGTGATGTAGAAGACGCTGGCGATGTAGATGCAGACATTGATGCAGACACGGGCATTGGATTTCAATTTTTATCCTTTAAAAACCTGGTAGGTTTCTTTACTATTTTCGGATGGTCTGGAATCGCATGTTTGGACAATGGTTTGGCTACAGGTATTACCATAGTCATATCCGTTATATGTGGTCTTTTGATGATGTTGGCAATGGCGAGCCTTTTTTACTATTTAGGAAAGATGCAAAGTAGTGGAACGTTACAACTTAAAAACGCTGTAGACCAGATAGGAGAAGTTTACCTCACCATAGGAGCAAAAAGAAGTAGAATTGGTAAGGTGAGCGTAAACGTACAAGGTACATTAAGGGAATTACAGGCCTTAACCGATGAAGATCATGATTTAGTACAGGGCAACGTAGTAAAAGTAAAAGACGTAACAGATACTGGAATATTAATTGTTAACCTTTTAAACCAATAAAATGATTACACTACCATTACAATTAGGCGGAGGGGCCACCTTATTGGCCATTGGCTTTGCCATTCTTTTTATGTTTATAATCATTATATCGTTTATACGGCGGTATAAAAGATGTCCATCTGACCGTATACTTGTGGTTTATGGCAAGGTGGGTTCTGGTAACTCCGCAAAATGTATTCATGGTGGCGCGGCCTTTGTTTGGCCCGTAATCCAAGATTATGAATATTTAGATTTAACACCCATATCTATAGAAGTAGATTTAAAAAATGCTTTAAGTAAGCAGAACATTAGGGTTAACGTACCATCTAGGTTTACTATTGGTATTTCTACAGAACCAGGTGTTATGCAAAATGCAGCAGAACGTTTATTGGGTCTTGGTTTGCCAGAGGTACAAGATTTGGCTAAAGAGATAATATTTGGGCAACTGCGTTTGGTGGTGGCTTCTATGGATATTGAAGAAATTAACTCTGATAGGGATAAATTTTTGACCAACATTTCGCAAAGTGTAGAATCTGAGCTTAAAAAAGTTGGTCTAAAATTGATAAACGTAAATATTACGGACATCGTAGACGAATCTGGCTATATTGAAGCTTTAGGAAAAGAAGCCGCTGCACACGCCATTAACGCCGCAAGAAAGTCCGTAGCAGAAAAGAACAGAGACGGATCTATTGGAGAGGCCAATGCCAAACAAGATGAACGTACCCAAGTAGCCGCGGCCAATGCTAAAGCCGTAGAAGGTGAAAACGTTGCAAAGATAGATGTTGCCAATTCAGATTCCTTAAGAAGGCAACGAGAGGCAGAAGCAGAACGCACGGCAATTGCTTCTGAAAAAGTACAAGCAGCAAAAGCTTTAGAAGAGTCTTATGCCGCAGAGAAAGATGCAGAAATTGCTAGGGCAGAGCGCGAAAGAAGCTCTCAAATGGCAGATATTGTTGTGCCAGCACAAATTGATAAGCAAAAAGTAGAAATTGAAGCAGAAGCAGAGGCAGAACGCATTAGAAGAAAAGCCAAAGGTGAAGCAGATGCAATTTTATTTAAAGCCCAAGCCGAAGCAAAAGGTATGTTCGAGGTATTGACCAAACAAGCACAAGGTTTAGACGAAATTGTAAAAGCGGCGGGCAACAATCCTAAAGATGCGGTATTGCTACTAATTGCGGACAAACTACCAGAATTGGTAGAAAAACAAGCCGAAGCTATCAAAAACATCAAAATAGATAAGGTTACTGTCTGGGATTCTGGAAATAGTGAAGACGGTAAAAATTCTACCGCCAACTTTATTTCGGGTATGTATAAATCCGTTCCGCCGTTGCAAGAAATGTTTAACATGGCTGGTATGGAGTTGCCAGAATATTTAAAAGGCAAAGATAAAGTTGCTGGCGAACCTTTAGCAGACCAATCAGAAAAACAAAAACCCACAGAAGAATAGTTAATTATTCAAAAAAGAGACCATTTACCTGTGGTCTCTTTTTATTTTATGGAGCTGTAAGTTTTATATATGCCTCTTTTAAAGCTTTAACTACAATCAATAGCTCCTCTTCGTTTAAATGGCCATATCCAAAACGTATAGCGCAATTAGTTTTATCTTGATAAAGGATGGTTTTTGGTAAAAATAACTCATGTTTTTCCGCCTCTTCCGCAAGTTTAATCAAAGAAATAGATTTTTTAAACCTAAGCCATATGGCTAGACCACCAGAAGGTATTTTCCATTCTAGAATTCCGTCAAAATATTTGTCTAACTGGTGGCAAAGCAAATCTCTTCGCTGCTTGTAGGTGACTATATTCTTTTTCTTTAGACGATATATTTCGCCTTCAGCAATGAGCTCGGAAAGCATCTGCTCCTGTATAAGGTCACCTTGGGTATCCAATAGCTGCAAATAATTTTTAGCTTCGGTTATCACCTGTTCCGGAGCCACTACAAATCCAGTATGAAAACTTGGAAATAGCGATTGTCCTAATTTTCCCAAATAAATAATGTTTCCATTGGCATCTGCGCTTGCCATGGGCAGCATGGAAGAACCGTCAAACTGAAAGTCATGGTCAAAATCGTCTTCTATTACTGCAAAACCAAGGTTTTTTGCTAGCGCTAATAATTGCAATCTTCTTTTGGTGCTTAGCGTAGTTGTTGTTGGGTAATGCCTATTGGAGCAAACATAGATGCAGCGAATTTTTTGATTAGCGTAGTGTTCTAAGATATAGTTTACATCTAGGCCTTCATCGTCTACAGGTACTGTTTTTATTTTTGCCACAGCTTGCTGAAAAATCATATTGGCTACGTAATTACTTAGCGTACCAACAAGTACTAAATCACCCGGATTTATCAGAACCCTAGAAACAATATAAAGGCTCATCTCTGTGCTACGGGTATTTAATAAGTTGGTTGGTTTTATATGAAATCCCCTAGTAGCGTTCAAGTAATTACACAATTGCGTGCTAAAAACGGAAGGTATTAATACGCTGGTTCTGTTCCATTTATTTATGAGTGGTTTACGTTTCATGGCAGCACTGTACCATCTAGAAAATTGGTGTACTGGATGCAATCTTAAATCCGGTTTACCATCGCTTATACTATATTTTGCCGTACTCTCCTCTTTGGTAGAAGCTAAGTTGAAAGATTGTTGAAATGGAAAGCCTGGCGCTTTTGGATATTCATAAACATCATTTATATGCTGTGTGGTTGCCTTTATTTTTTGGGTAGAATCTTCTGGAAATACAACAAAGGTGCCTTTATTGGGCACAATACTAACCCACCCTTGGGAAGCTAATTCATCATATATAGCAACGGCAGTATTACGGTGTACGTTCAATAATTCGCTAAGGCCTCTGGTTCCAGGCAACTTACTACCCTTTTCCAAATAACCACGTTGTATGGCATTCATGATTTGTTGTGCCACTTGTACATAGACCGGTTGCACAAGAGACTTGTCTATAAATATAAGCTGACCTAATAAATCTAATACCGGACTATTCATAGTTTTAAAACTGGACTAGTTTAATCGTCCGGAAAGTTAGGACTTTTGTAGGATTAAATTAAATGACTTAAAAACTTACGTTACAAGCTTAAAAAATGAAAAAATCAATTTTATTATCAGCGATTTTACTTACAGGTGCTTATCACGTTAAAGCACAACAAGATGATGCTGTGGCAAAGGTAGATTCGCTGAGCGAAGTTGTAGTTACGGCAAATAGAATTAACCTGCCATTTAAAGAAAATTCTAGGACAATTAATATCGTTACAGCAAATGATATTAAAAATAGTGCGGCGGTAAATGTGGCAGATTTGTTACAGCAAGTTGCAGGGGTAGATATTAGAAGACGCGGTACCGGTGGTAGCCAGGCAGATTTGTACATAAGAGGTGGCGGTTTTGATCAAACCCTGTTGCTGATAGATGGGGTAAAAATGGACGATGCGCAAACCGGTCATCATACCATGAATGCAGCTTTACCTTTAGAGGTAATAGAAAGAATTGAAATAATAAAGGGACCTGCAGCTCGTGTTTTTGGACAGAATGCCTTTGCAGGGGCCATCAACATCATTACTAAAAAGAACTTGAATAACTCGGTATCTCTAAATGTAGAGGCCGGTTCTTTTGGTCAATTAAACGGTAGCGTAACTGCTGGCGTGGATAAAGAAAATTCTTCTCATATAATACACGTAGGTAGGGTTACTTCTGCTGGTTATAGGAATAATTCTGATTATGATAACGGTAATTATTATTTGAAAAGCATTTTTAATAAAAACGCTCAGCCTATAGAAATGACAGCTACTTTCTTGGAGCGTAATTTTGGAGCTGAGAATTTTTATACCACTAACCCTACCTTTAATGAGTATGAAGAAACTCAAAATAGCTTGCTGGCATTCGCTACCACCTTTCAGGGAGACAAACTTAAAATACAGCCAAGAGTATATTGGAAACGCAACCAAGATATGTTCTTGCTAAGGAGAAATGAACCAGGTTTTTACAGAAACATGCATATTTCCAATAAAATTGGGGTAGAAACCAATGCCTCTTATGCTTCTAAATTGGGGATTACCGGATTTGGCTTAGAGTTATCCAAAATCTATTTAAGAAGTAATAACTTGGGTAATAGAAATCGATTCTTGTCCAATGTGTTCTTAGAGCACCGTTTTAGTATTGCGAACAATAAGTTAGATATTACCCCTGGGGTGGCATTAACCTACTTTTCTGATTTTAAGTTTAAAGCATTTCCTGGTTTGGACATAGGTTATAGCCTAACCAATAATTTTAAGGTATATGGTAACATTGGGTATACCTACCGTATACCAACCTACACAGATTTGTTCTATAATGACCCTGTTACTAGTGGTAATGCAGAATTAGAACCAGAAGAAGCCTTTGCTCAAGAATTGGGGTTAAAGTATACTTCTGCTAAGTTTAATGCTAGTGTTGCAGTATTTAATAGAGACGCAGATAATCTTATAGATTATATTAGAAACGATGTTTCTGAAGATGTCTTTACAGCCACAAATATTACTGAAGTAAACACAAAAGGTTTGGAAATAGATGCAGCCTATAATTTTATGTTTAAAGAATTTGTGCAGACATTAAGTGTTGGTTACGCCTATTTAGATGATAATATTTTGGACCAAAATGAAGCCTTGTCTCGTTATTCGCTAAACACCTTAAAACATCAATATACTACCCGTTTAAGTACCCAATTGTTTAAAAACGTACGCCAAAATATTGTATACAAGTATGCAGAACGTACTACGGGGCAAACGTATAATGTTTGGGATGCATCTTTAGCTATTAAAGTAAAACAGGCAGAATTCACGGTTACCGCAGGTAACATATTTGATGCAGATTATATTGAGTCAGGTTTTGTACCTATGCCGCCTAGCAACGTATTATTTGGTTTACGCTATAGCTTTAAATAAGCTAATACCATTCTTTTGAATTAAAACGTATAGATTTTGTTAGAAGTTAGACACAACTGGACCAAGGAAGATATTTTGGAAATTTACAATAAACCCATGATGGATTTGTTGTACCAAGCTGCTAGTATACATAGGCAGCATCACGACTCAAATACGGTCCAGGTGTCTACTTTGTTATCCATTAAAACTGGCGGTTGTCCAGAAGATTGCGGTTATTGCCCGCAAGCAGCACGTTACCATACTGCAATAGAAGGCAACGACTTAATGAGTGTAAACCAGGTTAAAGCGCAAGCATTAAGAGCAAAAGCATCTGGTAGCTCAAGAGTCTGCATGGGTGCCGCATGGCGCAATGTAAAAGACGGCCCAGAGTTTGACCAAGTGTTAGAGATGGTGCGTACCATTAACAAACTAGATATGGAGGTTTGTTGTACTTTGGGTATGCTTACAGAAAACCAAGCCCAACGTTTGGCAGAAGCAGGTTTATATGCCTATAACCATAACTTAGACACATCAGAAGAATATTACAAAGAAGTAATATCTACTCGTGGATTTGAAGACCGCTTAGAAACCATTGATAACGTAAGGAAAACCAATGTTACTGTTTGTTCTGGCGGAATCATTGGTATGGGAGAAAAAGTAGAAGACCGTGCAGGAATGTTAGTCGCACTTTCTACTCTTGACCCACAACCAGAATCTGTGCCAATTAATGCCCTAGTTTCCGTAGATGGAACTCCTATGGAAAATGAGAAGCCTGTAGAAATTTGGGAAATGATACGTATGGTAGCTACTACGCGTATTGTGATGCCAAAAACCCAGGTTCGTTTATCTGCTGGTAGAACAAGTATGAGCAGAGAGGGGCAGGCCATGTGTTTCTTTGCTGGTGCCAATAGCATATTTGCAGGAGATAAACTTTTAACTACACCAAATCCGGATGTTAATGAGGATATGGAAATGTTTAAAACCTTAGGTTTAATTCCGCAGAAACCCTTTGTAAAAGGAGCGCAGCCTAAGACAGTAGCGGCAGAAGATTCACAATTTGAAGCCATGGGCGAAAAACCTAAATGGAGCAGACCAGGGCATAAAATTGACCGTAATGAAGCCGCAAAGGAGAAAGCAAAAGTCCTTACTAAAAGTTAAGAAAAGGTTACCTACCCCATCATTTTACTATTTTTGTAGATTAAATTAGTTTTAGATTGAAATTGAATCTACAGCAAATTCCAAGAGTAAAAACCTTGACAAAGGAGGCTTTTCTACGCGATTATTTTAGACCCCAAAGACCTGTGGTTATAGAAGAAATGATTGCAGATTGGCCAGCCTACAGTAAATGGAATTTGGACTACATGAAACAAGTGGCAGGGGATATTGAAGTTCCTTTGTATGATGATAGACCCGTAAAGCACGATGAAGGTTTTAATGAACCACATGCGAAAATGAAAATGGCCGCTTATGTGGATTTACTGAAAAAAGAACCTACCAAATACCGAATTTTTCTGTGGAATATTCTTAAAGAAGTGCCACAACTGCAAAAAGATTTTAGTTTTCCAGACTTTGGAATTAGATTAATGAAAGGCCTGCCAATGCTTTTTTTCGGTGGAAAGGACTCGTATACCTTTATGCATTACGATATTGATTTGGCCAATATTTTTCATTTTCATTTTGAAGGTAAAAAAGAGTGCATACTTTTTTCGCAGTCCGAAACCAAACATTTATACAAAGTGCCCCACTCGTTAATTACTAGAGAGGATATAGATTTTTCCAATCCAGATTTTAGCCAATGGCCAGCATTAAAAAATGCAAAAGGCTATATTACCCAATTAGAACATGGTAACGTGCTGTACATTCCAGAAGGCTACTGGCACTACATGCGGTATATTACACCAGGTTTTAGTATGAGTTTGCGTGCCATTGCCAGAAAACCTAAAAATTTTGCAAAAGCCCTTTATAATATTTTTCTGATGCGTCATTTTGATAATGCCATGCGTAAATGGAAGGGCCAAGCTTGGATAGACTATAAAAACCAACAGGCAGTGGTAAGAACCAATGCCCGTTAGTTCTGGGTTGGTCTGTGGTTATTCGTATTTTAAATGTGCTACTAAATCTATTTTTAGTGCCTTTAGTGCTTGTATTAAAATTACGGCTAAGGTTAGGGTTAACATAAGTGCCATGGTAATTGCAAAAGGTGCCAAGGGCACATTAATTCGGTAGGCAAAATCTTCTAGCCACCTATCTGCCAACAAATAAGAAATAGGTAAGGCAATGCACAATGCTATTACTGCAATTAATATAAATTCTTTAATCAAGCTTAAAATCAATGTTTTTTCAGATGCTCCCAATGTTTTACGGATGGCCACTTCTTTGTAGCGTTGTTGCACACTATGAGATGCAATAGCAAACAACCCTAAAAGCGAAATGAATATCATTAAGAACGATAAAATGGTCACCAAGGTTTCTAAGCGCTTTTGTTTTGCGAATGTCTTGGCAAAATTTTGGTCTAAAAACTCGTATTTAAATGGAAATCTAGGTTCAATACTTTGGGTCCAAAAATCCTCAATGCTTGCTACGGTTTCGGTAATGGCAGTGCCATTTAATCTTACCATTAAATGGGTTGGTTTGCCCCAATCTCCGGTTTCCCCTTTTAAATAGGGCATATACAGGGCAGGGTATGCTCCTTGGTCAAAACCCTTGGCAATATAATTGTCTACAACGCCAATGATAGTGCCTTTATACCCCCAATATTCTACTTGTTTGCCTATGGGGTTTTTAAATTGAAAGTTAGAAACCAATTTTTGGTTTACAATAATCTCATTTGCGTAAATGGTATCCCCATCATTATCCAAGAATACTTGAGAGGTGTCAACATCCATCCAATCTTTGGTAAAGTTTTTACCCTTATTCAGTTTTATACCCATGGTAGGTATAAAATCAGCATCAATAAAATGCATATCTGCTTGGAAACTCAGTTCTTGATAATCCACGTTAGAATTGGAGCCAAAACCGGCATAGGTGCCAGGAGGTCTAGTGGTAGTAGCTACGGCAGTAACACCGTCTATCTTTTTAAGTTCTTGTTTAAAAGTAGCCAACTTATTGTGGGTCTCTCCTGCATTTCTAATATTTATGATTAACATTTGTTCTTTGGTAAACCCCAAATCTCTGTTATTCATGTAATGCAATTGTGATTTGATTACAAATGCAGAAATAAGAAAGATGCCAGAAATGCAAAACTGAAATACAATCATGCCTCGCTTTAACTTTTGCCCACTTTTAGACCTACTAAAATTTCCTTTTAAAACTTTTACCGGATTAAATTGACTTAGGTAAATGCCTGGAAATAATCCGGAGATTAAAATTAAGATGGTGATTATACCAAAGCCCCACCACCATTTGTTGTATGCACTTAGCAACTCCAAATCAGTGCCCATTAAGGTATTAAAAGGAGGCAATACAATTTCTATTAATGCCAAGGATACCAATAAAGCAAAGGCACATTGCAGGGCAACCTCAAAAATAAATTGGGCTATAACTTTTAGTTTAGACGTTCCTAATGTTTTTCTAATGGCAACTTCTTTGGCACGTTTAGTGGCTCCAGAAATGCTTAAATTGATAAAATTGATGGCAGATATAACCAAAATAAGCAGTGCAAAAACAGCTAGAATGTAAAGCGTGTTGGCGCCTTTTCCCATTAAAGCCTTACCAAAGAGGTGTCTATCGGAAAGGTTTTCTATATACATGGCTTCTTCTTTTTGCTCCAAATATTGCTCGTAGGTTATACCCCAGGATTCGTAGGTGTTTTGGTCGTAGAATTCATCAAACTTTTTATTAAATGCGGCCACATCTACTCCCTTGTGCAACATAAAATAAGCATCGTAGTTAAAATTACCCCAGTGGTCATTGTTATCGGCATTTAAGTCCATTAATCGCAAAACTGGATATTTTTCATCACTTGGAAAACCATCTGTACTGTAGACAGCAGCAATAGTAAAATTGTAGGGTTCGTTACGGTATAGAGACGCTATGGTTTCTCCAACAGGATTTACATCACCAAATAATTCTCTAGAGAATTCTTCGCTTAATACCAATTGGCTATCGTCCTTAAAAAGATTTGTAGTATCCCCATATTTAATGGGATAAGGAAAAAATTTAAAGAAATTGGCAGTTGTGCGTTTGGCGCTAGAAATTACTTTTTTGCCATCATTGTTAAATAGAATGCCGCTATCATAATTCATCAATAACGCATCTTCTAGTTCTGGGAGTTGTTCAAGAGCAGTTTTAACCATAATGCGCGGTGCACTTTCCCAAACTTCACCATTGTCAAAAAGGCGTATAGGACGGTAGATACGGTCTAGGTTAGGATTCCATTTTTCATAACTCAGCTCTTTACTTACAAAAAGAAGTATAAGAACAAATGTGGTAACCCCAAGAACTAACCCTAGGGTGTTGATGATAGGATATAACGGACTTTTCTTAAGGTGCCTAGTGAAAATTTTTAACCAGGAATAGATCATGATTGTTCGTTTTTTGATGGATGATTAAACTATGGCTACTTGTCTTTGGTTCTCTTTTTCCATTAAGATATTGCCATCTTTTAGGGTTACGATTCGGTTACTAAAACTGGCGTCGTAACTAGAATGGGTTACCATTAAAATGGTAGAACCTTGGTGGTTAAGCTCAGACAACAACTCCATCACCTCATTGCCATTGGTGCTGTCTAGATTACCGGTTGGTTCATCTGCCAAAATTATTTTTGGGGTGGTCACCAATGCACGGGCAACGGCAACACGTTGTTGTTGCCCACCAGAGAGCTGTTGTGGATAATGTTTATTTCTATGTGCAATATTTAAACGCTCCATAACGGCGATTACTCGTTCTTTGCGTTCTTTTTTAGCAATATTGTTGTAAACAAGTGGCAATTCTATATTCTCATAGACATTAAGCTCGTCTATTAAATTAAAGTTCTGAAAAATGAAACCGATGTTTTCTTTCCGTACTTGGGCTCTGTCTTTTTCTTTTAGGCCATGCATTTCTTGTCCTAAAAATTGATAACTGCCGCTATCAAAAGAATCTAACAAGCCTATAACATTAAGTAAAGTAGATTTACCGCACCCAGACGGTCCCATAATGGCCATAAAATCGCCTTGGTTTACCTGTAAAGAAATTTGGTTCAAAGCAGTAGTTTCTACTTCTTCAGTACTATAGGTTTTTAAAAGTTGCTGTATAGTAATCATGCTAAAACGTTTAAAATTAGATTGATGATGAATTTTATTAACTGTATCATGGTTTTAATCTTCTAAGTATAGAATGTCTTTGTCTTTGTAATCGTTGTAAGAAGATGTTATTACCCTGTCTCCTGCTTGTAGGCCGTCTAAAACCTCATAAAAGTGTGCATTGACTTTACCAATGGTAATACTGCGTTTTACGGCTTTACTATCACTGGTAAGTACAAAAACAAATTGGCCGCCGCTCGAGGTATAAAAAGTGCCTTTAGGTAATAATAAAGCCGATTTTTCCTCTTTTGAAAGGTATAGTTTAACAGGAACTGTCATTCCTTGGTTTATACTCTTGGGCGCTTTTTCTTTAAAATTCAATTCTACTTGAAATTTGCCATTGACCACCTCTGCCACTACATTTTTTATGAATAAAGGGTATAGACTGTCGTTCAATTCCAAATGTGCCTCTTGCCCTTTGGCTACGTCATTAAAATAATACTCATCTGCTGCTAAAACTAACTTATAGCCATCTTGCATGTCTAATTTGCCAATAAGCTCACTTTTGTTATACGATTTTCCAAGGATGGGATTAAAAGAAGAAAGCAGCCCAGATGCCGGTGCCTTAACAATGAAATTTTCTTTGTTCTGTCTTAATTGTTCTAGACTTTCTTCCATTTTGGTAATGGATGCGTTTATCAAATGCAACTGATTGGCCCGGTCCTGTTGCTCCTTTTTAACATGGACCTTAATATTTTGCTGTTGTTTGGATTGAAAGCTATAGGTTTCTTGCGATTTTAAGTAGTCATTTTTACTAATAACACCTTTTCTATATAATGTGGTATCCATGCTATATTGGCGTTCTGCATTGTTGTAATTGTAGGTCATTTCTATTAAATCCCGATCCAATAGCATTTGCTGATTTTTTATGGCGATTCTGGTATTTCTTAGGTTGTTTATTTGTTCTATTATGGCTGTTTCTTGGGTAAGGTAGCCCAATTCTGCATTAGGGTTGTATAGCTCTAAAAGTAATTGCCCTTCTGTAACTATATCGCCATTTTGTGCATAGATTTTTTTTACAGAACCGCTTTCTATGGTATTTATTTGTAAGGTATTTAGTGGATGCACTTGTGCGTTAAATAAAGCCATATCTTCAAATAGACCTTTGGTTACCGTTTTAATACGTAACCGCTCTTTTTTAATCCTAACTTTTTGGTTAGCATCAAAAGCAGACCATAATGCAAAACCCAATAGCAAAAGAGGTAAGGCTATTAGGGCAATCTTTTTAGTAGGATTCTTCTTTTTTTCTATTTTTTGGTCCATGCTATTCATTTTCAGTGGTATGTAAGCTTATATCGTGCCATTAAAATATATATATGTAAGTAGCTGATAATCAATGAAAAATAATATTGAATAAATTTTAAACTGTTCATTATCGAACACTTACTTGTTCATTATCGTACAACTTGCTAACATTGGGTATGGCAAAGCAAGAGGCAACCGTACTAATTCTAGATGATGATAAAGACATTCTTTTTTCCATGGAGGTGTTTTTAAAAAGACATTTTAGCAAAGTACTTACAACAACCAATCCTAAAGAATTGGTAACAATGCTTAACAAAACAGTCTTGCATTTGGTGGTAATGGATATGAATTTTAGGGCAGGAGACCAAAGTGGTAAAGAAGGTTTGTATTGGCTTAAGTTAATAAAAGAACGTTCTCAAGAAACCATGGTGGTGTTAATGACAGCATATGCCAATGTAGATTTAGCGGTGGAAAGTTTAAAAAAAGGCGCCTTCGATTTTGTTTTAAAACCTTGGGACAATGATAAGCTTTTGGCAACCTTGCAAAAGGGACTTTCTATGGTTAGGTCCAACACGCAGCAAAGCAAACTACAAAGCTTATCTAAAAACGGGTTACTACCACAAGAGCATGTTTTGGGTAAGTCCCAACCATTTAAAGAGGTGTTGCATTTGGTAGAAAAAGTGGCAGATACGCAAGCCAATGTACTCTTATTGGGAGAAAATGGTACTGGTAAATATGTAATAGCTAAAATGCTACATCAAAATTCTGCCAGAAAAGACAACATATTTGTACATGTAGATTTGGGTTCGTTAAATGAAAACTTGTTTGAGAGCGAATTGTTCGGCCATGCAAAAGGAGCGTTTACAGATGCTAAAGAAGATAGTTTAGGACGATTTGAGTTAGCAGATGAGGGAACTTTGTTTTTGGATGAAATAGGAAACTTGCCATTGCATTTGCAGAGCAAATTGTTAACGGTGCTGCAAACCAAAAAAGTTGTTCGTCTTGGCGAATCAAAAGAAAGAACGGTGAATGTTAGGATTATATGTGCTACCAATATGGATTTGCATCTGATGGTTGCAGAGCAACGATTTAGACAAGATCTACTGTATCGTATCAATACCATGGAAATTGTATTGCCTGCATTACGGGAGCGTACTGGCGATGTAGCGCTATTGGCACATCATTTTTTAGAAAAGAACAAACGCAAATATCAAAAAGGCCGCTTGCAATTTTCTATGGAAGCGTTAAACGCTATGAAAAAGTATCATTGGCCCGGAAATATTAGAGAATTAGAACACATTGTAGAGCGCGCGGTTATTTTAAGTGAAGAAAATGAAATTCAAGAATCCGATTTACGATTTGGTCCAGCGGTTACCCCAAAAGAAACGGTTAAAAATTTAAATTTAGAGGCTACCGAAAAACATTTGATACAATTGGCTTTAAAGAAGCATACGGGTAATGTAAGTAAGGCCGCAAAGGAATTGGGTATTACAAGAGCCGCTTTGTATAGGCGGATGGAAAAACATAATTTGTGAGTATAACATGCGCTACTTTAATACTTTCTTTTGGTTTTGTCTTGTGCTGATTGCCATAGGTATTTCTGCCGCCGTCTATTATGGTTTGCAGGGTTTTCTCTTTCTACCACTTTTTTTAATCGTGCTTTGCATTAGTATAGGGGGCTTGCTTTTGTGGCGTATTAAAAATGGCTATTTAAGAACCACGCAAGTAATACAAGCATTAGTACAAGAAGACTATGCGTTTAAAGTGCCAGAAAATCAATTACCAGCTGCATTAGCTTCGCCCTTGCAAATATTATATGGTAACTTAAAATCGGCCAAAAAGAATGCAGATGCCCAAAAAATAGTGTATGAAGGTATTATAGAAGCTATGGATACGGGTATCCTTATTTTAAGAAAAGGGGATGACAAGCTTTTTTTTGCTAACGGAGCGTTTTTTCAACTTTTACAAATGCCTAGGTATAACAAATGGCAAAATGCTTCACGCGAATTAAAAGCCTTTGATGCGTATTTTCAGGAAGAAAATTGGAAGAATATAAAGGATGTAATAACCCTGAATATTAATGGTAAAGAAAGTGATTTTTCTTTGCGAACCTTTATTTCTTACATCCATAATCAGGCTTATTTGGTAGTAAATTTAGATGCCATACAGAGTTTAATAGAAAAAAAAGAGAAAGAAGCTTGGTTCAATTTGATGAAGGTGATGAGTCATGAAATAATCAATACCATGGCGCCCATACAGCCATTAGCTAATAATTTAGAATTTCTATTAGCAGAACATAAATCTGGCTTAGGCGATAGTTACACCGATGTTAAACAAAGTGTAGAAACCATTCAAAAGCGCTCCAAACATTTATTGGATTTTATAGATACCTACCGCATGTTGGCAGAATTGCCTACGCCTAAGTTAGAGTGGGTTACGGTTACTAATTTATTAGAAGGTAGTCTGTCTTTGTTAAGGGGTTTGTTGCAAGAAAAAGGTATTGAGGTCAACGTAACTATACCTAATGATAAATTGCGGGTATACGTAGATGCTAAACAGATAGAACAGGTACTCATAAACCTGCTTACTAATTGTGTGTATGCATTAGATGGCATAAGCAACCCTAAAATTGACTTTACTGCGGAACAACAGGAGCAAAAAGTGGTTTTTACCATTGCGGACAATGGTAAAGGCATAGCCGCTAGTTTAAAGCGAGATGTATTTGTTCCCTTCTTTACAACCCGTAAAAACGGTTCGGGAATTGGATTAAGTTTAAGTAGAAATATAATGAATGCCCACAACGGTAGTATACATTTTACAAGTAAAGCTGGTACTACCCAATTTTACCTTGGTTTTAAGATGCCAAATCATTGATTTTCTCGTAAATAAGGTGGCTTTCCCAACCCCTATACAACAAATAATCTAACAGTTTTTTTTTACGTTTCTGAGGCGGTAAACCTTGGGTTTGTTCCCATTTTTTGTCTGCCAATTCATGAAAAACAGTGTGGTAATCTGCTTCTATTTCTTTTAAGGCCGTTTTTATATTGTAGTGCGATATTTGCCTTAGCTTAAGTTCTGTCGTGATACGATTTCTACCCCATTTTTTGTACTTGAATTTTCCTCTAGCATAGCTTTGGGCAAAACGTTCCTCATTTAGATAATTTTCTTGAATCAAGTGGGCAATTATATGGTCAATAGCCTGCGGAATCATGCGCATACCTTTTAATTTGACTACCACTTCTTTGTGGCAGCGATCTTGGTAAGCGCAATATGATTCTAATTTTCTTGTGGCTTCTTCTACCGTAAAACTTGGGGTGTTTTGCATGCTATAAATGTATAAAAACAAAAAAAGCGACTCCAAATAAATGAAGTCGCTTTTTTTAACTAAGAGTTTTCCCTTCCTTATCCTTAAAACGATATTCTAAGTATGTGTATGCATCCCTGGGCTGAATTTTTACCCATTTCTTATGTTCTAAAAACCATTTAGAACGTATAGATGGGAAACCTTTGGTTAGGTAAGCCGCAATAAAGGGATGTATATTAAGGGTAATACTTTTGTCCTTGGCCGCACCCTTTAAGATGCGTTCTAGGTGAGCGTTAATCTTATCTATCAAAACTATAGGGGCTTCTACCTCCTGGCCATTACCGCTAGGGTTAGCTTCACTAGTTTTGATATTCATTTCTGGACGCACACGTTGCCTAGTAATCTGTACTAGACCAAATTTACTCGGAGGTAAAATTTTATGTTTTGCCCTGTCGTCTTTCATTTCATCTCTTAGGTGATCAAAAAGTTTTCTTCTATGTTCACCTTTGGTCATGTCAATGAAGTCTACAACAATGATACCGCCCATATCTCTTAAACGTAATTGTCTTGCAATTTCTGTAGCAGCCAGTAAATTCACTTCTAATGCAGTGTCTTCTTGGTTTTTGGCTTTATTAGATCTATTGCCACTATTTACGTCTATTACGTGTAATGCTTCGGTATGCTCAATTACCAAATAAGCACCACGGCTCATGGATGCGGTACGTCCAAATGAAGTTTTAATCTGTCGTTCTATTCCAAATTTTTCAAAAATTGGAGCAGAACCGGAATATAATTTTACAATGGATTCCTTGTCAGGAGCTATTTCGTGCAGATAATCCTTGATGTTGTCATGAAGCTCTTCATCATCAACATGTATACCAGTAAAGGTATCGTTAAATACATCCCTAAGTATAGAAGAAGCTCTATTGAGTTCTATTAGTACCTTGGATGGATGATTGGCCTTATGCAAGGTTTTGCACATTGCTGTCCATTTATTCAGCAAATTTTGAAGGTCTTTATCTAATTCCGCGACTTTCTTGCCTTTGGCAACGGTGCGTATGATTACACCGAAACCTTTTGGTTTAATACTGGTTACCAATCTTTTTAAGCGCTCTTTTTCTTCCCTACTTTCAATTTTTTGGGATACAGATACGCGTTCTGAAAATGGGACCATAACTAAATAACGCCCAGCAATGGATAATTCCGAGCTTATTCTTGGTCCTTTGGTAGAAATTGGTTCTTTAACAATTTGTACCAGAATAGATTGGTTGGCCTTGACAACATCGTTGATGGTGCCATTTTTATCAATGTCTTTTTCAAACGGAAAATTCTTTAGAGAAAAATCTTTTAGCCTACCGCTTCTGGCTTGTTTCACAAACTTTAACATGGTAGAAAGTTGTGGGCCTAGATCGTGGTAGTGCAGAAATGCGTCTTTCTCGTACCCTACATTTACAAAGGCGGCGTTTAAACCGGTTACAGGTTTTCTGATTTTGGCTAGAAAAATATCGCCAACAGAAAAGCTGTTGTTGTCCTCTTCTTTATGTAGCTCGGTAAGTTTTCCATCTTTAAGTAAGGCAAAATCTACGGCGTCAGAACTAGATCTTACGATTAATTCTCTATTCACCTTTTTAAATTTGTACCTACGCCCTGTATAAGGGTATAGATGATTAAACAATTATGTTTGTCGATTAGCTAATCGAAATTCAAATTATTGTTGGACCCGTAATGTCAATGAACGTATTCTTTTAAAAAGAAAAAAGTAGTCTATCGACTACTTTTTCTTGTGTCGGTTGGCTCTTCTACGCTTTTTTCTTTTGTGCGTTGCCACCTTATGTCTTTTTCTTTTTTTACCACTCGGCATACAGCGTTGCTTTTATATTATTACTTAACTTGAACATTACTCTTAACTCCCTCTACAAACACTTTAGCAGGTTTAAATGCTGGTATGTTGTGTGCAGGAATTTTAATCGTCGTATTTTTTGAAATATTTCTTCCGGTTTTCTCGGCTCTAGTTTTGATAATGAAACTTCCAAAACCTCTAAGGTAAACATTATCACCATTCTCCAAGGATGTCTTAACCTCTTCCATAAAGGACTCTACAGTCGCTTGTACATCACCTTTCTCAATACCCAGCTTCTCTGAGATTTTAGAAACAATATCCGCTTTCGTCATTTTCCGTTATAATTATTAATAGGTTTTTTAAATTGGCTTGCAAATATATAAATGTTTTATATAACGCCCTAAAATTTAAGTATATAAACTGTTTCATCCTTTAGATAGTATTTTCCTACATGAATTTTTCTCAAAAAATATTGCGCTGGTACCAAGAAAACAAGCGGGATTTGCCGTGGCGAATCACCATAAATGCCTACAACATTTGGCTTTCAGAAATTATGCTGCAACAGACAAGAGTAGCTCAAGGAATACCTTATTATGAAAAATTTATAAGGCATTACCCTACTGTTTTTGACATGGCAAAAGCAGATGAAGAAGAAATTTTAAAACTTTGGCAGGGTTTAGGTTATTATTCCAGGGCCAGGAACATGCATGCTACAGCTAAATATATAGTGCAACATTATAATGGTAAGTTTCCAAGTACGTATAAAGAACTAATAGAACTAAAAGGCATTGGTGATTATACGGCTAGCGCAATTGCATCTATATCTTTTGGTCAAAAAGAAGCGGTCTTAGACGGTAATGTGTTTAGGGTGCTGGCACGCTATTTTGGTATAGCGTTGCCTATTAACGAAACGGAAGGAAAAAAATATTTTAAAGAACTTGCCATAAGTTTACTTCCCAAAACAGATTTAAGAGATTACAACCAAGGTATTATGGAGTTCGGGGCCATACAGTGTGCGCCCAGAAACCCAGATTGTTCTAAATGTCCATTAAAAGATAGTTGTAAGGCTTTACAAGATAACAATGTTTCTCAACTACCGGTAAAAATCAAAAAGGGAAAGATAAAAAACAGGTACTTTAATTATTTGGTTTTTTTGGACCAAAAGAATAATACATTAATGGAGCAAAGAACAGGTAAGGGTATCTGGCAAAACCTGTATCAATTTCCGTTATTGGAAAGCAATAATAAAATAACTTTAGACGAGGTTGAAACATATGTTTTGAATCGGTTTGGAGAAATGGAAAAGATTCATCTTTACAATTCTGAAGCCGTGGTTCATAAATTATCCCATCAGCATTTAATAACTCACTTTTGGATTGTAGAAAAGACCAATTTAGGAGATACTGCGGTGTCTATAGAAGATGCAAGACAATTTCCAGTGCCAGTTTTAATCGCACAATTCATGGAGCGCTTTAAATTTTAGTATTTTTGACCATTATGAGCGGAACATTAAACAAAGTAATGCTAATAGGGCATTTAGGAGACGAGGTTAAAGTACATTATTTTGAAGGTGGCGGATGTATTGGTAGGTTTCCGTTGGCAACAAATGAAACATATACAAATAGAACCACTGGAGAACGAGTAACCAATACGGATTGGCACAATATTGTTGTACGAAACAAAGCGGCAGAAGTTTGCGAAAAATACCTTAAAAAGGGCGATAAGGTCTATGTAGAAGGTCGTCTTAAGAATAGGCAATGGCAAGGTGAAGATGGTAATACAAGGTATGCAACAGAAGTGCACGTACAAGATTTTACTTTCTTGACCAATAAAAATGATAGTGGGTCACAAGGAGGTTCTAGCCAAAGTTCTGCAGCTACTTCTAGTGGGAGTAGTAACCAGGGTTATACAATGCCAGAGCAAAAAACTCCACTTCAAGAAACTGAAGAAGACGATTTACCGTTTTAATAGACCTAAATTTATATAATTGGACCCAGAACCCTGTTGTTTAATAGCTTTAGCTGCAACCTACAATGGTGTTTTCATTGTTCAGGTAATATTTCTTTTTGTATTGTTGTTATGTTCAGCAATGATTTCTGGCGCAGAGGTAGCATTGTTCGGTCTATCTGCAACAGAATTAAATGCAATAGAAGAACAGAACACTACAAAAGGTAAGTTAATTGTTAAACTACTTGGCAAGCCTAAAAAATTATTGGCAACCATACTTATTGCCAATAATGCCATTAATATTGGTATTGTATTGCTTTTTAGTGTAATTGGGGATACAATCTTTGCTTCTATGAACCAATTGCTGTTCGGTTTTGTATCGGTACGGTTTATTCTAGAAGTGGTTTTGGCTACTTTCTTAATATTAATGTTTGGAGAGATTCTTCCTAAAATTTATGCCAATCGAAACAAAGTGCAGTTTTCTCACTTTATGTCAAGACCGGTAAAGTTGTTAGATACCTTGTTTACACCATTTAGTATGCCCATGCGATCCGCTACTATTTTTTTACAAGATAAATTAGGTAAGCAAAAATCTAGTTTTAGTGTAGACCATTTGTCACAGGCTTTGGAATTAACACAGGAAGGAGACACCACAAAAGAGGAACAAAAAATATTAGAGGGCATAGTAAATTTTGGAAATACGGATACCAAGCAGGTTATGAGGCCTAGAATAGACATTTTTGCATTGAATGCAGAAATGAAGTTTCCAGAAGTTCTAGAAGAGATTATGAAGAACGGCTATTCTAGAATACCCGTTTTTGAGGAGCATATGGATAATGTATGTGGTGTGCTGTATGTAAAAGATCTCTTGCCTTATTTAGATAGAAAGAATTTTAATTGGATGTCTTTGATACGAGAACCATATTTTGTGCCTGAGAATAAAAAACTAGACGATTTGTTGTTAGAGTTTCAGGAACAAAAAAAGCATTTAGCGGTTGTGGTAGATGAATATGGAGGAACTTCTGGTATAGTTACTTTAGAGGATATTATAGAAGAAATTGTTGGCGATATCAGTGACGAGTTTGATGATGAAGATTTGATTTTTTCTAAACTGGACGATTATACCTTTGTCTTTGAGGGTAAAACCAATCTAAAGGATTTTTATCGTGTGGTAAAAACTACAGATGAACAAGAAGAGCAGTTTGAACAGAACAAAGGAGAATCTGAGACCA
The DNA here is from genome assembly GCF_002072105.2 of Croceivirga radicis. Taxonomy (GTDB): domain Bacteria; phylum Bacteroidota; class Bacteroidia; order Flavobacteriales; family Flavobacteriaceae; genus Croceivirga; species Croceivirga radicis. Next base: position 586,637 of record NZ_MTBC01000001.1, read on the forward strand.
TAGCTGGTTTTGTGTTGGAGATTTCGGGTGGTTTTCCAAGAAAAGGAGAAAGCATTCAATTTAATGGATATAAATTTACTGTTGAAAGTCTAGATATTAAAAGGTTAAAACAAATAAAGGTAAACTTGCCCAATGATAAGTAGAGTTCTAATCTTATTTTTTGCCATTGTAGTCTTGGTTTCTTGTAAAGAAGAAGTAATGCCAAAACCAAAAGCAATGTTGCGTTTGCAATACCCAGAGGGGAATTACAATACATTTAATACCCAAAAATTTGAATTTTTAAAAAATGAGATTGCAACGGTAAAACAAGAAAAACAAAGCGGACTAGTCTTGGACTATCCTATGATGAAAGGCTCTTTGTACCTAACATATAAACCTATAAACGGTAATTTAAACCAATTACTAACAGATGCACAACGTTTATCTTATGAACACGTGGTTAAAGCAGATAACATAGTTGAGCAGCCTTTTTTAAATCCAGAAGATGGTGTTTATGGTATGTTCTATGAAGTTACTGGAAACGCTGCTTCACAATCCCAATTTTACGTAACGGATAGTACCAATCATTTTTTAACAGGATCGCTATATTTTTATGCTAAACCCAATTATGATTCTATTTATCCGGCAGCTATCTATTTACAGAAAGATATTAGAAGGGTTATGGAGTCTTTAAAATGGAAATAAGTTATTCTTGCCCTAATAGTGTTTCTGCGCGTGCAATACTGCTATTTATTTGCTCTTTAAGCTCCTTAACTTTTACCTCCTCTTCGTTAAGCCATTCTTGTTTTTGTGGGCTTAGTTCTTTGCCGTTCAAAATTTCATCAGAATCAAATCGATCACCAAAACCTTTCATCCAATCCATCATAGCCATGTTTGCCTCTTGTAAATCTTTCATGGCTTCTTGGTAAACCATACTTTGGGCGGTAGTGTCCACTTTTTCTTTTAACTGCCCTACCAATCTACCAAGTTTGCCCATTTTAGGCATTACCTCATCGTGGATGGCCATTACCGTCTGCATTTGCGTAGGTTTTGTGTTCGTTTCTTCCTTTTTTTCATTACAGGCAAAAAAAACTAGGCTAATAAATAGAAATACTATTTTTTTCATGGAGATAATTTGAACGTAAAGGTAAGAAGTTTAAGTGGGTACTTTTTAAAAAAAAAGGCCGGTTTTCACCGGCCTTCTTTTTTTGTAGAAAACGGATTATTCAAAATCTGCTGGAGTAACTCCTTCGTTTACTTTAATTTCTTTTACGATAAAATCAAATTTCTGCGGGCCCATGGATTGGCTCATCTTAAACGGAAATTTAACTCCAGATACTTCTTTGTAATCATCCAAGATAAGTGTTTGGCTTATTTGCTGGCCTTGCATTTCTTGTACGTTCACTTCTTGAATCTTTAATCCGGTTTCCAGGTCATAGTAAACGGTCTTATTGTCCGTAACTTTAATTTTGTAGGCTTTTTTGCCATTAACTACTTCTACGCCCTCTAAAGTTAAGCCACCTGCTGCCAAATAATTTAATTCTGGAAATGGTGCAGATTCTTCTTTAATTTTATTAACCTCATCTTCGGTAAGGTCTTTGCGTTGACCTTGCATGGTCATATATCCTTTATTCCCGTCTAGCACCTGTTTGCTCATAGAGTTTCCCATAACTTTTACGTCTTGCATAAATTGGTTGTTAGCGGTTTTTTTCATTTCCAACTCCAACTTCATGCCTTGCATTTCTGCTTCTGCCACCAAAGCATAGGATGCTACATTTTCTAAAGCCTGTTTACCGCCAATAGCAGCTACGTATTTTTCTATAATGGCGTTAGCATCAACACCTTCTGGTATAGTAACCTCATAGTTTGGTTTTTCTACCTTATTGGCGTTTTTATCAAAGTACCTAACCGGTACGGTTTTTCCATTAAAACTAACTTTTTCCAAATTTTCTAGAACATCACTTCCTTTGCCTACCACAACTATACGGGCATTATCTATGGAGAAATATTTATTTGCTGCGGCTTGCACTTCTTCTATTGTTATGGCGTTTATGCGTTCCAAGTAAGTTTCATAAAAATCTTTTGGTAAGCCTTCTTTTTCTACGTTAAGAGCATAAGCTGCAACGGTTTCTGGATTTTCTAGCGCCATTACAAACCTACCCGCATATTTGGCCTTGGTATTATCTAGCTCTTCTTTTGTAATAGGTTCTTTTCGTATACGTTCTATTTCTTTAAGTATTTCTACTACAGAGCTATCTGTTACTTGATTTCTAACTTGTGCTTCTGCAATAAATCTAGATTTAGAGTTTTTATTGCTGCCTAAAGAAGAATAAGACCCATACGTGTATCCTTTGTCTTCACGTAAGTTCAAGAATAATCTGCCTTCTCCGCCTCCACCAAGAATTTGGTTGGCAATTAATGCGGCCAGATAGTCTTCATCTTTCTTCTTTAAGTCTACCAAATTCTCTACAACTACTTGAGATTGTACGGCATTGGGTACATCTACAAAGTTTATTTGCGTATACTGAACGTCTTTGGGTTCAGAATAACTAAAAGATGGTGGCACGGCTTTTGTCCAAGGTGTAAAGGCTTCCGTAATCAATTTTTTGGCCTCTTTAAATTCTATATCTCCAACCACAATCAAATATGCATTGGCTGGTACAAAATAGGAGCGGTAAAATTCTTCAACATCTGCAAGGGTAACGTTGTTCACGGTTTCCTCTGTAGTCATTTCACCATATGGATGTCCTTTTCCATAAGCTAGTGCGGCCTGTACATTGGCAGCAATGGTAGAGGCGTCTTTTTCAGCAGATTTTAACCCTGTAATTATTTTGGCCTTTTCCTTGTCAAACTCTTCTTGTGTAAAATTAGGATTAATGGCTGCATCTGCCATTAGCTCTATGATTCTTGGAAAATACTTAGACAAAGAACTGGCAAAGGCACTTTGGGACCCAAATGAGATACGAGCTCCCATAAAGTCTACTTCTTCGTTATAGGCGTCTTTAGAAATATTCTTGGTGCCATTGCCCAAAAGGCTAGACAGTAGGCTAGATACGCCTGCTTTATTACCTTCAGCTATAGGAGGATTGTCAATGTCTAATTGAATGCGAACACGGGGTAATTTATGGTTTTCTACCACCATTACCTTTAAACCGTTCTTTAATTGAAAGGTATTGGGTTCTGATAGGTTAATCTTGGGAGCGGGTCCTGCTTGGGGTTGTTTGCTCCTGTCTATTTGGGCGGTCATGGTAGCCGTAAAGAAAACCAAGGCCAATAGTGTTATAATATTTTTCATGTCTTTTTCTTAGAATTCTGTTTTTTCTCCAGGTAAATAGTTAATGAGTACACTTTGATTTGGCTTTAAATACTTGTTGGCCACTTCTTTAATTTCCTCTCTGGTTATAGAGCGATAAATGTCTATCTCTTTATTGATAAGACTGGTATCTCCATATAGTAAATAATTGGTAGCAAGCGAACTTGCTATACCTTCTACGCTAGAGTTGGAATTCACAAAGTTGTTTTCAAACTTGTTTTGAAGCTTCTGATAATCGTTCTCTGAAATTAATTCGTTTCTTACTTTGGCCACTTCTTCTTCAATTCCAGATTGTAGGCTTTCTAAGGATGTTTCGCCAACCGGTAACGCAAAAACCAAATACATGCCATAGTCTTCTTGCGGAATGTTAAAAGCGCCAACTTGTAGGGCTTTTTTTTCTTCGTCTACTAGTTTCTTGTATAGTTTAGAACTTTTACCATCACTTAGATAAGTAGAAATCATATCCAATACATAGGCATCTCTTTCTTTAAAACCAGGTATGCGGTAAGCGGTACCCGTAGCAGGTATCTGGATGTTGGCGTCGTATGCCGTAGCAACCTTTTGTTCTGTAATTGGGTCCTCTAGAGGGTAATTACGTACAACAGCTGCCCCTTTTGGAATAGGACCAAAATAATCTTTAATCATTTTTTTGGTCTCGTTTATTTCAATGTCGCCAGCAACTACAAGAACCGCGTTATTTGGCACGTAGTATTTTTCATTATAAGCAACTACGTCTTCTAAAGTTCCTGCATCCAAATCTTCCATATAGCCAATATTAGGGTCTTTGTATGGGTGCTTTTCAAACAAATTCTTTCCCAAAACCATCAAAAAGGAACCATAAGGTGAATTGTCATAGCGCAGGCGCTTTTCTTCCTTAACAACTTCTTTTTGGGTATCTATACCGGTTTGGTCTATAACTGGGTGTAGCATGCGCTCCGATTCTAACCATAGCCCTAACTCTAAATTGTTTGAAGGGAAAACCTCGTAATAGTAAGTTCTATCTTGAGAGGTATTTGCATTGTTCTTTCCTCCGTTAGAAGATACAATTTGAAACCACTTACCTCTTTCTATATTCTTGGTACCTTCAAACAATAAATGTTCAAAAAAATGGGCAAATCCGGTTCTGCCCTCTGTGCGGTCTTTACCACCTACATGGTACATTACAGATGTTGTTACCACAGGGGCACTGTTGTCTTGGTGCAAGATTACGTGTAGTCCGTTGTCTAGATCATACTCTTCAAACGTAACTTCTTGAGCTTGCACACTTAAAGCCATGGCTATAGATGCCAAAGCCGTTAGTGAGAATTTCTTCATTTTCTATAGTTTAATTGATTAACCAAAAGGTTTGTCTAATATACATGCTATTTGTTACAACTTATAGATTGTTTAGCTATTAGAATTTTTAAAAGCTTGAGTTGCATTATTTTATTCTGTATCTTAAGAAGAAAACTAAACATATGAGCATTAGAACGTTACCTATAAGATTTGGGTTGGTTACAGCTGCAGTTTTAATCGCCTATTTTTTAATATTGTCTTTAATGGGCAAGCACACGAACATATTTTACAGTCTATTTAATGGTGTAATTACTGGTTTTGGAATACATGAGACCATCAAATACACTAAAATTAGAGAAGGCAATAACTTTAGCTATGGAGATGGTTTTAAATCTGGATTGATCACGGGTTTTGTAGCCACCCTTTTGTTTACTGTGTTTTTTGCATTTTATGCAACCGAACTTAATACGGTTTTTCTAGAAAAGCTTTCAGATGTTTGGGCCAAGGATTATGGTAATTTTAAGGCAATCGTGTTTTTTACGGTGGCCATAATGGGTATGGCAACTACTGTAGTTTTAACCTTAGCTTTTATGCAGTTGTACAAAACCACGAACAACAACCGTAAATAATTGATTAAAAATCTATCGCAGGGGTTGTAGATTAAGGAATTAGCAGTATATTTGCACCCGCTATTTAAGAAAATAGCCAATTAATCTATTTATAAAATATTTGATTATGTACGCAATCGTAGAGATGGCAGGGCAGCAATTTAAAGTTGCGAAAGACCAAAAAGTGTACGTACACCGTTTACAAACAGAAGAAGGTGAAAAGGTTACTTTTGACCGTGTTCTTTTGTTAGATGACGCGGGTACGGTTACTGTTGGCGCCCCAGTCATAGATGGTGCAGCTGTAGAAGCTAAAGTTGTAAAACATCTAAAAGGCGATAAAGTAATTGTCTTTAAAAAGAAAAGAAGAAAAGGGTACCGCAAGAAAAATGGCCACAGACAATATCTTACAGAGATTGTTGTTGAGAACATTTTAACTAGTGGTGCTAAGAAAGCTGCCCCTGCTAAAAAGAAGGAAGCTGCTCCTAAAAAAGAAGAAGCGCCAAAAGCTGCTCCAGCAAAAGCAAAAGCTTCTAAAGGAGACGATTTGAAAAAAGTTGAAGGTATTGGACCAAAAATCGCTCAGACATTGAACGAGGCTGGTATTACTACTTTTGCTGAATTAGCAAAGACAGATGCAGCTAAGATTGCAGAAATCATTGCAGATGTACGTGGTAACCACGTTACAGATACTTGGCCAAAACAAGCAGAACTTGCTGCCGAAGGTAAGTGGGACGAGCTTAAGAAATGGCAAGATGAATTAGACGGTGGTAAAGCTTAAGCTTACTGCTACAAATAATAGTAAAGACAAAACCTAGAAAACATGGCACACAAAAAAGGTGTAGGTAGTTCTAAGAACGGTAGAGAATCAGAATCGAAACGATTAGGCGTAAAGATTTTTGGTGGCCAAGCTGCAGTAGCTGGTAACATCATTGTTCGCCAACGTGGAACAAAACACAATGCTGGTGATAATGTATATCTTGGTAAAGATCACACATTGCACGCAAAAGTAGATGGTTTAGTAAAGTTTGAGAAAAAAGCAGGAGGTAAATCTTTTGTTTCTATTGAGCCTTTTGAAGCTTAATTAATACTCAACTTACAGTATATAGAGCCCTTACGAAGTAATTCGTAAAGGGCTTTTTTAATTTATACCTAACTTTAAGCTAACCTTAGCTTTATTTCAAAAGTATAGTTTCACCAGTTTGTATTCATTTTCAAACTGCTTTAAAGTGAAATCATTCACTATCACTTTTTTTTTAATTCTTGTAATGGTGCAAGCCGTGGTTGGCCAAGAGCATGTAGCGCCTAGAAGTGAACTTCAATTTCCTGACTTTGAATCCAAAGAAGAAAAAACTTCTCATTCCTATTATCTTCAATTAGGAGACTATTTATATAAGGCTGGGGTTTATAACGAGGCTATTCTCAATTATCAAAAGGCTTTGCAATATAGCTTGGCACAGGTCAATAAAAATACAACTACTACCTTATTACGGTTTAAAATTGGAGAAGCGCACTTGGCTTTACGCAACTACAATTTTGCATTAAATTCTTTGAATCAGACCTTAAAAAGTGTAGAAGGTACCGAAGATGAAGTCAACGTTAGAATACTTATTGGTACTTGCCATGAAAAATTGGGCCAATTGCCTTTGGCTTTAAAAGAGCAAATGGCCGCATTAGAACTTGCTAAAACCTACAATAACAAGCTTGCAACAGCAAAGGCATTGGAAAGTATTGGTAGCGTTTATGAAGACATGAACTTGTTTAAAGAAGCTAAAAACTATTTTAACATGGCATTAATCTCCATGCCTAAAAATAATTTGGCTTTAGAAGCAAATATTTTAAATAATCTTGCAGACGCTTATAGAAAAAGTGGTGCAATCCAAGAGGCGTTGCCGTTTACCATTAAAGCTTTGCAACTTGCTAAACGTGTAAATGATAAACACCAAATAGAAAGCGCTCACAAAGATTTGGCTATAGCGTATAAGGAATTGGGTAATTATAAGTTGGCCTACCAACATTTAAATGCATCCGATTCTTTGAACGCCAAAATATTTTATGCCCAAAATACCGAACAAATAAATGCCTTACAATCCTTGCATGAGGCCAATAAAAAAGAAGCAGAGATTTCTAGTTTAAAACAAGAGAATAAACTAGTACGAGCTAAACAAGCAGTTTTTTTGGTGCTTTTAATTGCTATAGTTCTTTTGGCTGTTGGTTTTGTTTTTTATTGGAATAAGAAACGTAGGCAAAATGCGAAATTAGTTCAATACAAGCAACGCATGTTAAAGGCAGAATTGGATAAGAAAATTGCGGAAGAAGAAAACATGCAAAAAGAAATTAAACTTAAGGCCATGGCATTGTCTAGATATAGCTTGCACCTTTCTCAAAAAAATAAAATTTTAGCCACTGTTTCTACCAAATTGAGCCATATTTCGGAGCGTAAAAACATCAACGCTTCGGCTAAACTAAAAGAACTGGTAAGTGAAATTGATTTTAATCTAAAACAAGAAGAGGAATGGAACCAATTTCAGATTTATTTTAATGATATCCATCCTGGTTTTACTTCAGAATTAATTAAAAAAGCAGCTTCTAAACTAAGTGCTTCAGAATTACGGTTGGCTATGTTGGTACGCTTAAACCTATCTTCAAAAGAAATAGCTACTATTTTAAGAGTTACCCCAGATAGTATACGTGTAGCCAGATATCGGTTAAGAAAAAAACTGCCTATTGCACCAGAACAAGATTTAATCCATCATTTGTTGCAGTACTAGGACCGTTATGTTTTTGGTTTGTAAGGCTAATGTTAAAAAATAGTAATTGTTGCCTTGTTGTTTACGGTATTCTGGGCAGTGATTTACATATTGTTATTTTTCAATTAACATGCTTAGCCCTTTATCTATCTAGTTTTGCTAGAAATCAAATACTTTAAGTAAACTAGAATGACCACACTATTAAAAAACTATTATGTAACGCTTGTAATGCTCTTTTTTGTTGCCTGGGGTATGGCCCAAACGGGTAATATCAAAGGGGTAATTACAGATGAAAACGGAATCTATGTACCAGGGGCTTCCGTATTTTTAGAAGGCACCCAAAAAGGTGCAATTTCTGACTTTGATGGAAAATTTACCCTGGTAAACGTTACACCTGCTACTTATACCTTAAAAGTTTCCTTTTTGGGATATAATGACGCTTCTAAGGAAGTGGTAGTTACGGCAGAAGAAACAACTATAATAAATCTCTCGCTAAATCCTAAAAACATGGAATTAGATGAGGTGCAGGTAACGGCATATGGGCTAGGCGGAACTGCCAAAGCACTAAATGCCCAAAAGAACAATTTAAATATTACCAATGTGGTTTCTACAGACCAAATTGGTAAGTTTCCAGATGCCAATATTGGAGATGCCGTTAAACGTATTCCTGGTATAACCATGCAGGTAGACCAAGGGGAGGCAAGAAATATTATTGTACGTGGTTTATCACCACAATTAAACTCAGTTACTTTAAATGGTAGCCGTATACCTTCTGCTGAGGGTGATAACCGTAACGTACAGATGGATTTGATTCCTTCAGACATGATACAGACTATAGAGGTAAACAAGGCCGTTACACCAGATATGGATGCAGATGCCATGGGTGGTTCTGTTAACTTGATTACTAGAACAGCTCCTCAAGGTTTTAGGTTGTCTGCAACGGCTGGTTCTGGTGTAAACTTTATTACGGACAAACCCATATGGAATGGTTCTGTTTTGGTGGGTGATCGTAGCCAAGATGGTAAGTTTGGTTGGATGGTTTCTGCTACTATCAATGACAATGATTTTGGTTCTGATAATATAGAGGCAGAGTGGACAGATGAATTTGAGTACAACACCGGCGTACAAGATGTAGAAGGAGAAGATATTCTAGAAGAAGTAGCGGTAGATCCTTATCCTAATGTTTTTGAAAATAGAACTTATTTGGTGCAACGTGTACGTAGAAGTTTTGCCGCAAATTTGGATTATCAAATAAATGCGAACAATAACATCTATTTAAAGTCTATGTATAATTGGCGAGATGATAGAGAGAACCGTTTTCGTTTAGAACACGAGATTTTGGATGGCGAAGATATTGGTTCAGATGACTTTACTATTACTAATGGTTATCCTACACGTTTTCCGGTTGAGGTAAAAAGGCAATCTAAAGGTGGTGTAAACAATAGCCGAAATAAAAACAGAAGATTGGAAGACCAGCGTATGCAAAATTACAGCTTGGGTGGCGATCATTTATTTGGAAGTTTAAAAGTGGATTGGATGGCTTCTTACGCCAAAGCTTCAGAAGAGCGTTTAGACGAGCGTTATGCAGAATTTGAATCTGAGTATATTATTAGCAATGGTACAGATTCTGAGTTTCCAGTATTTACGCCTATAGATGCTGCTGATACTGCCCCTGCTAATTTTGACTATGGAGAAATTAGCAACGAAAATCAATATACGGAAGAAGAGGATGTTAACTTCTTTGTGAATTTTGAACTACCGGCAGATTTCTTTGGTAAGGGTGATGGTAATGTAAAATTTGGGGCTAGAGGAAGATTTAAATCAAAAAATAGAGATAATAACTATTTTGAATACGATTTTGAAGATGATTTTCCTACCCTAGATGTGGTACCAACCAGAGATATTACCGACCCAGATTTCTTAGCTGGTAGCCAATACGCGGCTGGGATGTTTGCAACAGAAGAATGGTTGGGGAATTTAAATTTAGATCCCACACAAGGTGAAGATAAGCCTGAAGAATATGCACCGGGTAATTTTGATGTTAACGAAGATGTATTTGCTGCCTATGTCATGGTTAATCAAAAATTAGCGGACAATTTTAGTATTCTGGCAGGTTTGCGTTTAGAAAATACGAAGTTAGAATCTAAGGGTAATCGTGTAAATTATATTGAGGAAGATGAAGATGCCGGAATAGAAGAAGCTATAGAAATAGAGGCAGTAGCAGAAAATAATACGTACACCAACATTTTACCGGGTATCCATCTTAAATATGACGTTTCTCGTAGTACTGTATTACGTTTTGCATGGACCAATACCTTGGCAAGGCCAAACTATGTAGATTTAATACCCCGTGCAGAATACGTAAACGAGGATGATGAAATATATTTAGGCAACCCAGATTTAAATCCTACTAAGTCAATGAATTTTGATTTAATGGCAGAGCATTACTTTCAAAGTGTAGGTATTTTGTCTGGCGGTTTGTTCTATAAGAAGATAAATGATTTTATCTACACCTACCAAACAGAAACCACTACAGATATTTATGGACCGGGAACTGAGGGGTATGAAGTATACCAACCATTAAATGGTGATGATGCGTCCATTTTTGGGGCAGAAGTTTCCTTACAACGTCAATTGGATTTCTTGCCAGGTTTTTTAAGAAATATGAGCATCTATTTAAACTATACCTATTTAACTTCTAGCGCGGATGGTATAAGAAATGAGGACGGGGATGAAAGAGATGATTTGGATTTGCCAAATACCGCACCAAACATGTTCAATGGCTCTTTGGGTTATTCAGATAAAAAATTTAGCGCACGTTTATCGGCAAACTTTTCAGATGCCTATATAGATGAAATTGGCGGTAATGCTTTTGAAGATAGGTATTATGACAAACAGTTTTTCCTAGATTTAAACGCTAGTTATGCTATAAACCAAAATCTTAGGGTTTATGCAGATTTAAATAACATTACAAATCAACCCTTACGCTATTATCAAGGTGTTAGTAACCGTACCATGCAAGCAGAATACTACAGCTTAAGATGCACTTTTGGTATTAAGTATGATTTGTTCAAGAAATAAAAGAAGCACATAGGTAGTGTATATTTTTAAAACTGCCGTGCCATAAACGGGCGGCAGTTTTATCACAATTAAAAGAAAAAAATGAAAAAAAGCATATTGGGCATGGTCATGATTATGACCGTATTGAGCTGCCAAAGAAAAAGTTCATTACCAGCTATTGCTCCAGATATTATTACCGAAAAAACAATTAACGATACAGACGATCCTGCAATTTGGGTTAACCCAGAAAACCCGGCCAACAGTATTGTATTTGGTACGGACAAGAAAACAAACGGTGGGGTTTATGCGTTCGATTTAGCGGGCAAAATCATCAAAGAAAAATCAATAACGGGTATAAAAAGACCTAATAACGTAGACTTAGAATATGGTTTTAAGTTAACAGATTCTACCCAGACAGATATTATCATGTTCACGGAAAGAGAAAGGCAGCAAGTACGCTTGTTCAGCGTTCCAGATATGCGACCTTTGGATAATGGTGGTTTTAAGGTCTTTGAAGATGCTACCGGGGTAGAGCATAATTTACCAATGGGTATTGCAATTTATAAATCGCCAAAAGATAGTACGGTTTATGCTATTGTAGGGCGTAAATCGGGACCAAAAACTGATTATTTATATCAATATAAATTAGTCTCCTCAGGTGGTGAGGTAACTATGGAGTTGGTACGTAAGTTTGGGGCATTTAGTGGTCAAAAAGAAATAGAAGCCATTGCGGTAGATGATGAAAATGGATTGGTTTATTTTTCAGACGAAGGCGTGTGTATACGTAAATACTATGCTGAGCCAACTATGGGGAACAAAGAAATTTCTTGTTTTGGAGGTGAACGTTTTCTAGAAGATATTGAAGGTATTGCTATTGCGACATACCCTAACGGAGAGGGATATATCATAGTTTCTAACCAACAACAAGGGGAATTTAATATATTCTCTAGAACGGATAATACTTTTGTTAAAGCCGTGAATTTAACAACCACGGAGACAGATGGTTGTGATGTGGTTACCGTACCCTTGAACAATACTTTTAAAAGTGGTCTGTTTGTGGCAATGAACGATGCTAAGGACTTTTATTTTTATGATTTGGACAGACTTTTAAAATAGATGTTTGTTCAACGCTGATAAAAGCCCCAAACAGTGCAAGTTTGGGGCTTTTATTTTAAAATAAAAATAAGAGCTTAAAGAAAATTTATATTCTGATGGTAGTGCCATCAAATTTGCAAAGTGTCATAGAAAAATTTTCCGTGTAAGTTAGTTTTTGTTCTTCAAGGATACCAATGGCAATTTGTTCGCCCATCAAAATAGATTCATAATAATCTGTAAAGTAGTGCACGCCTGCCCAATCTCTGCCTATTGCAATATTAGAAGCTAATTTGTTAAGTTCTCCTTCTACCGTTAGATGGGTAAGGTTACATTCATTATCTAAAACGGGAACTATGTCCAGTTTTTGTCCATTTTTAGTAGAAACATATGCTAGATTAGAAGCGCAATAATCTCCGTCTGGTTTTAACTTTTTAAGTAAGTCCTTGGTTTCTTGTTGTAAGTCTTCTAAATCTTCGGGTACAATACTTAAATGATGTTTATGATCAAAGAAGGCCTTTAAAATGGTGACACATGCCCCTGCAACTGTGGCATGACCTGCACCATATGCAGGATGCATGGGAGAGCCTTCACAAAAAGCCATTGGTAAAAGATAATTATTTGCACCATTCTTAGCTTCAACTTTATTTAATATACATTCAATGTTGTTAAACATTTTTTCTAGCTCAGGTGCGGTATGTTTTAAATTGTCCAATTTGTGAAGCCTTGCTGCTAAAACCTCTGGTCTACACCTTCTATGTACGTTATATTTTTGAAAGCGAACCGCTTTTAAAGCTCTCGTGGCAACTTCTGTTACTAAAGATAAAATATGTGGGCCTCCAAAATGAGCAAAACCCTGTTGGTGGTCTCTATTATCCGCTTCTTGAAAAGGAATACCAGGGTCAAATGGCACACCCTTTGCTAATAGCATTAAGCAGGCATTTAAATATGCTTCATAAAGAGCATCATGGTGTACGTAGGTTGCTAAATCTCTTGGAGTATGTATAAATCTTTTTAGAGGACTGCTTAGATAATCTTCAAAACCTCTAAAATCAGCTCCATTTTGAGCATCGAGCCATTCATCCCAATCCGTTAAGAAATCTTTTCCCGGTTCTGCAATGGCAACGCGTTGATCTATTTCAATAGAACCATATTGAATAAAGCCTGCAGCTGGCGAATTTTGACCATGTAATCCTTTATTTCCTGCCAAAAGAAATTGAGAAATATATGGGCCAACATCGTCACCACAAGTTATACCTCTAAAAGCAGTTGCAGGGGTCTGTAAAAAATCTCTCCTACGCTGTGCTTGCTGTTGGTTTAGCTTAAGGTTCACGGTAGGATCAAACCAAGCTAATGTATTAAGGCAATCTGTATATTCCTTAATTTGTTCTACATGGTTTTTTTGGGCATCTAAGGCATCTAAGGTAGTGTTGGTAGATATGTCTTCCTTAGATTTACCACTGCCTATGCCCATTACCCCAACTGTAAAGGCATTAAAAGGAACGTCTCTTAAAAGTGCTTGTGCATATACTTCGGCCATTTCGGCATCCAATTCTGCTGAACCCAATTCTGGATGGGGAGGCATGGTTACGGCTTGTGCATCCGGGCCCTCTAAATCATAGGATAAACCAGCACTTTGACTTTCCCAAGCTCTTACGGATACCGCTTTACCGTTTTTTCCATTATTCGCCTTGTCCGATTTCCATTTGAATTCATGATTGCAGTAATGTTCTCCCAAACTGTTTTTTACATGGCCCAGCGGCGTATCTCTAAAATCTCTAAAGTCCCCACTATCAATTCCCCGTATCAACAATTGAAAATGGTCTGGATTATCTACTAGCCCCGTGTCTTCGCAGTGCGGCAACCCTTTGGTAAAATTCATTAAATAAGAGGCTTTGTTTTCGTGTGGGTCCTTACTTTTAACCTTTTTTCTCCTAAACTTATGTTCGTCCCCATTGCTGTAATGGTATGGGTGAATTCTGTTTTTAGCTGTGCTTGAGGCTAAATTTCTTGCATTTGCAGCTCCTTCTCTACGTTTGCTCATAGTACTATAATTTTTAAAGTTAATAGGCGGCTTTATTAGCGGGGAACTATGAGCGGAGGATTTTTAGGCAAAGTAAATTATAGATTGAAATCCAATACTTTTAAATTGTGTAGAGAGCTAATTATAATGTGTAACTAGTATATAATCAGTGTGTTAATTCGTTTTTATTGTGGTCTTGTATGCGAAAAGTGCATGAAATTGTATAACCTATAGCTTACCACCGTTGGTTTCGAAACTTTTGGTCAATGGCGTATTCTATATTCGCTTTTAAATATTCTTCTGGATTATAGTTAGGTAGTGGTAAAATAGATTCAAGTAGTTGTGTGTCCCATTTTTGAGGTTTTCCAGTCAAATACGGGGTAAGGTGAACGCCAATGGTTTCATAATAGAATTTTTCCAAAGTAGTTTCGAAACCTCCAACGCTATCTACAATTTCTTGTGTAAGTTGGTAATTTTTAAAATTAACCGCCTCTAGAATTTTTGATATTCCAGTAAGTATATGGGTGCCTATAGGATTTACTATATTGAGTTGTTCTACAGGTTGGTCTAGTACCTTACAAATTACTTTGGCGGCATAATCTGTTGGTATAATATTTAAGTTGCTATCATTACCAGCTTGTATACGTACGCTACCCTGTTCTGTTTTATGCTGAAAAAATTTAGCGAACAAATAAAACACCATGTATTTGGAGATAAAAAAACGGGGTTTCTCCAAAGCGTTACCACCTAGAACACTAGGTCTCAAAATTTGAATTTCAATGCCGCTTTCGCCACATTGTTGTGCCACATATTTTTCTGCGGCATGTTTAGAGGCTTCGTAGTAATTTCTATATTCCGCATTAGTATTATTCAGGTAATCATTGCCAATAACCCCATCTTGTTTGCCAGCGGCAAAAGCAGTACTTATGTAGACAAACTTTTTTAAGTATGGTTTAAAGGCATTGAATAGCTGTTTGGTAAAGCTAAGATTCTCTTCAAAAATCTGCGTTTCGTCTTTTGGGTTAACAGATAGATTAACAAAGCCCGCAGAATGCACCATGTAATAACGTTGGTTCAAGTCTAGGTAGTATTCTGGCTGTAATGCCTCACTTGCTTCTATTATCCTTAATTTGTCTTGAATTGCTTGTAAATTCTGCGCTACAAATTTGGGAGCCATAGCGCTAGTAAGCATATTTTGTATTCTTTCAGCGGCATTAACAGACTTTTTATTCCGTACCAAAAGCCAAATACAATTAAGTTCGTTAAACCGCTCTTCTAACAACCTAAATAATAGTTGCGAGCCTAAAGTTCCTGTTGCTCCAGTTAAAATAATATGCATACCAAGCTATTGTTCACTTAAAAAACAAACCCCTGCTTTTGCAAGGGTTTATAAAAGATTAACAAAGGTAAAAATTAATACCTGTAATATTCTGGCTTAAAAGGACCTTCTACCGTTACGCCAATGTAGGCCGCTTGGTCTTCTTTTAAAGTAGTTAACTCTGCGCCCAATCTCGATAAGTGTAGTTCTGCAACTTTCTCATCTAAATGTTTTGGTAACATATAAACCTCATTATTGTAGTTTTCGCTATTTTTCCAAAGCTCTATTTGAGCTAAAGTTTGGTTAGTAAAACTATTACTCATTACAAAACTTGGGTGTCCTGTAGCACATCCAAGGTTTACCAATCTACCTTCTGCTAAAACAATAATGTCTTTACCGTTAACGGTGTATTTATCTACTTGTGGTTTAATTTCGTCCTTGGTACTGCCAAAGTTTTCATTTAACCATGCCATGTCTATTTCATTGTCAAAGTGGCCAATGTTACATACAATAGCCTTGTCTTTCATGGCCTCAAAATGTTCCCCACGTACAATGTCCTTGTTACCTGTAGTGGTAATAACAATATCAGAATTACCAACAACGGTTTCTAATTTTTTTACTTCATAACCATCCATGCATGCTTGTAGTGCACAAATAGGATCTATCTCTGTTACGGTAACAATAGCTCCTGCACCACGAAAAGAAGCAGCGGTACCTTTACCTACATCACCATAACCACAAACGGTTACGCGTTTACCGGCCAACATGGTATCTGTTGCTCTACGGATAGCATCCACTGCACTTTCTTTACATCCGTATTTATTATCAAACTTAGACTTGGTAACAGAATCGTTTACGTTTATAGCGGGCATAGGTAAAGTTCCGTTTTTTACACGCTCGTACAAACGGTGTACTCCTGTAGTGGTTTCTTCTGATAAACCCTTTACACCTGCAGCTAGTTCTGGGTATTTATCCAAGACCATGTTGGTAAGATCACCACCATCATCTAAAATCATATTTAAGGGCTGTCTATCCTCTCCAAAGAATAAGGTTTGTTCAATACACCAATCAAACTCCTCTTCGTTCATACCCTTCCAGGCATAAACCGGAATACCTGCAGCGGCTATGGCAGCAGCGGCGTGGTCTTGGGTAGAGAATATATTACAAGAACTCCAAGTAACATCTGCTCCAAGCGCTACTAAAGTTTCTATAAGTACAGCTGTTTGTATGGTCATGTGCAAACAACCAGCAATACGTGCGCCTTTCAAGGGTTGTTCTTCTTTATATTCTTCCCTTAAAGCCATTAAACCGGGCATCTCTGCTTCTGCTAATTCTATCTCTTTTCTACCCCAATCGGCAAGGGCAATATCCTTCACCTTAAAAGGAACGTAAGCAATTGTTTTTGTGCTCATACTATTTTTAATTTATTTTGATAGCAATTTTAGCCGCAAAGGTACAAATTACTTATCTTTTACAAGTGCCCGTTTATAAAACCATAACAGTATCGCCTACCACTAAAGTGTTGCTTTGGAAGGTAGAAGAACCCGAAGCAGTATTAGCCAAAGATGTATTGCTAACCCCACATTGCCAAAACCGCATGGATGGGATGAAATCTGAAAGCCACCGAAGGGCCTTTCTAAGTATTAGACATTTAATGGCTTTAGAGGGGTATGCAGATAGTGATTTATATTACGATGAAAATGGAAAACCCCATTTAAAGGATGGAAAGCATATTAGCATAACCCACTCTTATAATTTTACCGCAATAATATTAAGTGCTGCACATGAGGTGGGTATAGACATAGAAAAGCAACGCGATAAGATTATGAAAATAGCGTATAAATTTACGCCTATTGAAGAGTACCATACCTTGGCCAATGCCGAAGCCATTATTCGTAAACTAACCATTGTCTGGGGTGCCAAAGAATCGCTCTACAAAATCTACGCCCAACCGGGTCTTAGTTTTTTAAAACATATAGATGTACAAGACTTTGCCATGGATACTGGAAAAACAACTGCACAAATAGTTTATGGCGATAAAAAATCGGTTTACGAAATAGATTTTTTTGAATTTGAAGGTTTTACCTGTGTTTATGCCCAAGCCAACCTTGGTTGTTGAAGCATTTAACTGTAGATTTATAGCCCTAAACCCAATAGATGAAAATTTCTGTAGAACTAACCCTAACCCCACTGCATGATGATTTTGAACCCGTTATCATCAATTTTATAAAACAATTAAGGGCTTCTGGTTTAAAAACCATTGAAACTCCCTTAAGTACCCAAATTTATGGGGATTATGACAAGGTAATGGCTTTGTTAACAGTGGAAATTAAGGAAGCTATGGAACTTATGGAACACGGTTTACTTTGGATGAAAATTGTTAAGTCAGATTTGAGCGATTATGAGCCAAATTTTTGATTTTTTCTTCTATGCCTATGAGGGTAGGTCGCTTTCTCTTATAATTTTAGAAGCAACGGCTTTCTTTTTTGGAATTGCATCTGTGATTTACGCCAAAAGAGAAAATATTTTGGTATACCCTACCGGTTTAGTTGCCACCGCAATAACGGTTTACCTTTTTTTTATAGACAGTTTGTATGGCGATATGATGATGAATTTCTACTACTCCGTAATGAGTATTTATGGCTGGTGGAACTGGTCTAGGACTAAAGAAAAACAGCAAGTTGTAGTTATCTCTAGAACCAACACTAGAGAAAAAGGTATTGGTTTTATCTTCTTTTTAATAACCATGTTTATTACTTATGGTGTATATAGGTGGTTTGGTAAAGAATTAGAATGGACCAATTATGTAGATATCTTCACCTCTGGTATTTTCTTTACCGCCATGTGGTATATGGCAACAAAAAAAATAGAGAATTGGACCCTATGGATAATTGGTGATTTTATAACCGTTCCTTTATATGCTTACAGGGGATGGGGTATGTTTGCACTACAATATTTAATTTTTACCATTTTGGCCATTCAAGGATATAGACAATGGAAAAAAAGCTTGAGCAGCAACCAACAGACCTCCTAAAGATAGTTCTGTTTGGACCAGAATCTACAGGAAAAACAACTTTGGCCAAAGATTTGGCGAAGCATTACAACACCAATTGGGTGCCAGAATATGCTAGGGAATATTTACAAGCAAAGTGGGAAACAACGCATAAAACTTGCGAGCCAGAAGACTTAATACCTATAGCTATTGGCCAAATGGCCTTGGAAAATAAAATTGCCGAACAAACCAAAGAAATCTTAATCTGTGATACGGATTTGTTAGAGACCAAAGTATATTCTGAGGCTTATTATATTGGTAGTTGTGATCCTGTTCTTGAGGCCTATGCCCTTAAAAACACGTACCACCTTTATTTACTTACCTACATAGATATTCCTTGGGAAAAAGACGATTTAAGAGACAAACCTGACCAAAGAGATAAAATGTTTGCCTATTTCCGTAATACCCTAATTAAATATGATAGGAATTTTGTTACTTTAAAG
Source organism: Croceivirga radicis (assembly GCF_002072105.2). Taxonomy (GTDB): domain Bacteria; phylum Bacteroidota; class Bacteroidia; order Flavobacteriales; family Flavobacteriaceae; genus Croceivirga; species Croceivirga radicis. The sequence continues at coordinate 605,547 of NZ_MTBC01000001.1, forward strand.
GGTACACGAGAAAATCGTTTAAAATCAGCCATTAACGCTATAGAAAATTTAAAAAAAAACATGATTCAATTTACAGACCAAGACCTAGAACAATTAAGACAAAAAGGCATATCCAAAGAAAAAGTATTGAATCAGGTAGAAACGTTTAAAGCCGGGATTCCTTTTGTTAATTTGATTGCTGCAGCCGTTCTTGATAAGGGTATCAATAAATATTCAACAGAAGAAGAAAAGGATTTAATTGCCTTGTTTCAATCTAAAAAGGAAAGCCTACAATTGTTAAAATTTGTACCAGCTTCAGGTGCTGCGTCTAGGATGTTCAAGGCTATGTTTAATTTTATAGAAGCATATGACCCAAAACAAAAAACCTTAGCGGCCTATATAGAAGAAAAAGGAGACAAAGCGGTGCAAAAATTTGTTTCTGGCATCAAGAATTTTCCATTTTATGAGAAGATAATAGCCAAAATTGGCGAAAAAGATTCCGATGGCGCTATGGCACACGCATTTGTAACTTACATGTTATCTAATGAGGGGCTTAACTATGGTTTTTATCCAAAAGGATTATTGCCATTTCACCAATACGAAGATGGAAGTGCCACTCCATTTGAGGAACATTTAAAAGAAGCTGCGCTTTACGCTGCTTCTGGTAAAAAGGCCAATTTGCATTTTACCATTTCGCCACAGCATCAAGAGATGTTTGCAGAAGAAGAAGCTGCTGCAAGCCCTAAAATCAACAAAAAAACTGGGGTAGTATTCAATATAGGATACTCGAATCAAAAACCCGCAACAGACACCTTAGCGGTTAATTTGGACAACACACCTTTTAGAAACCAAGATGGGTCTATTTTGTTTAGACCGGGTGGCCACGGAGCACTAATAGAAAATTTAAATGATGTAACCGCAGACATTATTTTTATAAAAAACATAGACAACGTGGTCATTGCCAAAAACCTTGAAGCGGTTGCCAATAGTAAAAAAATGCTAGCAGGCGTATTGCTACAAGTACAAGAAAAAGCGTTTGATTTTGCGGCTAAATTGGAAGCCACAGAAATAAGTAGTGCTTTATTGGACGAAATTGCCAACTTTTTACAACAAAAATTAAACGTTCGTTTTGATACGAATTTTGAGCAGCTTACGAATCTGGAGAAAACTGCGGTGTTAAAAGCTAAAATAAACAGGCCAATACGTGTATGTGGTATGGTTAAAAATGAAGGTGAGCCGGGCGGAGGTCCGTTTTTTATTCAAGATGGGGATGGCAACATGTCATTACAAATTATAGAATCTGCCCAGATAAATACAGATGATAATGCTCAGATGGACATTCTTAATAACAGCACACATTTTAATCCAGTTGATTTAGTGTGTGGGGTTAAAAATTATAAGGGAGAAAAATACAATTTATTGGATTTTGTAGACTCTAAACAAGGTTTTATAACAGGAAAAACTAAAGAAGGGAAAGAATTAAAAGCACTTGAGTTACCTGGACTGTGGAATGGTGCCATGGCTTATTGGAACACTATTTTTGTAGAGGTACCTTTGGTAACTTTTAATCCGGTTAAAACAGTGAACGATTTGCTAAAACCTACACATCAGGTATAAACCAAGGTAATTTTTTAATAAAAAGGGCAACTTATAAAGTTGCCCTTTTTATTTAATCCAAATTGCTTTGTATTCCTATAGTAATAGGGCTTTTAATGGAATTACCTATTGTTTTATAAATACCATTATGTGTAGTATAGATTGTATAAAAATTACACATTATGTGTAAAGGTAAACAGCTGTTTATACAACTTTATTTTATGGCTTATTTTTTAATATTCTGAAAATAAGATAGTTGCGTTTTTTTAGGTTGGAGGTTAGATTTTGGAATCATTTTTTCTCTATACCTAGAACAAAGTTTAACATTAAAACACAGACAACATGAAAAAGTTATTATTTGCCACAGCATTAGCAATTGGAAGTTTATCAGCAGTAAGTGCAGCTACAGCAACACTACATGATGGTATCATGAGCGAAGTTATCGCAGAAGATTTTAAAGAAATTGCGGTTGCAGATTTACCAGCAGCAGTTACAGATGCTCTAGAAGCAGATTTTGCAGGGGCAACCATAAATAAAGCTTACGTAAACGAAAAAGAAGAGTATAAGCTTGAAATAACCGCAGCAGACGGTAGCATGGAAACCCTTTATGCCGATGCAGAAGGGAATTGGTTAGACATGTAATAAGTTTAAGTTTGCGCTAGTTGAGTCTAGATAGAAAGGGCCACCCTTAATTGGGTGGTCCTTTTTTGTTATTGTATATAATTTAAGATTTCTTTAGAAACTAAAGCATAGAATGCAAACGTATCTTTGTTAGGTAACCCTAACAGATTATGCCCAAAATTCTTGTTGTAGATGATGATGTAGCTTTTTGTAATATGCTAAAAGGCTACTTAGAGCGTCAAAAGTATACCGTTTTCAATGCTTTTGGGGTACAACAGGCGTTACAAATTATGGATGAAAACATTTTAGATGTTTTGTTGACCGATTTAAGACTACCAAATGGTACGGGCATAGAGTTGTTGGATAAGATTAGGGTAAAAGGTCTAAAAACCCAAGTTGTAGTAATGACGGGTTATGCAGAGGTAAGTAGTGCGGTGGCCGCTATGAAAAAAGGAGCGGCAGATTATATAGCCAAACCCTTTTCGCCAAATGCATTATTAGAAACGTTACAAAAAATACAATCGGTAGCGCCAAATACAGGGCCCGCCACAGAAACTAAACCGAAACAGGATTTATCCAATAGAGTTATGGGTATAAGTGATGCGGCAGTTCAATTAAACAATCATATAGCCCTTGTGGCGCCAACCAATATGTCCGTTTTTATAAATGGGGCTAGTGGCACGGGCAAGGAGGTTACGGCAAAAGCAATTCATGACCTTAGCAAGCGCTGTACTAGTAGTTTTATTGCCGTAGACTGTGGGGCCATACCTAAGGAGTTAGCGGCAAGTGAATTTTTTGGTCATGTTAAAGGGAGTTTTACAGGTGCGGTAGAAGATAAGGTGGGTTGTTTTGAGGCTAGTTCTGGTGGCACCCTATTTTTGGATGAGGTTGGTAATTTATCGTATGAAAATCAAGTGCAGTTATTAAGGGCTTTACAGGAACGCAGCATTAAAAAAGTGGGTAGTACCAAAGAAACTCCGGTAGACATACGTTTGGTCTCTGCAACAAATGAGAACCTGGAACAAGCAGTAGCCGATGGCAGATTTAGGGAGGATCTTTTTCATCGTTTAAATGAATTTACGATTAACGTACCTTCCTTAAAAGAACGAAATTTAGATTTGCCATTGTTCATTGATTATTTTTTGAACAAAGCCAATGCAGAATTACATAAAGATGTTAAGGGGTTTACTAATGACGCTTTAAGTATTCTGAAAAAGTATCCTTGGCCAGGAAATTTTAGGGAACTTCAAAATTTAATTAAGCGCTTGGTATTATTATGTCAAGAAAAAGAAATAGATGTAGCTCTAATACCGGAACACATGAAAAATAAGGCTAATTCAAACGTTGAATCTAGTGTAGAAAACGCCGCGGTAAACTGGGTAGATAAAGAAATCTTAGAAAAAAGGCGAATTGAAGAGGCCTTGGTACAAACAAAATATAATAAGTCTAAAGCAGCAAAACTCCTGCAAATAACTCGTAAAACACTTTACAACAGAATGGCTTATTACAAATTAGACCTGTAAATAGTCTTTTATTTCGTTTAGTGTTTGTTGCAATTTATGGTTAAGTTCGTTCTGGTAAATGGTGTTGCCATTACTCTCAAGTTCTTCCAAAAAAGATATAACATCTTTTATTTCTAAAAGCCTAAACATAGGAAGCATTCTATGGGCTGTCTCTCTAATGGTAACAGAATCCCTTTTTAGTAAGGCTTTGTTTATTATACTACTATTTTTTAAGGTCTCTTCATAAAAAGTAAGTAGATTTTCTTTCAGTTTAATGTTAACCTCTTTTGGGTCTAAAAATCCAACTAGCTTTTCCGGATTAAATGTTTCAAACTCCGGTACCGTTTCTTGGTTAGTATTTTCTATAACTGTTTCATAACCTAGATAGGTTTTTAACATTTGCACTAGCATGTCTTTTGAAAAAGGTTTATGTATCAAATCGGTAAATCCCGCTTGGGTGCAATCCCCTTTTGTTAACCCCATATCACCTGTCATAGCAATTATGGGTTGCCCTTTATAGTGTTTAAAGGTGTTCTTGAATCTATCTAAAACCTCAAATCCCGTATAATTGGGCATTTGCATATCGGTTATTACTAAATCATATTCCATATTTGCTATATCAGGAACCTTTTCAAAGTCATTGTATGCTAGAAAATCTATTTGTAGTTGTTTAAAAAAGGTGGTGGTCAATTCCAATAGATATGGGTCATCGTCTATAATTATAACTTTTGCCTTTCTAGTTGTTGGTAAAGTTGTTGGGAGGTTAAGAGTGTTGACAGTTTCCACAGGAATTTTAACTACAAATGTGGTTCCTATGTTTTCTACACTGGTAAAATTAATGGAACCATTAAGTAGCTCGGTTATTTTTTTAGCTATAGTTAAACCAAGGCCGTAACCTTGACTTTTTGCTGTGCTTTCTGCTTGGGTAAACTCGTTAAATATTGTATTCTGTAAGGTGTTTGGTATGCCAGTGCCCGTATCGGCTATGTTCACCACAATAAAATTATCTTCTAATCGTCCAGATACCTTTACATGGCCTTCTTTCGTAAATTTAAATGCATTTGAAATTAAGTTGTTCAATACCTGTCTAAACCTAAAAGGATCGGTCTTAAAAGTATTGTTTAATTCTGGGGCAAGGTCAATTATTAATGCGATAGAGCTGTTGGTGGGCCTTAAACTTTGGGCGGCAGATGTTATGAGTTGTGCTGGTACAAATTGGGTTGGGGTTAGCTGTAACTTACCTGCTTCAAGTTTAGAAAAATCCAGCAAATCATTAGCCAGTTGGTTTACTTGGCTGGCCGCCAATTGTATGTTATTAATGTATTTTTGGCTTTCGGTAGCGTTGTTGGCTTCCGGTAGTAACTCTGCATACCCTTTAATCAATCCTAAAGGGCTTCGCATATCATGGCTCACTGTTTTAATAAGCTGCTCCCTTGCTTGTAAAAGTTGCTTGGTATAGGTGTTGGCTTGATCTAATTGCCAACTTAAGCGTTGTACTTTTCTAAAATCTCGACTTATAAAGTAGATAGATAATAAAATAATGACAATAGCTATAAGCCCCAGCCATTTTATATTATTTGTGCTTTTTTTAAGGGCAAGGGATTGATTTACATTGGCCTGCGTAGCTTGTAAAAGTACTTCTTGTTCTAACGTTGAGGTTAAATTGGTAAGTTTTTGAGAAATTTCTAGATCCATTCTCAATATCTGTAACTCTTTAGATGCAATTTGTCTATTTTGGTTTTGTTGCTTAATCTTTGTTTGTAGTAGTAAATTCTGTGTGGCTATAAGTACACTGTCAATCAACCTTCGTTCTTGTTCTACGGTTTGCTCCCTCTTGGCGTTTTTATTTAATATTTCTGCATAATCAATTACAGATTGTTGGGTTTTCTTTGGCAATTGGTCAAAATTGGGAACAAGTGCCCTTGGTGTAATTGTACCCACATTAGCCTCTACGGTTTTTATTTTTTGTAAAAGACTATCTATTGATTGTGTTGCGATGTTTTCTTTATCTAGTTTCCTTAACTGGTTATTGTTTAAAACTTTTTGTTTTAGCAACCCACTTAAGCTATCTAATATGGTGGTACGCTTTGCGTTTTCCATTTGGTTTTTTAGCTCCCCGATTTCTAAAAGAATACTATCAACTTTAACAGCGTATTTTACAAATTGCGAGGAATTGTTGTTTTGTAAGGCCAGTTTGGATAAACTTTCTGCCTCGTAAATAGAGTTGGTTAGCTTATTGATTAACAATAGCTGGCTTTCCTTTGGGCTTAATTCTTCTTTTTTAGGTAGTATATTATCTAGTTCTAGATAAAAAAACCAACCTGCCCAAAGCGTTAGTGCGGCTAACAACAAGTAGCTAAATACAATTTTAAAAATAAAATTTTTCTTCTTTTTCAAAATAGATGTAAAAGCCCAAATTTACTGAGGTAAAGGCGCCTTTAGCACCAATAAAAAGTTAATTGTTAACGCAAAAAATTATTTTTTTTTGATGAAAAAGTGACCCATTTAAAAATGTGGTGTCTTAATAATAGAAAGCAAAAGAAATGAAAGATTTATTACGATCACTATTTTTTGGATTAGCCTTTTTGGTATCGGTTTCAGTTGCCGCCTTTGCGGTTAATGAAGATACCACCAAAGAGAAGCAAATCGTGATAAAATCTAACAGTAATGAAATTCATATTCCGTCTTAGTCGAAAGACCGGCGGATCATTGGTTGGTTGATTTGGTTGAAGGGCCGTAAGGTCTTACTTACGGCCCTTTCTTTTAAATTGAGCAACACATAAAAATTTTTAAGATGATGCTATATTACACTAACCATGCGTTATCTACGGTCAATGACAAACAGAGATAATTTTTCCATGTATCCCCCAAATCAATGGTTTGTTAGATTGATCATAAAAAGACTGCTTTAAGCAGTCTTTTTTGTTTTTTGTTTTTTTCGGTTTTACATTTGCGGCTTATCTCTAAGGGGTGCTTCTTTTTTTAGAGGCTGAGATTATACCCATTGAACCTGGGCGGGTAATGCCGCTAAGGGAAGGCACTCAGGTGCTTCATGGAATTGCTATGTTTCCTTTGGAAACAAAAAATCAAGTGTAACAAGAATAATAGCCCCTTTTATTCGTAATATTTTTTACGGATGAAACCGCTCTATTCAAGAATTTTTAAATCTCTAAATCGGAAAAATGTTGGAGGTTCGTTGTCAAAACAATTAAACAAAACTACTGTTTTGACCAGTTTTTCCATTTTAGCCTTTGCTGGGATACAAGTAACCACCGCACAAGCCCAAAATCAAAAACAAGACACCCTTCAAGGTAAGGAAGTGGTTTTGGACGAAGTTCTGGTCAAGGCGGTAAGGGTAACAAAAGAATCACCAGTTACTTTTTCTAACTTGGATAAGGAAGAAATTGCACCGCGTAATTTAGGGCAAGATATTCCCGTTCTTATGAATTATTTGCCGTCTGTGGTAACAACAACAGATGCTGGTGCCGGTGTAGGTTATACAGGTATACGTGTTAGAGGTAGCGATGCTACCCGGGTTAACGTAACCATCAATGGTATTCCTTACAATGATTCAGAATCTCAAGGTACTTTTTGGGTAAACATGCCAGACTTTGCTTCATCTACCCAAAGTTTACAATTACAAAGAGGGGTAGGTACCTCTACTAACGGAGCTGCTGCATTTGGGGCCAGTTTAAACTTGTTAACAGATGCTATTTCAGAAGAAGCCTATGCTCAAGTAGGAGCAAGTGTTGGTAGTTTTAATACTTTACGTAATAACATTAAGTTTAGTACGGGCTTGTTAAGTGATCATTTTGAAATTTCTGGGCGTTTATCTAAGATTACATCAGACGGATATATTGACAGGGCATCTTCAAAACTAGAATCTTACTTTTTACAAGGCGCCTATAAAGATGATAATACTTTAATTAAAGCGCTTTTGTTTGGTGGGCACGAGGTAACCTACCAATCTTGGTACGGTTTTGAACCTGAGTATGTAGAAGCTTTGGGGGCAAACCCTGATTTAAAGGAGAATCCAACTTTTAATGTTGCGGGTGTTTATTTTGATGAAGCGGGAAACATCCAGTTTTATGACAAGGAGGAAGATAATTACAAACAAGATCATTTTCAATTGCACTGGAACGAAGCATGGAATTCAAATTGGAGTACCAATTTAGCTTTTCATTTTACACACGGCCGGGGCTATTTTGAGCAATTTAGAGAAGACGATGATTTTTCAACTTATGGTTTTGATCCCATAACCGTTAAAGGCGAAGAGGTTAATACAACAGACCTTATTAGAAGAAGATGGCTAAACAATGATTTTTATGGTGCCATTTTTTCTGCCAATTACGTAGATGATGCTATCGATTTTATTGTTGGAGGAGGTTGGAACGCTTATGATGGCGACCATTATGGTGAAATAATTTGGGCCAGATATGCAACGGATAGCCAGATAAGAGATCGCTATTACTTTGATCAATCTAGAAAAACAGATTTTAACATCTACACCAAAGCAAACTATAAGCTTAACCAAAATTGGAGCTTGTTTGGTGATCTACAATACCGTTCTGTAGGGTATACGGCTAATGGAGAAGAAACAGGTTTGGTAGATGATACATTTCATTTTTTTAACCCTAAAGCCGGTATTACTTTCGATTTAAATAGAAACAATAATTTTTATCTTTCTTACGCCAGAGCCAACAGGGAGCCAAACAGGAACGATTACGAAAATGGAAATCCAAAGCCAGAAAAGCTTAACGATTTTGAGTTGGGATGGCGATATGTTTCCAATACATTTCAACTAAACACCAACGTCTACTACATGCGTTACAAAGATCAATTGGTCTTAACCGGTGAAATAAACGATGTTGGTGCGCCAATTAGAGCAAATGTTGGGGATAGTTATAGGTTGGGATTAGAAGTAGATGCCAATATTGCACTGGGAAATAAATGGTCTTTGCAACCAAATATTGCACTAAGTACCAATAGAAACATAGACTTTCGTTTTCAGAGAGATGGTGTGTTGGAAAATCTTGGAGATACAAAAATTGCATTTTCTCCTGGTGTAGTTGCCGGTAACAGATTGGCCTTTACACCTAATGAAAGGATTATGGTAGCGGTTTTATCTAAATACGTTGGGGAACAATATATGGGTAATATAGATGCACCAAAAAGTAAGTTGGATGCCTATTCCCAAACCGACTTTAATATTCAATATGCCATACCAACCAAAGGTTTTGTAAAAAGTATTGTTTTGTCTGGCTTAGTGAACAACATATTTGATCAGCACATAGTTTCTAACGGGTATTTTTATACGTATGATGATACGTGGAGTAGTGATACTACAATTACTACTATAGAGGGAGCTGGCTTTTATCCGCAAGCAGGTATAAATTTCTTGTTGGGCGCATTGGTTAATTTTTAACTTTGCACCCCAACACCCCGAGCAGAAGAAACAGTTATACTATTTGGTGTAGTCCCCCAATTGTTTTTACGTGCAACGGGTGTTTCTTTTTATACCTTAGTACCTTCTAAAAGCTATAAAAATGGGGCGCACTACTTTTTTTACACATACTCCGGTAAGATGGGGTATAATTGGTTGTGGTAATGTAACCGAGGTGAAAAGTGGTCCGCCCTATTCTATAACACCTGGTTTTGAACTAAGTATGGTAATGCGTAGAGACAAGGCCAAGCTGGTAGACTATGCCACAAGGCACGCAATACCCAATTACACCACAGATGCATCAGAATTGATCTATTCTAATTTGGTAGATGCGGTTTACATTGCTACGCCTCCAGATACACATAAAAAGTATGCATTAATGGTTGCAGAGGCGGGCAAACCCTGTTGCATAGAAAAACCAATGGCTCCCAGTTATGCGGAAAGCTTATCTATATACCAAGCCTTTAAAGAAAAACAGCTGCCGCTATATGTTGCATATTACCGCCGTTCTTTACCAAGATTTTTAAAAATTAAAGAATGGCTAGATGCCGGCTTAATTGGTACCATTAGACAAATAACTTGGCACAAATCTAGAACGCCTAGCCCAACCGATACTTCAAAGATTCCCAATTGGAGAACAGAGGCTAGAGTAGCACCAGGAGGATATTTTGATGACTTGGCTAGTCATGGTTTAGATTTATTTGCGTTTTTGTTGGGAGAAATAGTTACCGCCAACGGTTTAGCCAACAACCAGCAAGGCTTGTATACTTCAAAGGACGCTATTGTAGGTAATTGGATGCATAAAAATGGGGTTATGGGTTCTGGTGTTTGGAATTTTGGACTTAATACCGCTCAAGATGAGGTTGTTATTTACGGTTCAGATGGTGAAATACGATTTGCCGTTTTAGACGAAGCCCCAATAACTATACGTACCAATAAAATAGAAGAAAGCTTGGAGATACCCCACCCCAAACATGTTCAAGAATTTCATGTTTTGAATATGAAAAACGACCTTTTTGGAATTCAAGATCATCCGTCAACTGGCCAGACAGCCTTGCGCACCAGTTGGGTAATGGATGCAATTCTTGGTAATCTCTAATTAAAAATAAAAACAGAACTTCCACTTTGGGAGGTTCTATAGTTTAATAAGCCATAGTACCTATTCCCATCATCAGGGGTATTGGTTAAAAAACCATTAAAGAGGCTATACTCTAGGTCATCGCAGGGGCAAACAACATTTTGTCCATTAGCAACCATGGTAGAACACTCGTTTGGTGTATGGTTAGGACAACTGGCTTCAAACGCCAAATAACTATCTGGGGATACCTTCATTACATACGCCCCTCTAATACCAACACCATTGTTGCCAACATAAACAGGGTTGCCAATAGTATTTAAATTGGTATAAAGGGGTAGGTTCAAGTTCAATTCAAACCTAAAATTAGTTTCTAATAAGTACGGATTTCTGTTGGTAGCATCTTTAGAACAGGCTAGAAGTAAAATCAAGAAAATCAGGCAACAATAACGTTTCATCCCACAAATTTGCCGTAAAAGTGGTTAAAAAATCCGTATATTTGCGTTAATCCTCTCTAAAAAACCAAAGTTGTTTTGGTTCTGGTAGAGGATTTTTCAATTATAGGAACTACATATACGCTGGGAAAATATTGATTTTCTTCAGCGTGGTATTGTTTTAATTAAAATATTTATGTCTAAAATATCATATTATACTCCAGAAGGTTTAAAGAAACTGAAGGAAGAATTAGACCATTTAAGGGATGTGGAACGCCCAAAGGCATCACAGGCTATTGCAGAAGCAAGAGATAAGGGAGATTTATCTGAAAATGCAGAGTATGATGCGGCAAAAGAAGCACAAGGACTTTTAGAAATGAAGATAGCTAAGCTAGAGGAAACCGTGTCCAACGCTAGAATTATAGATGAAAGTCAACTAGATACCTCTAAGGTTTTGGTATTGTCTACCGTTAAGTTAAAAAATCAAGCCAACGGTATGGAAATGAAATATACCTTGGTTGCAGAAAGCGAGGCTAATTTAAAGACGGGTAAAATATCTGTTACCTCTCCAATTGGAAAAGGACTTCTTGGTAAGTCTGTTGGGGATGTGGCGGAGATTAAGGTGCCAAATGGAACGTTAAAATTCGAAATTCTCGAAATCACCCGAGCCTAAATAAAATTGGAATAGTATATTTAAACCCGTCTAAACGACGGGTTTTTTATTTTCTAGATATGGCAAGTATATTCACTAAAATAGTAAATGGCGAAATACCAAGTTATAAGGTTGCGGAAACCGAAGAATTCTACGCTTTTTTGGATATTAATCCAAATGCCGAGGGGCATACCCTTTGTATTCCCAAAAAAGAAGTAGATAAAATTTGGGATTTGGATGAAGCCTTGTATAACCGTTTAATGACCTTTTCTAGGAAAGTGGCTTTAGCAATTGAATCCGTGGTGCCTTGCAAAAGGGTGGGGATGTCTGTTATAGGCCTAGAGGTACCACACGTACATGTACATTTAATACCCTTGAATAAAATGGCAGACGCTACTTTTCAATCAAAAGTAACCTTAGAAAAAGAGGCTTTTGAAGCCTTATCACAAAAAATTACCAGAGCTTATTTGGCAAGCAATAAATAAATACCCCCGGCAACTAATACCACTAAGACTAGAATTAAAACCAATGTCAAAGAGGTTAGCCGTATAGCTGGCTTGTCTGGTTCTACCAATTTGTTATAGTAGTCAAAAACACGCTCAATATCTTCCGTCCAGTTTACCGGATAAATAATGTTATAGCAAGTCTTGCATTTAATCTCATGGGTTACCGTTGGGGTGGTTCTATGAAAAAAAGCATTGTAGGTATGTTTTTGATAAAAAGAAAGCTTTAATTCTTGGTTAAAACACTCTGGACAATTGTTTACCAGTTCTGCTTCTTTAATGGTAATGTTTTTTTCCGTGGCCATAATTAAATAATCTTCAAAAGTATTTGCATTACTGTGCCGCCTTTATTAGAAGTAAGTACCCTAATTTTACCTTTATGGTACTCTTCTATTATTCTTTTTACCAAAGATAGCCCTAGCCCCCAACCTCTTTTTTTAGTAGTTACACCAGGATTAAAAATATTGGTATGTTCGCTTTTAGGTATGCCATGGCCCGTATCAGAAATTAAAATAGAAACATAGTTTCCTTTAAGTTCTATTTGCAAGGCAATGCTGCCTTTGCCTTTCATGGCATCTATACCATTTTTAACCAGGTTTTCTATACTCCAGTTGTATAGTGGCACATTTAAAGGTACCAATAAATGATCTAAATCGGTCTTAAAACTAAAATCGATGAGTTTAGAGCTCCTCTTTTTAAGGTAGTCATATGCTTTTTGGGTCTCCGCTACAATATCTTGCGGTTTTAATTCTGGTGTGGACCCAATTTTGGAAAAACGTTCGGTTATGGTTTGTAGGCGGTCTATGTCTTTTTCTATTTCTATAGTAATATCCGGATTAATAGCCTCGGTCTTTAAAAGTTCGTTCCAGCCCAATAATGAGGTTAATGGCGTACCAATTTGGTGCGCTGTTTCTTTGGCCATGCCCGCCCATAACTTGTTCTGTTCAGATGCCTTATTTGTTCTAAAAAAGAAGAAGATGACGGCCCCAAATAGGAAAATAATCAATAACAAGGCTAGCGGATAGTACTTTAGCTTGTTCAGTACTTCAGAATTTCCATAGTACAGTGTTTCCAGTAGTTCCCCACCCTGAATAATTTCTATGGGTTGGTTTTCGTTTTTAAATTCTTGTATTTTTTCTTGTAGGTAAGTGGTGTCGGTTTGCTTTTCTTGTGGAATATTCAATGATTTTATAGAACCTTCTTCATTAACCAATATCATGGGTGTAGAGGTGTTGTTGCCCAATACTTTTAAGGTTAGATTGCCCAATTCTTGGTCTACTGGAGATTGTATGAGTTCAAGTTGGGCTGTGGCCCAAATTTCCATTTTAAGTCGTTCTTCTTCTTTAAACTTTTTAAAAAAACTGTTGGTGTTCCAAAGAATTAAACTAACCAAAACAAAAGCTGCTGTAAGCAAAATTATATTGGGTGCTTTTTGTCTGGTAGAAAAATACATACTGGAGTTTAAAATATTTTCTAAGATAAATTAATTAAACGGAATTGTTGAAAACATACCATGGCGTACTTTAATTATACTTTACAATTTACCTATTTTTGAAGCCATTAAAATTCAAGTTCATGGAAGTTCAGGGTAGAATAAAAATGATAGACGAGACTAAAACCTACGGAAACAATGGTTTTAGAAAAAGAGAATTGGTAGTTACAACAGAAGAACAATATCCACAACATATTTTAGTTGAGTTTGTGCAAGATAAATGCGATTTGTTAAACAGTTACAAGGTTGGGCAAATGGTTAAGGTAAGCATAAATTTAAGAGGTAGAGAATGGGTAAATCCGCAAGGAGAAACCAAGTATTTTAATTCTATACAGGGATGGCGCATAGAAAACTTGGAACAGGCGCAGCCAGAGGGTGGCATGCCGCCAGTACCTCCAATGGAAGCTTTTGAACCAGCAGATGATATAAGTGATGAAGATCATGACGACCTTCCGTTCTAAATAGAAAAGAACATGTTTAAAAGCCACTACATTGTAGTGGCTTTTTGTTTTTAAACAAATTGGATTATTAATGCTGAAAAATATAATTTAAGGTATGCAAACCAATGAAGAACAGCAGCCTATTTATTATTTAGACGACCAATTGTGGTTTCCGCCTGTAGACCATGCCAATGACGAGGGGTTATTGGCAGTAGGTGGCGATTTGTCTCCAGAACGTTTGCTGTTGGCCTATAAGAGCGGAATTTTTCCATGGTTTAATGAAGATGCATTGATTCTTTGGTGGTCTCCAGATCCAAGAATGGTTTTGTTTCCTAAAGAGATCAAAGTGTCTAAAAGTATGCGTAAGGTTTTGCGGAACTCCTCATTTGAATTAACCAAGAACAAGGCATTTGAGCAAGTTATAGACAATTGTGCCCAACTAGAAAGAAAAGGGCAAGAGGGCACTTGGATAACCCCAAAAATGAAAGCAGCCTATTTAGACCTACACCAAAAGGGTTTTGCCGTATCTTATGAAGTTTGGCAAGCCAAAGACTTAGTGGGCGGATTATATGGTATTGACTTGGGCCGTGTTTTTTGTGGAGAAAGTATGTTTAGCTTGGTCTCCAACGCATCTAAGTATGCATTTATACATTTGGCCAAAGAACTAGAAACTAAGGATTATAAGCTTATAGATTGCCAGGTTTACACGGAACATCTGGCTAGTTTGGGGGCAATAGAAATAGACAGAACGGTCTTTATGAGCTATTTAAAGGGATAAATTTAGCGTAGAAATGAATATAAGTATGTGCGCTTTACCATCTGTAAAATCTTCTAGTCTATATTCTGTGCCAACCTGAAATTTAATGGAATTGCTTAGAAGCCAACCCAATTGTAGGGTTGCTCGTTGATCATATTCTGGATTTATGTGTTTGCCAATACTTAGTAAACTCTCTAGATTGCCAACTAAATAACCTTCACCAATATCAATGCGTTCTCCATTTAATGGAAAATCTACGGAAAATCGATATCTAAAACGATGCACGGTATTGGATTTTGTAATACGTTGTTCCGTTCTAAACCGCTGGCCAAAACGTACTATAAATGGTTTTTGGGTATAATTATATTGTTGGGTTAATCGAAGTTCATTTTCCCCTGAATCTATAAAAGACCTAAAACGATATTGAACACCAAAAGTAACACTTTGATTGTCCATTATTTTTAAATTGGAAAAATGTACCAAATCTAGCTGTTTGGCTTTAAGGGTAGATTCTTCATCTTTAAACCAAAAATTTCTACTATTAATGGCAAAGTTGTGAGAATAAAAAGGGGTAACCTTGTAGTTTAGTGCAACGGTGGGTTGTATATAACCTGTAAAGTCTTGACCGTACCCTAAATCTACTAGTAGGCAAAGAACAATTAAAAGAAAAAACCTAATACCGGACATGATCATACTTCTGCGGCTCACTCGCTCTTTTTGAAAGTAATTTACCCGAGGTGTTAAACAATAATTCCATTTCTTTAAAACCCTTTGGTGTTCTATAGGCAATGATGATTTCAAAGTTGTTGGTATCCAAAATCAGATTTTGAAACGCTTGTTTTAAAGTGGTTTTGGCAGTACCGTTTAAAATATACTGTTGTTGTATTTTTTTAATTCGGTACCGATCATAATTTGTTTCTAGATAATTAGAAATAGTTTCCCACGTTTCATTGGTCATATCGTAGGGAGCAATAATAAACTCTACATCTTCCAAAACACCCTTTTGATCAAACTCTACGCTGTAAAAAATTCGTTTCAATTTAAATTTACTTTCAAAAGAAACCTTTTGGCCATCTTTTTCTTGATAAAACCGAATGCGTTTGGCGTTTTTTAAATAAGGCTTAAGAAGTTCTAGAGCGGTTGGGGGGAATGCTTCTTTAGGTATACGATGCTCCCATTCTTGTTTTTGCTGCCCATGGGTGCTGCAAACTATGCCAAATAACAGCATTATTAGATACTTACACTTGTTCATGTCTAAAACAACTAGTTAGATGATCGTTAACTAACCCGGTGGCTTGCATAAAAGCATAAACCACAGTGCTGCCCACAAATTTAAACCCACGCTTTTTTAAATCTTTGCTTATTTTGTCAGAAAGTGGTGTCGTAGCAGGAACCTGAGAGTTATCTTCAAAATTATTTTTTAGTGGTTTGTGGTCCAAGAAAGACCAAATATAATTGCTAAAACTTCCAAATTCTTCTTGTACTAGCATAAAAGCAATAGCATTACTTTTTGCGGCATTAACTTTTAGTTTATTCCTTATTATGCCGGGGTTGGTTAATAGTTGGTTTATTTTATCCGTATTGTAACGGGCAATTTTTTTGTAGTCAAAAGCATCAAAAGCGGCCCTAAAATTTTCTCGCTTTCTTAAAATGGTAATCCAGCTTAATCCCGCTTGGAAAGTCTCTAGAATCAGAAATTCAAAAAAAATGGAATCGTCTTTTACTGGTTTGCCCCATTCTTTGTCATGATAAGCTACGTACAATTCATCATTTTTACACCAATCACATCTGGTTTTTTCCATTCTTGGTTTTTAGGGGTAAGTTAGGTATAAATAAAAATAAAAAAGGCTTCTTATTGTTTGCAATAAGGAGCCTTTCCACTACGTAACTAACCAAAATTACTTGCTCATTTCAGACTTTCCGCCTTTTAAAAGTTTAAGTTCACCACTGTTTATGGCTCCGTTAAGGTCGGCTTTAAGTATTCTATAAGCATTGAAGAATTTCTTTCCGTCCATTTTTTTAAGACTTACCAAGGTTGTACCATTTTTAGTCTTTAAGTCGGTTACCTCTACTTTGTTTTGGGCAATGCTAGAAATATTGGCGATACCCCCTTTTTTGATAATGAAATTCTTTCTAGGAATTTCTACATGCTCATAGGAATTTCCAGAGGGTGAACCAATAATCATTACATCACCTACCGAAACTACATCTGTATACGATTCTTGTGCTACTGTAATAGTAGTTACTAAAAATGCGAATAAGGCTAAAAATGAAATTTTTGTTTTCATCGCTGTTAAAATTTTTGTTGTTGTTAATTATTTATGAACTGAAAGTAAAGATATTTAGAAAGAATCGTAATTCAAAGCTATGCTTTTGTTAAAATGTGTTAAGCTATTAGAATATAATAGTAATGCTATTATATTTGTGATTTCATTTTTGTGCTATGGATAGATTATTGCAGAACATTAAAATTGCCATAAATGATAATATTTACTTAAAAGATCCAGAATCCTCTGAGTTAGGAAGAAGAATCATTGAGTATAGTATTATTTTAATCGACGAAATGGGTTTTGAAGCTTTTACCTTTAGAAAATTAGGGGAGCGTATAAAAAGTAACGAGAGTTCCATTTACAGATATTTTGAAAATAAACACAAGTTATTGGTCTACTTAACTTCTTGGTATTGGGGTTGGTTAGAATATCAATTGGTATTTGCCACCTATAGTGTGCCCAATGCACAAGAAAAGTTGGAGAAAGCCATAGAGATTATATCAAGGACTAAGGTTGAAGATCATAATTTTGGTCATATCAATGAAGTGCTATTAAATAGAATTGTAATAAATGAATCGTCTAAATCTTATTTAACTAAAGAGGTAAAGCAAGAAAACAAAGACGGTTATTTTGTTATTTATAAGCGAATGGTAAATCGCTTGGAAGAAATGATAAAAAGTATTGCGCCCGCGTATGAGTTTCCTGCAAGTTTGGCTAGCACCATAATGGAAACCGCGCTGCACCAGCACTTTTTAAAAGAACATTTACCGTCTTTAACAAACTGCAGCCAAGAATTAACAACAACTAATTTTATTAAACAAGTTGTTTTTAACACTTTAAAAAAGTAAGTACATGTCCAAAAACATTCTCTCGTCCTGGCAGCGTCTATTAGGTTTGCTAAAATTGGATAAGCGAGACATTCTTCAAGTTTTTTACTACGCTATTTTTGCAGGCTTGGTAAACCTATCGCTTCCTTTGGGAATACAGGCAATCATCAACTTAATACAAGGTGCGCAGGTTAGTACCTCTTGGATTGTGTTGGTTATTTTGGTAACCATTGGTGTGGCATTTGTGGGGTTGTTGCAGTTAATGCAGATACGCATTATTGAAAATGTTCAGCAAAAAATCTTTACTAGAAGCTCATTTGAATTTGCATATCGATTTCCAAAAATAAAAATGAGCGAGCTGCACAATTATTACCCGCCCGAATTGGCCAACCGTTTTTTTGATACCCTAACGGTACAAAAATCCTTGTCCAAGGTTTTAATAGATTTTCCGGCGGCATTGCTCCAAATTATGTTTGGGTTGTTGTTGCTTTCTTTTTACCATCCCTTTTTTATTGCCTACGGTATACTTCTTTTACTGCTTATTTACGTGGTGTTTAAGTTTACGGCACAACGTGGTTTAGAGACTAGTTTGCAAGAATCTAAGCATAAATACCGTGTTGCCCATTGGTTGCAAGAGGTGGCCAGATGCATAGTAAGTTTTAAGCTATCTGGTAAAACAAGCCATGCGGTAGATAAGAACGATACTTTGGTTGTAGATTATTTGGAGGCAAGGGAGAGCCATTTTAAAATTTTGATTCTACAATTTATGCAGATGATTGGTTTTAAAGTATTGGTAACGGCCGGTCTGTTGTTAATTGGTGGTTTGTTGGTACTTAACCAAGAAATGAACATTGGCCAATTTGTGGCTGCAGAAATTATTATTCTACTGGTAATTGGTTCTGTAGAGAAACTCATAATGGGTCTAGAAAACTTTTATGATTTGCTTACCTCTTTAGAAAAGATAGGGCAAGTAGTAGATAAAAAGTTAGAGCCACAAGATGGTGAAATGCCCTTTAAAGAAAACCAAAATTTTGATGTGGAGTTAAGCGAGGTTTCTTTTGCCGTGCCGGATAAAGAAAAGAATATCGTGGATAACGTTTCCTTAAAAATATCACCAAGTTGTTCTATTTTGATCCACGGACCAATTGGTAGTGGTAAGAGTAGCTTATTAAAAATGATAGCCGGAATCTTAGAGCCAACCCAGGGTAACATCTTTATTAATGATGTAAAACTAAAAGGAATTAACCTTAATTACTACCGTTCTCATCTAGGGCAATCATTGAGCGAAGAAACACCTTTTGAAGGTACTATATGGGATAACCTAACTTTTGGTGACCCAGATATAACCTCAGACGACGTGTATTGGGCTTTGGAAAAAACCAAACTTACCCAATTTGTAAAAAGTCAAGAGAAAGGATTAAAGACCATACTTTATCCAGAAGGGCAGCAAATTCCATTTACGGTTGCTAAAAAAATAGTGCTGGCCCGTAGTATTGTTAAAAAACCTAAGCTATTGGTGCTTAAAGACCCGTTAGAGCAAATGGAACTAAAAGAGGCTGAAGAAATCATGAGTTTTCTTTCAGATTCATCTAACGGATGGGCTTTGGTAATTGTGAGTGAGAACCTTAAATGGGAAAAATTCTGCAATAGAATCATTACCATGGAAAATGGTGCAATTGTTAACCAAATAAACAACGGCCATGCTTAACATATCTCATAATAAATTAAATAAAACGGTAGATTTAGGAAGGTTTAAATCTGCCCAAAAAGTTTTTTATAAAGAGCATTTTAAGCACTTTAATAGGTTTCTACTGGTATTCTCAATTTTCTTGGTCATCATCTTGTTCTTGCCATGGACACAGAACGTTACTGGTAAAGGGTATTTAACTACGTTAACACCAGATCAAAGACCGCAGACCATTCAATCCCCAATACCGGGTAGAATAGAAAAATGGTATGTAAGAGAAGGAGATTTTGTAGAGAAGGGAGATACTATACTGCATATTTCAGAAGTAAAGAACGAGTACTTTGACCCTAATTTGGTAGAGCGTACGGGTAAACAGTTAAAGGCCAAAGAAATGTCGGTAACCTCGTATCAAGGCAAAGTAAAAGCGTTGAACGTACAAATTGGAGCATTGGCGCAAGAACGGGTTTTAAAGCTAGAGCAAGCAAAGAACAAGTTGCAACAATCTAAACTTAAGGTAGTAAGTGATAGTATAGATTTGGAAGCCGCCAAAACCAACTTGGCCATTGCAGAAAGACAATTTGAGCGTAACCAACAATTACAAGAAGAAGGTTTAAAGTCTTTAACAGAGTTAGAACAAAAACGGTTAAAATTGCAAGAAACGCAAGCTAAGTTAGTTTCGCAAGAAAATAAGTTGTTGGCCAGTAAGAATGATGTGATCAATGCGCAGGTTGAGATAAATCGAGTACAGGCAGAGTATACAGATAAGATTTCTAAAGCACAGAGCGATTTGTATACCGCGCAAAGTAGTCAGTTTGATTCGGAGGCTCAAGTAACCAAATTGGAAAATGCGGTTACCAACTATAGCATCCGTAACGATTTGTATTACATACGTGCGCCCCAGAGTGGTTACATAAACAAGGCCATAATAGGTGGTATAGGAGAAACCTTTAAAGAAGGTCAGAAGTTGTTGGGTATAATGCCTGCAAGTTTTGATATGGCCGTAGAAACCTATGTTTCTCCAATAGACTTGCCATTATTGCAAATTGGGGATGAGGTAAGAATTCAGTTTGATGGGTGGCCTTCTATAGTGTTTAGTGGCTGGCCAAATGTTTCCGTGGGTACCTACGGTGGTAAAATTGTTGCAATAGAAAACTTTATAAGTGACAACGGTAAGTATAGGGTTTTGTTGGCCCCAGATCCAGAGGCAGAGGCTTGGCCAGAACAACTTCGTGTAGGTTCTGGTGCCAATACAATTGCCTTATTGCAAGATGTGCCTATTTGGTTTGAGTTGTGGAGGCAATTAAATGGCTTTCCTCCCAATTATTACCAAAACGTAAAGCAAACCGAAACCGCAAAAACAAAGTAATATGAGAAAATTTCTCTTTTTCTTATCTGTTATTTTGTCTTTACAATCCTGGGCGCAGCAAGATTCATTGGTATTAGGGTTTAAAGAGTATTTAGGGTATGTAAAAAAACACCACCCTATTGCCAAACAGGCACAGCTTACCTTGTCTATTGGGCAGGCCCAATTGTTAAAAGCACGTGGTGGCTTTGATCCAAAGGTAGAGGTAGACTATACCCGTAAAGAGTTTAAAGATACCCAGTATTGGGAGCGTTTAAACGCTACTTTTAAAATCCCCACTTATTTTGGAATTGAGTTTAAGGGTGGTTATGAACAATACGAAGGAACCTATATAAACCCGTCAGAAACCGTACCAGATAATGGTCTTTACAGTGCGGGGGTGTCAATGTCTATTCTTGATGGTTTTTGGGCCAATGAACGGATGGCCACCCTGCGCAAAGCTAAATTTTTTAGGGAACGTTCTAAGGCAGAACAAGACTTATTGGTGAACCAAGTGTTGTACAACGCTGCAGTAGCGTATTTTGATTGGGTGCAAGCATACGGGGAAGCACAGGTTTATGTAGATTTTTTAGAAAATGCGGAAATACGCTTTAGGGGGGTAAAGCAAGCTGCATTGGTAGGGGATAAAGCTATGATAGATACCGTAGAAGCAAAAATTGTGGTGGAAAACAGGCAATTAAGTTTAGAACAGGCGCAAGTAAGTTTAATGAAAAAGCGCTTAGAGTTGTCTAATTATTTGTGGATAAACGATATTCCTGTTGAATTGAAAGAAGGGATTGCCCCAGACAATGAATTAGCATTGGAATTAGATGAAACCTTGGAAATAAATGGGTTGCCGTTAGATAGTTTTACCATAGATAACCATCCTAAGTTACGCTCGTTAGAATTTAAGATTAAAGAACTATTGGTAGATAAGCGTCTAAAGACCAATAAACTCTTACCTAAGTTAGACGTAGAGTATAATTTTTTAACTACAGAACCCGATCAGATCAACAGTTTTGTGCCAGAAAATTACAAAGGGGGGGTTAGCTTTAATTTTCCACTTTTTTTACGAAAAGAGCGTGGCGATTTACGTTTGGCCAAATTCAAATTAAGAGACGCTGAGTTTGAGCGTGATAATGCTCAAGTTGAAATTAGGAACAAAGTGCTCGCTATTTATGGAGAATTGGATTCTTTTGACCGTCAAAATGTGTACATAAATCAAATTGTTAGGGACTATAATACGCTTTTAGCTGGTGAAGAACGTAAGTTTGGGGTAGGAGAAAGTTCTCTTTTTATATTAAATTCTAGAGAAAACAAGTTAATAGATGCAGAATTAAAAAGGCTATCTGTTAGAAACAAATTCTATAAAGCCAAAGCCAATCTGTTTAAGAGTTTAGCCATAAACCCGGAAAATTTATAATTCAGTGGAAGTTGCTGAAATACTTATTGGTGAACTGATATTTGTTAGGTTTTAAATGCTTCGCCGACAGTACTTTTGTAGAAAAGGAAACTATGGAAACGACTACCTTACAAGATAAAATTGCAATTATATTAGCGAAAAGCCTTGATAAAGCAATAGACTACGCAACCTACAAGAAAATGCTACAAGGCTTGGTAGATAACAATTCAAATTCAGGTTTAGAAAAAACGGAAGCTTTGGCCAATTATACCCAACTGAACAACAAGCGCATGAAACGTTGGGATAAAACATTAAAATTTCCAGATGGGTATCTACAATCTTTACCTAAAGTTGAAAAACAACTGATTTGGTTGGTGATTACAGAAAGTTGGTGTGGTGACGCAGCTCCTAGCATTCCAGTAATTTCAAAAGTGGCAGAAGCTGTGGACAATTTGGAGCTACAATTGGTTTTTAGGGATGAAAACCCAGAACTAATGGACCAGTTTTTAACCAATGGTTCTAAATCTATACCCAAGCTAATTATGTTAGATAAAGCCACCAATAAGGTGCTGGGAACATGGGGGCCTAGGTCTACTAAACCTACCGCAATGGTAAAAAGCCAAAAAGAGAATTACGGCTTGCTAACAGCAGAATTTAAACAAGACCTACAAGTGTTCTACAATAAAGATAAAGGAGAGGATGTTTTTAAGGATTTAAGAAACTTGTTACTTACTTTGGAATAAATAGGTGATAGTACCAATTTGGGAATCTGCGGAGCCAGTGCTAAATTCTGCTTGCAACGCATATGCGATGGCATTTTCTATTAAGCAATAATTGTTCGTGGTAGAGCTTTTTTCATTAAAATTGGCATCGGTAACGTATCCGTTTTTGTCCACATTTATATTAATCACAACTTTACCACCTTCAATGCAGGTATATATTGGAGGAGGTAAATGATAAGCGTTACGATCCACTAAGGAGTAAGAAATAGAAGTTCTCTTTTCCTTTAAATTATTGGTAAATGTTTTTTTATCAGCCTCTCGTTCGCCTAGTAACTGTTTTTGTTCTTCTCGTTTTTTTGCTAATTCTTTTACTCGTTCTGCAAAACCATCAGAATCTGTTGTTCCATTGGTTTGGCTGGTAAGAGCACGCTCTTCCATTAACTCTTCTAAAGTTTTAAGTGGTTCTGGATTTCCATAGCTAGGTTTGGCCGTTTCATTAAAAGCCCTATGGCTCTTTACAGACTCTGCTTGTGCTATCTCTTTTAATTCAGGTTTTTCTTCTAAAAGTTCTTCCAGTTCTTCATCATCCAAAACAGCCATCTCAACCACGTATTCCTCTTCTTGCCGCTGTCCCAATCTAATGTTGTAAAAAAGCAATAGAATAATAGCCATTGTAAAAATGGTAATTAAAAGAGACAATTGCTTTCTATTTAGATCCATGGTGTATTTATAACCCCAAATTGATTAAAATATTATGTTATAGGGTTGGTTGTTAGGGCTATTTTTCACCCAATTGTAGTTTAAAGGCTTCCGGGGTCTGTGCATTATCTACGTTAAAAGTACCTATTTTGGTTCTTCTTAACGCTGTTAAATGTCCGCCTGTTTGTAAAGCTTGCCCAAAATCGTGCGCTAAAGAACGGATATAGGTGCCTTTACTGCAGCTAACCCTAAAGTGAACGTTTAATTGGTCTATTTGGGTTATTTCAAAGGCAGAAATGGTAATTTTTCTTGTTGGTATAGCTACGGTTTCGCCTTTGCGTGCATGCTCATACAATCGTTTTCCATCTTTTTTTAAGGCCGAAAAAATAGGCGGTCTTTGGTCTATTTCGCCCAAAAACTTAGCTGTTTTTGCTTTAATTAGAGTTTCGGTAATATGGTCCGTAGAAAAGGTCTGGTCAATTTCGGTCTCCAAGTCATAAGAAGGTGTGGTAGCTCCAAGGGTAATTATGCCAGTGTATTCTTTTTCTTGTCCTTGTAGAGAAGGTATGGTCTTGGTATGTTTTCCAGTGCATATCAATAAGAGTCCAGTAGCTAATGGATCTAGAGTGCCGGCATGGCCGATTTTAAATTTTTTATTGAGATCAAATTTTTTCCTTATGGCCCATTTAAGTGCGTTAACCGCTTGAAAAGAACTCCAATTTAGGGGCTTATCTATTAGTAGGGTCTGTCCGTTTAAAAAATCTTCTTTGGTCCAGTTAGTCATAATTTACCCCCAAATGCTCCAGCCAATAGCAATTAGACCAACAACCAAACAGTAGATGGCAAAATAGGTAAGCTTGCTTTGTTTTACCAGTTTAATCATCCAAGTACAAGCTGCCAAACCAGCTACAAAAGCTGCTATAAATCCTGCTCCCATGGCTCCCATTTGAGAACTTTCAAAAGCAATATCACCACTTAAAAAGTCTTTGGCTACTTTACCTAGTATTAAAGGTACTACCATTAAAAAAGAGAAACGTGCAGATTTGGTCTTATCTATACCTAAAATAACCGATGTGGAAATGGTGGCTCCACTCCTAGAAATACCGGGTAGCATAGCTACCATTTGCGCCAATCCTATTACAAATGCACTGCGGTAAGAAACGTCTTTATTAGTGGTTTTAGACATATCTGCCAAGTATAACAATATGGCAGTTACCAAGAGCATAACTCCTACAATTAATATGGCACCATCAAAAAAGACCTCCATATAATCTTCTAAAAAGAAACCAACAAAAGCTGCAGGTATCATGGAAATAATAATCTTAAGGCTAAATTCCGTCTGTTCGTTCCACTTAAATTGAAACAAGCCCTTTAAAATCTCAAGAACATCTTTTCTAAATATGACCAAGGTACTTAAAGCTGTGGCAAAATGTAAGACCACGGTAAATAGTAAACTTTCTTCTGGTATGGCCTGTGCCCCCAAAATTGCTTTACCAAGTTCTAAATGACCACTAGAAGAAACAGGTAAAAATTCAGTTAATCCTTGGATAATACCAAGAATAATAGCGTCTATTATTTCCAAATTAATCTTTCTTTTTGTCTGGATTCAACAATATGGCATAAACCTGAATTCCCAACCCAATAAGAACTAGAGTGGGTGCCAATCTAATTCTACGGAAATTGTAGATTTCCGGATTAAAAACATTGGGGTCATCACTGCCACCACCACTCATTAAGATAAAGCCTACGGTAATAAAAGCCAATCCAATAAATAAAAAGGTATAGTTCTTCTTTTTAAAAATAAATTGCTTTTTCTCTTCTTGTGGTGTGTTTTTATTCTTACCCATGTGGCAAATTTAATAATAAAGATCGTCTGTCCTTAGATTTAAAAAACGTTGTGTGGCAAAATAGGTGCTTAAAAAGGAAATTAGCAAACCCATCAACAATACACTAGAAAATAAGATTGCCAACATTGGAACATCATTAAACAAATTAAGTTCAGGAAAATTCTTGTCAACATAAAACAGGCTTATGGCTAAAGCACCTATGGCTATAAGTGCCCCAATAAAGCCAAGTTTTAAATTTGTAAGAATAAATGGCTGCCTAATAAATTTTTTTGTTGCCCCAACCATTTGCATGGTCTTAATAATAAATCTTTTGGCGTAGATAGATAGTCTAATAGAACTATTGATAAGCAATACGGCAATTACTGTAAAAATAGCACTGGCTATCAAAATCCAAAGGCTCAAACGTTTAACATTATCCGTTAAAAGGGTAACCAAAGGCTTGTCATAGCTTACTTCATCCACATAAGAACGTTCTTCTAATTCTGTTGCAATTTGGGCTACTTGTTCTGGGGTAACAAAGGCAGCGTTTAAATTTACGTCTACTGAATTTTTAAGGGGATTATATCCTAAAAAGTCTTGAAAATTTTCGCCAATATCCTCGCTGTACTGTTCAGCGGCATCTTCTTTGGATACATAAATAGCAGATTTGGTGTATTCTGCCATTGCCAAACTCTTCTGCAGTTGGTCAATCTCTACCGTTTTGGCATTATCTTTTAAAAAGACCGAAATAGTAATCTGTTCTTTAAAATGGTCTGCCATTTTTTTGGTGTTCAATACCAAAAGGCCCAAAACCCCTAAAAGAAAAAGTACTAGTGCTATACTTAACACTACAGAAAAGTAAGAAGAGACCAATCGTCTCCGCTGATATCTTTCAATATATTCGCTCATGTATCAAATTGATAACGTAAAAATAGAAAAGTAAATCGGTTTTAAAGGGATTACCCCTATTTTTGCGCATCAGAAAAGAAGACTTTAACCATGAATTACGATTTTCAGAAGATTGAGAAGAAATGGCAAGAATACTGGGCCAAAAACGAAACCTTTAAAGCCCAGAACAATTCTGAAAAACCAAAATATTATACCCTTTCTATGTTTCCTTACCCTTCTGGGGCCGGATTGCATGTTGGGCATCCGCTAGGCTATATTGCTGGCGATATTTATGCGCGTTACAAAAGACACAAAGGATTTAACGTTTTGCACCCTATGGGTTATGATTCTTTTGGATTGCCTGCAGAACAGTATGCCATACAAACGGGGCAACACCCTGCAATTACCACGGAAACAAATATTAATAGGTACCGTGAGCAGTTAGACCGTATTGGTTTTTCTTTTGATTGGAGCCGAGAGGTACGTACTTCTAATCCTGAATATTACAAATGGACACAGTGGATATTTATTCAATTGTTCAATTCTTGGTATGATGTTGGGGCGGACAAAGCAAAACCTATTTCTGAGCTGGTTGCTGTTTTTGAGAAGGAAGGCAATGAAACCGTTAATGCGGTTTGTGATGAAGACGTATCTAGCTTTACTGCTGCAGAATGGAAGGCATTAGATAAGGCTGCCCAAGAACGTATCCTTTTAAAATATAGATTAACCTATTTGGCAGATGCCGAAGTGAACTGGTGCCCAGCCTTAGGCACGGTATTGGCCAATGACGAAATAGTAAATGGAGTTTCTGAGCGCGGGGGACACGAAGTAGTGCGTAAGAAGATGACCCAGTGGATGATGCGAATCACCGCTTATGCACAGCGATTATTAGATGGTTTGGATAAGATAGATTGGCCGCAGCCGTTAAAAGACTCGCAAACCAATTGGATAGGTAGGTCAGAAGGGGCATCCGTAACTTTTAAAGTAAAGGATTACGAAGCCAATATAGAAGTATTTACTACTAGGCCAGATACTATTTTTGGAGTGTCTTTTATGACCTTGGCCCCAGAACACCCTTTGGTGGCAGAAATTACCACCCCTGATCAAAAGGCAGAAATTGAAGCGTATGTAGAAGCAACCGCTAAACGCTCTGAACGCGACCGTATGGCAGATGTAAAAACCATATCCGGAGCTTTTACGGGGGCGTATGCAGAACATCCATTTACCAAAGAACCAATCCCTATTTGGATAGGCGACTATGTTTTAGCAAGTTATGGTACAGGGGCTGTTATGGCGGTGCCTTGTGGTGACCAGAGAGATTATGATTTTGCCAAGCATTTTAACATTGCCATACCAAACATTTTTGATGGTGTAGATATTTCTGAAGAAGCGTTTGCGGATAAAGCCAATACGGTAATTGCAAATTCAGATTTTTTAAATGGGTTGTCTTACAAAGAAGCTACCCAAAAAGCTATTGCAGAGTTAGAGGCTATAGGGCAAGGTAAAGGTAAAATAAATTACCGCTTGCGCGATGCTGTATTTAGTCGTCAACGCTACTGGGGAGAGCCGTTCCCAGTGTATTATGATGCTAATGGGTTGCCTCAAATGATAGCTGAGGAATATTTGCCAATAGCTTTGCCAGAGGTAGAAAAGTATTTGCCAACAGAAACCGGGGAGCCACCGTTGGGCAATGCCACTACTTGGGCGTGGGATACTGCCAATGCAAGGGTGGTAGCCAATGATGCTATAGATGGCAAAACTATTTTTGCTTTGGAACTAAATACCATGCCGGGTTGGGCAGGGAGTAGCCAATACTTTAACAGGTATATGGACCCAAGAAATACGGAAACTATTTACGGCAAAGAGGCGGTAGATTATTGGAAAGAGGTAGACCTTTATATTGGGGGTAGTGAGCATGCTACGGGTCATTTATTGTATGCTAGATTTTGGCAAAAGTTTTTGTTTGATAGAGGTTTTGTGCCTGTAGATGAGTTTGCCAAGAAGCTAATTAACCAAGGAATGATAACCGGGACTAGTGCTTTTGTGTATAAAGACGAAGAAAGCAATACCATCTATTCTAAGAACTTGGTAGGGGATAAAAAAGTAAATCCTATCCACGCAGATGTTTCTTTAGTTAATGCTAGTGATGAGTTAGATGTGGAAGGCTTTAAATCTTGGAGACCCGAATTTAAAGATGCTGAATTTATATTGGAAGAGGGGGCTTACATAGTAGGTAGGGAAGTAGAAAAGATGTCCAAATCTAAATATAACGTAGTGAATCCAGACGCTATTTGCGAGGAATACGGAGCAGATTCTTTACGATTGTACGAGATGTTCTTAGGACCTTTAGAGCAATCCAAACCATGGAACACCGCAGGTATTACGGGCGTGCACGGTTTCCTTAAGAAATTATGGAAATTATACACACCTTTTATGGAAGGCGAAGTTGCAGAAGTTGCTCCGAGTAAAGAAAACCTAAAAACCTTGCACAAAACCATAAAGAAGGTAGAAGAAGATATAGAGAACTTTAGCTTCAATACGTCGGTATCTACTTTTATGATCTGCGTTAATGAGTTAACTGCTCAAAAATGCCAGAGTAAAGAAATATTATCACCTTTAGCGGTGCTAGTTTCGCCTTACGCCCCTCATATTGCAGAGGAGTTATGGCAAGTCTTAGGGAATACGACTTCTATTGCAGAAGCGGCTTTCCCTGTTTTTGAAGAAAAGTACTTGGTAGAAAGTAGTAAGGAGTACCCCATATCTTTCAATGGAAAGCTTCGTTTTAAATTAGAATTGCCTTTAGACATGTCTAAAGAGGAAATAGAGAAGGTAGTTATGGAACATGATAGAACACAGGATTATTTGCAAGGCAGAACTCCAAAGAAGGTAATAGTTGTTCCTGGTAAAATAGTTAATATAGTGGGTTAGGCATAGTTACGTTTTAACCCTAAAAAAGTAAAACCCCCTTCATGGAATTGGAGGGGGTTTTTGTTTTCAATTTAAAAAGTCGATTAAATCTGGGGTAAATGTACAATAAAACATTTTATAAAATACTATACCCCCTAAAAAAATAGGGTAAAAAATCATAAAAGATGTTTTTTATCGTTTTTAACCCTAAAAATAACAGGGTTGTTTTGTTAGTTGCGTAAATTATTTTCAATTTTGAAGTAGAAATCAAAATTTTTATCAAAATGATTGTAGGTGTTCCAAAAGAAATTAAAAACAATGAAAGCAGGGTGGGGATGACCCCCGCTGGTGTATTTGAATTGGTTAAGAACAACCACAAAGTATATGTACAATCTGGAGCGGGAGAAGGCAGTGGCTTCTTTAATCATGATTATCAACAAGCTGGAGCTACTATTTTAGATACAATTGGTCAGGTTTATGCTATGAGTGATATGATCGTGAAGGTTAAAGAACCCATAGCTGAAGAATATGAGTTAATACAAAAAGGGCAAATAGTATTTACCTATTTTCATTTTGCATCTAGCGAACGTTTAACTAAGGCTATGATTGCAAGTAAATCTATTTGTATAGCCTATGAAACCGTAGAAGATGAGGAAGGAAGTTTGCCTCTATTAACACCTATGAGCGAAGTAGCTGGGCGTATGGCCATACAGCAAGGGGCTAAATATTTGGAAAAACCTGCCAAGGGTAGAGGTGTGTTATTAGGGGGAGTTCCAGGTGTAACGCCAGGTAAGGTATTGGTTTTAGGTGCAGGTGTTGTTGGTATACAAGCTGCTAAAATGGCAGCAGGTTTAGGAGCACATGTTACCATAATGGATGTGAATATGAAAAGGTTACGTTATGTAAATGATGTAATGCCACCCCATGTGGTAACCGAATTTTCGAATGAATTTAATATTAGAAAACATATTAAAACGCATGATTTAATTGTAGGCGGTGTGTTGTTAAAGGGTAAAAAAGCACCTAACCTTATTACAAAAGATATGCTTAAAGAAATGAGGCCAGGTACGGTAATTGTAGATGTGGCCGTAGACCAAGGCGGTTGCGTAGAGACTACAAAGGCCACCACGCATGAGAATCCTACCTATATTATAGATGACGTTGTGCATTATTGTGTGGCCAACATGCCGGGGGCTGTACCCTATACCAGTACAGTGGCTTTAACTAATGTAACATTGCCATACGTTTTAAAATTGGCCAATAAGGGTTGGCAGTCTGCTTGTAGGGCAGACAAGGCTTTGGAAAAAGGATTAAATATAGTAGAAGGTGAGGTGGTCTATAAAGAAATTGTAGAAGCCTTTAATTGGAGGGCTCCAATAACTGTTTAAGAACAATTTGTCAGCTAATTCAATCCCCGTCTATTTTGGCGGGGTTTTTGCTTTTTATAGCTATATTTAATTCTAAAATTTAGAAATATGTTTGGTTTTGATATAGGATATATTTTAATCGCTGCTGTATTTGGAATTATCAGTATGCTGGTTAGTAATAAATTAAAAAGCAAGTTTAATCACTACTCAAAAGTACATTTGCAAAATGGGATGAGTGGTGCTGAAATTGCTCAAAAAATGTTGGATGATCATGGTATTAGGGATGTTAAGGTTATTAGCACGAGCGGCAGGCTAACCGATCATTATAATCCTACCAATAAAACCGTAAACTTGAGTGAAGCGGTCTACAGTCAGCGTAATGCAGCTGCTGCGGCAGTGGCAGCACATGAGGTAGGGCACGCGGTGCAGCACGCAACGGCATACTCTTGGTTAACTATGCGTTCTAAATTGGTTCCTATTTTAAGCGTTACTTCTAATTTGTCTATGTGGGTAATATTTGGAGGTTTGGCGTTAATGGGTACTACAGCCATAGGTGGTACTATTGCATGGGTTGGTGTGGCGCTTTATGGTATGGGAACGTTATTTAGTTTTATTACCTTACCTGTGGAATATGATGCCAGTAACAGAGCTTTAGCTTGGTTAAAAAACAAAAATATAGTTACCCCACAGGAATATAAAGGTTCTGAAGATGCATTAAAATGGGCTGCCAGAACGTATGTTGTAGCTGCCATTTCAGCATTAGCTACGCTATTGTACTTTGCAATGCGTGTAGCAGGTGCCAGTAACAGAGATTAATAGTACTAATAGAATAAAATAGAACCCACCTAAATAGGTGGGTTTTTTTGTTTGGAGGATTTAAGTTTTAAATAGATATCTGCCTATCTATTTGCTGGTCTAGAGAGATGAAGGTTTCAGTTCTAGAAACACCCTCAATAGCTTGAATCTTTTTATTTAACACCTGCATTAGATGTTCGTTGTCCATACATAATACTTTTATAAGTATAGACCAATTACCGGTAGTATAATGGCATTCTAGAACCTCAGGTATTTTTTTCAAATCGCCCACCGCTCTTGGATTGCTCATGGCGCGATCTAAATAGATGCCAATATAGGCCATTGTAGTATACCCTAAAACTCTTGGATTAATTACAAATTTGGAACCAGAAATTACCCCTGTGCTTTCTAGTTTGCGCAAACGTTGGTGTATAGCAGCTCCAGAAATACCAATTTTCCGAGCTATTTCTAAAATGGGTTTACGGGCATCTTCCATTAGATGCCGTAAAATCTTTTTGTCTATTCCATCTAGCTCTAAGAGATTATTGGTTTTTCTCATACTTTTATTATAATCTGATGTTCAAATATAGGGTAGAAGTTTTAAAATATAACTAGCTAGCTACAGAGTCTGGATTGTACCCCAAATAGGGTACTTTATGTTCTTTAAATACGATGCCATGATTTTTTAACTCCTCAAGAATAGGTTTATAAACCTCTTTGGTGATTGGTATTTGGACTCCGGGAGTATTTATTTCTCCTTTAATTATTTTTAATGCGGCTATAGCCACGGGTAACCCAACTGTCTTTGCCATTGCGGTATAGGTTTGATTTTCCCCCTTAACCACCATGTTGGCGTCTATTTGATATTTTTGACCATTAAGTTCGTAACCAAATTTGTGGTACATTACAATCATATCTTTTTCACCATCTTGTAAGGTCCAGCTTTGCTCTAAAATATATTGCAATACTTGTGCGGGGCTCGCATTTTTGAGTGGAATGGTCTTTTTATCGTCGAACAAATTGAGTTCCATAAGTTTTTCCCACATAATATCATCTTGGTCAATTTTTAAGTAATGACGCAGTTTAAGTTCTACACTGTCCGTGGGGGAATAAGGAAGAAACAAGTTGGTAAATTCCCTAAAGGTCATTCCTTTAGAATTTTCTAATAGATAACTATCGTCTGTCATGCCTAGTTGTACAAACATATGCCATGCTTTAGAAAAACCAACACGCCGCATGGTACCACGATATAAAGTTAGAACATCTTGTAGGCCATATGCTTCTCTGTATTTTAGAGAGTCTCTATTGGCGTAAGCTTCGAATTTGCCGTACCCTTCTACATCTAAAAATTCTGTTCGTCTAAATAATTTATGGTAAGGAATGTATTTGTAGGTGCCTTCTTGAATAAATTTTGCCGTACCGCCTTGGCCAGCAATTACAACATTTCTTGGGTTCCATGTAAACTTGTAGTTCCACAAGTTGGTATCATTTTCTGGTGCTACCAGACCGCCACAAAAAGATTCGAACAATACCATTTTGCCACCATTGTCCCTAATTCGGTCTATTACTTCCATAGCACTCATATGGTCTATACCGGGATCTAGACCAATTTCGTTCATAAATACCAATCCTTTTTGTTTTACTTCGGCATCTAATTGTTGCAAGGCATCACTTATATAAGATGCTGTAACCAGATGTTTGCCAGCAGCAAGACAATCTTTGGCTACTAAAATGTGAAGAAATGCTGGTAACATAGAGATTACGAGCTCGCTCTCCTGTATTAATTTTGTACGCTTATCTGTATCTTTTATATCTAAAGTTACAATTGTAGTATGCCTATGTTTTAAAATCTTTTCTGGTAATATTTCGGGGTGTAAGTCTGCAATGGTAATGTGTAGTTCTTCTTCTTTGGCCTTATCTAACAGGTAATCTAATAAGTAAGAAGTTGATTTTCCAGTACCCAAAACAAGTATTTGATGGTTCATAGGCTTAGCGTATCTTTAAAAAAGAATTCAGTTTAATGTTATAAATATAAAAATACAATAAATAAAAGTTATGAATAAAACAATTGTGATAACAGCATTGGTTTTTGGGATTTTGGCAATAATACTGGGTGCCTTTGGAGCGCACGGACTTAAAAAGGTTTTGGCTCCAGAGGCGTTAGAAACTTTTGAAACCGGAGTTAAATATCAGATGTACCATGCCTTATTTCTTTTGATTTTAGGAGGCACTAATTTTGTGGCCGATGGTGCTAAAAGAACTGTTTTCTATTTAATTGTTATAGGTGTTATATTCTTTTCGTTTTCTATTTATGGCCTAGCTACCAATAAATTAACTCCTTTCGATTTTAAGAAAATAGCATTGATAACCCCTGTTGGTGGTTTGTTCTTAATATTGGGTTGGGCCTATCTACTTTTTGCCGTCTTAACCAAGAAATAAACAAATACATCTCTTATTTGTCGGAATACAATTGATAATTCTTTAGTTTTGAGCTTGAAAAACTAACTTTTTATGAATAATTCCGATTTAAACACGAAAACGATTTCGCTTGAAACCTATGGGATTTCGCATGCCAATTTTCACTATCAATTGTCTTCAGAGGAGTTGCATAGGATTACATTGGAGAAAGGTATGGGGCAAGAATCTGATCTGGGTGCCATTGCCGTGAACACTGGCGAATTTACAGGAAGGTCGCCTAAAGACCGATTTATTGTCAAAGACGCCATAACAGAAGATAAGATTTGGTGGGGGGATATTAATATTCCTTTTTCCGAAGCAGCTTTTGATAAATTATATGACAAAGTCATTGCTTATTTAAATACTAAGGAATTATTTGTAAGAGATGCGTTTGCTTGTGCCGAACCTAAACATCAATTAAGTATTAGGGTAATTAATGAATATCCTTGGTCTAACATGTTTGCTTACAACATGTTTTTAAGACCTACCGTAGCAGAGCTAGAAACGTTTACTCCAGAATGGACGGTGGTAAATGCACCGGGCTTTATGGCAGAACCTTCTGTAGATGGTACAAGGCAACACAATTTTGCTATTTTAAATTTTACAAGAAAGATAGCGCTAATTGGAGGTACGGGCTATACTGGTGAGATTAAAAAAGGAATTTTCTCTGCTTTAAATTTTATTTTGCCCACTTTTAAGAACGTATTGCCCATGCACTGTTCGGCCAATGTAGGAGAAGATGGTGATACTGCAATCTTTTTTGGATTATCCGGTACGGGCAAAACAACTTTGTCTACCGATCCTAACAGAAAATTAATTGGTGATGATGAACATGGCTGGACACCAGAGAACACTGTATTTAATTTTGAGGGTGGGTGTTATGCCAAGGTTATAAATCTTTCTAAAGAAAACGAACCTGAAATTTACGGAGCCATTAAAAAAGGGGCTATTCTAGAAAATGTTGTTTTAGATGATTCTGGAGCCGTAGATTTTACAAATACTTCTATAACCCAGAATACACGGGTAAGTTATCCTATCTATCACATAGATAACATACAAGAGCCTTCTATAGGTAAAAATGTTAAGAACATCTTTTTTCTTACAGCAGATGCCTTTGGGGTGTTGCCGCCAATATCTAAACTTACACCTGCGCAGGCAGCATACCACTTTATTTCTGGTTACACAGCTAAAGTTGCCGGTACGGAAGCAGGAGTGGTAGAGCCTGTACCTTCTTTTTCTACCTGTTTTGGTGCTCCTTTTATGCCTCTGCACCCAACGAAATATGCTGAAATGTTGAGCAAGAAAATGAAGGAGCAAGGAGTTAATGTTTGGTTGATTAACACCGGATGGACAGGAGGACCTTATGGTGTAGGTACCCGAATGAAGCTAAAATATACCCGGGCCATGATTAATGCTGTTTTAAATGGAGATTTAGGGTTGTATAGTTATGATGCCTACCATATACATTCCGTATTTGGGGTTGCACAACCTAGAGAATGTCCGGGTGTACCAACTGAAGTTTTAAGCCCACGCGCTACATGGAATAATGACGAGGCTTATTACAAGACAGCATTTAAATTGACCAACGCATTTAGGGAGAACTTTAAAAAGTTTGAACCCTTTGCGAATGAAGAAATTAGACGTGGCGGACCACAACGGTACGCTTTCTAATGCTAGCTCATGTTTATAAATAGAAAACCCTCGGGATTACCGAGGGTTTCTTATTTAAAATTTTTACTATTACTTGTTGGCATCCAAAATGTATTTCTGCAATGCCATAGTCATAGATGGGGTCTCGGGTGTTGGGGCCTGTATATCTATTCGTAAACCGGCCTGGTTGGCAGCCTTGACCGTACTATTGCCAAAAACGGCAATTCTAGTACTGTTTTGTTCAAAATCTGGGAAATTGTGTAACAATGACTCAATACCAGAAGGGCTAAAGAAAACTAAAATATCATAGTAAACGTTTCTTAAATCAGAAAGGTCACTGATAACGGTCTTGTAAAAGATGCCTCTTGTCCAATTTAGCTTTAGTTCGTCTAGCGTA
This sequence comes from Croceivirga radicis, assembly GCF_002072105.2. Classification (GTDB taxonomy): domain Bacteria; phylum Bacteroidota; class Bacteroidia; order Flavobacteriales; family Flavobacteriaceae; genus Croceivirga; species Croceivirga radicis. The sequence goes on from NZ_MTBC01000001.1 coordinate 641,277, forward strand.
TCTGGGATAATTTGCTTTAAAGAATCAGATGATGGCAATAAGAATTTTTCGTCCTTATATTTTTTAAACATAGGGGCCAAATCTGGAAATTGTCTTTGACCAACATAAATCTTACGCTTTCTGTAAACTACATATTTTTGCAAATAGTAAGCAACTGCTTCAGACTGGCAAAAATACTTCATTGTGTCTGGCACTTTAAAACGCATTTCGTCAGCAATTCTAAAAAAATGGTCTACGGCATTTCTACTGGTTAGAATAATAGCCGTGTAATCATTTAAATCGATTTTTTGCTGTCTAACGCTTTTAGCACTTTCTCCCTCTACGTGTATAAAAGGTCTAAAGTCTACTTTTACTTTAGACTTTTCAATTAATTTGGAATACGGAGAGTTTTCCATCTTCGGTTCTGGTTGTGATACCAAAATCGTTTTTACTTTCATAAGTTTCAACCTTTTAGATAACCGATAAAAATTGCTAAGGGTGCAATTTCAAGTGCGCAAAGGTACAAAATAAAATACAAAGTGTTGGAAAATATTAAATTTTGCCTATTTCGTAAACCATTGATCCATCCAATAGAAATTGTCAAAAACATTAGGGCTAAAGTGAAAATAATCAAAGTTTTAGAACCTCTAAAAGCAAAGATGAGCATTAGGTTGCCCAAGAAGGCAATAAGGCCTGCGTAGTTCCAGTAAGATATTTTTTCAAAAATAGTATCCGTCATTAACTCATAGTTCTCAAAGAAAAACCCATTGGCCATCTGCAGAAATAACTTCAACATGAGAAAAGCAAATAGTATGAGTAAAAGCATGGCATAAAAACTGGGTTGGTCAAAAGTATCTACTCCCATAAATAGGTTCTTGGCCAAATACAGTAATAATGCATTATTGATTAATTGAAAAATGGTTAGAAAAATATGAAACCCATTTACCAATTTCCCTTTTTTCTTATGCAGCGCTATGTACTTATTATTAAAAGGTAATGCTAGAAAAGCATAAAATGCAGGTTTATAAAAATATTTGCCAAGTGCAATAAGTACTAGGCTTAAGAAAAACAATACCGTTATCCAGTCTAAAAAGGCAATATTTCTATATTCTGGTATCATTTTTTAATGGGTATACTTTCGCTATTGATTCCAGTTAGTAAATTATGTTCTGCAATACTAAACCGGATAAAACTTAAGTTATCCTCTTTAGGTTTGGGAAAGTTAATTATAAATTGTGTGGTATCCTTTGCTTTTAAAAATGTGGTGCCATTTAATTTTGTCTTATACGCAAGGGGTTTGGTTTCTTTTAATTGCTTGTAGTCATTTAAATAGGCAACATTTAACTTAATATGGCTTAAGGCAATATCTTGGTTGTACGGATTGTATATATTAAGAATTTGATTCTTTTTATTCAAGCTTACTTCTTCGGTTTCAATAAAGCAATGTAGTTTTCTGTACGATTTAAAATCATCTATGTACTTGCCCCAAAAAACTCTACTATTCTTGCCAATAGGTTTGTACGAGAAATCACCAGAATTTGCGTAGTAGGTTACATATGCAATTTTTTTATGTTGAATGTTGGCCTCAGAACTATCAATGGAATATTGGTTTCTTCTGTAGTGTATATTGTTTAAGGAAAAAGATTGGTTGCCGGTATAAAAACTATACATGGGGGCACGCCTGTAACTATTTTCAAATACAACCGGTGTGTCTCCTACAATAGCCTCTAGCTTTTGAGTCCATTCTTTGGAGTGTGTTTCAAATACCTTAGGCGGAAATAATGGCTGGTAAATAAGCCAGGCCCTGGCGTAGAAAAGTAAAACCATGCTTACGACACCTAATCGTACCATCCATTTTCTACTTTTGGCATTTTGCAAAAGGTAAGTATAGGTAAGTATAAATAAAGGAATACAAAGTACAATTACCCATTGTGCCTGCGATCTTTTTTGAAAAGTAGAGACAAAGAAAAACCCAATAACACCATATGCCAAAAAGACTAGTGCTTTGGTGAATTTATCTCTTGGTTTGGTTTTAAACAATGCCCAATAGAAAAATGGAAAAAGGAGTCCAAAATTGGCTATTAAATTTAAAATATACCCTAAAGTAAATCCAGTAAAGGTATAGGGGTGGTTGGGTCTTTCATAAATGTGATATTTTATGGTCACAAAGTCATTTAAATAGAGCCAATTTAAATGTGGAAAATAGGCTAACAAGGCTATTAGCACTGCCACCCATGCTTTTGGGTCTAGTAATAATCTTAGATTGGAAAGTATTACAAATACAATTACCAGGACCGCATGGTATTTACTGTACATTAAAGCGGCCATAAGTAGGCCAAGAGCTATTGCTAAAGGCCAGTTAGGTTTGTTTAAATACCCTTTATAAACCCATAAAAACAGTGCAGTAAAAAATAGAAGCGGGGTGTCTGGTAAAGTCAAAAAACCATACGCATTAAACAATACCATAGAGAATAGAAGCAAAAAGAAATGGGCAATGTAATTTTTCTTGGTTTTGTCTTCTATTAGCTTCCATAATAACATGGCCGTACCGGCACTTAAAAGGGTGCTCATAAAGCGTACGCCCAATTCGCCGTTAAAGAAAATTGAACTTAATTTAATCAATACAGCCACCATTGGTGGATGGTCAAAATAGCCCCAGGCCATGTTTTGACTGTAATACCAATAATAGGCTTCGTCATAAATAACCCCAGTAAAAGCACTTTGTAAAATATTTAAAAGTAACCATCCAAGTAAAAACCATAAAAAGGTAGCTGGGAACTCTTTTTTCATAAACCATCTTGTGTATTGGCCTGCAAAGTTAAACACCTAAATTCAATACCTTGGAAGAATAGTCCTAAAACCTTTTAAAAACGCTATTTTTGGAGCTAAAATATATTAGGAGTGTCAGACGGACTGGTCATTATACCTACATTCAATGAAATTGAGAACATAGAAGCAATCATTAGGACTGTTTTTGAACTCAAAAAAGAATATCATATTCTAATCGTAGATGATAATTCGCCAGATGGCACCGCCACCAACGTTAAACACTTACAAAAAGAATTTCCCCAACAACTGCATCTAGAAGTTCGGTTAGAAAAATCCGGTTTGGGTACGGCTTATATACACGGTTTTAAGTGGGCTTTGGCACGAGGATATAAGTTCATTTTTGAGATGGATGCCGATTTTTCCCATAAACCAAGTGACCTACCAAGACTACATAGGGCCTGTTTAAACGGTGCCGATGTTGCAGTGGGCTCTAGATATAAAAAAGGAGTAAATGTAGTTAATTGGCCCTTGGGTAGAATTTTACTATCCTATGGCGCTTCGTTTTATGTTAAATTAATTACGGGAATGAAGGTTCACGACCCAACTGCTGGATTTGTTTGTTATAAGAGGGAAGTTTTAGCAGCACTGGATTTGGACAAAGTAAGGTTTGTGGGTTACGCTTTTCAAATAGAGATGAAATACCGTGCTTACCTTAAAAAGTTTAGGATAGAAGAAGTCTCCATCATTTTTACAGACCGTGTTAATGGAAAGTCAAAAATGAGTTCTAGTATTATCTGGGAAGCTATTTTTGGGGTTGTACGTATGCGTATAAGAAGTTTATTATTTAAAAATTCCTTTTAGATGAAACCATATCTTTTAAAGAATACAAAAACCGTAAACGAAGGAAATATATTTGAAACTGATGTATTGCTTAAGGATGGATTTATAGCCAAAATAGGTAAGAATTTATCACATGATACGGCCACGGTGATAGATTTTGAAGGGAATTTTTTATTGCCAGGTGTTATAGATGACCAAGTACATTTTAGGGAGCCAGGACTAACACATAAAGGAAATATAGCTACAGAAAGTAGAGCTGCCATTGCGGGGGGTATTACTAGTTTTATGGAACAACCTAACACAAATCCGCAGACCACTACTATAGAGAAATTAGAAGCCAAGTTTCAAATGGCATCAGGTACGGCCTTTGCCAATTACTCGTTCCTATTTGGAGGTACCAATGATAATTTAGAAGAGTTAAAGCGTTTGGATAAAAATGCTTGTTCTGGCGTAAAATTATTCTTGGGCAGTAGCACAGGTAATATGTTGGTAGATAACGAACAGGTTATTGAGCAAATATTTAGCAATACCCAAATGCGCATTTCTGCCCATTGTGAAGATGAAACAACCATTAGAGAAAATTTAGCAAAATATAAAGCAGAGTTTGGCGATAACATTCCAATTAAATACCACCCAATAATACGTAGCGAAGAAGCTTGTTATTTGTCTTCTTCCAAGGCCATAGCACTAGCAAAGAAAACCGGTGCTCGCTTACACGTATTTCATTTGTCTACTGGAAAAGAGACCCATCTTTTTGAGAACAATATTCCTCTAAAAGACAAAAAAATAACCGCAGAAGTGTGTATACATCATTTGTGGTTTTCAGATGCGGATTATGAAAATAAGGGTACCTTAATTAAGTGGAATCCTGCCGTTAAGACTGCTGAAGATAGAAGCCAATTGTGGGATGCTCTGTTAGACGGTAGAATAGATGTTATTGCAACGGACCATGCACCACATACGGCAGAAGAAAAAGACAATGTATATACTAATGCGCCATCTGGTGGTCCATTGGTGCAACATGCGTTACCTGCAATGGTTCAACGCTATGTAGAAGGTAAAATTACATTAGAAAAAGTGGTGGAGAAGATGTGCCATAATCCAGCTATATTGTTTGATTTGGATAGAAGAGGCTATGTGAGAGAAGGATATTATGCAGATTTAGTACAATTAGACGGTAATGCCAAATGGCAAGTGAACAAGTCTAATATTCTTTACAAATGTGGTTGGTCCCCGCTTGAAGGAACTACTTTTGATGCCAAGGTTAAGCGTACCTGGGTAAATGGAGGTCTGGCTTATGACCAGGGAAGTTTTGCGGAAGAGCGTTTTGCAAAACGATTAACTTTTGACCGATAAATGATGAAATACTTAGTAGTTCTCTTAGTAGTTGCTTTTACCGTTTTGGGTTGTAAAGAAGAGGTTATAGAGGAACCAGAAAACCTTATTCCTGAAAATAAAATGACCGAATTGCTTTACGATTTGGCTGTGCTCAACGGCGCCAAAGCTACCAATCCTGGTATTCTAAAAGACAACGATATAGAAACTATGCCCTATCTTTTTAATAAATACAAGATAGATAGTTTGCAATTTGTACAAAGTGATGTTTACTATGCCAGTAAACCGTTGATTTACCAACGTATGTACAAAGAGGTGTTAAGCCGTTTAGAGACCAAGGCAGATAAGATGGAAGAAGACCGTAAAAGAAAAGCGGATAGTATAAAGGAAGCCAATAAAAAGGTGAAGGACACCCTTGCGCCCAAAGTCCTTAAAAGCGATACTAGTACTGACTAAGGTATAACTTGCAAAGGGCTTCCAAATAGTTGGTTAGTTTGGTATATTTAAAATCAGTTACTTTTTGTAATTTACTATTGTCGTAATAGGTAGTTTGTTTAAAACCGGTAGCAATTGCCTTTGATAATAATCTTGGCTTTGTGCTAAAAAAGCTACGTATCCAATCTAAACGCCATAACAGGCTTATATGCCATTGTTTCAATTCATTTTTTGGGGTGTTTTTGTTCATGGCGCCGGCTAGCACTTCGTAGAGTTTGTTATACGTCCAGTTTTTATTCACCAAAATAAACCGTTCATTGTTTATAGTAGAGTTCATTAAAAGAGTTACGCCGTTTACAACATCGTCTACCGTAACAAACCCAGTGCCTCCTGGTAAATAATATTTGGGTTCTGTTAAAACATGAGCCATAAATTTATTACTGCCACTAGACCAAAAACCCGCGCCAAAAATAATTCCGGGGTTAACCACAACTACGGGTACCCCTTCTTGAGATGCCCGCCAGATTTCCAGTTCCCCTAAAAATTTGGTTAATGCGTAGGTTGTGGTGCTTTTTTTCTGTGTCCACTCCGTTTCTTCAGTAGCCAATTCAGAACCAATTGGAGTACCAATGGCAGCTATAGAGCTTACGTAACATAATTTTGCTATTTTTTGGGCAATACATAGATTAACCAAGTTTGCGGTACCATCTACGTTGGTTTGGAATAAAGCTTTATCGTCTTTTGGGTCAAAAGAGACAAGTGCTGCACAATGGTAAACCAGTGTTACGCTAGTTAAGGCCTGTTCTAATCGTACAACATCGTTTAAATCAGCTAAGACCCATTCAATTTTATCAAAAAGTGTTGATGAGGCGTTTTTTAATTCAAATAAGATTTTAGTTTTCTCTATACTTTCCGGTGTTCTGTATATTGCCCTAACACTTTCTTGGGTCTGGCATAATCTATAAAGTAGATGGGCCCCAACCAAACCTGTTCCTCCTGTAACTAAAATCATACTCAAATTTAGCTATTTGCCAATATTATTTACCTAAGAAACTACAACATTCTATATTTGCAGCGCTAATTATTATTATAACAATTATGACCAAGAATTTTGTAGCAGAATTAACCTGGAGGGGAATGCTTCATGATGTAATGCCCGGAACGGAAGAACATTTAATGGAAGCTATGCGCTCTGCATATGTGGGTATAGACCCTACGGCAGATTCGTTACATATTGGACATTTAGTTGGTGTAATGATGTTACGTCATTTTCAATTGGCTGGGCATAGGCCATTTGCGCTTATAGGTGGGGCAACAGGAATGATTGGTGATCCATCCGGTAAATCTGCAGAACGCAATTTATTGGACGAACCTACCCTGAGACACAATCAAGAAGCCATAAAAGGGCAATTGGCCCGTTTTTTAGATTTTGAAAGCAACGCACCAAATGCTGCCATTTTAGTGAACAACTATGATTGGATGAAGGATTTCTCTTTTTTGGAATTTATTCGTGATGTAGGTAAGCACATTACCGTAAATTACATGATGGCCAAGGATTCCGTAAAAAAACGTTTGTCTGCAGATGCAAAAGAAGGGATGTCTTTTACGGAATTTACCTATCAATTGGTGCAAGGGTATGATTTTTTACACCTGTACAGGCAACATGAGTGTACCTTGCAGATGGGGGGCAGTGATCAGTGGGGAAATATTACAACTGGTACAGAGCTTATAAGAAGAATTGGTGGTGGCAAGGGCTACGCTTTAACCTGTCCGTTAATAACAAAGGCAGACGGCACAAAATTTGGCAAAACAGAAGGTGGTAACATTTGGTTGGATTCGGAAAGGACATCTCCGTACAAATTTTACCAGTATTGGCTAAACACATCAGACGAAGATGCAGAAAAGTATATTAAGATTTTTACCTTCCTTACTCAAGAAGAGATAGAAAATTTAGTGGCCGCCCATAAGGAGGCACCACATTTAAGACAGCTTCAGAAAAAATTGGCAGAAGAAGTTACGGTAATGGTACACAGCCAAGAAGATTTGGACAATGCCATTAAAGCAAGTAACATTTTGTTTGGAAAATCTACTTCTGAGGATTTAAAGCAATTGAACGAAAAGACTTTTTTGGATGTTTTTGATGGTGTTCCTCAGGCAGAAGTGGCTATGGCAGATTTGGAAGCAGGCTTGGACATGATTGGTGCCCTTGCGGCCAAAACCGGATTTTTAGACAGTAACGGGGCAGCTAGACGTGAGTTAAAACAAAATTCTATTGCTGTTAACAAGGAAAAAGTAAAAGAGGATTTTTTAATTACCAAAGATCAGCTTATCAATAACAAGTTTGTTTTGCTGCAGCGTGGTAAAAAGAACTACTTTGTGTTGGTTGTAAAGGAGTAAACAATAATACATACACTATTTTAAAAAGTGGGTCGTTAAGTAATTAATTACCTACTTTTTTTATGAAACATTTTAGGATTTTAGCAGTTATTGTGGCAGTTTTTGCCCTTGTTGGTTGTGACAAAATAGATGAGTTGACCAAATTTGAAATGGACTATAACCAAGAGGTAGTTATTGCATCTACTACCGGAATAGATTTACCATTTGATGTGTTTACGCCAGAAACGGAGACCAACTCTGAATCTGAATTTGAAGTTAACGACACTAGAAAAGATTTAATAGAGGAAATTAAATTAATTGATTTAGTACTGATAATAAAAGACCCAACGGATAGCGATTTTAGTTTTTTGGAATCTATAGAGGTATTTATTTCTGCAGAAAACTTAGAGGAACAAAGAATTGCTTTTGAAGAAGATGTTGATCCCGCTGCTGGCGCCACTTTAAAGTTGAATACTACAGATTTAGATTTACAAGAATATATTAAAAAGGACTCGTTTACGTTGCGTCTAAAAACGGTTACGGATGAAATTCTGGATCAAGACCACACCATACAGGTAAAATCTGTTTTCTTTGTGGATGCCAAAATTTTAGGAATATAGTAGGGGGATTTTTAGCTGCAATTAACCCAAAAAATGTATGCCATAATTCTTGCATATTGCCACTACCTTTTTAAAATCTGGTTTACCCGGCGGCAACTGTCCTAACTCTGCAAACATCAATTCTATTCCAGCAGGGAAAGCGCTTAAAATAGTTTTACAATCGGTATCGCCTACCACTTTCCAGGAGTGGGGTATGTTCTTTGGGGCAAAAGCCAGGTCGCCAGCCTCCAAAATGGTGGTGGTTTCACCAACGGTAACCTCCAATTTACCTTCTAATACTTTAAATATTTCATCTTCTTTGGTATGTACATGGGGAGGAATCATGGTACCGGGAGGATTAACTTCTTCTATTAGGGTAAATTTACCTGCCGTGTCTTCGCCGGTAAGTTTAAACGTTTGTTGATCCCCAATTACATTTACTTTCTGCCCATCTTCTTTCCTAACTATTTTTGGTTTTAGGGGTTCGTTAGGTGTTGTGGCCCATACCTTTGTAGGTATTGCAGCTATGGTAGCTGTTCCTAGTACACTAGTTTTCAAAAAGTCTTTCCTGTTCATTTTATTAATAATTTAATAGATAAAAGTTAATAAAACACAGTGCCCCAGTTAGTTGTAAATGTATGGTGGGTTTTTTATTTTGTATAAGTTGCAGGTTATAAAACCATAAGGTTGCACCCTCTAATATCTGAGTGGTCAAACCGGCCTAAAACTTCAAACGAATTATCCCCGTACACTTTACCTAAGTCTTGTGTGGCAATAAACGCACATGAATATAAATTAGCCAAATCTATTACATTTAGACCACCTGTTTTTCCGGTAGATTTATAAGAAAAAGGATCTTCTGTATCTCTAGCCATAATACGCATCCAAGGAGGGCAATGAAACAGGCCATTTCCTTTTGAGTAACCTTGAGATAGCAGTTCCGTCATACCATATTCAGAATGTATAAGCTGGGTGCCTAATCCCGTCTTAAGAATTTGATGTAATTCTTGTCTTATCATTTCTTTTCTTCTGCCTTTCATTCCCCCAGTTTCCATTACAACGGTGTGTTTTAAATTTAGATTGAAGTTTTCAGCTAAATCCAGTAGGGCAAATGATACACCTATTAGCAAGGTTTTGGTTTTAGTGGCCTCTAAGTGGGTAAGGGTCTGTACAAGTTCTTCTAAATTGTTAAGATAAAAGCCGCTGCTCGAATGGCCCGAAGCCTTTATCATATCTTCTACCATGTAGATTAAAGAAGAACCTTCGCGTTCTAAATAAGCAGGTAGTAGCGCTAGTATACAATAATCTGAAACAGCCCCATAGAAATGTTCAAAACCTTTTCTAAAACTATTTTCATACAACGATAGGTCGGTAACAAAGTGTTTACTGGTTTGGTTGCCAGTGGTTCCCGAGCTAGTAAATACGATATCCGCAGACCTATTTGGGCTTTTGATTTTATGCGACTTAAAGAACTGTATAGGTAAAAAAGGGATGTCTTTTAGACTTTGTACCGCTTGTGGCTTAATTTTTAGAAACTCACAAAACTCCCGATATACGGGTATATGTTGGTATTGGTAATTAAAGGTTGACAAGGCATGGTCAACAAATTGTTTTTCGTTTTTAATAGAAAATATGTCCAATGCTGGTTGCTCCTCCATTCAAACAAAATTAGCCAAAAAAAAGCCCTGAAGTTTTGGTTCAGGGCTAAAATAATAGAAACGTACAATTATTTAACCACAAGTTTGTGGGTCATTGTAGTATTGTTTTGAATCACTTCTAAAATATAAGTGCCTGCACTTAATCTAGAAATATCCAAGGTGTTTGTTGTTAATTGTTTTTTAAGTTGAACGCCTCCAAAAATATCGTATACGGTGACTATTTTGTTCCCAGTAGCGCTAGTTGTAATGTATATTTCATTGCCGTAGGCCGGGTTGGGGTACAATTTAATTTTAGAGGTTTCGGATTTTGGGGTGGTGTTATGGAATGCATTTGCAGAAAGGGAAATACATACCATAAACAAGCATAAGTAAATGTGTTTCATTAACTGTTAATTTGGGGGTTTTAACAGTGTAAATGTATGGTGTATGCGCTGTTCTTACTAGATTTTGTTGTGAAACAACAAACAGAAGATGTATGGCAGATTAACGGCAATTTAAACCGATGAAACGTAGTTTTTAAGACGTTATTTTACAACTAATTTTCGGGTAACCGTCTTTTTTTGCTCAATAGCTCTTAAAATATAGACCCCCTTGTCCAAATCGGAAACATTAAGTTCATTACCCAGTATGGTAGTACGTAGAACTTGGGTGCCCAAAACATCAAAAATAATTATTTCTTTTGGGGCGTTTTGAGCGGTTTCTATATATACTTTACCATTTAAAGATGGGTTTGGATACAATTTAAATCCAGGGATATCACCATTTGCCTGGCTTTGTTGTGCAAAACCAAGAGTACAGGAGAGCAATAAAAGTAGTAAGTAAATATGCTTCATAAAGTACTGGTAACAAAGGGTATGCCACAAATATAAATAAAGGAATATTTTATTTAAGGTAATTTTAGGAATTTACCCACAATTTTCGATGAAATGCAGTATACGCCGGTAGATTGGCTTAGCAAGAATTTCAATTATTGGGATGAAAAGGTTTTAATAACAAAAAAGCCCCACAATTTGTGGGGCTTTGATAAGTTTTATAAAGGCTTTTAATTAGTTGCCCAGTCAAAAATAGTTACATCTACGGTGGCAGCAGCATCATAAGCAGCTGTTGTATCCGCATCTGCACCTTCAATTTGTACATTAGAAACAGCTCCGCCATCTCTAAAGTCTATGTTGGTAGTGTACCCACTTAATGAAAGTCCGGTAATTGTTGCCCCAGATTCTTTTTTGAACTGTAAAGCGGTACCACCTTGAGTAGATACAGCGGTAAGGTTAACCAA
>NZ_MTBC01000010.1 GCF_002072105.2 Croceivirga radicis
TTGTTTTTCGGGCTGCAAATGTAACACCATTTCCCAATTAATCAACAAACTTTTTACAGGTTTTTTTGTGGAAATTTAGAAACCGCTGATAACCTAATAGTTAGCCCTTGTATTTTTTTCTCTTTTATGAAAAGAAGTTCCATACTAAGCCAAATCGAATTACAAAATCGCGATAAGGGTAGTTAGGAGCAGCATAATAATTATACTCTTTGGTCCAAATAGTATTTAGATGTTCTGCCTTTAAAAAAATCCTTGTTTGCCTAACTTTTGCATTAATAAACAAGTCTATTAAAGGATAGGCGCCATTATCTTCCAAGGTTTGCGTGTAGAACTCTGCAAGTAATGGATTATAACCATCCATCTTATATGTACTAAAATATTTAAAAGTTACCCCCGTTTGTAGAAACATTGCCTTATCAAACACATCACTACTAAAGTATAATGTGTTTCTAGTAACCAATTGCGGAACATTTAGAACTTCTGCATCTTGGTTTACTTCTTGATACATAAATGTATTATTAAGCGCCCATTTTTTGTATTTAATTTCCTTTTGATACTTAACCTTAAGATAGTTAATAGTACCACTATCCTGAAAAGGCCTCACAAAACTATCTTGATAACCGGCATCTATGGCTTCTTGGGTAATATCTGGTGCAAGACCAAAGTAAGTGTAATTATCTAACAAAGAATAATCTATATTAAGGTTACCAAACCATTTAGATGCAAAACCACCTGACAAGGTTTTAACCTGTTCGTTTTCGAAACTTTCTTTATTGTACCAATTGTAGTTAGTATAATCACTTTGATATAATAGGTAATTAAAATCTGGAAGTTTAGAACTTAAAAATAACTTACCATATATACGATGGTTGTTGTTAATTTGATAACCTACCTGAGCATCTAACATATTACCTGTTAACTCTCCAGACACCGTATACCTTAATTTACCATCAACTTCCAAGCCACCTAATTTATTTTTGTAACTCGCAACAACTCCAATTTCTTCTCCTTTTAATTGACTCGGAATTACCCCTTCATCCTTAATAACCAAACTCCCAAAAGCATAATCATAATTATATAGACTGATTCCAGCATTGAGATTACCAAGATTTTTGTTGCTAAAATTTGCTGTTAATTGATTATAAGTTGTCCTTAAGGTAGATTTATCGTCTATTGGCGAAACAAAAAGTGCTTCACCCAACTCATCTACCCTTGCGCTTTGAAGAAATTGATAATATTTGGTTTCGTAGTTAAATTGATGACCAATTGCCAACAAAGTTGACCTACTCTTGATACTATCCCTTTTAGGTCTTACCAAATTAAATTGATGGTCTAAAAAATAACGCTTACCAACGATTTTATTATCAGCGTTGGTATACCTAAGGTCTATTCTACCTCTATCGAGTAAATTCTCATCACCACTTTCAAATTGTAAAACCTTATCCGCGAGACCACCACTTTCTTCCCCTTCTAAATCTTGAGCAGCAAAATGCCCCCTTACCCAATACCTATTATTTAGTGTTCTGTAATTAAAGGTTGCCCTAAACCTACCCGCTTGGGTTTGCTCATAATCATATTTACCTAAAGAACGTAATCCTGTATAGGCAACTGAAGCATTAAACCTTTTTGAAGTATTTAAGGTTAACAGGGCATCTAATAGTTGACCACGTTCCATTGTAGTCTTAAAAAACAACTCTGTAAGTGGTGTTGCAACGTTATAATAATTGATATCCTCAAGTTCAAAATAAGCTATATTTCTAGCCGAAGCACCAATACGTGGAAAAAAGTGATATGGATTTTCTGACCTACTTAATCTATTATAGGCATGCCCTAAATTAGCAAAAGGCATTAGTTCGAAATCATCTTTCCTTAAATAATTAAATTTATACTCTTTATTAATGTTTAGCGTGGTATCTAAAATGATGGTATCTCTCTCAAAGTTGATTATCTTATAGTTGGCTATAGTAACATCTTGTACCTCTTTATCTTTTTTCTTTCCGTTTACGCTATCTTTTTTGGAACGATTAAGATTTAAATCTCCCTTCTTATCTAGCGGCTCTTTCTTTTCGGGCAATTTTGTTTGAGACCAATTAAAATTAGAAATCAATAAAAATGCCATAAAAACAATAAGGTTATACTTCATCCTTCTGAATTGGATTTCAAAGGTAATTTTTTCGGTTCTAATAAAAAGCTAAAATATCAAGCATCAAAAAACATGCAATAGAACGAGTGTTTTACATTCTTAACAAAATATATGATAAGTTTTAAGTATTTTGTTCTCCGTTTTAATAAAAAATTATGAGAAGAAAGTTACTCCTGCTATTCGTATTATTGACAGGTCTAGCAAATGCACAATTTAATGAGAGTGCTCCTTGGATGAAAAACTTAAAATCATCTACCGACATTTCCAAATCAAAGAGCAGTACGCTGTCAAACGATACTAAAGCACTTTCCGAGCTCACTAAAGCTTTCAACACATACTGGCAAGGAAAAAATTACAAGAAAAAGGGAAGTGGATATAAACCTTACAAACGTTGGGAAAACTATTGGAAACATCAATTAAACAGTAATGGAGAAGTTCCAAATGCCAAAGCAATATTAAATAGTTTTAAAAATAAAAAAAGATTTGGTTCAATAACTCAAAATCTTACAAGCACTTGGACTTCAATTGGGCCAAATAGACCTGGCACTTACTCTGGAAGTTTACCTGGAACAGGACGAATTAACAGTATTGCGGTAGACCCAAACAATAGTGCCATTTGGTATGCAGGAGCACCTGCAGGTGGTATTTGGAAATCTACGGATTCAGGAGAAAATTGGACTAACTTGTTTGATGAATTTCTTCAAATTGGCGTGTCTGGTATTGCCATAGACCCTAACAACTCAGATATAATTTTCATAGCCACAGGGGACGATGACGCAGCGGATTCTTACAGTATTGGGGTTTACAAATCTGAAGATGGAGGACTTAACTGGGCGGCCACGAGCTTGAGTGCAGAAAATGATTCTAATTGGTCTACAGGTAGACTTATGAGTGAAATCCAAATTGACCCTACCAATAGTAAGAATGTATGGGTTGCAACCTCTTTTGGCTTATATAAATCTGAAGATGCTGGATTAACTTGGAACAGGAAACAAGCAGGCAACATAACTGATTTTAGACTGAAACCAGGAAACAGCAATATAGTTTATGCAATTACAGACAATGCATATTATCGTTCGGAGGACGGTGATAATTTCACGGAAATTACGGGTATTCTACCACAATCTTCCGGTAGAAGGGTTTTAGATGTTTCTGCCAATAATCCAGATATACTTTACATTTTAACCGCTGAAAATGGTCCGGACTTTGAATATCAAGGTCTTTACAAATCTACGGATAGCGGCTTAACCTTTACAGAATCACCGAACACGCAAAATATAATGGAGTCTAATCAAGCTTGGTTTGACCTGGCAATTTCTGTGAATCCTGAAAATGCAGATGAAGTTTATGTTGGCTGTCTCAATATTTGGAAAAGTGAAAATGGTGGAAATACGTTTAGTAGATTAAACAACTGGGCAGTAAATAACCAAGCCTATACACATGCAGACATACACACTATAAAATTTTATAATAAAATACTTTTTACAGGAACGGATGGTGGCCTATTTACTTCTAGCGACAATGGATTAAACTTTATAGATCGCACGGGAAATATGGAGATAACCCAACTTTATAGAATTTCTATTGGAAAAAATGACATATCTAGAATTGCTGGTGGCTCTCAGGACAATGCCGGATACGTAGCCACTAACAATAATTGGAACGTATTTACCGCTGGTGATGGCATGGACTATGAGGTTGACCCAACCAATAAAGAAATTGTTTATGGATTTACTCAATTTGGTGATAATCTATTCATAACTACTAACGCAGGACAATCTGTAGGAGTAATTGGCAGGCCCACCGAAAGCAATAACAATAACGCTTCTACTAATTGGATTACACCTTTGGCAATTGATAGCGAAGGCAACGTATTTGGTGGATTCAACCAAAGGATTTTCAAACTTGTTGGGAATGTATGGGAAGAATGGTCAGATTCATTTGGATCGAATTATCTAGAAGATTTAGAAATCGACCCTACTAATCCACTCATTATGTACGCAGTAGACCAAAATTTCATTTATAGAAGTGATGATGGAGGTGAGACTTTTAACCAATTTACTTTTGTTCCAGGCAATATTTCTGATTTAGCAGTTAACCAGCAAGATGGCTCTACAATCTATATTACAACTTCAAATAGGGTTGGAACACCAATAGCATCTCAACCAGCTAGTCGGGGAATTTACAAGATACCTGTAAACCAAGACGGTAGCAGTGGCGAAATTCAAGATATATCTTATGATATTCCTACAGACCAAGCATATTTATCTATTGCACACCAAGGAAGAAATGAGGACAATCCAATTTACGTAGGAACAAATTTAGGCGTATACCGTATTGATGATACACTTACCGAATGGGAGGATTATAGTAGCGATCTACCCAATGTAGCGGTGAGCGATCTTGAAATTAGTTTAGAAGATGAAGTAATCATCGCCTCAACGTATGGTCGTGGTACCTTTAAATCACCTATTCCGGTTACTAAGCCTAATACTGATATTAGATTGGCCGCTATAACCCCAGACAACAATAACATATTTTGTGGGGCTATAATACCTACTGCCGTAATTGAAAATAAAGGTTTAAGTACCGTAGAAAATATTACTATTGAATATAGTGTAAACGGAGGTTCATCAGCATCAATAAATTGGAGCGGTAATTTAGCGAGCGAAGAAACACTCTCCATTATTCTGGATGAGTTATCTGGATTAAACATAGGACAGAATAATTTGAATATTAGTGTAAATACCATTAATGATGCATTTGCGGACAACAATGGGGCTGATTCACAATTTATACTTACCGCAAATGCGCTAGAAAACACAAATTTTGATTTTGAAACAACGGAAACCAGTCTTTATACTGTAGATGATAACAGCTCCACAAGTGTTTGGGAAATAGGTGCACCCAACGGTACACTACTCAATAGCACCACATCTGGTTCACAAGTAATAGGAACAAATTTAAATGGAAATCACCCAGATGCCACCCTTTCCTATATTTATAGTGGCTGCTATGATTTTACCTCCCTAATCTCACCTACCTTAAAGTTTTCCATGGCTTACGATTTAGAAGTTAATTTTGATATTCTATATGTACAATACACAATAGACAATGGAAATACTTGGTCTAATTTAGGCTCAATTAATAGCAAACCTAACTGGTACAATAGCGACAGGACCAATGCTTCTTCAGGCAATTCAGATGATTGTCAAAACTGTCCGGGTGCACAATGGACCGGTACTAATACAACCATGACAGAATATGCTTATGATTTTAATCTAAACGCAAATAATGGAGAGGTAGACCTAACTTTAGCAAACAATATAATTTTTAGAATAGTTTTTCATTCAGACCCATCTGTGAACCAAGAAGGAGTGATCATTGATGATTTTCAAGTTAGCGGATTGATAGATGACGAAGATGATGACAATGACGGAGTTTTAGATAATCAAGACAATTGCCCTTTAATTGCCAATGCAAATCAATTAGATACAGATGGTGACGGAATAGGAGATGTCTGTGATGAAGACGATGATAATGATGGCATATTGGACCTAGAAGACAATTGCCCGAAGGTAGCAAACCCCGGACAAGATGATGATGACAATGATGGTATTGGAAATAGTTGTGATGATGATCTAGACAATGACGGCGTGCCCAACGAATTTGATTTATGCCCCGATACACCAACTGATTCTACTGTAAATGTTGATGGTTGCGAAATTTTTACCTTGCCGCAAAATAATTTCACGGTATTAACAAAGGATGAAACCTGTGCAAATAACAATAATGGTTCTATCACCATTAGCGCAGCAACCAATTTAGACTATACTGCAACACTATTAGGGAATGGAACAACACTTACATTTGCTTTTAATGAAGTTCTAGAAATTTCTGATATTACAGCTGGATCATATGATTTATGTGTGGAAATTGCCAATGAATCTTATGAACAATGTTTTAGTATTGTAATAGAAGAACCTGAAACACTCGGAGTGAATTCAAAGGTGAACAGTATTGCTTCTACCTTAGATTTAGAACTTACTGGTGGAAAAGTATATACTATATTATTAAATGGAAAAACTTATGAAACAAGTAAATCTAGTATAACCCTTCCGCTTAATGAAGTTGTAAATAACCTATTGGTACGAACCGATTTAGACTGTCAAGGTAGATTTGAGCAAACCATATTTACTAATACCGAAATTATGGTTTACCCAAATCCCGTGACCAAGGATAAACTAAATATTTTATTAAATGAAGGTTGGTCAGGTATAACCGAAATAAAACTATTCAGTATCAGCGGAAAACAGGTTTACCATAAACAACATAATAGCAAGAAGCCAGAATTAGATTTGAGCGCTATTGCTCCAGGTTTGTACATCTTAAATGTGGACAATCAAAACAATACAAGAACATTTAAAATCATGAAAAAATAACTAAATGAATAAATATTTATATACTCTATTAACTGGCTTACTAATCGCCAGTTGTGGTGGATCAGATAGTAGTGGAGGTAGCAGTACAGACGACGTTGAGCCAACTCCAAGTCCAACAGCAGCAATCCTCGTATTTCCGGAAGACAATACAGAATGCAATACCGGAGAAATAGTAAACGAACAAGAGAGCAGGGTAACCTTTGTATGGAATGCTTCAGAGAATACGGATTCATACGAATTAAGCCTAACAAATCTCAATACCAATAACACCATCACCCCTACAGTTAGGGATACCGAATTGAGATTAACCTTACTCCGTGGTGTTCCCTATGAATGGTCTGTAACATCAAAATCAGATTTTAGCAATGAGGAAGCCACAAGTAGTACATTTAGATTTTTTAACGAAGGATTTGGAATAGAAAACTACGCGCCTTTTCCTGCAGAAGTAATTTCACCAGAAAATGGAATTAACCTAATGAACAACACTTCCGAGGTTAATTTAATCTGGGAAGCCTCAGACTTAGATGAAGACATCGTAAGCTTTGAAGTGCTCTTTGGTAACGAAAATCCACCAGTAGATGTGGTTTCAGAGACTAATGACTCCTTTTTAAATAATGTAAACGTTAGTAGCGGGAACACTTATTATTGGAGAATAATTACAAAAGACACCCAAAGTAATTCTTCCATATCCCCCATATTTGAATTTAAGGTATTGTAAATAATAATAATAATCACTGAATGAAAGGTCCAACATTTTTAATGTTAGGACCTTTTTTATTAAGCTATACTATTGGTATTTTCCTCAATTTACAATCATTAAAATAAAACAAGCTTAGAGAGTTTTAAGGAATAAAAATTACTAAACAACTTAATAAAGACTCGATTAACACGTAGGTTTTAATTCCTTCATAAAATTTATATAATACAAACCAAAAAAAAGGCTCCTTGTTAAGGAGCCTTAATATGTAAAGATTTTGAAAAATTCTATTGTCTTACCAATGTCATTTCTCTATTGTCTAAGTTACCTTCAACCGTGTAGAATATAGTTAACTCGCCAGTTGTTGAATCATAAGTACCATTACCAGAAACTGCCAAACCAAAACTATCAGCAATCTCACCGCCTGTCACTGTAATTTCATTACAAGTATCTGAAATATTGAAGGCATAATCGGTACCAAAAAAATTATCACCACTTACGGTATAAGTAGTTGAACCTGTTTTTTCAATTGTAACAGATTTTTGGTTACCATCAGTATAAACCCAATCACCTTCCAATTCAGAAGGACAATCTCTAATTAAAGAAATCTCAATTGGCTCCCCCACTAAGGTACCGTTATCAGAATCATTAACCATATTTAAGATTAAAGACTCACCTGCGTTACTAATCTCCTCATCAATTAAAGAAACAGTAAACGCCGCTTCGTTACTTCCAGAAGGAATGGTAATGCTTGTTGGTATGGAATATGAGGCAGCACTTGCAGAAGAAGCTTCAGAAACTTGTAATCCTAATACCAAGTCAGAACCTTGCA
Source organism: Croceivirga radicis (assembly GCF_002072105.2). Taxonomy (GTDB): domain Bacteria; phylum Bacteroidota; class Bacteroidia; order Flavobacteriales; family Flavobacteriaceae; genus Croceivirga; species Croceivirga radicis. The sequence goes on from NZ_MTBC01000010.1 coordinate 8,115, forward strand.
CTCTAGTTGCATATACATTAAGAGTAATTTCACCAGTACCATCTAAAGCAACCAAGGCAGTAGCCTCATTTGTTTCAAATGATACATAATCTGCTGGTGGAACGGTTAAAGAAGGTGCGTCTTCACAATTATAAAATATTGCAGCAATAGCAACAATACATATGTATACTAGTTTTTTCATTGCTTTAAAATTAACCGTTAGTTATTTTGATTATTAACAAAAGGATTGTTTTGAATCTCATCTTGAGGAATCTCAAATTGAAAACGCTCATCATTATAAGGAATTGGTTCTCCTACCAATGACAAGTGGTTGGCACCTCTTGTTACCGTGGCTTTGTTACGTTTCATAGCCAAATAACTTTTACCCTCTCCCCAAAGTTCAATTCTAGTTTGCAAATAAATCTCATCCAATAACGCCTGACCACTCAATGCATCTACGTAAGCTGAACTTGAAACTCTACGATCCAACAACGCCTTAAGGCTTGTTCTTGCTGCTGGTTCGTTCCCAGCTTTAGCGTTGGCTTCCGCATTTAAAAGGTAGGCTTCTTCAATTCTCATGTAAACGTAATCTGCAGTTACGGTTTGGGATACACCTCCAATTGCATCAGACGCATAGAATTTTTGCAAAGGCTGTAGGTACCTGCCACTGCTTGCATCTTGGTTAAATTGGGCTTTTCTTACATCATCGGCTGGTATCGCATCATATAAATCTTGATCGATTACTTTATAATCACCAGCCCATGCATAACTATAAGAATAGGCATCCACTTGACCCCACCAAGAAACCAATCCTAACCCAAGATTTTCAGTTAAATCAATACCCCACATCCAACTTGGAGTATTTACATCCGCAAAGCCCGTAGTGGTAACCTCGTTGGCCGCCAACATTGTATAGGCACCAGAATTGATAACCTGTTGTGTTAAGGCAGCAACCTCGGCATCTCTACCTCCTTTAGCACCTAAAACGTAAGCTAATATCATACGAGCAACATCTTGGTTTACCTCGTTTTTCTGAGCTCTTTGGAAGCCCTCCAATAAGGTAATTGCTTCGTTTAAATCTTTCTCCATTTGGTCGTAAATAACACCTGCAGTTGATTTTGGCTCGTTTGATCCGCCTGGCTCTAAATAAAGAGGTAAAATCTCCTCACTAGCATCATACTCTTTCTGGAAAAACTGAGTTAAATAAAAATATGAATGTGCACGCATTGCTTTTGCTTGGCCCATTGCATATATATTCTCTGGTGTTTCTGGAATTGCATCATTACCACCTAAATTCGCAATAACCGTGTTGGCAGAACGTACAATTCTATAGTAATATCTCCAAGGCATTCTATTTTCGCCTAACGTAAAATCCTGCGGAGCCTGTAACTCTGTTATAGAAGCACGGTACCAACCATAAGTACTCACAGATAGCGCCATATCTCCACAGAGCATATCACTGAATACATCATAAGATTTATGACCAAAATCCGTATGTTGACCTCCGCTTCCACCAGAATTAAACTCTACCATCTGTGCATACAGTCCTCCAATAAAGGCAGCTGGAATATCTGGATTCTCCAATGAGCCTTCTGCCAACTGAGCAGAAGTCAACTCCTGTGTAGGCTGACTTTCTCCAGACACCCCACTATTGTTCAATAAATCGTCACTACAACTAGTCGCAAAAAGTACAACCGTAGCCGATAAGACTATTTGTAAAAAATTTGTTTTCATAGTTTTTTTTTAAAATTTAGCTCTTACACCTAAAGTAATGGTAGTTGCTGGCGCATAAATTCTTCTTGCTGAGCTACCGAACTCTCTAATGGAAGGATTGAAACCTTTTCTAGCCGTTTCTATAAACAAATTGTCCCCAGAAACCCAGAAGCTAAGCCCAGTTAAACCAGTACTATCCAAGAAACGATCATTGAATGTATAACCAATTCTAGCATTATTTAAGGCTAAATAATCTGTACTAGTTATAAACCTAGAAGATCCGGAAGTACTATTCACAACCGCATTATCAGACAACAAGGGCACGTTAGTGATATCGCCAGGTTGTTGCCATCTGTTTCTAATGTCTTGGTGGAAGTTGTTACCTGCTGCCCCAAAACGATCACTCATTAATTCTGCATATTGTGCATCATATGCGTAACCACCTAAACTATAAGTAAACTGAGTTGAGATATCAATGTTTTTAAATATAGTGGCGTTAATTCTAAACGCACCTCTTACATCAGGAATAAATGATTTATTAATAAACACCTGTGTTCCCTCTGAATATGTTTTGGTCACTGTTTTCTTTATATTCGCATCTGACACCAATTTTCGATATTCAAATAATGTATTGGTAGTTGAGGCTTCACCGTTAGGTAACTGAGAAAAATCCCCTTCACCTGCGTCCAATACGCCATTATCATTTCTGTCATCATAATATTGGTACCACATTGGAGCTCCATCAGATGAATCAACACCTGCCCATTCACGTGTATAGAAATCAAAAATAGAACGTCCTTCTGCAAATGCGAAGAATCCACTATCCGTGCTTGATTCTGTATCTATAATCTTTTCTACACCTGTAGAAGGATCTATTGGTAACGTAACCATTTCGTTATTCAATAATTCCCCATTAAATCCAAGGCTCAACTTAAAACTATCATTATTTACAATATTCGCGTTAACATCAAATTCAAAACCAGAATTTAATACTTCACCATCATTAACCAAGATAGAAGAGAAACCAGCTGAAGGACCTACACGTCTATTAAAAAATAGATTATCCGTATTCTTGCGATAGTAATCCAAGTTTACATCTACCTTATTCCATAAAGACATTTCTAAACCAGCCTGGATTTGTCTTGAGGTTTCCCAAGTCAAATCAGGATCACCAGGAACATTTTCAGATAAGGCTAATCCTCCAACAAAATTTGCATTAAAAATTGTAAATCCATCAAACGTATCTGCACCATCTTGATCACCGGTAGTACCATAACTAGCTTTCGCTTTTAAGAAGCTAAAGAAGCTATTCTGTAAGAAACTTTCTTCCGACAATACCCAAGCCAGACCAACAGAACCAAAAGTACCCCACTTTTCGTTAACAAAACGAGATGAACCGTCCGTTCTTAAGGAACCTGTAAGGAAGTATTTATTGGCAAAGTTATAATTTAACTGACCGAAGTAGGATTCAATACCAGAGTTATCTGCATAACCTGTGGCAGGGCTAGTACTCAAAGAATAATTAGACAGATTATACAACCCAGGCACAATAACATTTTCTTTAAATTGTTGTGATTGACTGAAACCTCTTTCAAACGTTTCGTGAGCGGCTAAAACCTCCAAGGTATGGTTACCCCAAGATTTGTTGAAACGTAGCAACTGCAAGAAAGTTTCTGAAAATCTAATCCTATCCCTTACGTTCAAGGTTCCATTTGGGTTTGCCCCAGTACCGTAAACGTTGTTGGACATATTATTCCTTCTTTCAAAAGAGTACTGTCCACCATACTTCATTTCAAAGTCCAAGTAATCATTTAGCTTAAAGTTAGCGTAAATATTACCATTAACCGCATTGGTAGTTCTACCATCAAAATCATATAAGGCAGAACCTATGGGATTCAACAAGTTTGCATTTGGTCTACTCCTTGTAAATCCATTTAAATCACCAGTTGGACTACCGTAATCGTATTGCGCACCACCGTAAACTGGGTCCGGAATAAGCTGCCCAGTACCAGGAAATCTTGCAAAAACCGGATAGATAGGTGCCATTTTATCCGCAAATTCGAATAGGTTTTCAGAACCTTCTATCTGACCATTATTTGTACTTTCAGACTGGGTGTATCCTAAATTGGCTCCAATTTTCAACCAAGACTTCACGTTTGAATCTACGTTTAAACGTGCAGTATACCTTTTGTAATCTGAATTAACAGAGTACCCCCCATCGTTCAAGTAACCAACAGAAGCAAAATAATTTCCTTTTTCCGAGCCACCGCCCATTCTAAGGTTAGCTTCAGTTCTAATTCCCGTTCCAAATGCCTCATCCGCATAACTTTCAGGATCAAACAAACGCTGAACACCAGGTCTTACAGACCTTGTAGCAGGGTCTATTAAATCTGCCGCATTATCTACCGCCCACATATTATACCCGGCTCCAATACCATTATCTCCTAACAAGGTATTATTAGCAAATGCAACTGGATCTGCATCACCAGTAACCACACCTCTATTGTACAAACCTTCCCAAACTAAACCAATGTATTCTTCAGGAGAAGACAATACTTGATATCTAGGTATAATTTGCTTGTTAACACCTGTTTTCATGTCAACTTCAATGTAAGCGTTCTCAGCTTTACCACTTTTAGTAGTAATTAAAACCACACCGTTTGCTCCTCTAGATCCATAAATAGCGGTTGCGGTTGCATCTTTAAGTACGGTAGTACTAGCAATATCTGCAGGGTTAATAGAGTTCAAATCAAAAGTACCCGCAAATGCAACACCATCTACAACATACAATGGGGCTCTGTTACCGTTTGGCGAACCATAACCCCTAATACGTATAGTACCAACTGTACCTGGCTGACCAGAAGTATTGATTACGGTAACACCAGCAACCTCACCCGCTAAGGCTTGAGTAACGTTAGAGAAACTCTTTGCCTCAATATTCTCGGCAGCAACTACAGAAGCGGTACCTGCGTATGCTTTTTTGGTTGTTGTACCATAACCTACGACAACAACTTCTTCTAATGCTTGAGCATCTTGATCCATTTGAACATTGATGGTGCTTGATGCACCAACTGTTCTTTCTTCAGTTTTTTGCCCCAAGTAGCTAAAACGCAACACTTGACCTTGACTAGCACCTATTGAATAGTTACCATCAAAATCTGTTTGCGTTCCATTGGATGTACCAACAACTACAATGGAGACACCAGGCAATGGCAGACCATCTTGGTCCGTTACATTACCTGAAATCGTTTTCTCTTGTGCAAAAGAAAATGAAAAAGTCAACACCAATAAAGGCGTCAACATCCACGTTAACATTGATTTCATTTAAAAAATTTTTGAATTAGTCAGTTCCAAAAATGATAATTAATCGTTAATATTCCAAAAATATCACACAATCGAACCCCTATGTTGTTAAAATATGTTCAATTTTTACAATAAAGCATCAATAAAGACGTTTCCAATGCATTTTATTCAACGTTCAGTTTGTTTCTCTAATTTCTATTTATGTTTTTTGTTAAATATTGCAGTTGTTAAGATATGATTAACAGTTTTTATAAGTCCTTTAACGAAGCCGGAACAGACGAGGCAGGAAGAGGTTGTTTAGCTGGACCCGTCACGGCTGCAGCGATTATACTACCCAAAAGTTTTGAAAATGAAATTCTTAACGATTCAAAACAATTAACAAAAATCCAAAGAAACCGTTTAAGAGTTATTCTAGAAGAAGAATGTACTGAATATGGTGTAGTACACATTTCCGAGAAAGAAATAGACAAAATTAATATTTTGAATGCCTCCATCCTAGGCATGCATCGGGCTTTAGATCAATTAAAACAAATACCCGAACACATACTTGTGGACGGCAATAAGTTTAAACCCTACAAACAAATACCACATACCTGCTTTATAAAGGGAGACTCTAGATTCTTATCTATTGCGGCGGCCTCTGTTTTAGCAAAGACCTATAGAGATGATTATATGTTGAAAATACATGAAGAATTTCCTGTATATAACTGGGCTAAAAACAAAGGTTACCCAACAAGAGAGCATAGAGCAGCAATACTTAAACATGGGCCTTGCAAATACCACCGTAAAACTTTTAAGTTATTACCTGAACAACTTAGTTTTGACTTATAACCAAACCTTTTAACTTTGCTGCAAAAGGCCACTAAATGAACTACAAGTTCCTACTTCCAATTCTTCTACTAGTTTTTTCATGTAAACCAAAACCGGTGGTAAAGGAGACCCTACTAGATGTACTACCCCAAGATGCGGCTTTATTTCTAAAAATAAACAAGCTTGCCAACTTTAGTAGTGAACTTAAAAACAATACGGTTTTACAACAAATTCAAAAAACAAAATACTACGACGATATTCTTGCAAAAACAGCCTATCTAAATCATATAGCAATTAATGAGGGTGGTGTTTTAGGGTTTTACGAGGTAGGTAAAAATAAATTCGAATTTATTTTTACAACAAAAGCAAACCTGCTTGATGCTGACCTTGATAAAGTGACCAACAAAAAAATAGAAACCTTAACATATGAAAATAAAGAACTATCCCGTATAACCATTACCAACCAAGTTTTCTATTTGTATAAGTTAGAGGATTTATGGGTAGTGGCTTCATCAAAACTGCTTATAGAAAATGTGGTTAGAACCGGAAAGGAAAATAAATTAAATCCTGTTCTTGAAAAATTATATAATACCAGTAGCAAAAACACTAGCGCAAGCATTTTCATAAACCTAAAAACAAGTCAAAATATTTTTAAATCCGCATTAAAGGAATCCAAATCTGCTTCCGTGAAGCATTTTGCAGATTGGCTGGCCATAGAGTTTAACGGTAAACCAGACGAATTGTTTCTTAATGGAATAATACTAGCTAAAGACTCTATAAAAAACTACACCAGCCTGTTAAGCAACACCACCCCGGTTACAAGTTCATTTACATCTTATACCCCAAAAAACATTGACATTGTAACCGATTATACTTTTAACAACTATGAGACTTTCTTGCGAAATCAAAAAATTTATTTGGACGCAAAAGAACCCCTGGATACCGGTATTAAGGGAGTAGAACAGCTAAGTATTTTGCAACTTAAATCAGACAAAGCAGTAATGCTCACTACTTTTGACTCGGAAGCCCTATTGGGTTTAATTGAAAGCATAAAAATTGAAGAGAATACTTATCAAGGAACTACTTTAATAAAACTGAACAACTCTAATTTTATAAGCAATCGTTTTAATCCTTTAGTAAAAGATTTTGAATCTAATTTTTGCACGGTTTTTGAAAATACATATATATTCTCAGAAACGGAATCTGGTCTTCAAACAATTATCGCCAATATTAAAAGTGGCAATACCTTAAGCAATGACCATGCTTATAATACAACCAAAGACTTATTGTCCAATGAAAGTAGCATTCAATTCTACGCCACTAAAAATGGACTTTTACGCCTTTCTGAACTACATGGGCTAGATGTTTTAACAGAAAGCATTTCCCATTTAGACAATTCTACGGTGCTTGCCGCCCAGGTAACCGCGGATGCTAATTTTTACCATGCCAATCTAGTAATTAAAAAATCTACTATAACAACCACAACAACATCTGTAAGTCCACTATTCACTTTAGAACTTAGTAACGATTTAGCCACAAATCCGCAGTTTGTTAAAAATCATAGAAATAATTCATATGAAATTGTTGTTCAAGATACAGACAACAACCTATACTTGATTTCTTCTGAAGGAAAAGTGCTTTGGAAAAAGAAGTTAGACGGAAAGATTCAAGGGAAAATTCAGCAGGTAGATTTATATAAAAACGGAAAGCTACAATTGGCATTTACTACCAATAATCAATTTTTGATTTTAGACCGAAATGGAGAACAGGTATCCAATTTCAATTTTAAGTTTGAAGGAGGCAACCTAAACCCGTTGGCCGTATTTGATTATGAAAATAATAGAAATTACAGATTCTTAGTTACCCAAGGCACTGCAATTTACATGTACAACAGTAGCGCTAGCTTGGTTAAAGGTTTTACCTACACCAAGGCCGAAAGTCCTATTTTACAAGCGCCAAAACATTTTAGGATTGGAAACAAGGATTATTTGGTGTTTCAATTGGCAAATGGCAGCCTAAAAATTAAACACAGAGCAGGCCAAGATAGAATTAAACTTGAAGAGAAAATTGACTTTTCTAGTAATGAAGTTTACCTCTACAAAGATAAATTTATTACTACCAATAAAGAAGGGGTACTACACCTTATAGACAGCAAAGGAAAGCTTGCTGCTAGTAATCTTAAGCTTGGACCTAATCATGGATTGGATGCAACTAGTAAAACCTTAGTATACATGGATGATAACATGCTTAGTATTAGAGGTAAGAAAACAGAATTAGAGCTTGGCGTCTATGAAAAGCCCAAAATCTTTTATATCGATAACAAATTATATATTTCCGTAACGGACATCCAGAATCAAAAAATTTATTTGTTTGATAGCCAATCCAAATCCATTGCCAACTTTCCTGTATATGGCTCCTCTAGCATAGATTTGATAGATATGGACAAAGATGATAAATTAGAGGTGGTAAGCAAAGACCAAGAAAACTCAATCATAGTGTACAAGCTTAACTAACCTTTTATACAGCTAGTAATACCAATTATACAGATTTAGAAACATACTCATTTTCAGTTTACTAATTTGTGGTAAAACACTTTTAGAACACAAAAATCTTGAAAATGAAATTTCCCTTGAGAACAGTTGGCCTAATGGCGTTCTTATTCCTGTTCACGGCTCCTGTACAGAGTCAATTCTTAAAAAAATTAGGTAAAAAGGCTAAAGAAGCTGCAGAACGCACGGTTGAACGCCGTGTTGAACGTGAAACTTCAAAAAAAACAGACCAAACTTTAGATAGTATTTTGGAGCCCAGCAGTAAAAAACCAGAACCAAAAAGCTTACCCCATCCTCCTAACCAAGATGATGATACGTTAGATACGGATACCACTAATGATAATGGCGCTACAAAAAACACAAACAACAACAAGGCAAAAGAAGAACCCAGCTTAGAAGTATACAGCAAATTTGATTTTGTTCCTGGAGATACGCCATTGTTCTTTGACGATTTTTCTAACGACTTTATTGGTGACTTTCCTGCAAAATGGAATACAAACGCCGGCGGGGAGGTCGTAAATTTTTCTGACTCTTCTGAAAAATGGCTTGAACTTAAATCTGGATACAATATATATTTTATTCCAAACTCTCCTAAACTACCAGAAGACTATACTATTGAATTTGATATAAGAACGGTTGGTGTGGATAAAAAAACTTCATCACAAGCCTATTTAAGGGTAGACTTGAGTGATGATGATAAATTTAAGGAAGGCCAAAACTTTGTTCAAGGGCATATTCCATTGTGCCAGTACACTCCAATTGGTATTACAGCAGAAAATAGGATTAACGGTTCTCGTGAAATTTATAGCACCGTTGAAGCAGATATTCGAGACGAAATTCTAAATGTACCGCACATTTCTATTGCCGTTAATAAAGAAAGATTTAGACTTTGGGTAAATGAAACCAAACATATAGACATACCAAAACTAGTAGCACCAAATGCTGTTTTGAACACGCTAAAATTTCATCTAAATAATTTGAAAGAAGGAAAAGAGCGTGTTTTCCTAACAAATATCAAACTCAATGAAGGTGGTGTCGACTTAAGAAGAAAACTTATCGCCGAAGGTAAAATCTCTACCAATGGTATTTTATTTGATTCAGGTTCTGCCAACATCAAACCAGAATCTATGGGTATTATTCGCCAAATCTACCAAGTACTACAGCAAGATTCTTCTATCAAACTTAAAATTGTTGGTCACACAGATGCAGATGGAGATGATACTACAAATCTTAAATTGAGTGATGCCAGAGCACAATCTGTAAAAAAAGCTTTGACAGATGTATATGGGGTTGCCGCCAATAGACTTACCACAGAAGGTAAAGGTGAACTTGAACCCATAGCGGACAATACCTCAATAGAAGGAAAGACCCAAAACAGACGTGTAGAATTCATCAAACTATAAAAACATCATGAAAAATCTTATAATCCTGCTAACTTTAAGTTGTTTTACCTACATGGCCTCCGCGCAATGTAGTAGGTATTATCCGTTAGAAAAAGGAACCACTTTTACTTATGACAACCTCAATAAAAAAGGTAAATCTGACGGAATTACCCATTACAAAGTAAGCGATGTAAGCACCGCTGGGGGCATTACCACCGCAACCATGGAGGTAAAACTTACAGATGCTAAGGGAAAAGAGTCTTTTTCCTCAGATTATTCATTTACCTGTGATGGCGATGTGGTACGGATTGACTACCAATCTTTAATGAACACAAAGATGTTAGAACAATTCAAAGACATGGAGATGGAAATTACGGGGACAGACGTGGAATTACCCAATAACCTAAACGTAGGACAAGATTTAGCAGACGCGAATGTGGCCGTATCCATTAACATGAGTGGCATGAATATGAAAATGAATGTAGATACCGTAAACCGAAAAGTAGAGAAAAAAGAAACCATAACCACTAGTGCAGGCACTTTTGACTGCTATGTTATCTATAGCGAAATCAAAAGTAAAATGATGATGACCAACCAAACTTTTCCGTCTAGACTGTGGTTGGCAGAAGGTGTAGGATTGGTTAAGCAAGAAACCTATAATAAAAATGGGAAGCTTATGGGCTCTACCGTGCTTACCAGTTTAGAAATGTAAATAGACCCAATCAAAAAACGGAAGGCCTCGGTATTATATCGAGGCTTTTTCTTTTATCATTTCTGCCTCAAAAAGCGTTGTGAAATGCTTTAATAATTTTTGCTTCACCTCATCTATGTCCACCTCTTTCTTCCCTAACTCTACATTTAAAGAGGTAACGGCCTTGTCTTTAATCCCACAGGGAATCATTAAATCAAAATAGCCTAAATCTGCATTGACGTTCAAAGCGAACCCGTGCATGGTTACCCAACGGCTGGCACGTACGCCCATGGCACAAATTTTTCGAGCAAAAGGGGTTCCTACATCTAACCAAACACCCGTTTCACCCTCGGAACGTTCTGCCTTCAAACCATATTCTGACAGGGTCAAAATGACCATTTCCTCTAAAAAACGTAGGTATTTGTGTATATCGGTGAAGAAATTATCAAGGTCTAAAATGGGATAACCCACCACTTGTCCAGGACCGTGATAGGTAATATCTCCACCCCTATTTATTTTATAGAATGTAGCGCCTTTTTCTTCCAGCACTTTATCGTCTACCAGAAGATTGGCCATATTTCCACTTTTGCCCAAAGTATACACATGCGGATGCTCTACAAATAGAAAATGGTTTGGAGTTTCTAAACTCGCATCTTCCCTTCTATTTCTAATCTTTACGTCTACAATATTTTTAAATAACGATTCCTGATAATCCCAAGTTTCTTTGTAATCCTTCTGCCCTAAATCCTCTAAATGCACCTTTTTATTCATATAGCAAAGATACAAAATAGGGCAATCTAGTCTTCTAGTTCTACCTCTATCTGTATAGATTCTGGGTCTTTTAGCATTTCTAGAAAATTAGCTTCGTAGATTAAGGTTTTTCCATCCATAGAAAAGGTGGCCTCATTCAAATTAGTTCGCTTTATACGTCTTGGAAAATGATATTTAAAGGTATACGTAGAACCCCCTAAAAACATCTCTGCACTTGCCAAACTATCTACACTTTGGTTAAATAATGCTTGGTCTACTATTTTAGCTGTTCTTTTAAACGTATTTCTATTAAAAGAATAGTCCACCTTTGTTGCGCTACCATCAGCTTGTTTGGGCATGGGTTTGGATCCTGCCGTAGGGCCAACGGTACTAGCATTCTGGAACGCATTAAAAGCATCGTTCATCTGAGAAATTTTTTGAAAATCCCCAAACATATCAAACTTCATCAGACCTTCGGCATCGTTCATTTGCATTCGTAAACTAAAAGGCTCCAAACGCATTAATTCTTCCCGTTCTTTAGGGCTCAGCGTTGCAATACTATCTTTTTTCTCTCTTATTAAATCCTTAAATACAATGGTAGAATCCATAACCTCTCCCGTTCTTGCGGAATCTGAGGGTATCATACTCATCATTTCGCTCCCATCAAATCCTATATTCAGCTTTCCAGAGCCATCCGCATTAAGGTAAATTTCTTCTGTAAAATTACAGGCTACAATTAGCACTGTTAGCATTAAAGCCAAAATTGATTTAGCTATTTTCATTGGTATTTAGTTTGGATTATTTAATATAACGAGTGCCGCGATTACCCCTGGCACCCAACCACAAAAGGTTAATAACAATACAATTAAAAAAGACCCGCATCCTTTACCAATTACGGCTAAAGGTGGAAATAAAATGGCCAATAATACTCTAATTAAACTCATGATTTATTTTGATTGATGTATCTATTGGACGTATTTTAGGGTTCTTTGTTACAAAAATAGTTAGGGTGCACCAATTACTACGCTTTTTTTTGCTTATACCGATGATTTGCATAGGGCAATATCAATTTAAGGGTTCAGTCACCGATGAACTAAAAAACAAACCCATATTCCTATCGCTTATAAACGATTTGAACAAGACAGAACGCGTTTACCAAGACCAAATAATTCAGCAGACCACAACGGATAGCCTAGGTTATTTTCTATTTGAAGGTGAGCAATTACCCACCAACAACAGCCTGTTAAGATTGCATATAGACACTTGTTCCGATACTATAAGCAACCAGCACTTTATGCAAACTTGTGAAGACACTAAATCCATATTATTTCTAGCAAAAAATACGGACAGTCTATATTTTCCGATGTCTGATTTTGGCGAAGCTTTTTGCAGCATAGAAGGCACCAATCCTATTGCTAAAGGCTTTCTAGATTTAGCGTTAATAAAAGATGCGTTTATACATGATTTTACGGGCAAAGAAACTTCTGCTGAGAAACAATTAAAATTTAACCAGTGGTTTACCCAATTTCATGAGTTTGCACAAACCCAAAACGAACCGCTTTTAGAAGCTTATCTTCTATTCTATTTGGGTAACCCTACCGCAGAAACATATGATGACTACAAGACTTTTATAGCTGAACTACATAATCAGAATCCAATATTTAGCACATCTAACCCCACCAATTTAAACCCCAATTTTAGAGCACAAGTCAACCAAAAATTAGCTTCGCTTGGTCTAGTTGCCGTAGATGTCAATTCTACATTAAATGGTTTTTGGATTGCACTTAGTATTGTTGGCGTGCTAATGGTCGTCTTTGTTTTGTATCGCATTGGTAAAAGAACTTCTTCCAAGGCAAAACTAACAGCGATATTAACCCCGCAAGAACTTAAAATTGCCAAAGCAATCGCGGCTCAAAAAACCAATAAGGAGATAGCAAAAGAGTTATTCATTAGTCTAAGTACTGTAAAAACCCACATAAACAACATCTATAAAAAACTGGGAATTACGGACAGAGAAATGCTAAGCAAACACCTATCCGATTAAATTTCAACCCGGGGTCTAGACCCAATCTCAACCCCACAAAAATTGAAACAAAAATGATTTAGAATGATTTTGGCCAAAAAATCCAAAACATCATGAAAAATCTAATTCTTACAAGTTTTACATTACTCTTTATTTACAACCTAAACGCCCAAACCGAACTACAATTTAAAAGCGGGGCGCCATTTTTATTGGGAGAAATAGCCCAAGAACATTTAGAAGAACCTCCCTACAAAAACTGGTTTGCTCCTAATTTTGAAAAGGCCACCATAGACCAAAACCTAATTACACCATTGGCAGAAAAAATTACCCATAAAAAAATCTTGCTGTTCATGGGTACTTGGTGTGGGGACAGTAAAAGAGAAGTTCCCACAATTTTGAAATTATTACAGCAACTAAATTTTCCAAACAACCAATTAGAGATTATAGCGGTAGACGGCAGAAAGGAATTTTATAAAACAAGTCCTGATGGTAAAGCAACCACCTTTAATCTTAAAAGAGTACCCACGCTAATTGTCCTAGAAAACAATAAAGAATTGAATCGCATTGTAGAAACACCCATTATTTCTTGGGAAGCAGACCTATTAGCCATTTTAAACCAACAAAAATATGTTCCCAACTATACCACAAACAGAATAGAATAAGTTCATGATATTAAAGCGCAAAAGTGTAATTTTGCGCTTTAATTTTTTTTAGCCCATGCAACTGTCAGAGCAAGAATTAGTACGTAGAGAAAAATTAGGCAAACTTAGAGCTTTAGGCATAGACCCCTATCCAGCTGCGCTATATCCTGTAGACCACACCTCTAAACAGGTCAAGGAAAATTACCAAGAAGGTAAAAAAGTGGTTATTTCCGGACGTCTAATGAGTAGAAGAATTCAAGGGAAAGCTTCATTTGCAGAACTGCAAGATAGTGCTGGCAGAATTCAAGTTTATTTTAACCGTGACGAAATTTGTCCTGGCGAAGACAAAAACCTATACAACGAAGTTTATAAAAAACTTTTAGATATAGGCGATATTATTGGTGTTGAGGGTGAGTTATTCACCACCCAAGTAGGCGAAAAAACCGTAATGGTTAAAAACTTTACCCTACTTAGCAAAGCCTTAAGGCCATTACCTTTACCAAAAGCCGATGCAGAAGGAAATGTATATGACGAGTTTAACGACCCCGAAATGCGTTACCGTCAGAGGTACGTAGATTTAGTGGTAAACCCAAAGGTTAAAGAGACCTTTATCAAAAGAACAAAAATTACCAATAGTATACGTGAATTTTATAATGCAAAAGGGTATCTAGAGGTAGAGACCCCAATTTTACAACCCATTCCAGGTGGTGCAGCGGCAAGACCGTTTTTAACGCATCATAACGCATTAAATATTCCACTATACCTAAGAATTGCTAACGAATTATACCTAAAACGATTGATTGTTGGTGGTTTTGATGGGGTTTACGAGTTTGCTAAGGATTTTAGAAACGAAGGAATGGACCGCACCCATAATCCGGAATTTACGGTAATGGAATTATACGTTGCCTACAAGGATTACAATTGGATGATGGATACCACCGAGCAATTGTTGGAAAAAATTGCTTTGGATGCGAATGGAAGCACAAAAGTAACCGTAGGAAAAAATGAAATTGAATTCAAAGCACCCTACGCACGAGTACCAATTTTAGATGCTATTAAAGAACATACAGGAATTGATGTTTCTGGTATGGATGAAGGGCAACTAAGAGAAACTGCCAAAAACTTAGGCTTGGAAGTGGATGATACTATGGGCGTTGGTAAGTTAATTGATGAGATTTTTGGTGAAAAATGTGAGCACCATTACATACAACCTACATTTATTACAGATTACCCAAAAGAAATGAGTCCGTTAACCAAAGCACACAGAAGCAAACCAGGATTAACTGAGCGTTTTGAGTTGATGGTAAACGGTAAAGAATTGGCTAATGCGTACTCAGAGCTAAACGATCCTATTGATCAAAGAGAACGTTTTGAAGACCAATTAAAACTTTCTGAAAAAGGTGACGACGAGGCCATGTTTATAGACCAAGACTTTTTACGCGCCTTGGAATATGGTATGCCTCCAACTTCTGGTATTGGTATAGGTATAGATCGCTTGGTAATGTTAATGACCAATAACTCTTCCATACAAGAAGTACTTTTCTTCCCGCAAATGCGACCAGAAAAGAAAAAGGTAGAACTAACTGAAGAAGAGAAAGCTTTAATAGATATTCTAAAACCACAGGGAGAAATGCCATTGGCAGATCTTAAAGCCGCTGCCGGTTTAAGCGGTAAAAAATGGGATAAGAGCACCAAAAACCTATCTAAATTAGGGCAAATTAAAATAGAAAAAATAGCTGATACACTTCTGGTTAAGTATACCGGCTAAAAATAATTATTTACTATTTAATTAAGAAAAGGACAGCAATGCTGTCCTTTTCTTTTTGGTCTATATTAAATAACTTAGATTAACAGAAAATTGTTTAGGTACAAATTAGGCCAATTGCTAATAACCGTATTTTAAATTGATAAACACCAAAAAAACATCTAACCATGGCTTTCTAGGTCAAAAAATGATAGTTCTTCCAAAACCTATACAGGAACAACTAAAAGAAAATGCACTTTCAAAGAGCTTTTACATTACAGACATTGGATATTATCCAAAGGCACATGGCCATTATGTTCATAGAGAAAATGGTGCGGAAGAATATATCTTAATCTATTGCACAGACGGTTTTGGTAGCATTGAATATATGAATTTTAAAACACAATTAAGTGCTAACACCTATTGCGTCTTACCAAAAAATATAGCGCACATCTATGAGGCCCATTCAAAACAACCTTGGAGCATATATTGGATGCATTTTAATGGCGACTTGGCCCATGGTATATTTAAAAAGTTTCAAGGTTTATCTAACAAAAATCCAGAAGTAGTCTATACAGAATATAGAATTAGCCAATTCAATCAGGTTTACAGGTTAATTAAAAATGAACATGCCCTATCCTATTTAGAATATGCCAATCTTTTAGGGCTAAATTTTATTACCTCTTTGTTATATGCAGATATTGAAAAGAATAATCCTGTCCATGCCACTACACTTGTAGAAAAAATCAAAGGTTATCTAAGTCAAAACCTTGACAAAACCTTAAAAACCAAAGATGTTGCTGAACGTTTTAATTATTCAAATAGCTACGTATTAAACACCTTTAAAAAGCAAACGGGCTACTCGCTAATCCAGTTTTTTAATTTAAAAAAAACACAAAAAGCCTGTGAATATCTAAAATTCACTGATTTAAGTATAAAAGAAATCAGTTTTAAATTAGGGTTTCAAGACCCATTTTATTTTACTCGCCTTTTCAAAAAAAACATTGGCTGCTCACCTTTAGCTTACAGAAAAGCCAATTAAAACGTTTAAAGTGTATTATCCATACTTATAGTAATATAGTCCATTTTTATAAGTACGTATCCTATTAATTTTAAAATCAGATAGGTAGTATCATCCTATCACTGAGTAAATTAATAATACTGCATTATTGAAAACTAGAAACTATATTTTTAAAGTAATACTATTTGCATTTTTTAGTGTAGCGTGTAAACCAGATAGGCGTGTAAATTTTAATACACAAATTAAGCCCATCCTAAATAAAAGATGTATTTCTTGCCATGGTGGGGTCAAAAAAAGTGGAGGGTTTAGTGTCTTGTTCGAGGAGGAGGCCTTTGCAGCTACCGAATCGGGAAAACCGGCAATCATCAAAGGAGATGCAGCCGCTAGTGAGTTTATTAAAAGATTACATTCAGATGATCTCGAGGTTCGTATGCCCTACGAGGCTAAAAAGCTACCTGATGAAGAAATTGAACTATTGACCAAGTGGATAGACCAAGGTGCGGAATGGGGCGAACATTGGGCGTACTCGCTTCCCGAAAAAGTAGCGGTACCTGCTATTACTGCAGAGGCTAGTTTTGTTCCTAAGGATGCATCCGATTTTATCAAAAATGACATCGACCATTTCATTTTGGCCAAACTAAACGATAAAGAAATTATTCCCAATGGTCCGGCTCCTAAAAATATTATTGCTAGAAGGGCGGCTCTGGATATTATCGGGATTCCTCCATCAGAGAAACAACTGCTAGATTTTGACACGGGCAAAATCACGTACGAAACCTTAATAGATTCGCTATTAAACAACCCCGCCTATGGCGAAAAATGGGCAACTTGGTGGTTAGATTTGGCAAGATATGCAGACTCTAAGGGTTATGAAAAGGACCGGGGAAGAGAAATCTGGAAATATCGTGATTGGGTCATCGATGCCTTAAACCAAGATATGCCTTATGACCAGTTTACCATTGAGCAACTTGCGGGCGACCTTTTGCCAGACCCTTCGGTAGATCAATTGATCGCAACTGCTTTTCATAGAAACACCATGAATAATGACGAAGGCGGCACGGACGATGAGGAATTTAGGGTAGCCGCTGTAATAGACCGTGTAAACACAACCTTTTCGGTTTGGCAGAGCACTACTATGGAGTGTGTTCAATGCCACAGCCACCCTTACGACCCCTTTGTGCATAAGGAGTATTATAACCTAATGGCATTCTTCAACAATACCAGGGATGAGGATGTTCCTAATGAATCTCCTGTTCTAAAAATGTATACGCCAGAGCAGCAAGAACAAATGCATAAGGTAGTTGACTGGGTTACTGAATATGGCGATAAAGCTACGGTGAAAAAAACAAAGGATTTTTTACAGTTTACCGAACCCGTTTACAAATCGCATTTCTTCAAAGAATTCAAAAACAGTGTGTATGATGACCATGCATCAGTGGTTTATTGGGATGATGGCAGCTCCATTATTGAAAATGCCTATACCGAAGAAGCTAGTTTTGTATATCTAAATTATCGCTCCCACTATGATGGCACTAAAATGACGATTAGAAAAGGAGATGCCAACGGGCCTATTTTAGGCCAGTTTACCATTAATAAATCAAAAAACAATACCACCTCCCGATTTCCCATTAAACCGATATCCGAAAAAACGAATATCTACATTGAAACGCAAAATAACTCGGTTGCCAAAGAAGTGAATATCCTAAACCTCTATTGGGTGGGTTTTGTTCCTGACATACCGGGAAAAAATGAATCTGGATGGAACAAAATCAATTCAGATTTCCTAGAACTCTTGAATACAAACTCCCTTACCGTGCCTATTATGGCCGAGAACCCAGATTATATGAAGCGAACCACACAGTTGTTTGACCGTGGAAGTTGGCTTACCAAGACCGATACCGTAGAACCTGGTGTACCTGCAAGTTTAAACGCCTGGAACAATGATTGGCCTGATAACCGATTGGGGCTTTCTAAATGGATGGTAGATAAAAAAAATCCGTTAACGGCAAGAACGCTGGTAAACCGTGTTTGGCATCAAATTTATGGTCGAGGGATAGTGTCTACGGTAGAAGATATAGGTTCGCAATCAGAACCGCCGTCCCATCCTGCTCTTTTAGATTGGCTATCTCTCCGTTTTATGAACGAAATGAATTGGAGCCTTAAAGCGCTTATTAAAGAAATTGTAATGTCCGGTACATATCGCCAAAGTTCTGAAAGCAGTCCAAAAATGTACCGTTTGGATCCTGAAAATGAGCTGTACGCGCGTGGACCTAGAATTCGCCTAGGGGCGGAACAAATTAGGGATCAAGCATTGGCCGTAGCCGGAATTTTAAGTACTAAAATGTATGGTCCAGGAGTTATGCCCCCTCAACCCGATGGCGTTTGGCAAACGGTTTACAATGGCGCCAAATGGGTGGAAAGTAAAGGGGAAGACCGTTATAGAAGAGGGGTATACACTTATTTAAAACGGACAAGCCCCTACCCTTCCTTTCTTACCTTTGATGCAGGCTCACGAGAAGTTTGCACAATTAGAAGAACGGTAACCAATACGCCTTTACAAGCATTGGTTACTCTTAACGACCCTGTGTATTTAGAGGCTTCCTACCATTTGGCCAAAAACAGTTTTAATGTTTCCGATATAGAAAAAAGTATAGGTAAAGCCTACTCAAAAGCGACCCTTTCCAAAATAGATAGTAAAAAACTAGAGGCCTTAATGAAGCTTTATGATAGTTCCCTCACGGAATTTAAAAAAGACCCTAAGGCATACGAACTCTTTTTACATTTTGAGGAACAACCAAGCCCGGAACTTAGCGCGCTTACCGTTGTGGCCAATGCCATTATGAATTTGGATGAATTTTTAACCAAAGCCTAAAACCAAAAAAGTGAAACATCATACCGATATCGTCAATAGATTATTGCGGGAAAAACTAGAAAGAGAGACCCAAGCCAAGACCAGAAGACACTTTATAAAAAGTTGTGCCCAAGGAATGGGCGGCTTGGCATTGAGTTCCATTTTTATGGGTTGCGATCCGCTGCAAAAACCAAAAGCAATTGCCCAAAACAGTTTCACCGAAAGGGATTTGAACCCGTTAGCTACCTTAGCCCCGCATTACGGACCCAAAGTAAAATCGGTTATCTATTTACACATGGCCGGGGCTCCTTCGCAACTAGAAATGTTCGATTACAAACCGCAACTTCAGAAATACCATGGGCAAGATTGTCCGCAATCGTTATTAGAAGGGAAAAAATTCGCTTTTATCAAGGGAACCCCCAAATTAATGGGGCCTCAAGCCGAATTCAAACAAGAAGGGGAGTCGGGAAATTGGGTGTCTAACTTTCTACCGCATTTTAAAAAGGTGGTTGATGAGGTAGCATTTTTAAAAGCAGTACACACGGACCAATTTAATCATGGTCCCGCCCAGTTGTTCATGCATACGGGTAGTCCACGATTGGGCAGGCCTAGTATTGGCGCTTGGGCAACATACGGTTTGGGTTCTGAAAACCAAAATCTACCCGGTTTTGTGGTGTTGACATCCGGCGGAAACACCCCTGATGCCGGTAAAAGTGTTTGGGGCAGTGGTTTTCTACCGTCCGTTTATCAAGGTGTACAATGTCGCTCCAAAGGCGACCCCGTGCTGTATATTGAAGACCCAGATGGTATTTCAAGAAACTTGAAGAAAAGCACCATAGATGCCATCAATAAAATCAATAAAGAGGAATATGCAAAATATGCCGATCCTGAAATTTTAGCGCGTATTAACCAATATGAAATGGCCTACCGCATGCAAATTGCGGTACCAGAGGTCATGAACATCAACAACGAACCGGAGCATATTAAACAAATGTACGGCGTAGAACCCGGCAAAGAATCTTTTGCCAACAACTGTTTATTGGCCAGAAAACTGGTGGAAGATGGGGTACGCTTCGTGCAGCTTTTCGACTGGGGATGGGATACCCACGGTAACGTCCGTGAGGGTTCTATTGACCTGGGGTTGCGTAACAAATGCCGTGAAATTGACCGCCCTATGACAGCTTTGATTATGGATTTGAAGCAACGGGGACTTTTAGAAGACACCCTTATTGTTTGGGGCGGCGAATTTGGGCGTACGCCAATGCAAGAGAACCGGGGCAACAAAGAAATGGCCTATAAAGGCAGAGACCATCATGGTGATGCTTTTACCATGTGGATGGCCGGTGGAGGTATCAAAAAAGGTGCTTCGCAGGGTGCAACGGACGATATTGGCTTTTCTGGAATAGAAGGCAGGGTTTCGGTTCATGATGTACATGCAACCATTCTACATTTACTCGGTTTTAACCATGAAGAGTTTACTTTCGATTTTCAAGGGAGACCCTTTAGATTAACCGATGTGGAAGGGGAAATTATTAAAGAAATACTGGCATAAACCATCTACTAAACCAACCAACACATGATACTTAAGAAGATTTTGACAGCTTTTGCTCTGTCGTTTTTTACCCTTTTGGGGATGGCACAGTCCACAAAAAAAGTACTTTTTTTTCAAACGGATTGGGGTCGTTCCGTTTCTTGGGATGTCTTTTGCGAAAGAACAAAAGCCTCTGGTTATGACGGACTAGAAACATGGTTTCCCAACAACGAAAAAGACCAAAAAGAGTTAAAAGCCGCTTTAAAAAAATATGACCTGTTGGTTGGTTTTCTAAACGGAACCAATAAGTCCATTCCTTTTGAAGAGAGCTTAGCAGCGTACACGAACAACTTCGAAAAAATTGCGGCTTGGAAACCTGCCTACATCAATTGCCATACGGGCAACGATTTTTATTCTTTTGAAGAAAACCAGGCCTTTATTGATGCTGCCAACAAGGCCGCAAAGAAATATGGTGTGCCTGTCTACCATGAGACCCACAGAGGTAGATTCAGTTTTAACATGGTAGACACCAAAAAGTACTTAAAATCCATCCCAGAACTAAAATTAAACCTTGACATTAGCCACTGGATGGTAGTACATGAATCCCTTTTAACCGCTCAGGAAGATAAACTCGAAGAAGTAATAGAGCGCACGCATCACATTCATGCCAGAGTTGGCCATGCAGAAGGCCCACAAGTTAGTGACCCACAAGCCCCGGAATGGAGAAAAGCGGTGGATAGGCATCTGGATATTTGGGAGAAAATCATTCGCAGTAAATGGAAAAGCCAAGATACTTTTACGGTAACCACAGAATTTGGACCGCCAGACTATATGCCAACCCTACCCTACTCTCATTTACCGGTAACCGACCAGTGGAAGGCCAATGTGTACATGATGCAAGCCCTAAAACAACGTTTAAATTTGGAGTAATTAGTAAATGGAAATAATGCAACAATTACTCGGGCGTTTGCACCCCTTAATCGTACACCTACCCATTGGCTTTCTAATTTTGGTACTGCTTCTGCAATGGTATGACAGAAAAGCGAATGAATGGCATAAGGTTATTGCCATTGTCTATTTCTGGGCAGGTATTACGGCCGTATTAGCATGTATTACCGGGTATTTACAATATCAAGGCGAAGGATATTCCTATGATTCCGTAAAATGGCATTTATGGTTGGGAATTATAACCGCCGTTTTCTGCTTTGCCATGTACCTAAAAATAAGTCCTAAGAAAACCGTTAGTTTTTTAGTGAAAGCACCCATTTCTATCCTAAGCGTTATTGCATTTGTCCTGATTTCATTTACGGGGCATCAAGGGGGCAACATTACCCATGGCGAAGCATATTTGATAGAACCATTGCCCAACTCGGTAAAATCGCTATTGGGCTTTGAAATAATCGAAGAAAAGGAATTGGCACTGACCGAAGAAAATTGGGAGGACGCCCTCGTTTATGAAGAAGTCATTCAACCTATTTTAAACAGTAAATGCGTTAGCTGCCACAACCCTAAAAAAGACAAGGGCGCCTTACTGTTGCATTCAAAAGAAGGTATTCTGAAAGGCGGAGAAAGTGGTGCTGTTTTGGCATCGCATAGCAAAGAGAGTGAACTGTACGCCCGTATGGTATTACCCATGGAGGATGATGACCATATGCCGCCTGAGGGGAAAAAACAACCCTCAAAAGAGGAAATTAAATTGATTTCTGCGTGGATGGATGCCGGGCATCCGTTTGAAGGTACCGTTAAAGAAATCGGACTAAAAAAGGACCTTTTCATTTCCTTTTTTCCTAGTACAAGCTATAAAAGCCATCCGGAACTAGAGGTTCCTGAAGCATCACAAGACAGCATTAAGAGCATTGAAAAATACGGAATCTATCTTGACCCCATCAGTGAGTCTACCCATTTTTTAAGTGTATCCTGCATTAACAAGCCTAATTTTAAGGATGATGATTTTGATAAGCTTAGACCTGTTAGGGAACAGATCGCCCAGCTCGATTTGGGAGGTACACAGGTAACGGACGCCATCTTTGAAAAATTGACACAATTTCCTAACCTTTCAACCCTTAAACTGGACAATACTGGCCTGACAGGCAATGGCATAGATGCTTTGAAAAATTTAGAATACCTACATACAATCAACTTGTCAGGAAGTTTATTTGACCAACCGGTGGATATTTTTAGCTCCTTTAAAAGTTTAGAAAAAGTCTATCTCTTTAAAACCAAGGTGGATAAAAAAGGACCAAAATCATTAAAAGATGGGCAACTTATTCTGGATTACGGAGGGTACGAGTTACCCCCTATTCCATCGGATTCCATCATCTATTAAAAATCAGGCTTTTATAAGAAAGAGAAAAAAACTAGTTTAGGGGACTTATACCGCCAACTATGGATTTGAGTAAACGATTAGGACTTATTATAGCCCCCTTACTATTTTTAGCCGTTCTTCTTCTACCTTTTGATATGGTGAATCCTAAAGGTGATGCCGTAATAGCGGTTGCCCTTTGGATGCTTGTTTGGTGGATTACGGAGGCTACCTCAATTTCAGTAACCGCTTTATTGCCTTTGCTTCTTTTTCCATTGTTGGATATTCTGCCCATTGCAGAGGTAGGCGCAAATTATGGCAGCCCAATTGTTTTTCTGTTTTTTGGAGGGTTTGTAATGGCTCTTGCTTTAGAAAAAGTGAACTTACACAGGCGCATAGCCCTAAATATTATTAGAATCACAGGAACAACGCCTAACAAAGTTGTATTAGGCTTTATGATCGCAACTGCCACTCTAAGCATGTGGATCAGTAATACCGCTAGTACCGTGGTTATGCTCCCGATAGCCCTTTCCGTAATTAATCTTTTAATTCATGATGATGACGGTTTTACTAAAAAGGATAAACATTTTGCCCTTAGCGTTATGTTGGGCATCGCTTTTTCTGCAAATGCCGGTGGTATTGCTACTGTAATAGGTACCCCGCCCAATTCGGTCATGATAGGATTGCTAGAAAATGAATATAACATTCAAATTTCTTTTCTTAAATGGATGGTCATGGGGTTACCGTTTTCCATAATCATGATAGGTATCACCTATGTAGTTTTGGTAAAATTAATGTTTCCAACAAAGGGGCTTTCGTTTAACGCATCAAGCTCCGTAATCCAAAACGAACTAAACAAGCTTGGCCCTATGTCTGGAAAGGAAAAGCAAGTACTTATTATCTTCGGAGTTACTGTATTTCTATGGATATTCAGGACATTGATCAATTCTATTTTCCCAAGTTTAGGTCTATCGGACACAATGATTAGTATTTTTGCTGCCTTGGCCTTGTTTGCTATTCCCTACAATACCAAAAAAGCCGATTTTATTATTAAATGGCAAGACACCTCCAAATTAGCCTGGGGCATCCTAATTCTTTTTGGTGGTGGGTTGGCTTTAGCAAAAGGCATGTCTGTAAGTGGAATTGTAGATTTGGTTGCCAATTACATTGCTACTAGTGATATTAGTATAATACTTATGGCCTCGTTTTTAATTTTATTAATGCTTTTTATGACAGAGGTAATGAGCAATGTTGCTTTAGTTGCCGTTTTAGCTCCAGTAGTTGCCGGTATAGCCATAGGTTTAGAAATACCTATTTTACATTTATTGATACCCGTAACCATTGCCAGTAGTTGCGCCTTTATGTTACCTATGGCAACCCCTCCCAATGCAATAGTCTTTGCTAGCGGCCATGTTAAAGTATCACAAATGGCCAAAGTTGGGGTTTTGCTAAACCTAATAGCAGTAGGTTTACTTATTCTGGTTTTTCAGTTTGTGGTACCTATGCTATTTTAATAAAAAAAGCTCTGGATAACCAGAGCCTTAATATATCTAATTCAAAATTATAAATGTTTATTCCAAGTCAGAAAACTTAAGTTTTGCAGCCCTAGACTCTGTCTTAGAAAAGTCTATTTGCTTAAAACCATTTTTTTCTATGGCAATATCCGTTAAGATAATTTGTTGACTTGCCAGTGTCTTTAGATTATTTAAATCATTAAAATTGTTATTGGCCAAATAAAGTCCTTTAAGGTTCTTTAGTTGCTCCATTCCTAAAGGCATTTTACCTTCCAATTTATTGTTTGTTAAAACCAAATTTTCTAATTGCTGCAATTCAGTCAAAGAATTGGGCAACTCGCCGCTTAGTTGGTTATTGGCCAAATTAAATTCCTTTAATTTTTTTAACCTATTAATGGTAGACGGTATTTTACCCTTGAAATGATTACCACTTAAATCTGCAACCAAAAGATGGTTAAACTTTCTTAACTCAACTGGTATTCTACCTTCTAGTTTATTGTTGGATAAATCCAATACCCTTAAATTTCTTAGGTTACCAATTGTTAGCGGTAAATTACCCACAAGGTTATTATTAGAAAGTTCTAAACCTACAACCTTACCATCCTCTACCGTAATTCCGTACCAAGTACGAACTGGTTTAGTTTGGTCCCATTTGTGAGTCCAATTTTCTCCATTAGTCCTAGCCCTTAATTCTAGTAATGCAATAATTTCCCTATCACTTACTTCCTGCGCGTTTAAGCTACCAAAAGTGGCACCCAAACAAATAAAGGCTAAGATGTACTTTGTAAATTTCATGGTATAAAGATTTGGTAAAACAAATTTGAGATAGATCAATAGACTGCACAAAAAAAAGTGGCCAATTCATATCTATTTGTTGTCAAAATAGCAAAAATCTCCAACGGATAGATAAAAGGGTCTTTTTTTTCGATGAACTACAATAAAATAGCCCAATTCTAGAATTGGGCTATTTCAACTAACTAACTAACTCAAAATTTGATAAAATGAAACATCTTATCGTTTCTTTATTTTGCGTACGCATTAAAATTAACAGGTAATAGAGATACATCTGTTTGTACGTTTTCCATATCCTTAATGTCTATATAATTTACATTCTGCAATACGTTGCCCACGCTGTATGGGTCAAAATTTTCTGGCAAATAATCAACGGTATCAAAACCTAGCTCCACTTCCTCTAAAGCTTCAATTTCAATATAATTCACACTGCTGATATCAAAATAAAAGCTATACGGATCAAAACCTTCTGGCAAATACTTTTTTGAGTCAAAATCTATCTCCTCTTCTATTTCTGTATAACTTACATTCATAATGTTCGCTGGTGCGGCATAGGCATCAAAATTAGAAGGTAAGTAGTCTTTGGTGTCAAACCCCAAGTCATTCCCCTCCTCAATTTCGTCATATACCATATCATTTAAATTTGCATAGTATTTGTAAGGATCAAAGTTTTCCGGAAGGTAATCTTTTGTATTAAAATCTAACTCTTCCAAGTCCTCTAGGTCTATATACTCAATATCCTCTACCGTTAAATAGGTAGTTTTATCTTCAGAAATTGGCTTGGATAAAAAGGTGGTTACCTCTAATTCTCTTGATTTTGCTTCTATAGAAGCTAGTTGGTCTTGAACTAAAACTTCATTTTTAAGCACTTCAACATTTTCTACTTGCTGTGTCTCTGGCATGGGACTATTTCCTAAAAATAGCGCTCCATAAATCATTACTAATTTGTACATTTTTTGATTGATTTGATGATTGATGTCTTTGCAAATAAGACCGCTATTTTTAAGTTTTGTTACAGCAGCATTTTCATTTTAACATTTTTTCAATACTCCCCTTATCCCAACTATAATGCACATTACAAGCCATAACACCAACAAAAGGCAGGACTCCCAAAGGTTAGACAATATGCTTAAAATATTCAGCATTAATATTCTTTTAACACCATTACGAATTAATTTTTAGGTTCTTTGAAAGTATTGACTAATCCAAAGTGACTAAAATGATTCAAAAATTACTTCCAAAAGCACTGCTTTTGGTGTTGTGCATGGGGCTCGTAACTCCTTCCTCGGCACAATTATTTAAAAAAAAGAAGAAAAAAACAGAACAGAATTCTGCTCCTAAACCTAAAAAGGGAGACATTCAACCTTATTCCAAGGTAATCACTAAAGAAGCTAAAACAGACGATGGCTTGTTTAAGGTACATACCTTGGATGACAAGCATTACTACGAAATTCCAGATTCTCTATTTAATAGAGAAATGCTTATGGTTAGCAGAATATCCAAGACTGCTACCGGAATTGGTTTTGGTGGTGGAAAGATCAATACCCAAGTAATGCGTTGGGAAAAAAAGCCTAAAAAAGTATTATTACGCGTTGTTTCTTATGAAAATTTTGCAGCCGATTCTTTACCCATCCACGAAGCTGTAGTAAACTCTAATTTTGAACCTGTACTTTACTCTTTTGATATTAAGGCCTTTAATAAAAAGGATTCTATAAACCCGGCTACGGTTATAGAAATAGACCCATTATTTACCAAAGACGTTAACGCATTGGGGCTACCATCTGGCTACAGAAAAAGATACAAGGTTAGTAGATTAGATGGTGATAGAAGCTATATTGAAAGTGTAAAAAGTTATCCATTAAACATAGAGGCTAGGCACGTTAAAACGTATTTTGCGAGTAGTGCTCCTAGCAATAGTAGCCTTGGCTCTATTTCTTTGGAAATAAACAACTCTATGATTCTTTTACCTAAAGAACCTATGAAACGTAGGTATTTTGATGAAAGAGTTGGTTGGTTTGCCCGCGGACAGGTAGACTACGGTCTGGACGCGCAAGAAAGTAAAACAATCACTTACTTAGACAGATGGCGCTTAGAAGTTAAAGACGAGGACATCGAAAAATTTAAAAGAGGTGAATTGGTAGTACCTAAAAAACAAATTGTTTATTACATAGATAGGGCCACTCCAAAAAAATGGATTCCTTTTATAAAACAAGGTATAGAAGATTGGCAAGTAGCTTTTGAAGCGGCAGGTTTTAAAGATGCCATAATAGCCAAGGACCCACCTTCTAAAGAAGAAGACCCAGAATGGAGCCCAGAAGACGTTAGATATTCTGTTGTAAGATATTTAGCCTCTCCTATACCCAATGCCAACGGACCCCACGTAAGTGACCCAAGAAGCGGTGAAATTTTGGAATCTGACATTAATTGGTACCATAACGTAATGACATTGTTACGCAATTGGTATTTTGTACAAACTGCCGCAATCAATCCTGAAGCACAGTCAACCGAGTTTAAAGACGAAATCATGGGGCGTCTTATTCGATTTGTTTCCTCTCATGAAGTGGGCCACACCTTGGGTTTACCCCATAACATGGGCAGTAGTGTTGCCTATCCGGTAGACTCTTTACGCTCTGCATCGTTCACTAAAAAATACGGTACCGCCCCTTCCATTATGGATTATGCGCGTTTTAATTATGTGGCGCAGCCTGGTGATGAGGGTGTTGCGCTTATGCCAGATATTGGGGTTTATGATAAATATGCAATTGAATGGGGTTATCGCCCTATATTGGATAAATCCGCAGAAGAAGAAAAACCAGTTTTGAATAAATGGATTTTGGCGCACGAAGGCGATCCCTTATATCGTTTTGGGCACCAACAGGTAGGGGATATACATGACCCAAGTTCCCAGACGGAAGATTTAGGTGACGATGCGGTAAAAGCTAGCTTGTATGGCATAGCCAATCTTAAGCGCATAGTACCCAACTTAATCAAATGGACTACCAAAGAAGGTGAAAATTATGATGAGTTAGAAACCATGTACGGCCAAGTATTAGCACAGTTTAATAGATATACCGGCCATGTAGCCAATAATATTGGCGGTGTATATGAATACCACAAAACTGCGGACCAAGAAGGCGCCGTTTACATACATGTATCCAAAGAACATCAGAAAAAATGTATGGACTTTTTACAGGCCGAGTTATTTACAACGCCAGAATGGATGCTAGACGAAGACATTATTAGAAGAACACAATACTCTGGGGTTGTTGAACGTATAAGAGCATTACAAGAAAGTAGGCTAAAAACAGTCTTAGGATTGGGTAAACTTGCCAGGGCTATAGAAAATGAAGCCTTAAACGGTAAAGAAGCATATACCATTACAGCTATAATGTCTGACCTAAGAAAGGGACTTTGGTCAGAAACGAGAACGGGTAAAACTCTAGATACCTACCGTAGAAATTTGCAAAAAGCACATATTGATCAATTAGCGTATTTAATGACGGCCGAAAATCAAAGAAAACTTCCAGATTTTGGAGGTTACCGTAAATCTACCGCTGTAAATACTAGTCAGTCAGATATTAGATCGGTAGCTAGGGGGGAGTTAACCAACCTCAAAAGGGATATTAGAAATGGTTTGGCTAGAACTAGTGACCAAATGTCTAGATATCATTACCAAGATGCTCTGTACCGTATTGAACAAATACTAGACCCCAGCAATTAGATAAGCATACAACTTACATAAAAAGGCCTGTTTTTCTTACAGGTCTTTTTTTTGTCTATAGTTTTGTACACTTCACCTACAGTAAATTGCCATTCACAACAAATTTGAATTTGGAGCAGAACCTTTTACTACTTTAGAAGTCCCAAATTCTTACAAATGAAAGCATATAAAATTAAAAGCTTACTGTACTTTGCTGGTTTTGTTGCTGCAGCGGTTATGTATTATAATCTTGAGCAACAAGATACTTTCCAAGAAAAAATAACAACTTCTACCGTAGTTGAAACGCAAGCAGAAGATTTACCGCAAGCGGAATTAGATACAGAAACTTTTGAGAAAGAACTAAATTAATTTTGTTCAGTTAAAGTATTCTAAAATTAATATCTCGTTTAAACCTTTCATTCAATCCATCGTCTTAATAGTAAATCAAAACTATTATAATGATGAGGAAGTTAAGAACATTTTTAGTGGCGTTTCTTGTTACAGGAACAATGGTATTTGCACAACCCAGACATAAAGATGGGAATAAAGAGAAGCGAAACAACTATACGCCAGAACAAATTGCCACTTTACAAACAAAACGGTTAACCCTAGCGCTAGACCTTTCAGATAAACAGGCCGAACAGTTTATGAGTTTGCATTTAGAACATGCAAAACTTAGGGAGAAACAGCATACTTTACGCAAGTCTAGAGAGGAAGAAGACAGAACAAAGCTAACTGAAGAGGAGCGTTATGCTATGCAAAATGCTAGACTAGACCAGAGAATAGCTTTTCAAAAAGAAGTTAAAAAAATACTCTCTGAAGAACAGTTTGAAAACTGGAAAAAAATTAGAAGGCATCACGGCAGTAAAAGGCATAAGATGTTGAGAGAAGGTGAACGGCACAGTAGATAATGTTTTTTTTGTTGATGTTTTTTATCCCTTGTATTTTTAAGTAAATACAAGGGATTTTCTTTTTTAATGCTACTTCCTTTTTATGCGTTTCGCTTTTTTAAGCGATATATTTATTATTCGTTTATTTAAACGATATGTAAAAATATCGGATATTTATACGATATTTACCGTATGAATAATCACGTAGCAATTTTAACAGGAGATATTATCAATTCTAGATCTATAGCAACACAAGATTGGTTAACCCAATTAAAAGCTATCCTAAATCTATACGGCGATACCCCAAAGCAATGGGAAATTTATCGAGGAGACAGTTTTCAATTAGAAGTTACACCAGTAAAGGCACTAGAAACTGCAATATTAATTAAAGCTGCCCTTAAACAACATAAAAACCTAGATGTTAGAATTTCAATAGGAATTGGGCCAAAGGAATATAATGCAGAAAAAATTACGGAATCTAACGGTGTTGCCTTTATTCGTTCAGGAGAGGCTTTCCATGAAATGAAAAAACAAACTTTGGTAATTAATACAGCCCAACCAAAACTAAATGAAACGCTTAATTTAATGCTAAAACTTGGCCTTTTGACTATGGATAATTGGCAACCTGCAACTGCGCAGACAGTTATGGTGGCGCTGACGAACCCCTTAGCACAACAAAAAGATTTAGCCAAACAATTGGGAAAATCACAAAGTACGATAAGCGAGGCCCTATTACGGGCCGGATTTGATGAAATAAGTCAATTACTGGCGTATTATGCAAAAAACATAACAAACAATGATACTTTTACTACTTAAGCTTTTAGCTGCTCATTTTATAGGAGATTTTGTTTTACAGCCCAAGAAATGGGTTGTTCATAAAGAAAAACACAAAGTCAAATCCAAATATTTGTATGCACATATTGGCGTACATGCGATGTTATTGTTGCTGTTTTTGGGTTTTAAACACACTTGGACAGTGGTTTTTATTGGTGTAACACATTTTCTCATAGACTGGGGAAAACTTGCGTTCAGTACGCCAAAAAACAGTCGTGTACTATTTCTTGTAGATCAATTAGCACACCTCTTAATACTAATTCTAGCTTACTACATTATAGAACCATTTTCTATATCCTGGTCCAATTATTTTGATGTACAATTTTACCTATTGTTATTGTTCATAGTCCTTGCCACTTTTGTTTCTGCAATACTTATTAAAATGTTTCTTACGCCCTATATAAATCTATTAAACTTGGATGAAGGCAAAACAGACCAATCTACAGAAGGAGAACCACTACCCAATGCTGGGCTGTATATTGGAATCTTGGAAAGGTTGTTTGTTTTTGGATTTATTATTGCCAATCAATGGGCAGCAATTGGGTTATTAATCGCGGCTAAATCTGTCTTCAGATTTGGAGACTTGAACAAAGGAAATAATAGAAAACTTACAGAATACGTTCTCATAGGAACACTACTGAGTTTTGGCTTGGCTATTCTGTGTGGCCTAGGGTACACTTATCTTATAGTCCAATTGTCCTAAAAAAATATCACAAATGCGATTATTTTCGATAAAAAATATAGGAATACACAAAAACCATAGTTTTTTTGTGGTTTTTATGCAATATCTAATGGAAATAAGGAATTAATTTGCAGCGTGTTAACATTAACCACAAATTATTCTGGTAGCACAATTGGGGGTACTACCTTAATAAACTTAAACACAAACGCAAAAGCCTGCTATAAGCAGGCTTTTCTTTTTTATGGTATCCGGGGTTTTCTTAAAGTTTGCATTTTTCTACCGCCTCTATAGTCTTATCCAAGTCTTGATAAGAAATAGCATCATTTAAAAAATAACTTTCAAATGCCGAGGGTGGCAAATAGACTCCTTGGTCTAACAAGCCATGAAAATAGGCTTTAAAACGGTCGTTATTACCTAACGCGGAAGAAGCAAAATCCGTTACCGGTTGGTCGCAAAAATGAACCGAAATCATACTGCCAAATCTATTTATTTGGTGAGTAATCCCACGTTTTGTCAATACAGATTCAATTCCTTTATGAAGGTATTCCGTTTTTGCTGCTAAACTGGTAAACACTTCTGGTTTCTCATCTATTTCTGTAAGCATAGCCAAACCAGCACTCATAGCCAATGGGTTACCGCTTAACGTACCTGCCTGGTAAACAGGACCTTCTGGAGCCAAATGAGCCATAATTTCTGCTCGTGCAGCAAAAGCACCTACGGGCAAGCCACCACCAATAACTTTACCGAACATAACAATATCTGCATCTATCCCCAAGGCTTCTTGGGCACCACCAGCGGCCAACCTAAAACCGGTCATTACCTCATCAAACAACAATAAAATACCTTCTTGGGTACACAGTTCACGTAAACCGTGGATAAAATCGTCCTTAGGAATTATACATCCCATATTACCAGCAACTGGCTCTAAAATTATAGCAGCAATTTCGCCTTTGTTAGCTGCTACCAACTGTTTTACTCCTGCCAAATCGTTATAATTGGCCAACAAGGTATCTTTTGCGGTTCCTTGGGTAACACCAGGACTGTTTGGACTTCCAAAGGTTACCGCTCCACTACCCGCTTGTATTAAAAACGAATCTGAGTGACCATGATAGCACCCAGCAAATTTTATGATTTTATCCCTACCAGTATATCCTCTAGCCAAGCGTACCGCACTCATACATGCCTCTGTACCAGAATTAACAAAACGTATCTTGTCTATGTTGGGCACCATTTTCACCGCTAATTGTGCCAATTTGGTTTCTATTTCTGTAGGAATACCAAAAGAGGTTCCTTTCTTAGCTTTTTCTATTACCGCATTCAGCACAGGTGCATAGGCGTGGCCAAACAATAAAGGACCCCATGAGGCAATATAATCAATGTACTCATTGTCATCTTCATCTGTTAAATAAGCTCCTTTGGCATGTTTTATAAAAATAGGTTCCCCGCCCACTGCTTTAAAAGCTCTCACAGGTGAGTTTACACCGCCTGGAATGTATTTTTTTGCTTCGGTAAATAATGCACTGCTTCTTTGGTAACGCATGTAATTTTATTTTACTATTAATTGGCTCTCGCCTTTCTAATATTTAATACTTGCCCAATAGACAAGGTTGTATCTCTTAAATTATTCAATCGCATTAATTCGTCTACGCTAATGGCATACATTCTAGACAATGCGTACAAGGTATCCCCTTTAGCCACCACATGCGTAAAAACGTCGTATTGTTTTGGTTTTCTAACCGTTTCCAAGCCTTTCTCTACCACTTCTTCATCATATTGATGTAAGTTGTATTTGTCTATGAGGTAGATTAATTTATTGGGGTATTTTGGATCTGTAGCATAACCCGCTTTTTTAAGTCCGTAAGCCCACTTTTTGTAATCGTCTTTAGCGTAATTAAAAAGAAAACGATAGCGAGAACGGGATGCAAGAAAAATACTATGGTCCCTAAAACTAAACATAGGGTGATTGTATTTTCTAAAACACTCCCCTTTGGCATCATCATCATGAAAATCAAACTCGCCTTGCCACCCCGTATGGCATTTGATACCAAAGTGATTGTTTGTTTTTAGCGTTAATTCCCCTTTACCAGACCCACTTTCTAAAATACCTTGGGCCAAGGTAATACTTGCCGGTATGCCAAAAGCACGCATTTCATACTGTGCCATTTCATGAAACTCCGCTATATACTCAGTTGTATTTGCAACGGGAAATTTCTTAAAATATCCTGGGTCTTCTGGCAGCGGATACAATTCTGACTTATTGAACTTAGTTCCCTCCAAACCATCATTTGGTTTGTATATTCCATTCTTTGTTGTTGTTGTTTTGGCACTAATTGGTCTACTAGAGTTGGTTCTTTTTTTCTTAGCACCACAGCTGGCCAAAAGCAACGCCACCGTTATCAGGGCAATCCATTTTCTTATCATAAATCCAATACCGGTAAATTTCTCCGTCTTAATTGTTGGTTCATTCCTTTTATTCCTTGCAAACCACCCGTATGAATGGCCAAAATTTTAGTGCCTTTAGTAAAATTGCCTTGAATTATACTTTTCCATATTCCAAATAGCATCTTGCCAGTGTAAATAGGGTCTAAAGGAATGCCCGTGTCTCGTTTAAATTCATTGATGAACTGTACCAAAGGTTCCGTTACTTTAGCATAACCACCAAAATGATAGTCGGTTACCAATTGCCACTGCTCATTGGTTGCAAATTTATCAATTTCAGCTTTCAGAAAATTACCCTTAAGCGCCGGATATGCCAAAACATGTTGATTTTCTGTTAAACTATTGATGATACCGGCCACGGTACCGCCTGTCCCTACGGCACATGCAACGAAATTAAACCTCTCGTCTTCTTTTGTTAAAATTTCTTCGCAACCCTTTACGGCTAATGCGTTAGTTCCACCTTCTGGAATAAGGTAAAAATCACCAAATTCATTTTTTAGTTTCAATATGTAGTCGGCTTCCGTTTTAAGACGATAGGCTTCTCGAGTTACAAATAAAAATTGCATCCCATAAGCAGCTGCTTGCTCCAAAGTAGGGTTCGTTTTCCATTTTTCCTTCAACTCCTCTCCCCTAATAACCCCAATAGCTTTTAACCCTGCCTCTTTTGCCGCACAAGCAGTAGCCACAATATGGTTACTGTAGGCACCGCCAAAAGTAAGTATTGTTTTTTGCCCTAGCGCTAGAGCGTCTTTTATGTTGTATTTAAGTTTTCTAAACTTATTGCCACTTATTATAGGGTGTAGCAGGTCTTCTCGCTTTATCCAAAGTGCTACTTGTTGTTGTTTTAAAAGTGGATGTTGTATTTGTTGATTGTAAGAAGACAAGTTTACGGGCGAAAAAGAAAATTTATAAAGCTATACGGTTTTCGTCTTGCAAGATACCCTAAATCATTTTCACTTGCATAAGCCTCACGTTCAAAACTAATATTTTGATAGGCACGGTAACTATCTAAATACAAAACCGTTCTTAACAGCCATTCAATGATATACCAGATGTAAAAGAAGAACACTAAAAGTTCTTTTTGTTGGCGTAAATGAATCCGTTCATGATTAATTAAAATAGTATCTTCTTTATAACAATGCTCCTTAACAATAATAAACGGCCAAAGTGTTAGGCCCACATAGTTTTTTCTAAAAAAGTGTCGAAATACCAATATCATTATAACAAAATTCAGACTAGGTTTCCCCGGAACCTCCAAAGATAATTTTTAATGACCAATGAAATCTATTTCCCAGTTTAACAACGGGTTTATTTCGATAAATGCGTTAAAACATTTTTAAAACTAAAGAACCCCAGTTAATTTTGAATTAAAGCAAGAATAAATCCATGCGAAAAATACTACCTTTAGAAGAGGGTGATTTTTATTTAAGCCCAGAAGGTTACAAGGTTTTTACAGCACAATACCACTTAAAAAGAGGCTATTGTTGTGAGAGCGGCTGTAGGCATTGCCCTTACGGCTATAATAGAAAAACCAACAAACAAGACTAACTCTAATTTCGGCATAATAATTGATGCTTAATTTTTGTTAGCAAGCTCATTTTTAACATGATAAAAAAATTAATATGAAAAAGTTTAAGTGGATAGTACTACCTCTTCTTACGGTAGTTTTCTTAAGTTCTTGTGCCACCGTAAACGTAATTACGGATTATGATAGGCAGGCCGATTTTAAAGAATATAAAAGTTATGCGTTTTACAAAACAGGAATTGATAAAGCACAGATTTCTGATTTAGACAAAAAACGAATTTTAAAAGCCATTGAAACCGAAATGGCAAATAGAGGTTTTGTAAAATCTCAGGATCCAGATATTTTAGTAAGTATTTTTACAAAAGAACGTGAGCGTGTAGATGTCTACAACAACGTAGGCTGGGGCTGGGGCGGCTTTTACAGCCCTTGGGCCTGGGGTCCTGGCTGGGGCTGGGGCTGGGGCGGCGGTTTTGGCCCCAACGTTAGCGCACGCACAGAAGGCTCTTTATATATAGACCTTATAGATGCCAAGGATAAAGAATTGGTTTGGCAAGGACGTGGCGTTGGCACATTGAATAACACCAAAGATATAGCCAAAAAAGAAGAACGAATTCGTGAGTTTGTTGCGCAAATTTTAAAGGAATATCCACCTATGCAGATAGTAGCAGCTAAGTAATAGGCTAAAAAATAGTTAGGCGAAGCATCTACCGCAAGTTTGAGTGTTCATCAGTGCGGTTTTAGGTAGGTGCTTCGCTTTTTTATTGCCAGTAACGTAAGTTTTAATACATTTATACTTAACCGTTAAAATATTAAGTATGCTTTCTACGAACTTTTTAGGAATGATAGGTCCATGGCAAATTATTTTAATACTAATTTGCCTATTAGGTATTATACCGACTTTGATTGCTTTAATTGATATTTTAAGAAATAAGTTTGAAGGAAACAACAAGTTAATTTGGACACTTGTTGTTCTATTTTTTAACCTATTGGGAGCTGTGCTCTATTTTACTATTGGAAAAAAACAAAAAATCAAACTTCAATAGGTTTATTTATTTAGCGTAGCTATTTGGTCAAAGCAGCGGAAACCGATAATCCTGCTTCGCTTCTTTAAGTCCGAAGGCACTTTTTACAGCACCTATATTGGGCAAAGTAGCCACACGTTGCTTTGCAAAAGTGTAGTAGGCATCCAAATCTTTTACCATCACTTTTAGTAAAAAATCGAACTCCCCTCCTACCACAAAACACTCTACCACTTCTGGAAAATCTTGTATCTGAGCAATAAACTGGTCCATAAACTCTGCTTTTTGCACTTCCAAAGACACAAAACTGAATACGGTGATACTTTCAGCAATCTTTTCTTTATCCAAAATAGCGGCGTACCTTTTTATAAAACCTTCCTTCTCCAATCGCCTAATACGGTCGTAAACAGGAGTTTTTGTAAGTCCCAGTTGCTCCGCAATGGTCTTGGCCACCATTTTACCATCTTGTTCTAAAAGTTTCAATATCTGTTTATCAATAGTATCTAATTGCATACATTCCTTTTTTATCAAATAAAATCGATTGGATTTAACACTTTTTCCTTCTAATATAAACATTATCAGGAATTATTTCTGTTTATAATTCTTATAACACTTTATAAAGCCACTTTATTTTAATTTTAAAGGAACTGCAATTGACTAAAACAACAAACTGAAACTCATGAAAGAACAGCTGTACGAAAGCAATCCTGTTCTGGATAAATTACCAGAACATTTAAGACAATATATAAAACCGCAGAATTACGAGGAATATACTCCCGTAGACCAAGCCGTGTGGCGCTATGTGATGCGTAAAAATGTGGACTACCTGAGTAAAGTGGCACACAAATCTTACGTAGATGGCTTGCAAAAAACAGGCATTTCCATAGATGCCATTCCCAATATGTATGGAATGAATAGGATTTTAAAGGAAATTGGCTGGGCGGCAGTGGCAGTAGACGGGTTTATACCGCCTTCTGCATTTATGGAGTTTCAAGCATATAACGTATTGGTGATTGCTTCGGATATTAGACAATTGGAAAACATAGAATACACGCCGGCTCCAGATATAATTCACGAAGGTGCCGGCCATGCTCCAATTATTGCCAATCCAGAATATTCAGAATATTTAAGGCGATTTGGAGAAATTGGCGCTAAAGCCATTTCTAGTGGAAAAGATTACGAACTATATGATGCCGTACGGCATTTATCCATCATAAAGGAAGCCGAAGGAACGCCTCTCGAGGCTATTGAAAAGGCAGAAAAACGTATTGAAGCGTTACAACAAAACATGGGGAAACCTAGTGAAATGGCCCTATTGCGGAACCTACACTGGTGGACCGTAGAATACGGGCTAATAGGTACTCTAGAAAACCCAAAGATATACGGTGCAGGTTTGCTCTCGTCTATTGGGGAAAGCGCGTGGTGCATGACGGATAATGTTAAAAAACTCCCCTATACCTTAAATAGTGCCACGACCGATTTTGATATTACCAAACCCCAACCACAGCTTTTTGTAACGCCAAACTTTGCTCATTTAAGTCAGGTTTTAGAAGATTTTGCCAATACTATGGCGCTGCGTACGGGCGGTTTATCTGCTGTTCAAAAATTAATTGACTCCCAAGCCTTGGGCACACTGGAACTAAGTACGGGATTACAAGTGTCTGGTTATTTTGAACGTGTGTTAAGTCACGATGGCCTGCCTATCTATTTTACTACAAAAGGCGCCACGGCCTTGGCCTATCATGACAAAGAATTGGTAAATCATGGCACCACACAGCATCCAGAGGGTTTTGGTTCTCCCGTTGGAAAGCTCAAAGGCATAAATCTAGCCATAGAAGATATGAGTCCACGAGATTTAAAAGCGTATAATATTTTTGAAGGCGAAAAAGTAGAACTGGAATTTGTTGGTGGCGTTACCGTCTCTGGAGAAATTATAACAGGCACCCGTAATTTACAGGGTAAAATCATCTTAATCACCTTCCAAAATTGTACGGTAACCTACCAAGACGAGGTGCTATTTAAACCCGATTGGGGTCTTTACCATATGGCTGTGGGTAGAAAAGTAAGTAGCGGATATAACGGACCGGCAGATTTAAAAAGCTTTAATTTGGTTTCTCATGCGTTGAGTGATACTACCGTAAAAAAGAACAGAGACGATAATAAATTAGCCCTTGAGGAATTTTATCAACGTGTGCGTGATTATAGAGAGGGAAAAAACACCATTATTTCTAGGGGCAAACTGTTTCAAGAATTTATAAGCCGTTTTCCAAAAGACTGGCTGCTACCTGTAGAGTTATATGAGCTTGCTGTAAAAGGAAACAGAACTGTATTAGCCACAGAAATAAAAGCACATTTGGAACAACTAAAACTGGACCGCCCTAAAGTAGGTCACCTTATTGATGATGGTTTGGCTTTAGTGGACCAAGGCCTTAAAATTGATGCTTAAACCTAATAAAAAGTAGATTATTAAAGTCTTTTCGAATCCTTGAAGAATAAAAGGTGAGAAATCTCCTTGAGTTAATAAAATTTTGACTAATCCTTCAACTGTTGTTCTAGGTCGCTAAGTTCTGCAACGGTTTGGTTTTGATAAATAAGCGTCCAACCCATAGAATTGGTTAGCACCAACAATTTAGACAAT
The DNA here is from genome assembly GCF_002072105.2 of Croceivirga radicis. Taxonomy (GTDB): domain Bacteria; phylum Bacteroidota; class Bacteroidia; order Flavobacteriales; family Flavobacteriaceae; genus Croceivirga; species Croceivirga radicis. The sequence goes on from NZ_MTBC01000010.1 coordinate 47,438, forward strand.
TCACTTACCAATCGGTCATTGGCATTGGTATATAAAGTAGAGGCTTCAACTTTTTTTAAAAGTGAAGCCTTTACGTTTTTCTTTATTTTATTGTAATCGGCTGCTGCAAATGGATTTAAATAATCCTGAGTAACATCGTAGTACTCAAAGTCTGGATGTAGTTTTATTTCTGGCTCTGGAATGTGGGTTATCTGCACCGTTTTAGTTTCCTCATCTACTGCAAATGAAACTTGTTTAAGGTCAAATACCACCTCTACATCAGCATTAACCACCACCAACGCTTTTTTTTCTGCGGTTACCAATGGTCCAAATAATTCCTTGCTATCCTTATAATTATAAACTTCCGCAAAATGACCTTCGGTTACTATCAACTTAGAAACCTGAGCAATTTGCTGCTCAATGAGCATGGAATTTTCCTTTAGGATGGAGCGCTCCTTTTGGGTATTCCTATAACTATTGTAAATGAACACCACTGCCAAAGCGACTATGATTCCTGCAAGGACTTTTTTCATTGCTGTTTAATTCAGGTATTCCTTAACCTTGTCCAGTGCTTCTGGTATACCGGCTGGATTTTTACCTCCTGCTGTTGCAAAGAAGGGTTGGCCACCGCCACCGCCTTGAATGTATTTACCCAGCTCTCTAACTATTTGGCCCGCATTTAATTCTTTGGCTTTAGCCAGCTCTTTAGAGATATAGCAACTCAACAATGCTTTGCCGTCTTTATCCGCAGCCAACAGCACAAACAAATTGTCTTTATTGGCTCCCATCTCAAACAACAAATCTTTGATACCCGTAGCATCCAAATCTACTTGTTTGGCTAAGAAATCTACCCCGTTTACGTTGGTAACTTCATTCAACAATTCTGACTTTAACCCTTTTGCTTTCTCTTTAAGCAATTGCTCTACTTGTTTGCGCAATTGGGCATTTTCGTCTTGCAAATCTGCCACCGCTTTTACAGGGTCTTTCGCTTTATTCAAAAGACCTTTAATATCGGATAAAGTAGCATCGTTCTCTTGGTAAAACGCTTTTACGGCATCAGAGGTAATCGCCTCTATTCTTCGGATACCTGCGGCCACTGCGCCTTCTGAGGTTATTTTAAAGTGCCATATTTCACTGGTATTTTGCACGTGCGTACCGCCACACAATTCAATAGAATTTCCAAATTTAATGGTACGTACGGTATCGCCATACTTTTCTCCAAACAATGCCATTGCCCCTGCTTCTAACGCTTGTTTTACAGGAACGTTTCTATTTTCTTCTAAGGGAATCTGGCCTGCAATACGGGCGTTTACAAATTGTTCTACCGCTTCTAATTCCTCTGGAGTAACTTTAGCAAAATGACTAAAATCAAAACGTAAATGCTTGGAATGAACCGCAGAACCTTTCTGCTCTACATGGGTTCCTAAGATTTCCCTTAATGCTTGATGTAGCAAGTGTGTTGCCGTATGGTTACTAGCCGTGCGTTGACGTTGTTTTTTATCTACCACTGCTTTGAACGTGCCCGCTAAATCTGCTGGCAAGTTTTCCGCAAAATGTACAATTTCGTTATTCTCTTTTTTTGTATCTAAAATATAGGTTACATCGCCATTAGCTGCTTCTAAATAGCCTTTATCCCCTACTTGGCCACCACCTTCAGCATAGAAGGGGGTTGGGTTAAAAACCAATTGGTAACGGTCTCCTTCCTTCTTAGTGGTTACCTTACGGTATTTTACCACTTTAACCTGTGCTTCTAAGGCATCGTACCCAATAAATTCTTGTTCAGTATCTTGTTCCAATACCGTCCAATCGCCTTTACTTATTTCAGAAGCGGCTCTAGAACGTGCTTTTTGCGCTTGCAATGCCTGTTCAAATCCTTCCGTATCTAGAGCAAAACCTTTTTCTTCTAGAATCAAGGCTGTTAAATCTATAGGGAAACCAAAGGTATCATATAGTTCAAACGCCTTATCGCCATCGACTTTTTTATCCTTGGCAGATTTCATCACCGAATCTAACAATACCAATCCTTGTTCTAAGGTAGATAAGAACGAGTTTTCTTCTTCTTTAATCACGTTCTCTATCAGTTGCTGTTGGTTCTTCAACTCTGGAAATGCCGCACCCATTTGTGAGGCTAGCGTATTCACCAAACGATAAATAAACGGCTCTTTGGTATCTAAAAACGTAAATCCGTAGCGGATTGCTCTTCTTAAAATTCTACGGATAACATATCCAGCTCCAGTATTGCTGGGTAATTGCCCATCTGCAATAGCAAAGGCTACCGCTCTTACGTGATCCGCAATTACACGGATAGCAATGTCGGTTTCCTCATTTTTACCGTATTTGCTTTCGGTTATGGCTTCAATTTCGCGAATTAAAGGGGTAAACACATCGGTATCGTAATTACTTTGTACGCCCTGTAAAACCATACACAAACGCTCAAAGCCCATACCGGTATCTACATGCTTTTCTGGTAAATTCTCCAGTTGGCCGTTTGCTTTTCTGTTGTATTGAATAAATACCAAATTCCAAATTTCCACCACTTGTGGATGGTCCATATTTACCAATTCCGCACCTGGTGTTTTGGCTTTTTCTTCCGCAGAGCGGATATCTACATGGATTTCTGAACAAGGTCCACAAGGTCCTTGATCACCCATTTCCCAAAAGTTATCTTTTTTGTTACCCATTAAGATGCGTTCTTCTGGCACAATAGCTTTCCAGAAATCGTACGCTTCCTTATCCATGGCTAACTGGTCTGCATCTTCACTCCCTTCAAACACGGTAACATACAAACAGTCTTTATCAATTTTATAGACTTCGGTCAACAACTCCCAAGCCCATGCAATGGCTTCTTTTTTAAAATAATCGCCAAAGCTCCAGTTCCCCAACATTTCGAACATGGTATGGTGGTAGGTATCTTTACCCACCTCTTCCAAATCGTTATGCTTACCACTAACACGCAAACATTTTTGGGTGTCCGATGCGCGTTTAAATGTAGGTTTGGTGTTACCAAGAAAATACTCTTTAAACTGGTTCATCCCCGCATTGGTAAACAGCAAGGTTGGGTCATTTTTCATAACCATTGGGGCAGAAGGAACTATCTTGTGCTCCTTATTCTTAAAAAAGTTTAAAAACTGTTCTCTAACCTTTTGGGATGTCATATGGAGAGTGCTACTTTAAATTATTTTTAACTCAACAAACAAAACAATTTTTATATTTGTTTGTTACCATAAATTGAAAGCCCAAAAATAGGATAAATTACCTTCATGAGTAAAGTAAAGTACTATTACGATCCAGATACCCTTTCTTACCGAAAAATAGAGCCTAAAAAATCTAAACGATACCGGAATGTATTTTTGTTTTTGGCAGCTGCGGCACTGTTTGGTTTTCTGGGGCTTACCGTTCTATTGAATACCAATTTGGTAAATACACCTAAAGAACTCTCCTTGGAAAGGGAGGTTCAGAATTACGAACTACAGTACGAGATTTTAAATAAAAAAATGGACCAAATGGAACAGGTCCTTGCCAATATAGAAGATAGGGACAACAACATCTATCGGTTGTACTTTGAGGCCAACCCAATTCCAGAAGAGCAGCGAAAAGCTGGTTTTGGCGGGGTAAATCGCTATAAATCCTTAGAGGGTTATAATAATTCTGAGATGATCGTAAATACCACCAAACGGTTAGATATAATCCAGAAACAAATGGTTATCCAATCCAAGTCTTTAGATGAAATTACCCTCTTGGCAGAAGAAAAAGAAAAACTATTGGCGGCCATACCCGCCATACAACCAGTACGAAACGAAGATTTGACCCGTATGGCTTCTGGTTTTGGCTGGAGAACGGACCCCTTTTTAAAAACACGTAAAAAACATTGGGGAATGGATTTTACGGCCCCACGTGGAACACCCATATTTGCTAGTGGCGATGGTAAAATTTCACGTGCAGACAATAACTCTTCTGGGTACGGTAAGCACATAAGAATAGAACATGGCCATGGCTACATGAGCCTATATGCCCACTTAAGCAAATACAATGTTACACCTGGCCAAAAGGTAAAACGTGGTGATTTAATAGGGTTTGTTGGCAATACAGGCCGTTCAGAAGCACCCCATTTACATTATGAGGTGTGGAAAGATGGCGAACGTATAAACCCCATAAACTTCTACTACGGAAGTTTATCTCCAGAAGAGTTCGAAAGCATGTTGAAGTTTGCCACCCAAGAAAACCAATCGCTAGACTAATGCATATAGACCTACCAGAAAAACGTTATTACGGTATTGGAGAAGTCGCCGATGCATTTGGTGTCAACACCTCATTGATTCGTTTTTGGGAAAAAGAATTCGACATCCTTCAACCTAAAAAAAATGCAAAGGGCAATAGAAAATTTACTCCTGAGGATATTAAAAATCTTAAATTGATTTTCCACTTGGTTAAAGAGCGTGGATTTACTTTAGAAGGAGCAAAAATTCATTTAAAAGAAGAAAAACACAAAACCCTTTCTCGTTTTGAAGTAATTGAAAAATTACAACGGGTTAAAGCCGAATTAATAAAAATTAAAGAACAACTATAACACTAATAAACACTAGAAGATGAAAAAATGGTTAATTCCGGTTGCTATCATAGCGGTGATAGCAATTGCAATCTATTCTTGGGCCGTAGGTTTTAATAATACTGCGGTAAAACTAAAAGAAACAACCACAGAAGCCTGGGGCAAGGTAGAAAGTTCTTACCAAAGACGTAACGATCTTATTGGTAATCTGGTTAAAACCGTACAAGGGGCGGCAGACTTTGAAAGAGGCACCTTAACAGATGTTATAGAAGCGCGCGCCAAAGCAACAGCTACCACTATAGACCCTGCAAATATTACCCCAGAGCAACTACAGGCATTTAACCAAGCACAAGGTGGATTAAGCTCTGCTTTATCTCGCTTATTGGTTACAGTAGAACGCTACCCAGATTTAAAAGCCAATCAGAATTTCTTAGAACTACAATCGCAATTAGAAGGTACGGAAAACCGAATTAACGTCGCCAGAGACCGTTTTAATGAAGCTATTAGACCTTACAATACCCACATTAAAACGTTCCCCAATTCTGTTTTAGCAGGTTGGTTTGGTTTTGATGAATTGGCATACTTTAAAGCAGAAGCTGGAGCGGAAAAAGCTCCTGATGTTGATTTTAATTTTGACTAATGAACGCTAAGGTAGAAGCCTTTTTAACTGCAGAAGAAGAACAAGAAATAGTAACGGCCATTATTGAGGCGGAAAAAAACACTTCTGGAGAAATACGAGTACATATAGAAGCCACAACGCAATTGGACCATTTTAGCAGGGCACAACAAGTGTTTCATTTTTTAAAAATGGATAATACCAAAGATGAAAATGGCGTATTGCTGTATGTTGCCGTACAAGACAAACGCTTTGTTATCTACGGTGACCGTGGTATAGATCAAGCCGTACCCAAAGGGTTTTGGGAATCTACCAAAGAAGTAATTGCCCAGCATTTTAAAAGGGGGGCTTTTAAAGAGGGGATCGTAGCGGGCGTGTTAAAAGCTGGTGAAGAATTACAAACACATTTTCCTTGGCATCATGGAGATGTTAATGAATTGAGCGATACCATTTCTAAAGGGTAGATAACATGACCAAAACACTGGGTATAAAGTATCTTATAGGCGTTACGCTCAGCATTTTTAGCTTACAACTAGCTTGGGGGCAATTTAACATTCCAGAAAAACCTAAAGTAGAAACCAGTGTTTACGACTACGTTAATCTTCTGTCTCCATCTCAGAAAAATCAGCTAGAACAAAAATTAATTCGTTACTCAGATAGCACTTCTACCCAAATAGTAATAGCCATTATAAATTCTACCGAAGGGGAGAATATTAATTATTTAGGGGCCCAATGGGGTCAAAAATGGGGAATTGGCCAAGCTAAGGAAGATAATGGAATACTAATACTCTTGGCCAGAAACGACCGAAGAATAGCCATTAATACCGGCTATGGCGTAGAAGAATTCTTAACGGATTTTATGAGTAGGCGTATTATAGAACAGGTTATTATTCCCCAATTTAAACAAGATAACTACTACGCAGGGTTAGACAAGGGGGCAGACGCTATCTTTCAAGTATTAAACGGACAGTTTACAGAAGACCGCAATTTTAATAAGCAACCGTTTTTTAAAGACGCCCTACCATTTATCATTTTCATCATCATCCTTTTTGTTATTATCAGTAGCAGCAAACGCAATGGAGGCGGAAGAAACAATCGGGGAGGAAAAGGCGGCCGTGGTTTGGATATTTGGGACATGATTATCCTTAGCAATATGGGCCGTGGCGGTGGTTCCTCTGGCGGATTTGGCGGTGGCGGCAGCTTTGGAGGTGGTGGCTTTGGCGGCGGCTTCGGAGGCGGTGGTTTTGGTGGTGGTGGCGCCTCTGGTGGTTGGTAAACCTACCTCATCGCTAACTTCACTGTTTTCAGGGTAATTACACGTACGTTTTAACCGTAAATTGCGTTAGATTACTAGCGGTAAACCTAACCCATGAAAAACATTAGCAAACTATTCGTTTTAACAGCCTTATTACTTGTAGGTGCCTGTAAAAAACAAGACGCAAACCAACAAACCGATAATCTTTTCAAATTCAAAGAATACATTGGTTACCATACCATGGGTAGACAAAGTATAGGTACCCCCATTACTATTGGCCTTAATCAAGTTTTAACCGATTTTGAAATTAGCCAAGAACTAAGTAAAGATATCCTAAGCATAAGTCCTAAAACGGAAGGCGTCTTAACTGTAGAGAACGGTCAAAAATTAATTTTTGTACCCACAGAATTACTACAACCCAATACCACATATTCGGTTAGTTTAAAGCTGAATAAGTTATTACCAAAAGTTCCAACAGCATTTAAAACCTATAGGTTTGAATTTCAAACACTGGAACCCAATTTTAAAATTAACCTTGACCAATTACAATCTTACACCAAAGACCTACAATATATAAGTGGCACCCTAGAGGCCAACGACTTGTTACCCTTTCAAGATTTAAATTCCCTACTCTCGGTTACGCAAAACGGCAAACCACTCTCCGTAAAATGGAACGAGGCCAATAGGCCTAGCCTATTCTATTCCTTTACCATAGATAGTATCACCAGAAAAGAAAAGGACAGCAAAATAGAAGTTTCATGGAACGGCAAAGCTGTTGGCGTGGCAAACAACGGAACAACAGAATATACAATTCCAGGGCGCAACAAATTGGTAATAACTAATGTTAAAACCTCCGCATCACCCAATGCCATTCTAACCGTAAATTTTTCAGAACCCCTAGAGGCCAATCAGAACCTAAATGGTTTGGTACAAATTGAAGGTGCAGAAGCATTGAGATATGAGGTAAGCGGCAACTTGCTTAGGGTTTATCCTTCCAATAAAATAACGGGAACGGTAAACGTAAAAGTTTTTGAGGGCATTAAGAGTATCTATGGTTATACCTTAAAAAATACCTTTTCAGAATTCGTTTCTTTTGAACAACTTAAACCGGGCGTTCGCATGCTATCCAAGGGTACCATTTTACCTAATTCTAGCGCCACACCCATCTATTTTGAAACCGTAAACCTTTCTAAAGTTGAAGTAAGGGTAATTAAGGTATACCAAAGCAACATGCTTCAATTTTTACAATACGGTAATCTATACCAGACCTATAGCTCAGATTTGCGCCCAGTGGGCAGAAAGGTTGCTTATAAGCTATTGGATTTAGAGAAAAACCAGGCTACAACCGGTGCATGGACCGCCCATGCATTAGACCTTTCTAAATTGATACAAGTAGACCCAGGTGCCATGTATAGAGTCGAGTTCAGTTTTAACCATGACCATATTGTTTATGATTGTGGGGCTTCCAACCTGGATACCGAAACATTATTCACTACTACTTCCTATAATGATTCTGCCGAAGCGGAAGAGCGCTACTGGGACAACGAAATTTATTATTGGCGAGACCAAAACTATAATTGGGAAGAACGGAATAATCCTTGCCACCCTGCTTTTTATAACCAAGACCGCTTTGCTTTTACCAATTTATTGGGTAGTGATTTGGGTCTAATTGTAAAAAAGGGAAACAATAAAACCTATCATTTTGCAACTACCAATCTATTAACGGCACAACCCGAACCAAACACTAGTATAGGCCTATACAATTTTCAACAACAAAAAATTGCTTCTATAAAAACGGATGGAGAAGGTTTTGCCATTTATGATGGAGCTAAAACAGTAACTTTTGCCATTGCAGAAAACAACGGCAATTTTGCCTATGCCAAACTAATGGATGGAAACTCCCTTTCGTTAAGCAAGTTTGATGTATCTGGAGAAACCCTACAAAAAGGATTGCAAGGTTTTACCTATTTAGAAAGGGGTGTTCACCGCCCTGGAGATATAGCACACCTAACCTTTGTTTTAGACGATAGTGCCAACCCTTTACCCAAGAACCATCCTGTAGTTTTGGAGGTAACCGATGTAAATGGAAAATTGGTACAACGTAATGTTCTAAAAGATGAGCCCGTTACCGTTAACGATAGCCTATTTGCCAAAAAAACCAATAACTTCTATTATTTTCCCATACCCACCCAAGAAGATGCACCAACAGGAAGTTGGTTGGCAACCATTAAGGTAGGGGGCGCACAATTTTCAAAAACCTTACGAATTGCCACAGTAAAACCAAATCGTTTAAAAGTAGCACTTGCCTTTGAGAATGAAATTTTACGAGCCAACACGCCCAATGCAGGTACCCTTAATGTAAATTGGTTGCATGGTGCCCCTGGAAGAAATCTAAAAGTGGCGGTAAATGCGGTACTCGAAACCGAAAACAATCCGTTTACAAATTATAAAGACTACGAATTTACAGACCCGGTTAGAGACTATTCCAGTTCCGAAATTCAATTTTTAGAAGGAACGGTAGATAACCAAGGAGAACTAAAATTAAACAAAGAAATAGCCGTTAATGGGAAGGCGCCCGGAATGTTAAAAGCTACCTTTACCACTTTAGCTTTTGAAGGAGGTGGAGACTACAGTTTAGATGTATTTTCCAAAAAAGTAGCTCCCTATTCCCATTTTGTGGGATTAAAGTCGCCTAAAGCCAAAGAATACGGTTCCTTTTATACAGATGAAAACAACACCTTTGAGGTACTATCCGTAGACGATTCTGGAAAAGTAATAGCCAATAGGGAATTAGAGGTGCAATTGTTTAAAATAGAATGGAGATGGTGGTGGAACCGGGGTTACGATAACTTATCGCGCTACGAAAACGCAACCATTCATAGACCTTATAAAAACATGTCCATTAAAACAAATGGTTCTGGAAAAGGGAATTTTAATTTTAATATTCCAGATGAAGATGGCGGTAGGTTCTTAATCCGGGTACTCGATAAAAAGTCGGGCCATGCAACTGGCAGGGTGGCTTATTTTTATAAGAATTGGTGGCAACGCCCTAATAATGCGGATTCGGAAAGCTCAAAAATTCTACTATTCACTGCAGAAAAAGACTCCTACAAAACAGGAGAAACTGCTACTATTTCTTTTCCATCAGAAGCTGGGAACAAGGCATTATTAAGTATTGAAAATGGCAGTGAGGTACTATTGCAACAATGGATTAGCACAACAGCCAAAGAAACCAAAACTTCTTTTGCCATTACCCCAGAAATGGCACCAAATATTTATGTAAACATATCCTTGTTACAACCCCACGGACAGGTAAAAAACGATATGCCAATACGGCTTTACGGCATTGTTCCGTTAAGGGTAGAAAATCCAGAGACCATTTTAAAACCTATACTAGAGATGCCAGAGGTTTTAAAACCAAAATCTAGTTATACGGTAAAGGTTAACGAGAGTAATGCAAAACCCATGACCTACACTTTGGCCGTAGTAGATCAAGGGCTTTTAGATTTAACTAGGTTTAAAACACCAGACATACATAGCGCCTTTTATAGCAGACAAGCATTAGGGGTAAAAACCTTTGATATTTTTGACGATGTTATGGGTGCCTATTCGGTAAGCGTAGATAACATTTATGCCATTGGGGGCGGTGGTATGGCAGACGATGCCAAAAATAGAAAAGCACAACGTTTTAAACCCGTGGTAACCTATTTAGGACCCTTTTATTTAAAAGCTGGGGAAAAGGCAACCCACACTATAGACATGCCCAATTATGTAGGTGCCGTAAGAACTATGCTAATAGCCGGCAACAATACTGGTGCCTATGGTATGGTAGAAAAAAATGTTCCGGTTAGGCAACCCCTCATGGTTTTAAGTTCCGTTCCAAGAAAGCTTACGGCCGGTGAAACCCTTACCGTTCCCGTTACCGTATTTGCCATGGAAAAAGGTATACGTAACGTTTCGGTGGATATTTCTACCTCTGAGGCTTTAGAAGCCCTAGAAGGAACACATAAAAGCTTAACTTTTGACGCTGTAGGCGATAAAATTGTGAACTTTAAATTCAAAGTCAAAGCCCACCCGAACCACCAAACCTTAACCGTTAAGGTAAATGGCCATGGTAAAAAAGCAAGTACAACAACAGAAGTACAGATTGTTAATCCCAATCCAATTACAACTAAGAGCACCCTTTATCAATTAGATGGAAATGCAACGGAAGCGATTACTATCTCGCCTTTTGGTACATCTGGCACAAATGCGGCCAGCCTTGAATTCTCTACCCTTCCGCCAATGGATTTTTCTAAACGTTTGGCATATTTAATACAATACCCGCACGGATGCGTAGAACAGACTACTTCTGCCGTTTTTCCTCAATTGTACTTAAATGATGTGGTAGATGTAACCTTTGAAAAGCAAAAAGAAACCGATAAAAATATTAAAGCGGCTATTCGAAAATTAAGCGACTTTCAATCGCCGGAAGGAGGCTTAAGCTATTGGCCTGGATATGGTTCCGTAGATGACTGGGGCACCACATATGCTGGTCATTTTATGTTAGAGGCAAAGAGAAAAGGCTATCAGTTACCGCTCACCTTTCTTAGTAACTGGCTAAAATACCAAAGTACCACTGCTAGACAATGGAGTAGACAACAACAGCGATACAACACAGATTTGAACCAAGCTTACCGTTTATACACCTTGGCGTTGGCCCAACAGCCAGAGCTCGCGGCAATGAATCGCCTAAGGGAAAGTTCTAAATTAAGCAACGAAGCCAAACTTAGGTTGGCGGCCGCCTATGCCTTAGTAGGCAAAGAAAGCATTGCCAAAAACTTAGTAGATAGTGCCAATATAGAGACCAAATCCAGTAATTACGATTATTACACCTATGGTTCTGTATTTAGAAATAGAGCCATGGCTTTGGAGACTATGGTATTGTTGGCGCTAGACGAACAGCGGGAATTTGCCTTGTCCTTGGCTAAGAATTTAGCTTCACAAGAATGGTACAGTACTCAAGAAACAGCGTTTGGATTAATCGCGTTGGCAAAAATGGCAGAAAAAAACGGTGGTAAATCTATAGACGTCTCTTACGTTTACAATGGCAAAAGTGTTACTGTAAAAACGGAAAAAGCAATTGCAAATAGAGAACTTCCTATTATTGGCAATTCTGAAACTATCACCGTAAAAAACAACAAAGGCAATGTATTGTATGTTACGTTAAACCAAAAAGGGAAGTTACCCGTTGGAGAAGAATTGGCACAACAAAGCAAATTAAAAATAACCGCAACATACACCTTCCCAAATGGCAGTACCACGTCTGTAGACAATTTAAAACAGGGCACTGTATTTACGGCAAAACTCACCGTAAATAATCTAACCAATGATGGCGTTTCCAATATGGCTCTAACGCATATTATTCCAAGCGGATGGGAGATTGTAGACACCTCTTTTGCTGCAGCCACAAATAGGAATCAAGGTGTAGATTATATGGATATACGTGATGACCGTTCCTATATATATTTTGATTTAGAAGCGAAACAATCCAAAACGTTCTATATAAAACTAAACGCATCTTATTTAGGCAGCTACTACTTACCAGGAACACAAGTAGAAGCTATGTACGATCATACCTACCAAGCTAGGAACAAAGGAAATTGGGTAACCATTAGCCAATAAGCTTTATGCCTATACTAAGTGTATTACTTAAAAAACACAAACTTAAATTGGGCATTGCCTTAACCCTATTTATTGTTTGGTTGTTTTGCTTACCCAACGCACTATTTAATCAGCCTACTTCTACGGTTGCCCTATCTGCCAATGGCCAGTTAATGGGGGCAAGAATAGCAAAGGATGGGCAATGGCGGTTTCCTGCAATGGACACCATTCCATACAAATACGAGCAATGTATTTTGCTCTTTGAGGATGAATACTTTTACCAACATCCGGGTTTTAATCCCATTTCTATCTTAAAAGCTATACACCACAATATTACCAAGAAGAGCCGTAGAGGTGGTAGTACAATTACCCAACAAGTAATCCGGTTAAGTAGGGGGCACAGAAAAAGAAATTATGCCGAAAAGTTAATAGAACTGGTACAGGCCACCCGTCTGGAAGCACGTTTTTCTAAAAACGAAATTTTACGCTTGTATGCTAGCCATACCCCTTACGGTGGAAACGTTGTAGGTTTGGAAACTGCGGCTTGGCGTTATTTTGGTATAAGTGCAAAAGATTTAAGTTGGGGACAAACTGCGACCTTGGCCGTTTTACCCAACGCTCCCGCACTTATATTTCCTGGCAAAAACGATAACGCCTTACTAAAAAAAAGAAACCGTTTGCTGCAAAAGTTACACGATAAAAAAATTCTGGATGCTACGGAATTAGAATTGGCCTTGCTAGAACCTTTACCCCAAAAGCCATTGCCACTTCCCAATTTTTCCCCACATCTAACGGAACGGATACAGCATGAACATACTGGAAAACAAATAAGAACTACAATAGATGCCACCTTGCAAAAAAGGCTCAATCGTTTAGCCAAGGCGCATCATCAATCCCTTGCCAAAAATGAAATTAATAATTTGGCCATATTGGTATTAGATGTTACCACCCGGAATGTTTTAGCCTATGTGGGGAATGCCCCCAATACAGATACAGAGGCCTATTTTGTAGATATCATCAATAAAAAAAGAAGTACAGGTAGCACCTTAAAACCACTTTTATTTGCTGCGTTAATGGACGAAGGCCAAATATTACCCAACACCTTGGTAAAAGATATACCAACGGTAATAAACGGGTATCAACCTGAAAATTTTACCAACACCTATGCCGGGGCCGTGCCAGCGTCCAATGCCTTGGCCCGTTCTTTAAACATACCAGCCGTACGATTGCTGCAAGCATATGGCTTGCAAAAATTCTATAATAAATTACAACAGGTACAATTACCATCTTTAAACAAGCCCGCTTCGCATTATGGACTACCATTAATTTTGGGTGGTGCAGAAGCTACCCTTTGGGAACTTACCGCTGCTTATGCCAATATGGCTTCTGTTGTAAACCATTTTTCCAAAAATAGTAGTACCTATAGGGTACATGAGTTTAAGCCTCCCAATTACTTGGCCAACCAAACCTATAACTTTGGCAATGACCAAGAAGATGCAACTGTGTACAGTGCAGGAGCCATCTTTGAAACCTTACAGGCCTTACGTAAGGTTAACAGACCAAAGGGTGAGGAAAACTGGCATTTTTTTAGCGATTCACAACCATTGGCTTGGAAAACGGGTACGTCTTTTGGTTTTAAAGACGCTTGGGCCATTGGGGTAACTCCAAAATACGCCATTGGCGTATGGGCCGGAAATGCAGATGGAGAGGGCAGGCCGGGACTAACCGGAATTACTGCCGCAGCACCTTTGCTTTTTAAAGCGTTACAGCAATTACCGCAATCTGGTTGGTTTGCTACACCTTATGATGATTTAATGGAACTGCCAATATGTGATAAAAGCGGATTTGAAGCTTCGCCCTTATGTGAGAAAACGAATAAAACATATGTTCCATTGGCTGCCAAAAAAGGGCTTAATTGTCCATATCACCAGCAATTGTCCTTAGACGAAACAGGCGCATTTCAAGTTAATGCCAACTGCTATCCTATTGAAAATATAGTTACCAAACCTTGGTTTGTCTTACCTGCCACCATGGCATTTTATTATGAAAAACAAAGCTCGGAATATAAAAGCCCTCCTCCATTTTTAAGCAATTGTGGTGAATTTAATCAACAGGAGTTGGTATTCTTATACCCTAGAAAAGGAGAAACACTTGTATTACCCAAAGACCTTGGCAACCAAACGCAAGAAGTGCTGGTTAAAGTTGCCCATAAACTAGAAGACTTACCCGTACATTGGTATTTAGATGAAGGCTACGTGGGAACAACTACTCAATTTCATGAGCTCTTATTACCCCTAAAACCTATGTCTTATAAATTAAGTGTAATGGACGACAACGGAAATCTAATAACCCAAAACCTGAGGGTAATAACCACAGGCATGGAAAGGTGATTTACATTCTATAGAAACGCCTGCCTCCTTGCCGTTTAGGAGCGCCATTACCACCAAAGGAATCAAACTTAATAGTAAGGCTTCCCATGAAATACCTTCGCAGTACGGTACCCTGAAAGTCTTGTATAAAATCATCACCAGTAGTTCGCCGCGTATTAATGTTCTGGTTTAATAAATCATAAGCCAATACTTTTAGGGTTGCTTTTTTCTTAAACAGTTGCACTCCAAGACTCATGTTCCAAAAAAGCGCGTCCTTATCAAAACCCGGTCCAACATTGCTGTTATAACTGTAAGTAATATCATTGCCAAAAACCCAGTTGCGTGGCCAATAACTCGTTGTTCTTAAGCCTATGTTATGGGTAACAAAAGAAACATCGTCCAAACGGTCTAAATTGTATTGGGTCTGATTGTAGTTAAAACGGTAAGATGGCTCTACTTCTAATAGCTCTTTTACATTTAAAGTAGCCGACACTCTTGGACTAACACTAAATCTTTTTGCTTCTAATAATTGGCCATTGCTAAAGCTTTTTTGTTTGCTATAGTTAAAACCAGGATTAATACGAAAACCTAAGGTATACAAGGTATCTTTTTTAATATTCTTGGAATAATTGATTCCTGCCCAACCCTGGTAATTACCAGAAATATTGGTGTAGGTGGTTGTTCTTATCAAGTTATCGTCCGTTGTAGTTACGGGTACAATTTGGTCGTCTACAAAACCTATACTGGCGTAGGCAAAAAGTCCTGTACGTTCTTTCCAATTGTAATTGTTAAAATTTAAATAGATATCCTTGGAACGTATAGGTTCCAAGTCCGGATTTCCTTGTATAATATTCAACGGATTGCTTACATCTGCAACAGGTTGTAACTGACTTACGTTTGGCAACCTAATGTTATTATTATAGTTTAGGTACAAGCGCGTGTTTTTGCCAAAGGTATAATTGAACCAACCCTCCGTTGTAAAAATGCGATACTCTTTGTTAAATTGGGTTCCTTGTAAAAAATCAGCATTTTCTAAGCTTAGGATATTCCAGTCTGCATTAACCCCAAAACGCATTTTTTTATTGTTCATTTGAAAACCTATAGAAGGAATGTTTCGGGTTACATGGAATTCAAAATCCGAACTTAGTAACTCATTAAAATCCGTGTACGAAGCTGTTGTTTCCTCCAAATTAAAAACCGTTCTATTGTTTTTCTCTTGTTCGCTTTCATAGGTGTAACCAAAATTTAAATAAACATCTTTCTTTAATGGCTGTCTAAACCTAGCGCTTAGGGTATAATTATCTTCTTTACGATCAACCAGGGTTTGTTGGTCTAATGCTGTTTGTTCATCCCCAGTAAAAACTTCACTTAAGGCATTAAGATTTGCCGTATTCTCTGTTCTATTATTGGTATTTCTAATACGTATACGTATATATTTACCAAGTGTATCTAGCCGTTTCATAATACTTGTTGTATTGTTAAAACCACTATTAAAACCGTCCTCTCTTGTAGTCGTACTATTCCTGTTTATTAAATCGCCAAAAGCATCTGAGCTTTCCGTTGTGTTTTGGTTTAGCGAGTTATACCTATTAACACTTAATGTAGGTTCAACAGTAATTCTAAAGGTAGGGTCTATATCAAATTCCAGATTTGCAGAACCCCGATTAGAATTGGTATTACCTGCAAAATTACGTTCTGTATTGGTAAAGAAATTACCCGTAGGCAGTATGTTTTCTCTAGAAATTACTTCGTTGTTGTAAGAATCACTGTATGCAAAAAAATAATTTGCATCTATCTCATACTCATTTTTCTTTTGGTCTGCAAAGCTACCACCCAAGGTGCTAGAGGTTACTATACCGCTACCAAAACCTGAAGGCAATTGACCTAGGGAAACCCCTGCATTCTCATTAAAATTAAAGCCACTACCTCTAGAATTACCTACCATTTCATAAATCTCATCAAAAGAAAAACCCGCATTATTGATGTTATTGGAACTGGCCAATAAACTTAATCGCTTGGTCTTGTTAAAGTAGTTAAGTAAACCGTTACCCTGGTACCTTTCGTCTGAACCATACCCACCAGAAACACGGCCCATATAGCCTTTGTTTTTATCTTCTTTAAGTGTTAGGTTGATGGTTTTGGTTTGCCCATCACCAGCTTCGCCCGTAAACTCCTGTTCTTTGGTCTTTGAATCCGTGATTTGTATTTTACTTATAATATCCTTGGGAAGACTTTTTGTGGCTACCGTAGGGTCACTGCTAAAAAATACCTGACCGTTTACCAACACCTGATTAACCTCTTTACCATTGACCGTAATTTTACCATCCGTGCCAACCTCTACTCCTGGCAACTTTTTTAGCACATCTTCCACAGAAGCATCTGGTCTTACCTTAAAAGAGTCAGCATTAAACTCTAACGTATCTTTTTTAACGGTAATAGGTACGCGGTCTGCAACTACGTTGACACCCTGTAACTGTTGGGCATTTATCTCCATACCCACCACCCCTAATTCTACCAACTGCTTTCTAGTAACTATTTTAGAAAGCTGTTTATAACTATTGTAGGTAAATACGATCCTTAATTCCTTTCTTGCAGATTTACCCTCTATCTCAAAAAAACCATTTTGGTCCGTAATAGAATAGGTAACCAGCGTACTATCTTTGACTGTTTCTACATGTACCGTAGCCGCTTCTAGAATAGAATTGTCTGCTTTATCTTTAACGGTTCCCGTAATCTTAAAATCTTGTGCAAATAGCGAGTTTATGGTTACCAAGAATAGCAACCATACTAGTGGTTTAGTTTTCAAAATTGGTCTGGTATTTTATTGGTCTAGTTCTGTTTAGCCAACAAAATACCCAAACCTAAGAAAGTAGTTTTATGGTTTAACGTTACTTTAGCAGAAACGCTAGGTAAAGTTATTTTTTACGCATAAATACCGTAATTGGAACACCCGTAAAATCAAAGTTTTCACGAATTTGATTTTCAAGGAAGCGCTTATAGGGGTCTCTTACGTACTGGGGCAAATTACAGAAAAATGCAAATTGCGGATAAGGAGTTGGTAGTTGGGTGCAAAATTTAATTTTAACATATTTACCCTTTGTAGATGGTGGCGGTCTGTTTTCTATTATTGGCAACATAATATCATTCAACTTGCGTGTAGGAATTCGTTTAGACCTATTTTGGTAAACCTCTACGGCAGTTTCTATTGCTTTATAGATACGTTGTTTGTTCAAAACAGAAATAAAAAGAACTGGAACATCTACAAACGGCTCTAATTGCTTTTTAATAGCTTTGGTATAATCTCTAACCGAATTGGTTTCTTTATCTACCTTATCCCACTTGTTCACTAAAATAACAATCCCTTTATTGTTGCGTTGCGCCAGCCAGAAAATATTCTGTACCTGGCCATCAAAACCACGGGTTGCATCTAACATTAAAATACAAACATCACAGTGTTCTATTGCCCTAACAGAACGCATTACGGAGTAAAATTCTAAGTCTTCCCTAACCTTTGCCTTTCTTCGTATACCTGCGGTATCTACCAGATTAAATTCAAATCCAAAACGGTTGTATTTAGTGTCTATACTGTCTCTAGTGGTACCGGCTATATCGGTAACAATGTACCTATCTTCTCCTATTAATGCATTTATGAAAGAGGACTTACCAGCATTGGGTCTGCCTACTACTGCGAACCGAGGTAGTTCGTCTTCTATTTCTTCGGTCTCTGGCAGTACTTCTACCAAAGCATCCAATAATTCCCCAGATCCACTTCCGTTAATACTTGAAATAGTAAAATATTCGCCCAAACCAAGTGCATAAAACTCCACTGCATCTGCTTCGCGCTGGGCATTATCCACTTTATTTACTGCCAAAAAAACGGGCTTATCTACCTTTCTAAGCAAATTAGCAACATCCTCGTCCATACCGGTTACACCAGATTCTACATCCACCATAAAAATGATGGCATCTGCTTCGTCTATGGCCAATTCTACTTGCTTATCTATTTCTTGCTCAAAAATATCCTCACTACCAATAACGTAACCACCGGTATCTATTAGAGAAAATTCCTTTCCATTCCAATCACTCTTACCATAATGACGATCACGAGTAACCCCACTAACCGCATCCACAATAGCCTCTCTACGTTGAATTAAACGGTTAAAAAAAGTGGATTTACCAACATTAGGTCTCCCTACAATAGCAACAATAGCGCCCATCCCTTGAAATTTTTGGCAAAAGTACCATTAATTTTCATAGGCTGCTATTTCTTAGTGATTTGTACTAAAAATAGTTTATTGAAGAAACCGATTTTTTGCACTTCTTTTTACAAAATTTATATATGATATGGCTGCCTAAAATTTACAAACACTTCTTATAAATGGTTGTTGTACCTTTCTTTAATCAATTGATAATTTAAAAGACTAGATATGGAAATTAACGATACACAAAACATGATGGGTTACGTGGCCAACCCAGAACGGTACAAAAAGATGCAATACAAAAGATGTGGAAATTCTGGCCTTTTACTACCAAGGTTATCCTTAGGGTTATGGCATAACTTTGGTGATACGGACAACTTAATTAAAGCGAGGCGCATCTTAAGAACGGCTTTTGACCTTGGCATTACACACTTTGACCTAGCTAATAATTACGGGCCTCCTTACGGTGCCGCAGAGACCAATTTTGGGAAATTGTTTCATCAAGATTTTAAAAACTACCGTGATGAACTTATAATTTCTAGTAAGGCTGGTTTTGATATGTGGCCGGGGCCTTATGGTAATTATGGTTCTAAAAAATACTTAATCGCCAGTTTGGACCAAAGTTTAAAACGTATGGGATTGGATTATGTAGACATCTTTTACCACCATAGACCGGACCCAGAAACCCCATTGGAAGAAACCATGGCCGCCTTGCATCAAATTGTACAGCAAGGGAAAGCATTATACGTTGGCATTTCCAATTATTCTGCGGAACTTACTAAAAAAGCCTATGACATTTTAAAAGAAATGGGGACACCATTACTCACTCATCAACCAAAATATAGCATGTTCGAGAGATGGGTAGAAGATGGTCTATTAAACGTGTTAGATGATAAAAAGGTAGGTGGTATTGTTTTCTCACCCCTTGCCCAAGGTCTGCTAACAGACAAGTACCTCAATGGATTTCCAGAAGATTCTAGAGCGGTACGCGATGCAAGGTATTTAGATACCGGACAAATTACGCAAGACCTTCTGAACAAAATTAGCGCGTTAAATGATTTGGCTAAAAATAGGAATCAAAGTTTGGCGCAAATGGCCATTGCTTGGTTGTTACAAAAACCACAAGTTACTTCTGTTTTGGTTGGTGTTAGCAAACCAGAACAATTAAAAGACAATGTAAAGGCATTAGATAATTTAACGTTTAAAAACGAGGAGCTACAAACCATAGAAAACATCTTGGCCAATTAAATAACGATAATATTACTGAAATGAAACTTACCTAAGTTATAACAAAATCTTAGCTAAATCTAACAGGGTTTTAACGACTATGCGGCAATTGCTCAACGTATATCTATTAAATAAAATAGAACCTATGAAAATCTTAAGATCAATAGTTTTAGTGGTAGTTTTACTAAGTACTGCTGCTATTTCCGCACAAAGCAAAAAAGAAGAGAAACTAATAGTAGATGCACATAAGGCTAAACAAGCGTTGCTAAAACAAGACCAAGGGTTAGAAGCGTTTTTTGAAAGCGCTGCTGGCTATGTACTATTCCCAAACGTAGGCAAAGGTGGTTTTATCATTGGAGGCGCTTCTGGTAATGGCGTGGTTTATGAAAATGATGCGATTGCAGGTTATGCCAATCTAAAAAAACTAAATATTGGCCTACAAGCGGGCGGACAAGCTATTATTGAAGTTATCTTTTTTGAAACAGAAGAAGATTTGGCAGAATTTAAGGAAGATAATTTTCAGTTTGCAGCAGAAGCCTCTGCTGTAGCCGTAAAGTCTGGAATTGCCTATAACGCAAAATATAAAGATGGTGTAGCCGTATTTGCTTTACCAAAAGCAGGTTTAATGGCAGATGCCTCAGTGGGTGGACAAAAAATTGAGTTTACTCCTGTAAAATAATCGTTTTTTGATTGATGTTGATTGAAACGGGCCGGTGAGTTTTTACCGGCTCGTTTTATTTTTGTTGGTAACCAAAACGCCTTAATTGGTTACTATTACTACGCCAATTTTTATTCACCTTTACGTAGATTTCGATATGGACTTGTTTATCAAAAAACAGTTCTAAATCTTTTCTGGCTTCAACCCCAACTTTTTTCAAGGCGCTTCCTTTGTGCCCAATAATAATACCTTTTTGACTATCGCGCTCTACCATAATAATGGAACGGATTCGTATGATATCATCATCTTCCAGAAACTCCTCGGTTTCTACTTCCACGGCATAAGGAATTTCCTTTTTATAATTCAATAAGATTTTTTCCCTAATGGTTTCGTTTACAAAAAAACGTTCTGGTTTGTCCGTTATTTGGTCTTTTGGATAGTAGGCCGGTCCTTCTGGCAATAATTCCAATATACGTTCAAATACTTCACGAACATTGAAATTCTGAAGGGCAGAAATTGGATGAATTTCTGCTCTTGGCAGTAAATCTTGCCAATATTGAATCTGTTCTTCCAAAACACTTTGCTCAGAAGTATCAATCTTGTTCAATAGCAATAATACAGGAATCTTACTATTTTGTATTTTTTGAAAAAACGCCTCGTCTTTAAGTCCCTTTTCGCCAATCTCTACCAAATACAACAATACGTCTGCATCTTCAAAGGCGGATTTTACAAAATCCATCATGCTGGTTTGCAGCTCGTAGGCTGGTTTAATAATTCCTGGTGTATCTGATATCACTACTTGAAAATCATCCCCATTAACAATACCAAAAATACGGTGACGCGTAGTCTGTGCTTTAGAGGTGATTATAGATAATTTTTCACCTACAAAAGCATTCATTAAAGTAGACTTACCTACATTGGGGTTTCCTATTATATTTACAAAACCAGATTTATGTGTTCCCATAGTTTTTACTTTTTGTGCATACGGGGTTTAGGTAAGTTTCTATCGTACATTACTATACTCCCCGCAACGGCTACATTCAAACTTTTAATCGACTTAAATTGCACTAAATGGTGTGCCTTATCACACGCCACCCTACTTAATCCGTGGTCTTCTGCACCCAAAAGGTAAACACACCTTCTTGGATGCGTAAAGGTCTCTAAAGCCACAGCATTTTCCTTCATTTCTACCCCAACCAATTCTGCCCCTTTTGGCAGATTCTTATAAAAATCTTCAAAAGTATCGTAATGAAAATAAGGCATGGCCTTTACCGCATGGTGGGTATCACAAGCCTGTTTGGCATATCTATTACCAATTGTAAAAATAAAACTTGCCCCTAAATTTTGTGCTGTTCGCCATAGAACACCCAAGTTTTCTGGCGTTTTTCCATTCTGGATGCCAATACCAAAAAATTCGTGCTCAAAATTATCCGTGCTCACTCCTTAACTTCTGAAAATAGATTTTGGCCTCTTTATTTACTTTAGGCGCCAACAAAAGTACGGCAATCATATTGGGTATTACCATTAATGCATAGGAAAGGTCTATTAAGTTTTTAACCAAATCCAAGGATGCTACTGCCGCAAAGACAATCATTACCACAAAGTAAACATTGTACCATTTGCCAATTTTAGCATTGGTTAAATACGATAAACTCTTTACCCCATAGTAAGAATAGGTAAACAATGTTGAAATAGCAAAGGCCGATACGATTACCATCAACAATACACCGCCCCAACTACCCAAGGCTGCGTTAAAAGCGTTCAACGTCATTACTATACCACTACCCTCTTGCAAGTAGGCCCCACTCAAAATTAGAACTACAGCGGTAAACGTACATACCAATATGGTATCTATAAATGGCCCCAACATGGCCACGAGCCCCTCTCGTATAGGCTCATCATTCTTAGATTGGCCGTGGTACATAGGCGCACTTCCTAGACCAGCTTCGTTGGAAAACATTGCCCGGCGAACCCCTAAAATTATAAGCCCCCAAAAACCACCGGTCACGACTGTTTTAACATTCCAAGCCTCGACCAAAATTAATTTTAAAGAAGGGAGAATTTGCCCTGCATTGGTTACCATAACACCTATAACAGCTAATAAGTAAACCATTACCATGAATGGAACAATGGCCGTTGCCACTTTAGCAATGTTCTTTAAGCCTCCAAAAATGACAAAAGAAGAAACAATAGCCAAAGTGAATCCTACACCTAATTTCCAGTTAAAATCGCCCAATGCTGCAATTGTCTCATTAGGCATTACCACGCTCATGAATGTTTCTGTAAATTGATTTGCCGTGAACACACCAAGAAAACCAAATAGGCCGGCAACACTAAAAAACACAGCTAAGGGTTTAGCTTTTGTGCCCAAACCTTGTGTGATATAAAACATTGGTCCCCCCTGAAGATTACCATCAGAATCTCGCCCCCTAAACATAATAGAAAGACTACAAGAATAGAACTTAATACACATACCTATTATAGCGGTGACCCAAATCCAAAAAACGACCCCCGGCCCACCGTCATGTATGGCAATGGCTACTCCAGAAATATTGCCCAAACCAACTGTTGCAGCTACGGCAGCAGATAAGGCTTGTAAGGAACTTACATCGCCTTGGGCATGCTTGTCATCATACTTACCCTTGGTAATATCCAAAGCATGTTTAAAATAACGATAGGGTAAAAAACGAGAATAAATAACTAGAAAGAGACCTCCTCCTATCAATAATACAAACATGGGCCATTCCGTAAAGGATATGGCTTCTGCTAGAAATTCATTAAGTTTATTCATAGGGCGTGAAGGTAAGCATTATTAGCAATTTTGTAAGTATTTCAAAATTCTAACTACTTACTAGCCATATTGCCTAAAAAACTCACTTTAACAAAAACCAGACATGCGCCTAATACCCTTTTTCTGTATTCTTACGTGTATTTGTTGCACTCTATCTTGCAAAAAAGACGATGACAGCCCACAAGAACTAACATATACATTGACCGTTTTTAGTTCTGATGGTGGAACGGTGAACCTAAAATCGGGAACATTTAAGGCTGGCAGTACGCTTAAATTAATTGCTACCGCTGATCAAGGGTATGCGTTTGATTCTTGGACAGGAGATGCAAGCGGTACTGACCCGGAATATTCCCTAATCCTTAACCAGGATTCTGAGGTCACCGCTACTTTTAGGGCAATTGACAACAACCCTGAAATTTCTGACAATATTGTATTAATAAATGAAGACCTAATTGATACATCTGGCTACGTATTTGCTATTGAAAATGGTGGCAAACGTTGTTTCTTAATGGACCGTTATGGACAATTAAAACACGAATGGAATTTTGATTTATCTTTAGGACAAGATGCAGAATTAACGGCCAACGGCAACCTAATAGGTTTGTTTAGGGGAGAAAATAGTCCGGTAAGTTTTGGAGGGCAAAGTGGTATTTTAAGGGAAATAGAACCAGACGGAACCGTTATTTGGGAGTATACCATTGCCAATGACAATGAAATTGCCCATCATGATTTTACCCAATTACCCAATGGAAATTTATTGGTCTTGGTTTGGTATAGGGTTTCTAACGCAGATGCCAAGGCAGTTGGCCTAAACAATGACGGTGACGTTTTTATGGAGAAAGTGGTAGAAATTAATAAAGAAAACAACAATGTTGTCTGGGAGTGGAAAAGTTGGGACCATATTGTGCAAGACTTTAATGCTAGTTTACCCAATTTTGGTGTACCAGAAGCCAATAAAAACAAAATCAACATTGGTTACGCCAATACTAATGTTCATGAGTTTGTAGCCCAGGGCGACTTAATTCATTTTAATGGAATAGCCTATTACCCAGAGCAAGACATAATCGCCTTAAGTGCTAACTTTTACAGCGAAGTTTGGTTTATAGACCATAGCACCACAAGCGTGGAAGCTGCTACAGAGGAAGGAGGGCAATTTAACAAAGGTGGTAGTTTACTTTATCGTTTTGGCAATCAAAAAGTATATGGCGATAATAACGCCACATCTACATTGAATTTTAACCACCATCCAAGTTTTATAAAAAAAGGTAATGAACTAAGCCTTTTAATCTATAATAACAACAATAGAGAAGAGCAATCCAGAGCAATGGAATTTAGTTTACCGGAATTAGACGGCACCAATCTAGATTTACCACCTACTTTAATTTTTGATTTTACCCATCCAGATTTATTTTACGGAAGGGTAAGCGGTGCCGTACGTTTGCCCAATGGGAACACTTTAATATGTGAGGGCGATTATGGCTATTGGGAAGTTACACCCAATTTAGAGGTGGTATGGAAATATGAAGGTTTTAACCAACTCTACTGGAGAGGACTTTACTACACAGGAGATAGTGCAGAAATCGTAAACTTAGAAAGCAGAATTTGACCCTTGTAATATTGAAATTTTCAAAAAGGGTTAAAGTTAATTTGGTGTAATCTAAAAAGGGTTGTATATTTGCCAACCGATTCGCAAAAAGATACGTTCTTGAATCGATTTGAACTGACAATTTGGTTTCTACGCGAGCAACATTAAACATACATCGCGGGGTAGAGCAGTAGGTAGCTCGTCGGGCTCATAACCCGAAGGTCGCTGGTTCGAGTCCAGTCCCCGCTACTAAGGCTAAGGCCAACAGAAACAACGGTTCGTCCAAAACGAGCCGTTTTTTTATGCCTTAAATTTCCGAATTTTTAGCTGCCGTACACGATTTCGTACACGATTCCACAATAAAGAAAGACTTTAGCCAACCAAAAATATTTACTGGTGGCGAAGATTTTTTCAAATGGGAAGATCTATCCTTGATAGAAAAATCCGCCGCTCTAAAAAAGGAATGGTACATCGATTGGTCCTAAAGAGACCCAAAAACCAAGAAACTAAAACGCCAAAATGATTTAAGGGCCTTTGAATCTTATTGTGCTGATAAGGGATATGTTAAGACCAATTTTGTGCAAAATACTTCCAAAGCGAAAACAAAGAAAAAGCTGAAGAAAATTCTATTGAAGCACAGACGTTATGGTATTTATATCCAAAATATTTCAAGGCGGTTTAGCAAATCCCTTTTTTGAACTTTTATGTAAGATGTTTCGGAAAATCCATTGGACCTCTTTAAACGCTAACTTTGGACATTTGATTCGCTATTAAATAATAAAAGATTACGTAGTAACATTTTATTTTTTATAACAACATATCTTCTACCAATTATTTAAGGAAAATGGTTTTTTTCGTTTCTGCACTTTTTTTAGCTGCATCTAGTATTTCCACAACTAGCATATTGTTTTCAAGCGAGTTTAGATCAAATTCATTCAGTGTAATTTCTTCTCTTATAACTGCTGCCAGTAGTGAAAAAGGGTCATCATAAGGCGCTTTTCTTTCTTCTAGTTTCATCACCTCTTCTTGGTAACCATCGTAACCTTCAGAAATTCTCAAGCGCAGGTCATGCCTATTATCTGCATATACCGCTCCAACCGTTCCATAAATCTCCATGTCTTTTCTTCCGATAGGCCAATTCCAAGAGCCTTGTATTACCGCTACCGCATCATCATACTGTAACAGTATAATAGATTCATCATTTACTTTGGGGTTATTTTCGGGTTGCAGTTGTTGAGAGATAGCGGTTACGCTATTAGGCCGTTTACCGTCCATAAACCACGATAAAATATTAACCCCATAACAACCAAAATCCACTTCTGCACCACCACCATTTTGAATGGGATCTGTTAACCAATCTAAAAATTCCTCGTTAACACCAATCTTTTTTGGTCCTTTATGACCGTCATGAACCATTATCTTTCTAATAGCACCAATTTTATTTTTGTTCTTAACTATTTCATACGCTTTATGAGTTGTGGGGTACCAAGTTGTTTCATAATTGGTTAAAAGGTGAATTTTGTATTCTTCTGCCAAGGCCTTCATTTTTGTAGCATGATCTATACTAACCGCTAATGGTTTCTCTACCATTACATGGATGCCTCTTGGCGCAGCCGCCTCAACCACCTGTAAATGTTCGTAAATAGTACCAAATGCGGTTACCGCTTCTGGTTTTACTTTATCCAGCATTTCGTCTAAAGAAGTATACACCAAATCCATTGAAAAATTATGTTCATCCGCGTAACGTTGAGCAAGCTCCTTATTGGGCTCTACTATACCAACAATTTCAATGTCGCCACGCGGCTCACTACCAAAAATCCAATGCACGTGGGTATGTGTTAAGCCTATGATGCCCACCCTTAAAGCTTGATCAGTATTTTGACCATAAAGGATTGTGTTTAATAGCAATAAGCTTAATAAGAATACTATTTTTTTCCTCATTTATGTCTTTTTTATAGTTTCTGATGATGATAAATTAGTGGTACCCAAACCGTGAAAAGATACAAGCCTTTAAGTTTGCCCTGAGTACCACTGCTAGAATTTAAATCAAATTAAAACTTTCTGAAAAATAAATTTAAAGATTTAACGGACTTTCTAAATATACGCCGAGTAATGTAGTACTTTACCTTAAACCATTCATTCTACCCACTGATTATTATAACTGAATAAAAAATGAAAACAATAGTAATGGATAGTCCATAATAAGTTAGGATTGGTAGAAAATCCTTTTTTTGAACTTTCAACGTCTAGTGTAACAAGCGTAGCTTCCCGCAGGGTGCTATGATTTGTCACACATTGTTATGTTCTTTTTATTTTAAATTTAATTCCTTTCTCACAAGTCGTTATTATTCCCCAATTAAAATGACGTTTTATTCCGATTTGTCTTGTAAGCCAAGAATCATGGAGTAGTTTCTCATTGGATTTTATATAAGTTAGATACTTCGTAGCCTTTTCCTCATCATTAAAAGAAATCAAAATTTCTTCTACCTTTTGATAATTCCATTTGAAAGTTATATTCAAAGGAACTTCATTATAAGGCATATTCACACACTCAACAACTGTAATTTGCTTTTGAATTGATATTTTAGGATTACAATACCAATTAAGCATTTCTAGCTTCCCTTCTAGTGTAGCATTTTCTGTGAAAAATGTAACTCCTTTATCAGGCATTGAAATACTTAATTCATTTTCAACATTTAGGACATCTCTTTTAAGTTCCTCGTAGACACTTCCTTTAAAAGCATTCAAATTCTCAGACAAGAAAAAATCTAATTCTGTTAAGTCATTTATTTTTTGACCGTTATATTCAATCCCATTAGATAAAACAGAATCTCTAAGTTCGACTAGTTTTTCCTCAAAAAAAGAACGTCCAGAGGATACCTCTGTAGCAAGATTCATATCACATAAATAACTTCTGTCTAAATTCATTTTTTCAATTGAACATAACGCTCAGGCTATGAGTAGTGCGGGATTGAAAAGCGCTAGTTTTCAATTTGGTACGAACCCAAGCGAACCATTTTTAAATTTGTTTTTTGTTGTTTACCAATTTACCAAATTGTGAGCGTTGTTGTAAGAAAATCACTTTCGTCTTAAAAAACAGCCCGCATTACTTATAGGCGTTGTTGGCAATAGTTATTTATTTAATTTATTGGTCACAATTGATAAAAAAACATCTCCAATTTCTTTTTTTTCAGAATTTATATTCGCTAAATAAAAACGTTTAGTCATTTTGTTCGGATTCTTACTGTCAGCACTAATTTTTGAGTATCTAAATCCTAACATATTAGACTTTAATATTTTACCTTTTATTTTATCAAGGTAAAATATCGAATCGGCATATGTATATTTACCTCTATAGTAGTTATTTCCATAACTTTCTAGAGTGTTTTCGACGATTAAATATTTTCCACTTTCTCCAAAACTTATTGAAAGATAATATTCAGGTCCGCCAGCAATGGAATAAGGAGTTTCAACTATTAAAAGTGGATTGCCGTTATTATTAAATTTTTCTTGAATAAGATAGATTGATGTAATTAAGAATAAAAAAAATACTCCAATAATTGAGTTTTGTAATTTTTTCAGTTTTTTTATTTGACTGTATTCTTTTATCTCTTTAACCAAATTAATTAAAAAGAAAACAAAGGATAATCCAAACAATACTCTAGTAAATGATGAAAAAAATAGGTAATCATTATAATAAGAATAGAAAACTACAAAAGTGAAAAATATTCCGAATGAAATATAGAGTAGAGTTTTAAGTTTTTTAGTCATCTCTATTCAGTTTTAATTATTGCCAACAATTGGATATCCGTAATAACGAATATCTCTTTGGTATAAAACTACTAAATCTTAGACGGGCAGAAAATCCCTTTTTTTGAACTTTATATCAAATAGCACCTTTTTACAAATTTTCATAGGCAACCTTACTGTAATTTGTTCATCTAATATAGAAACAATAATGAGAAGGTTACTATTATTACTCGTCATTACAACTATTTGGTGTTCATGTTCAAGTTCCAGCGAATCGAACGATTTTGGAATGGAACTGTATTATGAACTCACTTCTTTGAATTCCGGAATGTCTGGGAAAATATTGGAGAAAGAAGAATTGGATTTTCGAGAGTCTATCGAATTTTTCCCCGATAGTACCTTTATCAAGCAAAGAGTATATCAAGATAGCACTTCCACTGCCTCGGGTAAATACGGTTCGTTTATTTCGGATGGAAATGATTATCTTAAGTTGAAATATTCCAAAGATAGTTACCTTATCCAAACCTGTGGAAATTCCATGGTTGAATACTTGCGTATTCTTAGCGAATCAGAAATTTACAATGGTGGATATTTACCCTGCGACGGACCAGGGTATTATTATACGAGAACTAGGAAGTAGCTCCAATTTGAACTTTTTAAATCCCACACTTCGACATTGTGTTAATCCTTTTTTTGAACTTTTAAATTAAAACATCATTTGATTCGAAGGTTTTCCATTTCAATCTTGAAAGACTCTTCCATCAAACGATACGTCTTCGTCTTCCGTCCTACTAGCATCTTCTCTGCTAGTGCTTTTGACTTTGCAATTCCATACTGTGAAAAATCTCTTGCCACCTCAAGATTTCCGATATATAAGTTAATATCTTTCATTAGTAATGCAAATCTACGACTATTGAAAATCTCATATTTGCCCAGTAATTTGTAATCTTGATTTTCTATAACATCTTCAACAGAGATTTTGTCAAAAGGGTCTGGAAAATTTTCAAAATCTGAGTAAAATTGCGGACTAACGTTTAGAAAAGTTTCCAAAATGTTTTGGACCTGCTTCACATTCCTTTCCTCCTCTGTATAAAATTCCCATGTCCCAACTGATAGTCGTTCCCTAAAAAAACATTCAGTTACCTTCTTTTTTTCAATTGGTTTGTCGTGCTCATAAAGTGGTAAAAAATCGAAATGGATTCCTGTTTCACAATAAATACATCCTCCCATCCAACTACCGTACATCCCAAATAATTTCACCAAATGATTTTCCTCTATTCTTCTGTAATCGAAGCCGTTTCCAGTCCAACCCAATTCCTTCATTTTTGGTGAGAAATGCTTATTTACGAGTTTTCTAAATTTAGTTGCATTCATTTTAGTAAAATAAAGCGTTAGGTCCCACAATGATCCTTATCTTGAACTTTATCTGAGAAATCCTTTCATTTATTAAAGCTTTTATTTCGTGATGGGTTAAGATTATTAATTAGATAAATTTCTAAAGCAGAAGCAAGACAAAAATGCTCATTAGGGAAGCCAATGGTTAAAATACCAGTTAATTCCTGCCATTTTTCTGTTGGTAAATATTTGTTAGGATTTAGTTGAAGATTTTTGTTGACTTTAAAATATCTTTTTAGACGAAAACCCAAACCGTGGTTTTTATAAATTCCTGAACCTTTACTAATACCAACACCAATATAAATTACTTCGTCATTCTTTAAGAGCGCATAACATCCTTGTTTATCGTGATTAGGTATAGTTCCGTTAAAATTCCATTCAGATTTTTCCCAAGTAGGATTTTCTCCGATTTTTGGGTTCCAATAACGACTAAAAAAGTCATTTGTAACTGAATTTAAAAGGTCTTTTGTAATCATCTCTCAAATATGTGGCAACAATTAAATATCCGTTATAACGGATATCTCTTTTGTATAAAACTACTAAATCTTAGACGGGCAGAAAATCCCTTTTTTTGAGCTTTTGATTACCTCAGTGCTATGTTGTGTGCAGTACTTTCACACGTTTAATTTGCATTATATCCAAATTTGCGACTTAACAATGTTTCTTTCCACCAACTTTCTCGTTCAATTATTACTTCACTTTCAGTTGTTGACTTGAATATATCTAAAATTGAAAATCGGAAGTTTTGTTTTATGTGGTCAAATTCTAAAGTTTTGAGTTCTTTATTTCCACCATTGCCAGTTTTAACGTAAGATTTCCAACGATTTAAAATCATTTCATCACCATATGCGGAACCAACATACATTTTTCCGTTGGAAACATCCGTAATTAGATAAACGCCTTTTTGGTTTTGTAGAGCTGTTTTCCAAGTGTCTTTTGTAATCACTCTTGAAAGTTCTTTCCAAGATATATTTACTTTGTCATAGCCTGGAAAAATATCGTTGTCAAAAACATCTGGCAAAATTTGAGCAATTTCGCAATCGTCTATTACCGAAGTAGCTTTTCGCACCATATTCTGCGATTTGTTTTTAAATCTTACTATTATCCGTCCAAAATATTTTTCGTATTCCGTCAGCGTTTCGTATTCGTAGCCAATCCCGTTTTGGATGTTCAAATCTTTTGTTACTCTGCCCATATGGAATAGAAGCCAAAGATTTTCATTGTTTTTTATGCGAATAAATCCAATTGTGGTTTGTCCGTTTTTATAGGACTTCATTTTGTTGTGATTCCAATAATGTCCGCCAAGAATAGTGTCCATTTCATTATTCTTAAACATCTCTATTGGGTTCCAATTCCCCTCAAACATTAGATTAAATCTGATTTTAGTATTATCAAGATTATCCAATTTTAGAATGTCATTTAACTTGATGCTATTCATTGTCAGTTGTTTTTTTTGTATGGCACACAACAATTAAATACCCGTAATAACGAATATCGCTTTTACATAAAACTACTAAATCCAACACAAGTAAAATAGCCTATTCATTTGCAATTCTTCTAGTAATATACTTTTGCTCTTTTTTCCTATCTTAGGCACTAGGTTTAGTAAATGACCAAAACATGAAGCAGAAGACCATAACCAAAATAATAACCACTCCCCAGGCAAACGCTGTTTTTCGTGAATAAAAAATCATTGTCGGAAAGAGATATATGCTCTAAATTCATCAACCCCGCCATACAGCAAGCGGGCTGGAATATGCGCTCTCAGGTAAGAGAAGAAGTTTCTTTTACGGATGGCCGTATCATAGTTCAAGGTAAATTATACGCCCGGGGCAAACAGAAAAGAGCAGATTACATTCTTTATTATAAGCCCAACATTCCCATTGCTATAAGCGAAGCTAAAGACAATAGGCATAAAGTTGGTGATGGCATGCAGCAGGCCTTGGAGTATTCAGAAATACTTCAAATTCCATTTGTATTCACTTCAAATGGGGACTTTTTTTTTATCTATTACGGTTTGGTAGACGCAGTTCGTGAGTTAAAACATAAAGACTCCATTTGACGTTTGAACAGCTTTATCTTTAAACCAAATAAAATTTTTAGTATCCCTAGCCGTTAGTTATAAAAACAGACCAACACCAACATTTTAATCCTAAAGACCAAATAGGTTTAAAAAAAGGTTCTTTACCCATAGACAATGAAAACGCTCAAAACCAGAACTGACCTTTCTGCTTTAAATGACCAACAACGCAAAGCTGTACTTTCAGAAGCCAATAGACTCCTAGTCCTTGCGGGAGCCGGCTCCGGTAAAACCAAAACTTTATTGCATAAAATAAATTATCTGGTAACGGATAAACTGGTAGATGCCAATACTATTTTGGCGGTGACTTTTACCAAAAATGCTGCCAATGAAATGCTAGACAGAATGATTCTTGCTGCCGACCAAACTCGATATTACAAGGAATTTCTACAAACTCAAGGCATTACCTTTAAAGACAAGTATAGAGAACGTGTCCGTTTTCTCAACAAATTTCCCTGGCTCAAAAAATTAACTATCAAAACCATTCACAGTCTCTGTTACCAAATTATAAAAACAGACGGTGTACATGTGTTTGACAACCAATTTAAAATTGTAGCTGACCAAAAAATAGGAAATGAATTTCATGGAAACACTGCCACAGAAACGGTCAAAGAAATTATTGAAAAAGTAGCTATTGAGCTTTGTGAGGAAAAAGCATTTATTTTAAAATTAAAGCGATTCCTATTAGATTACTATGTAGACCATATTCCAGACAACAAGACCAGTGAAGAATTTAGACCAGAAGGCAAACACTTTACTTCTTTAAATGGAGACAAAGTTCGGTCTAAATCAGAACAATTTATTGCAGATTGGTTATTCCGAAATAGTATTGAATATACTTATGAACCAGAAGTTAAAGTGGATAAAAAAGTATTTCACCCAGATTTTTTTATACCACAAGGAAATGTGTATTTAGAACATATTAGTAACCTAAGTTATCCTTCCTTTTGGAAGGAGGTTAAGATGAAAATTGCTGGTTGTACATGTATTAAAACGTATGATGATGCCACGCACAACTCAGCTGTTTTTAATAGCGTTCTAGACCGTGTTATCAAAGGCAGAATTAGTGAAGATCTAAGTTCTGCTACCGTTTTAAATTATGACGAAGAATTTTCACCTTTTAGAAAGGAGTTAAAACGTTTTTATAGGGAAGTAAACGAGGTTCGAAACAAAATAGAGAATTCGGAAAAAGACTTGCAGCAAATTATGGATGAAGCTGCTGCAAGCAAATACGAAAGAGTGCGTGTGTTTTATGAACTGGCTATCCCCATAATCACAGCTTTTCAAGACTATTGCACTAACAAATCTTACATGGATTTTGATGGACTATTGATAAAAACCATTGAATTACTAGAAAACAATCCAAAAGTTCGTGAGAGGTATCAAAATAGCTATAGCCACATATTGGTAGATGAATTTCAAGATGTTAACAATCTGCAAGTCAAACTTTTAAATTTATTAACCACAAAGGAAACCCAGTTATTTTGTGTTGGTGATGACTGGCAAAGTATATATGGATTTCGAGGTTCTGAAATAAGTTATATCGTAAATTTCAAAGAACATTTTGCTAATTCAGAATTAGTAACGCTTAATTTAAATTATAGAAGTACAGACCCAATTGTTTGCGCATCCACAGAAGCGATTAAAAAGAATGAATTTCAAATTCATAAAGACATCAAGGCTGTAAAGCGTGGAGGCCAAAAAATAAATATCTTCTATGAAGAAAATGAAGGACAAGAAATTTCCTTTATCTGGGAAACCGTTGAAAAACATATACAGGACGGAATAAATCCAGAAGATATTTTGGTGCTCTATAGACGGTCTGCTATGGCCTCTGAACTAAAAAAGACTTTAGATGCAAGCGGTCATAAAA
Organism: Croceivirga radicis; assembly: GCF_002072105.2. Classification (GTDB taxonomy): domain Bacteria; phylum Bacteroidota; class Bacteroidia; order Flavobacteriales; family Flavobacteriaceae; genus Croceivirga; species Croceivirga radicis. The sequence continues at coordinate 81,404 of NZ_MTBC01000010.1, forward strand.
TTCAATTTAAAACCATTCACGGTGCTAAAGGATTAGAAGCAAAAGTAGTTTTTATTTTAGGACTGCATTCTAATAAAGGTGGTTTCCCTGATCCCTGGTTACAGGATAAAATTTATCAGGTAATAAAACCTAGTAATTATGACCTTTTAATAGAAGAAGAACGTAGACTATTTTATGTAGCGCTTACAAGAGCGAAAGACTATCTGTATTTAATAAGCAAAAAGGGTGCGGTTTCAGAATTTATAAAAGATATACCTAAAGAATTTACGCTTCTAGAGACCAATGCAATTGATTATGGAACCAATAGGGTTTTTCTTTGTAAAAAATGTGAAACTAAAATAGAAGAACATTACAAGTTTTGCCCAGAATGTGGAAAGTCTATTGAACAAAACCATAGTCAAAATATAAAGTGGAAACAGAAAAAAAATGTTGAACAACAAATTCACAACCTTCCCATCAATTTTGAAAGAAATGATGAACAAATATTAAAATCTAGACAAAAATTCAAAAGGGCTTACGAACCTTGGACAGAAGAAGAAGAAACACTATTAAAAAATTGCTATGAGGATTTTAGCATTACCGAATTAAGTGAAATGTTTGGAAGAAGTAAAGGTGGAATTCAATCAAGAATCAATCTTTGGTCTACAAATTTAGACTAAGCTTATGTTTCATCAAGTTGCAGAATCACAACTGAAATACCAACATATTGAATCTTGAATTAGACTGTGAAATTTTAAGTTGGTTCTAAGTTTACGCCATTCAACTTATTGGTTAAAACCTTTGTGGCATATTTAGTAATTAATTTTTGATATTATTTCTTTTAGCTGTAAAATACATTGTGGCTGGTTACAACACATCTTTTAAATGTTTTAAATACCGGTTCACACATTTGTTAAAATAAAAAACCCAGTATAACTACTGGGTTTCTGCTGAATGAAAATTAAACTACACTTACCTAATTATGCAATCCTCTTTTTCTTAAATACTGTAATAATAATTGCGGACGGTCTGTTTGTATCATATCTACATGGTTGTTAATAAACCAATCGTACACCCTAGGGTCTAGATTTGCTTTTTCATCGTCATGCCCGCTGTTATGATGCGGCCACAATGAGTTTACCCAAACAGATGCTCCTTTCTTGCGTATTTCTGGAAATTTAGCCACCAAAGAAACGGAGTCGTCTGGCACCGTAAATTCAAAAGCCACGGGCACTTCTTCGTTTAGATACGCTTCTACCATACGTTCTGCTTCTGGTTTACTAGTTCTAACAATGGGCATAAAAAAAACCTTGTCCAAATAGTGGCCAAACTCCTTTTTTACTTGCTTATACGGTATTGCTCCCTTGATAACTACTTGTCTTGTAGTTCCTGTTTTTTCAGCAATTGCAAAACATTCTTCAAATATGTTGTAACTCTTATCCAAGTTCACTAAAATCTTTTCTTTGGCCACCATCAAAGCCTCTTCTAGCGTGGGTATTTTATGCGCTGTTGTATGCCCAATACCATCTTTTAAATGTAGCGTTTGTATATACTCCCAAGTAAGGTCTTCTACTTTTCCAGAACCGTTAGTGGTACGGTCTATAGTTTGATCGTGCATTAAAATTAACTGACCATCTTTGGTTTTGCGTACATCCAACTCCACCATATCTACCCCCATATCTATACAATTTTGTATCGCTTGCAGGGAATTTTCTGGTGCATTACGCCAATCGCCCCTATGCGCTACCACAATAACCTGGTTGTTATGCGCATCTTCTAAATTGGCACGTAGCAGTTCAACCTTATCGCTATCACCATGTAAGTTTCTTAATCCTTTGTCCTGTAAATAAGAAATTAACTCTGCTGGTCTATCCGTCATAATAGCATTAGCACCCTGATCCAGCAACCAGCCCCAAGATTTATCTGCACCTTCTAATAAAGCCACCTCATCTGTTCTGCCAGCACACAACTCATCCCACAGGGCTATAGCCATAAAACCATCTTTATTCGCTTCAAATTTTTCTTTTGCTAATTGCAATGGAATGGCGGTCTCACTATCAAAAATAGTTTCGTAATACGTTGGATTTATATCTGCTTCATAATCCTTATATAACTCGGCTACTTGTTCATTTTTGTACCATAGTTTAGGCATGTAAATAATACTATCCATTAAAGTGCCGTACTTTTTGCGCATTAGTTGCACCGCATCATTGCCTTTAAATATGGCATGATCAATGGTACCCGTTTCCTTAAGTACTTCATAGGCCTCCCTTACCCATTTACTTTCCGTTTTATCCAAGTTCACCATGGCTTTGCCTTTTACCAAAAGCATTACTTCTTTTAGGGTAGGCACCTGTTGTCTAGCATGTCTTACTCCAGCTGCATTCTTAAGACGTAACTTTTTAATTTCGTCTAGCGTTAATTCACTAACCTTACCACTACCATTGGTAGTCCTGTCCACAGTCTCATCATGCATGGCCACCAAATGGCCGTCTTTGGTAAGTCTAAAATCGAGTTCGATGATATCTATACCCAGATCTAAACACCTTTGCACCGCAAGTAGCGAATTTTCTGGTGCATAACGCCAATCTCCCCTATGGGAAACCGCCAAAATATAATCCGAATTAGGATTTTTAAATTGATGTAAAATCTGTTCTGCCCTGGTAGCTCCATTTTGAGCTATAGCTACAGATATACTAGTCATCAAGGTGAATACCACCTTGACAACTAGTTTTATATTGATTTTCATAGGCCTTTTAGTATCCTGGATTTTGAACTAATGCTGGGTCTGCCGCAATCTGGCTTGCTGGTAATGGCAATAACAGTTTGTTTGCATCTGAGACACCCAATACTTCTTGTGCTCTACCCTGTCGCAACAAATCGAACCACCTGTGGCCCTCCCAAACCAATTCTAATCGCCTTTGAAGGTCTATTTCTTGGAAAATAGCATTCTTATCTTCCCCGCCGGCATAATCCGATAAACCGGCTCTTTCTCGTATCTGATTTAGATAGGCTACCGCATTACTGGTGCTACCAAGCTCATTTTCCGTTTCTGCCAACATTAATAGCACATCTGCATACCTAAGCACTACCCAATCACTCGCAGAATCGCCAACTACTGTGGTAGGTACCGCTATTTTATTGGTATAGGCCAAACCTGATTCCAATGTACCCACATACACATCTTTTCTGGTATCATTGGCCGTGTACAACTCATAGAATTCTGGCTTTAATACCCCATGACCTTTTGTACCAGCCATACTACCTTCTTGTCTTGCGGTTGGGTTAAACATGCGGTAAGCATCTGACCCCTCGCTATTACTATTGATACCAGAAGCAAATTGTACCACAAAAATTAATTCGTCATTCAATTCGTTCTCCAAAGAGAACACTTCGGATACTGGAACTAGTTGATGTACGTTGGCATCCACAACCTTAGTTAAACTAGTTTTAGCTGCTTGGAAATCTTGTCTTGTTAAATACACCTTGCCCAGCAATGCTTGGGCCGCAGTTTTTACCACACGGCCTTTATTGCTTTCTGTCCTAACTGGTAAGTAGCCTTCTGCTTCTTCTAAATCTGCAATAATCTGCGCATATACATCTGCTACCGCTGTGCGTTCTTGCCCAAAATATTCTTGTGGATTAACAACTTCGTCCGTAATCAATGGCACATCCCCAAACGTTCTTACCAAATTAAAATAAAGCAATGCCCTAATGAACAACATTTCCCCTATTCTAGCATTTTTTGTTGCTTCCTCTGTATATGCCACATCGCTAATACGATTTAATACAATATTAGCACGTTGTATTCCTTTAAATGCATCTTCCCAAACATTGGCAATTAGGCTACTTTGTGGAATTACATTATAATCATCTAACATCCCATAATTACCGCCGTCGTTAGCCGGAGTTTCATCGTATGCATCTTCTCCAGGCAGTTCACCCACAGCAGGAAAGGCGGTATCATAATTACCTGTAAATTGTAAAGCCGCATAAACAGCATTTACGGCCTCTTCCATCTCTGCCTCGTTAGCATAAAAATTATCTGCTACCTTGGTAGTTGTAGGGTTTTGTATCAATTCGTTTTCACAGCTTATAAGGCCAACTGCCATTACAACACTGGTTATATAAAGTAACTTTTTCATTGTATTGGTTTTTAGTAGGTTATTTTTAATCCGACGGTATAGGTTCTTGCAATTGGATAATTGCCACCAGAGTTGTACCCTGATGTTAGAATATTACTGGTGGTACCATCTGGGTTCCACCCGCGCCAATCTGTAGCCGTAAACAAATTATTACCAGATAGGTATACTTGTAATCCCTGTAATTGTAACTTGTCTAGTATATTTTTTTGGAAAGTATACCCTAAACGGACATCTCTAAACCTAAAATAATCGCCATTATTTTCATCTACCGTTACGGAGCTTCTTAAGATTTTTCTTGAGTTAGAGAAATTACCAAAATTAGGCTGGCCCAAGAAACCGTCTGGATTATTTACCGGGTGATATCTATTGTTGAAATAGTATTTTGTTGGTATCGCAAAGCCTTCTCCGGATTCCGTTAAAGAACTTAAATCGCCATCTAATAATGTTCTGCCGGCAACACCTACAAAATTGAAGCTTAAATTGAATCCTTTGTAATCTAAATTGGCTCCAAAACCATAGGTGAAGTCTGGCGCAAAAGTACCTTTGGAAATCTTATCGTCATCAGTAATTTGTCCATCACCATTAACATCTACAACCCTTAAATCTCCGGTTAAGGTGCCATCTAGATGTGGGGTGTTGTCTATTTCTTCTTGAGTCTTAAAAACACCATCTAGTTTGTACCCATAAATTTCTGCAATTGGCCTACCAATTTGTGTTACAAACAATTGATCCCTACCTGTTGCTATCCTGTCTTGGCCAGGACCCAATGCCAATACCTTGTTCTTGTAAGAAGTAAGGTTTGCATTAAAACCAATACCAAGGTCTCCTGCCTTAAAACCGTTTCCAAAAATTTGAAATTCCCAGCCTTGGTTTTCCATTTCACCAATATTGGCCAGTACATTATCATAACCGGTTTGCTGTGGTACCGGTACATCTAACAACAAGTCTTTAGTATTGGTTTTATAATAAGCCATATTAAAATTCAACTTATTATTGAAAAACCCTAAATCCAATCCTATGTTTAGAGAAGAAGCTACCTCCCAACCTAAATCTGGATTTGGAGCAGATGTAGTTATGTAACCTGGGGCAATACCGTTACCAAATACATAATTAGAATCGGTTACCAAGGCTTTGGAAGCATAAGTACCAATCTGGTTATTCCCTGTTTGCCCCCAACTGGCCGAAAGTTTACCAAAACTTAAGATGTTTGAGTCTGGAAAAAATGTTTCTCTACTAAATACCCAGCCACCGGCAATGGATGGAAAATTACCCCAACGGTTATTTACACCAAAACGCGATGATCCATCTCTACGTAAGGCCGCCGTTACTAGGTACTTATCATCAAAATCATACTGTAGACGACCTAAGTAAGACTCTAGTGCCCAAATACCCACATCTGCAGTAGCAGTAAATGCACTGGCACCACCTATATTCTGTATGTTATCATCTGCAAAACCAGTGCCTACAACCCTTGTGTAATCTATTTTCTCTTTTTGAAACGTATACCCTGCCAATACATTAAGATGATGTTTACCAAAAGTTCTATCGAAGGTTAGCGTATTCTCTAGCAAATAGTTCACTTTATTTTGCTTACGCTGTTCCGCATTTGCATCTGCTCGTGGTGCAGGTGTTCTGTAAGAACCAACTCCTATTGGATAATAGTAATCCCTTACATATGTATCGTAATCTCCACCCAAAGAAAATCTATAGGTTAACCCCTTGATTATTTCCGCATCTAAAAAAGCATTACCAAAAATTCTAAATCGGCTTTTTTCATCTGTGATTAGATTAGCCGTTGCCACTAAATTCTCTACAGGCGTACCATTTACCCTAACGCCTTCAATTTCGCGTTGTTCATTAACCAATTGATCACTAATGTTGATACTTCCATCTGCATTATAAGGGCTATACATGGGAAAACTTAATGGAATTAAACCCAAAACACCATTACTACGACTACCTTGGTCTACGGAGTTTTCTACCGAGTACGTTGGTTTTAAATTCACACCAAATTTAATCTTGTCCGTAATCTTGGTCTGCAAATTCAAAGAGGCAGAATACCGTTTAAAATCCGTACCAATTACCACCCCCTCTTGGTCAAAATAACCTAAAGAAGTAAAGAAAGTTGTTTTCTCGTTTCCGCCAGAAATAGAAAGTGCATAATTGGATATTGGAGCACTCCTAAACCCCTCATTTAACCAATCTGTGTTCAATAATCCTGGTTCTCCATTTAGGTAAGGTTCTAGTTCTGGCAAAAATAATTCGCGACCATCTATTTGCTTTCCGTCTATCAGTTTAGTAACCCTAACACTATTTGGGTCTGCCTCACTTCTATTTAAAGGGTCTTTAGAAACATATCCCCAATTTCTAGCCTCTGTTAAGAATTGGGCATGCTCATATGCATTTACCAATTCTACTCCGGAGCTTTGTTGTTGTATACCTCCATATGTTTCTAGGGTAATTCTTGTTTTCTGGTTAAATTTACCCGCCTTTGTGGTAATTAAGATTACACCGTTAGCCGCTCTAGAACCATAAATTGATGCAGATGCCGCATCTTTTAAAATATTAATATCCTCAATATCATTTGGATTAACGGAGCTTAACGTACTCCCTTCTGTTAAGGGAAAGCCGTCCACAACAATAAGTGGATTAGAACCTGCAGTCAATGTTCCCGTACCTCTTATTATTATTTGTGAATCGTTACCTGGTTGTCCGTTGGATTGATTGATTATAACCCCAGATAATTTACCGGCCAATTGCTGGTCTACAGAGGCAGCGGTAACATTTTGCAGTTCTTGACTGTTCATTTCCGCCACGGAACCCACTACCTTTGCCCTAGCCTGTTGCCCGTAACCAATTAAAACAACTTCTTGTAAACTAGATGACGCCAGACTTAATTGAATGCTATATTCTATTTGAGTACCCACGGTAACCAGCTCCATATTATACCCAATATAAGACACCTCCAAAACGGCTCCAGGGTTAACCTCTAGAACAAAATTTCCCTCAAAATCAGTAGCGGTACCGTTGGTTGTACCTTGTTCCACAACGGACGCCCCAGGTAGTGGCTGCCCATTTTCATCTAGCACTTTTCCTTTTATCTCTTGAAATATGCTTTCTACTATTGCTTTAGAAGCCTTGGGTCTTTTGTCTATAGAAATATTATAATTAAGTCTTCTAAAAGCCAAGCCAGCATCTTTGGCCAATAATTCTAGCACAGAACGCAAGGACACCTTATTATAACTAAGGTTATATTTATTTTTTATGCCGGTTATGGATCTACCGTATACAAAATTAAAATCGGTTTGGTATTCTATAGCGGTTATTACCTCTTCTATGGTTGCTTGTTTTAGATGCAGGTCTACCGTTACTTGATCCAACTTTTGGGCTTTGACATTGGATGCCAAAAGCGGATTCAAGAGCGCCACAATCACACAAATAAAATAGACTTTCATTGTTAACGCTATAAATTGCTTAATAGTTAGTGAATTCATATCTTCACAGAATGTTTAATGGTTAATTATTAATCGTTAAAAAGCTTTGCAGTCTGTAGATCCTCGCCAAAGTTTCGCAGGCTGCTTTTGTTTTAAATAATAGTGTTTACATAGTGTATTTTTTTAGAGTTTGTTGTTTGGATTTATTCCTTGCAAAGGCCTTTAAATAATACTTGGTTACCTTCTTTAATTTCATAATCAAATCCTTTGGTGGCAAACTTTATACTTTCTAAAACCACCTTTAAATTTGCTTTTTCATATCTGGCAGTAACATGACAATTCTTTAAACCTTGGTGTTTAAAATGGACAGTAATTCCATACCATCTGCTCAACATATTAGCCGCTTCGGCAAAGCTGATATCATTAAATCTGATGATACCATTTTTCCAATCCAGAAAATTCTCATTGGATACTTTTGATTTGGATAGCGTATTTGCCGATTTGTTGAAATAGGCCAACTCCATAGGGTTCAATTCCAAAATATTGTTGGTCCCTGCTTTTGTATTAAATACCTTTACCTTGCCGGTTTTTACGGTAACAGCGATAGCCTCGTTAAAGGAATATGCATTTACATTAAAAGAAGTGCCTAACACTTGGGTATCTATAGCATTGGAATGCACAACGAAAGGTTGTTCTTTATTTTCTGCTACTTCAAAAAAAGCTTCGCCTTCTAAATAGACCTCTCTTAGTTTTTGCCCTTTAAACGATTTTGGGAAGTTAAGTTTACTACCGGCATTAAGGGTTACTTTAGTACCATCACTTAGATTTATGGTTGCTCTTTTGCCCCAATCTGTTTGTTGTGCCAACATTTCTACTTGAGCCACCTTCGCCTTATTATATTCTTGGCCCTTACTCACCACCATATAACCCAAACCAATTAATAAGACTAAAGAAGCGGCAACTTTAAATACTTGTCTTATACCTATAGAAAAAGACTTCTTGTTATCCGTAGCTTTGATTTTACCCTGTATTGCTGAAAAAATATCCTTTTCAATAGCTTTTTCCTTCTCAACATCAAAAGGAGTAACTTCTTTATTTTCATATGAAGCTAAAACACGGTCCACAAGTTCTTTTTCCTTTTGGGAGCAATTACCTGCAGTGTATTTTTCTATTAAAATTTGTAACTCTTTTTCAGTCATCTTTTGGTTCTCTATTACTAAGAGTTAAAAATGACCGAGCACCCTAAATGAAAAAGCTATTTTTTTTAAAAAAAGAATAGGTAAGATGCCATTGAAGCAGATAACTTCTTGATTGATTGCGAAATATGATATTCTACGGTCTTGGTAGATACATTCATTTTTTTCGCAATTTCTTTATGAGATAATTCTTGATGTCTACTTAACCTAAAAATCTGCTTGGTTTTATTTGGCAAACTGTTTATCTCTTTTTCTATTTTTTCTTTGGTTTCTAAATAGTGTATATGCTGTTCTGTGGTGTTTTCTGCATTTAAAGCATCCATGTGTAGTAAAACATCTTTAAACACAACAGATTTCTTAAGATGCTCCAAACATTTATTTCTTGTTATACTGTGTAAATAAGAACCAAAATGTTGAATATTCAAATGATCACGTTTCTCCCAGAGTATACAAAAGACCTCTTGTACAACATCCTTGGCCAATGTTTCATCTTTTAAAAAGCCAACAGCAAAGTAAAACTGTTTTTTCCAGTGTCGGTCATACAACTGCTTAAACGCCAATTGATTGTCTTTCTTAATCAATTGAAACAATTCTAAATCTGGCGCAGTCATAGTGGTCTAATCTGTTTAGAGCAATGATAGCCACTTTAGGTAAGTAGGGTATTAAGTAAAGTTTAATTTTAGAATATGGAATCTTTACACCCTATCTAAAACAAGGTAATTCTAATTACTAGCCAAGACAAAAGTTAGCGAACCGGGAAGTTGATTTTATCTTAAAAACTACCGTACACGATTCAGCAAAAAAACAAATCTAAATAGGTATAGTAGCTAGTATTCACCCACTCTTTTGATTGTTCTGAAGCACTATTTCAATTTGTCAAAATACGTATTCATTAAATCCCAGATGGCATAATACTCTAATTCCTTTGCCCTATTGTCATTTCCCATATCGGTATTTATGACTATGTATCTGCCCGTTTTTTTGTCCGTATCAAAATACATCCAAGTACCAACTCCTGCATCGCCTCCAGAGTGCCCTACATAACCTTTGGCACTGTAACCTATAAACAAAGCAGGGCTATAATCTCCATTGTAAGGATTAGAAGTATTTCTATGCTCAAAATTATCTTCTTGGAGTTGTTCGGTTAATAATTCGCTATAGCTTTCTTTACTTAAAAGTGTTCCTTTTCCGGCATATCCTTTGATCAATTCTGCTAGATATTTCGCCATATCGGTGGGTGATGATATGAACATACCATCTGGATAGGTCATTGCGGAGTAAAAAGGCAATACAGAATAGTCGTTCCTATAGAGTCTTGAATGTTTTGACACATCAATAGCTTCTAACGACCAACCCGAAGCATTCATACCTAAAGGTTTTAGAATATGTTCTTTTGTAAACACATCAAATGGTTTACCCGTTGCTTTTTCAATTACAAGTGCACAGAGCGTTGCCCCAATATTTGAATAATTGTATCGTTCTCCCGGATCAAAGACTATATAATTATTGTTGTTGTAGTACGCCCCATTTTCTTCTAAATATCCCCTTACGTATTCTTCCATTGGCACTTTACTGCTGTTTGGGTTTAACTGTTGTGCTGGATAATCCGTTCTTATACTAGACAAGTCTTGGTTCTCCGTTAAGTACCAAGAGGTGTTCATGTAAATTTCAGAATCATTGATTCCAGATGTGTGGGTTGCTAAATGTCTAATGGTTATGGTTTCTTTGGGGCGATTAGGATTGGTTACCTTGAACGGAAGGTAGTTGTTAACCGGGTCATCAAGTTGTAATTTACCCAATTCTTGAGCTTTTAGTAAGCTAATCCCAATCAATGTTTTAGAGACGGACGCTATGTGCTGAACCGTATTTTTTGTATATTTTTCTTTGGTCTCAATGTTAGAAAATCCAAAACCTTTCTCATAAAGCACGCCATCCTCATTTACCATTGCCACTCCAAATCCTATAATATTTCCATTCTTTTGAATAGAATCTAATTTTGCCGTCAATGAATCTTTAGCCGTTAGCGCTTCGGTTTTGTTTTCTGGGGTTGTTGATTTTTTTTGGTTACAGGATACGGTTAAAAGACCAAAAAGAAAATATAGAATAGCGGTTTTGTTCATTGGTCCGATCTTTTATTCGGCTAATTTAAGCTAATCTACACAACGCCAAATTACGGGAATCTATGTTGTTTAAAACGACTAAATATTGGAATGGAAAAAAATAGTTTATTTGAACTTTCTACGTTCTCGGCTATGATTTCGTTGTGGAATCATCCGCAGGATTATTCCGCCGAAATCCAGCCGTTTGATTTATACTTTTACTTTGATTTGGCACAAAACCACAATGAATTATAGCCAATGTTGCCCACAGTTATTTATTAATTATACTTTCTTTCAACTCTTGAAAAGTTATCCACTTTCCAGAAGGGAAATCATCAATTATCAAACTCGAATCCCTAGTAATTACACTATTATAAATTCCTGAGTGAGAAATATATGATTGATTTTGAATTTTTTGTTTTATAAGTCCCACAATAGCATTTTCAACCAGTTTGATTTTTTCTTTATCCAATTTTATACTGTCAATCTTGAAATCTAATTCTTTATACTCAAACCATTTTTTGGATTCTTCATTCTCGGCAGGTGGAGGCGGAGGGGCTAAGGAACCTAAAAATCTTGAATAATTAGCATAAAGAGTTTTTCCGTCTGAGTAAATCGTTATTATATCAGAATCACCACCCCATTCACCGTATTTATCATCTGTCTGTGTAAGTTCAATTTGATTCCACTCATCAACATATTCCAACGAAATCTTCTCTTTTATTTCTCGATTGGAATCTAATTCATTTTTTGAGGATTCCTTACATCCACTGAGAATTGTTAGAAAATAAAGGATTAAGACAAGATTTTTCATAATTGTGGGCAACAATTGAATATCCGTCATATGACGTATATCTCTTTTGTATAAAACTACTAAATCTTACACCGACAGAAAATCTTTTTTTTGAACTATCAAAACTATGGCTAAACTGCCTTTCAATGCAATTTATGCTTTATTGCGCCTAGTTTTCCTTTTTAACAATTTTCACAATTCGGTTAATTATAATTTCCGATAAATTCCATTCATAACCTTCAAAATCAGTTGTGTTAATAAATTGAACGACAACTGCATCTATATCTTTGTGATATTCTGCCAAGCTTTGATAACCAATGACTAAACCACCGTGATTATATTCGTAAGGATATATTTCCTCCTCACCTTCTTCAAATACAGAACCATCATTTAAAGCTCTTAAAAATATTCCAACATCCGCTGCGGTTGCTAACATTCCAAAGTCGCGGGCCTTAAAATCTTCTTCAATTCCTACATAATATCCGCTCATTACATCGTCTAAATCAACCTCGTTAATCGAAAAAAATGTGTTTTTCAATTCAAGAGGTTTCAAAATTTTTTCTTTGATATACTCGTTATGATTGTATCCCAAAACCGCATCAAGAATTCTACGAAGCAACAAATAATTCGTGTTCGAATATTCATATCCTTTGTCTGGTTTAAAACTAGCAGGCAAGTCCAAAGCAAAATCTAAAGCATTTTTGCCATTTTCTTCTTCGTTTTCCCAAAACGCCGGATTATCGGTAAAGTTTGGAATCCCAGAGCGGTGTTGGATCATCATTTTCAATGTGATTTCATCGGCATTTTCTATTCTTTCTTTTAGCTCAGGGAGATAATCGGTTAGTGATTTATCAAAAGACAGACGCTTTTCTTTAACCAACTTCGTAGCTGCCACAGCTGTATACAGCTTACTGATACTAGCAATTTTGAACAAAGATTTTGGTTCGGCTGGTATTTTCTTTTCTCTATCTTTCCAACCACCTGTGAAAAATATTGGTGGTTTGCCTGCTTGGTCTATGTAAACAATCATACCATCAAAACCGTAACCTATTGCTTCATCTACTTGTTCTTGAATGCTATTCGGTAACGGTAAAATCCAAGCCTTTACCAAAATCCAAGGAACAAAACATAATGAAACTACAGTTCCAATAAACAAGAATGCTCTTACAATCCATTTGGCTTTTTTGTTTTTTATCATTTTTTAATCTTCGATAATAGTATCTATTTCTTTGATTATACTTAAGCCTACATCCTTTAATTCGGTGTACCGATGAATCATCGTATCAAACTGCCAAGCAGCTAAACTAATTACGTTTCTGTAGGCAGGAAATGAAGTGTACTTCTTAAAATCAGTATAATATTCACTTTCTTTGGTGGCTCTGATATTAAGGGAATCGGGTGGTACAAAGGCATATGCTAAAACCAAAGACCTGTCAAATCGAGTGGAAAGATATGCCTCTTGACTTTTCGCATATTCATTATAACTTTTTTCATTTAATGCAATCTCGCCAATAATGGTATGGTATCTTGTTAAAAGTGAATCTAAGGCAGTATTGTTGATTTTTCCATAGTAATTTGAATTTTTTAAAGCTTCGTACCCGGCAATACTAGGACTAAAATAGAGATCTATAAACGCCCAACCACTAGACATAAAAAGCATGGTGTTTTCTTCTTCAGTTTTATTTAAAATACTTGTTCGAGCCTTTTTACATAGTTCAGCTATTTGTCTTCTTCCTGTTGTTAAAGAGTCTAGTTCGTGGATATCTTCTAAGGTATTTGATTTGATTTTTACTAAAAATTCTTTCAAGGCCATATCACCTTTTCTAGATTCATTCCAATTGTTAATTTGCAAGGCAATCAAAATCCCAATTACTACCAACACAACTTCTCCTAAAGCATACTTAAGATATTGAGCTTTTTTATTGTCCAAAATCAGCTTATGTCTTATTCTTCTAAATAATTTCATTTGGTTGATTCAAATTAGCCACAACAATTTAATAACCATAAACTTACGGATATCTCTATTATTTAAAACTACTAAATCTTAGACTAGTAAAAAATCCTTTATTTTAACTGTTAACGGTTAGTATATGAAGTTTGGTAACCAAATAGGAGGTTGATTTCGAATACAGTATTGTACGCTGGCTTATTCAGCAAACACATCATAATGTATTACATTCCCTGGAAAGTCAACTAAATATTGTTGATCCTCTTTATAGGATACTGCCTGTTTAAAATTTGGTCCTGTAAAATTTTTAATGGCATTCAAATCTGTCCAATAGGTCAATAGCTTGAAATATGTAAATTCATAGTCGCTCCGTTTTAGAAAGGATAATTTTATGAACCCATCCGTTTTTTTGTAATCGGAAATATCGCGTTTCTCAATAATTTTAGTATATGTTTCTGAATGCTCAATTCTGGTTTTTCCTTCCCAAACTCGTGTTATCATAATAATTATTTACTGTTCATTCCCTGTATAAATCTACATCGGCATTGTTTAATCTTCTTGTTCTAATACCGCCTTTTTGTAAATGTCGATTGCTTTTACACCAACGGCCAACATTTTCATATCCCTGCTAAATTTGAACGGTTAGCAACCATGACCACTTATTTTAGCACGCTTACGAACTATTATTTTCGCCTTCTTTTAGTTGCTTCCATCGCTTACTGGCCCTTTTCATCTTTTTACGGTCTGTTAGAATACTAGATATTGTATTTAGTAGCGCAGGAACAAATAGTACTATTACTATCCAAAACAACATTTAAGGAATTCTTTTTTTTGATTTTCTTCTAATTCCAAGGCCCAATTTTATAACTGTTACGCCAGATTAAGTTAGGGCCGTATTATAATTAGTGAGCTCTAAGAAATGAGCATTTTACGAACATTTGTTTATCTCAGTTCTGGGTTGTAAGCTGGCTTTTTCCATTTTCTACTATTCTACACTGTTCAAAATCCATTTCGGGATAAGCATCATTTGCCCAATCACTTAACATTCTTAAAACGGGTAAAAGTCCAACCGCTTTTTCGGTTAAAGAATATTCAACCCTAGGTGGAATTTCAGCAAAAGACTGTCTTAAAAGCAATCCATCATTTTCTAATTCTTTCAACTGATTGGTCAATACCTTTTTTGAGATAGTAGGGATTAAGGTATTCAACATACCAAATCGCATAGAACCATTGGATAATAAGTACAAAATAATAGGTTTCCATTTATTGCCAATTATGTTCATGGTATGTACAAGGGAGCAAGCATTGGGGTTGTCTATATATTTTCTTGCCATTGGTTACTTTTTAGTTACCACTATTTGTCCAAATGAACACATATTGGTTTCTTTTTTAAACTTATAATAGTTTCTTTGTGAAACAAATGTAATTAAAATTTTAAAATGAAAAATATTTTTATCATCAACGGTCATCAGAAATATCCATTTTCTGAAGGTAAATTAAACGCAACCTTAACAGAGAAAGCAGAAAGCTACTTTAAGAGCAACGGCTATAACATCAAGAAGACTACCATGCAAGACAACTATGATGTAAACGAAGAAATTGAAAAATTCAAATGGGCAGACGTGGTCTTTTTTCAAACACCATTAAACTGGATGGGAGTAAGTTGGTCGTTCAAAAAATACATAGATGAAGTATTCTCGATGGGTATGATGGGCGAAATGTCTGATGGTGATGGCAGAAGTAAAGAAGCACCTAAGAAGAATTACGGATTGGGCGGAAAGTTAAACGGAAAGTATATGATGTCTGTAACCGCTAATGCGCCAAAAGAAGCATTTAATAATCCAGAGGAAACCTTTTTTAAAGGATTAAGCGAAGATGAACTTTTAAGGCCAATGCATCTTAATTTTAAATGGTTTGGTTTTGAACCATTACCAACATTTATGGCATATGATGTAATGAAAAATCCAGAAATAGCGAATGATTTTATTCGTTTTGAAAATCACTTAAAGGCAAACTTTTAACGTATTTATTATGAATAGACCAACACCAAAACATACAGCACCAGATTTACATTTTCCATTATTAGATGGAATTCAATGGAGTTTGGCAGACCAAAATCCAAACAATTTTACCTTGGTTGTTTTTTATAGAGGATTACATTGTCCGCTATGCAAAAAGTATTTGCAACAACTACAAGAATTGTTACCCGAATTTGAGCAAAGAGGGGTTAATGTAGTAGCCGTAAGTATGGATACCGAAAATAGAGCTAGACTTTCTCGTCAAAAGTGGGAATTGTCTAATCTTACTTTGGGTTATGGCTTAGCAGAAGAAACGGCCAGAGATTGGGCTTTGTATTTAAGTGCAGGTGTAAAAGATGGTGAACCCAACAAGTTTAGTGAACCCGGATTATTTTTAATAGACAATAACAATCAAGTTTATTATTCTGCAATAAACAGTAACCCTTGGGGAAGACCCTATTTGCCTTCTTTTGTAAAGGCGGTAGATTATATCGTACAGTCAGGCTATCCTGCTAGAGGTGAAATACTATAAATCTAACATATGGATGTAAAGACAAAAGAACGATTGATAAAATTGGCAGAAGAAGAAATCCCAATTCATAAACATTTTGGTTTAAAAGTTGAAACAATAGAAAAGGATTTCATTAAAGTACGAGTGCCATTTAGAGATGATTTAGTTGGTGATATTCGTACCAACCATTGGCATGGTGGAATTATTGCTACCATTTTAGATTCTGTTGGTGGTGCTATAGGAATTGCCAATTTCAATTCGCCAGAAGATAAACTGTCTACAATAGACTTGAGAGTAGATTATTTGAGATTTGCAGATGGAAAAGATTTAGTTTTTGAAGGAAAACTGGTTAGAATGGGAAATCGAATAATGGTGACGAAAATGAAAGCATTTCAAGAGGATGTATTGGTAGCGGAAGGAAAAGGTGTTTATAATTTTATTAGAGCGTGATTTTTAGCTTGCTTAGGACGGTTGAGCTATGAACAGTACGGGAGTAAACTGGTGTTAGCCATCCGCCACGCATATAGCGAAATCTTTTTGTTTTGATTTAATTTTTCCTGTACAGAGCAAAATCCATAAGATTTTGCGGTCTTTATAAAATCTCGCAATCCTTTCGATTAAGCCTGAAGCCCGTATTGTTTATAGGTTTTGTTGTGTTTAGTTATCTTTTATTTGTTGGTAAAAGTTAGACTGTATTGAGATAGAGTTGTTGTAGGGCTTTGAGGTCAATTTTAACTTTGAACAATCGTTCGTAATCTTTTGCTTGTTGTTTTAATGCTGGTGTATTTTGAGATAATTCCCATAAATCAATTATTCCTTGAAATCGATTCAATGATTTTTTCTCTTTAAAAAACGAGTAAGCTTTACTTGTTATTTTCCCCGCGAGACTAACATAATTAAGGTTTGATAAAAACTCCTCCGCGGTATCCTGGTTATCTATAACTTTTTCTAATGCACCATCCACTCCTGAAGATTTTTTTATATCCCAAAAATGATGCAGAATTCTAGAACTGTTATTGTTATATTTTTTTGAAAATGAATTCCAAAAATCCCTTATTTCATCAATAGCTTCGATTTGACTTTTGATGTTATCGGCTTCATCAATCCTTTTTTCAAGTAGTCCAAACGAATTTCTTAAGTCTGTAAAGTCTTCTCTTAGTTGCCTTAATTTAATAGGAATATCTGACAATTCTTTGCATTGGGATAGAACTATGGATACTAACGGAGGAATAGGGATTTTTTTATATCCAGTATATTTAGTTAAGGTTTCAATTTTTTGATTGTGAAATTCAGATAAGATTTTGAAGGATTGATTTGAAGGTAATAATGAATAGTTGACTTCCTTTTGAGCCTTCATTCCGCTATATGGCATACAGGAATGACAATTTATATCTGAATTCTCATTGTAAAGACCTTGTAGCATATCTTTTTGAGACCTACCAATAGCTACAATTAAGTAATTAGGCTCTTTCGGTAAAATATTAAATCCGAAATTTCTCCAGAGATATGGAAACTTTTCGTCTGGTTCCAAAAATACTATGGGTTTGAAGTATTCTGTCTTTATTTCTTCTGAGGAATTTTTCTGGAAATCATCTATATGGAATTGACTTTCATCTTTACCTTCAATAAATGGCTTACTAAAAAGACACTTACCATAAAATGGACCTAACCAGTCTCTGAAGATTATCTTGTCTCCTTTGTTAAACAGTATATTATAAATAGGCCTTCCATTTTTGAAAGTGATTTTATTGGTATTTGTAAAATGAAACCATTCGAGTACAGAAAAATGAAAGGTTTCATTTAGCACATAACTTTCTATAAAACTATTTAGAGAGAAAATAAATTCTTGCTTGGGTTTACCATACCCGCCAATTACATAGTCAAGCTCGTCAATTATACTAAAATTTAGGTAGGCAACATTGTAAGGTTTCTCTAAGTCCGCCATATTTTGGTCTTCATATTTATTTTTTTCAGATTAGTTAAGAGGGTGCTGTAATTAAACACAACGTTCTCGGCTATGATTTCGTTGTGGAATTTCACGCAGTGAACATCCCGCCCGAAATCAAACCTTGGCTTGAAGTTAAGGATTTCCTTTTAAGGAAATCCGCCCACAATGAATTATAGTCAACTTAAGTTTAATTCTTTTAAAATTGATGTAATAACAAGAAAGAACGAAATAGAGAAATAAGGTCAATATAGTTATATTCTTAGAAGGAGTTAATTACAGTTACACCACTACTTTTAAACTTATTCATTTCAGGTAATAACGCTATACTTTCTTCAAGTGAAATAGTTTTCTCTAAAAGTTTATCTGGAGTTAGTTTTCCTGTTTTTATCATTTCTAAAATTTCGTGGTATTTGTATGCTTGCATACCGTGACTTCCTAATATTTCTAGCTCATCAGCGATTACTTTATCCATTGGTATTTGTGGATGTTTATGAGCACCAGCCATTAAGCCAACTTGTATATGTTTTCCTCTTTTTCGAAGATTAGAAATTGAGTTAAAGCAAGTTTCTTGATGACCTAAAGCATCTAGCGAAACGTGGGCACCTCCTTTAGTTAATTCCTTTATTTCTCCAATTATATCTTTTGAATTTTTACTATTGATAGTTTCTATTGCACCAAGTTCCTTTGCCAGCTTTAAAGTTTTATCATTTATATCTACTGCAATTACTTGTGCACCTAAAGCATTTGCTATCATAATAGCAGATAAGCCAACACCGCCACAACCGTGTACTGCAACAAATTCACCCCCTTTTAGCCCACCTTGTTCAACAACAGCTCTAAATGAAGTTATAAATCTGCATCCAAGTATACAGGCGGTTTCATATGTTATTTCTTCAGGTAATTTTACAAGGTTTAAATCTGCGTGATTTAAGGCCATATATTCTGCAAATGATCCCCAATGTGTAAATCCAGGCTGTGATTGATTGTCACAAACTTGGTGGTTTCCAGAATGACATTGATAGCAACTACCACATCCACCTACAAAAGGAACTGTAACACGGTCACCTATTTTAAAATTTTTAATATCCTTTCCAATTTCCACAATTTCTCCTGCTAATTCGTGTCCCGGAACGTGGGGTAATATGATATCACTATCGTGTCCTTGCCAAGCGTGCCAATCGCTTAAACACATACCTGTTGCTTTAATCTTTATTACTACCCCGTGACTTTTTGGTGTTGGATAAGGGACATTATTAATTTGAATATTTCCTTTAAACTCCTCAAATACAGCTGCTTTCATATTTTTTTTTTTTTCAAATTATACCAACATTGAATATCCGTAATATGATGGATATCCTTCTCGGCTATGATTTCGTTGCGGACTTTTTCAACGGAAAATGTCCGCCTGACTTTAAAGATAATTGATTGCAGGAATTTCCAGTTGGAAATTCCGCCCGCAATTAACTATACACTGTGTTGTGCGTTCGTATTTTATTTTCAAGAGGTTTCTTTCGTAATCCATTTTCCAATTGTAGGTGCTTGGTATGCTTTCATTTTTATAATCAATTCATCAATATTGTCACTAATTAAAACCATTTTTCTGTTTATTTCCTTCAAAAGTCCTTTTGTAACCATATCGTCTAAAAATGCAATCAGATTGTCATAAAATCCATTAATATTTAGGATTCCAATAGGTTTTTTATGAAGTCCTAATTGTCCCCAAGTCAGCATTTCGAAAAGTTCTTCTATAGTTCCAAAACCTCCGGGAAGAGCAATAACTCCATCGCAGAGTTCATTCATTTTAGTTTTTCTCTCGTGCATTGAGTTAACTAAAATCAATTCAGTTAATTCATTATGAGCAATTTCTTTTGATTTTAGAAAACGGGGCAAAACTCCTATTACTCTTCCTGAATTTTTTAATGACCCATTTGCTACTGCTCCCATTAGTCCAACATTCGCTCCACCGTAAACTAGCTCAATATTTTGATGAGCTAATTTTTTACCAAGCTCTATAGCTTTAAGTTCAAATTCGTTATCAGTTCCAAAACTTGAACCACAAAAAACTGTAATTCTATTCATTAAATATATGTTCTGATTATATGACGCACAACGTTAACTGTATGTTTTCGTGGCTGACTTCAAGCTAGTGAAATTTCGGTTTACCACGGAGTCAATCTGCAAGATTGACTTGCTAAATTTGTCCTCCGAAGCTAGCCAATCTTGCAGATTGACGGGATTTCTACGAAGAACCAAAGCTTGGAAAACCACTAACCAGCTATGAAATATACAGCGTGTTGTACACTGGCTATTTAGTTATCCAATTGTACATTCAATCAAGTCATCATTTGACTTAGCCGTTTCAAGAAGTTCTAAAAGCAATTTCATATTTTGAATTTCATCCTCATCAGCTTTTGATTCTTTGAAGATATATGGGTTGTCAATAATCACTTTAATTATTTTTAGAATCTTCTCGACTTTAAAAAGTGCAATTATTAATCTATCGTTTTCATACCTGAATGATTGGTCGCCTATTGAAACAACAAGAATGTGGAATAGAAAGTCTGATTGAAAGTATATCCCTAAATCAGATAGCCATTCATAGTTGTACAAATAATCAAGAGAAACAGCTCCGCCTCTAAAACTTACAGATTCATTTCTATAGGTTGCTAATTTTTCATAGTCAGCTTCAATTATGTCATACATTTTATATTCACTTACCTTGTATTCATCTGACTTAGTGATTCTACTAAAGGTTAAATAAACACCCATAATTCATTTTGTTTAGTTAGTTTATGCTTGTGTACAACACTTTTGTATAAAACTACTAAATCTTAGCTCCAGAATAACTATAAGAAACTATCAATGCTTTTTCTTCTTGTAATAAACTGGAAGAAAAATTTAATATAAAATGAGTTGTTTTATTTTCTTAATTAGCATAGTAGTAGGTAAACACACTAATTAGTAGCGTAAGAAAAACGCAGATTAACCAGTTCCATTCAAATTTCTGAGATGTATACAATTGTATTGTTGAACTTATTAAGGCAAGTAAGACAAAAAGAGCAGCAACTAGGAGTAATCCTATGCCTATGTATATAAGATAGTCTAAACCCGACTTCCAAAAAAAATAATTCAACTTAAGGAATAGCAATAGACCGCCTATTACGCTGCATAACAAACCGATGATCAAAAGTTTGTTCACACTAATTTTTAACCCTGTTGCCACCATTCTATCTATAAATTAACAGTTAACATATCTAAAAGCACACTATCGCCAACACAATACAACATCTATTACCTTAATTGGCAGTGGGGAGATATACAAATACATCGCCTTTAAAGGCCATTAAATATGCTTTTTCTTTGCTACCATCCATTAATCTAGAATCCAAAAAAAAACTTCCCTTTTCTATTTCTCCATCATCGTACATTAGGGTTAAAGCACCTTCGGTAACGGTGTAGCTTCCTGTTAAAGAATCATCGCCGGTAGCGGTTAGCACCGTATTTGCACTGGTTAAGGCTACCATGCTTTTTTTATCCCTGGTAAACCGCTTATCCGCCAGAAAGTAAATGTCATCATTAGAGAAAACCCTTGTTTGCGCAAAATCTGTAGTAGCGCTTAAACTAGAAGCTGTTTCATAACTATAGAAACCCGCAGGAATTTCTTTAACACTTTTCATCTTTACCATTGTAGCCCAACCCAAGGATAGGCCGCAACACCTATATTTTCCTGTTTTGCCATCTGCATCCAAAAACAAGGTATCCTTTTCCCTATCTTCTACATACTCTAAAATTACATGTTTTCCGGTTAACTTATAACTTCCATCTTTTATAGATTTCCATTTCTCCTCATAAAGTGTTTCCGTAAAACTACCATCTGTTCTAAAATAAAATACGTTATCCATACGGCCGGTACTAAAGTCTAAAGCATCATGTACCATTTCTACACCTGCATAGACCGTTGGCACCTTAAAAGTTTGACTTGTACCAAATAAGGGAAGTAGCACCAACACCCATAAACAGATACGAAATACCATGAACAGAAATAATTTACGTTTATTAACCCTTTTTTTGAATACCATAGATTGGTTTAAGATACTAAAATTAGAAAACCTACTTCTTTTCAATTTAAATTCTATGGTAGAATACTTCTTATTCTACTTATATTTATGAGCTCTTTGCTAATTTAAGCCTATGTCTATTCTAACCAACTTAAAGAACGATACTAAAGCTGCTCACGTTAGGGTAGAAAAAGTAATGGTAAAAGAGCTTAAGGCTATAAATAGCCTTGAAGACTATGGTAAACTTTTGGAGCGCTTGTTTTTGTTCTACAACCCTTTGGAAAGCAAAGTACACCAATACATAGACCAAGCTATACTACCAGATATTGAAAAAAGAAAACACACCCAGTGGATTTTAAAAGACCTAAAAGCACTGAATTATACCGTAAACACGAGCACAGAAAGTAAAACACAACAAATAACTTCTACCGCTTACGCGGTTGGTGTTTTGTATGTTATGGAAGGGTCTACCATGGGCGGCCAAATTATTTCTAAAATGCTTAAAAAGCAGCTGGGCGCCAACACTAGCACCTATTATTTTGATTCGTATAGTGATGAAACCATGGATATGTGGCTTTCCTTTAAAAATAGTATTGCCCAATACGAAACCCATTTGGATAAAGAAGAGGTTTTTAAAGGAGCTAATGAAACCTTTTCTTCCTTAAAAGAATGGCTAGAGCTCACTTCTATTTTGGAAAATATAAGCGAATAATAGCCCCTTCATCCTTAACACCGTCTGCCCGTATAAAACCGTTGTGCTTAAGCATTATTTTTTTACAAAATGCGAGGCCTATCCCTGTACCTTCAAATTCTGATTTGGAATGTAATCTTGAGAAAATCTTGAAAATTTTATCCTTATGTTCTTGATCAAATCCAATACCATTGTCCTTAATTGCCACAACGTGGTATAAATCTGACTTTTCATCTGCTACATCTGTATATACCTGTATAACAACATCCCGTTCTGGAAATTTAAATTTTAAGGCATTGCTAATTATGTTGAGTACACATTGTTTAATTAAGAATGGGATACCAGATATAGTTGGTAAGTCTTTAGACACTTGCATGGTTGCCCCTTCTTCTTTTAAACTCTCTTTTATATCTTCTTCTATTTTCACCATTAGTGCATAGAAGTCTATATCTTCTAGTTCTTGAAGCTCTGCACTTGTTTTGTTGTAATCCAAGATATTCCTTACCAAATTCTGCATACGCTCCGCAGATTTGGCCATTCTGGTAATTCGCTTAACCACAATATCCGTTACTTGGTATTGCTCTGGGTTTTCTAACAAGGTAGAGGCCATCATCCGTATTTTACGCAAAGGCTCTTGTAGATCATGCGTGCTGATCCAACTAATGTTTTCAAGCTCCGTATTTACGGCTTTTAGATTTTCACTTAAAATTCGTTGTCGCTCTTTATCCTCATTGGTAAGTATAGACCTTACCAAGGACTGTAAAAACAATCTAAATTTTTGTGCAGCTTCTATTTCTGGGGTAAGCCAAGGCTTACTGGTATCTTTTACCCTTTCTTCAAAAGATTGAAATGACTTTCTAGGCGATAAACCATTTTTGTCTTTTTCTATGGCTTTACTTGGATCACCTGCCCAAGTAATTGTTTTAATGGTAGGCACCCTAAACCAGGCAATATAATTTACATTGTCTAACCTATAAAAAAGTACGCCAGGAAATTCTTGTAGCACGCCGTTTTCTAGCTGATGTAGCTGTGGCATGTTAGAGGATATAAAGGTATTTTGATTTTTTTCTTTAACCAATAAATCTATGTAGGACGCCAATTTGTTCTCTTCTGGAACATTGCCCTTAGTATAATACTCACTGCCTATAAAAGCCACCACACCATTACTATTGCATAAATTGTAGATGGCATCGTCATTGAACAATTCTTGTACCGAAGCCCTTACAAAAGGTAGTTCTTTTGCGGTGAGTTTATCTACACACTGGTTTGCCTGGTTGGAAATCTCATATTGTTCGTTTAAGATCCTAACATCTATTTGAGAGGTAATAAAGTGCCCATGTAACTTAACGGTATTACGCACTTCTTGGCTTAAAAACTTAGTACCGTAATGGTGGCAGGCTATTAATCCCCAAAGTTTTCCTTTATGTAACAAAGATACCGTTAAGGTGGCACCTACGCCCATATTGTTTAAATACTGTACGTGTATGGGAGAAACACTCCTAAGTACGGACAAACCTAAATCCAAAGTTTCCAAATTACTTTTATCATAGGTAAACAACTTTACGGGTTGGTAATTGACGTCTCCTATAATTCGCAATAAATTTTTGATATAGAGTGCCCTAGCTTGCGGCGGAATATCTGTATGTGGATAATGCAAACCCAAAAACGGCTCAAGATGTTCTTCTTTGACTTCGGCGTATACCTCGCCGTTGTATTCTTGGTCAAACTTATAAATCATTACGCGATCGTAACCGGTAATTTCTTTAATAGCCTGGGCCACGGAATTACATAAATCTTTTAAACTATTGGTGTCTTCTATATAGCTTAGAAGCTTTTTGCTAGCATTGTAAAGTTTGGCTTCTTCATTAGGATGGTTTTCGGTAGTCTCCCCTTCAACGATAATGGTATTATCAGATTTATGTATGGTAAACGCGAGTAGCTTTCCCGCACAGACCTCGTTAAAGGTTATTTTTTGCTCCCCGGTATCTTCTTGTATGTCCTTTAAATGGCTATCTAAAGAAAACTCAAAAACTGAATTGATGGGTTTGCCCAAAACCGCCGTATAGTCTATAGCTAGGAATTCGCTTATATTTTCGCTACAAACATTGATTATACTGGTATTAACGTCCACGGCAATTAAAAAACCATGCGGTTGTATTAGACCCGGTATATGAATAGCCTCGTCCTCACAGTTTTCTAGATTAACAATATCCCTGTTAACTATATCCCTAAATTCCATGTCTTAACCTACCAATTGGTTAAATAAAAAATTGTTGGGCGGAGCAGTTTCTTTTTTAAAATCTATACTAATTGCTTTTTGAATAATCTTTTTTAGATCATTAAAAGAATTGGGCTTAATGGCGTAATAATTGGCTCCTAGTTGCTGACTTTTAAAAATATTATCTTCATTAGAACTAGTAGAATACATAACCACCGGCACACTAGATAAAGTTTGGTTAGAACGTAGTTCACTTAAATAATCAAAGCCGCTTTTTACGGGCATGTTTATATCTAGAAATACAACCTTGCTATTTGATTGATCGTTTTCAATATGTTCAATAAAACCAGTTCCATTTTCAGAAATATGAAGCTGTATTTTAAAAGGTTGCTGTTCAGCAATAGCCATCACGGCCTCTTCAAATAATAAGGTATCGTCCTCATCGTCATCAAGATAGTAAACAGAATAAGAAATCATAATTGGTGGTGTTAACTTGGTTATAAACGATAAAGAGTACTTCTTAAAACTTTAAGCTATACAAACAATATTGTTTAATGTTTTTGTGAAAATACAAAACAAAATTTAATAAGGATGTCTTTTAATTAAGAATTCTTAATTCTTATCCCTATAGGTAAGTTTGCATCAAAGGTGAACTATTTGTGCCAAATATACTGTTAAACCTAGTGTTAATTTTACTAAAATGGCATAGATATAACGACACGTACACCTAGAACAAATGCTAGCTTTACCCTACTTTTTGATCATCTAAATAGTAAATGGCGCTGGTGCCGTAACCACCATTTTATCTTGTTTTATGGGATGCTTAAATTCTATTTGCTGCGCATGCAGGTACAAACGGTCTAATGGTGTACCATACAAATTATCACCAGCTATTGGGGCATGCAGCCCTAATTTGTGGGCACAATGCACCCTAAGTTGATGGGATCGCCCTGTTACCGGGTTCAGTTTAATAAGGGTTTGCGACTTTGTGGTTTTTAAAACCTCATAGTGGGTAAGTGCATGTTTACCATATAGGGCATCTACCTTTTGCATGGGCCGGTTATAAATATCCAAGATCAAAGGCAGTTCTATCTTGCCTTGGGTCACAGCAATTGCCCTGTCTAAAATAGCAACGTAGGTTTTATGTATGGTACGGTCTAAAAATTGCCTTTGCAACAACTTGTGGGCTTCTTTGGTCAATGCTACCAATAGAATACCAGAGGTATCTTGGTCTAATCTATGCACGGTAATTGGGCCAGTGGCATTGGGGTATAAAGATAAAATTCTAGTTTTGACCGAATCTTGTATGGTTTTACCCGGAACGGACAACATACCAGAGGGTTTATTAACCACCACAAGATGTTGGTCTTCAAAAAGTATTTCTAATTTCTTATTGGCTCCAAAATTCTCTAGTAACGGATTCGGTTTTACGGGCAACCCTTTTAACATATGGGCCAAAATGGGTTTACATTTACCTTTACAGGCAGGATAGTATGTACCATGTTCCCTAATTTCCGAGTCTGGTGCAGCACCCCACCAAAACTCAGCTAAAGCTACAGGCGTTAGCTTATGTTTAAAAGCATATTGAAACAGTTTGGGCGCGGCACATTCTCCCGCTCCTGCAGGTGGTATCTCTACCCCTGCTTCATGAAAAACCGTTTTTACATCCTTACTATTTCCTTCTGCATTTAAAAAAAGGTAAGACTTAAAAATAGCATCTTGCAAGGCTGCAGATTTATTTTTTCGCGCTGTTTTAAGTGTTTCTATTTGCTGCCGCAACACCTCTAACGCGGCTTCCGCTTTTTCTAATCGCAGGTTTTCTGAACGTACATAACGCCTAAGGTCCATACCCGCACCAGCCCCCTCTTTTGCCAAATTCGCCAATATAGTTTTTCGCGCTTCCTCAGAAAGTTCTTCTGCCTTTTTTCTTTGTTGGTCCCTTTTGGCCTTTGCTACTTTTGCAGCTGCTTTTGCTGCTTTAATATTTTGTGCTACGGAAGTTTTAGCTTGCTCCACCGCAAGCTTTGCCGCTTTAAATGCTATACTATTTTCTAAGGCTTTAATTTGTTTTCCAATAGCGTTTATGGCTAGCATTTCTGGAAAATCTTCTCCTTTAGGTAACTGATACACCGGTGGCACAAAGGGTACTTTTTCCATAACTGGTTGCAGTTCTCCAGAATAAGCGGACAGATAACCAAGGTTACCGTCTTGGGTTTTTACTACTAGAACCCCTAGCATACGCCCTTTAGGTTCTGTTTCTATTCCCGGTAATTTCTGTTGCAATTGATTTTGAAGATGAGCCGCCGCTTCTTTTGCCAGGGCGCAAGGTCTATAAAAATGTGGATAATCCAATTGCGCCGGAATTGGATGTTGATCCAAGGCAGGAAGTATTACTAATTTTGAGTTTTTTGTCAATGCCAACTATTTTCCCAGGTCTATCTATAATCCAATTAAACCGCAACAAATTTAGAGAACTCAAAACGTTTTAAATTGCTTTTGTTGAAATGAAAATTTGTATCGATTTAAAAGTGTGCCAATTGATCTCTTAAATAATGGTTTAGTTTGTCTTTAGGTATTTCCAAATAGGTTTCAATGGCCTTATAATAGTCCGCATCTGTTTTTACGGTTGCCATGATCTTTTTAAGCAAAGGGTATTTACCTGTTTCCCAAAACTTTCTGGCAATAAGCCCACCTAGGCTGTAGTGATAGGCAGTTTCTGAATCTAGGTTTTTAAGAGTAAGCAATTCACTCAAATCAATCTTAGGGTTCTGCGCTAGGAAATCATTGGTTTTTTTAAGGTGCCAATCCAAACTTTGACCTCTACTACCACCCAAAAAAGTAGCAATACCTTCTGAAACCCAAAAGTGCATCTCTGGAAAATGTTCTTCCAATTGCACATGAAACACCTCATGCGCATAGAATTCTCCTAAACCTCCGCAATACACCTTGTTTTCGGCAGCTTTACCACTTGGTCTATCCACGCCGCCCATACCCAGATAATAGTCGATTCCTTTTAAAACCTGAATCTCATCATAATTAGCAGCCATGTAATAATCAAACGGTTTGGGCTTAACCCCAAAATTTACGCAGAGGTTGTTTATAAAGACGTTTAGTTCACCTGCTTTTTCGTAATTGAATTCATGGTAGTCCGGGTAATAAAAATCTACTCTGCCCACAGTGGTACAATTCCAAGATTGCCTATTTAACGGTAGCCTATTAAACAGTCTGTATTTCCCTTTTACCTTTTTAGCCAAATAGTTTACGATGGCTAGCACATAAGGGGTACCATCGGCCTTACAATAGGAGAATTGTACTTTTATAAAAGCAACATCTTCCTTAAACGAGATACTTAAAACATGTGCAGGTAAACCCATGTAAAGTGAGGGTTCAAATTCTTCTTCTAAAAAATCGAAATTTTTGTACGTAGCCTGTTCTTCACTATTCCAATAAGGATTCTCTGCTTTTAGTTGCGGATTGGAACCGATGTAATTCTCAAAAAGCGCCATAATTTGTTGGGTGGGACCGTGTGATGCATCTACTAAATGATTGTAGGTAACTTTTTGACCAAATGTATTTAACCCAATAAACAGAAACAAGGTACTTATAAAGTGCTTTTTCGCCGTTAGATGAAAATCCATTTCTACTTAATAATTTGCTTTTACTGGTGGCTAAAGCTAGGAAATAAAGTTAATGCGTTCTATCGTGTTTTTTCAAAGAGTTAGGTACCAACCAAAAACCAAGAGCGTATACGCTAATCTCCCAACGTATTTAAATACAAAGCCAACACCAAACCAATTGCCGTGGCAAGGCCCGTCCAATATTGATCTTGTTTAAACGCCTTTGGAAACACTTCTAGGGCCAAAGAAGCCACAACAGCGCCTCCTGCAAAACACTTTAAGTAACTTAAATATTCTTTAGAAACATTGGCTAATGCATAGTGCCCCACCAAAGCAGCAGCCGCAAGGATTAAAGCTGTTGCCAGCCACAACAAAAAAACTTTGCTTTTTGAGTACTTGGCTACCATTTCTTTTGCTCCACCTGCAGCCTCTGGTAAATTAGATAATAATATGGAGCCAGATAATGCGGCTACAGATAGAGGGGTTGCTCCTATCAAGGCTACCCCAAGGGCTAAATTTTCAGGGATTCCGTCTAACGTTATGGCCGCCAATAAACCTGTACCACTAGGCGCACTCCATTTTTTCTTGATTAGGTAATCTAAGACGGTAAAAACAATAGCACCTAAAAAAACCACACTTAGTGCAATGGGTACCGAATAGTTTTTTACAGCGGTATGTATTAATTCTAACAAAGCGGATACCAGCAATGCCCCACCCGCCAAGGCAACCAAAAAACCTTCTAGGTTTTTGGAGAGCGTACCGTAGATTCCCCAAAGAGCACCAACGATTAGTGCTGCAGAGACCATGAGAATTACGATTACCGTCATTTTTACAATTTTTGAATCTAAAAAACAAAAATAAGGATGCCTCTAAAGGTCTTTACAGCTCTTTTACCAAAAAGGTTAACGCTAAACCATTTAATAACAGATAGGTAAACCCAACGCCAAAAAAGCTTTTTTTACCTCCGTTCTTTGTAGGCAGTAGTTATTTTTCTTTAAATAATTGAATTGTAAAGTCTAATAGTTCAATTCCACCATTCTTTCCGTGGCCAGGTATTACAACTTCAATTCCATCTATCTTGTTTTTTATTCTCTCAACAGTTGTAGACCATTGGTTTGTATTTGCATCTACAAGATTTCCTTTTCCAGAATTTAGAGCTTTTATTAGACACCCACCAAACAAAGCTTTTTCACTTGGAACGTAGCCTACAACATTGTCTTTAGTGTGCCCTTGCCCAAAAAATTGGGCGTAGGCAATTTTCTTTCCTACTACAAATGCTATTTTATCGTCAAAACTTTGCCTAGGTAATTCTTGACCGTCTTTTTTAGCAAGCTCAATCGTGAGTTTTGAAGCGTAGGACTCAATCTCATTCAAGTGAAATTCTTTGAGTCCTCCTAAACAATCAATATGAAAGTGCGTTACTACTACACCTTTGATTTTTCTTTTTCCAATCCAATCAATTAATTCAGACGATGCTTTATTATTTGTTGGCGTGTCAAAAACCAAAGCATCATTTCCGTTAAGATATACCATTCCATTACAAGAGACTTTTCCATAGCTGTCAGTTTCCAAGTAAGAAATATGTCTGTAAATGTGATTAGATAATTTTTGAATTTTCAGCGTTTCGGATTCATAGTTTTTAAGTGGCAGTTTGGTAGACTTACAACTAGTTAAAATCAAAATCGGTAATAGGTAGATGATGTTTTTCACGATTACTAACGGTGTAAAATTTAGATTTGTAGTTGTAAATATTCAGCGTACTAAAATAAATATGTAAGAAGTTAAAAAATAAGAATTTTCAACTCGCTTTACCATCTGCTATTCTTTATCTACGCTGTTAACAAAAGTTTTTGTCCATCCAATTCCGATTTGATATCCAGATTGCGCTTTATCACTTGTAAAAGGGAAAAAACTATAAAGACCTAAACTGTTAGAATTGTTAAGTCTATATTTTGGAGAAAAAGATAAACCATAATTAAAAAATATTTCTTTATTGGAAAAGCCTCTTTCAAATCCTACCCTTTCATTCACCAAAGTTCCTTTTGTAAGAGCGAAAGTAGCACCTATGGGAAGTTCAAAATGTAATTGTATTTTATTGAAATTTAATGCATATCCAATATTCATTGTAGGTATTAAACGCATATCAATGTCATTCTTTAAATAGGCATCGGGTTCAGACTCTCCTTTAAAGTCAAAATAAGCAACTAAAGAGAATGCCAAGGTAAAAGGGTGTTTTTTTTGTGATAATGGCATTATATATTTACTGTAGGCACCATAATACAGTGCTTCATCACCAGCTCCTAAAAGTCCTATTTCTAACGAATTGTTATTTGTGTTTTGAGCGTGTAACGAGCTGCTTCCAAATATTAGGCAAATAATTACAAGCAATCTAGTTACTGAATACATAATCTAATCCTTTTTTGAATATTTCTATGGCAGAACCACTATGACCACTACCTGTTATTAATTCGCTTTTATGTCTAAAATTTGGAAAGCCCCTGCTAGCTAAACGTTTATTCATTTCTTCAAAAGAAGCTAACATAACACCACCTTCTAAAGTGCCCATTCCATTGTAGAGGCTTACGTCTAAATCAGTATTTACATTGGCATACGCTTGTTCATATTCAAAAATAACCCCAGCGTCATACCAATATGATGTACCGCTGGCTATAAATTTATCAAAGGGATTTGACGTTCTTTCTTGTGCCATTACGTATTGTGTAAATAAGCCTCCAAATGAATGCCCAATAAGTGTTTTATTATTTGATGGATCTATATCATATCTAGATTGTAACTCTGGTATTAACTCATTTTTAATGAACTGATAAAAATTATTAGCACCTCCTGAACCATGTGCATAAGCAGTTGGGGTATAATCTCTGTTTCTTTTTTGGTTATTGCCAATAGCAATAAAGACAGAAGAAGCTATTTTTCCGTGTTGAATTTTTTCGGAAATTAATGTAGCAATTTCATTAAATCTGGTCTCACCATCTAAACCAATAATTAATTGATTGTTGGTGTTATTAGAATAATTGTATGGTAGGTAAACATAAATAGGATAACTGTCTTTTAGGATTGTGGATTCTATTACAAACTCTTGAATAGAACCGTTGATATCAGAAATATCATTGCTTTTAGAACAACCATAAAGAATAATGGGCAACAATAAATAATAAGATAGTTTCATAACTTTAAGTTTGTACAAAACTCTTAAAGTTTTAAAACCCAATACTTATTTTAAAATAAGTAATGACATTAATTTTTATTTTTCAAGTATTCTTTTTTTACCCGGCTGTAGGTTTCTGCCGTGATGCCTAGGTAGTTTGCAATTAATTTTTGCGGTACTTGCTCTAAAAATATTTTGGCCTTTGGTATTGTGGTCAAAAAAAGTTCATACTTTTTATAGGCGTTCTTATGTTGTAGCAACAAAGACCTTTTTTCTCGTTCTAAATGAACTTGTTCAAATAATTTTGTGTAGCTATATGAAAATGGATGACTTTGCAACAAAAGATGCTCAATATCTTCTTTTTCAAAATACAAGATTTCAGTATCCGTTAGCGCTTCTTGTACCTGATTAGAAGGTGAATTTTCCATATAGCTGGTAAAATTATTAAAACTCATGCCTTCCAATGCAAAATCAATTGTAAACAATTCACCTTCAATAGTTACATATTGATGAATAAAACCTTTTAAAACAAAACTAGTTTTAGTTTCTATTTGCCCAATATTGAGCAAATTTTCTCCTTTTTTTAATTTTTTCTTTTTTATTGCTTTGGCTAAAGGCCTAAAGTCGTTTTCACTAAGCGGATAAACTTGATTGAAGAAATTAAATAAGATAGTTTCTTCAGCAGAAAAAAAATCTCTCACAACAGGGTAATATTTGATGGCGGTTTTAAATATGAATGCACTGCGAGCAACTAATTTAATATTAAATAACAGGCTATAACTTAGTACGGGGATTTTTCGAAAGATAAATCAGAAGAAATGTATTATACCCGTGTACCTCAAAATTATTTCCAAGTATTGGTAGTATAATTCTCTAATCCTAATCTTATATCACCATTGTCATAAAATTGATACGTAATTCGTGTTCCGTAGTAACCTCCTGAAGTATTTTTATTTCTCTCCCTAAACCTTTTTATTTCCTTTGCCTTTGTATATGGCCTTAAGTCTATTGTTTTTGTAAACTTTAAAGAATCAATAGCGGTCCATTTTTTACATCCGCTATTTATTTGGAATAATTTTGATGTTTTTAATTCTTTTTGGTACTGCTCTATGGTCTCAATTATATTTAGCCCTTTACCGGCAACAGAAGCTAAAGTAGCAATCTTGCCTTTGCCTTTTTTAATGAAAAAATCAGCTTTTTCTTCACTAGCCTCTATAATATCTCCCTTTTCATGAGGGCTGTAATTTTTCAAGAAAATTAACTTTACAATTTTACTATCTCTGGAAAAGCTACAGTCAGATAAATCCATAAACTGATACTCAAAAGTTATAAAATTAGGAAGTTTGGATTGGGGAATCTGTAAAGATGACCGCAAAGAAGTAGTATTATCATATGCTCCAGGAATCGAAGACGTAACGTATACACTATCCTTAATTTTTTGTTCAGGAACTTCTGGAGTGTTATGTTGAATTATTTTAGTAACTAAAACCCCATAACCATTTTCCGAAACAGATATCATGTGAGAATCGAATTTACTGGGTTTGGAACAGGAAATAATCAAAATACCGATTATAAAGACCATAACTTTAGCAATTCTTCGATTCTTTTTCATTTTTAATGTAGTGTTAAGCGTTATTAGAATAAATAGATTGTTTTTCCATTTGGGGATACAATTTTAATTTCCTTCTCCTTTCGTTTTTGTAAGGTAACTTTAACTCCTTTATGATAAAATGTTTCAATTTCTTCTGTATATCTTTTTTGATTTTGCTTTTCGCAATTTTCATATCCCGTTTTCAAAATTATTTTACCCGTTAAAAGATTAAAGTCTAAATAATCCCAGTAATCACACGTTTTAAAATTTGAATGGGTATAACCTATCAATTCAAATTGATTATTTTGAAATTTATATTTGTCGGTATAAACCCATTTCCAGTTAGTACCACCATAAAAATGAATACTTAAAACATTATTTTTTATTTCAATTTCTTCAAGCGTATCACTTATTACTTCCCCTCCAGTGCTTTTACGGGTCACATTATTTGTTTTAATCCACTTAATCCACTTGCCATTTTTGTTTCTAAAAATCCATAGTTCCCTTAAGTTTCCATATTTAGTAGAATCCTTTATTTCATAAACAGCTACTTTCTCACCAATTCCATCACCATCTAAATCACCAATTTTTTCAATAATAATGTTAAATTCATTTTGAATAGAATTCTGTTGTCCAAAGGAGCTAAGCATTGAAAGAAACAGTAGCAGGTAGATTAAATAGTTCATTTTTTTATCGTTAGTTGCGCACTTTATGAATAGTTTGATATCTAGCCCTTGCAAATACAGTTGCTGATGGTTTTATACTTTCAAATTAACAAATTGCAGCTATAAATTATAGCTTATTGCGTGTTTAGTTTTTTTCGGTTGTAATAGTAGATAATTCCAACAATTAAAATTAGCTGGACTATAATTGACAAATATGAACCTTCAAATCCAAAGGCTCCCCCGTTAAATAAATTTGCTTCTCTTATTTGATGTTCTACAATCGAATAAGAATTTTGTCCGCTTACATTAAATCCTAAAAGTGATTGAAAAAGATTCCAACTGAAGTGTAGGGCAATTGGAAACCATAAGTTCTTTGTGAAGATATATGTTGCACCTAAAAGCATCCCGGCCAAGAACAATCCCATTAATGAAAATGAACTAATATTAGGATTGAAACCATGCATAAGTAAAAACAGACAAGAGGAAAGAATTAGGGCAATATATTTATCAAATGAAATCATCAGATTTCTTAAGATATAGCCCCTGAAAAGAACTTCTTCAACAAGGGCTACTATTAAAAAATGCAAGATAATTAAAGTTAAATCCGTAAAATTAAATAACACTCTTTCGAATTGAATTTCGCCCCAAAAATAAAGCAATAGATATCCCGCTCCCATAATAAGCGCACCTAAGATAATTCCTATCAAGATATCCTTTATTCTGTTTTTTATATGGAATCCGAGTTGTATAAATTTCTGTTTTTCAACATATTCCATAAAAATCCATATTACAAGGAATGTACCAAGTAAATTGAACCAGCTTATAATTAATTTTTGAAAAGCAGTCTTTTCTGGATAATCTTGAGATAAATCTATACCAGCAATTAGGATTCCAATAAATTGAAATAGGCCTACGATGAAAAAGTAGGGGAGAACAATTAAAAGAACTCGATACCAGCCAATATTTTTAGACGTTTTATCTTTCATATGGAAATAAACACTACGCTTTAGTTATGATTTTGTTGTGGATTTTAACAAAGTGAACATTACACCCGAAATTTTACCGTTGCCTTAAGTCAAAGGTTTGCGGGTTAGTAAATACACCCAAGATGAATTATAGCCAATGTTCTACTTAGTTTTTCTTAAAGTATAGAGTCTTTTGATTTCCGTTTTTGTCAACAATATATTTTTCGATGTATTCTTGGTCAAAAAGAATCTCATAGTTTTCAGGTTTATTCATTAAAACTCTAACTTTAAAAACTTTTCCAATATTATTCTCTCCCTCAAGAATTTCTGTTGTTTCGCCTAAATGCTTTTGTTCCTCGTACATAAACCAAAACTTGTACTTAAAAATAGGAGGAACTCTGAATCCACTTACAATTCGTTTCTTTTCATATATTTTACCGTAAGTTTCAACGGAATTTTGTTTTAATTCAATTTTCTGATTAATAAAATAAAGAAGAAATATTGATAAAATAAAAACTCCTAACTTCCAGCTATTTTTTTGGTAATAATTCCAAGTTTTAGAAATCATATTTTGTTTCAATAATTCTCTTTTTCAAATTAATGGCAACAATTAGCTATCCATCTTATAACGCATAGCTGTTTGGCATAAAACTACGCAATTTTAAGCTAAACAACACAGCTCGAAAACCATACAATTACCCACTACTATTATCTAAAAAACCCGATACACGTACCGGGTTTTTCATTGCAATATTTAAGTAGGTTTAGATATTTTGGTGTACTATCATAGACTTTCTATAATTGCTTCTAATTGGTCTATCCCCAACGGTTTTACAATATAATTGCTTACCATCTCGTAGGTTTTGGCTTTTTCTATATCGGCAGGGTTTATAGAAGAACTCACTATGTATATGGTTACTTTATCCGTATTAATATTGGGTATGGTTACAAACCCATCTAAAAAGCCCCAACCATCTTTTATGGGCATATTTAAATCTAAAAAAATTACAGCAGGCAATTCTTCACCTTCCTTTAAACGTTTAGCTAATCCATTTAAGGCTTCTTCCCCATTTTCAAACACCAATACCTCTTGTGAAAAATTGGCCCTATCCATCAGTATTTTTAACCCAAATTGGTGTATAGGGTCATCATCTATGATGCAGCTGGTTTTAAATTTTGATATACTCATACCTGGTGTTTTTTAAACTTAACAGAAAAGGTAGACCCTTGGTTTACACTGCTGGTAGCAACAATTTTACCGCCAATTGCCTCTACTTGGTTTTTGGTTATGAACAAGCCAATACCCTTGGCATCTTTATGCTTATGAAAGGTTTTGTACATGCCAAATAAATTTCTGCCGTTAGCCTCCATGTCTATACCCAAACCATTATCTTCTACTTCTAACAATACGGCATCATTTAGTTCTTGTACACGTATGGCAATTTTGGCGGGTATTGCGGTATTCCTATACTTTATGGCGTTAGAGATTAAATTAAGAACTATACTTTCTACATAAATAAGTTTGCCAGAAATGTTGGGCGTACCTTGATAATCCAACGTAACGGCAACTTTATTTTCTGCTATTAACGCACTAATTCCTTTTAGGGTGTTAGAAATGGTCTTTTTTAAATCTACCTTTTCCAAATGTTGTTCGCCACCAATTTTTATTTGCACCACATCGTTTAAATGGTCTATGGTTTCATTTAAACTAGAAGACGCCTTTTCTAAATGCAGCATGGCCTCTTCCCGTTGTGATGCAGATAGCTTGTTATTGTTGACCAAGCCACAAACCAAAGCCAAATTACTGGCGTGCGACCTTAAATTATGGGAAACAATGTAGGCAAAGTTGAGCAAGCTTTCGTTCTGGTTGGTAGTAATATCTAAAAGCTTTTTTAACTTGTTTTCGTTCTTGATGCGTTCGTTTAGCCCAATTACCTGAGAAATAAATTGCTGTATAGTACCCTCTTGGTCTCTAACGGCCGTAACAGTTAATAAGGCATATACTATTTGTCCTTTTTTATCAAAATACCTTTTTTCTAGCTGATAGGTGTCCCTTTTACCGTTTATCACCTCATTTAAAAGCGCTAAATCTTTTTCTAGATCCTCTTGGTGGGTAATTTCTTGAAAGGTTAATTTTTTTAATTCTTCTTTGTTGTACCCCCATAAAGCACACAAGCTCTCGTTTGCTTCTAAAAACTGTCCAGAAGGAGAAACCAATGCCATACCCACTTTAGAGTTTTTAATGGAATCTGCAAAAGCGTTTTTGCTTCGCTCCAGTTCCAACTCGGTCTGTTTACGTGCGTCTATGTCTTGAAAAGTACCTACCAAACGTATACAGCTACCGTTTACCATCTCTGGTTCTCCTATGGCACGCACCCATTTTTCTTTCCCATTTTCCGTAACAATAATCAACTCGGTATCCCAAGAAGTGCCGGAAGCTATGGCCCTACTCACAAGATTTGTAATATGTTCCCTGCTCCAGCCGGCTTTGTAAAAGAAAATAGCCTTTTCTAAGTCTGGTTTAAAATCTAACGGTACTTCATGAATTGTTTTGACCATGTCTGACCAAAAAATAGTGTTGGATTTTAAATCCATTCGCCAGGACCCAATCTTGGCAACCTCTTGGGTCTTGTACAAAAGGTCTTCTTCTAGTTTTTTATCGGTTACATCTTCTAAAGTGATGAACAGGTAATTATTGACCTCATGCCCACCTAAAGTGCTTATTTTCCATTGATACCAAACCGAATTACCACAACTGGTTACAATACGTTTGGTATCTGACCTAGAACTTATTCCTTCTAAACAGTAGCTTACATCTATTTGAAATTCTTCTGGTAACTCTGGTAAACACTCAAAGAATTTTTTACCCTTAAACGTCTTTTTTAGTTTAAATTGTTGCTGCCACTGTTTGCTAATTTCTATGTAGGTATACTCCTTATCTATAATGGCAAAGGGTGTATCCAACTGGTGGAAGGGGGAAAAGTCCACAGTCATAATTTAATTTGTTGGTGTTGTTTCCTACAAGAAACTAAAAAAATCCATAAATAGTATGTTTTTTTAGACGAAATGTAGCATAAAAGTGTAAGATTTATACTATTAAACCATGTTGAAACCATAAACTCCCATGTTCTTAGTGTATTAGCCCTTTTTACGAACTTGGAGGGGTTGCATCATTTTCTTTGATTCTTCTGTAAATAACTAAAATTGACAACTTTTTAAGTCAACCAATTTCAGGACGAAGCAGATTGGCACAAGAAAACTAAAAAGACCTTTTCTTTTATCTAGGACCCAAAACTGAAAGTAATACTGCCATTTTGTAATTACCGCCACTAGATTTTAGTATTAATACAAGATTTAAATACTAAAGTTTTTAGGCTAACTATTGAATGAAATGAATTAAGCAATACGCTTAGCCTATTGTAATTTTAGAATTATAATAATTAAAAAATAAAAGCTATGTCAGCACCATGGAAAGATAAAGCAAAAGGAAATTGGAATATTGCTAAAGGAAAAATTAAACAAGAATGGGGAGAACTTACAGATGACGATCTAGATTACCAAGAAGGTAAAGAAGACGAACTTGTAGGCCGTATTCAAAAGAAAACAGGTGAAAGCAAAGAAAAAGTAAACGACTTTTTAAACAGTTTAAAATATTAAACTGCGTTGAATCTTACTTTGAATCCCGCATTACGCGGGATTTTTTATTGCCAAACTTTTATGGCTTCTTCTGCCATTAACTGAATCATATTAAACTCTTGGTGGCGTTTTTTAACATCCATCTGATAATAGACATCTGAGTATACGTAACCATATTCTTTGGCATCTGCGGCCGAAGCTCCAAAATATATTGCTTTAAAATTGGCCCAATAACACGCCCCCAAACACATTAAACAGGGTTCGCAACTTGTATATAAAGTGCATTGGTTTAAGTTTTCCTTCCCAATTTTTTTAGAAGCTAACTGAATTGCGTAAAGTTCTGCATGTTGTGTAATATCTCCTTCTTTCTTTACACCATTATGCACGGCCACTAAAATTTTATCTTCTTTTACAATAACGGCCCCAAAGGCTCCACCATTTGGATCTTCTTTTCCTTTTTTTGCCAAATCAATGGCCAATTGCATGTAGTACTCGTGCTTCTTATCCATGGTCTTTTTACGTCTAAAATAGTCGGTTTTGCCAACTAACTTTATCCCTATACGCAATTAAAAGGCTTGTATTGAATTAGCTGTCTTGGTTTCTATTTTCCTCAATGGGTTTTTCTGTTTCAGACTCCACATGTATAAAAGGGCTCTTCATCAAATACAAAAAAGATTGTTTTTTTTCGGATTCGAACTCCTTTAGACCATACCTAATATCAGCTACAGGTATTAACTTATAGGTTCCAAAAATTCTGTCCCAAATAATAAAAATATCCGCAAAATTAGAATCGGTGTAATACTGCTCTTGGTGATGGTGCACCCTATGATGATCTGGCATCACAAAAATTAAGCCTAAACTATTGTTTAGCCAACTAGGATAATTTAGGTTGGAATGCTCTAAGAAAAAGAACACATAAAGAAACAAATAATACACGGCCATTGCCATAACATCTGTTCCAAAAATTAATGCGGTAAGTATATTACCGGTCTGATAAATTAAAATAAGTTCTAAAGGATGAAACCGAAACGTTGTGGAAGAATCCATGGTAGTATCACTATGGTGTACCCTGTGCAAACGCCACAATACCGGTACTTTATGGGATGCCCTATGTATCCAATAAGTAGTTAAATCATAAAGCACAACGCTCAAAAACAATTTAGCCCAAAATGGTATTTCTACCAAGTATAGCAAACCAATCTTATGGGCATTGAGCCATTCTATACAGTATACTTGTAATGCAACAAAAAAGAGGTTTAGTACCGTTAATACAAGTTGAAAGAGTATATTTTGTGCTAAATGCATGCCTCGGCTTTTAAAAACAAATGGCGTTTTAGCAATCTGTTCCAGCGTAAAAAAAAGCGCCAATAGACCTATTATTAAGTAGTTGGGATTTATGTTTAGTACGGCATCTAAAATTTCCATGGGTTAGCATTTTAGTGGTAACACCCATTTTTAAAATAAGTGTACGTTCTAAACTAAGGATTAACAACAAGGCACGTACCTAGAACTATACAAATGGTAAGCATTTGATTGTCAATAACAAAATAAGAACCAAATTGTATATTAAATACCAATAAATTCGTTTTTCACTATAAGTCCTAATTAAAATATCTTTTAACTGCGAATGCACATTTATTTTTAAGTACCAGATGGCTTGTTTAAACCTACA
Source organism: Croceivirga radicis (assembly GCF_002072105.2). Classification (GTDB taxonomy): domain Bacteria; phylum Bacteroidota; class Bacteroidia; order Flavobacteriales; family Flavobacteriaceae; genus Croceivirga; species Croceivirga radicis. The sequence continues at coordinate 121,754 of NZ_MTBC01000010.1, forward strand.
CCAAGTTTATATTTATTGCTTGTTAGCTTTTAAAGGAATTTCATAAAACGAAGGAGCTCCCAATTTATAAATCGCAATCTGGTCTAATACAATACCCGTTTGGTTAACCGCAATTTGAAGTTGGTGTGTTCCTGCCTTATTTAATTGAACTGGTAATTTTACAATAGCAGCATTGCGCAACACATTCTCTTTCCAAACTTTACTCCTACCTTTGGTATTTACGGAAAACCAGGTTTTAGAATTATTGTTTACCGCTAATCCAACTTTATGGTCAAAATTATTGGAATGTGTGGGTAGCACCCTAAGTTGTACTTCATAATCTCCAGGTTCCTTTACTTGAAATTCATAATTTAACCATGGATTATTTTCATCAAAAGTTTTGGCCCTAAGTGGAAACAAGGTAACAGCCGCATTGCTATAACCCAATCCATTTACTGTTTTCCATTGAAACTCTTTTGTTCCGTTACTAGTTTCAAAATCACTTGCACTTATCGCAATTTTGTTCGCTTCAATAACTAGACTATCCGTTTGTTCATCATTTTTTTGCAGCAAATCTGCTGTAGGCGCATGAAAAACAGGTAAATTTCGCGGTTTCATAGACATCATATGGTTCCACTTACCATCCTTTAATGCCGTATTGTAATGTGTAGTTAGCGCTTCAATTTGCGCAAACGCAAGTTCAGCTTGCTTAACGTATTCTACTTTTACAGCTTTTTCATTTGTCTTTGCAGCTAAATTCAAACATAAAAATTTATGATTCATGTAAGCAGCACCTTTTACGGGATATACTACCAATTGAAACCATGCCGCCAAGCGTTCTTTGGGTATCTGCTTGGTTAGTTGGTCTACCATTTTAATTTGCTTGTTGTAAGCCTCCATTCTTCTGCGCATTTCCGTAACCGTAAAGTCCGAAACGTTGTTTTGGGTGGTAGGTTCGGTTTGGCCCCAACCCATGTATTCTGGTTTCCGTAAAAACGCCAATCGGTAATATTCGTTCATTAATTTTGAAATATCGTTGGCCAATTCAGCACCAAACTCCCGTGCAGCCCATTCTTTTAGGTGGTTGGGTATTGTATTCTGGTCTAGAATATTTATATCCCATGCCAAATCCAAGAAAAACTCCGTGTTGTATTCTGCAGGTTTAATATCTCCAACATTTGCTATCCATATCCTTTTTGCGCCATTGGCATACGCCTTGGTCATTTCATACCAAATAAGACCCGGTTGGGCAGTACTAAGCCAAAGGTAATCATGTGGTCTACCCCAATAACTTAGATGATAATATACACCACTACCACCTGGACGCTGTTGATCTTTTTCAGTACTTAATCGCCTAACGTAACCGTAATTATCATCTGTCCACATAAGGGTTACATCTTCCGGAATATCCATACCTGCATCATACAGCTCCAATACCTCTTTGTAGGGAATAAAAACCTGTGGTATATTTTTTATAGGTTTTTCAAAAGTGCTTGCAAGCATGGTTCGTTGGTTATCTACTATATCTTGTAACAATGTTATGCCTTCCTCTCTATCTTTTATGCCTTGCATGCCGCTGTCATGGATGCCCCGCATACCCAAGGTAAAAATGGCTTGGTTATCTCCTTGCTTCAATTGATCCAATCTAGACTGCCAATATGCATTTATATCTTGTTTATTGGTGGTATAATTATATTTACTATGGTCTTGCTTCCATTCAGATACGTTATTTCTAAGCATGGGTTCTGCATGCGATGTACCAATGACCATATGGTATTTTTGTGCCATTTCTTTGTTGCCATCTACCGTAAAAAAGCCTTGGGTACATGGGTGCATTGCCGGCCATATGGTATTGGCTTTTAAGCGCAATAAAAGTTGAAAAATTCTTTCATAGGTTCTTGGGCCAATATCTCCAGTTTCTGGTTCAAAAGTTTTGGCTGCCCAAGGTTGTAAACCCCAATCTTCATCGTTTAAAAAAATTCCCCGATAAGCAACGGATGGATGCTCTGTAACGCCATCTAGAGGTAAATTTAAACCAAGACTCTCTTGTTTAATTGGTTCAACATCTGCCCACCATTTGAATGGAGAAATCCCCAGACGTTCTGCCACTTCAAAAACCCCATAAACAGTTCCACGTACATCGCTACCAATTATATACAAGCTATTTTTATGATTTTTGAGCGAAAAGGCTTCCTTTTCCTCGTGTAGTGAAAATTTAAAATCCGTTGGCAAATTCAAATGGTCCTTAAACGTTCCAATGTAAATACCACTACTATTATTACTGCTAGTAAACTTTACTTCTGGTTTTGTACCCGTGAGGCCTTCAATATCCGTGGCCAATTCCTCTGCTGCCCATTTTATTAAATCAGTGGTATTTTCATCTATATAGATAGGCACCACTTTATTACCATCGTAAATCTTGAAACCAGTTTCGTTATCACTGGAGCAAGCGTACACACCGGTTAAAAAAAGTATTAGCAAAAAAGCATTAAATAATTTGTTACACATATCTAATTTTAATTCTAGCCGCAATAATTTTCTAATAATTAATTGTCCCATAAATTGAACACACAAAGCCAATGCGTTGCCAAATAACAAATTAAGGCCCCAACGAATATATTGTTGAGACCTTAAATATTGAAACTAAACTAACTTATTATTATACAGTTTAATATCCTGGATTCTGAATATTGTCTTTTTGTTCCGGAGTTAAAGGAGCCCCCTCACTACTATACACACCATCGAGAAAAGTTTGCGGTATGGGTCTTAAAACATGGTAGTCTTGAATAAAAGGAGCCGCACCTGGATTGTAAGCCCTGGTTCTTTCTACCAAAGTTAAGGTTCTACTTAAATCTTCCCATCGGTGCCACTCGCCCATTAATTCTCTAGACCTTTCGTTTAATAGAAAACATAACATACGATCATAATCACTAGCATAACCCAATTTTGCTATGATAGCCTCATCTTCTTCTGGCAAATCGCTAATACTTGTTACCATTAAATCAGTGGCAGCAGTAGTAACTGGGATATTATTGGATTCATAATATGAATTTTCGTTCATATATGAGTTGTGTTCAAACGGCTGTGAAAAATCTGAGGTTGGATATGCCTCCGCCCCATCTGTGTAATAAGAACGGTCTTCCCCATCTTGGTATGCCGCACGCATTCTTACCTCATTAATGTAAGCCAATGCCTGTGCGTAAGTGCCCATTCTTATATGGGCTTCTGCTGCCATTAAATAGGTTTCTGCGGATCGCGCCAATATTTCATCTCGCATTCCCCTGTTATCATTTATAGAGTTTCTGGCGGAATCAAAATGTTTGGATAAGGATGGGAATCTAGGTTCCGCCAGCAAAGAAACGCCGTCCGCAGCATGCGCTACATAAACATGTGGAATGGTTTTACCGTTGTAAAGAATATCTGGATTGTTATTGTTCTTGGTAAATTCAAAACGATCATCCTCTGGGGAGTTTATTATATAGAGGATACCTAAATCGACACCCGGAACGTATTCTACCGGTCCAAAGGTACCATCATCAAAAGTACCTCCTCTATTTACCCTATGCTTTGTTCTAAACGTTTTCCAAAAACGAGAATCGTTAATTTTGTCATAAGCATCATAGGCAAAATAAGTAGGTGCCAAACGACTGTACGGTCTCATTCCGGTTAAATCACGTCTCATCATTGGTAAATCATCGTAACGAGCCGTAAAAGCAACATGATGAAAGTTACTATACGCTGCATGGGTTGCCTTGCTAAACTGAGCAGATAATATTAGTTCAGGCAAAAATTCATTTGCCCCATCTGGCTCTGTATAAGCCCAAATATCCTGAAAATTAGGCGCTAACGGATGGTTGGCTATTACCTCATCACACAAATCTACAACACGTTGCAAATCTGCATCTTTGGTGCCCGAATTCCAAGAATCATTGATTTCACTGGCTCTGGTTAAATATGCCTTGGCTAAATAATGTGCCACGGCATCTCTTGTTATTTTTACCGGCGCTTGAGCAGAGTTATCCAACAAGTCATACGCTTGAGTTAAATCTGATATTACTTGTGCCAAAACTTCTTCGGCAGAAGCTCTTGTAAATTCTAACTCAACAGTAGAACTCGGCTCTAGCTTTAAGGGTACACCACCATATTGCCTAACCAGCTTAAGGTAATTGTACGCCCTTAAAAAGTAACCTTCTCCAAGTGCGGTTCTCTTTACCGCAGGATTTGTAGATTCTATATTTGTAGCAGACGATATGAGTTGATTGGTCATACCAATAGCAACATAGTATCTATCCCAAGGAATATCTGATGTTGTTCTAGTAGTTTGTACTATAGGGCCAAAGCTAGCATCATAATTGTTCCAAGAGCTATTGGTAGCATCACCACCAACATGAAATTCATCCGTACCATAGTTGGTGGTAGCAAATTGTTCCTCGTTACCAAACATGGCTGCTAGAGATCTTTGGTAAGCACCAACCGCTAACTGCAAAACACCATCTTCGGTTTCAAAAAAGTCGTTATTTCGTTGCGTTTTTAACTCTTCATCTAAAAAAGTATCTTTTGTACATGACGTAAGCAAACTAGCAATGAATACAAAAGCCGTGAACAGCCTTATAAAGTATTTCTCCTTGTTTTTCATTTTCGTTAATTTATTTAGTTTCATAGCTTAAAATTCAACATTGATACCTGTGGTTATACCTCTTAGTGGGTTAGACCTACGGATATCCAAATCTATCCAATCTACTTTTGAGAAGATCATCCCTGGGTTGGATGCCTGAGCATAAATTCTTAGGTTAGTAAGGCCTAGACTTTCAGTTATTTTTGATGGAAAAACATATCCTAAAGAAATGTTTCTAACTTTAAGGAAAGACCCACTTCGGTAGCCCAATGTTCCTGCGAAGTTATCCCCAGTACCTTGGGTAAATATTGGTCTTTGATATTCCGCATCCGTATTAATTGGCGTATAATAATCTACCCTTCTTTGATTATATCTTCCACCAAGACCTTCGCCCCCAGTATTAAAGAGATAATCGAATCTACCATACAAGAAAACGGATAATTCTACACCTTTGTAAGAAAAGGTATTGGTAATACCTGCAATATATTTTGGAATCTCGCTTCCAATAACCACACGATCATTATCTGGATCAATGATACCATCTCCGTTTTGATCCACTGGCCTAGCATTACCCGGAGTAAAATTTTGACCGTTTGCATTGAACAAGGCTATTTCTGCCGCATCTTCTTCTTGCCAAATTCCATTGCTTTCATAACCATAAATTACATCTTGAGATTCTCCAATAAACCAGCCATTATTGATATCGTCTTCCGTGCCATTAGCAACTTCTACGATCTCATTGGTTTGGTAAGACCCATTAAAATCTGTTGACCACTCAAAATCAGCTGTTCTTACGTTTACGGTATTTAAAGTTAGTTCAATACCACTAGATTTGGTTTTACCTATATTGTCAAAGGTGTTACGAAAACCGGTAATCGTAGGTATGCTTCTCTCTAACAAAAGATCATTGGTTTCTGATTTGTATACATCTAGACTACCAGAAACTCTACCGTTTAACAGGTAAAAATCTAAACCTAGGTTATACTGTGTAGTTTTTTCCCAACCTAAGTTTTGGTTGGCCAATGTACTTGAATTTAAAACAGCTGCTTCTTGAGAAGAGCCCACTGCATAAAATAAAGAGCCTAGACCACCTTTGGTTGAGTAAGCATCTACCGCAGAGTTACCCACAACACCAACACCTAAACGTAGCTTTAATTGATTGATCCAACTAGAATTTTCTAAAAAACGCTCTTTATCCAAACGCCAGCCAAAAGAAGCACTAGGGAAGAAATCCCACTTATTGCCATCTGCCAACTGGGAAGCCCCATCATACCTACCGGATACCGTAAGTAGGTATTTATCTGCATAACTATAGTTTACACGTGCCATGTAAGACAATAATTGCCTTTCGCTTATGTTAGAATCGTAATTTGCCAATGTAACGTTAGAATTGTTTAAAGCATTCCATTTTTGATCAGCAAACGGTATGTTCTCCGCTGCCATATAACTGCTTTCTTGGTCAAATTCTGTTTGACTCTGCAATAAGGTTACACCCAAGGTGTGATCACCAAAATTTCTATCGTATAGCAGAAGATTATCTAAGGTGTAAGACAATCTTTGTCTTTTCTCTAAAGACGCAAAGCTAGATCCGGTTCTAATTACCGATTGCCCATCCAAAAAGATACCCCTACGGAATGTTTCTATATCTGGACCAAAATTTGTTCTAAATTTTAAACCTTTTAGAGCAGGCAATATTTCACCAAAATCCAATTGCGCATATAAACTACCAAAAGCTCTTAGGGTTACCCGTTGATCTTGAGAAAATTTTTCCTCGTCAATTACTGTTTTTACCGCTATATCCCCACCAGGAAATTCTACTCTATTACCTTCCTCATCAAAAGGCAAGGCATATTGAAAAATACCTCTTGCACTGCTGTATAAGTCGCCACTAGCAGAAACCGCACTATTACCAGCACCAGATTGTCCAAACTCTTGTACGCCATAAGAAGTATTTATGGTACCCCCAAAAGAAAACCATTTCTTTGGAGTAAGATCTACACTGGCTACCGCGTTATATCTTTTAAAACTTTGCCCTTTAACAGCACCTTCGTTATTTATTACACCAAAAGAACCGTAAGCCTTCATTTTCTCTGTACCACCACTAACACTAAGTGTATTTTGGGTAGTTACACTAGTTTGCGTAATAAAGTCCGTAAAATCTGTGGTAGTAAGTTTAGTTGGGTCCCAACTACCGCTCTCCCAGCCTCTTCTAATATTGCTAAAGGCCACATCGTCACCGGCAAAAATTGTTTCGTCATTTGCCAAGGTAGGCTGGTCCCCTCTTGGGTAAATTTCTGGATTGGTATAATAGTATGCCCATCTCCTGTAATCTACAAACTCACTGGCATTGAACATAGGTGCCAATTCATTTATAGATTGTAGTTGAACCGAGCTATTTAGGTTGATCGTCATTCTACCTTCCTTACCTCTTTTTGTAGTAATAATTACCACACCGTTAGCACCACGCGACCCAAAAATAGCTGTGGCAGATGCATCTTTTAAAACATCAATAGACTCAATATCTGCTGGATTTATATTGTTGATACCTCCTGAAATTAATGGAATACCGTCCAAAACATAAAGTGGCGAGTTTGATGCGGTTAAAGAACGTACACCCCTTACAGTAATTGATCCAACCTCACCTGGTCTTTCATTAGTGGTAATGTCTACACCCGCGGCTTTACCTTGTACCGCTTCTAAAGCGTTATTCACTGGTCTGGAATTTACATCTTCTGCATCTACCCTTACCAATGCGCCGGTTACATCTGATTTTTTCTGTGAACCATAACCTACAATAATTACTTCATCTAATTGTTGCGAATCTTCTTCTAGCACAACATTTATCGTGCTTTTATTATCCACCTTTACTTCTGAAGTCTTAAATCCGATGAAAGAAAAGACAAGTATGTCACTTCCTTCCCGTAATTGAATGGAATAATTACCATCAAAATCTGAAACTACCCCATTTGCGGTACCTTTCTGAATAATGTTTGCTCCCGGTATTGGGTCTCCATTAGCAGCTGTAACCGTACCGTTAATAATCTTACCTTGGGCATTTGCGCCCAACGAAAAAATCATAAGGCAAATGAAGAATGCCTTACGTAAGATTTTTCCATAATTGTCTTTCATAATTTTTAAGTGTTTAGTCAGCCTTTAGGTTGGCGTTAAATATTCAAGTTCATCAATAGTATTAAGGTTTTGTTAAATCCGCATCCTGCACTATCCTGAATAGTCATTTTATTAAAAAACAACACCATCTATTAGGATAACCACAATTCAAATCAAGACTATGTGAAAACCGAATGTATTTGTGGACGAACTTGAAAAGAGAAAGAAGTTATAGAACTGAACAATTCTTAGAATAAGAAAATTGCTTAAAGTATATACTAGAACAAGTGTAACGCTGATAAGATTGGGATGTGATGTACGTATAAGAGTAAAACTGCTAATGTAAAGAGAGATATCTTTTAGCTATACACGAATAGCAAACTGCTAAGTAAAAAAGTGGAGAAAAAAACTTTTAAGGAGAATGGTTTATATAAGTCTATCTTATTGATTTGAAATAAGACCTATACACACTAAAAAACCCCGGCACTGCTACCGGGGTTTCCACAAACTGAATAAATTAACTAAAAACTAAACTGCTCTGTGCAGAACTGTAGCCTATTTTACCGCTACAGTTTCTTTGAAAGTTTTGTCGTTCTCTGTAACAACTACTGTATAGTCATTCTCAAAAGCATTTTCAAAATTGAATGCCTTTTCAATTACCAACTTACCTTCCAATAATTCTTTATATACTACCCTACCCTGGTTGTCATAAATTTTGATCATAACATCCTTTTGTTCCAAGTTTAAAAGGTTAACCAATAATTTGTCTCCTTTTCTCTTAAAAGTTGGGTCTAGCTTTACAGCTATTAAGTTCTTTTCTACCTCGTTAACTTTTTTACCAAAAGTTTTTTCTGGTCCGTTTGCCATTACTGCAACTGTTGCAAATAATAATGTGGCTACTACGGTGTTTTTCAAGATTGCTTTCATAACTACTTCGTTTTATGAGTTGTAAAAATCTTACACTGCAAACATACGCCGGTTATCCTATGCTACTCTACCACAAAATTTGCCAATATCTATGCTATATTACCCCACTGCTAATGTTAATTAATTGTAAACGGTAATTTTGCATAGTTCTAGGTTAAAATGGTATAGTTTAATGCAAAAATGGTATCAAAAAAGAAACCCAATGCCTTGCATTGGGTTTTCTCACTAATTAGGGTAACTGTTCTATTACTTTTAAACAGATGTCCAAATTAAGCCATCGTTTTATTTATATAGTAACCTAAACTTTAAATAAGCATTATGAAACTTGCATTCTCATATATTCTATCTTAGATTTCTTAAATAGCTTTTATATGTTAAGTATTAAAAATGCCATTATACTGGCTAGTTATTTAATTGTAACGCCCCTCTTTGCGCAAGAAGAGTTAAAAGAGTGGCGGCCAAACCATAACTTTACTATTACAGACTTTAAATCTAATGCTACGCAAGTAAGCAAAGAGGTGAAAAGTTTATATCTGCAAACTGGAGTTAATATAGAGTTGGCTTTTCAAATGAGCAATCTAGCATTTATGTTCACAAAAAATTTTAATAGTAAGGTCTCTTGTGTCCAAGATTCTAAATCTGCAGTGCTTATGGCACAAAATGAAGAACAAGCCCAACAGCTATTAAATTTGGCCAATTTTGATTTTGACTTATCAGAATTGTATGCCCGTAAAATAAGAAAGGCCCTTTATGAGAATAAAAAAACCTTTTCTAAAGGAGACTTTTTTATGCCCTACTATAATAAAATCATTTCTGAACGGAACCAATTGAGTTCACGAGTATACTCGGAAACGGAATTTGGCAAAAAGGAAGAGCTACTATTAGAAGAACACCAAAAAATAAAAGAGGAGATAAACAACCTAGCCGCATTTTGTAAAAATTGCAAGCCACCAAAAAAGTAATACAACTACATACTTACCAATTATTAAAATAACCCTATGCAAACCTATCTGGGGAAAGTTGTTTTGCCCAAGTATAATTATTTCTACCAGATATATTTTCTGCAATTAATTTACCTGTTATTGGACCCAGACTCCACCCCATCATGGCATGGCCAGTAGCTATATTTAAGTTTTTATACTTTTTAGTATGGCCAATTAAAGGAATGCCATCTGGTGAAACCGGGCGCAAACCTGATTTCGCTTTTTTTAATTCTTCTTTATGTATTTGTACTTCTGGATAATAGGTGTTGGCTGCATGGGCTATGGTGGCTATTCTGGCTTTATTTAATGCATTGTTGTTTCCAGAAAATTCCATAGTACCTGCAAACCGGGTAAAACCATCCATGGGTGTTATAGCAACCCTAGACTCTACTAAAATGGCAGGTATGGTAATATTTGATTTCCTAAACACATCCATACTATACCCTTTACCACCCTGTATGGGAATTTGTAAACCTAATTGTTTTGCCAACCCACCTGTGTAACTACCTGTAGCAAGAACCACTTGATCTGCTACAAATTGAGCCTTTTTGGTTAGTACTTGTTGTAGTCTACCATTTTCTTTTTCAAAACCTATAACCTGTTGCTGCCATTTTATAGTTACGCCTGCCTGCAATAAATATTCTTTTAATTGCCGTATAAAGTTTTGGGGCGTCATATGAGAATCACAAGCATAATGTACACCACCAACAAGCTCTGGCGCTAATGCTGGTTGCAACCTAAGTAAATCTTCGTTGGAATGCACTGTTACGTTAAGTCCCAAATCTGTAGCATTTTTTGCTAACTCCTTTTCATGTATAAAATGTTTTTTTGTTTTGCATACCATAAGCACCCCCTTATTTTCATAATGAAAGTTGAGACCCGTGTCTACCCAAAGCTGCTCATACAATTGTTGGCTACGCAAGTTCAAATCCAATAATAACGGTATGGAGTTGGTTACATGCTTTTTTGTGGCAAAACTTTTAAAGTATAGCGCCCATTTAAAAAAATCAATATCCCAACGTGGCTTTATGTAAAGTGGACTCGTCTTATTAAACATCCATTTTAACCCCTGAGCTACTACAACTGGAGCGGCCAAAGGCATAAAATGACTGGGCGTTATGTAGCCAGCATTAATGTAAGAAGCTCCTTCACCTTTTTCCTGTTGATCCAAGATGGTCACTTCATGCCCATCTTTAGCCAAATAATAGGCAGAACACAACCCAATTATTCCACCACCAATAACAACCACTTTCGCCATAACTCACCTAATTATAAAACCTGAAAACCATGCGCGTAGGGGTCATCATCATCTATAATAATATTGTTATAACCCGTTACTTGTGCCCAGCCTTGAATGCTTGGTACAATGGCCTCATATACACCTATGGTTGTTGTAGCCTCTACACGTCCTATAAAAGTACTCCCTATAAAACTTTCATGAACAAAGGTTTCTCCCAAGCCTAATTTACCTTTGGCATGTAACTGAGCCATACGTGCTGACGTTCCCGTGCCACAAGGTGAGCGGTCAATGGCCTTATCCCCGTAAAAAACTGCATTTCTACCAGAAGACTTAGCATCTAGTGGCTCTCCCGTCCAAAGCATGTGGCTAACCCCTGCTATGGTGGGGTCTTCTGGATGCACAAAGGTGTTTGGGTATTTTTTATTAATACGATTTCTAAGAATCAAAGAGAGTTGTACAATTTTATTGGCCGTAAAATTATGTACACCACTAAAATTGGTTTGTGGATCTATAATTGCGTAAAAATTACCCCCATAAGCCACATCAAACGTTAACAATCCCAGTTCTGGGCATTCTATGGTTAAGTCTGAAGCCGCTAAGTAAGATTTAACGTTGGTTATCTTAACCCAATCTACCTTCTTCCCGGTTTGTTGGTAGGCTATGGTTACCAATCCGGCAGGTGCCTCCATTTTAATTAGACCCGGTATTTTGGGCGTTATGAGACCTTCTTCCAGTGCTATAGTTACCGTGCCAATTGTTCCATGTCCGCACATGGGCAAACAACCTGATGTTTCTATGAATAAAATGGAAAAATCATTATCTGGGTCGTGCGGAGGAAATAGAATACTACCACTCATCATATCATGACCTCGTGGCTCAAACATGAGCCCTCTTCGAATCCAATCGAACTCCCGCAGAAAATGTTGCCTTTTCTCGCTCATGTTCTTTCCCACCAAATTTGGGCCGCCACCAGCAACCAAACGTACGGGATTGCCACAGGTATGGGCATCCACACAAAAAAATGTTTTTCTAGCCATTGCGTTCAAAGAAAATTAGATCAACTAAAAATACTATTTTGGCACTAGATGCTCTGGAAAAGACTGGTAGCAAATAGGGCGTACCCATCTATAAATTGCCGCCGTACCCACAGAAGTAAACCTGGCATCTGTAGTGGCGGGGTATGGCCCTCCATGCTGCATAGCGTTACAGACCTCTACACCAGTTGGCACACCGTTATAGATGATTCTACCCACTTTATAGGACAAAGCATCCACTAATTTATTCAGATGTAAAGTATCATTAGGTTCTACAATTACAGTTGCCGTGAGTTGTCCTTCTAGGTTTTCAATTACCTCATGCAATTGATCTTCATTTTTACAAACTACTGCTAAAGAAAACGGACCAAATACCTCTTGTTGCGTTTTTGGATTACGGATAAAATCGGTTCCAGAGATCCTAGCCAAGTAGCTACCCGCATCATTTAACCCCATATGATTCCCGGATTTTCCCATGAGGACAACCCCTTTTTGTGCAAGTACCGAACCTACGTTAGCTTCATAGGTTTGTTTAATACTATTGTGTAACATAGTCTGTGGCGCGGTGGCTACTATTTTATCGGTTAAGGCTTTCATAAATAGCTCTGTAGCGTCGCTAGCTATCATTAAAAGCAAGCCAGGATTGGTACAAAACTGCCCAGCACCCAAACTAATAGATTGTGCTAGGCTTGCCGCCAATTCATGGGTACGCTTTGCTGCTGCATCAGCACTTATTACCACCGGATTTATACTTCCCATTTCTGCAAAAACGGGTATAGGCTCTTTTCTTTGGTTAGCCAAGTTTAACAAAGCCTTGCCTCCTTTATAGCTACCGGTAAAACCTACGGCTTTAATCTGTGTATGTTGAACCAAATGGACGCCAACTTCTTTACCACCATTAATACTAGAAAATACGCCTTCTGGCATTGCTGTTTCCTGGGCAGCTTTTACAATAGCCCTACTTACCATTTCTGAAGTACCTGCATGTAAAGGGTGAGCTTTTAAAACCACCGGACAACCTGCTGCCAACGCACTAGCGGTATCCCCTCCGGCAGTTGAAAATGCCAACGGAAAATTACTGGCTCCAAATACTGCCACTGGACCTATAGGAAGAACAGAACGAATATGTGCTGCTTTTGGAAACGGAGTTCTATCTGGTTCTGCGGCATCTTTAACAACCTGTTTCCAGTCTTCTTGCTTAATCAGTGCTGCAAATTGTTTTAGTTGTCCTATTGTTCTACCTCTTTCACCTTTTGCCCTGCCCTCTGGTAAACCAGATTCTTTACAATACATATTAATTAACTCATCTCCCAAACTTTCTATTTGTTCCGCAATGGCCAAAAGAAACTCGGCACGTTCATTTCCTGTTTTGTTTCGGTACGATCTAAAAGCTTTATCTGCCAGTTTACAGGCATTGTCTATCTCATCAACGGTTGCCGTAAAGAAATCAGTTTCATTTTCTGTATTGGTTACCGCAGTAGTAGTTTTAAAGGTTTCTTCACCCTTATTGGAGTACTCCCACCCAATACTATTTTTACCAGTTAACATAGATTATAAGCTTTTGTAATTAAATAGCATTGGCCTATTTTCCATAGCTTTTGCAATAATCGCTTGCACTCGCTCTCTTTCTTTTCCTTGCAAAGGCAATCTGGGTGCCCTAACATATTCTGAGCCAATACCTGTTGCTAGTTCTGCCAATTTAATATTTTGCACCAATTGCGGACTTATATCTAACTCCAACAAAGGCATAAACCACTTATAAATTGTTAAGGCCTCTGATAATTTACCTGCTTTAACCAACTCATAAATTGCAACGGTCTCCGCGGGGTACGCACATACCAAACCTGCTACCCAACCATCTGCTCCAATGGCCAAACTTTCCATACCCAAGGTATCCACTCCCGTAAATACTTTATACCGGTCTCCAAACCTATTTTTTATTCTTATGATGTTGGTAATATCTCTGGTAGATTCCTTGATAGCCTGTATGTTTTCACAAGATTGTAAATCTTCAAACATCTCCAAGGTAACCATGATTTTATAATCTACCGGATTGTTATAAATCATTATAGGTAAGCTAGTACTATTGGCAATGGCCTTAAAATAGGTAACCGTTTCAAAATCAGTAGCCTTATACCGCATAGGCGGTAAGAGCATTAAACCTGCAGCACCATTTTTCTCCGCATTTTGTGCCGCTGCAATGGCATCTTTTGTGGTCTGTTCGGCAATATTTAATAGTACGGGCACCTTACCAGCTACCGTATTTAGGGTATTTTTTAATAACAATTCCTTTTCAGGTTTGGTTAAGGTGCTCGCCTCTCCTAGGGTACCTCCTAATATAATACCATGTACGCCTGCAGTTATTTGTGCCGTAATATTTTTATTAAATAATTCCAGATCTAATTCGTCTTCTGCGGTAAACTTGGTGGTAACCGCAGGCATTACGCCTTTCCATTCTAACATATATAAAGCTTTCCTCAAAATTAGAAGCGCAAAGACAAGAAGCAGGTATAATTATTAGCTACATTTGATACTATATTACCCTTTATCAACAATTAAAATTAAATTACGAGTAATTTAATTTAAACATAGTATGCTTTGAAAGTATTACCTTTTAAAATACCCAAGCCACAGAATGAGGCCGTTATTTATCAAGTAGATAAAGAACAGGTGTTCTACGACCAACTACACCAACATGCCGAAATACAAATAAGTTATATTAAAGAAGGTAGTGGAATGCTTTTGGTAGGTGATACCCTAAGCCATTTTAAGAATGGTGATGTATTTGTAATTGGAAGTTATTTGCCCCATGCATTTAAAAGCGATACCTCTACCAAAGAACTTTCAGAAATGCACACCCTATTCTTCGACAAAAACGCCTTTGGAGAAACTTTTTTTTCCCTTCCAGACTTAACACCGGCCAAAACCTTTTTTGATAAGACCATCTTTGGCATGCAGGTAGTAAACCAAACTACCAGCATCAAAGAATATGTTACTAACCTAGGCAGCCAAAATACGGTTGAGCGCTTAGCTACCTTGTTACTAGTAATAAGTTTAATTGCCCAAAGTGATACCAAGCCACTTTCCTCTTTTGTATATCCAAAAAATTATTCTGAAAATGAGGGGAAACGCATGAACCGTGTTTTTGATTATGCTATGAGCAATTATCACAATCCAATAATGTTAGATACGATAGCCAACCTTGCCAACATGAGTAAAAACGCTTTTTGTAGGTATTTTAAAAAACGGACTAACAAGACTTTTATCCAGTTTTTAATAGAAATAAGAATAGATAAAGCTTGTAAAATACTAGCAAATAATCCAGAACAACCAGTTTCCTTTATAGCAGAACAATGCGGTTTTACCAATGTCGCCAATTTCAACAGAAAATTTAAGCTCCTAAAAGGCTGTACGCCAACCCAATTTAGAACTTCTTTCAAGAGTTCTTATTGATGCCTTATTTGACAAAAATTCCATGTGCAGCGAAAATTATAATAAAATTTTCGTTCTAATATTATCATTTACGCAATCGATTGTGTTATTTATTTTTATATTCGTTTCAATAACCTCTAATTATTTCACATTCAACAACTAAAAGCAAAATCCGAGAGAACGCGGTAGAGCTGGTTTTAACGGATTACTGTTTTGCAAAATTGATGATCTGCCCCTATGCAACTAAAAAAGTTTCTTCTATTTTTCCTATTAACCACAGCTACCAAACTGTTGGCTTTAGATACTATTTCCTATGTTGCCCATAAACCATCTACCAAGCATTTTGCATTAGCTTCTAAGGGAAAAGTTGCCAATCTTTTGGTTAGCAGCCAAGATTTTAAAGGTGTACTTAAAGTAGCAGCACAACTACAAACAGATATTGAGAAAGTAACAGGTACAAAACCTGTGCTACAGCAAGACCAAACTAACGACAAGGAAATAGTTATTATTGGTACATTTGGTAAAAGTCCATTAATTGACCAGTTGGTACAAGCGGGGAAATTAAATGCTTCGGATTTGGAAGGAAAATGGGAAAAATTTATCATCACCACGGTTAAAAATCCATTTCCAAATGTTAAAAAGGCTTTAGTAATTGTAGGTAGCGATAAACGTGGAACTATTTTTGGACTGTACGACCTTGCCACCCAAATTGGTGTTAGCCCTTGGTATTACTGGGCAGATGTGCCAGTGAAAAAGCATAGAGAACTTCACATTATAAAAGGATTGCACACCCAGGGAGAACCAGATGTGAAATACAGGGGTATTTTTATCAATGACGAAGCCCCGGCCTTACGCAACTGGGCTTTAGATACCTTTGGAGGTTTTAATCATAAATTTTACGATAAAGTTTTTGAATTGATTCTTAGAAACAAAGGCAATTACCTATGGCCTGCTATGTGGGTTCCAAGTGCTTTTGCGGATGATGACGCCAAAAACGCAGCGCTTGCAGATGAATACGGCGTGGTAATTTCTACCAGTCACCATGAGCCTATGATGCGAGCCCATGCAGAATGGTATAAATACGGTAAAGGGTCTTGGAATTATGAAACCAATAAGGATAATTTAAATAGTTTTTGGCGTGGGGGAATTGAACGCATGGGAAACCATGAAAGCGTAGTTACCGTTGGCATGCGCGGTGATGGAGACGAAGCCATGAGCGCAGAAACCGCCGTTGACCTGATGAAGACAATAATTAATGAACAACGAAAAATAATTGAAGAAGTTACCCAAAAACCTGCTAATGAAACACCTCAAGTCTGGGCCATTTATAAAGAGGTACAGGATTATTATGATAAAGGCATGCGAGTACCTGATGATATCATGATTCTTTTCTGTGACGATAATTGGGGCAACGTACGGATACTTCCAAAAAAAGAAGACAGGGATTATAAGGGAGGGTTTGGCCTCTATTATCATTTTGATTATGTAGGCGCACCTGTTTCGTACAGGTGGCTAAACGTAACCCAGATAGAACGTACTTGGGAACAGATGAAACTTAGCTATGACTGGGGCGTTCGCGATTTGTGGTTGGTTAACGTGGGCGATATTAAACCCATGGAACTTCCAATTAGTTTTTACATGGATATGGCATGGAACGCTGCTTCTTTTAAGGCAGAAGACCTACCTCCCTATTACACAAAGTGGGCGCAACAGCAATTTGGAGAAAAATATGCCGAAAAAATTGGTGGTTTATTAGCCACTTATACCAAATACAATGCAAGGCGTACCCCAGAAATGCTTAAACCAGATACCTACAGCTTAGAAAACTATGGTGAGGCCGATCGTGTTGTAACAAGTTATAATCAACTTTTAAAAGAAAGCAATACAATTTATAAAAGCTTACCAGAATCTTACAAAGCTGCATTTTATCAATTGGTGCATTCCCCTATTGCGCTTAGCGCTAACTTGAACGAAATGTACGTTGCGGCAGCCAAAAACAACTATTATGCAGAAAAAGGTATTACCGCTGCAAATTTTTATGCCGATAAGGTAAGAGCCTTGTTTAACCAGGATAAAGAACTAACCAGAGCCTATCATGAAGATTTGTTAAATGGCAAATGGAACCATATGATGTCTCAAACACATATTGGTTATACCTCATGGAGTCATCCGCCGTTAGACAAAATGCCTGCAATATCCTACGTACATGCACCAGAAAAACCAGGCCTTGGATATTTATTAGAATACGGAGACACACCCAAATGGGGTTGGTTAGATGTTGAAGGCGACTGGGCTTTTAGTAATTCGCTACCATTATTTGATAATATAAACCTGCAAGAATATTATATAGAAATAGTTAATAAAGGTCAAGGAGAATTAGCATACCAATTAAATGCTAAAGAAGATTGGATACAACTTTCCAAAACCAGAGGCAAAACTACCTATTCAGAAAAAGTTTGGGTAAGTATAGATTGGAGCAAAGCCCCAAAAACCAACACAATAGGAGAAGTTGAATTAACCAACGGAACGCATTCCTATTCCATAAAAATTCCAATAAGGTACTTAGAAAACGGACACGGTTTTATAGAAAACAACGGCGTGGTTAGCATTAATGCCGCTAATTATACCCACAGTCAATCAAATAAAGGTGTCCAATGGAAGATTGTACCTAACCTTGGCAGAACCGATAGCGCTATTGTACCATTTCCAATGGATATAGATACGCAAGAACCCATTAGTAATGGAGCTATGGTGAGTTACGATTTTACTATATTTCAAGAAAATGAAATTACAGTAGAAGCCTACCTTTCTCCTAACCAAGACTTTAAAAAACAAGATGGCCTTAAGTTTGCCATAGCTATTGACGATGCGCAACCACAACTCATAAATATAAACAAAGGGGAAGAAAAACCCGATTGGGAATATGCAAAATGGTGGATGGAATCTGTGGGAGACCATATTAAGAAAAGTGTTTCTAAACATGGAAAACTAAAAAAAGGAAAACACACCTTAAAAATATGGGTGGTAGATCCTGGAGTGGTAATTCAAAAATTTGTGATAGATGCCGGTGGTTTAAGAACAAGTTATTTGGGGCCAGAACAAAGCAAATTGATCAAATAGCATGTCGCAGACCCCTAATAAATTTAAATGCTAGGTTTTGTTTATCTTGAATTTTTTTTAATAGATGGTTTCTGATTTTTTATAGAAATCGTAGTTACAAGCAATGGAAGTAAAAAAAGAAGTTACTATTTATGATTTAGCTAAAACGCTAAATTATTCGCCCTCTACCATTTCTAGAGCGCTTAACAATCATAAAAGCATTAGCAAAAAAACCATTAAACTGGTTAAAGAAACTGCTGAAAAAGTTGGTTATAGACCTAACAATCTTGCAGCTGGCCTACGTAATAATAAAAGCAAGACCATAGGCATTCTGGTACCGCATTTAAATAGACCATTTGTATCTACTTTAATTAGTGGAATAGAAGAATCCGCTAGAAAAGCGGGGTATAATGTTTTGATTTCTCAATCGTATGATGAGGCCGAAATTGAAATTGCCAATGCACGCACTTTATACGATAGTAGGGTAAGTGGCCTAATTGTATCATTGGCCATGCAAACAGAGCTGTACGACCATTTTAAACAATTTACAGACCAAGGAATTCCTATTGTTTTTGTAGACCGGGTACCTAAAACCTATAATTCTTATAAAGTAATTATAGATAATTATACCGCAGGTTATAAAGCCACTAAACATTTAATACAAGGTGGGTGCAAACGTATTGCCCATTTTGCTGGATCGCAACACAGGAACGTTTATGAAGATCGTAAAAAAGGTTATGTTGATGCACTTAAAGAACATAACCTACCTATTGACGAAAGCCTAATAATACCTTTTAAAACGTTAAGCTTTGAAGAGGGAGAGAAAGCAACCAAAAAGTTATTGAAGATGGAACAACCACCAGATGCTATCTTTTCTGCCAACGATACTGCTGCTGTGAGTGCTATTTTATGCGCTAAAAAAATGGGATTTTCCGTGCCGGAAGATTTAGCTATAATTGGTTTTAATGACGACCCCATTTCAAAAATAGTAGAACCAGCTTTGTCTACCATCTCGCATCCTGCATTAAAAATGGGTAAAATATCCGCAAAGCGTATTTTGGAACATGAACAAAAGGAACAAGACGATTTACTAACGGAAGTCTCGGTTTTGAATACTGAAGTTATTGCCAGAGCTTCTACAAGACCAATTAACTAAAATTTTTTAAACTTTTAATCAATTACAAATCAGCTTAGAATAAAAATATTTGAAAAATGCAATCGGTTGCAAAACTAGATTCAACAACGATTATCTTTAAACACACACTTTCTATATAACTTTTTACGGGCCGAATACTAAACCTTTAAATTAATCCAAATTGAAACCTAAATTATATCTTACTTTAATACTTTCCATCTTAATCTTCTCCTGGAATTTTTCACAAGACAACGGATACGATCTTTGGCTTAAATATGATAAAATTGAAAACCAAACAATTGCAAAAGAGTACCGTGATCACTTAAAAAGTATTGTGGTTCAAGATGCGGATGAAACCACGGCAATAATAAAAAAAGAACTTTCTCTAGCCCTAAAAGGTTTATTGGGCGTAGCTTTTGAACCATCTACCTTTGATTCTAACATTAACGCTCTTGTAATAAGCAAACCAGAAAACTTACCTGAGGACTTAAAAAAGAGCATAAACACGACTAAACTGGAAAAGGATGGTTTTATGATTAAGGCGGTAACCCTATCAGATAAAATGCATACCCTTATCATTGCAAAAACAAATAGTGGATTACTATACGGTACCTTTCATTTTATCAGACAATTACAGCAGCAAAAAAACATCAAAAACCTTGAAATAGTAGACAACCCCCAAGTAGATTTAAGAGTACTGAACCACTGGGACAACCTTGATCGTTCCGTAGAGCGTGGTTACGCGGGTTTTTCAATCTGGAATTGGCACACCTTACCGGATTTTATAGATCAACGCTATATAGATTATGCGCGTGCCAACGCCTCTATTGGCATAAACGGTACGGTATTAACCAATGTAAATTCTAATGCCCTAATTTTAACACCTCTATACCTAGATAAAGTAAAGGCCTTGGCAGAAGTGTTTAGGCCATATGGAATTAAAGTTTATCTCACGGCTAGGTTTTCTGCTCCAATAGAAATAGGAGGCTTAGATACAGCAGACCCGTTAGATCCTAAGGTCATAAACTGGTGGAAAACAAAAACGGCTGAAATTTATAAGCTAATACCTGATTTTGGTGGTTTTTTGGTCAAGGCAAATTCCGAAGGCCAACCTGGGCCACAGAATTACGGCCGCACCCATTTAGACGGCGCCAACATGATGGCGTCCATTCTAAAACCACATAATGGCGTGGTCATGTGGCGCGCCTTTGTATATTCAGAACACGATCCTACAGACAGGGCTAAACAGGCGTATAGTGAATTTATTCCTGATGATGGCAATTATTTGGACAATGTGTTGATTCAAGTAAAAAATGGAGCTATAGATTTTCAACCAAGAGAACCCTTTCATCCTATGTTTGGCGCAATGCCTAAAACACCATTGATGATGGAGTTTCAAATAACCAAGGAATATCTTGGGTTTGCAACCCACTTGGTTTTTTTACCCAAGTTATTTGAAGAAGTATTGCAATCCGATACATACCAAAAGGGAGAGGGCTCTACGGTTGCCAAGGTTATTGATGGTTCTTTGCACAACAAAAAAATTACCGGAATGGCGGGTGTTGCCAATATTGGCACCGATTTTAATTGGACGGGGCACTTATTTGGACAAGCAGATTTGTACGGGTTTGGTCGTCTTGCCTGGAATCCAAATCTAGAATCGGCCACCATAGCAGAAGAATGGCTACAATTAACGTTTACCACCAACAAAGAGTTTGTAGAACCTATAAAAAAATTACTTCTAAACTCCCGAGAAACAGTTGTAAACTACATGAATCCCTTAGGGTTACATCACATTTTTGATACGGGTCATCACTACGGGCCCGGGCCATGGGTTTCCAATCTTTCTAGACCAGAGTGGAACCCTGTATATTACCATAAAGCAGATGATCAGGGTATTGGTTTTGACCGTTCTTTTACAGGCAGCAATGCGGTAGATCAATATGCGCCGGAATTGGCTAAAAAATTTGGTAATATAGAAACCTGTCCAGAAGCTTATTTACTATGGTTTCACCATGTTCCATGGGAATACAAATTAAAAAATGGCAGAACGCTTTGGGACAATCTTGGTATTAAATACCAGCAAGGGGTAGATGAAGTCAAAGGTATGATTAAGACTTGGGAAGCAATGAAACCCTATGTTAATAGCAAACAGCATAAAGAAGTTACCATGCGCCTTAACATACAATTAAAAGAAGCCATCTGGTGGAAAGATGCTTGTATGAGTTATTTTAAAACTTTCTCTAAGATGGACTATCCTATGGAAATGGAAAAACCAACTCATGACCTTTCTTATTACCAATCATTAAAGTTTCCTTTTGCTCCCGGTATAAAACCTAATTGGCACTAAATAATTAAATAAATGAACAGAATGCAACAGACCATGCGCTGGTACGGGCCGCATGATAAAATAAAATTGGCAGACATACATCAAGCCGGAGTTAAAGGTATAGTAACGGCCCTGCACCAAATTCCCGTTGGGGCTATTTGGGAAATAAGCGAAATAAAAAAGCGTCAAGAAATGATTCGCGCAGAAGGCATGGAATGGTCCGTTGTAGAAAGCCTGCCAGTACATGAAGACATAAAACGAAAAAAGGGCAACTACAAGGCATACATAGAAAATTACAAGCAAAGCTTGATTAACCTTTCAGAATGTGGACTTAAAGTAGTTACCTATAATTTTATGCCCATTTTAGATTGGGTACGTACAGAACATGCGTTTAAAAATCCAGATGGTTCTAAAGCCCTGATGTATGACGAAACCGCTTTCATCTTTTTTGATGTATGCTTACTTAAAAGACCTGGGGCGGAACAAAGTTATGCACCCCAAAAAATAGCCGAAGCAAAAACCTTTGGCGCAACGCTTTCAAAAGCCGAAAAAGAAAAGCTATTTCAAAATGTACTGCTTGGCCTACCGGGAAGCCAAGAAAATTTTACGGCAGAACAAATTCTGCACTTATTAGAAGAATACAAAGGTATAGATGATAATGCACTACGTGAGCACCTCATCTATTTCTTATCCGAAATAGCTCCCCTTGCTGAAAATTTAGATGTACAATTGGCCATACACCCAGATGACCCACCTTTTTCTGTAATGGGTTTACCTAGAATTGTTTGTACGGAAGCGGATATTGAAAAAATACTAACTGCAGTACCCATACAAGCAAATGGACTTTGCTATTGTACTGGCTCATTAGGCGGGCAACCTGAAAATGATTTGGTACGCATAATCAAAAATCATGGTGAACGCATACATTTTTTACACTTGAGAAATGTAAAACATGAGGCATACAGGCGATTTAGAGAATCTGAACATCTAAATGGTGACAATCCCATGGAGGCAATTATGGAAGAATTATTGCTTTTAATGCAAAAACGAGATATACGTTTACCAATGCGCCCAGACCATGGTTTCTTGCACAATTTTGAAGGAACGGAATTATATCCCGGTTATTCTTTGATTGGGCGCTTAAAAGGCCTTGCCGAATTAAGGGGGCTAGAAATGGGAATTGCCTACAAATTAAACAGTACTAAATAAACTTAAAAAAGTACCATGAAGCTTATAAAGTTATTGTTCTGGGGTTTATTTATGGTAACCACCAATTTAGTGGCACAAATAAAACTTCCACAATTGATCAGTGATGGCATGGTTTTGCAACGCAATACTGAAACCACCTTATGGGGATGGGCATCACCAAACGAACAAATAACCTGTAAGTTCAAAGGTAAGGCCTATAAAGTTACAGCTAATAAACTTGGGGACTGGAGTATTACTTTGCCAGCCCAAACCGCAGGAGGTCCGTACAAGATAACCTTCACCGGAAAAAATAAAATAGAACTCAAAAATATTCTATTTGGCGATGTTTGGGTTTGTTCTGGACAATCTAATATGGTAACGCCTATGGAGCGGGTAAAAGAGCGTTACCCCATAGAGGTTTCCAATGCTTCTTATGATGAAATTAGAAATTTCTTTATCCCCACGACAACCAATCTAATTTCACCAGAGAAAGATTTGCCAAAAAGCCAATGGAAACCTGCAGTTGAAGGAGATATTATGTCCATGGGAGCTGTTTCGTATTTTTTTGCAAAGAAAATTTATGAAAAATACAAGGTGCCAATCGGCATTATCAATGCAAGTGTAGGAGGCACGCCCATACAATCATGGATTAGCGAGGATGGATTCAAAACATTTCCAGAAGACCTAAATACTATTTCGCAAAATAAAGACACCAGTTATACCAACCAATTTACGGTGCCACCAAGCACCAAAACTGAACAAAAATTAAAAGATATGGGCCTGCTGGAAAACCCAAAATGGTATAATCCAGCGGCATCTACAACAGATTGGTATAATTTCTATATACCAGGCTATTGGGAAGACCAAGGAATAAGAAATCTTGATGGTGTTGTCTGGTTTAGAAAAGAAATTACCGTACCAGAGGCTTTGTTAGAAACTGACGTTAAATTTTTCATGGGCCGTATTGTAGATGCAGACGAGGTTTATGTAAATGGCACCAAAATAGGAAACATAACCTATCAATACCCACCAAGAAGGTATACCGTTCCAAAAGGCGTATTAAAAAAAGGAAGTAATACCATTGTAATAAGGGTTACCAATTATAATGGCAAAGGAGGTTTTGTTCCCGATAAAAATTATGAACTTACCGCTAATGGGGTTAGCATAGATTTAAAAGGGGAATGGAGGTATAAAGTAGGTGAAGTTTTTGCGCCAAACCCTAAGGGCTACAAACCGGCTACCTACAATTCTTTTTGGGCTCAGAACCAACCCACAAGTTTATACAATGCTATGCTTGCGCCAATTACAGCATTGAA
This sequence comes from Croceivirga radicis, assembly GCF_002072105.2. Taxonomy (GTDB): domain Bacteria; phylum Bacteroidota; class Bacteroidia; order Flavobacteriales; family Flavobacteriaceae; genus Croceivirga; species Croceivirga radicis. The sequence continues at coordinate 146,139 of NZ_MTBC01000010.1, forward strand.
TGTTAAGGGTTTTTTATGGTATCAGGGAGAATCCAACTCGGGCAACCCAACAGGATACGGAACTTATCTTAAGGCGTTGATCAAAGACATGCGCAATCAATTTAATGCTCCAGAGGCACCTTTTCTATTTGTACAATTGGCCAATTACCAAGACGTAGATTATTTACCCACAGAAAGTAACTGGGCCGCTTTACGTTTTGAACAATTTACAGCACTAACAGAACCCAAAACGGCGATGGCCGTTGCCATTGATTTGGGAGAGTGGAACGATATTCACCCCCTGAACAAGAAAGATGTAGGTGAGCGTTTAGCCCTGGGCGCCTTAAAATTAGGCTATGGGGAAGACATAGTATACTCTGGACCTTTATTTAGTGCTACAAAAGTAGTAGGGAACAGCATCGTTATTTCGTTTGATCAAATAGGTAGCGGTTTGGTTGCCATAGATGATAAACCCTTACATCGATTTGAGATTGCTGGAGAAGACCAAGAGTTTATATGGGCAGATGCAAAAATTGTCAACAACACCGTTGTGGTTAGCCATGAACAAATTGAACATCCAAGATATGTACGGTATGCATGGGCAGATAATCCGCAAGGAGCCAATTTGTACAACAAAGAAGGCTTGCCAGCATCTCCTTTTCAAAATTATAATCCTATAGAATTGAACAAAATACCATGGCAAGGTAAAAAAGCGGCGGTTGTGCTTACCTATGACGATGCATTGAACGTTCATTTAGACCACGCGGTTCCCGTACTGGATTCACTTGGCCTAAAAGGAACCTTTTATGTTTCTACCTTTTCAGATGCATTTAGAAATAGACTAAAAGAATGGAAGCAAATTGTCCAGAATGGTCATGAACTGGGTAATCATACCATCTATCACCCTTGTATAGGAAAAGAAGATAGGCCCTGGGTTAATAAAAATTATGATATGGCTACCTATACCGTAGAGCGTATGGTAGATGAAATAAAAATCAATAACACCCTACTAGAAGCATTAGATAATAAGAAGAAGCGGACGTTTGCCTATACCTGCGGAGATTTTACCGTAAACGGTGAAAATACCTTCATTGAATATCTAAAGGATGATGTAATTGGTGCACGAGCTGTACGCCCTCAAATGCATACCATAAATGAAATAGACCTTTACAATTTGGATAGTTACCCAATAGTTGGTGAAACGGGTGAGGAATTGATTACCTTGGTTAAACAAGCCATAGAAAAGAAAGCTTTGTTAATATTTCTTTTCCATGGTGTTGGCGGTGAACATGCTATGGACGTTTCTTTACCCGCCCACCGTAAACTATTAGAATACCTAAAAGCTAACGAAACCGAGGTTTGGACTGCTCCTATGATAGATGTTATACACAATATTAAAGAGGCCACTACTACAAATTAATAGCGATATCCAAGGTGAAGAAAACTGCCGTATTTAAAATTATTTCCGTACTATTACCTTTAGTACTAATAGTGCTTTTGGAAATAGTTTTACGTATAATTGGGTACGGCGAAACCTATAACCTTTTTAATAAAACAAAAGGAGATAACGGTATAGAGTACCTTACCTTAAATTCACATATTTCTAAAAAGTACTTTAAGAACACAGGGTTTAATTCTGACAACCAATCAGACTTATTTCTAAGCCAAAAAACCGATAGCACATTTAGAATTTTTGTACAAGGCGCATCTACCACCGTAGGGTTTCCGTTTTACCGTGGCGCATCGTTTCCTAGATTATTAAAGCAACGTTTAGAAAAAACCTTCCCAGAGAAAAATATTGAGGTTATTAATACTGGAATTACTGCGGTAAACTCCTATACCTTGTGGGACATAACCCCAGAAATTATTGCGCAAAAGCCAGATCTTGTTTTGATTTATGCGGGCCATAACGAATATTATGGTGCTTTAGGGGTTGGTTCTTCGGCTTCTGTAGGTAACCACCCATTTTTAATCAGATCCTACTTAAAACTGAAAAATTTCAAGTTTTTTCAACTGTTCGAGAATACATTTCAAAAGATTACCCAACGTGATCAAAACAACTTAAAAACAGTAAAAGAAACCACGCTTATGGAAGTGTTGGCCAAAGAACAGCAAATACCACTTGGTTCTAAAGCCTACCTAGCCGGGTTACAACAATATGAGCAAAATCTTGGCCGGATACTTTCTTACTACAAAAAGCATAACATACCCGTTATTTTAAGCACCTTGGTAAGCAATGAAAAAGACACTGCTCCTTTTATTAGCCCTGCCTTAAACATTGAGTACTACAAAAAACTCTGCGAAAAAGATTTATCAACTGCTAAAACTAAAGCCCAGCATAATGCAATGGCATCATATGTATTAGGACATTATTTTTTCAAAAAAAACCAATTAGATACTGCCAAGCATTATTTCCATCAAGCCAAAGAATTAGATTTATTACGTTTTAGGGCCCCAGATGCTATTAATACCATAATTAGGCAATTTTCCAAAGAAGAAAACATTCCTTTAGTAGATATTAAAGCCCTATTTGAGTCTAAATCTCCAAGCAAAATGGTTGGAAAATCGCTTTTAACTGAACATGTACACCCAAATGTAGAAGGCTATTTTTTAATGGCAGATGCTTTTTATACCAAGCTAGAAGAACTACGTTTAATTGGAGATTGGAAAAATAAAATAAACTACCCACAAGCTTTTAGCAATTTACCCACCACTAAAATTGACAGTATACGTGGAACTATAATTCTAAAAGAGTTGCAGCAACAATGGCCATTTACTTTGAACACTCCCAAACCAGATGCAAACAATTCAATTCTTTATAGTCCTACCAGTTTTGAAGAGCGTATGGCTTGGAACATACACCAAGGAAAGCAAAAATGGGAAGACGCCATGCGCCAAGCCTATCATTTTTACACAAAGAAAGGTGATTTTAAAAATGCCCTAACCGTTGTAGAAACATTATTATTTGAATATCCAGAACAATGGCGAGTGCATAAAATGGCAGAAGAAACTTGCCTAAGATTAAGCGATACCTTAACCGCAAACTACTACGCAAACAAAAAAACAAAATTAAAGGCTATGAAGCCCGATTAAACCATTACCAAGGCCGTTCTATATCTTTTTCTTCAATACACCTTTGCTGTAAAACATAAAAACTCACTTTGTGACCATTTTCTTTTTTAATCGGGTTTTTGCTTAGCAATCTTTGCAAAATAGCTAAAGGTGTTAGTACAAGATAAAACACCAAAAAAAGTATCATGAAATTCATTAGTATACCTAGGTAATGGCCAAAAGATAGCCACGTTTTTGCAATAAATATTGTTCCTTTATGGGATAAAAGGGCAACGAGCAAAAAAGCTATTGTTACCAGAGATAACCATTCTATCTTATACCAAAAACCGATTAGTAAAGGTACTAATGCCAAGACCAGCAGGGTATCTAACGCTTTTGCTCTTTCCATTAAAATAAAGAATATATAAAGGGGCCTATAGCAGTACCATTGGTCAAAAATATTAGCAAGCCCAAAACAGCAAAAATTAACACCAGTGGCAATAACCACCACTTCTTTCGTTCTTTTAAAAAAAGAAAAAAATCTTTTATAAATTCCATTACTTTTCTATCACGTAATTTTCTAAAACCAGAATATCCATATTGGTTTTTAAAAAACAATCAATGGCATCTTCAGGTGTATTAACAATAGGCTCATCCTTTACATTAAAACTGGTATTTACAATTACTCCTATCCCGGTAAGTAATTTATAGTCTTGTATTAATTGCCAAAACCTTGCATTAAACTCCTTACTTACGGCTTGCACCCTGGCCGAATAATCTATATGGGTTATAGCGGGTAATTTTGATTTGGGTATTGCCCTTTTTTCTTCTAAGGACAAATCTTGAAAACCACTATCTAAGTTAAAACATAAAGAGGGTTTAAGAGAACTTGTAAAGAGCATATAGGGCGATGGATTACCAGCTTCAAAATACGTAGTATAATCCTCTACACATACGGCAGGAGCAAAAGGTCTAAAGCTTTCCCTAAACTTTATCTTTAGATTTAAGTTTGTTTGCATTTCTGGATTAGAAGCCGCTGCCAAGATACTTCTATTACCCAAAGCCCTAGGTCCAAATTCTGTTCTGCCTTGGTACCAACCAACCACCTTATCTGCTGCCAAATAGCCAGCTACCACTTTACACAAGTTTTTTTCTTCTTGATAAAACCGAAAAGGCAATTTGCGGTTTTTTAAATTACGTTCTATTTCCTGATTGTAATATTTTGGTCCTAAGTATACCTTATACGGATGCGGCATTCCTTTGAATTCCAAAGGTTGTTTTAAATAAGCTGCAGCCAAGCCAGCTCCCAAAGCCCCGCCGGCATCACCGGCTGCTGGCTGTATATAAATATCAGAAAAAAGACCTTTTGCAAATAAAACCGAATTGGCTACACAATTAAGAAAAACCCCACCTGCCAAACACAAATTACTGGCTTTTGTTATCTTTTTTACATGCGTAATCAATAGCACCAAAACCTCTTCTGTAACTTTTTGTGCGGCTAAGGCCAAATCTGCATGTATTTGAGATAATTTATCTTCTGCTTTCCTCTTTCTAAATCCAAATAAAACTTCCCATTTTTTAGGCAATACCATGGTAGAACCGACCGGAAAGTTGAAATAGGAAAGGTTTAATTTAAAAGATCCGTCCGTTTTAATTGTTATCAATTGGGATTTAATAATTTCTATAAATTGCTGAACCCTAGCAGAATTGGGTACGGCATAAGGTGCCAAGCCCATCATTTTATATTCACCAGCGTTTACTTTAAAACCTAAAAAGTAGGTGAATGATGAATAAAAGAGGCCTAAGGAATGTGGAAAATGTAACTCACCCATAATTTGGAATCCCTTACTACCATCTGCCATACCAAAGGTTGTGGTGGCCCATTCTCCTACCCCATCTACTGTTAAAAAAGCACTTTTTGCAAAGGGCGATGTGTAAAAAGCACTAGCTGCATGAGAAAGATGGTGTTCTGGAAATAAGATAGCCATCTTAACCTTTTTACCACCATTTAGTCGTTTTAATCTTTTTTGGATTAGCTGTTTGGTAAACAATTTCTCTTTTAGCCAAATAGGCATGGCCTTAGCAAAAGATAAAAAACCTTTTGGCGCATAGGCATAATAGGTTTCTAATAAACGTTCAAATTTTAAAAAAGGTTTATCATAAAAAGCTATGTAATCTATTTGCTCTAGGGTAATGCAAGCTTCTTTTAAACAAAAGCGAATAGCATTTTCTGGAAAGGATGCATCATTTTTAATACGTGTAAAACGTTCTTCTTGTGCTGCATACACAACCTTACCATCTTCTATAAGAGCAGCGGCAGCATCATGATAAAAAGCAGATATCCCAAGAATTTTCATTACCTACAACTAAAAATAGGAAAGAGGCCGTTAACACGAACAGCCTCTTTCAAAAAAATCTAAACTAACTCAAACTAATGCTACTAAAAGATTAGGTTGCATCTTAATATCCTGGATTCTGATAGGCAATTTTTTCAGCCTCCGTCATATCCAAATCGTCTATTTGTCCTTGCGGTATTGGTCTTAAATAATGATGCGGTTGTATGTTTCTGGTGGTAACCACAGGGCTGTGATCGGTGGCATCGTTACCAGCAATTTCGTAGGAAGCTGCCAACACGTCCCAAGTCTGGGTTCTTACCAAATCTAACCATCTTACGCCTTCGCCAAAATACTCTCTTGAACGCTCTGCCAAAATGTATTCTATGGTAATAGTGGTTGGTGTTGCCGCAGTTAATGCAGAACTATTATCCTCTATACGTTCTTCTTGCTCACCATTATCAAAACGCCATTTACCAGCACGGGCACGTAAAACGTTAACCAAATCCCTAGCACTTTTACCGGCCTGTGTGGCCGCTCCTTTAACGGCCGCTTCTGCCGCTACCAAATAGAATTCGGAATATTTAGCAATAGGAAACGGTCTGGTTAAAGCTCCATTTGGCTGCCCTAAGGAATTTTCCGTATCATGATCCGTACGGTAGGTACCCAACTTCCATAAACCTGGATAAAATCTTCTATTAATTTCATTTAGATTGATTACATAATCTGATCTCCCAGCCACTTCACCAGCACCAAGATTTCCTCCGTTAACGCTATAATCTACCGTTGGATCATATTCATCCAAGAACGAAATTACCGCATCCCCGGGGGCAATCTCCATACCATTGGCCGCTGTAATCGTAGGGTCGCTCACACCACCCTTATTCCAATTACCTCTATAACTGGTCACAAAAGTGGCATCGTACCTAGAGTCTAATTCCTTTTCGGCAAAAGTTTCTTCAAAAACATTAATGCTAGGAGCCATACGTGTCCATGGGCGGCCATAACTTTGCGCTGCCTCTCTTTGAACTGCTGCAACACCATCTACATTAATAGTAGTATAATTAGATGTTACCATCCACACAGCAGTATTGGCACTACCTCCTGTGCTGCTCCAACCTAAGCTTGCTCCATTATATATTTCGCTCTCTTCTGTACGGTCTGCATACAACATCATTTCGCTATGACGGTCATTAGAAGCTAAATGCACATCATAGAAATATTCTTGTAAAGAATAAGGCCCAGGGTTATCTATTCCTTGAACGGCAATATCATAGGCTTGTTGAAAATACCATTGCGCATCCCTACCATCTGGGTCTGTCCTTGGTGTATCTGGGTAAGTAGGAATATTTCTTGGGTTCTCTAACCACCAACCATAAGTTAAATACGCTTTGGCCAAATATAAACGTGCCACGTTTTTAGTAACCGTACCAGTAAGTCTGGGCGAATCTGGCAAATCGTTGACCGCAGTTATCAAGTCTGGAAAAATACCAATTGTATAAACTTCTGGCACTGTATTTCTGGTAGATGTTCTGACAGCTGAATTATTGAATGCCAACTCTCCAGAACCCAAATCTAGGGGTACACCTCCAAATTGTTGCACCAATAAAAAATAATTAAACGCCCTAAAAAAACGAGCCTCTGCAATAACGGCGTTATCCAAGCCGACGGCAGAAGCGTTTTCTATAATACCACTTGCCGTATTTATAGCAGGAAAACTATTGCCCCACTGTATACCTGTAGTATAGGTATCCGACATAATTTCTCCTTCACCAGATAAATCTGCCGTTTTAAAATTGTTATCGGCACTTTGGGCAAAGGTATACTCATCCGTACCAGTTTCCATGGAATTATAATAGTACGCTTGACCATATATATCCCTAAGGTTTTGGTATAAAAAAGTTAAACCTCCGTTTACACCCAACTCTGTTTCAAAAAACTCTGGGGTAAACACACCCCTTGTTTCTTCTTGTATAATGTCCTTAGTACAAGAACCTATTAGCAATGCAGAAGCAAACACTGCCAAGAATTTTGTTTTATTATTAAACTTTTTCATTTTGATTCTTTTTTAAAATGTGATGTTTAATCCTAACATATAATTTCTAGTTGTAGGAACGTTAGCTCCTACTGTTGGTATACCATTAGAAATTTGTGAGGTATTTACCGCTACGTTCTGACGGTTACCATTAGAGTCCACACCAGAATTAGTCTCTGGATCTAGACCAGATTCTTTGGTGAACGGAGAAAACAATACAAATGGATTCTGGGCCGTTGCATATAGATAGATATTCTGCACACCCAAATTCTTTACCAAGTTTTGATCCAATGTATAACCCAAGGTTAGTGCTCTAACCTTTAAGAAAGAAGCATCAAAATAACCCAAAGTACTAGCATATTTTTGATTATCACCAGATTGGATACCCCCTGGAGCGGGATATTTAGCATCTGTATTGGTAGGTGTCCAATAATCTACGTCCACGTTATTTCTTCTACCTGTAAGTAAGTTTACATAACCATTAGAAGAATGTAAAGTACTTACCAGTATACCACCACTTTGGAAAACACCAACGGCACTTAGATCAAAATTCTTATAGGTGAAACGCGTGTTAAAACCGCCTTGAAAATCTGGTGTAGGATCTTGCACTACCCTATCATCTGCATTAATCGCTCTTACAGGAGAACCATCTTCGTTGAACTCTCCAGTATATGCCACTTTGATCATACCTACATTTCCTCCTGGTTCATACTGATCTAAATATTGGAAATCAGGATCAGACTCGTTCCAGAGACCAATTCGCTTATAATCATAAATAACGTTAATAGGAGACCCAACAAACAATAAAGAACCAACGTTTTCATCAAGACCAGATGCAAGGGAAACAATTTTATTTCTATTGGTAAACACGTTAACGCCTGCTTCCCAAGACAAACCATTTGGATTATCTATTATGGTACCGTTAAGTGCAATTTCAATACCCTTATTTTCTGTTTTAGCAATATTGGTTGCAATGTTATTCACCCCAGAGGTATCTGGTAAGCCAAGATTAAATAACACATCATTGGTTTTGGTTACATAATATTCAACCGTACCAGACAAACGGCTACCAAACAAAGAGAAATCCAAGCCATAGTTAAATGTTTCTGAGAATTCCCATCCTAGATTAGGGTTTGGCAATTGGGTTACACTGTAGCCTGTTGCAAATGTGCTTCCAAAATTATAGTCTACCGTAGACAATCTACCCTGTGTAGAATATGGGGCAATTGCCTGATTGGATGTTTCTCCATAACCTACTCTTAATTTAAGTAAATCTACAAAACCTACATTCTCCATAAATGATTCGTTACCTATGTTCCAACCCAGAGAAACCGCCGGATAAGTATACCATTTATACCCTGGAGCCAATCTTGAAGAACCATCGGAACGAACGGTAGCGGTAAACAAATACCTATTGTCATACTGGTAAAGCACCCTGGCCATATAAGAAAGTAAACCGGTGGAAGAATAACCGGTTCCGTAATCTGTAATATCCTCTGCTAAGGCAGCATCTAAGTTATACCACAGTGAATTTTCATCGGGTACATTTCTTACCGCTAATGTTGCATTATCATAATCTGTTCTTTGTGAAGAAAACAATCCTACAAAGTTTACTTGATGCTTATCCGCAAAGGTTTTATCGTATAACAATTGATTTTCAATAACATAATCCCTTGTTAAGGAAGTGCTGTATCTAGCGGACGAATTGTTGTCTTCATTATAACTAAATACGCCCCTTCCTTGAAAATTACCGTCTCTACTGGTCCTAAAGTTTAAACCAACATTTAATCGATATTTAAGTCCGTCTACCCATGGTATTTTTACTTCACCATATATATTGTTGTAGGATCCAAAATCCAATTGTTCATTTTTTCTGCCGTCTCCTATTCTACTTATTTCGTTTCTTGTAGGTATCCAAACATCATCTGCTTGTGTTTGCAGCCGTACAGACTCCAAAAAGTTTCCGTTTTCGTCATAGGGACTTAATAAAGGTGAAGCGGCCAATGAAACACCGGTAATGCTAGAGGTTATGTTATAATTCATTACTGAGTTAATACCAAACCTAAAAAGTTCGCCAACTTGTTGGTCTACTTGTGCTCTTAAAGAGTAACGCTGAAAAGAATCTCCAGGCAATACAGATGTTTCTTTAAAGTACCCCAATCCAACATTATAAGACCCTTTTTCAGTACCACCTTGTACGCTTATATCATGGGTTGTTTGTAAGCCTGTACCGTAAAGCAAATCTTGCCAGTCTGTATCGTTTGCCAAGTCTTCGTCCCCTCCTAAATCATAAATTGGAACACCACCATTATTGGCGGCAACATCTGCTCGTAACTGCGTAAGTTGCGCAGCATTCATCATGGGAAATTTACTAAATACCTCTTTTGTTGCATAATAAGTGTTGTACGTAAATTTAGCTTTTTGCCCTTTTGTACCAGATTTGGTAGTAATGATAATGACACCATTTGCCCCCCTAGATCCATAGATAGCCGTTGCAGACGCATCTTTAAGAATATCTAAGCTTTCTATATCATTTACATTGATATCACTTAAACCACCCGAAAAAGGAATTCCATTCAATACGATCAATGGATCATTATCTCCATTAAGAGAACGTGTACCCCTAATACGTACGGTTGGCGCCGCACCAGGCCTAGTACTAGTTGTAGAAATGTTTACACCGGGTGCACGCCCTTGCAATGCCTGTTGAAAGTTGGCAGTTTGTACCTCTTTAATTTCATCTGCTTTTAAAGAGACAACAGAACCAGTTACAGACTCTTTACTTTGGGTACCATACCCAATAACAACAACTTCATCTAGCAGTTGCGTATCCTCTTCTAGCTGTACGTTTAAATTTCGTCTTCCATTTAACGCAATCGTTTGAGGATTAAACCCTAAATAACGGAATTCCAAACTAGCACCCTGTGCTACTTCTAGAACATAGTTTCCATCAAAATCCGTAGTAGTTCCATTGGTAGTGTTCATCTCTATAACACTAACCCCAGGAATAGGCGTACCGGCTGCGTCCGTAACCGTTCCGCTTACGGAGACCTTTGTTTGCCCAATTGCACTTACACTACAAAACAGCAAGGCAAGCACACATAAATACAATCGTAAGGCATTTGCCTTCCATTTGATTAAAAAATCAAAATCTAAGTTTTTAGACATGTTTTAAGAATTTAGTTTAATTTCAACAGTTTGGTTGAGACTTAAGCAATTTTACCTGCTTTATAGTTTCAATATGATAAATGTATATATTAAAATTACAGATGCAATCGATTGCATTTAATTTTCAAAAAATGCTACGAAAATTTTTGCGAAACATATCGAACTTAGATTCTTAATTCTATGTATTTAACAGACTAACCACTCTATCTTAGCAAGATTCCAATAAAGAATTATGTTTTTTAAGGTTATTAAATTAACTGCCCAACACCTAAAACTGAATACTACTAAACTAAAGCACATAATGAAAAAGACATTCTCTTCAACAATTCTACTTCTTACTCTATTGTTTATAGTTAGCTGTAAAGAAGATAGAAACCACGAGTTAACAGAAAAGGAATACAAACTTCCAACTCTTAAAGAGGCCTTTAAATCTAAGTTTACCATAGGAACGGCATTAAACAGTCATCAGATTTATGGTCATGATTCATTAGCTACACAATTAATAAAAAGGGAATTCAATACCGTAACACCAGAGAACGTAATGAAATCTGTTAACATACACCCAGGTGTAAACACTTATAATTTTGATGCAGCAGACAAATATGTTCAGTTTGGCCAAGACAATGACATGTTTATTGTTGGGCATACATTGGTATGGCATAGCCAACTGTCTAACTTTTTTAATGAAATAGAAGATAAGGATAGCTTAAAACTAGCACTAAAAAAACATGTGGTTACGGTTGCCGGTAGATATGCTGGTAAAATTAATGGTTGGGACGTGGTTAACGAAGCTTTAAATGAAGACGGTAGCTTAAGAAATTCTCTTTTTTTAAATAAACTAGGAGACGACTATTTGGTAGATGCCTTTAATTGGGCAAAACAGGCCGCTCCGCAAACAGAACTTTATTATAACGATTACAATTTATGTGCACCCAGCAAAAGGGAGGGTGCAATTAAATTGATAAAGTTTTTACAAGAAAATAATTGTAAAGTAGATGGCATTGGAATGCAAGGCCACTGGGGACTAGAAACGCCTACTTTGGAGGAAATAGAAAAGAGTATTATTGCTTATTCTGAATTAGGTATCAAAGTAATGATCACAGAGTTGGATATTACGGTCTTACCTAACCCTTGGGATTTGGAAGGTGCAGACGTAAATCAAAATTTTGAGCAAGACCCTAAAATGAATCCTTATCCTAATGGTATGCCAGATTCTGTGGTAACTAAATTTAACAAACGCTATAAAGATATCTTTGAATTATTCTTAAAACATCAGGATAAGATTGGCCGTGTTACCTTTTGGGGAGTACAAGATGGCGATTCATGGTTAAATAATTGGCCTATTGAAGGTAGAACCAATTATCCTTTGCTTTTTGACAGGGATTATAAACAGAAACCAGCTTATAAAGAAGTAATTCAAGTAGCTGCCAAAAATTAAACATAATCTATTAAAGCCTACCATTTATATGAAACCTGATTCTAATAGGATATCCGTTAAGGAGAAAGTTGGGTACGCCCTT
>NZ_MTBC01000011.1 GCF_002072105.2 Croceivirga radicis
TTGTTTTTCGGGCTGCAAATGTAACACCATTTCCCAATTAATCAACAAACTTTTTACAGGTTTTTTTGTGGAAATTTTCAGCTTACTGAAAATCAAGCAGATAAAAATACAATTTTTTTTGTGACTGCAAAATACAACCTATGTAATTAGCCCAAACAATTAATTACTTAGACTCCTTCTTCTTGTTACAGGGAAATATATACATATATATAAGTATAATAGTTGCAACATCTTGGTAAGGTATTATCTTTGCTCCCGCTATAATAAAACTAAGAAGTATAGACCATGATAAAGATTACGCTACCGGATGGTGCTGTAAAAGAAGTTGAAAAAGGAACTACTCCTTTTGCTGTTGCACAAAGTATTAGTGAAGGACTTGCAAGAAATGTTATTTCCGCAAAATTTAACGATACAACTGTTGAAACCACAACACCTTTAACCACGGATGGCTCCTTAACCTTATATACATGGAATGACGATGAAGGCAAGAAAGCTTTTTGGCATTCATCTTCTCATATTTTAGCCCAGGCCTTGGAAGAACTATACCCTGGAATTAAATTAACCATTGGCCCTGCTATTGAAAATGGGTTTTATTACGATGTTGACTTTGGAGAGCACACCATAAGCGACAAAGACTTTGAAAAAATTGAAACCAAAGCTTTAGAAATTGCCAGAGGAAAGCATGACTTTAAGTTACGCGAAGTTTCTAAGGCAGATGCCTTGGCCTATTACAAAGAGGAAAACAATGAATATAAGATAGAGTTGATAGAAAATCTTACCGATGGTGAAATTACTTTCTGCGACCATAGTACGTTTACCGATTTGTGTAGAGGCGGCCATATACCAAACACTGGAATTGTAAAAGCATTTAAAATATTAAGTGTAGCTGGTGCCTACTGGCGTGGAGACGAAAACAATCCACAATTAACTCGTGTTTATGGCATTTCTTTTCCGAAACAAAAAGATCTTAAAGCATATCTAGAACTTTTAGAGGAAGCCAAAAAGCGTGATCATCGGAAATTAGGTAAAGAATTAGAGTTGTTTACCTTTTCGCAAAAAGTTGGACAAGGGTTACCTTTATGGCTACCAAAAGGTGCAGCATTGAGAGAACGATTAGAAGACTTTCTCAAAAAAGCTCAGAAAAAAGCGGGCTATGAAATGGTGGTTACCCCCCATATTGGTCAAAAAGAATTATATGTTACCTCTGGTCATTACGCTAAATATGGTGAAGATAGTTTTCAACCTATAAAGACCCCCAAAGAAGACGAAGAATTTTTGTTAAAACCAATGAACTGTCCTCACCACTGTGAAGTTTATAAAAACAGTCCTTGGAGCTATAAAGATTTACCCATACGTTATGCAGAATTTGGAACTGTATATAGGTATGAACAAAGTGGCGAGTTACACGGCTTAACCAGAGTACGAGGTTTTACCCAGGATGATGCCCACATTTTTTGTACTCCTGATCAGCTTGATCAAGAGTTTAAGAATGTAATAGACCTGGTTTTGTATGTTTTTGGTTCATTAGGTTTTGAGAACTTCACCGCTCAAGTATCTGTAAGGGATTTAAATAATCCCGACAAATATATAGGCAAGGTAGAAAATTGGGAGAAAGCAGAACAAGCTATTATAGATGCCGCCAAAGACAAAGGGCTAAATTATGTTATTGAAAGCGGTGAAGCAGCATTCTACGGACCTAAGTTAGATTTTATGGTAAAGGATGCGTTAGGCAGACAATGGCAGTTAGGTACCATACAAGTTGATTACAACCTGCCCGAACGTTTTGACCTTACTTATAAAGGGAGTGATAATGAACTGCATAGGCCGGTGATGATTCATAGGGCCCCATTTGGTAGTATGGAGCGTTTTATTGCAATTTTACTAGAACATACTGGCGGAAACTTTCCACTTTGGTTAATGCCACAACAATGTATAGTACTGCCTGTGAGCGAGAAACATGAAAATTATGCCCAAAAAGTTTTGAATTCGTTTGAAAATCACGAAATTCGCGCGCTCATTGATAATAGGAATGAAACGGTTGGTAAGAAAATCCGTGAAGCAGAATTAAAGAAAATTCCTTTTATGATTATTGTAGGCGAACAAGAAGAAGCAGACAATACCATAGCTGTTAGAAAACATGGCGGGGAAGATTTAGGAAGTATTACCATTGAGGACTTTTCCGATTTGATTAAAAAGGAAATAAATAGTACCTTAAAATCGTTTTAAAAAAGAAGTTTAATTAAAATTTTTAAGTCATAGCAATAAGAAGAAGATCTAGGCCACAACCACGTAGGGAAAATAAAAACCCTCACAACATCAATGATAAAATTGCAGCAAGAGAAGTACGTCTTGTTGGCGATAATGTGGAAGTTGGCGTGTACCCTATTAGAAAGGCTAAAGAAATAGCCAAAGAACAGGAACTTGATTTGGTAGAAATTTCACCAAATGCAAACCCTCCTGTATGTAAAATAATAGACTATAAGAAATTCTTATACGAACAAAAGAAAAGAGAGAAAGCATTAAAAGCTAAACAGGCAAAAGTTGTCATTAAAGAAATCCGTTTTGGACCGCAAACAGATGACCACGATTATGAGTTTAAAAAACGACATGCCGAGAAGTTTTTAAAAGATGGTGCTAAGTTAAAGGCCTATGTTTTCTTTAAAGGTAGGTCCATAGTTTATAAAGACCAAGGAGAAATTCTTTTGTTACGATTGGCGCAGGAACTAGAAGATTTAGGTAAAGTAGAACAAATGCCTAAACTTGAAGGTAAGAGAATGACCATGTTCATTGCTCCAAAGACTGGAAAAAAATAAGCGGGATCCGATTATACTTTTGTGTTTTCGGTTTAAATAAAAAGAGGAATAATGCCAAAGATGAAAACTAAATCCAGTGCTAAAAAGCGTTTTAAGCTTACAGGTACTGGTAAAATCAAAAGAAAGCACGCTTTCAAGAGTCATATTTTGACAAAAAAATCTAAAAAGCGTAAGCTAAAGCTAACTCACTCTACCTTGGTTCACCAAAGTGATGAGAATAGCATTAAAGAACAATTGCGTTTAAAATAAGCAAAAGTTCAATTTAGGTACATTAATTATTAACCATGGAGTTAGGCACAATCAAAGATTTCTTTTAATAGGAACGCCTACTACAAAAAAATGAAAACAGTATGCCAAGATCAGTAAATTCAGTTGCTTCACGCGCAAGAAGAAAAAAAGTGATGAAGCAGGCAAAGGGTTACTTTGGACGTAGAAAAAACGTTTGGACAGTAGCCAAAAATGCGGTAGAAAAAGCAATGCAATATGCTTACCGCGACAGAAGAAATAAAAAGAGAAATTTCCGTTCACTTTGGATTACACGTATTAACGCAGGTGCGAGAATGCATGGATTATCTTACTCTCAATTTATGGGTAAAGCTAAGGCTAGTGGTATTGAACTTAACCGTAAAGTACTTGCAGATTTAGCTATGAATCATCCAGATGCATTCAAAGCCATCGTTGAGAAAGTGAAATAAAACATTTAACTTAATTATCCCGCTTATTAAACCCATCATTAAACTGATGGGTTTTTTATTTTTCTTACATTACTTCTCCCATAATAGTACACACAAGGTTTCTACTGGAAGCGTAATCCCGATGCTCGCATAAATAAATTCCTTGCCAAATGCCTAAGTTCAACGTACCATTGGTTATTGGTATTAATACGGACGCCCCCATTAGAGATGCTTTAATATGGGCTGGCATATCATCCGGGCCTTCATAGGTATGAATATAGTATGGCGCATTCTCAGGTACCATAACATTTAAATGACTTTCAAAATCTAACCTTACGGTAGGATCTGCATTCTCGTTTATAGTTAAACTAGCAGACGTATGCTTTATAAATACCTGTAATTGTCCATACTTGATTCTACGGATTTCCGGCAGTTTATCTAAAATATCTTTTGTAACTAAATGAAATCCCCTTTGAAAAGCTTGTAATTTAATTTCTCTTTGAAACCAATTCATAAAGCATATTTAAGACAAATTTTACGTCTTTCCTAGAGATAGCAGTACCTTTACCAATTAATTTTGGTATATGGATTTATCTAAAATAAAAATGGTGGTTTCTGACATGGACGGAACCCTATTGAACAATCAGCATGAAGTAAGTAAAGAGTTTTTTCATCTTTTTGAAAATTTGAAAAAGCAGAATATTGCTTTTGTAGCGGCTAGTGGCAGACAATATTATAGCATGTTGGATAAATTAAAACCAATTGCCAATGATATTTTATTTATAGCTGAAAATGGTGCGTTTGTAAAAAAACAAGAGCAAGTATTAATGACTATTTCTCTAGACCAAACTTACATTACCAATGTGTTAGAGGTAGTAGATAAAATAGATAATGCCCATGCGGTTTTATGTACGGCACAAACTGCTTATGTTAAAAAATCTTCAGGCGATTTTATAGAAATGCTTAAGGAATATTATTCTGAATTTACCTTGGTTGACAGTCAACAAGAAGTTAGTGATACTATTTTAAAAATTGCAATATATCATCACCAGAGCTCTGAAAACTATTTGTATCCAGAATTGAAACAATTTGAAGATGTTTTAAAGGTAAAAGTTTCTGGAGAGAATTGGCTAGACATATCGGAACCCAATGCCCATAAAGGTTACGCACTACAAAAGGTTATGGACAAACATGGAATTAATGCAGATGAGATAATGGTTTTTGGTGACTTTAACAATGATTTGGAGATGATGCAACTATCTAACTATAGTTTTGCCATGGCTAACGCCCATCCAAATGTAAAACGTATTGCCAAGTACCAAACCTTAAGTAATACCGAGCATGGAGTAGAACATATTTTATCCAAACTGTTACTGGCCAAAAGCTAAAAAACTACCCTATTTCCTGAAATTATCCAACTTAGGTTGGCTACCATTCAAACCCAGTTAAATACTGGTCAGTTTAATTTTTTTACAGGATACCAGATATTATTTGTATTTTAACACATAAATTCTCCTATTTTACAACAAAAATTGTTTACAATAGTTTAGTATAATTAGTTTGCACCACAATATTTAAATATGACTATGTACCAACAGATTTACTTAGTGGATGATGAGGAGTTAGTGAACACTATTAACACCGTACATTTTAGAAAATTAGGTTTAGAAGATAAAGTAAAAACATTTACCAACCCTGAATTAGCATTAGATGATTTACGATTTAGGGAGGTACAAGATCAGCGAACATTAATTTTGCTCGATATCAACATGCCTGAGATGACAGGTTATGAATTTTTAGAATTCATGACTTTAGAAAATTTTCCAGTTTCCAATGAAGTATTAATGGTTACTTCATCTGAGCGTCCAGAAGACAGGGAAAAGGCAGAAGAGTATAGCAAATATGTAAAAGAATTTATAACAAAACCCTTAAAAATAGAGCATCTAGAAGCTTATTTACAAAAGTCTTTTTCTTCTTCAAAATCATCTTAGTTGAAGATGCTATAGACCAATATTTCCAGTTTTCTTGGAATTACCCCAATTACCTTTATGAAGCAAGCTAAGGGAGATGATCGGTATGTTAGTAATTTTACCAGGCTATTAATTGTCTTAGGTGTTAGTATTCTTATATTCTTTACTGCCACCTTGTATGTTGTAAGTTTATATTTTTCTGATTTGAATGATAACGCATACGTTATCAATATATCTGGAAGACAACGCATGCTCAGTCAAAGTGCTGTTAAACAAATCTATAACAAACAATTAGATTCTACCTTTAAAATAGACTTAGTTGGCTTAGATATTTGGCAAGAAAATCATTCATTATTAAGTGGTAATGCCAATAATAGGGTTTTGGGTAGTATTCTAAATACCCCGGAAATAGAAGAAACCTATAGAAAACTAGGTATTTATCAAGAACAAATTATTGCATTAGCCAAGCAAAAAACCAAATTACAAACCCAACAATTAAAAACGCTAAGTGAAATAGAGCAGAAATATCTAAATGGTATGGATGCGATTGTAAGTAACTATCAAAAAATACACGAAGAATCCTTAGAAAAATTCAAGGCCATTGCTATTGGAAGTTTACTATTTTTTATTGCCGCTGTCTATCTGTTACTTTTTGTATTTATACTTCCACTACTTAATAAAATAAAGAAGAACTTCAAAGAATCAAGAACCAAAGAATTTAGAAATCAGGCTGTAATAGATAATACGGAAGATGCCATTTGGTCCTTGGACAAAAACTTTAATCTTTTAACCGCAAACAAAACCTATTTATCTAAAATTAGTAAAATAGATTCCTCTATTATTATTGGTAGTAACGTAAGAAATAGGTTTTATTTTGGAGAAAATATTCACGATTATAACAATGTTTTTGAAGGAAAATCTTTTAGTAAAACCTATAAAACCATAAAAAGTGGGGTTACCAACCATTATGAGCTTCATTTTTATCCTATTACAGAAAATGAAAAAATAATAGGATGTTGTATTAGACAATGTGATGTTACACAGTTGCATAAAACCATACAGGATTTACAACATGGCGAAGAAAAACTTAGAGAAGCACAACAAATAGCAGATTTTGGAAACTGGTTCTGGAATATAGAAGAAGACGAAATTTATATTTCTGAACATTTAAATAACATCTTTGCCATTCCAAAAGAATTTCAAAAAGAGTACCTAACCTTTCCTTTTCTAGTGAATTTAATTCATCCAGATGACCGTGAGGCTTTTGATATTACCATAAAAAACAGTATTGTAAGCAGGGAACCTCATGATATTATTTATAGGGTTATTGTTGGGGGTAAATTAAAATTCATACATCAAAAGGGTAAAGCTTTCTACAAAGATGATGATGCTCTAAAAGCCTATAGAATGGCGGGTACCGCACAAGATGTTACCAAAACTATAATTGCCAACCAGAAAATTGAAAATCAAAATAAGGAGTTACAAAACTTTATATATATCTTATCTCATAACTTAAAAAGGCCCATTGCCAATATTCTTGCCTTGCAATCCTTATATGAAGAAGGGGACAATGAAACTAATGACGGTATAATGACCAACATACAAGCATGTTGCGTGGCATTAAATACTACAATAAAAGACTTAAACCTTTCGCTCTCTTTAAAGGAAATAAGTAAAGAAGACTTTACAGAGGTAGACGTTTGCGAAATTCTAGACGATATACAAGTCTTATTAAATAAAGACATAATAGATACCAAAGCCAAAATCTACACTAAAATTACCCAAGATAAAATAATGGGTGTTAAGAGTTATTTTGTCAACATCTTCTATAACTTAGTTTTAAACAGTTTAAAATATCATAATCCCGACACACCACTAACCATAAAAATTTCTGTGTTTAAAAATAGGAATGCTATTGTTGTTAAGATAGAAGACAATGGACTAGGTATGTTACTGACCCCCGAGAGAAAAAAGAAAATATTTGACATGTACGGTAGGCTTAGTGGTAAAACCAAAGGCAAAGGACTTGGCCTCTATTTGGTAAAGACACAGGTAGAAGCTATGAATGGCAGTATTGATGTTGAAAGCGAGGTAGGGATTGGTACTACAATGATTTTACATTTTAGAGAAGAAGCACAACCAAATGAGGACAATGAAACCGAATATGCTTTTTTAGGCAATTAGGTTTTTTGCTTTTTCTTTCTAGCCGCAGGAAACAGTACATTATTTAAGATTAATCTATAACCTGGAGAGGTTGGATGCAATTCCAACTCCGTCTTTGGGTCTCCTACCCTATGCTGATAATCTTCTGGATCATGCCCACCATAAAAGGTAAAGAAACCTTTTCCTTTTATGCCATGTATATATCTAGCTTCACCATTAAGCTTACATTCCCCAAGTACCATAACCGTAGGCTTTACTTCAACCGCCTCAAAAGCTGTGGTTTGCCCCATAAAACCTTTTACCAAACTGGTATGGTTTTGGGTTAGCATTGTAGGCACTGGATCCCACTTTGCAGAAAACTCCATTAGAGAAAAATAATCTGATTCCTTGGGAATACGCCTTTTCCTAGTCATGTCTATAGAAGAAAATTCATATTGAGAAGGATTTCGCTCTAGCGTAAAATTAGTAAATGCGAAAGTTCTAGTATAATCCAATCGCGATTGATAACTAGGTGAAGAGGCATCTCCATCAAACATGGGCTCACAAATGTCCACATCCTTAGCAGCCAAAGCAATATCAAAACTATCTGTTGCTGAACACATGGCAAACATAAACCCTCCACCGATTACATAAGCTCTAATTTTCTCAGCAACGGCACTTTTTTGTTCCGAAACTTTATCGTAACCTAATTTTTTTGCACGTTCTTCAGCTATTCTTTTACCCTCTATATACCAAGAGGCAGTTCTATAAGAACCATAAAATTTTCCATATTGCCCTGTAAAATCTTCATGATGTAAATGCAACCAGTCATACAAAGCCAATTTATCTTCTAAAACTTCCTCATCGTACAAAGTTACATAAGGAATTTCTGCATAGGTCAAAACCATAGTCACGGCATCATCCCAAGGCATATTATCTTTTGGCGAATAAACTGCAATCTTTGGTGCTTTCTCTAAAATTACTGCTTCTTGATTTTGTGAAGGACTACTAATATTTGTTAAAATAGATTGCGCTTGATTATCTGACAAAACTTCAAAAGATACACCTCTAATTTGGCACTCTTTACGAACCAAATCTCCATCAGGTAACAAAAAAGAGCCACCTCTATAATTAAGCAACCACTGTACCTTTTGCTGCTTTTGCAACATCCAATAAGTTATTCCATAAGCTTTAAGATGATTCTTCTGGCCCTCGGCATCCATAGGAATAAGTAGCATTGAAGCTGAAGTTTTTACTGATATGAACAGAAAAACAACTGCTAAAAAAAAGCCCCTATTCCATGAGGTTTTTAACGAATATCTAGAAAGGAATGTCGTTATCATCATCTGGCTGCTCATTAAATGAGCTACCAAATGCTTGATCTGCACTAGGTAAAGTTTGGGTGGAAAAAGGATTTTCCTCATCGTCATTCATCTTAGATTGAAACTCAAAAGGTGAGTCAAAGTCATCTAAATTATCGAATTTACCTAACTGACCAATGAATTTTAACCTAATATTTTCCAAACCACCATTACGGTGCTTAGCTACTATGAATTCTCCTTGTCCTTGTGTTGGAGAGCGTTCCTCATCGTCCCACTCTTCTATTTTATAGTATTCTGGCCTATAAATAAAACTTACGATATCCGCATCTTGTTCAATTGCTCCAGATTCCCTTAAATCTGAAAGTAACGGCCTTTTACTACCTCCCCTGGTTTCTACCGCACGTGAAAGCTGGGATAATGCGATCACCGGAACATTAAGTTCTTTGGCCAAAGCCTTTAAGTTCCTAGAAATGGTAGATATTTCTTGCTCCCTGTTCCCTCCTTTTTGACTACCACCGGCTGTCATCAACTGCAAGTAATCAATAATTATAATCTGAATATCGTGCTGGGATTTTAATCGTCTTGCTTTTGCCCTTAAATCAAAAATAGATAACGAGGGGGTATCATCTATAAAAAGTGGCGCTTTTTCTAGTGTCTTTACTTTAACATTTAATTGTTCCCACTCATGTTTTTCCAATTTTCCGGTACGTAACTTCTCTGACGAAAGTCCTGTTTCTGAAGAAATTAATCTTGTAATTAACTGTACAGAGGACATCTCTAAAGAGAAAAAGGCTACCCCGTGATTGGAATTAACGGCAATGTTTCTTGCCATGGATAAAGTAAGGGCCGTTTTACCCATACCAGGCCTTGCCGCAACGATGATTAAATCTGAAGGCTGCCAGCCCGAAGTAAGTTTATCTAGTTTATCGAACCCAGATGGGATACCACTTAAACCTTCTTTATTAGAAATTTCCTCAATTTTTTTCTTGGCTTGTATAACCAAGTTTTGAGCGGTCTCTGCCGAGCGTTTTAAATTTCCTTGGGTTACCTCATACAGTTTAGATTCTGCGGTATCCAATAAATCAAAAACATCTGTAGTTTCACTGTACGATTCTTCAATAATTTCGTTGGAGATCTTAATAAGACTTCTTTGGATATACTTTTGAAGAATTATACGGGCATGAAATTCTATATGTGCCGAGGACGCTACTTTTTGGGTTAGTTTTATCAAATAAAAATCGCCGCCTACCAGCTCCAACTTGCCGTCTTTCTTTAACTGCGTAGAAACGGTTAATAAGTCTACCGGTTCAGAAGTTTCAAACAATTGAAAGATGGCTTCAAAGATGAATTTATGCGCGTCTTTATAAAATACATCAGGATGTAGGATATCTATTACCTCATCTACCCCCTTCTTATCAATCATCATAGCACCCAGCACAACCTCCTCTAATTCAACGGCTTGCGGCGGTATTTTACCTTTTTCCAAGCTAATGATAGTGGATTTATCAATCTTACGACCGGTAATTGGGCTAGGTTTGTCCATGAGTGCGAAAGTATGCAATTAACCTTTAGTTAACTTTAATTTTTAAATGAACTATGTTCACAGGTGATCAACAAATTCTTTGTTAATAACTTAATATTTCTGTTAATAACGAAAAAAAAGGCTCAGAAAATTCTGAAACCTTTTTTATTTAAAACGTAAAAATCAGGGTTACCCGTTATATACCCCCATGTTAGAATATTTATCCATGCGTTGTTTCACCAATTCTTTTGGTGATAACTTTTTAAGCTCTTCAAAGTGAGAAATAATTTTGTTTTTTACCGTAGTAAAAGTTTTATCCCTATCTCTATGGGCACCACCTAATGGCTCTTTTATTATCTCGTCTATTAGCTTCTGACGCTTCATGTCTGAAGCCGTAAGTTTTAATGCTTCTGCTGCTTGTTCTTTATACTCCCAACTTCTCCATAGTATAGAACTACACGATTCTGGAGAAATTACAGAATACCAGGTATTTTCTAACATAAGTACCTTATCTCCTACTCCAATACCTAATGCGCCACCAGAAGCGCCTTCTCCAATAATCACCACGATCACGGGCACTTTTAGCCTGCTCATTTCTAAAATATTTCTAGCAATAGCTTCTCCTTGCCCACGTTCTTCTGCTTCTATTCCCGGATACGCACCTGGAGTGTCTACAAACGTTACTATAGGTAAACCAAACTTCTCTGCAGATTTCATTAAACGAAGGGCTTTTCTGTAACCCTCTGGATTGGCCATACCAAAGTTTCTATACTGGCGTGTTTTGGTATTATACCCTTTTTGCTGGCCTATTAGCATAAAAGACTGGTCACCTATTTTACCTAAACCACCAATCATAGCCTTATCATCCTTTACAGTACGATCACCATGCAGCTCTAAAAAGCTATCGCCACACAAAGCATTTATATAATCTAAGGTGTAGGGTCTATTTGGGTGTCTACTTAGTTGAACACGCTGCCATGCAGTAAGGTTCTTGTAGATATCCTTTTTGGTATCTGCTAACTTTTCTTCAATTTTCTGGCACGTTTCCGTGACGTCTACTTCACTTTCTTCCCCAATAACCATGCATTTCTGCAATTGATCTTCTAGTTCTTTAATAGGGAGTTCAAATTCCAAATATTCCATAAATAGTGTCTTGAAAGTTGGTTGGTGAGGGCAAAGATATGAATTTAACCTATTCTAAAAAGCCCCTGTTCCATGTCTTATCTAACTTGTTATCTTTTAGCTTTTTGCAGCAAGTAAACTCCTATGATTCCAAAAATTAAGTTAGGAATCAATACCGCCAATAAAGGAGAAAAACCAGATTGCTCTGCCATGGTACCAAATATTCTGTCAAAGAAAATATAGACCATTCCTAAGGCAATTCCAATAAGCAAATTTAATCCCATACCTCCTCTTCTTTTAACAGAAGAGACGGCTACTGCAATGATGGTTAAAATAAATGCCGCTACTGGTAGTGCCCACCTTTTGTATTTAGCTAATACATAGGTGTTCACGTTTGCGGCACCCTTTTTACGTTGCTCTTCTATGAATTTGTTAAGCTCAAATAGGTTTTTGGTCTCTGCAACATAAGAGACAGGTGTCAAATCATCAATCTGAAAAGAGAAAACGGTATCTAACCTGCTTTCGGACCTTATTAATTCTTTGCCTTCTCTAATTTTTCTCTTTTGGTATGATGTAAGTCGGTAAATACTATCCTTCTCTATCCATCTAATATTGGCAGCACTTATCTTGTAATCTAACTGATTCTCTTCGTTAAAATGTTCATAGGTAAAATTGTAACCTATTTGCCTTTGTGGATCAAAGCTACTCACATAAATAAAATCTTGTTCGTTTAATTGGTTGAATATGTTGGTAGTTTGCCTTGTCTGCCTCCCTTTTTTAAAATACTTATACTCAAACTCATTAAAACCGATACTTGCATTTGGGACAATAAACTGCCCCATTAAAAAAATAAGTATGGCAACAATTGATGCTCCAATAAAATAGGGTCTTAAAAAACGCCAGTAAGAAATACCAGAGCTTAACATGGCCACTATTTCCGTGTTGCTGGCCAATTTAGAAGTAAAAAATATAATGGATAGGAATAGTAATATGGGCATAAGTAAGTTGCCGAGCACCAAACTAAAGTTACCATAAAAAACGATTACTTCACTTAAAGGGGCCTCATTATCAATGATTTTCCCGATTTTTTCTGCCAAGCTAATCATTATTCCAATAGGGATAAATAATAACATAATCCCCAGGAATGTAACCAAATACCTCTTTAGTATGTATTTATCTAGTATGGTAAGCATTATAGCCTTTTATCCATTTGTTTAACCATCTTATTTTTCCAATCTGTAAAGGTACCTTCAATAATTTTTTCCCTAGCCGTTCTTACCAACCACAAATAAAAACCAAGATTGTGAATGGTTGCGATCTGCTTTCCTAAATATTCATTGGCGGCAAACAAATGCCTTAGATAGGCCTTGGAATATTCACGGTCTACAAAGGTTACCCCCAAGTCGTCTAATGGAGAAAAATCGTTCTCCCATTTTTTATTTTTGATATTGATAGTTCCTTCTGAAGTAAAAAGCATGCCATTGCGAGCATTTCTGGTAGGCATAACACAATCAAACATATCTACGCCCAACGCTATATTCTCTAAAATATTTATAGGTGTACCTACTCCCATTAAATACCTAGGTTTATCTTCTGGTAAAATAGCACAAACCACATCTGTCATGGCATACATTTCTTCTGCTGGTTCCCCTACAGAAAGACCTCCAATTGCGTTACCTAAAGCGCCAGCATTAGCAATATATTCTGCAGATTGCTGTCTTAAATCTGTATAAGTAGAACCTTGAACAATTGGAAAAAGGGTTTGTTCATAACCATACATTTCGGGTACTTCTTTTAGGTGTTTTATACAACGATCCAACCATCTATGGGTCATATGCATAGATCGTTTGGCATAGTTATATTCGCACGGATAAGGTGTACACTCGTCAAAGGCCATAATAATATCCGCTCCAATGCTTCTTTGTATTTCCATTGCCCTTTCTGGAGAAAAGAAATGGTAAGAACCATCTATGTGCGATTTAAATTTTACGCCTTCCTCCTTAATTTTTCTATTAGCGGATAAAGAATAAACCTGGTAACCACCACTATCTGTTAAGATGTTACGGTCCCATCCCATAAACTTGTGCAAACCACCAGCTTGCTCTAAAATTTGGGTGCCGGGCCTAAGGTAAAGATGGTACGTATTACCCAAAATTATATCAGGATTAATTTCTTCCCGTAGTTCTTTCTGATGTACGCCCTTAACGGAAGCAACCGTACCAACCGGCATAAATATTGGCGTTTGTATTGGGCCATGGCCTAATGTAATGGTGCCTGCCCTTGCCTTACTTTGACTATCCTTTTTTTCTAAGGTAAATTTCAAACTAATTGAATTTAACGGCAAATATAGCCATCTCTGTTAGAGAATTCACTTAACAAAAAAATAAAGTTTAAAACCGAAATCCTTTCGCAATTATAAGTACTTAAGCTTGGTTTAACCGTGCAATGCAATTATTTTTGAAGACTTTAAACATGTAACAATGCCTAACACAAAAGAATTACAGGATTTAGTATTCCAAGTAAGAAGAGATATCTTAAGAATGGTACACAAAGTAAACTCTGGTCACCCCGGAGGTTCTCTAGGATGTACGGAATTTTTCGTTGCCTTGTACAATGAGGTAATGGAGTTAAAAGATGGGTTTGATATGGATGGTAGAGATGAAGATTTGTTCTTCTTATCCAACGGCCACATTTCTCCTGTATTTTATAGCGTTTTAGCTAGAAGAGGATACTTTCCTGTAGAAGAGTTAAGCACCTTTAGACTAATTAATTCTAGGTTACAAGGGCACCCTACTACTCATGAAGGTCTACCCGGAATACGTATTGCATCTGGATCACTAGGGCAAGGTATGTCTGTTGCTATTGGCGCTGCCGAAGCAAAAAAATTAAACGGGGATAATAAACTAGTCTTTAGTTTACACGGCGATGGTGAACTACAAGAAGGTCAGAATTGGGAAGCGATCATGTATGCGGGCAGTAAAAATGTAGACAACTTAATTGCTACCGTAGACAGGAACGGCCAACAAATAGATGGGCCAACCAGCGAAGTAATGGCACTAGGTGATATTGGTGAAAAATTCCGTGTATTTGGTTGGGAAGTAATGGAAATTGAAGATGGTAATAATTTAGAACAAGTTATTGCCGGATTACAAAAAGCAAAAACCCTAAGCGGTAAAGGCAAGCCAGTATGTATTGTAATGAATACAATGATGGGTAACGGTGTAGATTTTATGATGCATACCCACGCATGGCATGGTAAAGCGCCAAATGACGAACAACTGGAAACGGCGTTAGCTCAAAATCCAGAAACTTTAGGGGATTATTAATTTATAGAACACAAGACAATGACAAAATATACAGATCAAGGCAAACAAGATACTAGAAGTGGTTTTGGTGCCGGAATGACGGAACTTGGAAGAACAAACCCTAACGTAGTTACTCTTTGTGCCGACTTAATAGGTTCTTTAAAAATAGACACCTTTATTAAAGAAAATCCAGAACGTTTTTTTCAAGTAGGTATAGCAGAGGCAAATATGATTGGTATGTCTGCAGGACTTACCATTGGTGGTAAAATTCCATTTGCCACTTCTTTTGCAAATTTTGCCACAGGTAGGGTTTACGATCAAATTAGACAGTCTGTTGCTTATTCTGGCAAAAACGTAAAAATATGCGCCAGTCATGCTGGGGTAACTTTAGGAGAAGATGGTGCTACCCACCAAATATTAGAAGACATTGGTTTAATGAAAATGCTACCGGGGATGACGGTAATTAATCCGTGTGATTTTAACCAGACCAAAGCTGCTACTATTGCCATAGCAGAACACCAAGGACCAGTGTACCTACGTTTTGGAAGACCTAAAGTAGCCAACTTTACCCCTGTAGACCAAAAATTTGAAATTGGTAAAGCGCTAATGTTGAGCGAAGGTACAGACGTTACCATTTTAGCAACCGGCCATTTGGTTTGGGAAGCATTAATAGCTGCAGAAAACTTAGAAAATCAAGGAATTTCTTGCGAAGTAATAAACATACATACCATAAAGCCACTAGATGAGGAAGCAATCATAAAATCTGTTAAAAAAACAGGTTGTGTGGTTACCGCAGAAGAGCACAACTATTTAGGCGGATTAGGAGAAAGCGTTGCAAGAACCCTTGCTATGCAGTTGCCTACACCCCAAGAATTTGTTGCTGTTAAAGACTCTTTTGGAGAAAGTGGCACACCAGAACAACTAATGGAGAAATACGGCCTTAACAATAAAGCTATTGAGCAAGCCGTTTTAAATGTGTTGAAAAGAAAATAGGGTTTGGTATCATCCTTGTTAGCTTTTTCATCGTAAATCTATAAACGAAAACACATTATGAAAAAGACACTATTAGTAATTGCGGTTGCCCTATGTGGGTATTTTGGAATGGCACAAGCAGGTTCTGGCTTTGGTATCAAGGCTGGTTTAAACTACAATGGCAACGGAGATTATTTTGAATCTGCCGGGGATGCTGCCAGAGATCCTGAAAAAAACGTAGGCTACCATTTAGGATTTTGGGGAAAAATTGGTAATCAGATTTATCTTAGACCAGAATTAGTTTACTCTGCTACAAAATCGGATTATGAGAATGATGAGTTCAAAATGAAAAAATTGGACTTGCCTATTCTACTTGGAGCAAAAGTAATTGGTCCTGTTCACGTATTTGCTGGTCCAGCGTTTCAGTATATCTTGGACACAGAGTTTGATGGCATAACCATAGATGATGTGGACAATGATTTTACCGTGGGCATGAATATAGGTGCCGGTGTTAATATTGGTAAACTTGGAGTTGATTTACGATACGAAAGAGGTTTTAGTGATAATGAAGCTATGTTCATCAATAACAACATTACTACATTACCCACCAGTAGAGTAGACACAAGACCTGATCAACTTATCTTAAGTTTAAGTTTAAAGCTATAATACTTTAAACTAAAAGAATAGCATAGAGAATTAAAAAAAGCCCTGCAAATGCAGGGCTTTTTATTTAATATAAGCTTTAAATAAACCTTTTATCTAGAAAGTATCTGGATCCAAGTAATCTGGAACACCATCATTATTAGAATCGGTCAAGGTTATATTTCCATTTGCATCTATAACTATTTCATCTCTAGTGCTGGTTCCATCACCATCATCATCAGAATCTCTAAAATTGGGTACAGCTGTGGTAAAATTGCTTTGCTCCAAGTCAGAATCTGTATTGTCATCAAACATATAACCATTACCATTTAGGTCTTCCATTAAATTTGGAATACCATCCCTATCGGTATCCGTATCTTCCTCAGTTAAACCTATCTCTAAGGTAAATACAAGTGGTGCATAACTTGGAATAGTATTATTAGATAAAAAGTAAGCCAAACCAGCTGGCATAATTACTATTCCTTTTCCACTATTAGAAATATTGGTAGTACCATCCGGATTAGCTACAATACCGTCTGTTGTACCTGTTTTAAATTGAGCGGCACCATTGGCAAAACCTCTTACCGTAAATGGTAATTCTAGCCAGGTAAATTCGTTTGAGGCATCAAATTTTGTTCCGTTCAACAACATACCTTCGTACTTTAATAAAGTAGAATCTGCATAGGTAGGGTTTACACCACCGCCTTCTACAACTTCTAAGTAATATAGTTTATGAGAAACGTCATTCTCCTCTTCTTCTAAGCCAAAATGCGAAGATGATACGTTTATATTAACCGTTTGCATTAAATCTGCAAGTGGTGTTTTACCTGCATTATCTCCGGTAAGTTCCTGTATGGTAATTGTAGCATCTGTTGCCCCTCCTTCAAAATCTTCGTAATTGTAGGTGTGCGTAGCTAAATAATCTGCTATTTCAACTTCATTTTCCGCAACTACCTCTGTTAGTGTTTTAACAGGTACCGCAATTACATTTGTATCATCATCATTATTACAGGCAATTACCGTTAAGGCAATCCCTAAAATCAATAATATCCTATTCATTTAAATAGTTTTGGTTATAGGCTGCGCAAGATACGATTTTCCGCTATTTTTGTTCTTTGCCATTAAGAAACTTTAAGGATAAATGCGGATTGACAAATATTTATGGTGCACACGTTATTTTAAAACCCGAAACATAGCTACCAATGCGTGTAAAAAAGGACAAGTTAAAATAAATGGTAGCGCGGTTAAACCATCTAGGGAAGTTTACCCGATGGATAATATAGTGGTACGCAAAAACCAAATTGACTATCAATTACAAGTTCTTGACCTACCTGAAAGCCGGGTTGGTGCCAAATTGGTAAATATTTATAGAAAAGATACCACACCGCAAGAAGCTTTTGAACATAATGAGTTGTTACAATACGCAAAAGACCATTATCGCAAAAAAGGCTTGGGAAGACCCACTAAAAAGGATCGTAGGGATATTGACGACTATTTAGATGAATCTGAATAAACAATTTTGGGAAAATAGGTATAAAGAAGAACGTACCGGTTGGGATATTGGTACTATATCTACCCCATTAAAGGCATTTATAGACCAATTAGAGAACACACAGCTTAAAATTCTTATTCCTGGTGCCGGTTATGGGCATGAAGCCCTTTACTTACGTAGTAAAGGCTTTAAAAATGTTACGGTTATAGATTTAGCGGAGCAACCCTTACAGCATTTAAAAAAGTCTGGTTTCCCACCCACCCATTTAAAGCAAGGAAATTTCTTTGATTTAGATGAAAAGGATTATGATTTAATTTTAGAACAGACGTTCTTTTGCGCACTTAATCCCAAACTAAGAAGTAAGTATGTCTTAAAAATGCACGATTTACTTAATGATAAGGGCAAATTGGTTGGTCTATTTTTTAATTTGGAATTTGAAAAAGACGGTCCCCCTTTTGGAGGTAGTAAAATTGAATACGAATTATTATTTAAAGATTTTTTTGATTTAAGGGTTTTAGAAACCGCTTATAATTCTATAAGCCCTAGAGCCAATAAGGAGCTCTTCTTTATCTTTGAAAAACGGAAACAAAACTAAGTATGGAGAATAAAATTTTATCTCACCGCCAAATTCAACGTAAAATTGAACGGATTGCCTATCAAATATTAGAAGCCAATATAGACGCTCCAGAGATTATTATTGCTGGCATAGAGGGCGGCGGACTTATTTTTGCCAAAAAGATTATTACCCATTTAAAAAAGATTACAGAGAGTAAAATAATACTCTGTAAGGTTTCTATGGATAAAACAAATCCTTTAAAAAGCGGAGTAACCACATCACTAAAATTAGAAGAGTACACCAACAAATCTGTAGTTTTGGTAGACGATGTACTTAATTCTGGTTCTACACTTATCTATGGGGTTCACCATTTTATCAAAACTCCTTTAAAACAATTAAAAACAGCCGTATTGGTTAACCGTAACCATAAAAAATTTCCAGTAAAGGCAGATTATAAAGGTATATCCCTGTCTACCTCTTTAAATGAACATGTACGGGTAGAATTTGACCAAAAAGAAGAAGCCGTTTATCTAGATTAAACCAATTCTTCTATCTGCGTAACGGTTTCTGCCACGGTCAAGGAATCTGCGGTGATGGTATGCTTTGCTTGCTGATAAAACGTATTTCTTTCAAAAAGGTGTTTACCTACAAATTCCGGTAAATCTGCCACCCCAATTTGTGCCACCAATGGCCTAGTTGTTTTTTCATTGGTTAATCTAGCCACTATAACCGGTATAGAAAGTTTTATGTAGAACGAGTTGTAGTTAGACTCATTTACCAATTGCATATTATTGCCATAACAGGGAGTTCCTCCTCCTAGGGACAAAACCAAATTTTTATCTTCTTGTAATAACCTTTTTAGTACCTCTGTTTCTTTTTTTCTGAAATAAATCTCGCCTTTTTCTGAAAATATTTCAGCAATCGATAAATTTTCTTGCTTTTCTATTTCTTGGTCTAAATCTATGAACGCAACGTTGTTTTTAGACGCAAGTTCCTTACCTACAGTAGATTTACCACTAGCCATATATCCTAAAAGGACCACCTTCATAATTTTGAATGATTTTAAAATTCATAAAAAGACAAATTTATTACTATTTCTTCTTGATTAATTAATAATACGTCTTATATTTGCACCCGCTTTAAGGCACTAAGCCATCAAAAAAAGCAAGACCTGATAGCTCAGTTGGTAGAGCATCTCCCTTTTAAGGAGAGGGTCCTGGGTTCGAGCCCCAGTCAGGTCACCACAAAAAACCTTCCAAAATTTTGGAAGGTTTTTTTATTTATAGCGCAATCAATTTTATTATACCTTCACTTTAGTTGAAAATTTCAACCACCCCTATTCTTTTTGGTTTTGTACCTTAGGTCTGTATAACGGACAGACTGAACTATGCGGAATCTTTTTTATTGTCTTTTAGTGATATTATGCCATACAATCACTTTTGGACAACAGTTATTGCCTCCAATTTTTAACTACACAACATATGAATATAAAGCTGGCAGCAAAAATTGGGACATAACCATAGCTAAAGACGGTGAGCTTTATATTGCCAACAATAGAGGTTTATTGTTTTTTAATGGAGAATCTTGGCAGCTATATAAATTACCCAATAACACCATAATCCGTTCAATTACCAAAATTGGCAATCGAATTTATACCGGTTCCTATGAAGAATTTGGTTATTGGGTAAAAAATAACATTGGCCAACTACAGTATAAAAGTTTAACCCATTTAATTAGGGACCATACTTTTACAAGTGAAGAGTTTTGGGAAATTATCCCAATAAATGATAAACAAATTGCCTTTAGATCATTTTCTACAATTTATATCTATGAGCCCGAACAACAAAAAATACAGGTAATTACGCCAACCCAAGTAATTTCTGATTTTATAGTATTTAAAGAACAACTAATAGTTGCAACTGGTACTGGTACATTATATTTATTATCAGGAGATAAACTTACAACCCTACCCTATTCTAGTGTGCTTAAAAATAATGCCATCACAGACATGGCAATTTGGAACAATAAGTTATTCATAGGTACCAAACTCAATGGCTGCTTTACCATTGAAAATGGCAAAGCACTGGCATGGAAAACAGCACTCAATACAGAATTAAAAGCGCACCAACTTAATAAATTAAAAGTGCTAGACAACGGTGACATAGCCTTTGGAACCATAAAGAATGGACTTTACCTTTACCAAGCTAAAACCGGTAGCACAGCAATTTATAACAAAGCCACAGGCCTTCAAAATAATACGGTTTTGTCAATGCACCCTTTTAAAAATCAATTATGGATTGGTTTGGATAATGGTTTGGCAAGATTGAACTTAAACCCTGCAACCACCTATTTTACTGATACCACCGGATCTTTAGGAATGGTATATGACATTGCAAAACATGATAATATCCAATATTTAGGAAGCAATACCGGAGTCTTTAAAGTTGAGAACGAGGGACTAACGTTTATAGAAGGTTCTCAAGGCCATGTTTGGGACTTATCTGTTATAGAGGGCGATTTACTTTGTGGACATAACACAGGAACTTATAAAATTACAGATAGCAATTTTGAATTAATAAGCCCACATTCTGGCGGTTACACGTTTGTAAAACAGCCCAACCGCCCCAAAACCTATTTACAAGGCACTTACACAGGGCTTGTTTGGTTTGAGAAGAAGGGAATGGATTGGGAAATACATAAACTAGAAGGGTACACTACACCGGTTAAACAAATTTGTTTTGAAACAGACCACATTTTATGGACAGCACACCCCTATAAAGGCTACCATAGGGTACATTTAAACCCAAAAAATAAAAGAATTGTAGATAGCATTCAATCATTTGATTCCGAAGAAAATCCATCTGGCTATAATGTGAAAATTTTCAATATAAAGAACCAAATAACGATAAACACAGATGGTAAGTGGTACCGATTTAATCCTATAAACAATCAAATTGAAAATTTTGCTGAATTTGAACCTTATGAAAATAAGGAACTATTGTATTATGACCATAGCTCTTATTGGTTTGTAAATAACGAAACACACCGGATTTTAAAAACCAATCTAGCCAGCGATTCTTTACTTATAGATGAACTCCCCATAAGACAGCGATTATCCTCGGACTCCCAAAACTTGATTCCGTATAGTAACAATACCTACGCAATACCGCTTAACGATGGTTTTGCGCTTATAGAGGAGACCAAATTATTAGCACAACAGGGAAAAGCAGAAGTTCAAAAGCCAAAATTAATAAGCCTAAACACTAGTACTACAAATTATAATCCTATAGCTAACAAAGTAAATCTTCCATTTGCACCTTCAAGGGAATTAGAACTTAAGGTGGCGGCACCAGCTGAAACCGATTGCAGTTATACATATCAAATAGAGGGTTCAACATCATTTAATGGCTTCTCAGAAACAGGCTTTATTTCCTTATCCAATTTACCCTATGGCAGCTACACATGTAAAGTTTTTACCATGGGTATGGGTAATAAACAATCAGAACCAGTTCAATTTAGTTTTAGTATTAAACCACCTTGGTATCTTTCATGGTACAGTTTAATTGGTTATCTACTATTGCTAGGGCTTACGGTTTTTATCATTAGACTCTACAATAGGCGTAAGCTATATAAACGTAAAACAGAATTAGAGCTGCAAATGCAGCAAGAACAAAAAGAGCAATTAGCTAAAATTGAACGTGAAGAGTTGGCTAAACAGGTTAAAATAAAACAAAATGAATTAACCAATACCACTTTAAACATTGCCAAGAAAAATGAAATAATGCTGGAAATGAAAAACCTTTTACTCATGAACAAAGAAAAGTTCAGCAACTCTAAGAGGTACCAGTCTTACATAAAAAAACTAGATCAGTCTATTGAAGACGCCGATGATTGGAATAAGTTTGAATTTCATTTTAATGAACTACATGATGATTTCTTTGAAAAGCTTTTAAAGGAATATCCATCATTGACCCCTAAAGACTTAAGGCTCTGTGCATATTTAAAAATGAATTTAACCAGTAAAGAAATAGCACCATTAATGGGCATTTCGGTCAGAGGTGTAGAAATACATCGCTATAGACTTAGAAAAAAACTAAACCTAGATAGCAGCGAAAATCTATCTAACTTTTTAATTACCATTTAATGAATCATTAATCAAACTACATCTGTTGGACAGGAAATTACGTTCCTATTAAAATTCAAAACAGCTAAAGCATTAACAGTAAGCATAAAAACACTACATCAATACTACATCAAACAGTACAATTTATTCAAAATCTATTTCTCAAAAGGTACAACACACCAATAAAATCAAGGGATTACAGCATAACAGATTTTGATGTATTTTTTATGTAATACCATTGCAATCCTTAAGACGCACCCTTTATTAATTTAGCAAAAAACTAACTTTTTTATTGCACAAACATGAATTTGACTAGGAGCATTTTGCTATTCCTGTTATTTAGCTATCCAATTATACTTTTTGGACAAGATAATCTAACAATTACAGGAACAGTTATTGACGACAAAGGACTACCGCTTCCAGGCGCAAGTATAGTTCTTAAAAACGGTACAACAGGTACCCAAACAGACTTTGATGGCAATTACACGTTGGCCAACATACCCAACAATAGTACGTTGGTCTATAGCTATATTGGTTTTAGCCCAAAAGAAATTACCGTAGATGGTAACACAACCATAGATGTGACCTTACTACCAGACACACAAAACTTAGATGAGGTTGTTGTAGTAGGTTATGGAACACAAAAAAAAGCAGACTTAACGGGGAGCATTGTAAGTGTTTCAACAGAAGAAATAGAAAAAACCATTTCTGCTAACCCTGTACAATCCTTACAAGGTAAAGTTGCAGGTGTACAAATTGTTTCCCCCGGTACACCAGGTGCATCACCTACTGTAAGGATTAGGGGTTTAGGTACATTTTCTAATGCTACCAGCTTATTATACGTGGTGGATGGTATGTTCTATAGTAATATCGACTTCTTAAATCCAAACGATATTAAATCTATGAACATCTTAAAAGATGCTTCATCTTCTGCAATTTATGGGGTTAGGGCCGCCAACGGGGTAATTATTATAGAAACCAAATCTGGTAGTAAAAACCGAAAGCCACAAATAGAGTACAATGGCTACACCGGTATACAAAGGGCGCAGAATGTACTTAAAATGGCCAATGCAGAGCAATTTACCACCATGGCCTTAGAATCTGGTTCTTCTGCAGATGCACAGTTTATACTTAATGCCATGCAACGGTATGGCCGCAGCCGTGTAAACCCCAATATTCCAGATGTGAATACGGATTGGTATGATGAGATCATGCGGGATGGTATTATCCAAAACCATAGTTTGTCTGTTACGGGTGGTACGGAAAATGTTAGCTATTCTACTGGGATTAACTACTTTACCCAAGAGGGTTTACTAGACATGAAAAATAAGTACGAACGTTTTAACATTAGGTCCAAATTGGACGTGGATGTGACGGACAATTTAAAAATTGGTGTAAACACCGTGTTTAGTAACGCCACACAATACGCTCCAGAAAATTCGGCTTGGTTCAAAGCCTATTTTGCAGTGCCTATACTCCCCGTTTTTGATGCACAAAATACAGAGGCTACACCAAATTCATACGCCAATGCAAGAGCATTGGGTTACAGGGGAACCCAAAATCCATTTCCGGATATGGCCTACAATGAAAACCGATTAAAAATCAGAAAATTACTAGCTAATTTTTATGCAGAAACGGATTTAATCCCTGAAAAATTAACCTTTAAGACTACTTATAATTTAGATTTTTCCGCGTTAGAAGAGCGTTACGTAAACCTACCCTACAACATGGGCTTTGGAGACGAAAGACGCTCATCTATCAACAGGCAACAAAATAACTTCTTTAACCAAATCTGGGATAATACCCTTACGTATACAGATAAAATTGGTGAAGACCACAACATTACGCTTTTGGCAGGTGCATCGTACAGAGATGAAGAAGCAAATAGATTTGGTGCAACAGGTAGTGATATTGCCGGGATAGACTATGAAACTTCATGGTACTTAAATTTTGCGGATCCTTTAACGTTCAATAATAATGTTAATGAAAGTAATAGCAGAATTTACGGCCAATCCTATTTTGGGCGTTTGTCTTATAATTTTAAAGACCGCTATTTGGTATATGGTACCTTTAGGGCAGACCGTTCATCAAAGTTTACCCAAGAACAGTGGGGTTACTTCCCTTCTGTAGGTTTGGGTTGGGTAGTTTCTCAAGAACCCTTTTTACAAGAAAGTAATTTCCTAGATTTCTTTAAACTGCGTGCTAGTTGGGGAAGATTGGGTAATGATAACGTACCCGCGAGTTCAGGAGCTAATACCATAACCAATACTACCGTAGATTTAGGAGATACACCGGTTACGGGTGTTACCGCTACTAGCACCTTTACAGATTTAACTTGGGAGGTTGTAGAAGAATTAGATTTTGGTTTTAATCTTACTACACTTAACAGTAGACTTTCCTTAGATGCAGATTATTACATACGGGACACGGAAAATGCCATAATGCCAGTTTATATACCTATTGCCAACGTAACGGTAAATCGTAATTCTGGGGTCATCCGCAACTCAGGTATTGAGGTTGCAGCCAGCTGGTCAGACAACATAAATGAAGATTTCTCATACAGCATAGGTGCCAATATAACCACGGTTAAAAACGAAACCATTTCGTTAGAAGACGAGAGGGGTTATATAGATTCTGGATCAGCGGAATTTAGACAACGTACGTTGGTGGGCGAACCATTGTATGCCTTTTACGGATATCAAACTACGGGCGTTTATCAAAATCAAGCAGAGATAGATAACGATCCTGTTGCGCAAAATGTAATTGCAGAAGGCCAAAACATAGAACCTGGCTATTTTAAATACAGGGATGCTAATGGCGATGGTTTTATAAATGATGAAGACCGAATGGTGCTAGGTTCTTTTTTGCCAAAATTCACCTATGGAGGTAACATTGGGCTCAACTATAAGCAATTTGGGTTTACCATGGATTTTTACGGCCAAACCGGCAATAAAATCTTGAACCGAAAAAGAGGTGAAGTTATTTTTACCAATGACACCAATATGGATGCAGATCTGGCCATTAACCGTTGGCACGGTGAAGGTACAAGTAACAGCTACCCGTCCTCTGCTGGTCTTAGAAATAGCTGGAACCAGCGTTTAAGCAATTTTTGGGTAGAAGATGGAGATTTCTTTAGAATTCAAAATGTTCAACTTTCCTACACCTTAAAAGGAGACCAACTTAAAGGCAAGTTTCCTGATTTTAAATTCACGCTAACCGCAGAAAGACCGCTAACACTGTTTAGCTACAATGGCTTTAATCCAGAAGTGAGTGATGGCGTAGACCGCCAAACCTATCCGGTACCTGCCATTTACACATTTGGTGTTAATGTAAAATTATAAACAAACTGCTATGAATACTATAAAACAAAACTTTAAACCTTGGTTTGCCGTACTTTCCGCATGCTTTATACTACTCTCTTGTAGTGATAGGTTCGATGACCGTGAAGGACAGTTAAACGCAGACGATTTAGATTATTCTGATACGGATAATATGATACAAGCTTTGGTAGGCGCATACAATATTATTGCTACCAGGGGTTGGGAAGAACCTTTATTACTATCGGTTCGTGGAGATGATGTTAATGCTGGCGGATTAGGTGACCAGCAACCGTTTACGGACACGGATAATTTTATCTACGACCAAAATTATTGGATGTACAATAGCCTTTGGAATGTACATTATGGAGACATCGTAAACTTGAATACGGAGATAGAACTCATCAATAATTTTAAAGATTTAGCAACACCAGAAGATGCCCAAACGGCAGACCAGTACATTGCGGAAATCACCGTTTTGCGGGCTTGGTTGCACTTTAATTTAGCGCGCGTATTTCAAGATGTTTTTATCATAGAAACTACGCAGCCCGATGGTGAAATTGCCAATGGTGTGGCTACTAAAGATGAAGTAATGCAATACATTATTACTCAGATGGATGCTGCAATACCTTTATTACCTAATCTTAGACCTAATGAACGTACGGACATTCCTGGAGGCGTAACCCGTTTTACGGCAATGGCCATAAAGGCTATGGCCCAATTAGAGTTACAAGATTATACAGGTGTTGCCAGTACTACCGGAGAAATTATCAATTCGGGCAAGTTTTCTTTGTATGATGATTTTTACGGATTATTTAAAAAACCCGGAGAATTGAGTAATGAAAGTTTGTTTGAACTGCAATTTTCTGATTTTGGCAATAGTACCGGAGACAGTTTTTACCATCTGTTAGCTCCATTTGGTCCACAGGGTTGGACACCCGCTAGGGAAAACGCATCTGGTGGATGGGGCTTTTATGAACCTAGTTTAAAGTTCATAAAATTTATGTTAGACCGCGGTGAAACCACCCGTTTAGAAAGTAGTGTCTTGTTTACGGATAGAGGTATAGCAGAATTACAAACAGACCCTAACTACGCTACTTTACCCAGTTTTGTTAGCAACACCACAAGAGATGGCGATGTTATTAACGATTATGCAAGAGCCTTATTTGCTAGTGGTAAACACTACCTACCCTCCGTACAACTTACCGAAGGTAGAAATGATTACGGCGGTGGTAAAAACATGATTGTTATTAGATATGCAGAAATTCTGTTGATGTATGCAGAAGCAGTTACCAGAGGTGGTACACCAAACGGTATAAGTGCGGACCAAGCGGTAAACTTAATTCGTACAAGAGCCAACATGCCCACTGTAACAGGTGTTACTTCAGAAGATGTAATGGAAGAAAAATTTGCAGAATTGGCATTGGAATGGGGCATTCGCTATTACGATATGATTCGTTTGGACAACTACACCGAGTTGAGCTATGACGGCAGAACTTTTACGGCCGATGATGAGTATTTACCTTATCCGCAAGCACAAGTAGACGCTTTGCCTTTAGGTGGTACCAACAGCAACCAATAAGCTAACCTTCAATCTAAAAAAATGAAAAACATATATATTCTATTAGGTATCATTTGCCTTGCCTTAATTTCTTGTGAGCAAGGAATAGATGATATTACCAAAGTTGATCCAGGAGCTGATGAGACCGCTCCTCAAATCACCTTGAACTATCCTACAGAAGGAACCGAAATTAAGGTTTTTGAAGAGACAACCAGTTTAGATATAGATTTTGAAGTAAAGGACGACATAGAGGTAAAATCAATTAATATTTTACTAGACGGTAGCTCAATTGCTCAGTTTTCTACCTTTACGGATTATAGAATTGTTCCCATC
Source organism: Croceivirga radicis (assembly GCF_002072105.2). GTDB lineage: Bacteria > Bacteroidota > Bacteroidia > Flavobacteriales > Flavobacteriaceae > Croceivirga > Croceivirga radicis. Next base: position 27,867 of record NZ_MTBC01000011.1, read on the forward strand.
CAATACACCCACCAAGGCTTAGAAGACGGTGAACATGAACTTGCTATTACCGCAATAGATTTAGAAGGAAAGTCCACTACGGTTAGCGCGCAATTCACCAAAGCCCCACCCTACCAACCACTCTTTGAAGGTGAACAATTTTACATGGCCTTTGATGGGGATTATATGGATTTAATAAGCTTTAAAAAAGCTACTGCCGTGGAGAGTCCTGGTTTTGCTGGGGATGGTTACGTGGGTGCAGATGCCTATAAAGGAGCGGAAAATAGCTATTTATCCTTTCCTATGGAAAACCTAAAAACTTCAGAATTCAGTGCGGCGTTTTGGTATAAAGTAGATGCTAACCCAGACAGAGCGGGTATTTTGGTAGTCGGTGATGATGAAGAGGATCGTTTTCAAGGTTTCCGTTTGTTTAGAGAAGGGAACGGAACGGAGCAACGCATAAAGCTAAACGTAGGAACGGGAGCTGGAGAAAGCTGGAACGATGGTGGCGTTATTGATGTTGCCGCTGGTGAATGGGTACACGTGACCATGGCTATTTCTGCAACAAAAACCACTATTTTCTTTAACGGTGTAGAAATGCTATCTGCTACTTTGGAAGCTCCAATAGATTGGACCGGTTGTGAAACTATGACCATAGGTGCTGGTGGCCCTACCTTTAGTTATTGGAATCACCTATCCGATAAAAGTAGTATAGATGAATTGCGCCTTTTTGATAAGGCATTGACCGCTACGGATATTCAATTAATGATTAACGCTTTAAATCCCTATACACCACAATATGATGGCGAGTCTTTTTACATGCCGTTTGATGGCGATTTTATCGACTTGGTTGGTAGTAAAGCGGGGAGTGCTGTGGGCACCCCAACATTTGTTACAGATGGCAAAGAAAACCAAGCCCTTATGGGTGCAACCGATGCTTACGTAAATTACCCTTCTACAGGCTTAACCTCAGCAGAATTTAGTGCCAGTATGTGGTACCGCGTAAATGCAAGTCCAGACCGGGCGGGTATTTTGGTCATTGGTGATGATGAGGCAGATAGATTGCAAGGCTTCCGCCTATTTAGAGAAGGTTCGGCAGACGAACAACGCATCAAACTAAATGTTGGTACGGGAACCGCTGAGGTTTGGAATGATGGTGATGTGATTGATGCAACAACAGGAGAATGGGTACACATTGCGGTTACCATAGCTAATGACAAAAATACCATTTACATTAATGGTTCAGAGGCACGGTCATCCAATATGGACGCACCTATAGATTGGACAGGCGTTGGTAACTTTACCATTGGTGCTGGCGGACCTACGTTTAGCTATTGGGACCACTTATCAGATTTAAGCGCTATAGATGAATTACGATTTTTCTCCAAGGCACTTAGCCCAGAAGAGGTAGCAGAAATAGCGGGGGGTACTTTTACACCCAAAAACTTTGGGTCTACATTATTTCTACCTTTTGATGGCGATTATATAGATGATAACAATGGATTAGCCGCCACCATGGAAGGTACACCCGCTTTTGCCGGGGAAAGCAAAGAAGGTTCAGATGCCTATGCAGGTACAGCAGACGCGTATCTTACATTCCCCATAGATGGTTTATTAAACAACCAATTTAGCGGTGCCTTTTGGTACAAAGTAGATGGCACCCCAGACAGGGCGGGTATTCTTACTGTGGCTCCGCCTATGATAGATGAGAGTACTAACGATTTATCCGCAGGCTTTCGTTTATTTAGAGAAGGTTCTGCAACGGAGCAACGTATAAAATTACACCTTGGAACCGCGGATGGTGATGTTTGGAACGACGGGGAAGTTTTAGATGTTACCGCTAATGAATGGGTACACATTGCCTTCACAGTTACCGAGACTGCCACCCAAATCTATTTTAATGGTGAGCCTGTTGCCAATTTTGGTGATATGACGGATAAAGTAATAAGTTGGGAAAATTGCTCCTTGTTATCCATTGGTTCTGGAGCACCAAATTTTATGGCATGGGGGCATTTATCGGATTCTAGTTATATAGACCAATTGTACCTATTTGACCGTGCCTTATCTCAAGAAGAGATACAGGCCTTAATGAACCCGTAGACTCAGTTAATACAAATCTTCAAGTTAATTTTAAATGCGATTAATTTTAATGCACTTGGCAATTGCATCCTTACTCCTAGGATGCAATGGCCAAAAGAAACAAGAAACCAAAACAACGCAGACCAAAAAGGTTGTGCTTTCTGATGAGCAATTATTGGATAGCATACAGTACCAGACGTTCAATTATTTTTGGGAAGGTGCAGAGCCAAATTCCGGCCTAGCTAGAGAGCGTATACATTTAGATGATATTTACCCAACACACGACAAGGACATTATTACTACTGGCGGTTCTGGTTTTGGTCTAATGGCCATATTGGTGGGTGTAGAGCGTAATTTTATAACCAGAGCCCAAGCTTTAGAACGGTATGAAAAAATTGTAACCTTTTTAGAAAAAGCAGACCGTTTTAATGGTGCTTGGCCCCATTGGTTGCTGCCCAATGGCAAGGTTACCGCCTTTAGTAAAAAAGATAATGGCGGAGATTTGGTAGAGACTGCTTTTTTAGTGCAGGGGCTACTTACCGTTAGAGAATATTTTAAAGAAGGGTCTTCTAAAGAGCAAGAATTAGCAAACAGAATTCAAAAACTGTGGGAAGGCGTAGAATGGAATTGGTACACCAAAGGCAATGAAGATGTTTTGTATTGGCATTGGAGTCCAGAATATGGTTGGGAGATGAATTTTCCTGTTGGTGGTTACAATGAAGCCTTAATCATGTATATTTTGGCTGCTGGTTCTCCTACTCATTCCATACAGAAATCGGTTTATGATAAAGGTTGGGCTAGAAATGGAGCCATTGCAAAAGATACTACTTATTACGGTCTAGAAACGGAGCTAGACCACTATGAGCATGATGCTTCTCCCGTAGGACCATTATTTTGGGCACACTACTCCTATTTGGGTTTAAATCCAAAAGGTCTAAAAGACCAATATGGCGATTACTGGAAGTTGAACAAAAACCATGCTAAAATCCATTACAAACATGCCATTGCCAATCCTAATAACTTTAAAGGCTACGGTGAAAAAAATTGGGGTTTAACTTCTAGTTATTCCGTTAAGGGATATGCCGGACACCGACCCGATAATGACCTTGGCGTAATCTCGCCTACAGCTGCTTTATCTAGCATGCCCTATACGCCTAAAGAAAGCATTACTTACTTAAGAAGTTTATACCAAGAACAAGATAGTTTAGTAGGTAAATACGGCCCGTTTGATGCATACAGTCACCAAGAAAATTGGTACTTACCCAGATATTTGGCTATAGACCAAGGCCCCATCCCAGTAATGATAGAAAATTACCGAAGTGGTTTGTTCTGGAATTTATTTATGAAGAATACAGACGTACAAAATGGCTTGGAAACTTTAGGCTTTTCAATCTCTGAAAATCCCTAATATGACCTACAGAAATTTCATAGTTGCTTTATTAATCGTCGTCTCCCTATCTTCCTGTGGAGGCGATGATTATACCTACACGCCTATCGAATTTCCTGATGATGCTACTACGGTTGAAGAACCCAATATTACGGACGAAGCCCTGTTAGACTTAACGCAAGAAACCACTTTTGCCTATTTCTGGGATTATGCAGAAAGTAATTCTGGTGCCGCCAAGGAGCGTTATCATCCTAAAGAACCCCAAAAAGATGCCCAAGTGGTTACCACGGGTGGTTCTGGTTTTGGACTTATGGCAATTTTGGTTGGTATAGAAAGAGGCTTTATCACCAGAGAACAAGGCGTAGAAAGGATTGAAAAGATACTAGATTTTTTTACAGTTGCCGATAGATTTCATGGTGCTTGGCCACATTGGTTAAATGGTAGTACGGGCAACGTAATACCGTTTAGCGATAAAGATGATGGGGGTGATTTAGTAGAAACTGCTTTTTTGGCACAAGGCTTAATCTGTATTAGCGAATACTTTAAAAACGGTACGGAAGCAGAAAAAATGCTTGCTAACAAAGCTACTGAACTATGGGAGGGTGTGGAATGGAATTGGTATACCCAAAACCAAAATGCTTTGTATTGGCATTGGAGCCCTACGTATGGCTTTGATATTAATTTAGAATTAAAGGGATACAACGAAACGCTCATTACTTTTATTCTTGCCGCAGCTTCTACGGATTACAGTATTGATAAAGAAGTATACACCCAAGGTTGGGCGAGCAATGGAGGTATTGCTTCAAATACCAATCAATATGGGTATCCCCTTGTGGTAAACCATGCTGGCGGTTCTAATTATGGCGGCCCCTTGTTTTGGGCACATTATTCCTACTTAGGCTTAAATCCCAAAGAACTTTCGGACCAGTATGTAAACTATTGGACTGCCAATGTGAATCACACTAAAATCAACCTTAATTACAGTATAGAAAACCCAAAAGGGTTTAAAGATTACAGTGAAAACTGCTGGGGCCTAACCGCCAGTTATTCTAGAAATAACGACGGTAGTATTGGGTATAACGCCCATCAACCAAGCAATGACATTGGTGTAATTTCACCAACAGCTGCAATCAGTTCTATTGTCTATACCCCAGAAGAATCGCTTAAAGCCATGCGCTATTTCTATTCTCATAAAGATAAACTACTAGGTCCTGCAGGCTTCTACGATGCTTTTAGCCCTGAATATAATTTTTGGGTAGCAGATGCTTATTTGGCCATTGACCAAGGTCCACAAATTATTATGATAGAAAACTACCGTAGTGGTTTGCTGTGGAACCTGTTTATGCAGTCTGAAGCAGTACAAAACGGGTTACAAAAACTAGGATTTTAAACTATGAAATCAAAAAAACTAATACTCCTGATTGGTCTTTTTATTCTTGGGCAAATGGCCTTAGCTCAAAACCAAGAAAAATTTTCCAAAGAAGTCTTTGTTCAAGGGGCAGACAGCTTACTTTTTAGGCAATTATTACCAAAAGACTTCAATCCAAAAAAAAGTTATCCTTTGGTGCTGTTCTTACACGGTGCTGGAGAGCGTGGTGCGGATAACACAAAGCAACTTACCCATGGTGCTGCTGTTTTTGCCACAGATAGAATACAAGAACAGTTTCCTGCCATAGTACTTTTTCCGCAATGCCCAACAGACGATTACTGGTCTCAAGTTACCGTAGATAGAAGTAATTATCCCGTTCAATTAGATTTTAGGTATCAGGAAGGCCCTACCCAATCCATGAAAATGGTTTTACAATTATTGGACACTTATTTACAACAAGAGTTTGTAGACAAAGTCCAAGTATATGTTATGGGATTATCTATGGGAGGTATGGGTACGTTTGAGTTGATATACCGTAAACCTGAAACTTTTGCAGCAGCTATACCAATTTGCGGTGCTGGCGACCCCAAAAACGTTAATACCTATGCACAAACAACGCCTATATGGGCTTTTCATGGTGCCCAAGACAATGTAGTAGCACCTACCCAATCTTTAGCAATGGTAAATGCACTATTAGAAGCAGGGGCGCATCCAAAGTTTACTCTATATGATTTTGCCAACCACAACAGCTGGGATCCTGCTTTTAAAGAACCAGACCTGTTACCGTGGTTGTTTAGTAAGACCAAAAATCAGAATACAGAAAAAAAGACGAATGAAAAATAAACTTATCGCCTTAGGCCTATTGGTACTTATAACCCTAAGTTGCAATGAACAAAAGCCAGCCCAACCATCCCAAGAACTACCGTACCAGAAAGAAGTAGATTCCATCTTGGCGCTGATGACTTTAGAAGAAAAGATTGGTCAATTAAATTTACCCTCTTCTGGGGATATTACTACAGGCCAAGCACAAAGCTCAGATATTGCTAGCAAAATTGCAGCAGGTAAAGTTGGGGGTTTATTCAATATAAAAACCGCGGCAAAAATTAAAGAAGTACAACGGATTGCCGTAGAAGAAAGTCGGTTAAAAATTCCATTGTTATTTGGCATGGATGTTATTCACGGCTACCAAAGCACCTTCCCTATTCCACTGGGTCTTGCTGCCAGTTGGGATATGGATTTGATACAACAAACCGCAAGAGTTGCCGCTCAAGAGGCTTCTGCAGACGGTATAAACTGGACTTTTTCCCCTATGGTGGATATCTCTAGAGACCCTCGGTGGGGTAGAATTTCCGAGGGCTCTGGAGAAGACCCTTTTCTTGGTGGTAAGATAGCTGCTGCAATGGTTAAAGGATATCAAGGAGATGATTTATCGGCAAACAATACCTTATTGGCCTGTGTTAAGCACTTTGCGTTGTATGGTGCCTCAGAAGCTGGTAGAGATTACAATACGGTAGACATGAGTAGAGTACGCATGTACAATGATTATCTACCACCGTATAAAGCTGCTATTGATGCCGGAGTAGCCTCTGTTATGGCATCTTTTAATGAAGTTGATGGTATACCGGCAACTGCCAATAAGTGGTTGTTAACAGAAGTGCTTAGAGAACAGTGGGGGTTTAATGGTTTTGTAGTTTCAGATTATACCGGAATTAATGAAATGGTGGCTCATGGTATTGGTAACCTACAACAAGTAAGTGCCAGAGCATTAAATGCCGGTTTGGATATGGATATGGTAGGCGAAGGATTTTTGACCACACTTAAACAATCGCTAGAAGAAGGATTGGTTTCTGAAATTAATATAGACACTGCTGTTAAACGCATCTTAACCGCTAAATACCAACTCGGTTTATTTGATGACCCTTACAAATATTGCGATACCACCCGTACTAAAAACGAAGTTTTCACCAAAGAGAATAGAGATTTTGCTCGTAAAGTGAGTGCAGAGTCTATGGTGCTTTTAAAAAACGAAGGCGTTTTACCCCTTAAAAAATCGGGCTCAATTGCCTTAATTGGCCCGCTGGCGAATACACCACACAACATGGCCGGTACCTGGAGTGTTGCCACACAGCAAGAAAAGTCTATTTCTGTTTTAGAAGGATTGAAAGAAGTTGCAGGTGAAGCGGTCACCATAAACTACGCAAAAGGTAGCAATGTTGCCTATGACGAAGCCTATGAAAAACGCATTACCATGTTTGGTAAAGAGATTACCAGAGATGGCAGAACAGATGCGCAACTATTGGCAGAAGCCCTCGCTGTTGCCAAAAAATCTGACGTTGTTGTGGCGGCCATAGGAGAAACCGCAGAACGCAGCGGTGAAAGTAGTAGTATTACCAATTTGCAAATACCAAAAGCCCAGCAAGACTTATTAGATGCACTTTTAGCCACAGGCAAACCCGTGGTAGTTGTGTTATTTACAGGGAGGCCACTGGCCATAACAAAAATGCAAGAGGAGGCACCTGCAATTTTAAATGCATGGTTTCCGGGGAGCGAAGCTGGTTTAGCTATTGCCGATGTATTGTTTGGAGCGGTAAATCCGTCTGGAAAATTAACCGCTACCTTTCCAAGAAATGTAGGACAAGTACCCCTGTTCTATGCTCATAAAAATACAGGTAGACCATTGGACCCAGCCAAAACAGCCGACTGCGGATTTCAAAAATTTACCAGTAATTATTTAGATGTCTGCAATACCCCATTATATCCATTTGGTTTTGGATTAAGCTATACCACTTTTAGCTATTCTGATGTTACCCTAGATAAGGCAGAACTGGGACCAAACGACTCTATAACCGTTTCTGTTAAGGTAAAAAATACGGGTGATTTTGATGGTAAAGAAGTGGTACAACTATATGTAAGGGATGTTGTTAGGAGCACTACGCCTCCAGTTCGTGAACTAAAGGGATTCAAAAAAATATTCTTGAAGAAGGGCGAAGAACAAATCGTACAATTTAAACTGCAAACTGAAGATTTGAAATTCTATGATACGGACCTCAACTTTATTGCGGAACCCGGTGAATTTCAAGTGTTCGTTGGCGGGGATAGCACCACTGAACTACAAAATAGATTTGAACTTGTAAATTAAATAGATGCGGTGGTTTAAGTGCTTGTTGCTTATCTTTTTCCTAATTGGATTTGTTCATTGTAAAGAACAATTCAATAAAGAAGCTGTAGAAGTTTCTAGACCACCCAACATTATATTTATCATGGCAGATGACCATGCAGAACAAGCTATTAGTGCATATGGGCATCCTATTGGTAAATTGGCGTCAACACCAAACATTGACCGCATTGCTAAAAATGGAGCATTATTTACGCACAACTATTGTACCAACTCCATCTGCGGACCCAGCAGAGCGGTGATATTAACGGGCAAAATGAGTCATGAAAATGGCTTTAGGATGAATGGCGACCGCTTTAACGGGAATCAAGCAACGCTTCCTAAATTTTTAAAACAGCTAGGTTACAACACCGCCTTAGTAGGCAAATGGCACTTACACGGTAATCCTCAAGGTTTTGACCATTGGGAAATATTGGACGACCAAGGAAAATACTACAATCCAGATTTCATTTCTAAAGAGGATACTACCCGTATTGAAGGATACGCTACTGACATTATCACGAATAAAGCGCTCAACTGGTTGTCTAAAAATAGAAAGGACAAGTCTCCATTCTTTTTAATGGTACATCAAAAAGCACCACATAGAAATTGGATGCCCGCTTTAAGGCATTTAAATATGTATGACGCTGTCCAATTTCCACTACCTAAAACTTACTTTTCTAAATTTCCAAATCAAGTAGCGGCCCAGCAACAACTACAGACCATTTATGAAGATATGTATGAGGGTCACGATTTAAAGCTGAGTACTGGCCCAAATACCACTGAACTTAGCAACAATCCATGGACAGATGATTTTAACCGGATGACCCCCGAACAAAAAGCAAGGTGGAATGCTGCCTACCTACCCAAAAACAATGCTTTTTATAAGGCCAATCTTCATGGCGAAGACCTAGCCAAATGGAAATACCAGCGGTACATGCAAGAATACATGGCTACCGTAGCCGCAGTAGATGAAGGTGTGGGCAAAATTTTAGATTATTTAGAAAAAGAAGGGCTAGACCAAAACACATTAGTGGTGTACACTACAGACCAAGGATTTTATTTGGGCGAAAATGGTTGGTTTGACAAGCGATTTATGTACGAAACTGCCTTTAAAATGCCTTTATTAATGCAATTACCCGGAGTAATTGAGCCGGGAATAATGATTGATGCCCTTACCCAAAATTTAGATTTTGCCCCAACTTTTTTAGACCTAGCAGGTGGTAAATCTATGGCCGCAGGGATGCAAGGCACTTCTTTTATGCCATTACTCACTGGAAATTCATATGATTTTAAAGATGCTATTTATTACCATTTTTATGATTACCCAGCTTTTCATATGGTAAAAAGGCATTATGGCGTACGTACCAAACGCTACAAATTGATTCATTTTTATGATGACATTGATACCTGGGAATTTTACGATTTACAAAAAGACCCTAATGAGCAATACAATGCTATTAATGATGAAAACTATGCTCATACTATTGCTCTACTTCATAAAAAATTAGATAGCTTACAAAAGGACTATCGCATTACAGCAAAAGAGTTTGAGCCAGTTTCTCCAGAAAAAGTTAAAAAAGCATACAAAGACTTTGAACGGCTACGGGGTATTCCATTAAAATAACCCAACAATCTTCCCTAGATTATGGAAAAATATTGCACTAAGGCCACAATACCATTATAAGAAATAACACAGGCAAATAGAAAAGCAGCTCCCATAATTAAATTAAGTGTCCAATGTGGGCGATGTTTTGCCATTACAGCAGTAAAGTTCATTAAGTACAAAATACCAGCTACAACAAGTGGTAGCACAAAAACATTAAATACTTGAGAAAGAATTTGCACTTCAATAGCATTTGCACCAATTGCAGGTCCTATCAACGCAAATAAGCAAGCTATGGCCGTGATTGTCTTGAACTGTTTGGATTTTGTATCCAATGTTCCCGACTGATAATCTGCCAAAAGAATAGGAGCAATAAGTAAACAAGGAAAAATAGACGATAAGCCTGCACTTAGGGTGCCAAAAAAGAATAACGTTAAAGCAAATTTGCCCGCTACGGGTTCTAGTATTCCTACCATATCTAACACCGTCTTAACACCTCTGCCTTCATGAAAAAGGGCCCCACAAGCAACAGCCATGATTGCACCACTAATTGCAAAAACCAATATAGCCGCAATGATTGCGTCTTTTTTCTGTTGTGCTCCATTGGCTTCCAAGGTCCAGCCCTTGCCTTTTACAAATAGTGGTCTAGATAAAAAAGTAGCAGATGCCATAGTGGTACCTACAAAGGCAGCTACCATCATCTTACCCCCTTCTACTTGGGGTATTGAGGGGATTAATCCTTGTATGACCTCTACAGGTAAAGGGTGTACAAGAAATAATGAAAATAAAAATGAAAATCCCATGATGGTCACGAAAATGACCAAGATTTTTTCAAAAAACGTGTACTTACCCTTGAGTAGAAGTAAATACATTGTTACAATAATTACCGCTGCAATAATAAAAACTACATTAATACCAATAGTTTTTATAACAGGGATATATATAGCAAGAATCTCCTGAACAATACTGGCGCTAATACCCAATATACCCATGAGCGAATTCCATTGCCCAAAAGAAATCCCCACCAGTACCAAGAGTGCCATGAGTTTACCATACTTTAAATGCTTTCTAAACGCGAATAAACCTGTTTCCCCAGTCACTAATGCATATTGGCCGTAAGCGTAAATAAGAACTCCTGAAAAGAGACAACTAAGGACCAAAACCCAAAGTAATTGCATGCCATAGGTACTGCCAGCTACTGTCATAGAAGTTACGCTACCGGTACCAATGGTATACCCAATAGCAAAAATACCCGGCCCGAAACTTAAAATCAGGCCAAGTATCTTCTTAAAAATGGGTGGTAGCGTTTTCAATTTAAACCGATATTATTGTAAGGATTTGATGGTTTCTAAAGTAGAAGCCACTAATTGCCGTAACCCATTGTAATCTTTATTTTCTAAAATAGTTTTAGAGATGAGCTTAGACCCCATACCTACGCAAGTTACTCCAGCATCAAACCAACCTTTTAGATTGTCTTTGTCTGTACTTACCCCGCCCGTTGGCATTACACTAGTCCAAGGTTGTGGGCCTTTAATGGCTTTTACAAAGCCAGGACCATAAGTAGAACCTGGGAATAATTTTACTAGCTCACACCCCAACTCTTCTGCAGCATTTATTTCTGTTAAGCTACCGCAACCCGGAGACCATAGTACTTTTCTACGGTTGCAAACCTTGGCAATATCTTCTCTTAAAGACGGTGTTACTATAAAGTTGGCTCCCATTTGTATAAACAAGCTAGCCGCCGCTGCATCTGTAATGGAACCAACGCCCATAATCATTCCCGGAAGTTCTTTAATTGCATATTTGTTCAGCTCTAAAAACACTTCGTAAGCAAAATCACCTCTAGCGGTAAACTCTAACAAACGTGCCCCCCCATCATAACAGGCTTTTAGTACTTTTTTGCCCAATTCTACATCTGGGTGATAGAATAAAGGCACCATCCCGGTGTCCTTCATTGCTTGTATTACTTCAATTCTTGAATACTGTGCCATGCCATTTTTATCTAGCCACCCTTCCGGATGCATCACCACTCATTAATTTTTCTACTTCATCTACCGTAGCCAAATTAGCATCGCCTTTAATAGTGTGCTTTAAGCAAGAAGCAGCAACTGCAAAATTCAAGGCGTTTTGGTCATCTTCTGGGTATTTTAGTAATCCGTAAATTAAACCACCCATGAAAGAATCGCCCCCACCTACACGGTCTACAATATGTGTAATCTGGTATTCTGGAGATTTGTACATGGTTTTACCATCATACAATACACCCGCCCATGTGTTGTGGCTTGCAGAAAGGGAACCTCTTAAGGTGGTAATTACTTTCTTAGCACGTGGAAAACGTTTCATCATTTGCTCACAAACCGATAAAAATGCTTCGGCCTTTACATGTTCTCCTTGAGTAGTAATATCTAAACCTTCTGGTTTAATGCCAAAATGCTTTTCTGCATCTTCTTCATTCCCCAAAACAATATCGCAATAGGATGTAAGCTCAGCCATTATTTCTTCGCGCTTAGCATCATCACAATATTTCCAAAGTTTAGCTCTATAATTTAAATCGGTAGAAATGGTAACGCCCATATCACTAGCTGCTTTTACTGCCTCTAAACAGGCATCTGCGGCACCCTGGGAAATGGCAGGGGTAATCCCTGTCCAATGGAACCATTCTACACCTTCAAAAACAGATTTCCAGTCAACCATGCCTTTTTCTATCTCTGCCATAGCAGAATGTGCACGGTCATACACCACTTTACTACCTCTAGAAACCGCACCAGTTTCTAAAAAATAGATACCTAAACGGTCACCGCCATAAACAATCTTATCCGTACCCACCCCACGTTTGCGCATTTCCATAAGGGCACATTGGCCAATATCATTCTTAGGTAAACGTGTTACAAAATCTACGGGTACGCCATAGTTGGCTAAGGATACGGCAACGTTACTCTCGCCACCGCCATATACCACATCAAAACTGTTGGCTTGTGAAAATCTTAAAAACCCTTGAGGGGCCAAACGGAGCATAATTTCTCCGAAGGTTACTACTTTTTTCATTATTGACTGTTATGCTTTGTTGTTTGTAGAAAGCTTAGCTAAATGCCAAACCTCCGTTTATGTCTATATTATTTCCGGTTACGAACGTGGCATCGTCCGTAGCCAAGTAAGCTACTAAATCGGCAACCTCAGTGGCTTGCCCTTCTCTACGTAAAGGTGTTACCGATGCTACTTTAGACCGAATTTCATCCTTTGTAAAATCGTCATGAAATTTTGTACCGATTAGACCCGGACAAAGTGCGTTTACGCGAATCCCTTTTGGACCCAATTCTTTGGCCATAGCCCTAGTAAAGGTAGTTACCGCACCTTTGGAGGAACTGTACAAGGCAGAACCACCACCGCCGCCATCTCTAGCTGCTTGTGAAGAAATATTGATGATAGAAGCTCCTTTGTCCATCAAAGGTTCAAAGGCTTGGGATACAAATACCGTAGATTTAAAGTTCACGTTCATCACTAAATCATAAAACGCTTCATCAAACTCTTGTAAGGTCTTACGAGCAAATAATCCGCCGGCATTATTTACTAGAATATCTACTTTTTCGCCAAAAGCTTTAGTGACTTCTGCTTTTAGTTGTTGAATATCTTCTAGTTTAGATACATCTGCTTTAACGGCAATTGCCTTTTTACCCAATGCTTCAATCGCTGCAACGGTTTCGTTGGCTCCTTTTTCTGAATTAAGGTAGTTTACCGCTACGTGAGCACCTTCTTTGGCCAATTTTATAGCGATAGCCCTACCAATATCTCTAGAACCACCGGTTACCACTGCAATTTTTCCTTCTAGCTTACCCATTTTTAAATTTTATTAGATTCCTAATCCTTGTCCACCACCTACTTGGATGGTCTCTGCCGTTAAAAAGGCAGCATTATCACTTACCAAGAAAGAAACGACAGAGGCTACATCCTCTGGCTGCCCTAATCTTCCTAGTAAAATATTATTCTTCCAAGAAGCGAATACTTCTGGTTTGGTTGATTTTATTTGGGTGTGGAATGGAGTATCTATTGTACCTGGAGATACTGCGTTTACACGAATACCATATTCTGCCAAATCTTTAGCCAACGCTCTAGTGATAGCATGTACACCTGCTTTGGATGTTCCATAAATACCAGCACCTGGCCCACCAGCATTCCAACCTGCGATTGACGTATAATTAATGATAGAAGCATTCTCCCCCTTTTTTAGGTAAGGAATTGCTGCTCTCGAAGCAAAGAAGGTAGAATCTAAGTTCAATGCCATTACAAAACGGTAGAATTCCGTTGTCATTTCTTCAAATCTAGAACGACCACCAAGACCACCGGCATTGTTGATAAGTGCATCTATTTTCCCGTACTTATCGCCAATAGCTTTAATGTTTTCGTTGACGGCATCTTCTTTGGTAACATCAAAACCATAATATTCTGCTTTGATACCCTCTGCCTCTAATTCTTTTACTCTTTCGGCACCTTTTTCGTCCTCGATACCATTAAGGATAACGGTGTATCCGTCTTGACCTAGCCTTTTGGCTACTTGAAAACCGATACCTCCTGTTGCACCAGTTATTACCGCTACTTTTCCGTTAGAATTGCTCATTTTATGTATTTGTTTTTATTATCTAATTACTATTTATTGTCTAGGTTTTAGTGGTGCAATTTTTGGGCATAAACCCCATACCGCTCCAAGGGCCACAAGTGCTAAGATGCCACCAATAATAAAAGCTGGCGTATAATTACCACCAGTGGTTATAAAGGTTACCAAGAGCGTTAGACCTGCAGCACCCAATTTGGCCGCCATACCGGCAAAACCTGAAAGCGTACCTACTATTTTACCGCTGAATAAATCACTAGGAAGTGTTTGTATGTTACCTATAGCCACTTGAAAACCAAACAACAAAACAGCCATAATAATTACTGCATTGGTAGCCGTTCCCGGGGCTTTTAATAGAAAGAAACAAGGTAACATGATTAAACACCCTAGGGTTATGACCATTTTTCTGGTCTTGTCCACAGACCAACCTGCTGTTATACGATTCTGCGCCAACAATCCGCCGGCCCATGCACCTAACATGGCACCTACATAAGGTAACCAGGCAGAAAATGCGATTTCTTTTACGTTGAGTCCAAATACTTCTGATAGGTAGATGGGAATCCATACGATGAATAACCACCATATAGGGTCTATAGCAGCCGAAGCAATAATTACACCCCAACTTTCTTTATGCTTTAAAAGTTTTCCCGTAGTTGGGTTATAGCCTTCATCATAATTTCCGTCACCGTCTAAATCCTGATTCTTTTGTCCCGTAAGGATATATTCTTTTTCCTCTTCTGATAGCCAGGGGTGCTTTTTAGGGGTTCCCTTAACTATAAACAACCAAGGTAACAACCATAAAAGACCTAATAGACCAACCACGATAAAAATAGATTTCCACGATAAAAAATCTGCCAATATTCCTATGATAGGATACGCAACGATACCCCCAATTGCCGCTCCTGAATTAAAGATACCTTGAGCAAAAGCGCGC
This sequence comes from Croceivirga radicis, assembly GCF_002072105.2. Classification (GTDB taxonomy): domain Bacteria; phylum Bacteroidota; class Bacteroidia; order Flavobacteriales; family Flavobacteriaceae; genus Croceivirga; species Croceivirga radicis. The sequence continues at coordinate 42,981 of NZ_MTBC01000011.1, forward strand.
TCCTTAGTGGGGAACCATTCTGCATTTGCTTTGGCTGCCCCTGGCCAATTGCCCGCTTCTGCCAATCCTAGAATAGACCTAAATATGGAAAAACTGTACAAACCTTGTGCTACCGCGTGTAAAATAGTAGCAATGGACCAAACCGCGATGGATAATGCAAAGCCCAAACGCGTGCCAATCCAATCAAAGATTTTACCAAATAAACCTTGACCTGCGGCATAGGATAGTATAAATACTGTAGAAATAGAACCATAAATAGCTTTATGCCCGTCCCCATCCATTTCAGGAAATAATTCTTTTGCAATATCTGGCCATAGCGCTCCAAAAGCCTGCCTATCTATGTAGTTTATGATTGCGGCTAAAGCTACCAATCCTACAACCCACCACCGTAATCCTTTAAATTTCATATTTCTTGTTTTTAAACAATTAAAAGTCTGTCCAGAATGTTACAACTATTTGTCATAACCATCCGGTTTTACATAAAACTTAGACAACATGAATGTTAATGATGCTAGGAGCGCACCTTCATATGTGTAGTAAGTTTTACTTCCCTCCTATTTAATAGTCTATAAAGTTGTAGCGTGCAATACAACCTTATGGACATCATACGTTAATTACGTATTGTAACAATATTGGTACAACGTTTTAAAATGTACCTTCATTTTTTCTCTAGCCAACTGTGGATCTTGCTTTTTTATAGCTTCAAAAATATCCTCGTGCTCTTGTATACCCATAAAAGATTGATCACTATCACAAACATGATATTTTTCAAAATTGGTGATTATCTCTGGGGTTATAATTAACATGAACGTATTCATGGTACTGTTTTTACTGGCTTTGGCTATGGCCAAGTGAAATAACAAATCTTCTTGTACCGCATCTTTACCATTCAACACCTTTTCTTTATAAGCATCCAACGTTTCTCTTATTTTCTGCAAGTCTTCTTCGGTTCTTCTTAAAGATGCCAATTTCACGGTCTTGAGTTCTAATAAAATACGTGTTTCTACCAACGACTTAAACCCAGGATCTTCCAATTTTAGGATATCTTCCAACATGCCTTTCATGGCAATTTGCCCAATATTGGCTATAAAAGTGCCGCTTTGGGGCTTGGATTTCAAAATTCCAAAAAATTCCAATTTTTGTATGGCTTCCCTTACGTTACTTCTGCTAACCCCAAATTTTTCAGAAAGCATACGTTCAGAAGGAAGTTTATCCCCAGGCTCTAAATTCTTATAATCAATTAAGTCTCTTAACTTTTCAATTATATCTTTTTGAACCCCTTCATTATCCCCTTTTGTAAGTATTTCCATTCTCATAAGCCACCCGAATTAAAATTGGTTAACCAGATTGGTTTGTTAAAATTACACAATTTAAAACAGCCACAAAACAATAATTCATATTAATTTTTAATTAACCAAAAGCCTTAAAAAGCTGTTGCCCAAAACGCTGTTTAACAACAGCTTAAGACCTCACTTAACTAAACTAACTCAAACCTATTTTAATGCCTTACCTCCAATGCATAATACTTAACCGTTGCACTGGTATTCTCTTCCTTACTGGTAAAATAATTGCCAGCTTTAAAGTAATTTTCAAATATGCCCCATCTACGCATATGCACATCTTGATATACAAATGTTTCTGAGTTATTTAGGCTTACTTCTAACCTTGCTTCAGAAGCTTTTATTTTAAGACTGAATTTCTCCTTGCCTACCACTTCTGAAAATTCACGAACAGAATCTTTCCATGCGGTGGTACTAAGAATAGCTTTATCTGATGCCGTAGTATCTTTTAATATTTTGGTGTGAACCCTTATTTTTTCATTTGCCCAATAGATTTTTAATACTGGAGGGGCATTATTATCATCCTCACCAATTAAATCTCTTTGTTCGTTGGTTAGCCTTCCATGAATTTGCATTACAATTGTACGGTAAGGTTTGCCATTGGCATCTTCCGAGATTTCTGGAACAGCTAAAGTTCCTTCCATTTCTCCACCTTCTGCAAACGTCCAATTTGTTGTGTTGCTACCTGGCTCCATTTGTTCACGCAGCTCGGTTCTAGAATAAGAACTATTTGCGGTAGAAGCTCCTGGAAAAGTGTAGAATACCAACGCTCCATCAGTAGAGTCGTTATACATAAACGGGAGCAGCCGTTCATCTATAGCATAATCTAAAATTTCAGGAGGTGTAACCTCTAATGGTTTTCCGTTTTCTTTGGCCACTGGCAAAGTAACTTTCCAATTGTTCAAGTCAATATTCGGTAACTTATAAGTTGCTTCTTCAGCTGTAGGTTCTGGATTGCCAACAGCTAGACCATCATCTGTTGTTACAACTTCTTCTTGCCTACTTGTTGTTTCTTTACCACAAGAACTTGCAAGTAGAAAAGCAATGAATAGTTGTATACTAATAACTCTAAAAGTGATGAACCATTTCATACTAATGCGTTGCTTTCAACTTATAATATTTAACCTTGGCAAAAGCCCCTTCATCCCTAGTTTGCAAATAGTTACCAGCCTTGAAGTAATTTTCGAAAACGCCCCATTTTCTGATATTGACATCATCATACACAAAAAATTCATTCTGGTTTAAGGACACTACCATTTTACCATCAGAGACGTTTACTTCCAATCTAAACTTGTCAAAATTTACTTTTTCCTTAAAGTTACGGCCTTCATCATCTCCCCAAACACTTTCGTGTAAAAGTGCATCTCCATTAAGCCCTTTTATTTTTAATACTTTGGTCTTAACACGAATTTTTCCGTTATCCCAATAAATTTTTAAAATAGGTGGTGCATTGTTGTCTTTTTGACCAATCTTATCTCTTTGCTCATTGGTTAACCTACCATGTATTTGCATGATAATTACCTTATGATATTTACCATCCGACCCTTTTGAAACCGCATCCATTTTTAGTGTACCACTTAAAGTGCCACCTTGTGCAAAAGTCCAATTAACATTGTTATTACCAGGTTCCATTTGTTCCCGTAATTCTGACCTTGAGTATTTGGTATTAGCGGTTGTTTGCATGGGAACGGCATGGAAAACAATAGATCCATCCGTAGAATCTGTATACATATAAGGCTTAAGCTTAGCTATGTTAGCATAGGCCTTAATTTCTGGCGGGGATACCTCATCTGGTTTACCTGCGGGAATAGTAACTTTCCAATGTGATAAATCAATTTTCGGCAAACGATACCTTTTCTTCTTTTTGTCTTTTTTTATTTCCTTGACTAAGCGATTGTTGGAAACCAAACTATTGTCCTGAGCTGTACCCAATTGACAAAGCGTAAAAGAAAAAAGACCAAGTATGAATGCCGAAAATTTCATGAAAAACTAACTAATTAATTCGCTACTGGTTCTATAGAGATGTTATCTAACCTTGCCTCTTCGCCTTGGTTGGTAATTAAAATGGCTATGCTAGCATTGGCACCAGTATTAAAGGGTAAATCTACTTTTACGTAATCATTTGCGCTGGTTTGATCATCCCCAACAAAATCTGCCAATTTAGCTCCGTCCAATTCTGATAAATCTGAAATACCACCACCTATAACAGATAGTGTAATGGTACCCGGGTTGCTAGTTTTAAGCGTATAATAGTATGTTAGTACATAATCTGTATTTGGTGTTACCGCAATATCTGATTGATAAGCAATACGATCACCTGCAGAAGGAAATTTTGCTGCTTGGCTCCCAGACTGTACTGGGCTACTGGTAATTTGGATAACCCCACCAAAATCATTTCGCCAAGAATCCCTACCGTCTCCCGTGCCATCTGGCAAACTCAAATCTTCAAAATCAGCCTCCAGAACCACTGGTGTTATGGCTTCTGGCTCTTCTGGTTCTACCACCGTTACATCCATACTAAAAGTGCTGGTAGCACCTAAGGCGTCAGACGCGGTTAAACTTACCGTAAACGTGCCTTCTGAAGGAAAAATGTTAACAGGATCTACTTCTGAAGAGGTGTTGCCGTCTCCAAAATCCCAAGCATAGGTAGTTGCGCTGTTAGATTGATTGGCAAAGCTATACTGTAAAAAATCAACTTCGCTCTGCGATGCGGAAAAACTAGCAGTTGGCGGGGTTAAATCTGCCAAAGAACCTTCTTCTGCAATATCGTATTCAAAATCGCAAGCCGTAAGCCCAATAAGGGCTAAACCAGCAAGCATATATTTTTTGATGTTATTCTTAAAGTTTCTCATTTCAAATTCAATTTTAGTAACCAGGATTTTGACTCATTAAACCTTTGCTAAGGTTTATCTCGTTCTGGGGAATAGGCAACAATAAGTCTGTTGCAGTAAACCCGTAACCATTAGCCGTAGAAAAAGCAGATAGTACCTCTTGTGCAACCCCAAATCGGATTAAATCAAAAAGGCGATGGTTTTCAAAAGCCAACTCTACCCTTCTTTCGGTCAACAAATCGGTTTTTGTGATAGACGTTACCGGAGTAGTTAATCCAGCTCTATCCCTAACTTGCTGAAAAGAAGCCAGAGCGGCAGCAGCGCTTGTTTCTTGACCTCCAGCCAAAATGGCCTCTGCGTGCATCAACAAAACATCTGCATATCTAATTACGATCCAGTCATTGCCAGACAAAGTAGCATCCGTACTAAAAGTTTTACCATCTGCACCTCCATCTTCACCATTGGGCAAATATTTAACCACTTGTGTTTGGGTGGGTTGCGAAGGATCTACGCGATATGAATATTGTGTTCTATCGCCTCCAAATTCGTCTAGGGCAGCAATAGCTTCGTCCGTAACATAATTTACACCTACAGTTCTACCCACACCGTTCATAAACTCTGCGGAAAAATCCTGACTATCAGACTCAATACCTGGGTTATAGGCAATGGCAAAAATTATTTCATTGTTGCCTTCATTGTAAAAAATATCATTGAAATTAGGCTCTAAAGTAAAACCATAACTCATAACGTTTTCACATAAAACTTGCGCATCGGTATAATTACCTAACGTTAAATGTACCTTGGCCAACAAGGCTTCTGCAGCCGCTTTTGATGCCCTGAATTTTTCACCGTTGCTTAAACTATTGGCAGCAAACTCTAAATCTGAAACAATAAGCTCATAAATTGAAGTGGTAGCAACACGAGTAAAAGCGGTTTCGTTATCCAAAGGACCTATTAAACCATCTACTAATGGGATATCGCCATACAATCTAACTAGATTAAAATAGGCATAAGCCCTTACAAATTTTGCTTCACCTTCAAATTGTGCCGCTTTGGCATCTGAAGCATTACCCAAATTTGCCAGGACCAAATTGGCCCTGTAAATTATATTATAGAAGCTTTTGTAATAATTGTTTACAATACCGTTTGCAGTAGAAACCGTAAACTCTTCAAATTGAGCCGCCTCGCCCTCTTGACTTTTGGTTCGGGTATTATCGCTACGCATTTCGGTTAGGTAATACTCTAATTGTACTCCTCTATTGTCATCTAAGTCGGTAGAATTAATACCCTGAATAGCATCGTACATGCCAATAACACCGGTTTCTATCTCCTCATCATTACTAAAATAACCTAAACTACTTATAGCAGATTCTGGAACGGGTTCTAGAAATTCACTCTCACAGGCCACCAAAGTTCCAAGAACCATTGCTAAACCTAAATATTTATATATAAATCTCATTTTACTATTTTCTTTCTAGTTAAACCTTAAAATTCAATATTGGTACCAATAGAAATTGTTCTAAACACAGGAGATCCTGCACGCTGGTAACCATAGGTAGTTGGACTTGTATCGTTGATGGATTCTGGATTAAAACCAGTATAATCATCTGCGGTTAAGTACATTAGGTTCTGTCCTGTTGCGTATAGCCTAAAGCTACTAAGGCCTAATTTGTCTGTTATATCCTTAGGAAAATTATACCCGATATTTACATTTCTTAATGCGATATAAGAAGCGTCTTGAATAATATCATTGGTAAAGATTTTCTCTTTAATAAAACCTTGATCTGGTGTTATCGCAGGATCAAAATCTTGAGCGCTATTAAAGTGATTGAAAATATATTGATCCCCCATATTCCTAATTTCTGCCCCGTGGCTACCTTGAAAAAGGAAGCTTACATCTACGCTACCAATTTTAAAGTCATTGGTAACACTCCAGATCAAGTCTGGATAAGGGTTACCCAGAATAGTTTTATCATCATCATCTATTAGACCATCACCATTAAGGTCTTTTACATACACATCTTGTGCCTCGCCACCTACTGGGTGGTATGGGTTGTTTAAATATTCCAATGGAATGTCACGGTCTACAACCCATCCGTAATACGATGATATTGGGTTACCTACCAAGTTTATCCATTCTGCGGCACGCTTACTATCTACGTTCAAGATTTGACCGTTGGCATCTGCAAAGTCTGTTAATTCATTCTCGTTCATAGAAGCCAAAAGCGTAGTAGACCATCTAAAATTTTGGGTTGATACGTTTCTGGAACGTAACTCTAGTTCCCAACCACTATTTTTAACTTGTCCTAAGTTTACCAATGCACTGCTAAATCCAGTAGTTGAAGAAACCGGATTATACAATAAAAGTTTGTCCGATTTACGTTCGTAATAATCTACAGAACCGGAAATTACCCCATTAAAAAATCCAAAATCTACTCCGGGGTTAAATTCTTCCAAACGCTCCCACTGTAAGGTTGGGTTCTGGATATTTAATGCCACAAAGGCTGCTTGTGAATTATACACCCCGGTACCCAACAATGGTATAGAAGGATACAGGTCTATAACATCACTACCAGTATCTATGTCTTTATTACCGGTAAATCCGTAGCTAACACGTAATTTTAAGTTGCTAACAAAAGAGCTACTGTTTAAGAAATTCTCTTCTGATACGCGCCATCCTAAAGAAGCAGCTGGGAAATCTCCAAACTTCTTGTCTACTCCAAAAATAGAACTACCATCTCTTCTATAACTTACAGAAGCTAGATACTTATTATCAAACGCATAGTTTACCCTACCAAAATAAGATTGAAATCTTTCGTCTAATTTAAATGATCCTATAGAAGATAAAACCGTTGCAGCACTTAAGGTTCTTAATAAATCTGATGTATATCCCGTACCTGCAGAACTATCTCCCTGCCATTCCCACTTTTCACCAGAAAGACCAGCAATTGCAGAGATATCATGCTTACCAATTACTTTATCATACGTAAAGTAATTCTCTGAAACGATATGAAATCTATTTTCATTACTAACATTATAACTTGCAGCAGAGGCCCCATTTCTATTGGATTCTACCCCTTGCCATCTATCTTGAAAGGTGTTCTGATAATCACCAGATAATACGGTCCTAAAATTTAGACCATCTGCTAATTTAAATTGCCCATATACACTACCGGCAATCTTGAATTTATAATCGTTACGGTCTCTTTCCAAAACCTTGGCCGCCGGGTTGGTATTAGAAGTATTGGAAATATCTACCAAGGCACTACCATCGCCATATAAATCATAATTATCAAAGTGGCGTTGTAAAGCATAATCGCCAACTTGAACATCTGGATACACATTTCTATCCACGTATTGGATGGTATTGTTGTCATGATAAACTGGCAACCATGGTGTTTGCCTTAAAATATCGTGCGTAGAACCATCAAAACGTCTTCTTCTAGAATAAGAAGGAGCAATATTGGCACCCAACTTTACATTGTCTCCAATATTGGTATCTACTTTTAAACGCATGTTATAACGTTTGTAATCGTCTGTAAGCAAAACACCCTCGTCATGTAAATATCCAAGAGAGGCACTAAATTTAGTGTTTTCACTCCCTCCTCTGGCGCTTAACGAATGACTTTCTATTTTACCTCCATCAAAAATCACATCTTGCCAATCACGGTCTATACCAATTAATTGCTTGTATCTTGTTCTATCTGACAATTCGCCAGTAGCAGCCAACTCAGCAGCAGCTGTTTCTGCGATAGAAAAATAATACGCGTCGCTTTGCTTTGCCTCTTTAAAACCAGTATAACCGTTATAGCTAAATTTGGTTTTACCCTCTTTACCTTGCTTAGTAGTAATTAAAATTACCCCGTTTGCCCCTCTAGAGCCGTAGATTGCAGAAGAAGCAGCATCTTTTAAAACATCAAAGCTTTGTACTTCGTTCATATCTAGGTTACCAAGAAAATCGCTATCTACGGGCAGACCATCTACCACTACCAAAGGTGCAGAATCGCCATTTAATGAGCCAACACCCCTAATTCTAATAGTTGGGGCAGAACCAGCTTCACCCTCTGTAGCTGAAATATTTACACCTGCTATTTGACCTACAAGTGCATCATCTACCCTTGCAACGGCAATTTGGTCCAAATCTTCATTAACCACCTGCGATACCGCTCCAGTTAAGTGTACTTTTTTTCGCGAACCATAACCTACAATTACCACCTCATCTAACTGGTTGGTGTCTTCTTGCATAACAATGTTCAAAGATTGTTGATTAGCAATGGTTATGGATTGGGGCTTATAACCCAAATAAGAAATATTTAAGACATCTCCTTTAGCAACTTGAATGCTAAAATTACCATCAAAATCCGTAGCCGCACCTCTTGTGGTATTCGCTACAACAATTGTGGCACCAGGAATTGGAATGTTACTGGCATCAGAAACCGTACCTGTTAAGGTATAAGTGTCCTGAGCATAAGATAGCAAACCGGCAAGGAAAGCTATCGAGAGCATTAGTTTTAGTTTAAAATTCATTTGTACAGTTAGTTTCTATTTAATCTTCAATAGTGTTTCTGCCGTGTGCATTGGCAGTTAGTCGTTCAAATCCACCATGACCCCTTTTGCAGTTTAAATTCCAAATGAATTGTTTAATTTTGTAATTCAGGGTCACAGCGATGTACTCTGTCGTATTACTTCCCTCCGAAAGAAGTGATATTCCAAAAGGATAGGCGTGCACCTATCCTTTTTTTATGCTTTTAATTAATTATCATAGGTTAACTTTTAATTGGTGACCCAAACTGGTTTACCAATTTGGTTTACCAAATATAAGTTATTGATATGTTAACTAAAAATCATTTTTATAATTTTTTTAAGGAAAAATGATTATTTAACAATTTAGTCCTTAAAATTTCTTTATTTGATAAAATTTTGAAGGCCTATTTCCTTACTCCATAAAGTCTTCTCTAATTGGACTAAAGACGTCTATTAGGATTCCGCTTTTAGTGCAAACGGCTCCATGCAATACATTTGGCGGAATGTATACGCTATCTCCTTCTTTTACGGTTTGTTTAACGCCGCCTATGGTAAAATCGAACTCCCCGCTAGCAACATAAGTTGTTTGGGAATGATAATGTTCGTGTTCGTACCCGATGCCTCCTTCATCAAAATGCACTTTTACCAACATAATCTTATCATCGTACCCCATAATCTTACGTTTTACGCCTTCACCAACCGTTTCCCACTCTTGGTCTTTATCCAACAAAAATTCTTTACTTGCTCCAAATGATTTCATCCTTTATTATTTTAGATTGATTATTGCAAAAGGTCCCTGCCAGCTTATGACACTACCCTTTACATTTAATTTATGCTTTGTATTCCTATTTACATTTTTAGAAGAAAAAGCTACAATTTTATCTTCACCTTCTTTAAGTTCCAATTTTATTGCCCAATAATCTTGATCTCTGTAAAGTACGGTTATTTGCTTTACCGAAGTGGTGGCGTTTACCGCTAACTCACTAACCGTACTGTAACTACCATGGGATTCTAACACGCTGACAAAAAAAGCATCTGCTACGTTATTCTTTTTTAGGATAAGTGCTGGGTCTCTTCTGAGGTTAAAGTTAGGGTCGTTAGCCCCAACTCTAGCCAAGACTATACTATCTGCAGCAGATGCCAATGTAGTTAGTGTGTAAAATTTTTTGTTAGCCAGCCAAGAGAATTTTACGTTTTCTTCTGCCACTGGGCTAGCCGCTTCTTTGAACAAATGCTGGTAACCATTTTCTGTTCCTAAAGGCTTTAACTGCACGTTGGCTTTATAGGGCTGGTTTAATGTAAGTAATTGACCCATGTAATAAAATGGTAGTTCATAGGTATGCGTACTGTCTGATTTTACTTCCATAACATCTAGAACCATTGGTTTTTGCCAGCTACTGTCTTTTAACATTACCATAGTTCTATGCATATGGGTACCAGGGTAAGCATTCTGCTCTGTTGCGCTGATTACCTGTGCTGCCAAATCATCAATATTAAATAAATAATGATTGGAATGGTTTTTACTACCCACTTCATACATACCATTAAAATGAGAGGTGCCATCTTGCACCAAAGTATTATGCGCAATAGTTTGTTTGGCCCAAGTAGTGTTTTCCTTTAAATAATTGCCTCCACCTTTTTGTTCAATATTTACAAAACGTGCAAGGCCATAATCTTGTATTACCTCCTCCCCGTTTTCGTATAAAGAAAAAGATAGTTTATCATAATGACCATGGCTTAAGCCTTGTGCCGTATATTTAAATACTACTTCCAATCCATCTTGCCTAAGCACCGCTATTCCACCTTGTTCTCCGTTGGGCCCATCTTTTAAATCAACACTTCTTTTTACAAAAGGCGTTGCCTTATCTTGGGTAATGTCTTGAGCTACGGCCAAACCTGCATCGTTTAATACTACCGTGTTTTGCTTTTCTGCAATGGCGAGTAATTCTGGATCTTTACTACCATAATAGTATGCTATATCTACTGCGTTAACCAAAGACCCACTATAGTAAGACATTCCTTTTTGACCGTCGTTTATAGGGAAAAAATCTCCATCCATATCCGATAATTGCAATAAGGCATATACGCTCTTAATAAGAAGCCCGTCTTTGTAATCAAAGATTTTCAATTCTGGTTTAACGTTCTGTAAGGCTTGAGCAAAAATTAAAAAAGGATACATTGCGTAGCGCTGATAATAAGGCCCTTCTGTATAATAACCATCTGGTGAGAACGGTTCGTCTAAATTGGCAAAAAAACCTGCTTTTTTACCCGGTTCTAAAATAAAACCGCCATCATCATCTTTTAAACCCTTGGTTAAACTTACATCTTTTATTCCGTACAATGCGCGCTGTAGCAGTTGTTCGTCTTCCATAACCAAAGCAATCATACCAACGGCAACGTTACCCCAAGTACTATGGTTATGAACACGATTAAAAAACTGAGGGTTTTCCACAGAAATAAAATCCGCAAATGGTCTAAACAATTGGTTCTCTATATATTTACGCTCTTTCTTACTTAAATATTCATAGATACAATCATAAGCTTGGCTGGTGTATACCAACCAATTAGAATCGTTTAAGCACTGCCAAAATAATTTGCCCCTGGCATAGGAACGTTCTTTGGGATGTACAGGCAAAGTGGGGTAAAGACCCGCATATGCCTTTAACATGTCTCGTACGTAAATTGCGTAAGCATCGTCTTCTAGAATTTGGTACAACACACCTGCTTTTTGCATAAGCCGGTAGTTTAATTTATGAGTTTCATGAGAATACCCTCCTGAATAGTCTTTAGGAATTGGTAGGTTTATAGGCTTATTTATAGCAGCATCTACCTCTGCTTTGACGGATGCTATGGCTTGGTCCATCAACGGCACCTTACCTAGTTGTTTTTTAATCTTTTCTACCCCGGTTTTGGTGAGTATCAATTTAGGATGCTCCTGGGCAGACAATGATATAACGGTTATAAATAAAAAAGACAGAAAGCGAACTTTTAAACTGGATAATATAGTCATGGATTCCTTCCTTTTATTTTAATAAACCTAAATCTTTGCCATCTGTTCCTTTCCCTTTTAAAGGAGAATTGGACTCCAAACTATAGGTTTTATCTATAAAGCGAGGCTCTAACTCCCATAAATTTGCCGCGTTATAGTTTTGATCCCCAGTAACGGTTAACTTGTCTGAAGCATAGAAGGCGTTATTAACTACATTCACAATTGGTTCCCCCACTACCAAATGTGTATTAATCCCTTCAGTTTTAGTAAAAATGTTATTGGCAATAGTTACAACCTGCACGCCATATAACGAAACCGCGGCTTCGTATTTATTTCGTTTATCGTAACCTACATTGTCCAATACGTTATGTTCCATTTCTAAAAATGGACCAAATGTACTTTCGTCCTTACCACCCCTATGCAAACGAAGAGCGGCACCTCCTATATCCGTAAAAGAATTGTTCTTTAAAATAACGTACTCCGCATTATAGATACCAATATCGTCAGTTTCACGGTCTAAGGCCATAATATGACCCGTAATATTTTTAAAATTGGAATCTTTAATGCTTATGGTATCCGCAAATGTATTCTTATATACCCTAATAGCATCATAAGAATGGTTCACATCTAAGTTCACAAATTCACAATCCTCTATGAACAACTTGTAATTTTTGTTCATACTATACTTACTAGTTGTAATTACGGAATTACCTGTTCTGTCCGGTGAATCTGCCCCATCAAACACCAAATGGGATAAGGAAAGACTACCTCCATTATTAATCTGTAACAACGACTTCTTTTCAAAAAACAGCTTTGGTTTGTTGTTCTTAGCACCTGTAATGGTTATAGGTTTATCTATTATTATAGTTTTTGTGTTTGGGTACGCACCTCCTGCCTCTAGCTGCAATATATCTCCGGCATTAGCAGTATTTACCGCTTCTACCAAACTGTTTAAGCCAGGATCAACCGTTATAGTGTTGCCAGAATTAAGTGTAACATCTAATTCTTTTTTGGAATACCAATTTACACCTGTATTGTCTTTTGTTGCCAAATCTTTGCTTAAACTAGCACCTATACCTTCTGGTAATCCTACAGGCATTACCAATCCATTAGAATTGGCCTTAAGCTCCAATTCTTCTTGAATAAATCCGTTTTCTGTTAGTGGAGTTGTATTAGGACTAATGATATTGTTTTTAAACGTAATACCATTTATATCATCATATACCGTAAAAAGATTTTTCTTGTCCGTAGTATAGAACACGTTGTTCTCCATTACAGAATTTACTGGTACTGCACTACGCTCGGCATCGCTACCTGCACACAACTGAATATGGTCACAATCTACAAACGTATTATTGGTTACAATTGCATCCTCTACTTGATGGTATCTGTTTATAGGACTGTTTGGAACACCGTTCATAATAACAAAAGCTCCTCTAAAACGGTAACCTGTTAAACCAACCCCGTAATTATTTTTTACGGTTTGTTGGCCATTTATAACACGTATACCACCAGTACTTGGTTTATTGTTACCAATAAAAACATTACCTAGTACTTGAGTACCACTACCATGACGCATAGTAAGCGTACCCGTACATTCGTAAAAAACGTTGTCTTTGTATATATTTTTTCCGGATTTATTGGATATTATTTCATGCTCTCCATTGCACCTATCAAAATAATTAGAAGCAACCACGGTTTTGGAATCCTTTAATGAATAATGACTAGTACCTATACGTAGAGTTTCACCTCCATTTGAACCTAAATTTTGTCTTGGTCCAAAATAGTTATGATCTATATGGTTTTCGTTCTGTTGACTCTCTTCTGTATTTAATCTAACGATCATGGTTACACCACGGTTACGCTTACCCACTAGGTGATTGTGGTCTATCCTATTATGCTTACCATAGATAGCCACCCAAGTATCTGGCTCGTGCCGTTCTGGGTTGTTGTAATTATCAATAACACATTCTGTTAACCTTGAATAATGTGCTAAATTATTTTTATCCTTTTTAAACGAAATTACTTCGGTAGTTGGGGTATAGCCATTTTTAAAAACCAAACCTTCTACATGTAAATAGGTTCCGGCCATTCTTAAATTAGATTGCCCCTCTAGTGTTACTTTCCCTTTTTCTTCTACGGTTAATGTAATAGGATTGTCCTGGGTACCATTACCTTCTAAAAGTAATTCGGCATTTTGCCACACTCCATTAGCTAAGGTAATTACCGTGCCCGGCTTAGCCTGTGCAACGGCTTTATTGAATTCTTCTACGGAATGGACTAAATTCTTTGGGGAATCTTCTTGTTTACACGCCGTAAATACAGCCAGAACAAGAAGAATAACTAAGTGTTGCAGCAGTTTAGTGTTATTCATCTTAAATTGGTTTACCAGTTTGGTTTACCAAAAATAGGAATATTTATGTACTATCAAAATTTTTAAGCTATTTGATATGTTAAATATCTTTAGAAGACACTTTGACCAACTAGTATTTATGCTATTGCATCCTATTTTATGACAAAAGGGCACCCTAAGCCAGAAAGAAGTAATTACTTTTCAATAAAAAAAATAATGATACGAGAAGGTACCACTGTAAAATGGAAATGGGGAAATGGAACAGCCAAAGGAAAAGTTATGGAAACCTATATCACTGAAGTTACTAAGACCATTAACGGTAATAAAGTAACCCGTAAGGGTTCTACAAATGATAAAGCACTATTTATTGAACAAGAAGATGGTGATAAAGTACTTAAAAGCGAATCTGAAGTAGAACGTTCTTAGTTTAGCCTGCAATTGGAACACCCAGCTGTAAAAGTTGGTGTTCCAACTCTTTTGCTCTTTGCGAACCAATTAAATAACGGTCTCCATTTTTAAGTTTAAGGGCCACCCCTTTATTACCTTTAACGTTATAAACGGTTCCGTATTTAGTCCAATACCTAATTCCCCACCCGCCAACAAAGCTGTACTTTTTGGCTTTTGCTTCTTGAATTTCTGAAATGGATATTACACGTTTGATAAGCGGAAAAAAGTGAATGGTTAAGTACGTGTTGGATATTGTAACAGTTAACTTTAGCCTGTAAAAAAAGAAGAGCAATAAAGCGTATAGTACGGCAAAAATAACAAGACCGTTATTGGACATGGGATTATTGCCAAAATTGGTTTCCAATACTAATTGTTGGTAAACACCGTAACCAATTCTTAACCCTATACCAATGAGCAATACCCATAACCACCATTGTGTAAACTGCTGTTGCTCTTTAAATTTTACGGCCATACCATATGCTATTATATATCTAAGTTAGCTCTTATTTAGATAGATATGAGCAGTAATTTTAACCCGTTTTACATTTTTGGTATTTAGCCTTCTAGTTTTAAAAAACATCTATTGTTTTATGGACTACGATAGTGATTTCTATAGAACCCGCTATTTCCGGCTTTTATCTTTCTTGTACAGATTTATGGCTTGCACATATTTTTGTGCGCCTTGCTCGGATAAGTCGTTTATAAAATTGTCCAACTCTGGATAATTAGCTGCGGTCCAAGCTACCAAAGAATCTTTTTTCTGCTCCCATTTAGACCAATTAGCGCTTGGGCAATCGCCAATGGTTATATTGTAGATTACACTGTCCTTAAAATAAAAGGACCAATCACAACGAAGTGGGTTATTTTCTAAAAAGGCGTAACGTTCAGATCTGGCTGCAATGCTCGCAATTATTACGCTATCTGTTACGGATAAATTTTTAATTGTATACTGGGTATTAAAAACGGAATCCCATTTAAAATGCTCATAAAACGAAGCAGTGTTAAACTTAGCCTCAACCCCTTCAGTAATAGATATACTATCTTTAAACAATGGCTTTATTAGATTGTAATCCTTTGCGTTAAAACCTTTAAAATATGCCCTTACTTTTTCCTTTTTTATGGATTTGGACAAATCTACTTCTCCATTACATGCTATCATAATCATAGCAAACACTACCATAACGCTAATAACTAACCTCATCTGGTTTTGGTATCATCAATTACTAATTTGTAGGTGCATAAAAGCAGTAGAAAAAATGCCATTAAGAACAACCAAGTCTTAAAAGAGCTAAAACTAAAGGTAGCAAAATCAAAACTTAACGTATTTAATAGCATTGCCAAGCATAGCAACAGGTAGTTCATTTTAGTATTCTGCATGAGTAATCAATGTTTTGGTCTGGTTATTAATGTTTGACTACCAAAGTATTAACAAAGAATACCGAATGTAAGTAAAATCCGTAAAAAATTAGAGGAATAGTCGAGTATTTTCTTTAAAAAACTATTTTAACCCAATAACAAGCAAACAAATAACCTCTTAAAGTTTATTTTAAACCAATTAAATAGTCTGCCGCTTCGGTCAAATTTTGCACCACCGCTTCTGTCTTTGGTGCCAATGGAAACTCATATTTACCCTTACGGGCTATAAAAATAGCACGCAAATTAGCCTGTAGGGCACCGGCAACATCCCAACCATGTGCCGCTAACAATAAGGTATCCTTAGGGTCTACCCCCATTTGTAAGGCAGCCCATCCATAAACTTTACTATGCGGTTTAAACAATCCTATTTTTTCTACACTTAATTGCGCATCAAAAAAAGAAGCCAACTGTGCATATTGTAATTGAGCTGCCAAGGTATCTGAATCAGAATTGGTTAACGCCACCAAAGTATAACCGCTTCTTTTTAAACGAGATAAGGCGTTTGCAACCTCCTCATGAGCTGGTAATTGTTTAAAACCCTGGGTAACAATCAACTTTGCATCTTCTATTGACAAAGAAATACCTTGCTCCGCTGCCAGCATTTTTAAGGTTACAGCACCAATTTTTCCAAAGTGATGATAATCTCCCGTTGCGGAAACTACTAAAGAATAATGTAACAGTGTTGAAAACCAATGGGATACCTTGTCACTATCTCCATTGAATAATTTGGTGATTTTGGTTTTGATAGGAGTTAAATCCAACAACGTCTCATTTACATCAAAAAAGAGCACCTTGGGTGAAGTAATTTTGTTTTCCATGGTTTATTTTTTTTGGAGGCAACCCAGTTGTATGAAGACTGAGTTGCCCTTCATTCAAAATTACAAGCTAACTTGTTCTAAGATTGAAATTTAGCGTGTTATTCTGCCTTCCAATCGTATTTTTGAAAACCTTTATCCAAAGGTGTCTCTGCTATATGATTTACATAGTTGCTTATTACCTTTTGGGAAACACCCAAAATAATATCCAATAAATGTCTTTGGGTATAACCTGCTTCAAAAAAGTTGTTAAGTACTTCCTGCGATAATTCTCCCCTATTTCTAACAATCTCCAAAGTAGTTTTTCGCAATGTCTCTAGCTTAGAATTTTCTAGGGTCGTTTTATTACGCAATGCTTCAATTATACCTTCATCTACCTGCATAGCTTTTGCTATAGCCGTATGGGCAGGTACACAGTAATGGCATTTGTGCTCTACGTTTATGGTTTGCCATACCACTGTTAGTTCTTCTTTATTAAAAGAGGAATTTTCAAATAAGGTGTGTATATTTTTATAAGCCTCCAATAATCCTGGAGACTCCGCTAAAACGGCATGTAAATTTGGCACATAGCCGTAGGCCTTTTTAGAATCGTCTAACAAACCCTTACTGGCTTCTGGGGCGGTCTCTAAAGTGTGAATGGTAAATGTTTTTTCTTTTTCTACTGTTTGCATGTTAATTGTATTTATGATTTAATTTTCTAAACGTTCGTTTAGTTATGATTTAAATTTTTTTAGAAATTCTTGAAGATGTTTTTGATATACATATCCAATTGTTTTTCGTTAAAAACCCTACTAGCAGAAGATAACCCAAACATGGCCACAACTAAATAGTCTGCCTTTTCATTGGTCCATGCCATATCTTTTTCTTCTACTTCTAAAATGTTGTAAAAAAGGTTACGTACCTTATTTACAAAACGGTTAAGTTCATTTGATATAGCTTGGTTGGCACCTACTCTAAATTCATTGGCCGCATTGGTTATTAAACACCCTTTACAAACGTTTTTTTCCTTACTAAAGGCTAAAAAATTATAAAAGTAATTTTCTATGGCTTTTACGGTCTGTGGTCCATCTGCTAATTGGTTTAACAACTTATTTAATTTTTTTTGATATAATTCCAAGCTTGCCAAAAAAACACCATCCTTACTACCAAATGCAGCATAAATAGAAAACTTGTTTATTCCCATTTCGTTTTCTAATTGTTGCATAGAGGTACGTTCGTAACCGTTTTTCCAAAAAAGCTGCATGGCTTTTTCAATAACCTCATCTTTGCTGTATTGCTTTTTTCTGGCCATATCTAGAAACAAAACTAAACACTTGTTTAGAAATAAAAAAATGAATGCATTTATTTAATATGAAATTAAGAAGTGCTCCAACAAAACTGTTAAAATTAATTTTGTTTAAATATTTTATGTTTTTATTAAACATTTTATGTTTCTATTTGTTGTAATCTTGGAAAACAAAAAAAATTGAAAATGAAAAAGTTATTATTTACTGCGCTTCTTCTTGGAGGAGTTTTAAGTGTACAGGCCTGTACTGAAAAAGAAAAAAAAGACAACAACCCCGCTGAAACCAAGGTAGAAGCCGAAAAAGTGATTACCAGCAAAGATGCTCCTACTATTGTTGGGGTTGCTGCTGGCAACGAGAATTTTAGCACATTAGTGGCTGCCGTTAAAGCCGCGGAATTGGTAGAAACGTTAAATGGCGATGGTCCGTTCACGGTATTCGCCCCAACCAACGCAGCTTTTGAAAAGCTACCAGAAAACACGGTTTCTGATTTATTAAAGCCAGAAAACAAAGATACCTTAACAGCCATACTTACCTACCACGTGGTAGCAGGTAATTATAAAGCTGCGGATGTTGTAAAGGCTATTAAAGACAATAATGGAAGTTTTACCATCACTACCGTACAAGGAGCAACACTTACTGCTTCTATGGATGGTGAAAACGTAATCTTGACCGATGCCAAAGGTGGCACATCTACTATAATAATGACAGATGTTGCTGCTGCAAATGGCGTTATACATGCTATAGATACTGTGGTTATGCCATAAACCATGCTAACTCAAAAATGGAAAGGGCGAACATTTTATGTTCGTCTTTTTTTTAGTTAAAAATCGAAAGTACTATCCCAATAATACCTAGGCCGACGATTAGCAAAACACCAAATAAGAAAGCAGAGGTGAAGGTTAGAATCCACATGTCTTTTTGGTTATGCTCTGTTTTAAAAATTCTATAAGTATACCAAGCAATTGTAAGGTATAGAAAAGGGTTAAATAGCAAATTAAATCCCGTTAATAAATACACCAAACCAGATAATAAAATGCTTTGACCAAGAATAAATGCCGCTATTGCTATATTTTCCCAATAATTGTATTTTGAAAAAACGGTTTTTGTTGCAAAGGCCAACGGAAACATACAAAGCACAAATATAAATTTGAAATTATTTCTGATGAATATTCCTATTTGCACACCAAATTTATAAGCTGATTGTTCCTGATGGTCATATGAATTTGGGGCATAAAAATTAAAAATACTGGGAATACGCTCTATTAGTAAATAAATAGTTATACAAACTACCAAAAAAGTTATTGGATTAAAAACCCCTTTACGTTTGCCTCTTAAATAGGCGTAAACCAAAGTTTTTGGAGACCATAGCATGGTTTTAACATTATATAAAAAGCCACGATCCATTTCTACAAAAGAGGATATGGCCTCTTCCGTTATACTATTCAGGGTTATCTTGGGAATGTCGTTTTTTTCCCCGCAAGTTGGGCAATAGGGCGTATTAAGTATTTCCCCGCAATTTACACAAGAATCTTTACCAGTAGGCACTAGTGATTTTTCTGGCAACATTTTAGAATTGTTAATGGTTTATGGTAAAGATAAAGAACTATAAAAACCGAACGGACAAAAAGAATACTCTTGAAAGACCAAAAGCAGTTATTGTTAGATTATTTATTCAACTTATTATTCACTAACACCTAAACCTAATAACATTTTTCTCACTTGAAAAAGTTCTGCTTTGGAGTGAAGTTCTTGTAAATCCCTACACTTGCCGTTCTTTAATTCTAGGCTATACCAAGTTTTACCCAGTAAACTACGTTGCCTTAGCCTTTTAATGCGGTCTAGTGGAATACTATTTATAGTTGTTTTTTTAAACAGATAAAACAACAACACTCCTGTAGATATAAGTAATAATGAAACCCAAATAAATGAAAGAGCCCCCAATCTATCTTTGGTATTGTATAGATTTACAGTAGCATTAAATAGGTTGATAAGCATTAGACCGATGATAAGAAAATATTGGGTACGTTCTTTATCTTCTATCTCTATAGCATTGGTTTCGGGGTTGTATACAACGGCCATTGGTAACTAAATAATCCCTTTAAAGGATTGATTAATATTTTTTATTATTTCAATTTGCCGGGGGAGCATGGCAAGATACTCTATTTTAACCAATTATGAGTAAATTTTCGACAATCTGCGTGCAATTTTTTACCACCAAAATTACCCCATATATTCTTAACCCTTAAGAATAAAAGCATCTGGGGTAATTTATAAGAAATTTGTTTATAGAATTAGTTACTTTCTATAACAGCCCCTTCTTCTCTGTATAAATCAATTTTACCGTCTAACAGTACCGCTAAAACCGTAAACTGAGGATCTAATACATAATCTGGAACTTGAATATATTTTATACCTGGATTTTGGCTCCAATATTGTTTGCTTACCACTTTGTGTTGGAGCTTGGTGCCCTCACCTACTACCCAGATTCTATTGATCTTATTTTTTAGGCCGCGTAACACTACCTCGCCCCCAGCATTACCCTTTACAAATAAATATAAAATGGTTTCGTCTTTGGATAAAGTGGTAGGTCCGTAGAAATGCTCTTTAGGTATGCCCGCCTTGGTTGCGTATATGGCTTCTTTATGTTTAGCGGTCCATCTGCCTAATTCCTTTAAAATAGCTTCTTGCTCCTTTGGAATGGTACCATCTGCTTTTGGGCCTATATCCAACAGCAAATTACCACCTGTACTAATCACATCCGTAAAAATTCCTATTAACTGTTGGCTAGTTTTATAATCCGTATCATTTTTTTGATATCCCCAAGAATTATTGGTTGTCATACAAAGTTCCCAATAGTTAGCCTTTGGTTTGGTAATAGGCATTCCTTGTTCTGGCGTGGCATAATCACCATATCCTTTAAGTCTACTGTTTATAATGGTTTGGGGGTTGGCATTTAGCAAAAATTGTTGCACTTTCTTAGCCTGCCATTCTTCCGCAGTATGCTCCCAATCACCATCAAACCACCACAGGCTTGGATTGTATATTGTAGCCAATTCTTTAAGTTGGCCTTGATACAAATCCAGAAAATTTTGCCACCTTTTAGGGTTTGATTGTATTGTGTACCTAATACTGTCTCTGGTAAAATGCGTATAGTCTTTAAAAGACCAATCTGGTAAAGAATAATAAATCCCCAATTTTACTCCCTCTTTTTTGAGTGCATTAGCAAATGGGGTTAACACATCTTTTTTAGCTGCAGATGCTTGTTTGGCATTAAAAGTACTGTGGCTAGAATCCCATAACGCAAAACCGTCATGATGCTTGGCCGTTATAACGGCGTATTTGGCTCCGCTTTGCTTAATTAAATCTGCCCACGCCCGTGGATCGTAATGCTGTGCTGTAAACCCCTCTTTTTGTTTAAGATAATCTTGATGCGAAATATACCCGTTGTAAAAAGACCAAGATTCGTCTATACCGTTTACGGCATATAACCCCCAATGTATAAAAATACCCAATTTGGCATCCTTAAACCATTGCATTTTATCTAATTGGGTTATATTCTCTTTATGCTCTTGAGAATACGTGGTAGCCGAAAAAAAAAAGACTGTTAAGGAAAGTAATAAGGTTAGTGTCGTATTCCACTTTAACAGGTATACTGTGTGGATTGATTTTGGTCGCATTTGGTATCTATTTAAGGTATTTTTTAATAAATCTATTTAGATATTAATAGACCTACAAGATACTATGCTATTTGCTATTGGTCCAAAAAGTTTGCTTTAAGTGAACCACACCAACTTTTGGCCTCTTCCAAGGTTTTAAACAAGTTAATTTCCCAAGAGGTATGGGCCATACCTTCTTTATATACATGGTACAATTCTTCTACCATTGGATTATTATCAGAAACCACTGCAACTTTCATTTTATTTTTCCAAAAGGTAGCCCCCATATCATAACCTACTACAGTTTTTATCTCTTTTTCACCTTCAAAAACTTTCTCTAGCCCGGTCATATCATAAATCTGGAAGGAGATTGAATTAAAACGTTCATCACCATATAATAAATTATCGGTTTTATGGATATCAGATACCCAAACATCTCCATAATGGTTTACATAAACCCCAGAATCCAACCAATTAATTGTAAATGCCATAGAAGAACGCGCCTTAATTAATCCAATGTATCTCTTTAATACTAACAAAAAACGGCAAACTTATCTAGATTGTTTTAGTTGGCAAATACAAAAAGGTTTTCGAACTAGATTCTTATACCTACTTAGTTAAACAATACGACTATCCCGATAGCAAAAAGAACCAACAAATGTAAATTTACAATGTAAAGTGTTATATTTACACGTATATCTTGAATGTCTTATATACTAAATGAAAAATAACAGTTTACTTCTACTTGCTACTTTTTTTACATTGGCTTTGACCCAAGGGCAAACACGTTCAAAATATTTACCAGAAACGCTACCTTCAATTCCTAAAATAACTAAACCTAAAACGGAAAACTCCGTACCCATGGGGGCAATTGACCAATTTGAAGAATTAAAGCTAAATACGGTTCCTGTTGGTAATGGTCCGTTTAAACCAACTTGGAGTTCCATTGAAGAAAATTATCCAGGAGAACCAAAATGGTTAAGAGACGCCAAATTTGGTATTTGGGTTCATTTTGGGCCGCAAGCTTCTGGTGCTAGTGGCGACTGGTACGCACGTAGACTTTATGTAGACGGTACCCTTGCCCATAAAAATCATTTAAAAAATCATGGACATCCATCTAAAATAGGCTATAAAGAAGTATTAAGAGATTGGAACCCAAAAAAACTAGACCCAAAAAAACTCACTGAAATCTATAAAGATGCTGGTGCTAGATTTCTAATACTACAAGGTGTTCACCATGATAATTTTGACTTATGGGACTCTTATTACCATCCTTGGAATTCTGTAGAAATGGGACCCAAAAGAGACCTAATTGCGGAATGGGCAAATGCTTGTAAAGAATTGGACATGCGCTATGGAATAACTTTTCAGCATGAGTATACCTGGTGGTGGTGGCAGACCGCTTTTGGTGGCGATAGAACCGGAGCCTTTAAAGGGATACCTTATGATGGTAATCTAAAACCAGAAGATGGAAAAGGACTTTGGTGGGATGGTTTGGACCCCAGGCAATTATATGGAATAAGTTTAAGGGAATATAAAGGGGTTACCGAAGCAGCGTATTCAGCTTGGTCTCCTCCAAAACCTGGTATTTATACCAACCATATACCGTATGCCAAATGGTTTACCACCCAATGGGCTCTACGTATAATGGATGCCATAGATAAATATGATCCCGATTTTATTTATACCGATGGTACCGACCAAAAACCGTTTAGTGGTAGCGGAACAGGAACAGGGGTTAAGGCAGATGCCATGCAGCGGGTAATTGCTTACTACTACAACCAATCTTTACAAAAACACGGCTATTTGGATAAATTTAGCGTAGTAAAGTTTAGAAATAAAACCAATGGAACGGTTACCACCGAAGAATTTGGCGTTCCAGAAAAAACAAAAGACCATGAACCTTGGATTGCAGAGGTACCTGTTGGCGATTGGTACTATGCACCAGACTTTACTTATGATTCTGGTATGATGATACATTATATAATTGAAGCCATTGCCAGAGACGGTAACGCAGCGGTATGTATTTCTCCTCTACCTGATGGTTCTTTAGATCAAGGAAGTACCAACATGCTTAAAGAAGTAGGCAAATGGATGAAAATTAATGGAGAAGCGGTTTACGGCAGCTATGCATGGAAGATTCCAGGAGAAGGTGAAATTACAAACGGAAAATTAAAAATGCTTCCTGGCGGAAAATTAGGTAAACAACACGCAGCATTTAATTTTACACCGCAAGATATTAGATTTACCCAAGGTATAGATGGCTCTTTGTTTGCTTTTACCATGGCCATACCCCAGGCAAACGAAAAAGTCATAATCAAAGCCCTAGGAACAACGTCTGAAAAAGTAGTGGGCAAAAAAATTACCAATGTGAGCCTGCTGGGTTATAAAAAATCTATTGATTGGCAGCAAACGGAAGAGGGATTGGAAATAACCTACCCAAAAACGCATAACCTAAAAACAGCTGCGGTATTTAAAATAGATTAAGTTTACTCTGTATAATTTCCTTTGGCGTAGGTTGCTAAAATTGTGGCATTTGGTTTTTTGCAGTTTTGCGGAAAGTCTGCAAAATAAATACATTTTGGCAACCCATTTTCAAAGGTAACCCGCACCGCACCATTGCCATTTCCCCATCCACTATATTTATAGTTTGCAGAGATTTCTAACGGTTTTCCATTAGCGTCTTTTGCATGTTCTTTTACATTGGTTATGCTACCACCTATATATTTATTCATCATCCAGGTTTTAGCTTGATCTTCAATCAAATCATCCAATAGCTTAGTAAAATCTTGTGTTCCGGTTGGTCCGCCAGTTTCTTTTGCTAGCGTATACTTGCTAACTTCTTTAATTCTAATACTTTCTTGCCCTAGGGCATACCTCTTCATATTTTCTTCAAATCGAAGAACGGCTTTACCATTACAGGCATTCTGAGTAAAGAATGTGGCCATATCCAAGGCTAAACCTTTTGCTTTATGCGCCATATCTACAGTGTTACCCATCTTATTATCATCCATGATCATGTCATGTAAGAGTTCCAAACTCTTCTCGCGCATTCTATTTTCTAAATCCACTTTGGCTGCATATAAATCTGGCTTGGCATACAATCCGGTCCATACCCACTCCCAACGTATACAAGTTCTGGATAGTTCCATTCCATAAGCGTTACTTTCTACACGCTCTTCTGCGCATACCTTTTTCATGATTTTTACTTTATCTTGCGGCAAATAAGAAGGGCATTGTTTACCAAAGGTGTTAAGGTAAAGATGAAAAATTGAGGTAAAATCGGAACTTTCTGGGGCAATATCCACATGCTCAAAATGACCTCTAAAGATATTGTCATATACCTCCGCATAGAACAAATCGTTGGTATTTAATTCAAAACTAGAAGTGGTTTGGGCTGTAAGCAAACTACAATTATGCAATAGTACCCAAAGAAAAAACAGGTTTAATCTGGTGGTAGTCATGGTCTTTAAAATCAGTGGTTTAAACCTAAAAATAAGTAACTTTTAACTACTTTTCCGTTTCTCCTTGTAATTTTCAGTACTTTTTTCGCTTTTGGTAAGAAGTATACAACCGTAAAGCCAAAATCAACAAACAAAAAACCATGTAAACACCAATCCAATATTGGTGTTCTGGTGCTAAATAAAGCGTAAGAAATAAGCTACCAAAAGAGATAATACCTCCCATAACAGCAAAACCGCTCTCTTTGTAATACCAGGCATATGGAAAAAAATGGGCTCCTGTTATTACCACATAGCCGAATAAAAAATAATCTGGTATGTTGGTAATAATCAAAATTAAAAATGGAAAGTAAAACAATTGGGCCAGGTTTAACCACAATCCTAATGGTTGCAAAGGGTTATTGGCCACCTTCCATTGGGACCTAATTAATTTTGAAAAACCAAAGGCAAGAGGAAGCATTAAACCACTTAACATAAATGTAAATACACTTTTAGAATAGCTGGTAAAATCCAAGGTCCAGATAATAGTAATGGCACACCATATCACTGTTGCGGATAAAATAAAATCCAATCCATTCTTGGCTTTAACGGATAGTTCAATTTTTAGCTTATTTAACTCCTCTTGAGTCATTAGAACGTTGGTTTTTAGTTGGTGTCCAAAAACACGAATACGCCCAGGTATTTGGACGTATACGCTTTTCTTCTGGTCTTAAGTTACTAAAAAAGAATTAATTTTAGGATAACGCGCTATTGTAATACTTACCTCTAAACCAATAGGCTACTTTTACCAAAAGAATTAAGGCCGGCACTTCTACCAATGGCCCAATAACCCCAGCAAAGGCCTGACCAGAATTTAGACCAAAAACAGCAATGGCTACTGCAATAGCCAACTCAAAATTATTACCAGCAGCGGTAAATGCAACCGCGGTAGTTTTATCGTAAGATGCCCCCATGCTCTTAGTTACAAAAAAACCAATGATGAACATTAACGTAAAATAAATTAGCAATGGTATAGCTATGAGTACAACATCCATTGGAATTTGGACGATCAATTCGCCTTTTAAAGAAAACATAATTACTATGGTAAACAGTAATGCAATTAAGGTTAACGGAGCTATTTTAGGTAAGAAAGCCTCCTCATACCATTTTTCTCCTTTCACCTTTACCAAAATAACCCTACTTAGCATCCCCATTAAAAAAGGAATACCTAAATAAATAGCTACACTTTCTGCTATAGTAGTTATAGAAATATCCACGATTGCCCCATCAAAACCAAAATAAGGCGGTAAAACCGTGATAAACAACCAAGCGTAAAAACTATAGGCAAATACCTGAAAAATACTGTTCAACGCTACAAGACCAGCTCCATATTCGCTGCTACCATCTGCTAGATCGTTCCAGACCAAAACCATGGCAATACATCTAGCTAAACCAATTAGGATTAAACCTACCATATATTCCGGATGGTCCTGTAAAAATAGAAGCGCTAGAACAAACATCAAAATAGGCCCAACCACCCAATTAAGAACCACTGATACGGTTAAAATTTTAGTGTTCTTAAAAACTTTTGGTAACAACGCGTACTTAACTTTTGCCAAGGGTGGATACATCATTAATATTAAGCCAATGGCAATTGGAATATTTGTAGTGCCCTTGCTAAAAGAATTTATAATAGATGGAAAAGTAGGGAAAAAGTTACCTAAAGCTACACCAAATGCCATAGCTACAAAAATCCATAAAGTGAGATTCTTGTCTAAAAAACTTAGTTTTTTTTGTGCCATTTTATTGAATTTGAGAGAAAATATACTTCATCTCCGTAGCAATTTGTTTGCTACGCTCTTTGTACATTTTATCTTGTTCTGGAGTTCCGTCAAAAGCCTTAGGGTCTTCATAGGTAATGGGTATCCGTTTTTCGGCACCGGGTACAAATGGGCAACCTTGATCTGCCTGTGAGCAGGTCATGATAGCCGCAAACCCCTCTGCTGGATTAAACTCATGGTCCATTCTTTTGGAGAAGGCAATTACCGCAGGCTCATTTTGGGCATACTTTATAGCATAAACAGGATTATCATCTGCAGACAATTTTGTAACCGTAAATCCATTAAAAATTAGAGTCTCCCCTATTTTTGGATACATGGCTGTTGCCTCGGTACCGCCAGAGTAACAAAAAACATTGGCTATACCATAATAGTGCGCCATAGTTTGAGCCCAAATTTGGGATAGATGGCTCCTGCGGGAATTATGGGTACAGATTAAATTTAAACGAATAGGCTTGTTTGCATCTTTATTAGCTTGAATATAGCTGATTAAAGGTTGTAATATATCCTTACGTTCTGGGGATATATCCGTTGTAGCCAATTGATCTACAAAGGTTTGTAATGTGTTTAATAATGACATGGTTTCGATACACTTATTAGGGGTTTAACAACAACCGGAATTAGGGTTACAACCGCTTGTTGCTTGCAATTCTGACAACTTTATTCTAGGCTTACTTTCTGGGATCCCACAATTGTCTTTTGCCAAACAATCTGTGAACTTACTGGTTAACAGAAAGTGCTTTCCATTGAAGTCCAAGCTATACCTTTCTATGGTGGCACCTTGAAATTCTACTTCAACTTCTAAATTGGTCAAATCCAATGTTTTTTCCGATAGTTCAATAATATGGACCAGTTTTTCTGGATGTAGTCTGTGATCATAATCATCTGCGTTCCATAATTGAAAATTCACCTTTTCTTCCATTCTTACCGTACCGCCACAATCAATAAAATGCTTATTAACCTTACCTACTTCGGTAACATGAAAATGCCTTGGAACCAAGTTTCCATTGGGCAATTCAAAAGCAATGGTCTCTAAACCCTGTAATGCTGTTTTAACTTCTTTTAGTGTCATATACTTCTACTTTTATTGTATTATTACGATTAATACAGTTAAATTTTTTTAGCAACAACTATTTGTCTGTAAATCTTGATTTAAAAATTCGTTCATCAACGTTTTCATATGTTTCCAATTGGTTTCATCTATGCAATAGCAAACACTGGTACCCTCAACATTTCCTTTTATAAGTCCAAGGTTTTTTAATTCCTTTAAATGTTGTGATATGGTAGGTTGTGCCAAACCAATTTCATCTACTAAATCGCCACAAACACAGGCATTTATTTTAAATAGATGTTGCAATATGGCCACGCGGGCAGGGTGTCCAAAAACTTTGGCAAACAAAGCTATTTTATTTTGCTCTTCCGTGAATATCTCTGTTTTGGCTAAACCCATTGTTTAATTGTTATATTGCAATATTACGATTAATAAGGTTAAATCACAGAAATAATTAGGAAAATTTTAATTTAATTGGAATTGGAAGGATCAGGAATAGCTTCTTGTTTACCAATAAATTTGGGCTTTACACCAAATAAAATATCAATAAAAACCTTGGTACGAGCAAAATACTCCCTTACCTGTGTTTTAAGTCCGGCGGCAACACCAACATCTTTTGCATTATACCCAATTGCATGTAAACCATTTTTCTCTGCCAAGTAAATAGCTCTCTCGTTATGGAAAGCTTGGGAAATTATTGTAATTCGCTCTTGCCCAAATACCTCTTTTGCTCTTACAACGGAATCTAGTGTTCTAAACCCGGCATAGTCTAATATAATCCTGTCTTCAGGAACTCCTTCTTTGACCAATTCCTTTTTAAACTCCGAAGGTTCATTGTAATATTTACTACCGTTATCACCACTTACCAAAACGTATGCTATTTTACCTGCTTTATATAGCCTAACCGCAGCAGCTACCCTAAATTTAAAATACGGATTTACACCACCTGCTTTTAAGTATTTAGAGGTACCCAAAACCAAACCAACGTGGTTGGTAGGAACGTTTTCTATAGAATCATACGTTTTACCATCTGCATTTTTTTCGATGGAAAAATTGGCGATAAAAACCAGAACCAGCGTAACAATTAAAGAAAACAATAACGCTTTAACCAGCTTATGTATAAATCTGTTTTGGAACAATAGTAATCTCCTTTTTTATGGTCCTTGCTAAATTAATTCTTTAAAAACATTAGCTAACTATAATTAAGGGTATTTTACGATTGCCAATAAAAATATCTGTCTTTAGAAGTTGTACTTTGTTTCAATTAAATACTTCTTTTATACATAAAGATACCTGCGAGAAGATTTAAGATAGTAGCTTATATTTTATTGCATATTAATTATGACAAAATGGAAATTACCTGTTTACTAAAACTCGCCCCTCTTGAAACCTAACTATAATCTTTTACTATTTAAAAAGCAATAATTATTTTACCCAAATGGTTACTTGGGGGCATTAATCACCGTGAAGCTGTTTTAGCCCCGTAATTTTGATTTAGGGCACAACCGTAACTATAATTCTTTTATATCTGGTTAAAGCTGGCGTTCCTTTATCTGTTAATTTGAGGATAATATGAATGGTCTCCTTTTGTGCAACCTTTGGTGCATCCACATATGCCGTATGTGAATTGCCTGGTTGGCCAATGTTAAATTCACCTTTAAAACCACCAGCTTCTTTATAAACAAACCATAGATAACTTAAGCTATCTCCGTCCGGATCATACGATTTACTGGCATCTAGAGCAAATCCTTGTCCAGATTTAACAGTAAGCGCTGTAGCATGGCTCAATACCGGCACGGGTGGGTGATTGGATTCTGTAAAAGTATTTATAGTCCAATCCATACGCGCAGCAAAGTCGTTTTGTATCTCGTCTCGCCACCGCCAAATAGAAACCTTGCCCCCTGTATATTTGGTAGAATCTAATTTTACGTTTCTACCATAATTAGAAAACACATACGGCTCATAGGTGTCTATGGTATCTGTCCATATTTTTCTAGTTTCCGGCTCAAAAGGCACTCCTGAGCTTCCCCTTTTGCGACCTTCAAATTTTGGTAGATAATAGGTATATCTACCTCCCCAGCCTCCATAATCAGGTCTTTCAGGATTATTTAATCCATTTGGTATTACCCCTAAAAATGCGGGAGTATCTCCCTCAACGCCCCAGCTAACGTCTGGGTAAACTGCACCTAATGGCCCATGGTCTTGTTGTATATTTTTTGCTAGCCACGTATTGCTAATTGTAGTATTATCCCAATTTTTCACTACTGTATTAATTCCCGTCCAGGTAGCGGTTCCATAATCATCTCCCGGACTTACCACATAGAACAATTTTGGAAAATTCTTTCTAATCCATATCCCAGAGTCGTCTTGATCAGAGATGGTATAAACTCGTATTTTACTTACTATTTCATCAAGTTGATTTTGAGATGTAGTAGCCTTTAAATCGTATAATGCTTGTGCCAAAACATTAGCACCACCCCAAACCGACACCCATAAAGGCCTTTCATCTTTCTTCTTTAATTCTTCTACCAATAATTGTGAGCCAGAGCTAGTTTGGTTCTTCCCAACCCCCAATAACCCGTATTTTGGAGGCCCCGTTTTTACCTTAGCTAACAATTCTATTTTGGTAGGATACCCCCCTTCATGTTTTAAAAGGTTATCCCTTACCTTACCATAAGCGTCTAGCACCTGTAAAATTGATTCGGGATTAACCTCATTTTTATGCCAGCAAGATGTAGTGGCCACCAATCCTCTAATTTCTAGTTTATTTGAATATAGTAGCAACCTTACCAAAGATTGGGTATCATCTGGGTCCGCTTCAATATCCGTTAGCACAAAAAGCCTCGGTTTAACCTCTTGCTGGGCAAAGCCAGCTGTGTTAGCAAGTAATAAAACAAATAGAACAATTAGATTGAATATAGGCTTTGGTGTAGACTTCATGTATAAGTTTTTATTCAGCAAAGAATAAGATAATCTATTTGAGAGTAGTCTTGGGCCTAGCCATATAATTTCAACGAAAAGTCTGTAAAACGTTTCGCTTATCCTAAAATTAAATGCAAGACCGTTTCTTTTGTATCTTAGGTCTTAAACCATAACAATGAAACTGCTGCAAAACCAAACTATTCTCGTATTGTTTATTTTACCCGTTCTACTATTTGGCCAAAACCCCATTCCAGAAGTTTATGAGAATGTAACACCCAGGGTACGTGTAATTATTGATAATGATTTTGGAGGAGATCCAGACGGACTCTTTCAATTAGTACACCATTTATTGAGCCCTAGTGTTCTGATTAAAGGTATCATTGGATCACAACATTACTCCGCCGGTTTTTATGACAATCCGGGAACTGCAGACTTTTCTGCACTACTTGCACAGCAGGTATTGGATACTATGGATTTGGAAGATAAATATACTGTGCTGGCAGGCAGCAACAAGGGATTGGTAGCAATGGATACACCCCAAAAAACCAAAGCTGCCCAACTTATTGTAGACGAAGCTATGCGTACAGATACTAAATTGCCCCTGTATATTGTTTGTGGTGCCGGTTTAACAAACCTTGCGAGTGCTTATCTGATAGAACCAAAAATTGCGGATAAAGTAATCTTGGTTTGGATTGGCGGCGAAGAATATCCAGATTTGGCCTATCCCCCACCAAATGCCATGAAAACAGAATATAATCTTGGTATAGACAAGCTAGCCGCACAAGTAGTATTTAACCAAAGTGCGATCCCAATTTGGCAAGTACCGCGTAATGCGTATAGATTAACCTTAATATCTCATGCTGAATTGTTTTATCGGTTTGGAAATAAAGGAATTGTGGGTGAATTTTTGGTTGACAAAATGAAACATTTATTTGAAAAATCTGGCAAAAAATTAGGTGAAGCTTATGCCTTGGGCGATAACCCGCTTACCTTGCTTACTGCTTTACAGTCTTCTTGGGAAGCAGACCCTTCTTCTAGTTTATACAAACTGGTACAGGCACCTACCATTAACAAAAATGGGAATTATGAAACCAATAAAAACGGAAGGACAATAAGGGTGTATACCCAATTAGATGTGCGTTTAATGTTCAATGATTTAGAGGCTAAGTTGGCATTATTTGGAAAAGTTGCCAACTAACTATTGTGCATCTTTAAGTTCGTATAATTTTAACACGCTAGGCTTGGGCCAAGGTTTTTCTCTTGGTAAATCCCTATTGTTATTTAAAGTTTCCCATTTAAGTAAATACTGTAGGTTACCCTTACCATTATTACTACCATCCTTTAGCGTTTGTACCACAAGGCCTGGAAAATTGCCCTCTACATCTAATTGGTTTGCCAAAGATTCTGGTTTAATTACAGAACCTATGGCTTTTAAGTCTTTATCCAATAAAATAGTGCCTTCCCCATAGGCTTTGTGGTAGTAACCTACTTCAAACCTGCCGTCCGCACGCCTATTGAATTCTTTTATAAGTACCTCAAAATCTATACTACCAAAACCAGAGAATTCCCAACGATATTCCCAATTGGTAATGGTATGATTTTTCCATGTTCCATCTTCCAAATAAGCCACATACAACTGTAAATTGCCCACCTCATCGTATTTATGATATACAAATACCGGGTTGTTATCTTTATCCAATACCAACTTAGCCGCTAAGTTTATGATTCCACCATTAACCGGTATAGGGTCCACTATTAGTCCGTTAGTATTTAATGTTGCTGGCAAATCTATCTGCTCCCCACTCACAGTATACCATTTTTTTAAATCTGGACTTTTCATGTAGCTTAAATCATGATTGGTGGCACAATCTGGCGTATCTCTCCAAACCCAATACACATGGTACCAACCATCTTCTAAAAGCATGGGTTTACTTTGGTAAGCGTTCATTTTACCCATACCATCCGTTAACGGTCTGTCTAACAAACGAGACCATTCTTGACTTTTTACATCATATAAATTATAAATCTCGTTACCATCACCACTTCCACCATCTCGGTACTGAAACACAATATTTCCTTCCTTGGTGGTTGTAAATCTAGGATAGGTGCAACGGTCTTCATTGCTACCAATTAACTCATAATGTTGTTTAAGCGTTGTAACATCATACGGTTTTTCACTTTTAAAATAAGTAATTGGATTTATGTGCATGTTACCCGATAAATGTATATATCCTAATGAATCTACTATCAATTCTAAATAATTATGACTATCCCAACCAAGCACCGTGCTAGTACCATTTGCTGTTTCTCTAGTAGTAGCGGGTAATTGATACTTTTTAAAACCTAATGAATCTAATTTGCGCTGTGCAACTACAATATTTCTATTTGCATTGTAGTACGCAACAAACTGATGGTTGCCTTTGGTGTATATAGAAAAATTGGCAGGATGCCCAGACCAAACACTGTCTATGGTTATGGTGTTCACAATCGTTGGCACTTTACCACTTTCATCTAGCACCAAATTGTTTTGTTTTACTTTCTGTTTACAAGAAAACTGACAAATTAATAGTAGCGATAAGATGTAGTATTTTAGTTTGGTATGCATACTTGCGTTTTAAGTAGTAAGGCTTAAACCACAAATATGAAGATTATTATTTAAAAGTGTGTCTACAACACAAATAATTAAGGTGTTTTTCTAGAAGATTCTCTAACAATAAGACTCGTCTTTACCACCTTGGTAGTATATGGTAAGGTCTCCGCATCTGTTTTTTCTATACGGTCTATTATCATATTGGCCGCCGTTTCTCCAATAAATTTACCATGTTGGCTTACCATACTTAAAGAAGGAGAAACATACTTGGATAATCTACCATTTGTAAAACCAACAATAGAAACTTCTTCTGGTACCTTCACCTTTTTTTGTTTGCAGATATTTAGAACATCAACAGCTGTCATTTCATCTAAAGCAATGATGGCGTCTACAGGCTTATAATTTAAAAGAAGGGTCATTAAAATTTCTAAATCGTCTTTTTTACCCACTTTTACATTTAAGTTTTTATCGTAGGCAATTCCTTTTTCCTCTAGTGCTTTTTGGTAACCTTGAATTCTTAGTTTACCAACACTAGAATCAAAAATAGTAGATACTACTGCAACATTTTTGCACCCAGTTTCAAATAGATAATTAGTGGTTTTATATCCGGCTTCAAAATCATCTACAATAACCTTATCACAATCTACTTCGTCTGTAACCCGATCAATCATCACCATAGGTATTTGACCATTGCTATAATTTTTTAAGTGATCATAAATAGCTTTGGACTGTGTTTCTTCTGATAATGAAATGATTAAGCCGTCTACAGTGCCCGCGCTCAACAACTCAACCGTTTTTAGTTCTTTTAAATAAGACTCATCAGAGGTACAACTGATAATGTTATAACCCCTTGCATTTGCATTTTTTTCAATACCATAAAAAACCTGAACAAAGAAGTAGTTTAAGATATTGGGGACTACAACACCAATAGTCTTTGTGTTTTTACGTAAAAGACTTAAAGCAATACGGTTTGGACGGTAATGGTTGTCCTTGGCATATTGTTGAATTTTCGCTTTAAGGTCCTCACTAATTTCATGACTATCGTTAATAGCCTTGGAAGCGGTAGATACCGAGACTTTAAAATGGGTGGCAATATCTTTTAAAGTAAATTTTTTCATAATCGTGTTACCCAAAGATAACCTAAAAGTAATTTAATTTTGGTTGCTTGTGCCAGTGCTTATTAAAGCCAAAAAAACCGGTAACCTAAATATAAATTACCGGTTTTATAACTAAAACTAACTTATATATACTGGTTCAATATGTTTTCGAACAATTCTTGCTTTCCACTAATAGTCTGTGGTTCTCCTTTCTCCATTCCAATTTTGGCCAACGTTTCCAAATCTAGTTTGTTGTTAACAAAATCTGCTCCTTTACCAGAGGTAAAGCTGGCATAGCGTTTAGAAAGTAAATCTTCATACGGTGATTTTTGCATAACAGCATCTGCAATAAGTAAACCGCGTGCAAAAGTATCTGCGCCACCAATATGTGCTAAGAATATATCTTCTAGATCTGTAGAATTTCTTCTGGTCTTGGCATCAAAATTTACACCACCACCTTGTAAACCACCAGCTTTTAAGAATACCAACATTGCTTCTGCCGTTTCTAAAAAGTTGTTTGGAAATTGATCCGTATCCCATCCGTTTTGGTAATCTCCACGGTTAGCATCTATGCTTCCTAACATTCCTGCATCTGCCGCCACTTGTAGTTCATGCTGAAAAGTGTGTTGGGCCAAGGTGGCATGGTTAACTTCAATATTCAATTTAAAATCGTTCTCCAAGCCTTGCTCTCTTATAAAATTGATAGACGTAGCAGAATCAAAATCATATTGATGCTTAGAAGGCTCCATTGGTTTTGGTTCAATAAAGAAACTGCCTTTAAATCCATTTTTTCTAGCATAGTCTCTTGCCATTCGCATAAAACGACCAATGTTATCTTGCTCCAATTTCATATTGGTATTCAGTAAGGACATATAACCTTCTCTACCTCCCCAGAACACATAGTTTTCACCGCCAAGTTCCATTGTTGCATCTAAGGCAATTTTTACTTGAGCACCTGCATGCGCCACTACATCAAAATTAGGGTTAGAAGCCGCACCGTTCATATATCTGGGATTAGAGAATAAATTAGCTGTTCCCCATAGTAGTTTTACCCCAGAAGCGTTCATTTTTTCTTTAAGGTAGGCTACCGTTTGCTGAACCCTTTTTTCAGATTCCGCAAGGGTACCAGCCTCATCTACCAAATCAAAATCATGAAAACAATAGTAGTCAAACCCCATTTTTGTTACAAATTCAAATGCTGCATCTGCCTTTTCTTTTGCTGCAACAAGCGGATCTGTAGCAGTACTCCAAGGAAACGCTTTGGTACCTGGACCAAAAGGGTCTCCTCCGGTACCACAAAGGGTATGCCAATAAGCCATTGCAAATTTAAAATGCTCTCTCATGGTTTTACCGGCAACTACTTGTTCTGGATTATAAAATTTGAACGCTAAGGGATTATCAGATTCCCTACCTTCATATTTAATCTCGCCAATTCCTTTAAAATATTCTTTATCTCCTATTAATACCATTTGTTGATTATTTATTTAAAATTAAACTCAATTCTTTTTTCCAATTATCGTATGCTGTTTGGTAGGCCGTTTTATCCTTTAACGGCATGTATGTCATTACATGGTCGTTTTTCATGTACGTATTAAATGCATTATAATCACCGTCTTGTAAAGCACAAGCTCTTGCAGCACCTATAGCCCCGGTAGTATTGTAAATTTCTATTTCTTGACCTAGCAATGTGGCAATGGTATTTGAGAAAATTTCTGATCTAAATAAATTATCGTTACCTGCCCTAATTACTTTTGGCACAATACCATCTTGTTGCATAATCTCAAAGCCATAAACAAAAGAAAACGCTATACCTTCTAAAGCGGCCCTACACAAATGGGCCTTATTGTGCCTGTTGAGGTTTAAATGCACTATTCTTGTGCCTACATCTTTGTTTTGCAACATACGTTCTGCACCATTACCAAAAGGAATTACCGTTACACCATCTGCTCCTACTGGTATGGCGCCAGCCAGTTGGTTCATTTCATCATAGGAAGAAACACTTAAGTTATTCATTAACCAGCGGTATTGTATCCCTGCTCCATTTATACACAACAATTTGCCAATACGTTGCTTTTGCCCTTTTTCATAATTAACATGGGCAAAATTGTTAACCTTATCGCACTCTTTAACAGACAGGTTATCTGTAACCGCATACATTACCCCAGAAGTTCCGCCGGTTGCGGCAACCTCTCCTGGATTAAATACATTTAAAGAAAGTGCATTGTTTGGTTGATCACCAGCCCTATAAAGAATAGGCGTACCAATAGCTAAACCCGTTTGGGTAGCACCAGATTGGTCCACAAAAGCTTGTTTGCCAAAAGTTGGTACTATTTCTGGAACCAAATCCTTTGGTAATCCATAAAAATTTAGCAGTTCTTCTGAAATCGCATCTTTTTTAAAATCCCAATAAACGCCTTCAGATAAACCCGATAAGGTGGTATTGATAGAACCACTTAGTTTGTAGGAGATAAAATCTCCCGGAAGCATAAATTTATCGATGTCTTTAAAAATGGAAGGTTCATGCTCTTTTACCCATTTTAATTTAGATGCCGTAAAGTTGGCTGGACTATTTAATAAATGGGTGTTACAAAAATCTACTCCCATATTCGCATAAGCTTCGTTACCTATTTCCACTGCCCTAGAATCGCACCAAATAATTGATTTTCTTAAAGGTTCTCCATGCTTATCTACCAAAACCAGTCCGTGCATTTGGTACGATATACCTATACCTTTTATTAAATCTGCATCTACGGAGTGTTCTTTGATAATCCGCTTAATTCCGTTACAGGCATGTTGCCACCATACGTTAGGATCCTGCTCTGCCCAACCTGCTTGGGCAGCATACATGGACATTTCTTCCTTTGGTTCTTGCACCACGGTAACACTTTTACCAGAGCTAGATTCAATTAAGGCAATTTTAAGGGAAGAGCTCCCTACGTCCAGTCCTAAAAAGTACATATTGCAGTTTTATCGTTTTTACCAAATGTACTTATAATACCTTTCGAAAATTGTTTTTAAATAGTGCGAATTGTATTTATTCAATTAAAGTATATCAAAATAGATTTTAACCAAAAACAGCTTAAATACATTGAATAACAGAGCTGTATAGATTTTTCACGGGCATCGAAAGTTTTTCGAAAGGCTTTTCGTTAAATCCAGATTCTTCACTACCAACATCAACTATTTAGATAAATTATCCGCTAAATGCTGGCTTAAGGCTACCATTGCTAAAGTAGGATTCCAAGAAGCGCCGGTTGGCCACAAAGCCCCACCTGTAACATATACGTTGGGCACCTCTTGCGGACGGTAATCTAGGTTTACAACCCCATCGCCTTCTCCTATCCATAAAGTGGAGGCTTCATGTACTAAACCCGGCACCCTAAAACTTTCTGTTTTAGGATGCTCTTTTTGCCAACTACCGGTTTGGTAATCCCAATACTCTACCTTGGTGGCACCTTTAGGTGAAAGCACATTTTCTACCACATCAAAGGTCATTTGGTCCATAGCATCCCAAACCAACCCATCATTTTTATTTAATTCTATATTTAATGTACTATTTACGGTAGAGTCGGTATCAGCATTCTTTAAAAACGTATTTTTTGGATTTCTAAAGTCGATTTCTCCTAAAACAGCGCAAACAAAAACAACATGGTCTTTTGAAGTTAGTAATTGTTCCTCTGTTGCCGAAGCTACCACATCTGGCATATTTCTAAGAGCCGCTTCTGCGTTTTCTTTGGGATTTTTATCAGATAATGCGGTTAGTTGTATATGAAATTGCCCTTCATGACCCAATTGGGGCGCTACCCCAGCTACATAAAAAGCCCCTAATTCTAAGTTAGCTAGTTTAGCAGCAAAACCATAATCCTTTCTTGGTACCCTAGCCACAATGGAACTAACAAAATGAGATGTAAAGCGGGTACCAGCTTTTGTTAAATGCGGAAAAGAATTTTGCAGCAATGTTGTTGGTGGCAAGGTACCCATTGCCAATATTAGTTTAGCAGCACCCAATGCCAATACACCTCTTGTGGTCTCCAGGGCTGTAGCCGTTTTTTCTTGCTGCAGTATTTTAGATACCGTGCAATTGGTTACCACTTTTAACTTACTACCTTTACCCGCCGCATGTAGGCGTTCTTGTTTCTCAATCAATTCCAGTATCCTATTAGGCGTAGAAAACTTAGAAAAATCAACATCGTTTTCTTTTGCCGTTTTAACAGCTAAAGGAGCTGGTATTATGCGTGTAAAATTAGATACCTCTAACCCTTTTTCAATGAGTAGTTTTTGTAATTCTTTCTGCAGACTGGCAAAGATTGGTTTCTCGTTGCTTGTAGACTTTATTTTATCTGCAGGTATTACGTTCATTAATTCCTCCGCATCTAAGAAATAATCTTTTAAAACCTCAACTACCGGTTTGGGCCAATTTGTTAACTCTTCTTCTGTGGGCCTTGGGCACCAACCACTCCATAAAGTAGACCTTCCTCCAAAAAATGGCACCATACCATGTTGCCATTTTACGTATTTACCTTGAGTGGTTTTGGTAGATAACGTCCAAGGGTAAGTTTCACTTAACCCGCCCAGGGTTTTCTTATAGGGACCTGGTAAATCTTGAAAGTGTTCTGGCAAAAAAAACGGGCCTCTTTCTAAAACTAAAATTCTTGCAAAAGGATTATTTTTTAAAGTACGCTCAATAAAGGCCAATGCACAAAAGCCGGTCCCAATAACAACAAAATCAAACTGTTGCTCTTCTCGTATAATCTTCCATTCCGAATTGGATACAAAAAAAACGTGGTCCATTACATTTTGCCCGGTGGGCGATTGCGGACCCGGGGAAGGATAACCATAATTAAAATTTGGAGACGAAGCATACTGAGCCATAATCAGATTGTTGTTTGGTTGATGTATATATTTGGAAAATTGTGCCTTTATGCTTTAAAGACGCTTTTATAAAAGTATTTAGATTAGTTTAAATTGCCAAAACCCTGAAAACAGTGAGTGGTAATAACCGTTCTAACCATAATTTTATCTTTACCATAAATTTAATCGTATGCCCAAAGGAATAGGTCTAAGGATTTTGCTTGCTAGCATTATTAGTAGTTTGTTTTTTGTAAACCCTACCAGTGCCCAAGAGCAAGACAAAGTTTGGTTTAAAGCTTTTGGCCATACACCAAATAGTATTAGCCCAGAACTATACCACCAATTAGAAACCGCAACACAAGCTACGGAAAGGTGGCGGCTATTGTTTTCTATTGGCAAACAACACGTTACACAAGGCAATACAGATTCTATTTTACATTATGCTTCTGTTTTGGCACAAGAAACCGTAGATGCGCATGACGAAACCAATACGGCAAGAACATATGAAATAATGGCACAATGGCTATATGGCGAAGGGAACCTAAAAAATGGCCTGTTAGATGAAGCTTTGGTATCCTACATAAAAGGTCTTAATAAGGCCGAAGCCTATCAAGATGATGGTTTTGTACACAATCTTAAAATTGGATTGGCAAAAGTGTATTTTCATAAAGGAGAAATAGAGAAAGCCAGCGAGATATTATTGCCTTTACAGAACCAATTAAAAGAAGGTGAATTGCTTTCTTATACCAATTATTATCTGGGCAACATAGCTGCAACCCAAGCTAACTTTGAAAAGGCTAAACGACTTTTTACATTGGTAAGTAAAAATGAGCACCATACAAAGCTATCCATAGCAGCCAAACTCATGTTGGCCAATATATATGGGGAAGAAAAAAATACGAATAAAGCGTATAGCGATTTTGAATCGGTTATGCAAAAAGCACTGGTAGAACGTTATTATGATATTTACACCGAAGCGGTAACCAGCTACGGAAGGTTAATGAATAATAATGGAAATCATGAGACCGCAGAACTCATACTTTCTATTGCTTACACAAACTCTATACAATGGAATAACTTAGAATTACAAAAAAAGATTATTCAGCAACTGGTATACACTTACCAGCAAAAAGAAGATTTTGAAAATGCTTATAATTTAATGACGCAATATTTATCCGTTAACAATCAAATTCTACAGAAACAAAACACCCGAGATTTAAAGGAATTAGAAGTTAAATATGAAACCTTACAAAAAGAAAATCAAATCTATCAGCTTAAAGAAGAGCAAGTAGCCAAACAAAACGAGCTTAAGCGGCAAAAAACAATAAAAATGGCCATTTTATATGGTTTTCTAATTCTACTGATTCCTATTGTTGCTTTATTAGTGGTTTACTACCAAAAACTTCAAACGCAAAGTCAGTTAACACAAAGACAACAAGAACTTAACGAGCAAAAGTTAAAAACCCTAGAACAAGAACAACAACTACAGTTAGCAGAGGCCAGTTTGGAGGCACAGACCGAAGAGCGCTCCAGAATTGCCAAACAATTACATGATAGCATAGGAGGTAATCTTGCAGGTATTAAATTGCAACTATCGAACTTAGTTTCAACTTCTAGAAACAATTCAGAATTGCTTAAACAAGTTAACGACACCTATGAGCTTGTACGGGATATTTCGCACGATTTAACCCCAAAGAAGTTCATTAATTCAGACTATGTAAACCTAATTCGTATTTACCTGGATAACATTGCAAAAAATAGCAGCTTAACTATTTCATTTTCTGCACACCCCAACGCCAAGATAAATAGTTTACCAGAAAAATTAAAGGTAGAAGTTTACCAAATAATACAAGAATTGACTACCAACGTTTTAAAACATGCAAAAGCCACAAGTTTGGAAGTCCACCTAAATCTACACCAAAATGAATTGCAACTATTGTTTGAAGATGATGGTGCAGGCTTTGATACGGAAAAACATAAAACGGGTATCGGTTTAAAAAATTTAAATCTTAGATTGCAAAATTTAGAGGCATCTATGCTACTAGACAGTGCACTAAATAGAGGCACTGCCATAACTATAAACATTCCTTTAAACGCCAACTAAAATGAACACTTACAATATTATTATTGCGGACGACCATAAAATGTTTTTAGATGGCCTTATAAGTATATTGGGCAATAATAAAGCATATACCATTGTATTAACAGCAGACCGGGGGCACAAAGTTGCAAAGTATCTGGATATAAACAACGCTACAGAACCCATAGATTTGGTCATTACAGATGTAAGTATGCCAGACTATAGTGGTATAGAACTTAACAAACATATAAAAGACAACCACCCCAAAACAAAAACCTTAGTAGTTAGTATGTTGCATGATACTACCACCGTACAAACCCTTACACAAGACAATGTAGATGGTTATGTTCCAAAAAATGCAGAAAAAGAAGAATTACTAACCGCTATTGAGACCATTTTAAATGGCGATAAATATTTTTCGCAATCCATTAAAGAGGTTTACCTAAAGGGAATGTTTTCCAAAGAAGAGAAATTGGAAGACACCTTATCTAAGAGGGAAAAAGAAGTACTAAAATTAATTGCCCAAGAATTTACCACACAAGAAATTGCAGACCAGCTCTTTTTGAGCAAACATACCATTGAAAGTTACAGAA
Source organism: Croceivirga radicis (assembly GCF_002072105.2). Classification (GTDB taxonomy): domain Bacteria; phylum Bacteroidota; class Bacteroidia; order Flavobacteriales; family Flavobacteriaceae; genus Croceivirga; species Croceivirga radicis. Next base: position 85,100 of record NZ_MTBC01000011.1, read on the forward strand.
AGAACCTCATCTCTAAATTAGAGGTAAGGAACTTAGCTGGTTTAACCAAATATGCAATTAAACTAGGGCTTTTAGAAGACGAATAAGCCCAAAATAAATAGACACCCCTGAAAACAGGGGTGTCATTTATACGGTAAATAGGGCTGTATTTCCTTTCCTATTACTAGAAATTTGTCCTGTAACTAATAAAAATTAAAATTATGATTTACGGGATTACCTTAGTTTTATTGAGCATTATAGCAGTGCCCTCTCTAATTCTTTCTAAAAAACCAAACGCAAAAGAACTTTTGGCAAAAGTAGAACCCTATCAAGGTTGGATAGGTTTAGTATTTTGTATTTGGGGTGTATGGGGCATTATAACCAGTATCTTAAATATTGGATGGATGACCACCGCTCCTATATGGTGGGCAACCTTACTTGCCGGCAGTATTGTAGAAGCAACCTTAGGCTTTATGTTGGGTTTTGCCGTCATCAACAAAATTATAATAGGTAAAAATGAAAGTGCTCAAGTAAAAGCGGCAGAACTACGTGCAAAAATTGCACCCAAACAGGGTAAATTAGGTGTACTAGGTATCATTGTGGGTATTTGGATGATTGTCGCCTCTTTTCTTTTTACCGTAGCTTAACAACTAACATTTTAAAACCAATTGTTATGAAACAACTAATACAATTAGTCTTATTGTTTGTTTGTATAGCAGCAAAGGCGCAGACCATACCTAATACCCTATCTGTGAGTGGTAGCGTAAAGGTAGAACGCAAGGTAACCCAATATAAAGCCAAGATTCTTTTGAACATGGATCAAGTGCTTTATAGCAATCCAGAATACAAAACACTGGACGATTTAAAAAATGCTTACTTTAACATGTTACGGACTAAAGGTTTTGATACAAGTAAATTTAAAGAAGACGAACTTTCCTATCTAACCTATGGTTACCAAAAAGAAGGTACCGTTTACTTCTACGAGACAACAAACCCCCAAGACATTAAAACCCTTTCATTTAATAGAATTAACGGTATAACCGTTTATATACAAGTTAAAGCAGAAGTAGAAGAAGGCACCTTAAACAAGCTATTAAAAACTGCTTTGGCCAATGCCAAAGAGAATGCTACACGTTTAGCCAGTGCGGCCAATAAAAAGGTTGGCGACATCCAGTCCATGTCCGAAACATATTTTAAACCAGAAATATGGAATTCCTACAACAACGATTACGAAGAGTTCCTAACCGTTTCTGTCTCCTACTTTTTAGAATAAAATTTAGTTGGTTAACTTGGTTTCCGGTCTTTAGCAAAAACAGCTTTAGGCCGGTTTTTTTAATTTAAGTTAGCCACTAGCATAATTTATTCTATTTTTGCCAACCATTTGCCCACGTGGTGAAATTGGTAGACACGCTACCTTGAGGGGGTAGTGTTCTTAAGAACGTGCTGGTTCGAATCCAGTCGTGGGCACAAGGCTCTTTGTTGTACAAAGGGCTTTTTTATTGTTCATATCCTATTGATAAAATTTAACGCTTGCTTAGGAGTATGAAACCTATTTATTTGTAAATTTGTTTAATCATTTTTACAAAATAATGAACAACGTAAAAAAATCATTTAGTATCAGGGATATGGAGAACCTTTCTGGAATAAAGGCCCATACGATACGTATTTGGGAAAAACGTTACAATTTATTTGAACCAGAAAGAACGTCTACCAATATAAGAACTTATAGTTTAAGAAGTTTACAAAAGCTCTTAAACATTACATTATTATACCACAATGGCTATAAAATTTCTAAAATAGCCAAAATACCAGAGAGCGAAATTCCGGTTATTGTTAGGGAAATAGTTGCTAAAAATAGCGAACGTAGCCATTCTACGAATGCTTTTAAATTGGCTATGATCAATTTTGATCAGAGCTTGTTCTTTAATACCTACAATAGTTTATTGGCAGAAAGAAGTTTCAGGGAAATATTTTCTGAGGTTTTTCTTCCTTTATTGAATGAATTGGGATTGCTATGGCAAACAGATACGATCAGCCCCGCACATGAGCATTTTATCACGAATTTGATAAAACAAAAAATATACATAAACACAGAGAAACTTCAAATAATAGAACCTACTAGAAAAGATAAAGTATTTGTATTATTCTTGCCAGAAAATGAAATTCATGAACTAGGGCTTCTTTATTTGAATTACGAAATAAATCTTAAGGGTTACAAATCTATCTACCTTGGACAAACCATGCCAATAGAAAACCTTCAAGACTTATTAAAATATCATAATTACATTCATTTTGTGTCGTACTTTACCGTTAGTCCTTCACAAGACCAAATCGATAAATACATAGAAAAGTTCGAAACTACCATAAACCAAGTAGGCAATTGCAAACTTTGGATATTAGGTAACCAAACCCAACATTTAGACCAAGATAATTTACCAGAAAGCGTTAGTACGTTCAATTCACTAGAGCGCTTTATTAGTAGATTGTCTTAACCCTACTTAAACATGAAAAAAGTAATTGTTATTGGCTCCGGCTTTTCGTCCCTTTCTGCCGCTTGTTATTTGGCCAAAGAGGGTTTTACCGTTACCGTTTTGGAAAAAAACAACATGGTAGGTGGCAGAGCTAGACAATTAAAAAAAGAGGGTTTTACCTTTGATATGGGTCCTAGCTGGTATTGGATGCCAGATATTTTCGAAAAATTCTTTAACGATTTTGACAAAAAAACTTCAGACTTTTACGAACTGGATAAGCTGAGCCCCGCCTATAGTATCTTTTTTAAGGACGAAAAAATTACCATAGGTGACCATATGGATAAAATCTGTGAAGAATTTGAACGGATAGAACCCGGCAGCAGTCCTGCTTTAAAAAGTTTTATAGCCAAGGCACAAGAAAATTATGACATCGCCATTAATAAAATAGTTTTAAAACCAGGTTTATCCCCCTTAGAATTGGTTACAAAAGACACTATTTTGAGGGTAGACCAATTTTTTAAGACCATAAGCCAAGAAGTAAGAAAACGGTTTGACAACCCTAAACTTATTTCTACCTTAGAGTTTCCAGTCTTGTTCTTAGGTGCAAAACCACAGAATACGCCATCTTTTTACAGCTTTATGAATTTTGCAGATTTTGGTCTTGGTACATGGCATCCTAAAGGAGGTATGTATAAAATTATAGAGGCTATGCAAAGTTTAGCCCTTTCTTTAGGCGTAACACTTAAAGTAAATACGCCCGCAGAAAAAATAGAAGTTCACAAAGGTAAAGTAACCGGAGTAGTAACAAATGGTAAATTATTAGAAGCAGACTACGTAATTAGTGGCGCAGATTATCACCATTCCGAAACACTTTTAGACCCAAAATATAGACAGTATACGGAAGATTACTGGCATAAAAAAACGTATGCGCCTTCTTCCCTATTGTTCTACGTTGGCTTTGATAAAAAAATAAAAAACGTTAACCACCACAACCTATTTTTTGACACGGATTTTGAAGTTCACGCTCAAGAAATTTATGATAAACCAAAATGGCCAACAGATCCGCTATTTTATGCCAACTTCCCGTCTGTGACGGATTCTAGTATGGCTCCTGAAGGAAAAGAGGCCGGTTTTTTCTTAATTCCAATTGCCCCTGGTTTAGAGGATACAGCCGCTTTAAGAAACCAATATTTTGATTTAATCATCAATAGATTTGAGCAATTAACGCAGCAAAACGTTTCAAAAAACATTATATTTAAAGAAAGCTTTTGTGTAAATGATTTTGTAGAAACCTACAATTCTTTTAAGGGCAACGCTTATGGCATGGCCAATACCTTAACACAAACCGCGTTTTTGAGACCTAGCCTAAAAAGCAACAAAGTCGAAAACTTGTTTTTTACCGGACAGCTTACCGTACCCGGTCCAGGAGTACCTCCAGCTTTAATATCTGGCAAACTTGTTTCCGATTTAACGATTAAAAAACACCGCAAAAAATGAAATCTATTTTTGACCATGTTTCGTACGGTTGCAGTAAGCTAGTAACAGAATCTTACAGCACATCTTTTTCTTTAGCAACTAAAATGTTGGCGCCAAGTATTAGGGGCGATATATACAATATCTATGGTTTTGTTCGATTTGCGGATGAAATTGTAGATACGTTCCACGATTATGACAAACCTACATTATTCGCTGCATTTGAAAAAGATTTAAAAGATGCTATTGAACATAAAATAAGTCTAAATCCTATTTTAAATAGTTTTCAATATACTTTTCATAAATATGATATACCCATGCATTTAGTAGATGCCTTTATGAAAAGTATGCGCATGGATTTGAACAAGAAAGATTACGTAACCGTAGATGAGTTTAAAGAATATATTTATGGATCAGCAGATGTGGTTGGCCTAATGTGCCTTTGTGTTTTTGTAGATGGTGATAAGGAACAATACAACAATCTTAAAGATGCTGCAATGGCCTTGGGTTCCGCTTTCCAGAAAGTTAACTTTTTACGGGATTTAAAAGCAGATTATGAACAGTTAGAACGCTCTTATTTTCCTAACACCAACCTTTCTGCTTTAGACGAAGCATCTAAGCGAAGTATTGTAGAGGAAATTGAAGCAGACTTTGCAAAGGGTTATGCTGGCATTAAAAACTTACCGGCAACAGCGAAGTTTGGTGTTTACACAGCGTACCGTTATTACACCAAACTACTTTCAAAATTGAAGAACACACCACCATTAGAAATAAAAAATGCTCGTATACGTGTTCCAAATTATCAGAAGTTTGGTCTTTTGGCGCACTCCTATTTAAATTATAAATTACAATTGGTTTAATATGAATATTTTAATAGGCCTTTTTATATTCTTGGCTACCTTCTGTTTTATGGAGTTCATGGCATGGTTTACACACAAATACGTTATGCACGGTTTTTTGTGGAGTTTACACAGAGACCACCATCATAAAGATCACGATTCTTGGTTTGAGCGTAACGACGCCTTTTTTATCTTTTATGCTATTGTAAGCATGAGCCTATTTTATCTGGGTGCAGAAACCTCTTTTTGGTATGGTTGGCCTCTAGGATTTGGAATTCTAGCCTATGGCATAGCTTATTTTGTGGTGCACGATATTTTTATACACCAACGTTTTAAGATGTTTAGAAATGCCAATAATTGGTATGCTAAAGGTGTACGAAGGGCCCACAAGGTTCATCATAAACATTTGGGCAAAGAAGAAAGCGAGAATTTTGGAATGTTGGTTGTTCCTTTTAAATACTTTAAAAAGTAATAATCATTATTCACGCAACAAACGGTCTAGGAGAGACCTAACATCCTTAGTGTTCCAATCTGAAATACCTTCCTCATTTACTACAATTGCACCACTTTTACTTATAACATAACTATGCGGTGGTGTAGGTATAGGGAATGGTGACTTTTCTCCTATTATTTGGTAAGTAACCGGAAAAGTAAATTCATGTTTTGCCATAAATTCTTCAACGGGAGCTTGCAGCTCGTCTGTTATAATGTAAAAATCAACTTTACCTTTATAATCGTCATAAATATTTTGAATACTAGCTAATTCTGCTTCTGAAGGCAAACGCCAACTAGACCAAAAATTAATAATGGCCACTCTATTTTTAGATACGTCAAAATTGAAAAAGTTCCAATCTTCATCTTTAAGCTTCCAATCATAATCAGTAATATTTTGTTGTTCCGCTGTAGGAATCTCGGTGGGTGATGTTGCAAATAACCTATTCAAAAACAATTTACCGTAATGCCCAAGAGGTGTTACAAAAAAGGCAGCAATAAAAAGGATAACCAATAAATTGAAAAAAGTCTTCTTCTTGTTTTTCATGCAAAAATTCTGGAATTTGCACAAAACTAAAAAACTCCTGAGAATTCAGGAGTTTTTATTTATCTATATAAAAGAAAGTCTAGCTAGGCAGCATTTTCTCTTTTGATTACATTCAATGCAGAACCTTCTTTAAACCAACCAATTTGAGCATTATTGTACGTATGGTTAGCTTTAATCGTATCCTTACTTCCGTCTGCGTGCACAACTTCAATTGTTAAAGGTGTGTCCGGCGCAAAACTATCTATATCCAAGAAATTAAATGTATCGTCTTCTTGAATTAGGTCATAATCTGCCTCATTTGCAAAAGTCAACGCCAACATACCTTGCTTTTTAAGGTTGGTTTCATGTATCCTAGCAAAAGATTTTACTAGAACTGCCGCCACCCCTAAATGTCTGGGTTGCATGGCTGCATGCTCTCTAGAAGAACCTTCACCATAGTTGTGATCACCAACTACTATAGACTTAATTCCTTTTGCTTTGTAATCTCTCTGCGTATCAGGTACAGGTCCATACTCACCCGTTAATTGGTTCTTTACAAAGTTTGTTTTCTCATTAAAAGCATTTACAGCTCCTATTAAAGTGTTATTGGCAATATTATCTAGATGCCCTCTAAAACGCAACCACGGACCTGCCATAGAAATATGATCTGTAGTACACTTGCCATATGCTTTAATCAAAAGCTTCATTCCTTGTAAATCTTCTTTAGTAATTGGCATAAATGGGTCTAGCAACTGCAAACGTTCAGAACCTTCTTTAACCACCACCTCTACATCAGATCCATCTGCTCTTGGTGCTTGGTAACCTGGGTCTTCCACATCAAAACCTTTTGGAGGCAACTCAAACCCGGTTGGTTCTTTTAATTTAACCTCTTGTCCATCATCATTCAGTAAAGTATCTGTTTCCGGATTAAAGTCTAGCTTTCCGGAGATAGCCAACGCGGCCACCAATTCTGGAGAAGCCACAAAAGCATGCGTATTGGGGTTACCATCTGCACGCTTGGCAAAGTTTCTATTAAAAGAATGAACTATGGTGTTCTTTGGCGCATTTTTTGGGTCCTCATAACGGCCCCACTGCCCAATACAAGGGCCACAGGCGTTCGTAAATATTTTGGCCCCTAATTGCTCAAAAATATCCAAAAGACCATCACGTTCCGCAGTATAGCGCACTTGTTCAGAGCCTGGATTAATTCCAAAGTCGGCCTTAGGCTTTAATCCCAACTCTACCGCTTGCTTTGCAACACTTGCCGCCCTAGATAAATCCTCGTAAGATGAATTGGTACAAGAACCTATAAGACCCCATTCTACCTTCATTGGCCAATCGTTCTTCTTCGCCTTTTCTGTCATTTCAGGACCAGCAACCGTGGCTAAATCTGGCGTAAATGGGCCATTTAAATGGGGTTTTAACGTATCTAGATTTATTTCAATAACCTGATCAAAGTAATCTTCTGGATTGGCATATACTTCATCATCGCCCGTTAGATAATCCTTAATAGCATCTGCAGCTTCTGCCACATCTGCCCTACCCGTAGACTTTAGGTAACGAGCCATGGACTCATCGTATCCAAAGGTAGAAGTAGTTGCGCCTACCTCTGCTCCCATATTACAAATAGTACCTTTACCGGTACAGGACATAGACGTAGCACCTTCGCCAAAATATTCAATGATAGCACCCGTACCACCTTTAACGGTAAGTATTTCTGCTACCTTAAGTATTACATCTTTTGGAGCAGACCAACCGGATAGTTTTCCTGTCAATTTAACCCCTATTAGTTTAGGAAATTTAAGTTCCCAAGCCATACCGGCCATTACATCTACTGCATCTGCACCACCAACACCAATAGCCACCATACCTAAACCACCTGCATTTACGGTATGTGAATCAGTACCAATCATCATTCCGCCAGGAAAAGCATAGTTTTCTAAAACCACTTGGTGTATAATACCAGCACCCGGTTTCCAAAAGCCAATACCGTACTTATTAGATACAGACTCTAAAAAGTTAAACACCTCGGAAGATTGATTAATCGCATTTTGTAAATCTTTATCGGCACCAATCTTAGCTTGTATTAAGTGATCACAATGAACCGTTGTAGGCACAGCCACCTTTGCCTTACCAGCTTGCATAAATTGCAATAAGGCCATCTGAGCTGTTGCATCTTGACAAGCTACCCTATCTGGAGCAAAATCTACATAATCTTTACCTCTTTTAAATGCTGTCGTTGGAGAGCCGTCCCATAGGTGAGAGTACAATATCTTTTCGGCCAAAGTCATTGGTTTCCCAGTGATTTCTCGAGCTTTATCTACACGTTCGGCCATTTGGGAGTAAACTCCCTTGATCATATCAATATCAAATGCCATAAATTGTTTATTTATTTTCTTTTTTTGGTTCTACAAATTAATCATAATTCTTAAAAGTTGCACTACAAATAAACTAGATAAGCGTTATACCGCTATCTAAACTTATTATAGCACCCCCCACAATCTAAACAACTGTGTAGACTAGCATGTTCCCCATTAAATAAAACCTTGTCTCAAAAACTAAAAAAGCCCAAGAAAAACTTGGGCTTTACACTTTATAAACTATGCATTAGCATTACATTACCAATTGCTTCTGAGACGGTTTAAATTTAGTTAATACGATACCATCCACAGCTGCTTCATATTCTTCCATTGTTGGTGTTCTTCCTAAAATACAGGACAATACCACCACTGGTGTAGAAGAAAGTAAGGACTCTCCTTTTTTCTCAGAAGAATCTTTAACAACCCTACCTTGGAACAATCTTGTAGAGGTAGCCATAACGGTGTCTCCAGGTTCTGCCTTTTCTTGGTTACCCATACATAGGTTACATCCTGGACGCTCCAAATACAACATGTTCTCGTATTTGGTTCTAGCCAAACCTTTTGGCGCACTATCATCGAATTCAAAACCTGAGTAACGTTGTAATACTTCCCAATCGCCTTCTGCTTTTAATTCGTCCACAATATTATAAGTAGGTGGCGCTACCACCAATGGCGCATTAAATTCTACTTTACCTTGCTGTGCTTCTATGTTTTTTAGCATTTGTGCTAAAATCTTCATATCGCCTTTGTGCACCATACAAGAACCAACGAACCCAAGGTCTACCTTCTTGGTGCCACCGTAGAAAGATAGCGGTCTAATGGTATCGTGTGTATATCTTTTAGATACATCGTCGTTATTTACATCTGGATCAGCAATCATTGGCTCGGCAATCTCATCCAAATCTATGACCACTTCTGCATAATACTTAGCATTTGCATCTGGCTTAAGAGCAGGTTTAATACCCGTTTTAACCTCAGTAATTCTAGCCTCTGCTTTTTCTACCAGGCCTTTAAGCACTTGCTTTTCATTATCCATACCCTTATCTATCATGATTTGGATACGATTTTTAGCAATTTCTAAAGATTCAATCAATGTCTCGTCTTCAGAAATACAAATAGAAGCCTTTGCTTTCATCTCTGCTGTCCAATCTGTGAACGTAAACGCTTGGTCAGAGGTTAATGTACCAATATGCACTTCTATAACCCTACCTTGAAAAACGTTTTCACCATCAAACTGCTTTAGCATTTGTTGTTGTGTAGCATGTACCACATCACGGAAATCCATATAACTACGCATATTACCCTTAAAAGTAACTTTTACAGAGTCTGGAATAGGCATTGTAGCTTCTCCTGTAGCCAAAGCCAAGGCTACCGTACCTGAGTCTGCACCAAAAGCAACTCCCTTGGACATACGCGTATGTGAATCACCACCTATGATAATATCCCAATCACTAACCGTAATATCATTCAATACCTTATGGATAACATCAGTCATGGCATGGTATTTTCCTTTTGGATCACGACCAGTTATTAAACCAAAGTCGTTCATGAACTTCATTAACCTTGGAATATTCGCTTTGGATTTATCGTCCCAGACAGAAGCCGTATGACAACCCGATTGGTACCCCGCATCAACGATTGGACTAATCACTTTAGCCGCCATCATTTCTAACTCTTGCGAGGTCATTAATCCTGTAGTATCCTGAGAACCTACAATGTTAACCTCTACTCTTACGTTAGACCCCGTATGCAGTGTTTTACCAGGCGTGTTACCTACCGCATTCTTATTAAAAATCTTCTCTACCGCTGTTAAACCTTGACCTTCAATAGAAATTTCTTTAGAAGGCGCATATACTTGGGGTATATCTATACCTAAAATAGAGCAAGCTATTGTTTGAAGTTTTTTACCAAATACTACAGCATACGAACCGCCAGCTTTTATAAACTCCATTTTCTGGGGTGTTAGGGCTGTAGATATATCTTTTAATTCCGTATCACCGTTATACAGCTTTTTGGTTTTAGTATTAATGGTAAGTACGGTTCCTGTTTTTACAGAGTATTCTTCTTTTAGAATAGGTTCCCCATCTGCATCAACAATAGTATTTCCATTTTCATCTTTCTGCTTTACCCAGTTCTTAAGGTCAATACCTATACCACCGGTTACACCAACAGTTGTTAAAAATATAGGTGCAATACCATTGGTACCAGCAATAACAGGTGCAATATTTATAAATGGTACGTATGGACTAGAAGGTATACCTGTCCACAATGCCACATTATTTACCCCAGACATTCTAGAAGAACCTACACCCATGGTTCCTTTTTCCGCGATCAACATTACCCTTTTATCTGGGTGCTGTTCTTTAAGCGCTAAAACCTCTTTTTGCATGTCTTTGTTATGCTCAAAAATACATTGACCATGCAATTCCCTATCTGATCTAGAGTGGGCATCCGCACCTGGAGATAATAGGTCTGTGGAAATATCGCCTACCCCAGCAATGTACGTTACCACTTGTATTTCTTCTTCTACTTCTGGTAGTTTTGTAAAAAACTCTGCTTGGGCATAGCTTTCTAATAATTCTTTAGCAATGGCATTTCCTGCTTTGTACGCCTCTTCTAAACGCTCTGTGTCTGCTTCGTACAAGAATACCTGTGTTTTTAAAACCTTTGCCGCAGCATTGGCTATAGACTCGTTGTTGCCCAATGCCAAATCTAATAGTACTTGAATAGAAGGACCACCCTTCATGTGACTTAACTGTTCAAAGGCAAAATCTGGGGTAATTTCTGCCACCACCACGTTACCTAATATAATTTCCTTTAAAAAATCTGCTTTTACGCTAGCAGCACTGGTAGTACCGGGAAGGGTATTATAAATAAAGAATTTTAGAGAGTCCTCTCTATGCTCATTGTTCAAATCTTTGATTTGTTCAATAATAGCACTCAAAAGTTCAGCACCATCTATTGGTTTTGGATGCAAACCGTGAGCTTTACGTTCTTCTATTTCTTTAAGATAATCTTGATAAATACTCATTGATGTTTATTAAAATGCTTAAGTTAATTTGGCTTAAAAAAGCCTTATTGTATGGGAAGAAAGGCATGTTTAAGCAGTTTGGTTTTTATAAAAAATACTGGCTACAAAAATACTAAAACCCGCCTCATACTATACAGCAGTATTTTGTGATAAATTTAATTTAGAACCATTCTAGCCCAATAATGTTGTGATGATTTGGTCTTCGGTAATACCTTCTGCTTCGGCTTTGTAATTTTTAAGGATTCTATGCCTTAAAATACCATGTGCCACCGCCTTAACATTTTCTATATCTGGCGAAAATTTGCCATGAATTGCAGCATGTGCCTTTGCGGCCAGAACCAAATTTTGTGAAGCCCTTGGGCCTGCGCCCCAATCTACATATTCTTTTACAATGGTAGCCGCCCCGTCTAAATTGGCCCTAGTACTATTTACCAAGCGCACCGTATAGTCAATTACATTATCTGCAATTGGAATTTTACGTATCAAGGCCTGTACGGCTAAAATTTCTTGAGCCGAAAAGATGGCGTTGACCACATTATTACTTGCTCCGGTTGTAGATTTAACCACCGCAATCTCTTCTTCAACACTTGGGTATTTAAGTTCAATGGCGAACATAAAACGGTCTAATTGCGCCTCTGGAAGCGGGTAGGTACCTTCTTGCTCTATAGGGTTTTGAGTAGCCAGAACAAAGTAGGGTAGATCTAATGGGTAACGCCTACCAGCAACAGTTACGGCTCTTTCTTGCATAGCTTCTAGTAAAGCTGCCTGGGTCTTTGGCGGGGTTCTGTTTATTTCGTCTGCTAATATAATATTACCAAAGACAGGGCCTTTAATGAATTTGAAGTTACGGTTGTTGTCCAGTACTTCGCTACCCAAAATATCACTTGGCATTAAATCCGGAGTAAACTGAATTCTCTTAAAATCCAGCCCCAAGGTTTGCGCTATGGTATTAACCATTAAGGTTTTCGCCAAACCTGGAACCCCAATTAACAGGGAGTGACCTCCGGTATAAATGGAAAGTAGAATCTGCTCAATTACATCGGTCTGGCCAATAATAACCTTCCCTATTTCTGCCTTTAACTGTTGGTGTTTACTTACTAGATTCTTTACCGCTTCTACGTCTGACATTTAGTTACTTTTTAAGCCAATTGTTGGCAAAATCACAATCTTGATTTCCATCATCTACATGTATGTAGGTGTCTTCAATCTTTTCTGTCATCCACTTCTTAATTGCCTTTAATTGCTTTTCTCTTAACGCCAATTCTTGAATTTTCATATAATCTTTGGCAAAATCTGCCTTGTGCTCATCATACCTATTGGTAATCTGTAATATCTTAAAAGTTGGAGGGCCTCCTCTAGGGTCGTCTTCTTTAATAGGATATGAAATTTCGCCATCCTTTAAATTTCGTACTTGGTTGTACAAGGTAGGATCCATATTGGTAAGCTCAAACTTGGAATCGTAATTGATTGGATTACGCAACAAACCACCGTCAAATTTGGTTTCTTTCTCATCAGAAAAATTTCTTGCAGCCTCCGCAAATGTATACTTGCCCTCTAAAATTTGCTTTCTAATGGTATCCAATTCTGCCATGGCCTCCTTTTTTTCCGCATCAGATACTTCTGGTACCATTAAGATATGACGTAAATCCCTTTCTTGACCCCTAATCTTTTCAATGTAGATAATATGATAGCCAAAAATGGTTTTAAAGGGGTCAGAGATTTCCCCTTCTTGCAAACTAAAAGCCACGTCTTTAAACTCTTTTACAAAACCTGTTTCCCTGGTCATGGTGTAAAAACCTCCTTTGGTCTTAGAACCTGGGTCTTGGGAGTATAGAATTGCCTTTACGCTAAAACTTGCGCCATTTTCTTCAACATCTTGTTTTATTTCTTTAAGACGATTAATTACCGTTTGCTGTTCTTCTTTACTTGCCTCTGGCGCTTTTACAATTTGAGAAATCTCCAACTCCGCACCAAAAACTGGTCTTTCGTCTTCTGGAATCTTGTAAAAAAATTGCCTAACCTCCTCAGGTGTCACCTCTATTTCTTCAACAATTTTGGTCTGCATCTTTTCAGATAACATTCTAAGCTTGTTTATTTCAAATAGCTCGTCTTTAAAAGATTTTAAATCTGGTTTGTTGTAATAGCGTAGCATTTTTTCAACGCTACCAATTTGTTGCGATAATTGCTGTATTTGCCTATCACTATTGGCGTTTACCTGATCATCTGAAACCAACAAACTATCTTGTACTGCTTGGTGGGCATATAGACGATCTTCCATTAACTTACCCAAAAGTTGGCAATGGGTAATGTCCTCTGTTGCAGCACCTTGACTTTTTAAATCGATAAGGGTTTTTTCTACATCGGAATCTAGAATTACATAATCGCCAATAACTGCAGCAATACCGTCTAGTTTTTTATAATTTTTTGGTGCAGTTACCGAATCTGCTGAAGCAGTTTCTTGGGCTAAGCCTACCCCCATCATCAATCCCATTACTAAGCCTAAAATGCTATTCTTCTGGTTCATATGTTTGAAAATCTTTGTTTTTGACCGCTTGGTCCAATATTTCGGTTTCTAATTTTTTCTTAAGCGAAAGCCTTCTCCTATTCAGAATTATTTGCTTAATGTTTGGTTTAATATAAGATAGAGGCGCTATATCATTAACCATGAGCACCTTATTGACTTTTCCCAAATATACCGCTAAGGAATCTTCTAATTCAAAGAATTGTGAATTCTTTAGATGTTTATCTTGATTTTCTGAATCTAAGGGCCCAATTTCTGAAATAAGTCTTGTGGCACTAACCCAAATTGAATCGTTAAAATGGGCTTTTTTAAATTGAACTCCTATTGAATCTAGAAACTGCTTATCCTCTGTATCAAAGTTTTTGAGCCGTTTTTCTACCTCATCTTTATTCAAAAATTGTGCATTTAAAACAACAAATCTAAGTTGTACCAGCTTCTCGTCTAGCTTGAAATTGTCTTTTTGCTCCTCGTAAAATTTTTCAAATTGTGCATTGGTAACAGTTGTATCCATCTCCTTTTGTACCAAAGCTTCTATATAGGCACGGGTATAAAGGTCTGCACGGTATTCTTCTACCAATCTGTTGTATTCTGCCAATTGGTTTTCTGGTAGATTAATCTTGGACCTATCCATAAACAACTGTTTGGTTGCCCAATTCTGGATGTAACTATTTATTAAAGCCGCGCTATCTTGCGGACTCATATCTTTGGTTACCAAACCTGCAACATCTTTCTTGTACAAATAAACATCGCCCACACGCGCAATCGCGTTTTCTTCCTTATCCTTTTTAAAGAGCGAATTGCAAGCGCATAAAATCAAAGTACTAGCTAGCACTCCCCAAAAACCAATATTTTTTTGATTACATGGCATTTGGCAAAAATAACAATTCCTTAAAGTGGTGCAAGAGCAATACGTTTCATTAACAGATTTTTGGGGTGCGCTTTAAAATCATATCTTAGTAGAAGAACCTAACATAACTAAAATGGAGTATACAACTACAGTGGAAATTGACCTCCCACGAAACCAATTTTTAGAAATTCTGACCAATGAAGAAAATATGAAACATTGGATGCGTGGCTTGGTTTCTTATGAACGGTTATCTGCCAATAAAAATACAGAAGGAGCTAGAACCGCCTTTAAATTTAAAATGGGCAAACGAGAAATGAATATGGTAGAAACCATTTTAAAGGTAAATTTCCCAGAAGAATTTTTTGTTGCTTATGATTCAAAAGGTGTGCATAACGTACAAAAGAATTATTTTGAAGAAAAAAACGGTAAAACCATCTGGTCTTCCAAAAGTGAATTTAAATTTGATTCTTTTATGATGAAAACAATGGCTTTTTTAATGCCTGGGCTTTTTAAAAAGCAATCCAGACAATATGCCGATGATTTTAAAAACTTTGCAGAAAAAGGGATTTCGGTTTTAGATAACGTATAATTTATGAGTGCAAACCTACTTGATAGAACTATTAAACTAATTTGGGATTTTAAAGGTCCGGCAGCCGCAAAAACAGCAGAGCATTACCTGGTTCATTTAAAAGAGTACGTTGACAAAGAAGAACTAAAATATGATATTTATAATGTGGAACATGTAAGCAGCACGCACAGCTTGGTCTTTTTAGTTGTTGCAGAGTTTGAAATGCCACAAGTAAGGGATAGCCTTAAGCCACATAGAGGACAACTTTACCAAATCTAAACCATTTTATGCGCACCATTCTTACATGGGTTTTTGGTCTTTTGGTTTGTTTTGGTTGCAAACAGAATACTACTGAAGAAAATTTCTTGGACATTGCGCTAAAGAGCGAACACCCGGCAATTAAAAAAGTGGTAGAAAATATAGATGCGCATGAAATTCAAATTAGATATACCCGAATTGAACGTGAAAAAGACGCTATTTCTTTCAAAGATTTTGATTTTAACGTAGATAGTACTTTTTACTTTTATCCGGCCAGTACAATTAAATTTCCGGTAGCGGTAACAGCACTTGAAAAATTAAATTTAATTGACAGTCTAAACCTAGATTCAACTTTTTTTATTGAGGGAGACACCACCATTACATCTTTTAGAACAGCAATAAATCAATTGTTTGCAGTAAGCGATAATGCGGCCAATAACAGATTAATAGAATTTGTGGGCTTTGACGCAATTAATAAACAGATAAAGGAAAGAGGAATATATCCCTTTAGAATTTCTCATAGATTGGCTACAACAGATGCGGATAACCCCACCACAAAACCATTACTAATATTAACTGCGGACAGTATATTACATTTTACTAAACCTATTGTAAGCAACAGGCCTAAGGCACTAGAACTAAAAGGAATAAAAAAGGGAGAAGGATACCTATCTGAAAACGAACTTTTTAAAGAACCTTTTGATTTTTCAATGAAAAACCATTTTCCCATAACTGCCCAAAATCAACTGATCAAAAAAGTATTTTTTCCTAATACTTTTAGCCCAGAACAACAATTACAGCTAACAGAGAAACAACGTAATTTTTTAATTGATGCCATGAGGCTGCTTCCGTATGAGCAGGGTTATGATAGAAGCATCTATTACGATAGTTATGTAAAGTTTTTCCTATTTGGCGATTCAAAAGAAGCTATTCCAGAAACAATTAAAATACACAATAAGGTTGGGTATGCGTATGGCACCTTAACAGACTGCGCCTACATAGTGGATTTAAAAAACAACATAGAATTTATTTTGAACGCAACCATCTTGGTAAATAATAACGCAACATTTAATGATGATACCTATGAATACGAAACCATAGGTATTCCTTTTTTAGCGCAATTGGGTAGGGAAATTTATGAGTTGGAACTCAACAACAACAAATAAATGTGACTAATTTCTTACAAGTGTTTCTAAATAGGTATTAGATAGATATTTAAGAAACATGAAAAAGTTAGTTGCAGAATTCATAGGCACTTTTTGGTTAATTGTTGGTGGTTGTGGAACTGCGATCTTTGCCGCTTCTAATCCAGATATGGGTATTGGTAAGATTGGTATTGCTGTGGCATTTGGTCTAAGTTTAGTAACCATGTTCTACAGTATTGGACACATATCTGGTTGCCATTTAAACCCAGCGGTTACTTTAGGGCTGGCTACCGCGGGAAAATTTGACCCTAAAAACGTACCAACCTATATATTGGCACAAGTTTTAGGCGCAATAACCGGAGCAGCACTTGTTTACCTTGTAATGCTGGGCAAAGTTGGTTACCAAATAGGTTCTTTTGCTGCCAACGGATATGAAGAAAACTCACCAGAAGGTTACTCTATAATTTCTGCCTTTATTACAGAGTTGGTTATGACCTTTATTTTCCTATTTATCATATTAGGTGCCACTTATGAAAAAGCACATAAGGCATTTAGTGGTTTAGCCATAGGTTTAGGCCTAACTTTAATCCATTTGGTTAGCATGCCTATAACAAATACCTCAATAAACCCAGCGAGGAGTTTAAGCCAAGCTTTATTTGCAGAGGGAAATTGGGCTTTGCCTCAGTTGTGGCTTTTTTGGGTAGCACCAATTTTAGGAGCCCTTTTGGCTGGTGCTTTTTATCAATTTTTATTTAATTATGACCCAATTAAATCGTACAAGGTTTCCCGTAAAGGTCAAAATCCGCAGCTTCGGTAATTGTAATTTGCGTATAGTCCCCAATTTTCACATAATGCTCCCTAGCGTCTATTAACACCTCGTTATCAACGTCTGGAGAATCAAATTCGGTTCTACCTACAAAGTAATTACCTTCTTTACGATCAATGATGCATCTATACGTCTTTCCAATTTTTTCTTGGTTAAGCTCCCAAGAAATCTGGGATTGTATTTCCATTATTTCATTGGCCCGTTCTTGCTTAATAGCTTCTGGCACATCATCTTCCAATGAATACGCATGCGTATTTTCTTCGTGGCTGTAGGTAAAACAACCCAACCTTTCAAAGCGCATTTCCTTTACCCAATCTCTTAATGTTTCAAAGTCTTCCTGTGTTTCTCCAGGGTAACCAACAATTAAAGTAGTACGTATGGCCATATCTGGCACAGCATTTCTAAAATCGTTCAATAGTTTTGTAGTTTTTGCCTTGGTTGTACCCCTACGCATACTTTTCAAAATTGGGTCTGCAATGTGCTGTAGCGGTATATCTATATAATTGCAAACTTTTGGCTCTCGTTTCATTACTTGTAAAACATCCATAGGAAAACCGGTAGGAAAAGCATAATGCAAACGAATCCATTCTATTCCCTCTACTTTTACCAACGCTTCTAGTAGCTCCGCTAAATTTCGTTTTTTGTAAAGATCAAGACCATAGTAAGTAAGATCTTGAGCTATTAAAATTAGTTCTTTTACCCCTTTTGCGGCAAGTTTATGTGCCTCGGCCACCAGATCTTCTATGGGTGTACTTTTATGCTTACCACGCATAAGAGGTATTGCGCAAAAAGAACATGGCCTATCACAACCTTCCGCTATTTTTAGGTAGGCATAATTCTTGGGTGTAGTGGTTAGGCGCTCCCCAATTAATTCGTGCTTATAATCTGCCCCCAAAGCTTTTAAAAGAATAGGCAGATCGCTTGTTCCAAAATATTGGTCCACATCTGGTATTTCTTGCTCCAGGTCCGGCTTGTATCTTTCACTTAAACAACCGGTCACAAACACCTTATCTACAGAACCCTCTTCTTTCTTTTGAACATATTCCAATATGGTATTTACACTCTCCTCCTTAGCACTTCCAATAAATCCGCAAGTATTGATCACCACCACATTACCTTCTTCTTCATGAACCACCTCTTTGTTGTTGGCCTTCAATTGCCCCATTAAAACCTCAGAGTCATAAACATTTTTACTACAACCTAAGGTAACCACATTAATCTTGTTCTTTTTAAGAGACTTTGTACGCATAATTTCTTTAAATGGAGGGCAAAAATACAACAGAAGCTTACAATTGACGGTTTTTGCACCATAATTCTTTGAATTACTCGTTAAACCTTAGCAGATAACCGCTGTCTAATTAAAAAAACTTCCATGATAAAGCATTTGTTAGTACTCATAAGCTTCGTAACGTTAATTTCTTGCTCCACAGATGGAATGGATACTGTTGCCGAAAACAATCCGGACGAAACTCCAATAGCAACAGAATTATACTTTCCATCAACCACAAGTGCAGAATGGGAAACCTTGAGCGAAACGGAACTAAATTGGAACACCAACACAGGCACAGAGCTACAAACTTATTTAGAAGAACAAAACACCAAAGCCTTTATAATTCTTAAAAACGGCAAAATAGTTAACGAGTGGTATTTTAATAATTTTGAAGCAGACGATTCATGGTACTGGGCATCTGCAGGAAAAACACTAACCGCCTTTACGGTTGGCATAGCCCAAGAGAAAGGATATTTAGACATAGCCGATAAAACTAGTGATTACCTGGGTACGGGATGGACTTCTTTAACCAAGGAACAAGAGGATAAAATTACTATTGAAAACCAACTTACCATGACCTCTGGCATGGATGAGAATGCGTTTACCTGTGTTTCTTCAGACTGCTTAAACTATATAGCTGATGCAGGTAATAGATGGGCATATCATAATGGTCCGTACACCCTGTTACAAGATGTAGTGGCTAATGCTACTGCAACAAATTACAATTCATTCTTTAATACGGAATTAAAATCTAGAATTGGAATGGATGGTTTTTGGCTCAACACAGAGGCCACCAATAACGTTTATTTTAGTACAGCTAGAAGCATGGCACGTTTTGGACTTTTAATCTTAAATAAAGGTACTTGGGCAGAAGACCCTATATTAGAAGGTCAAGCTTTTTTTGAAGCTATGACTACCAGTTCTCAAAACCTTAATCCTGCTTATGGCTATTTGTGGTGGTTAAATGGCAAAAGCACTTATATGCTACCCTCTAGCCAAGAGGTATTCAACGGTTCGCTAATTACTACTGCCCCTAACGACCTTATTTCTGCATTAGGCAAAAACGACCAAAAACTTTATGTTGTACCTAGTGAAAATCTGGTAATCATACGTCTTGGAGATGCAGCAAATGCCGAAAATTTTGCACTTTCGACATTTGATACAGATTTATGGCAACTACTTTCTACCTATATGGGTTTAGATTAATCGCTGTATGCTTTTGGTAGTAATCTGGCTTGCATAAAAGCTTCCAAAGTTTTTGCTATTGTTAATAGTTGGGGTTCAGATAACGGTTGCCCAATTAAGGTTAAACCAATTGGCTCGCCAGAAGTTTTATACCCCATGGGCAAGGTTAACGCTGGATATTTTGCCACCGCAGCATAACCCGCATGATAATTATTTATAGATAAGATGGCATCTAGATCTTGACCATCCAAAGACGTATCAAAATAACGCCTGGCTTCTTGTTGCAAATTCAATTTAATATCATCTAAAGCTTCAGTAGTTGTACTATCTACTAAAATACCTTCTAAACGTGCCTGCCCATACGGCATTCTTACTAAAGTATCTTCACGATTAAACGCCACTACATCTTCTACGTTTTTAATAGTTACGGCATCTTTTGTCCTAACTTCTGCCTTAATATACGCTGGCAGGTCGTGCTTCATATCTATATTTAAAATACTTAAAAAACCATTGAGTTGAACTTCTGGTGGTGTAATCTGTATAATTTTAGCGCCAGCCGATTTTAATTGTTCAATTCGCGCAGCATATATGCTATCTTGATTAATTAATGCAGTTATTGCCCCAATTCTTAGGTGTTGCAAAGGGGCCGCTTCTGTTTCTAATACTTGCGTTCCAGAGAATACAATTTCTTTTGCTTTAGAATCTTTAGAGTCATAACCCATCATTGCCGACAATACAATACCATTATCCGTAACGTTACGTGTCATAGGCCCAGGAGTATCCAAGGTACTAGAAATAGGCACTATTCCCGTTCGGCTTAGAACCCCTATTGTAGGTTTTAAACCAACAACCGAGTTTTGACTACTTGGCGACAATATAGAACCCGATGTTTCCGTACCTACGGCAGCAACGGCATAACCCGCAGCAATAGCCGTACCACTACCAGCGCTTGAACCGCCAGTTTCAAAAATTCTTCTGCCATATGGATTAAGAGTTTGCCCACCTATTGCACTATAACCAACAGGGCAACCATCACAGAAAAAATAAGCCCACTCGCTCAGGTTTACTTTCCCTAAAATAAGTGCGCCTTTTTCCTTTAATTGCTTGACGATGAAAGCATCTCCTGCAAAATTTTCTTTTAAAGCAATTGCACCAGCTGTAGTAGGCAAACCTTTAAATCCAATATTGTCTTTTAATAAAATAGGCATGCCATATATAGGGTGCTCCCCATCTGCATTAGGTTTAAGATTCCTGGCTTGCTCCAAAACCTCTTTATTAAGTGCTATAACCGTATTTAAAGTAGTGCTATTATCCAGTTCATATTTGTAAATGCGATACAGATAAAATAACACCAATTCTTCATAAGTAAATTTCCCTTCTTTAATGGAAGCTTGTATACTTGGAATGTCTTGTTCCAAAATCATAGGTTTCAAAGCTTCATACCTAGTTGTAGTTAATTTGTCAACTTCTTCGTATAGGGGATTAAACACATCATTCTTATCCAATACTTTAGATTGAATCAATTTATAACGCATTCGAGGATTCTCGTGCTCTGCATTGGCGACAACTTCGATAGAGTCATCATAAGGTTGCCAAAGCGTAACTTCCGCTGAATTATTGATTGATTTTTTTTGATTACATGATTGTAAAAAGGAGAAAAATATTGCAGCGAGTACCACACTGCAGCCTGTAGCATATTTCATTACGTTCGGTTAGAAAATTAGTCAACTCCAAGATACGGCATTCCTACTTAAGTAACAGAAATTGAATTTTATAAAAAAGCAAATGCCAGCTCTGGATATTCAACAGGGTCTGAAATAGAAGGTATATTTCCGGCGTATGCTGCTCCTCTTAATTTAGCTACGGAACGATAAACAAATTCTTCTTCCGGTTTTGGATTTAAAAGGTGGGCCATTTTTTTAGATAGCACTTGCTCATCATCAGGTAATAACCAATGGTTGGCTTCACTTTCGTTTAAAATCAAAGGCATTCTGGGACCGCTAAGCCGAGGATTGTTGTGAATACGTTGTAACAAACTATTCCCTTTGGTGGTTACTATAGCAAAGCTTACCCATTCTTTTCCAGATTCTGGATGCAACCAAACATCAAAAATACCCGCAAAGCACATTGGTTGTTCATTCTTTAGACCGATGTAAAAAGGATAAGTTTGCTTATTTAGATGATGATGCTCGTAAAATCCATCTACATAGATTAAACAGCGATTATTTAACGCCGCTTCTCTGAACGAAGCCTTTTCCAATAAGGTCTCGCCCCTTGCGTTTATTGTTTTATTCCAAATAGCAGTTTGCTGTGCTGTACTGGTAACCCAATGTGGAATTAGTCCCCAAGTAGCCACTATTGGTAAATTGGGGGTTTGGCAGGGATAAATAAACATTTTTGGATGCTGAAAACCAGAAGCATGGTACAGCGGCAAATCTGTTAACGGCGCAAGTTTTTCTTCAATTTCTAATACTGCCCTATCATCGCCAAGACGTTTAGCACGCATTAATTGTGTTTTTAATTGCGCTTTAACATCATAACACATGTCTTAACTTATTATATTTTAAAGAAAGAATCTACAAACTCATACTTATTAAAAACTTGCAAATCTTCTATACCTTCACCAACACCTATATATTTTACAGGGATTTTAAATTGATCCGAAATTCCAATTACTACACCACCCTTTGCGGTACCGTCTAATTTTGTAACCGCCAAACTACTTACTTCCGTAGCCTTAGTAAATTGTTTGGCCTGTTCAAATGCATTTTGACCTGTAGAACCATCCAATACCAGTAATACATCGTGTGGTGCATCTGGTACCACTTTTTGCATAACACGTTTAATTTTGGACAACTCGTTCATCAAATTGATTTTATTATGCAAACGACCAGCAGTATCTACCAAAACCACATCTGCGTTTTCTGCCACGGCAGAATTTAATGTATCAAAAGCAACAGAAGCCGGGTCGCTACCCATTTTTTGCTTAATAATAGGTATATCTACACGCTCTGCCCAGACCTGGAGTTGATCTATAGCGGCAGCCCTAAAGGTATCCGCCGCACCCAATACAACCTTTTTACCTTGCTTTTTAAATTGATAGGCCAGTTTGCCAATGGTTGTTGTTTTACCAACACCATTTACGCCTACCACCATTATTACATGTGGTTTGTTATTTGTAGGTATACCAAAATCTTTAGCCTCTCCGCTATTGGTCTCTGATAAAAGGCCAGCAATTTCTTCCCTTAAAATTTTATTGAGTTCTTCTGTACCTAGGTACTTATCTTTTGCAACACGCGCTTCTATGCGCTCAATAATTTTTAATGTGGTATTTACGCCAACATCCGAGGTTACCAAAACCTCTTCTAGGTTATCTAAAACTTCGTCATCTACTTTAGATTTACCAGCTACAGCCTTAGAAAGCTTTCCTAAAAAGCTACTCTTACTTTTTTCAAGACCTTTATCTAAGGTCTCTTTCTTGTCTTTAGAAAAGATATTTTTAAATAAACTCATAGTTGTTTCAAAAGATGCTCAAATATAGGAAAGTAAGCCCATAAAATTATGGTTTTGACTAGCATACCCTAAATGGTTTTAGCAAACCTTATTTATTATGCATAAAAAAACCGCCCACGTAAAATACGTAGGCGGTACTATATATAGAAGTTTGCGTCCTATTTACTGTTTAACCAGTCGTTCACCAATTCTGGTGCCATTACAGACTCAACAAAAGTGTAAGCTCCAGTTTTAGGAGACTTTACCATTTTAATAGCTTTTGTTAATCTTTTTGAACTACTTTGTAGTGATGCTACCGTCTTCTTAGCCATGGCCTAAATTATTTAATTTCTTTGTGTACAGTCATACGCTTAAGGATAGGATTAAATTTTTTAATCTCTAACCTGTCTGGCGTGTTTTTCTTATTCTTGGTAGTAATATACCTAGAGGTACCTGGCTGCCCAGAAGTTTTATGCTCCGTGCATTCCAATATAACTTGAATTCTATTTCCTTTCTTTGCCATCTCTTACCTGTTTTTTACTTAACAATTCCGTTGGCTCTCATGTCTTTAATAACAGCGGAGATACCTTTCTTGTTAATAATCTTGATACCTTTTGAAGAAACGTTCAATGTTACCCATTTATCTTCTTCAGGGATGTAGAATTTCTTTTTGAAAATATTAGCGTCAAATCTTCTTTTCGTTTTATTGATAGAGAAGGACACGTTGTTTCCAAACATCACCTTTTTTCCTGTAACTTCACAAATTTTGGACATCTCCTTAAATTTTGCTTGATTTTATTGAGGCTGCAAATTTAGATATTTCTTTTAGACGTACAAAATTCTAACTCAGAAATTTAAAATTTCTTTTTGCAAAAGCTGAAAAGCCTTACCTACAGCCTTCTCTACTACCCTTTCCCTTGGACTACCAAAGTTAAATTTATGGGCACTAATACCGTTTGGACTACCTATAGCAATAAAAACGGTTCCTACCTCCTCATTAGAATCACCTTTAGACGGCCCAGCATTGCCCGTTGTAGCAATACTAAAATCCGTACCAATTAGTTCTTTTACCTGTCTTGCCATAGCAATGGCCACCGCCTCACTAACCACGGAATGTTTTTCTATTAATTCAGCAGCTACCCCCAAGACTTTAATTTTAGTCTCAGTAGCGTAACTAACCACACTACCCTTAAAGTAATTAGAAGCTCCAGGTATAGCGGTAATCAACTCGGCCAATCTACCACCGGTAAAACTTTCTGCCGTAGCGAGTGTAAATCCTTTTGCTTTTAGCTGTGCTCCTATTTTAGCTTCTATTACACCCTCTTCTTCCTCTCCTTGAATGATATCTCCAATTAAACTATACAGTTGCTCAACTTGATTCTGAAGATTGGCATGTAATTTAGCTTCGTCAGTACCAATACTACTCAAACGCAACCTAACCTTTCCCAAACTTGGTAAGTAGGCCAACTTAATATCCACAGGTAGTTTGTTTTCCCACTCGGCTATACGCTCTGCAATGGCACTTTCTCCCAAACCATAGGTATTTACGGTCCTATGTGCAATGTAGGGTCTTTCAAAAGCACGCATCAACCTAGGCAGCACTTCCTCCTCCATAATTCCCTTCATTTCAAAAGGAACACCCGGCATGGAAACAAAAACAGTACCATTTTTCTCTAACCACAATCCAGGAGCCGTACCGTAGGTATTCTTAAGCACATTTGCCTTGGATGGCACCATGGCTTGCTGCCGGTTCATATCGCTAATTGGAGTAGAAATGTATTTTTTAAATAGTTCTTCTATGTGGTTTAGAACCTGCTTATCTTGAACCAAAATATCTTCAAAATAGTGACAGATAGCGTGTTTGGTCACATCATCCTTTGTAGGTCCTAAACCACCAGTAACAAGCACCACTTGCGCACGCTTATTAGCATTTTCAAAGGCCTCTAAAATGTGTTCTTTAGTATCCTGTATAGAAGTTATTTGATATACGGATATCCCTATTTTGTTAAGTGCTTTACTCAGGTAGACCGAGTTAGTGTCTACAATTTGACCTATTAATATTTCATCACCAATGGTAATGATTTCTGCTTGCATAGGAGTTTAGACTTTAAAGACAGGTTAAATTGAAAAATCTGTTTTCAACTCTACCACTACTTGTTCCACATCTTGTTTAAGCAGTGGAAATTTAGTTTTAATTTCCTCTATGCTACCTTGGTTTTTACCTAAGGTTTCTAAATCTAATGCATTAGCCCTGGTTGCCTCCATTCCCAATAAATCTACATTGGGTTTAATCTTATGGGCCATTTTTCTAATTTGCTCAAAATCTTGACGCTCAATTGCTGCTTCTAATGCAGCTAAATCTTGTGGTACTTCTTCTAAAAATACCGTAACTACAGAAACGATGAAGTCATTGTCCCCATCCGCCATCTCATTAATCTTATCCAGACTGTATATCATCTATTTAACGTTGATTGCAAATATTTTTTCTTGTTCAATAAAACCTTCAAGATAATCATTAGGGGCCACTTTTCCAACACCTGCAGGTGTACCCGTGAAAAGTACATCACCCTTTTTTAACATAAAAAAAGTAGATACATAAGCAATTAGTTCATCTATCTTCCACAACATCAAAGCCGTGTGACCATCTTGTACCAAATCTCCATTCTTGTGCAACGAAAATTTAAGATCGTTTAAATTTTGAAATTCTTTTTTAGGTAGCCACTTACCAATTACTGCGGATCCATCAAATCCTTTTGCTTTTTCCCAAGGCAGACCTTTTTCTTTTAACTGCGATTGTAAATCCCTAGCCGTAAAATCTATTCCTAGACCAACCTCGTCATAATATTTATGCGCAAATTGCGGTGAGATATGCTTACCTACCTTTTTAATTTTCACCAAAATTTCTACTTCATAGTGCACGTCATTAGAGAATTCTGGGATGTAAAAATCCTGTTCTTTTGGCAGAACAGCAGAATCGGGCTTAATAAATACCACTGGGTCTTTTGGTCGCTCATTATTCAATTCCGCAATATGATCTGTATAATTTCTACCGATACAAATAAGTTTCATATTTACTTTTTAAGTTTTTGATTCACTTTTAAACTCAATGCAGGAATTAAAGATTGATTATTTCCTTTGGATTGTACTGTAAAGGGCCGCCATTCGCCCATACCATAAACGTACAACTTAAAATTACTGTTTTTACTGTACACCCCACCAAAAGTTGGCGCAAAACGATCCTCTATTCTTGGTTTATTTGTTAAGTTATCTTTCTCGTCCTTTTTATACCAGTTATAAGGAATAAAAAGCCACTCTAAACCAACAAAAACACCTTCTGTTGGCATTTTCAACTTTAAATCTGAAATATTTATGGTGGTATAATCCTTACCTTTTACCGCTTCTAACAAGATACTTTTACGAAGTAAATCTTCTTTTGGAGTTTTAGTCACGGGATCCACGCTAAAAAACCGCAATCTAAATTTAGCGCGATCTCGAGTAAATTCTTGCCGTTCCCTAAAAAAAACGGTAACCGATTCTAAATACTTTTTGGCCGCCCCAATATTAGGAAAATACAAGGCAAGGATCCAGGGCGTGGAAGAGGCATCAAAACCACTTTTTATAGCATAACTACTTACCGGATTATATGTTTTTGAATCACCAAAATTACCAGACAAGATTACCTCATCCAATTTCATGGTGGTCTCTGTTAGCTCTACCTTTTTGTTCTGGTAAACCGTTTTTCCTAAGAGCACGGTATCTTGGTACCCCAAAGAGGATATATGTACTTTTTTTGATAACAGTTCTTTTGGAATGGTAATACTAAAAGCCCCATCCTCATCTGTTGAAGTACCTACAAGCGTATTTAAAAAACTAATATTAACATAGGGTATTGGCTCTTTTGTGCTTACATCTTGTACATAACCTTCAAAATCTATCTCTTGTGCCGTGCAAGAAAGACCAACTAGTAAAAAGAGAAAAAGCCGCATCTACTAAGCCAGCTTGTTGTTAAATGCGCTTAATTTAAGCTTAGTTAAAACTTTTTTGGTGTACAACGGAAAATCTGCATTCATGATCCAACCGTAATAACCCGGTTCTTTCTCTAACACTTCTGCTACTTTTTTTCCCTTATGTTTACCAAAAGAAAAAATTGGCTCTCCTTTTTTGTCCTTTGCTATGAAGCCTGCAAAATCTAACGCTTGTTTGCGTGTAGTAAACTCTGATAATTTCTTAATGTTATTTTCCAATTCTGGATACCGATCTAACTGTGCCAATAACACTTCATAGGTAGCCATGGTATCGGCTTCGGCAGAGTGTGCATCATCTAAATTTTTATCGCAATAAAATTTATAGGCCGCACCTAAGGTTCGCTTTTCCATTTTATGAAATATGGTTTGCACATCAACGCTTACCATATGTTTCATATCAAAATCTACTTCTGCCCGCAACATTTCCTCTGCAAGTAATGGAATATCAAAACGATCGGAATTGAACCCACCCAAATCACTATCCCTAATCATTGCATAGATTTCTTTTGATAGCATTTTAAACGTTGGCTCGTTGGCTACTTTATCATTGGATATACCATGAACGGCCACCACATCTGCCGGTATTTCCATTTCTGGATTTACCAACCATGTTTTGCTTTCCTTATTACCGTTTGGATATACTTTTAATATGGATATTTCTACAATACGATCTTTGGCAACATTGGTGCCAGTAGTTTCCAAATCAAAGAAACAAATTGGCTTGGTCAAATTCAATTCCATCTAACGTGCATTTAAAGCCACAAAGATAATGGGATTCTTGGGACTACTAAATCTCCCTATTTACGTCCCATGATTCTAAATAATCGGCAACCGCTTTTACAAACATACCTCCTAAAGCACCATTTACCACTCTATGGTCATAGCTGTGACTTAAATACATCTTACTGCGTATACCAATTAAATCGCCTTCTGGGGTTTCTATTACCGAAGGAATTTTTCTAATTGCCCCTAAGGCCAAAATACCCACCTGAGGTTGATTGATTATTGGCGTTCCAAAAACACTACCAAAACTACCAATATTAGTAACCGTGTAAGTACCATCTTTTATCTCATCTGGTTTAAGTTGATTTGCCCTTGCGCGGTTTGCTAAATCATTTACGGTTTTTGCCATACCCACCAAATTTAATTGATCAGCATTTTTAATAACCGGAACTATAAGATTACCATCTGGCAGAGCCGCTGCCATACCAAGATTAATATTTTTCTTTTTAACCACAGCATCGCCATCTACACTTATGTTTATAAGCGGATATTTTTTTATGGCCATAGCTACCGCCTCCATAAATATTGGAGTAAAGGTTAGCTTTTCGCCCTCCCTTTTCTGAAAAGCATCTTTAACTTTATTACGCCAAGCCACCACATTGGTTACGTCTACCTCAATAAAGCTTTGCACATGGGCAGAAGTTGCAACACTATCTGTCATGTGTTTTGCAATTAATTTACCCATTCTGCTTAACGGTATGATCTCATCGCCATCTTTTATTGCTACGGGTGTAGGTGTTGAAGCTGGTTTTGGAGCTGTGGCCACCTCCCCAGAAACTTCTTTCTCTTTGGCAGGAGTTTTTGGGGCTACTATAGATTGTGCAGGCTGTTTTTTCTTTGCCGAAACATATTCCAGAATATCGTTCTTAGTAACACGGCCATCTTTACCGGTTCCAGGGATGGTATCTAGTTCTTCTAAACTCACCCCTTCTTCTTTGGCAATGTTTTTGACCAAAGGCGAATAAAACCTATCTGAATCTGCATAATCTTCTGAAGCATCAGCAACCGATTCTTGAACTGTATTCATCTGCGCCTCTAGCTCTTTTGCCGTATCCACAGCCTCATCCGCCACAACCTCTTCTACTTCGTCCGCTTCGGCATCAATATCATCTGCATCTGTCTCAATGATAGCAACAACGTCTCCAACTTTAACCACATCATCTACATCAAATAGCTTCTTTACTAGCTTACCTTCATATTCACACGGCACCTCAGAATCCACTTTGTCCGTAGCCACCTCAAAAACAGCTTCGTCCATTTCTATAGTGTCACCTATTTCTTTAAGCCACGAGGTTAATGTAGCCTCTGCTACACTTTCGCCCATTTGCGGTAATTTAAGTTCGTATTTTGCCATATCTGTAATTAGAATGTGGTTTTGTGTAATATTTTTGCAAAAATAGCATTTTTATAGCTATTTTTTTGTTTATACTTTATTAATTTGATTTTAAAGAACTTTCAAATGGCACACGATGCAGTATACTCCTACCCAAGGTAACTTCATCTGCATACTCCAGTTCGTCCCCAACAGCTATACCTCTTGCTATGGTAGAGGTTGCAACTTGTAAACCCTCTAATTGTTTATAGATATAAAAATTGGTGGTATCACCCTCCATGGAAGCACTTAGAGCGAAAATCAATTCTTTAACCCCACCTCCTTTTACTTTGGTGACAAGAGCAGGAATTGTCAAATCTTGCGGACCAACACCTTCCATTGGCGAAATTTTGCCGCCCAAGACATGATAATGGCCTTGAAACTGAGAGGTATTTTCTATAGCCATAACATCTCTTACATCTTCTACCACACAAATAATGCTGCTGTCCCGTTTTGGATTGGCACAAATTTCACATGTTTCGGTATCAGAAATATTATGACAGTTTTTACAGAAATTAATTTCGTCTTTGAGCTTTACCAGCGCATTGGCCAAATGGTAAGTTTGTTGCTCTGGTTGTTTCAATAAATGCAATACCAAACGCAAGGCGGTTCTTTTACCTATTCCCGGTAATTGAGACACCTCGTATACTGCATTTTCTAATAATTTAGAAGAAAATTCCATTTCGCAAAATTACAATTTTATCCGCTGCTTAATGTTTTTGTAATTTGCATTTTAAATTGATTTTTAAATGACCGCCATCCAGATTTTACTTTTAATAGCCGCGTACTTTTTTGTATTAATGCTAATCTCCTATTTTACAGGAAAGAACGATAGCAATACCGACTTTTTTAAAGCAGGCAGACAGTCTCCTTGGTATTTAGTAGCCTTTGGTATGGTTGGCGCATCTTTGTCTGGCGTTACATTTATTTCCGTTCCAGGTTGGATAGATGGTTCTAAGTTTACTTATCTACAAGTGGTATTGGGTTATTTTGTAGGCTATTTTGTGGTGGCCTACTTGCTTTTACCTTTATACTATCGCCATAATCTTACCTCTATTTATGAATATCTAGCAAATAGGTTTGGACCCACCGCACACAAGACCGGGGCGTTTTTCTTTTTTGTTTCTAGGGTTTTGGGTGCGGCTTTTAGATTGTTCTTAGTAGCTATTGTTCTACAACAATTTGTTTTTGATGCCTTTAATGTACCTTTTGAATTAACCGTTATACTATCTATAGTTTTAATATGGGTTTATACTAATAAGGGCGGCATAAAAACTATAGTATGGACAGATACCTTACAAACCACCTTTATGATTTTGGCCGTTGTATTATCAATTGTTTTTATTAACCAAGAAATTGGGTGGAGTTTTAGCGAATTTTTAGATTCAGAAGAACTAAAAAACTACGATACGGTTTTTCAGTTTGATGACTTTTTGGCACGTAACCATTTCTTAAAATCTTTTTTTGGTGGTATGTTCATTACCATTTGCATGACTGGATTGGACCAGGATATGATGCAAAAAAACCTAACTTGTAAAACATTGAAAGACGCCCAAAAAAACATGGTATCTTTTAGTATTGTTTTGGTAGTGGTTACCTTTTTATTTATGCTTTTAGGAGCTTTGCTTTTTATTTATGCCAAACAAAAAAATATTGCCATTCCACTTATGGATGGTGAACCAAAGACCGATTTATTATTTCCAGAAATTGCGCTAAATAGTGGTTTGGGTCTTACACTATCCATTACCTTTATGCTAGGATTGATAGCAGCTGCTTATAGTAGTGCGGATAGCGCATTAACTTCGCTTACCACCTCTTTTTGCATTGATTTTTTAAAAATAGATAAACAGCCAGAAGCAAAACAGAAACAAATTCGTAAACGCACCCATATTTACATGAGTGCCGTATTGGTTGTTGTTATTATTCTATTTAAATATGTACTAAATAGCAATGTAATAGATAGCCTACTAACGGTTGCCGGTTACACTTATGGGCCGCTATTAGGACTGTTTGCGTTTGGTATGTTTACCAAACATCAAATTAAAGACCAATACGTTTGGCTGGTCTGCATCATGTCCGTAGTGCTAATTACAGGTTTGGCCAATATAGATGCATCCTATTTAAATGGCTATAATTTAGGATATGAATTATTACCACTAAATGGGCTACTTACATTTCTAGGGCTATATCTAATTCGTAAAAAAGCTTAGTAAGAATTTGTTGCCAACAAAACCAAAGTACATGCAATTTCCACTTCAATACCATTAACTTTTAATAGCTTATAAAAATCCGGGTTTTCCGTACCAGGATTGAATATAACTTTTTTGGGCCCTAGAGCAATAATACTATCGTAATATTGCTTTTGCCGTTCAGGGTTCATATATAACGTTACAACGTCAATTTTTGGTAATTCATTTAAATTGGTGTTTATTTGCACAGTTCCTACATTTCCCCCTCTTAGGCCAAACGCAACGGTTGGAACGTTTTTTTCTTGCAAGCGTTTAATGGCCATGTTACTATAACGGGAAGGGTTTAATGAGGCTCCAAAGACTAAAGTTCTTTGCATATTTATAAATATATGTTAAATCTTAAATTTAGTCGTAACGAATTAAGTATTCTTACGTCTTAATATAAGTCACAGACTCATTGGTAAGACTGTATTTTTTTTATAGTTAATGGTTAGTGTTTAGTATAGCTTATCAATGTATTAAAGCCCCGATTTTTATCGGGGCTTCTTCTTTATCATTAGTCAAACTACCGTGTAACAAAACTATTTATTGGTCGTCTTTTAAATAGAAGACAATCAATGCCAAAATGGCCTATTGGATATAAAAATTTGGTTGGTTAATTATAACCGATAGGTCTAAATCCCTAGTCTTTCTATGCAGAAGGGCTAGGGTAATTTTATTACCAACGCATTACCAAGCTACCCCAAGTAAATCCGCTACCAAACGCAGCCAAAACTACTAGGTCTCCCTCTTTTATCTTTCCTTGTTCCCAAGCTTCTGTTAAGGCAATTGGTATACTAGCAGCTGTAGTATTACCGTAATTCATAATATTATTAAATACCTGATCATCTGTTAATGCAAACTTCTTTTGAATAAATTGCGCTATCCTTAAGTTGGCCTGGTGCGGAATTAGCATATCGATATCTTCTGGGGTAAGCTTATTCTTTTTTAGCCCCTCCATAATTACCTCGCTAAAACGTACCACCGCATTTTTAAATACAAATTGTCCGTTCATGTACGGAAAATAGGAGGTGTCATCTGCATCTGCATCTTCAATAATATCCGTTACCCAACGTTTGCCCATACCTGGTGCAATTAAAGACAATTCTTCTGCATGCTGCCCTTCAGAATGTAAATGACTAGATAAGACACCTTTTGTAGTATCCTCTTCCCTGCTAACTATAGCAGCACCGGCCCCATCACCAAAAATCACGGAAACCGAACGACCACGAGTTGTCATATCTAAGCCCCTACTATGTAATTCTGACCCTATTACCAATATGTTCTTGTACATTCCCGTTTTGATGTACTGATCCGCAACGGACATAGCATACACAAATCCAGAACATTGATTTCTAACATCTAAGGCCCCTACGGTTTTAATCCCCAAATCTCGCTGCACCAAAACACCTGGACCAGGAAAATAATAATCCGGACTTAAAGTGGCAAAGACAATAAAATCAATATCGTCTTTGTCTATACCTGCTCTTTCTATAGCCTTTTTAGCAGCCTTTACCCCCATAGAGGTAGTTGTATCCTTACCTGGCTCTACATGCCTGCGTTCTTTGATACCAGTACGCTCCTGTATCCATTCATCACTTGTATCCATTATTTTGGACAAATCATCATTGGTTACCACATTGTCCGGAACATAATAGCCTAAGCCTATAATCTTTGAATTATACATGTTTTCAAATTAACAATTAACAAGGATTGCACCTTTTAAATTTCAAATTATAAAAAATAAACCGTGCAAATCTAAAAAAGTGCAAATAAATGGATTTAGTTGTTTAACACAAATTGGATTTAATCAAAAAAGACATAAATGTTTAATTGTTGTTAAATCAAAAAGTTATCTAAAAGCTACCTTATATAATATTGTATTTTTAGACTCAACCGTAGTAAAATTAAAATCGACTAAAACACAATTAAAATGAAAAATCTACTATTGTTTCTCTTTCTGTGCTCCTTTGCTTTAAGCACAGCTCAAGAGAATTTAAACTACCAAAAACCTTCTAATGAAATTCTAGA
This sequence comes from Croceivirga radicis, assembly GCF_002072105.2. Classification (GTDB taxonomy): domain Bacteria; phylum Bacteroidota; class Bacteroidia; order Flavobacteriales; family Flavobacteriaceae; genus Croceivirga; species Croceivirga radicis. Next base: position 118,822 of record NZ_MTBC01000011.1, read on the forward strand.
TTTGGTAGATGCTCCCCTTGCCCCATCGGTACAAATTACTGATGATGGCAAAAACATGCTTTTACTCTATAGAAACCAATACAAAAGTATTGCAGAATTATCTGAACAAGAATTAAGACTTGCAGGCCTAAGAATTAACCCAAAAACCAATATTGGTAGTAGGACTAATTATTACAACAATGTAGAACTTAAAAGTATTGATAAAGGTAGCACCACAACCGTTAAGGGCATACCTAGTAATGCTAGGCTGGCCAATTTTAGCTGGTCTCCAGACCAAACCAAAATTGCTATGACCAATACTACAGAAAATGGCGTTGCCATTTGGGTGTTAGATGTTGCAACGGCCACAATGAAACAACTTACAGCGGCAAACGTAAATGCCAATATGAGAGATGTAATAAATTGGTTTAAGGATGGCGATGCCATTTTGGTTAAAATGCTACCTGAAGACCGCAAACCGTTAATAAACGCGGCGGATGCAGTACCAACTGGCCCAACCATTTCTTCTAACGACGGAAAAAAAGCACAAAATAGGACCTATCAGGATTTATTGAAAAACCCTAATGACGAGTTCAATTTTGAGCAACTGGCAAGAGCCTCTCTTTTTAAGGTTACTATGGACGGTACAAAAACGGAATGGTTACCGGCAGACCTTTACAGTTCTATTAGCTTTTCGCCAAATGGTGAATATGTAATGGTTGTCTCCATAAACAAACCATTCTCCTATTTGGTTACCTATAGCAGATTCCCCTCTAAAACAACCATTTATAATAAAGACGGCAAGTTGGTAAATACCGTTTTAGAGGTGCCATTAATTGAAGATTTACCACAAGGTTTTATGGCAACAAGAACTGGAATGCGTAATCTTTCATGGCGAAGCGATAAACCGGCTAGTCTTATTTATGCAAAAGCACTAGACGGTGGCGACCCCGCCAATGAAGTTGATTATAGGGATGAGGTATTTCAAGTTGAAGCACCATTTAACACTGAAGGAAAAAGTATCTTAAAAACAATAAATAGGTTTCGCTACATATTATGGGGCAATGACAACATGGCTATTGCATATGACTATTGGTGGAACACCAGAAATACTAAGACTTATCTTTTTAACCCATCTAACAACAACCAAGAGGCAATTATTTTGGCAGATAGAAACTATCAAGATGTATATAGCGACCCCGGAAGCTTTGCCACTAAAAAATCAGAGTATGGCACTTACACTTTGGCATTATCAGGGCAAAACGGCTTTTTGTTAGGCGATGGGTACACCAAGGAAGGACAGTTTCCCTTTGTAGATAAAATAAACCTAGAAACCCAAAAGAAAACACGCATTTATACTTCTAAAATAACAGGCAAAAAAGAACGCTTGCTAGATTACAATGTAGAAAAAGACGAACTATTGGTAAGGATAGAATCGCCCCAAGAGTACCCTAATTACTATTTTAAAAAGTTACAAAAACGAAAGAAAGCTACCCAGCTTACAGATTTTGAAAACCCCTATAAAAGTTTACAAAATGTACATAAAGAGGTTATTACCTACAAACGGGAAGACGGACTTCAACTTAGTGGTACATTATATTTACCCGTAGGGTATGATAAAACCTCCAAAGAAAAAATGCCCATGATTTTATGGGCCTATCCAAGGGAGTTTAAAGATAAAAACAGCGCCTCTCAAAACACCCAAAACCCCAATGAGTTCACCTATCCTTACTGGGGATCTCCTATTTACTGGGTTACAAAAGGATATGTGGTATTAGACGATGCGGCTTTCCCTATAATTGGTGAAGCAGACGAACAACCCAACGATACGTTTAGGAGCCAATTGGTAGCAAATGCCAAGGCAGCCATAGATGCCGTAGATGCCTTAGGGTATATAGACCGAGACAGAGTTGCGGTTGGTGGTCATAGTTATGGCGCTTTTATGGTAGCCAATTTATTATCACATTCCAACCTTTTTGCCGCGGGTATTGCGCGTAGCGGCGCTTACAATAGAACATTAACTCCATTTGGATTTCAAAGTGAGGAAAGAAATTATTGGGAAGCCCCAGAGGTATACTATACCATGTCTCCGTTTATGCATGCAGAAAAAATGAAAACCCCGCTATTGCTGGTACATGGCAAGGCAGATAATAATTCTGGTACATACCCGATGCAAAGTGAAAGATATTTTAACGCACTTAAAGGGCTTGGTGCCACGGTACGCTTGGTAATGTTCCCCAAAGAAAGTCATGGTTACAGGGCAAAAGAGAGTATTCTACATTTGCTTTGGGAACAAGACCAATGGTTAGATAAATACGTAAAAAATAAAAAGGATTAGTCCGAAAGGACTAATCCAAATATTGTCTAAAGTTATTTACCTGAACTTTAGCTTTTAGATCGTGCAACAGATTATACAATCCAAAGAAGGTTCTATTCATGTATAGAAAATGTTTAGAACCTCTGTTGCCGTTCATTTTGCGTATTTGTGGGTCTTTGGAATATCGTTCACTTAAATCCGCAATTTGACTCCAAAACACTTCGGATCCAAAATCAAAAGTTTCCTTGTTAAAAGGAGCGGTAAAGATGGTCAACATTTCTTTAAATAACGCTGTAAAAAACTTTAACTCTTCCGCGGAATCCATTTGCGTTAAAATTTCCAGCTCGTACAATTTCGCCTTAAAAAACTCATCATTAGAAATATTCTGCTCCGCGGCCAACTCAAAGTAAGGATTATAAAAGTCGTCTGGTATAACCTTAATACAGCCAAAATCTATTGCTATTAACTGATTATCCGCACTTACCAAAAAATTTCCCGGATGTGGATCTGCATGTACTTTTTTAAGGCCGTGAATTTGAAACATGTAAAAATCCCATAAAGCCTGCCCAAGTTTATTACCCTCCTCTTGGCTAAAACTAGTTTTGGCAAATTCGCTCAAATGGGTTCCTTGCATCCAATCCATCGTAATAATCTTCTCACTAGATAGGTCTGGGTAATAGTTGGGAAACAACAAGTTTGGAATGTCTTTGCAAGCCAAGGTAATTTCTTGACTTTGTTTTAATTCCAGATTGTAATTGGTCTCTTCAATTAACTTATTCTCTACCTCTTTAAAATATTTATCTGAATCTTTACCCTGCAAATTAAACATGCGTATGGCAATGGGTTTTACCAAAGCCAAATCACTACTTATACTATCTGCAACTCCTGGATATTGAATTTTAACCGCTAAAGACTTACCATCTTTTGTAGCTTTATGTACTTGCCCTATGCTTGCGGCATTAATAGAATCTTTTTCAAAAGTATCGAACACCTCTTCAGGATACTTGTTCAAATATTTTTTAAACGTTTTTCTAACCAGTGGTGCAGAAAGTGGTGGCACGGAAAACTGGGATAAGGAAAATTTTTCTACGTAAGCATTTGGCAAAAGATTTTTTTCCATGCTTAACATTTGGGCCACCTTTAATGCGCTTCCCTTTAAATCTTTTAACCCATCATAAATATCCGTGGCATTGTCTTGGTCCAAGGTGTCTTTGGCATTCTCTGGATTTACTATTTTATTGCCATAGTATTTAACATAGTTACCACCAATTTTCACCCCAGTTTTTACCAATTTACTGGCTCTCTCTAGTTTTCCGGTTGGTATTTTATCTAACGTCTTCATAAATCATCATGCAAAATTTTCCTTGTACAAAAATTTTCCAAAATCCAATAAACTATCTAACGGAGTGCTATCAAACACATCAAAAATGGTATTTACGGATTTCTCTATGGCCACATCGGTTTTTTCAAAACCTTTGGAGGAATCTTTCATCCAAAATTTTAGAAGAAATAAAAATTGTACCCAAGCCCCTTCTGAAAATACCTGCGGACTCTTTTTAGAAACTTTAATTTTCTTCCCTTCGTTAGCGTCATTAATCAAATCCTTTGCAAAAGACTTTACGTGAGTGCGCAGTCCCTTCAACTCTTCTAATTTTTCTGGCATTTTTTTAGAATTACCCAATGCAAAAAGCACATAACTTCTATTTAAAGTTAAAACTTCAAAAAATGTATAGAAGAACGTTAACATCTTGTCCCTATTACTAAAGCCAGAATATTCTTTATTGGCTGTTAATAGTTGTATGGTGTTTTCAAAAAACTTGTCCCAAATTCTTTTCTGCAAGGCTTCAAAAGAACCAAAAAACTCATAGAACTGTTCCTCCTTTACTTTATACAATTTGCAAAACTTATAGATAGACATAGGATATGCTTCTTGCTCTAAAACATGATCCATGTACAACGTAATCAACTTGTCTTCTGTAATTTTTGCTGTTGTTGTCTTTGTAGCCATAATAAAATGTTTAAAATAAAATTACATATTATTAAACAGCAATGCTGTTAAATAGTACCTAAATAAAAAAAGAAAGTGCACTTTCTAGCAAAAGTGCACTCTCACAACCTAACCAATAAATAAACAACTCTTGTTGTAGAAATAACTTTTCATAGCAATTTTTTTACCACAACACCACAAATATAATAATGTTTAACTATTTAACTAATTTATTAAACATTAAAATTTGTTAAAATTAAATAAATGTCAGTTTGTCAGTTTTATAGGTCTGGTATTTTTTTTGCCATAAAGGCAAGTAAAATCTATTATTTAATCGCTTTTAAGCACTCTTTATAAACAAAATAAATATGGCAACAGGTAAGATTAACGTTTCTGTAGAAAACATTTTTCCACTGATAAAGAAATTTCTTTATAGTGACCATGAAATTTTCTTGAGAGAGTTGGTATCTAATGCTACAGATGCTACTTTAAAATTAAAACACCTTACATCAATTGGAGAGGCCCAAGTAGAATACGGCAATCCTATCATAGAAATTAAGGTAGATAAAGACAACAAAAAAATACATATTATTGACCAAGGTATTGGTATGACCGAGGCAGAGGTAAAAAAGTACATCAATGAAGTTGCTTTCTCTGGCGCTGAAGAATTTTTAGATAAGTACAAAGATTCTGGTAAAGACACTGGTATTATTGGTCATTTTGGACTAGGTTTCTACTCTGCATTTATGGTTGCGGAAAAAGTAGAAATTGTTACCAAGAGTTTTAAAGATGAGCCTGCGGTACGCTGGGTTTGTGACGGGTCTCCAGAATTTGAACTTTCTGAAGCAGACAAAACTGAAAGAGGTACCGAAATTATTTTGCATGTAGCAGAAGATTCTACAGAATTTTTAGAAGAGGCCCGCATAAGAACCTTATTGACCAAGTACAATAAGTTTATGCCAATACCAATTAAGTTTGGAACACGTACCGAAACCTTACCAAAACCAGAGGGTGCAAAAGAAGATGATCCTGCTCCTACAAAAGAAGTAGATGATATTATTAATAACCCTAATCCGGCATGGACTAAAAAACCTACCGATTTAGAGGCAGAAGATTATAAAAGTTTTTACAGGGAATTATATCCAATGCAGTTCGAAGAACCATTGTTTCATATTCACCTAAACGTTGATTATCCATTTAATCTTACAGGTATCCTTTATTTTCCAAAGCTTACCAATGATTTAAACATTCAAAAAGATAAGATACAACTGTACCAAAATCAGGTATTTGTAACGGATAATGTAGAAGGTATTGTACCTGAATTTTTAACCATGCTACGTGGGGTAATAGACTCACCAGACATTCCTTTGAATGTTTCTCGCTCTTATTTACAAGCAGATGGTGCGGTTAAAAAGATTTCATCTTACATAACCAAGAAAGTTGCAGATAAGTTAAGCTCATTGTTTAAAAACAACCGTGAAGACTTTGAAAGTAAATGGAATGATATTAAAGTAGTGATTGAATACGGTATGCTTTCTGAAGATAAATTCTTTGATAAAGCTGATAAATTTGCACTTTACCCTACCGTTGATGGCAAATATTACACATTTGAGGAACTAATAGAAAAGGTAAAGGACAATCAAACAGATAAAGACAATAAAACTGTTTTATTGTATGCTAGTAACACCGAAGAACAACATAGCTATACCGAAGCCGCCAAAGCAAAAGGATACGAGGTATTATTGTTAGACTCCCCAATAGTTGCACATCTACTACAGAAATTAGAAACATCTAAAGAAAATATCTCTTTTGCTCGTGTAGATGCAGACCATGTAGATAATTTAATTAAAAAAGAAGAGGAAACTATTTCTAAATTATCTGATGATGAAAAAGAAGCATTAAAGGGCGAATTAGAAAAGGTGTTAGGCGAAAAAAGCAGCTATACTGTTCAATTAGAAGCTATGGATAGTAACGCACAACCTTTTATGATTACAGAGCCCGAGTTTATGCGTCGTATGAAAGATATGCAGAAAACAGGAGGTGGCGGCATGTTTGGTATGGGTAATATGCCAGATATGTTTAACCTCATCGTAAACACCAATCACGAATTGGTTGGTGAAATTCTAAATACCAAAACGGCCAAGAAAAAAGAACGATTGATAAATCAGTCTTTGGATTTGGCGCGTTTATCTAAAGGTTTATTGAAAGGTGAGGAACTGACAAAATTCATTTCTAGAAGCTATGAAATGATAAAGTAGTGTAACACTACTTCCTGCCGAGACAGGAATCCATATATGTAGAAAACCGTTTTGAATTGGTTCAAAACGGTTTTTTTATTTTCTATCTTTAGCAAAAACACAATTATGTTTTCAACCCCTTGGCATATTTATCTAATGGCGGCCATGTATATTTTTGGAGGTATTATGCATTTTATAAAACCAAAAGCCTACTTACGTATTATGCCAAGATACCTACCTGCCCATAAAGCGTTGGTGTTCTGGAGTGGTGTGGCAGAAGTTGTACTAGGTTTAATGCTGTGTTTTTCGTTTACCAAAGAGTTGGCCGTTTATGGTATCATAGCCATGCTAGCAGTTTTTCTTTTGGTTCATTTTTACATGCTTTCTGGCAAAAAACAAGCTGCCGGCATACCAAAATGGTTGTTAATTTTAAGATTGCCTTTGCAATTTGGCCTTATGTATTGGGCCTATTATTACCTTTAAAGCATGGAGATTGTTAGCACAAATTTAGGAGAAGCCAAAACTGTTGAGTGGAACGGTAAGAGTATACAAACAGGCATCTATAAATATCCCACACATGAGCCACTTTTATTAGAAAATACAGATGTTGCCAATGATGCCGTCATAGACCGTAAACACCATGGAGGCTTACATAAGGCTTGTTATGTATTTTCTACGGAACATTATCCTTTTTGGAAAGAAAAATACCCCAACCTAGATTGGCAATGGGGTATGTTTGGAGAAAATTTAACAGTGACCCAATTAGACGAAACCAAAACTTACATTGGTAACATCTATAATGTAGGCCAAGCCGTTGTACAAATATCCGAGCCCAGACAGCCATGTTTTAAACTAGGTATACGATTTAAGGACCAAAACATCATCAAAGAATTTTTATCCCATTCTGGTTCTGGCACGTATTTAAGAATTATAAAAAAAGGAATTGTAAAAGTGGGCGATGTTTTTGAACTTAAAGAAGAAGCTAACATCCCTTTAACCATTTATGATTATTACAGGTTGGCAACCAACCAAACCAAGAGCAAAACCATAATGGAACTGGCAAGCTTAAGTAAAGGATTAAGAGCAGACAAACAATTGTTCTACAAGAATAAATTGACAAAATAAAACCCCGGTACTGCTACCGGGGTTTCCACAAACTGAATAAATTAACTAAAAACTAAACTGCTTTGTACAGAACTGTAGCTTATTTTATTTCTACAGTTTCCTTGAAAGATTTTTTGTTTTCCGTTACAACTACGGTGTAATCGTTTTCAAAAGCGTTCTCAAAGTTGAATGCCTTTTCAATAACCAATTTACCTTCCAAAATTTCTTTATATACTACTCTACCTTCGTTATCGTAGATTCTTATCGTTACATCTTTCTGCTCTAAGTTTAAAAGGCTTACCAATAATTTGTCTCCTTTTTTCTTAAATATAGGGTCTAGCTCTACAGCCATGATGTTCTTTTCTACCTCGTTAACTTTTTTGCCAAAAGTCTTTTCAGGTCCGTTAGCCATTGTTGCCACTGTTACAAATAATAAGGCTACTGCTACTGCGTTTTTCAAAATTGCTTTCATAACTACTTCGTTTTTATGATTAGTAAAAAACTTACACTGCAAACATACGTCGGCTTACCCATGCCACTCTACTACAGAATTTTCCAATATCTATACTATTTTACCCTACAAACAATGTTAATTTAATGTAAACGGTAATTTTCCATAGTTTTGTGTTAAATTTGTACAGTATTAGTAAAACAGGCGTTTAAATTGAAGATAGATAGGATGATGGAACCCTTTAAACAAAAACCAGCTTTTGAAGCTATAGAACCAAATTTTGGTTACTCTTTTACATATAATAAATACGATGAGTACAACCTTAACCATTACACTTCTTGGCATTACCACCCAGAATTAGAACTGGTCTATATAAACGGTGGCTCAGGAAAAAGACAAATAGGCAGCCATGTATCTTATTTTAGGGATGGGGATTTAATCCTAATTGGCAGTAACCTGCCTCATTGTGGTTTTACGGATAAACTTACCGGTAACAAAAGTGAAACGGTGATACAAATGAAAAAAAACTTCCTAGGAACGGAGTTTTTTAATATTCCGGAAATGAAACGGGTTAAAAACCTGTTGGACATTTGCAAAAGTGGAATTGCTTTTTACGGCAAGACAAAAACTAAAATTGGTGAAAAAATAGAAATACTAGAGTACCAGACCGATTTTCAACGCCTCCTTTCCATATTAAACATCTTAAATGAGCTGGGCAGTTCTGAAGAATACAAAGTACTAAATGCAGATGGTTTTACCATGCAGTCAGAAGTAAAGGACAATGACCGCATCAACATCGTCTTTAATTTTGTAAAAATGAATTTTAAAGAAGAAATAAAATTGGAGCAGATTGCAGACATGGTAAGCATGACGGTACCTTCTTTTTGTCGCTACTTTAAAAAAATAACAAATAAAACGTTTACCCAGTTTGTAAACGAATATAGATTGGTGCACGCCTCTAAACTACTTGCAGAACAACCTATAAGTATTACAGAGGTTTGTTATGAGAGTGGTTTTAACAACTTTTCCCATTTTAATAAATCGTTTAAAGCGTTTACTGGGCAAAATCCTTCGGAATACAGAAATGAATTAAAAGCGGTTTTACAATAAAATTGGCACAACTAGAATCCATAGTTTTAGATTTACCGCAGGCAGAAGTTGTTTACTTTCCAAATTTTTATGATTTAGAAACGGCCAATTCTATTTTTAATCGTCTTAAAACAGAAACACCATGGCAGCAAGACAAGATTACTGTTTTTGGCAAAACGTATGACCAACCCAGATTAACGGCTCTTTATGGCAACAACGGTAAATCTTATACCTATTCCAATATTACCATGCAGCCGCATCCTTTTTCTGCTCTATTAAAAAAGATAAAAACCAAAACGGAGGAAACAACCAAAACCAGTTTTACAACGTGTTTGCTTAATCTTTATCGCTTTGGAAAAGATAGCAATGGTTGGCACGCAGACAATGAAAAAGAATTGGGTACAAACCCAATAATTGCTTCGTTAAGTTTTGGTGCTCCCAGAGCTTTTCATTTTAAAAACAAGGAGAACAAACATCTAAAACATAAAATGATATTGGAAAACGGTAGTTTATTGTTAATGAAAGGCACTACCCAACATCATTGGCTACACCAAATACCCAAAACGGCCAAACCAATTGGCCCGCGTATAAATCTTACCTTTAGGACTATAAGGTAATAACATTAAACAAAATTGACCTTGCATCAAGGCTACTATACCTTTACGGTATGCAAAAAAAATTTACGGAAAGAGAATTAGACCGAATTATAGAAATGGCCTGGGAAGACCGCACCCCTTTTGAAGCTATTACATTTCAATTTGGTATTTCTGAACAAGAAACCATAGAAATAATGCGCAAACATATGAAAGCTAGCAGCTTTAGAATGTGGCGAAAGAGGGTACAAGGTAGAAAAACCAAGCATGCCAAATTACGGGATAACGGTACAGACCGGTTTAAGTGTTCTAGACAAAGACATATAAGTGGCAATAAAATTGCCAAACGCTAAGGCTTATTTAAACAACTCGTTTAATACTTTGGCCAAACGCAAGCCTCCTTTTTTTAATTGGCTAAACAACAAAGGATTATTTTCATAGCTGTAACGGTAGCTTAATTTCTCACCTACTTTGGCAGAGTCATAAAGTTTGTCCGCTAAAACATGTGACTCTTCTAACCAATTGGTTACCGCTCCTACTTGTATTTGTAGCCTCTCTTGTTTTGTAATACTCTGTAGTAATTCATTGCCCAATTCTTCATAGCTCATTCCATAGCTTTCTATCATATTGGTATCCCAAACCCGATGCAGATTGCTACCATCATTAAACCACCTTACCTGTATATCGTTTCCTCCCTTATCTTCTCCCCTACCAACATGCAGTGGTTGGTGTAAATCTCCAATTAAATGAACTAGCAATTTTAAGTGAAATATTTTATCATTTTTACTGCTGTTAGCATCCTTGATTACGGCTTGGCAGGTAGCTATAGCTGTTACAATGTCTCCATGTTCGCTCTTCTTGGAATCTTTGTATAGAGTGCCCAATGGATAATTTACGTAATGCCAAGGAGAATATTCAGAAAAGCTTCTGTCGGATTTTATTTCATCTGCATAAGTAGATACAAACGCCAAGCTGTGACCATCTAGCAACTTTTGAATTTTCTTTCTAGCTTTTTTAGTTAAATGCTGTTCCGCAATATGGCCAGTTACCCTATGTCCTTTTTTACCCCAAACCAAATTAGCGCTTGCAACCGTATGTACTAATAGAACTACAAAAAAAATGTAATGCTTCATCACCTTAAAAAATTTTGGGCAAATTTAGCATTGCTTCTAAACCAATTGTTAAATACCAAATAGTTTTAACCTTTTATTATCATCTTACCATAATGGAGAAAAAATTGTTTTTGCAGAAATTAAATAAAAAAAAGGTAGTAAAAATAGTGGCTATTAGCGCAGGCATACTAATAGTACTACCCCTAATATTTATTCTCCTTGTAAACTTTGGAGCGTTTGGTAAACTCCCTACAAAAGAAGCATTAGCAAATATTGAACACCAACGAGCTTCTGAAATCTATTCGGCAGATAGTATTTTAATAGGCAAGTTCTACTTAAACGATAGGCAGCCCATTCCTTTTAAGAACATGCCAAAAAACTTAAAAGAAGCCCTTATTGCAATAGAAGACGAGCGTTTTTATGACCATTCTGGAACCGATTTAAAAAGCATGTTTCGTGTTGCTTTAAAAAGCGTGTTGTTGGGCGATGAAAGCTCTGGTGGTGGTAGTACTATTACCCAACAGTTGGCCAAAAACCTATATCCCAGAAGAGAACGAAGCAATAACAACCTTGTTATAAATAAGGTAAAAGAAATGCTTATGGCTAATAGAATTGAGACTATCTACACAAAAGACGAAATTCTAGCTCTGTACCTGAACACCGTTTCTTTTGGTGACAACACCTATGGGATAGAAGCAGCTTCGCGTAAGTTTTTTAATACTGGTACAGACTCATTAAAAACTGAACAAGCTGCGGTTTTGGTTGGTATGCTTAAGGCAACATATGGGTACAACCCCAGGGTTTTTCCAGAAAAAAGCCGGGTTAGAAGAAATTTGGTACTGTACAACATGTACCGTAATGGTTTTATTTCTGAACAGGAAAAAGACAGTTTAACAGCCCTAAAATTAAAATTGAATTATAGAGATTACGATCATAACAATGGCCTAGCTCCTTACTTTAGAGAGGCCGTAAGAAAAGAACTTTTACCATGGTGCCAAGAAAATGAAGTAAACCTCTACACAGACGGACTTAAGATTTACACCACGTTAAATTATGAACTACAGCAGTTGGCAGAAAAAAATATGCTGTCTCACCTAGAAAACCTACAAATACAATTTGAAAAGGGACACGGAAGTAATGCACCATGGCTCAGCAACCCAAACTTGATTAAAAAAATAGCTAAACAAACCCTTTCTTATAAAAAATTGAAAAAAGCGGGTCTAAAGGAACATCAGATTTGGGACAGTCTCAGTGTAAAAAGACCCATGAACTTACCTAGTTATATAGAGGATAAAGAAGTAAACGCAAGTACTTTAGACAGCATAGCACACTTTATAAAATTCTTAAATGTGGGTAGCCTAAGCGTGGACCCCAATAATGGGGCTATTAGAAGTTGGATTGGTGGTGTTAACTACAATTATTTTAAGTATGACCATGTAAACCAAAGTAAAAGACAAGTAGGCTCTACCTTTAAGCCTATAGTTTATTTAGCTGCGTTGGAGCAAGGGGTACAACCTTGTGATTATTTTTCGGCAAGAGAGGTAGAATATGAAAACTTAAAGGGATGGTCTCCAAGTAACTCAGGAGATAAAGACGAGGCTTATTTAAATTATAGCATGGAAGAAGCCCTCACAAATTCCGTAAATACAGTAACCGTAAAAATTCTAGAAAAAACAGGCATAAACAACGTAATAGAACAGGCAAAAAAAATGGGAATTGCTACAGAATTACCAAAAGAACCAGCAATTGCCCTAGGTGCAGGAGAAATAAAATTGATAGAAATGGCTAAAGCATATAGTTCTATAGCCAATTATGGCAAGGTTAGTCAACCCTATTTTATACAGAATATAAGTTCAGTTAACGATAGTTTATTGTATACCCACAAAAAAGAAACTACAACTAGAACAAGCCTCTCCCAAGAAAATGCGGCTATAATTATAAATATGATGCAATCTGTAGTAGACCGTGGTACCGCGGCTAGAATTAGAAATACATATGGTTTATCTAATGACATTGCCGGAAAAACTGGAACCACGCAAAACAATAAAGATGCTTGGTTTGCTGCCATTACCCCTAAATTGGTACATATTACTTGGGTTGGCCTAGACCAGCACGAAATTGGTTTTAGTTCTACTGCTATTGGGCAAGGAGCCAATGCGGCGCTACCTGTTTTTGCCAAACTATATAAAGACATGAACGGCAAACCAGAATTTGATAGTATTACCAAGGCAAAATTTAAACCGCTTTCTACTGCACTGACCAACAAATTAAGCTGTGATCCGATAAAAAGAGATGGCTTTTTAAAACGGCTGTTTACCAACCCCAATAAGAAGAAAAAGAAAAAATTCCAGGATTAAATATTTTTAATATATTTATGATATCATTTTAATATCATATATCATGAATCAATTAACCAACGAAAAAACCACTACTCCAATAAACGGGTACTTAATGTTGTTTTTAGCTGTTATACTAATTGCAGGGGGCACTTTTTTACTTTTTAACGGCGGTTCCCTACTATTAGTTTTAGCAATATTTATAGGCCTATTCCTGGCATTTGGTCTAGTCCTGGTAAACCCAAATAGTTCAAGGGTACTTCTCCTTTTTGGAAAATATGTGGGTACTATAAAGTCTAATGGCCTTTTTTGGGTACTCCCTTTTTATTCCAAGAAAAAAATATCCTTGCGTGCCAGTAATTTTGATAGTGAGCGCTTAAAAGTAAATGATAAGCTAGGCAACCCAATTATGATTAGCACCATTCTTGTTTGGAAGGTTACGGACACCTATAAAGCTGCTTTTGATGTTGATGATTATAAAAATTTTGTGCGCGTACAAACAGATGCAGCCGTTAGAAAATTGGCTAGTATGTACCCTTATGATAATTTTGCGGACGAAGGAATTGAAGAAGATGTAACACTAAGGTCTAGTGTTAATGAAGTAAGTGAGGCGTTAGAAAAAGAAATTCAAGACCGTTTAGAAATGGCTGGTATAAAGGTTTTAGAGGCAAGAATTGGTTATTTGGCTTATGCACAAGAAATCGCCAATGCCATGCTTAAAAGACAACAGGCCACGGCCATAGTTGCAGCAAGGCATAAAATTGTAGAAGGTGCGGTTAGTATGGTAGAAATGGCGTTAGAAGAACTAAGCAAAAAAGAATTGGTAGCTTTAGACGAAGAAAGAAAAGCTGCAATGGTAAGTAATTTAATGGTAGTACTCTGCTCTGATAAAGACGCTTCACCAGTGGTTAACGCCGGCACCTTAAACCATTAAGAATGAAAGAATACAAAGTAGTACAATTTAAATATGGATTAACCAATAACAACCAAAAATTGGAAGACTTGCTAAATAGCCATGCCCAGCAAGGCTGGGAAGTAAAACAATATCTAGAGCAGTCTTCAAAAATAATTTTTGAACGAAATAAGAATAGATGAAAAAGCTAATTTTACTAGTATTCTTTTTCGCATTTAATAGTAAGGCACAGGTAATAATAGAACCGTTTACGGTGTACCACGATTCTATTAAACTTTCTGGAATTTTATCATACCCAGAAAGCAAAAAGCCATTGCCTTTGGCCCTATTTATTGCGGGTTCTGGACCAATAGATAGGGATGGAAACTACAAGCCCATGATACATGCAGACTATGCGAAACAATTGGCCGATAGTCTAAACCAAAGAGGAATTGCATTTTTAAGATTTGATAAACGTACTTTTTCTAAACAAAATATACGTTTGCAACCTAATATTGGTTTTGAAGATTTGGTTGCAGATGTTGCCACTATACTCAAAGCTTTTGAAAAAGACAATCGCTTTAAGGGCTATCATTTAATAGGCCACAGCCAAGGTTCACTAATAGCGATGCTACAAAAACATAAGAAACTAAAAAGTTTTATTTCTTTATCTGGCCCCGCAAGGCCTATGGATGCTATTCTAATTACACAAATAACACAACAGAGCAAAGAATTAGCGGCAATAGCAAAAACCCATATTGAAGAGTTACAACAAACAGATACCATAAAAGAAGTCAATCCTTTGCTACTATCCTTATTTGCGCCTCAAAACCAAAAGTTCATAAAATCATGGATGGCCTTTGACCCACAAGAAGAAATAAAAAAAGTAAACCTCCCTACACTTATTTTAAATGGCGACTTAGACATTCAAGTACCAGTAGAAGAGGCAAAACTGTTAAAGGCAGCGCAACCTAAGGCAACACTCTTACTTTTAGAAAATACAACTCACACTTTAAAAGAGGTTACTAGAGCGCATCAACAACTTGCAACTTATACGGACCCTAAATACCCTTTATCCAATAATTTGGTTTTAGCATTGGAAAAATTTATAAAGTCGAATGAGTAAGAAAAAAGGATTTGCCCTACGGTTAAACGAAGATATGCTCAAGGCTATTGAAAAATGGGCTGCAGACGAGTTTAGGAGTACCAATGGACAAATTGAATGGATGTTGATGAAAGCGCTCAAAGAGGCCAAAAGAGCACCAAAAAAAGACGATTAGCGTTATTTAGCATTTATTTAACAGCTCAAAACGTTAATTTCGGAGTGCTAATTCAAATGACTATCATGGCCAAACTACTTGCCACGGGCATACTTATGTCCTTGTTTCAACTTACGTTGGCACAGACCAATCCTAAAAATTTCACGGTTAAATTTACAGACCTACCCGTAAAACTAGACGGAATCTTGGACGAACCAGAATGGGAGCATGCAGACGGACCTAACGGATTTCACCAATACTTTCCATCAGATAGCACATTAGCCCAAAAAGAAACCGAAATTAAAATGCTTTATGACGCCACCACGTTATACATTGCGGTAAAGGGTTACAGTGTTGGAAAAAATTACCTTACCCGTTCGCTACAACGCGATTTTAGAGGTGGTGGCATAGACCAAATAAGTCTTGTATTTGACACTTTCAATGATGGTACCAATGCATTTTTGTTTGGTATGAACCCTTTTGGTGTACGCCGTGAGGCGTTAATTGCCAATGGTGGAACAGATAGGGATGATTTTACCACCTCATGGGACGTTAAGTGGAGGGGTGAGTCTAAAATATATGATGATTATTTTGTCTCCGAGATAGCTATACCCCTAACTTCTTTTAAGTTTCGTGAAGGTGAGACCAAATGGAGGTTTAATTGTTATCGTCTAGATATGCAGGCCAATGAACGCTCTACTTGGGTTAAAATCCCTCAAAACCAATTAATTTTTAACCTCGCTTTTATGGGCGATATGCGTTTTGAAAAACCATTGGGAAAATCTAGGACACCTTTGGCCATTATTCCCTATACCAACGGTATTTTGGCCAAAGACTATGAAGAAAATGATAACTTGAATAATTTTAAGGTAGGTGCGGATGCTAAAATTTCTATTGGAAATAGTTTAAACCTAGACTTAACCGTTAATCCAGATTTTTCTACGGTAGAAGTAGATAATTTTATAACCAATCTAACCCGTTTTGAAGTTGCACTACCAGAACGAAGGCAGTTTTTTATAGATAACAATGATTTATTCGGAAGTTTTGGTGGGTCTAGAGATGCCAATCCATTTTTTAGTAGAAGAATAGGCATAGCTAAAGATACAGCAGACAACACCATAGAAAACAGAATACTTGGCGGTCTCCGATTAAGTGGTAAAATCAACAAAAATTTGAGATTAGGATTTTTGAACATCCAGACCGAGGAAGATTCAGAAAACGAAATAGCATCCAACAACAATATGATGCTGGCCTTACAACACAGAATGTTTGCCCGTTCTAATTTAGGGTTCTTTTTTATCAATAGACAAGCCATTAACCCGGGCGATTATTTAGAAGAGGATGAAACTTTTAACCGGGTTGTGGGCATTGATTACAATTTAGCAACTGCAGACAATAGTTGGCTTGGTAAGTTTTATGCGCATAAATCGTTTCAACCAGATGATTCTGAAGGAAATTATTCCCTAGGAGCCTTTTTTGGAAAAAACACGAAGTATTTTTCCGCTTTTATAGATGCCGTATCCGTAGACGAAGAATTTGAGTCTGACCTTGGTTTTATAAGAAGAACCGATATTTTTAAGGTGGCACAAATATTAGAAGGAAGGTTCTGGCCTAAAAAAGGTAAAATTAACCGGTGGGAAACCCAACTGTTCAATGTGGTTACTTGGAGACCTGGTCTAGACTGGTTGTATTCTGACTATAACATTAATTGGGAACTTACGGCAGAGTTTAAATCTTTGGAAAGATTACAGGGTAGGTTACAAAAACGCTTTGTGTACCTAACAGATTCTTTTGACCCTTCCGGAAAAGATAATGCCGTTGAATTACCGGCCAATACAAGCTATCATTTCAACCGGGTAGAGTTGGAATTCCAATCCGATCAACGCCGTTTTTTTTCTTATGCCTTGGAACCTAGCTATGGCCAATTCTTTAATGGAAACCGCTTGTCCCTAGAGGGTAGGTTTAGCCTGCGTTTTCAACCAAAAGTAGAATTAGGCCTTAATCTTCAGTATGATAACATTTCGTTACCCGCCCCTTATTCTAGTGCGGATATTTGGCTAATTAGCCCAAGGGCAACGGTTACCTTTAGCAAATCTGTTTTTTGGTCTACTCTGGTACAGTATAGCAACCAACGAGACAATTTAGGTATAAACTCTAGGTTGCAATGGCGTTTTGCTCCATTATCAGATTTATTTCTGGTTTATAACGATAATTATTTTGTAGATGTTTTTGCACCTAGATTTAGATCCATAAATTTAAAGTTTACCTACTGGCTTAATATTTAATCTATTTAAGTTCTATTAATACAACCAACTATATATGGACCAACTTCCGTTAACGGATGATACCGTTATTTTTGGCCTTTTGGCGCTCTGCCTAGGTTTTGTTTTTTACACCTCTAATTTAGAGCATAAGTTCTGGAAAAAGTTCTACACCTTTGTACCTACCGTACTTATGTGTTACCTATTACCTGCTATTTTTGCGAGCAGCGGGTTAATTTCAGAAGAGGCTTCTAATCTGTATTTTATTGCAAGTAGATACCTACTCCCTGCGGCTTTGGTATTATTGACATTGAGCATTGATCTTAAGGCAATTGCCAATCTAGGTTCAAAGGCATTAATCATGTTTTTTACGGGTAGCCTTGGCATCATCATTGGCGGACCAATTGCAATTTTAATTGTATCTATTTTTTCGCCAGAGACGGTTGGCGGCGCCGGGTTTGATGCCGTCTGGCGCGGATTGACAACTATAGCAGGCAGTTGGATTGGTGGTGGCGCAAACCAAGCCGCAATGCTAGAGGTTTTCCAGTACAATCAAGAAAAATATGGCGGTATGGTCTTAATAGATATAGTAGTAGCCAACATTTGGATGGCTATTATTTTGTTTGGTGTTGGTAAGACCAAAACTATAGATAAATGGTTAAAAGCAGATACCCGTTCTATAGAAACACTAAAAGAAAAGGTTAAAACCTATACCGATAAAATAACCCGTGTACCCACCACCAAAGATTACATTATGCTATTATTCTTTGCCTTTGTGGGTGTAGGCCTTGCACACTTATTAGGACATCATTTTGCCACTTTTTTAGAAAACAATTTTGAAGCGGTTAGCAATAAAGACAAAATCCTATCTTCTTTAGGGTCCAAATTTTTATGGATGGTCGTTTTTGCAACAGCCTTTGGTATTGCTTTGTCTTTTACCAAAGCCAAAACCTATGAAGGTGCAGGCGCCAGCAAAATAGGAGGTTTGTTTATCTATATTCTAGTAGCCACCATTGGTATGAAAATGGATTTAGGTAAGGTTCTAGAAAACCCGGGATTGATTGCAATTGGTTTAATATGGATTACCATACATGCATTATTATTAATTATTGTGGCAAAGTTAATTAAAGCCCCTTACTTTTTCTTGGCTGTAGGTAGCCAGGCAAATGTTGGTGGAGCGGCCTCTGCCCCAGTAGTTGCCGCAGAATTTCATCCCTCTTTAACCTCGGTGGGTATCTTGTTGGCCGTATTTGGTTACGTTGTGGGTACAGCGGGAGCTTATTTATGTGGATTGTTAATGGAAGTATCTGCTAGTTTATAATGTTAATATTTTTTTAAAACCTAACTTTTAAAAATAGATATTATTAAGATATTTGCCATTCAATTTTGGATAATGAAAAAGATATTTTTTACGATTGGTTTAGCCACTTTACTTGTTGCATGTGGTGGTAATTCTGAAAATACCATGCACCTAACCGGGTCTATTAAAGGACTTAAAAAAGGAAAACTCTACTTACAAAAGCTGGCAGATACCACATTGGCCACGGTAGATTCTATTAGCTTTAATGGTGACGGCTCTTTTGAAATGACATACGAATTGGAAGATCCTGAATTGTTCTGGCTGCATTTAGATCGTGCGGACAATAATGATTATAATGATCGTTTGGCTTTTTTTGGTGAGGCAGGTGAAATAACAATCAATACCACTTGGGACGAATTTGATAAAAAAGCAAAGATTACTGGATCAAAAAGTCATGAAGAGTACAAAGAGTACCAAGAAATGATTTCGCAATTCAATAAAAAAGATTTAGAAATAAACCATTTGGCCATAACGGACAGTACTAAATTAGATTCTTTGCGTACGGTTGCACAAAGAAATTATTTAAGAAGGTATGGTTATATTCTAAACTATGGTCTAACCCACCCTAATAGTTATGTAACACCTTATGTAACCTTGTATGATGGTGCAGAGGCCAATCCAAAATACTTAGATAGTGTTTATAACAATTTGTCTAAAGAGGTAGCAGCCTCAAAGTACGGTAAAGCCTTATCTGAGCATATTAAAACAGTAAAATCTGAATAAAAAAATGGCCCTATTACTGGGCCATTTCATTTAGGTTTTCAATCAACTCTACCGCTTTTTGCTCTAGCTGATTTTTTATATCCTTAAAGTGAAGTTTTTTATTCGCTACTTCTTTTTGATGCACTTTCTCCATTAACTCATCAAAATACGCTATAGCCTTGTCTATTAGTAAAGAGCCTTCTTCTGAATTTATATTTCCAGTCTCCGCTTCCCACTGATAAACGGCATCAATAATATCTCCTAATACGTAGTTGATATCCTTTTTTAAATCTCTAACGCTTGCCATTTTTTCTAATTTTGAGCAAATGTACGCACTAAATAGTTACCTCTAACAACTTTACGCCTTTTGTAGCTATACTCACAGATTTAGAAACGGCCGGCACTAAAATTGTTTCCCCTTTTTGTAAGTGAACGTCTCCATAATCATTGGCAACTACCGCGCTGCCTTCTACACACATATAAATGGTAAAAGAATCTCTGTTGCTAGTATCTTGAGTAAGGTCTGTGGTTAAGTCTAAAATATTGGTTTTAAAATAAGGACAGTCTACCATTTGGTTTACCTGATCTTTAGCAAAGCTATAATTAACCTTAAAATCGTCTTTCTTTTTATAATCTATGGCATCTAAGGCCAGCTCCGTATGTAATTCTCTTAGATTACCTTCTTTATCTTTTCTATTAAAATCAAAAACACGGTATGTTATATCAGACGTTTGCTGAATTTCCGCAAGCATTACACCAGCCCCTATTGCATGTATTTTACCTGTATTTATAAAAAAAGTATCGCCAGAAGTCACTTCTTCATAGTTAAGTAAATCTAAAAGTGTGTTTTCTTCTAGACTTTTTTTGTACTCCTCCTTTTCAACATCTTTATTAAAGCCAACGATTAGTTTTGATCCAGGATCGGCATCCATTATGTACCACATCTCGGTTTTTCCAAAAGAATCATGGCGCTCCTTTGCCAAATCGTCATGTGGGTGTAATTGTATGGATAAATCTTGTTTGGCATCTATAAACTTAATTAAGATTGGAAACTCATTTCCAAAGCGCGCTATAACACTTTCTCCTAACAAAGACGGTCCATATTCATCAATCAAGGCCTGTAAAGATGTTCCTTTAAGTTCGCCATTAGATACAATAGAAACGTCTCCTTTTACTGCAGATAGTTCCCAACTTTCACCTGTAGTATCGGTTTCACTAGGTTTATTAAAAAGATGCTTCAATTTTTCTCCGCCCCATAAACGGTCTTTCATTATGGGATTAAACTTTAACGGGTACAAGTTCATTTTGTATTATTTTTCTTACTTTTTAACGTTTAACTTATAGATTAAGTATGTGCAGTTTAACCCGAGTATGTTACAAAGTTTCGTGGTGTTTCAAATAATTGTATTTCCAATTCTTTATCAGGAGCTAAATGGGGTCTAATTCTATTAAAAATAACAACAGCTATATTTTCGGCAGTTGGATTTAAATCCTTAAAATCAGGTACATCCAAATTAAGGTTTTTATGGTCCATATACTCCGTAACCTCCTTTTTAATAAGGTCTTTAAGCACTTTCATATCCATTACGTAGCCGGTCTCTGGGTCTATTTCTCCAGTAACACTTACAATTAGATCGTAATTATGACCATGAAAACTAGGATTATTGCATTTGCCGAACGTTTCTTGGTTTTTTTGGCTAGACCAGTCTGGTCTAAACAAACGATGGGCCGCATTAAACTGTTCTTTTCTACTAACTTTTACTCTCATGCAATTCTAACATTAAGTGATCGTAAAACTTTTCAAAAATAATCTTGAACCAAGCAGTATAACTAGAAGGGTTGTTGGCAATATCTTCTTTTATGGCCTCGGGCCGCATCCATTTCCAACTTTGCACTTCTTCTGGGTTTATATTCGGTTCATCTTCAAAGTAACCTATCATAACATGATCATATTCATGTTCCGTAAGCCCATTATCAAATGGAGCTTTATATACAAAAGATAAAACTTCCTTAAGTTCGGTAACAAACCCCATTTCTTCCATTAACCTGCGTTTTCCTGCTTCAAGATTTGATTCTCCTTCACGTTGATGGCTACAACAGGTATTGGTCCATAAATTTGGTGTATGGTATTTATGAGCCGCACGTTGCTGCAACATAATTTCACCTTTACTGTTCATTACAAATACAGAAAAAGCCCGATGCAAAAGCGCCTTTTCATGGGCCTCCATTTTGGGCATTAGTCCTATTTGCTGGTCATTCTCATCGACCAAAATAACTTTCTCTTCCATGGTATAAAAATAATCCCTTTAGCGGACTATTAGGCCTAAAGAAGCATTAAAAATAAGAAAGTTGGATTCTAGAAGAAACGTGGCGACTTTAGATTACCTTCTGAGCGAATAAAATCGAATCTAAAAATCACCTCGAAAGAACCATCGTTAAAACTAGTGGCTCCCAAATCTGTAATTTCACGATCATACGCTAGACCTAAGAACATTTGTTCAGAAATATTGAAACCGAACATACCACTAAATGCGGCATCCCAACGGTAAGCTACACCACCAATAAACTTTTCATTGAACATAAAATTGGCAGACAAATCTACCTGCAATGGTGCCCCGTTAACCAATTTAGTCAACACGGCGGGCTTAAATTTCACATTAGAATTAAGGTCCCAAACGTAACCGGTTATCAAATAAAAATTCATTCGCTCTTTTGCCGTGGATAACGATGACTCATCAAAATGCTCTGTCTCTAAAAACCTTGGAACAGACAAACCTGCATAGAACTTATCTGTATGATAGTAAACCCCAGCACCAATGTTGGGAGAGAAACGATTATCTATATTATTCTGCAAAGAAGCATCTGAACCTTGGGCCGCGTCTTGGTTTAATTTATCAAAATCTATATTCAATAAATGTGCACTAGCCTTAAGGCCAAAGCTTAACCTACTCTCTAAATTTAATTCTATGGTATAGGAAAAATCACCGTCAAAATAGGTCTCGGTAGTAGGGCCAATTTTATCATTTACAATAGAAAAACCCAAGCCTACACCCCGATAACCAATAGGCGAATGAATATTTAAGGTTTGCGTTTCTGGTGCACCATCCAAACCAATCCATTGATTACGGTACAAGGCTGCCAAACTTAAATGCCCTCTAGAACCAGCATAAGCTGGATTTACACTCATGGTATTGTACATATATTGGGTGTACTGTGCATCTTGCTGTGCCGTTGCCGAGAAGCACCCCAACAACAGCGCAAAAAGTGCCAAACCTACATTAGTATAATTTAATATGTTTTTAAACATATGAATGCGTTTATCTATTGATGTATAAGTAACCGGACAATTGTTTCATATTACCTACGGTATCTTGATAATCTATTATGTAGAAATAAGTACCTACCGGTAATTTACGTTGTTGATCAATGGTTACCCTTCCTTCAGAGGTTCCATCAAACACGTTTCCGTTTGAATTGTATGCTTTTGTTTGAAATACCAATACACCCCAGCGATTGTAAATCTTAACCGTGTTATTAGGGAAATTTTCAATATTGGCGATTCGTAAAACATCATGAACACCGTCTCCATTTGGAGTAATAACGTTGAAAACCTCAATTTCTGCTTCGCTTTGCTCCAAATCTGGATCTAAATAGTTTGGAATACCATCCTCATCAGAATCATCATTTGCAAAATCACCATCTAAATCTAGGTCTTCATCGGCGGTTTCAATACCATCATCATCATCATCTGTATCTCTAAAATCTGGAATTCCGTCTTGGTCGGTATCTGGTAGATCTGCTAATGGATCATTGATATCGTCATTTACATCCGTGTCTATAGTTTCGTTACCCTCATACCCATCATTAAGACCATCATTATCTTTATCAGAATCTATCCAAACCACATCTGGAAGACCGTCTTGATCAAAATCATTACCTTCAATATTGTCTGGAACACCATCTCCATCCGCGTCTTCATCCACGTAATCTGGCAATCCATCCAAATCTGTATCTACAGGGATAACTCCCAGTACACCTTCACCCTCGTAAGCATCGTCTAAACCGTTATTGTTGGCATCTATACCGCTTGGGGTTATATAACCATCAGTTGTTTGCGCTTCTATATTATCTGGTATACCATCATCATCACTATCAATGTCTAAATAATCTGGAATACCATCATTATCCGTATCTGTGGGATTGGTGGCAGGATCATTATCACCATCTGTGTTTAAATCCTCAAAACTATCCAAAATACCATCGCCATCCGTGTCCAAAACAATTTGGTCACTTACTACAATAGTAATAGTTGCCGTACTACAATTTCCTAAGGCATCACAAACCGTATAGTCAAACATATCGGTACCGTCAAAATCAGGATTTGGCGTATAAGTAACCATATCATCAGACGGGTCATTTGGTGTACCGTTATCATTTACTGTTACAGTGCCATTTGTAGGATCGGTCACGGTAAACGTTCCTGAATCTGGCAAGTCATTATCATTTCCGGACCATGTAATTTGTATTGGTGTATCTTCCTCTGTTGTTACCAAGTCTGCAACGGTATCTACTATAGGTGTTACCGTTACGGTTACAGTTGCGGTACTACAGTCACCAAAACTATTACATAAGGTATAGTCAAATGTATCTTGTCCATTAAAATCCGGATTTGGCGTGTACGTAACAATGTCGTCCGTAGGGTCATTTGGTGTCCCATTCTCATCTACGGTTACGGAACCATTAGCTGGTTCTGTAAATGTTAGAACCCCCGTATCTGGCAATTCTGAATCGTTATCAAAAATTGGAATTTGAACAGCATCGTCCTCGTCTACAACCGCAACATCATCTTCTAAAATAGCCGCTTGATCCATACAGACTACCGTGAACCTTGGTAAAATAAAGCTATTGTTGGCTTTTGTTATAGTAGCCACGTAGCGTTCAACATCTTGAGTTGCCGTTACCATGGGTTGGGTACCGCTTACACTGGTATTGTTCCAATTAATTGTTGCATTGCTACTAACATTTTGGGAAACATCTAGAGTTACCTCATTATAGGGCGAATTGCAATTGGTTACTATAAAATATCCTGTAGCATTAGAACCGCACAGCGTACCATCATAGGTTGCAAAATAAACCCCAGGTTCTGTAACCTCATAAAAAGAATCCGTACCCAAAACGGTGTTCGTGTCCGAAGCCTCAAACCACCTAAAATTGTTTTGATCACTATCCGTAGGTGCTTGTAGTAAAAACTGAGCAGAAACACTGCCCATACCCATTATAAAAAGGAATATGGACAGGAGTTTTATTTTATGTAAAATGGACTTATCCAAAATTTGTGGAGCTTTAAATGATTATTTAACTACAAACACTACGTTGATTAACGAATTGTAATCTGCAGGTTGCCCAATAATCTCATAACTTAGAACACCATTAGCATCAATGCTCATAGTGGCCGTATTAAATACTGTAGGATCTGCATAGGTTACGTAGTAATAAAGCTCCGTAGCGGTATAAGTTGGCAAGGCAGCTGGTGCGCCAGCACTACCTACTGTTGGGCTACCGTACTGTGCCATATACTGCGCATGCAAGTCTATAGAGAATGTTCCATTTATAGAGGCATCTACAGCAATTGATGGCGGATAAAAAATTCTTGCCGCTTTAGATGTAATTGGAGCAATTGCTTGTATTACTTCTTCTACATTTGTTTCTGATGTTGGTGAAGCCTCACCACCCTCATCTACGTCAATTGGTGTTCTCAATAATACCTCATCATCATATTGATCATCAGAACCAATGTCTGTCAATGGAACATCTAGGTTACCCCCACCATCAGTAATCCTTAGGTTACCTCCAGATACGGTAAAACCAGTATTGTATTCATTTCCAATATTACTATCGGCATCATTTACATTTATGGTTACGTTGTTCCCCCCAGTAATAGCAATATAACCTGGGCTTCCATTTGTAGAAAGGGTTTGGTCATCCGTTGCTGGATCTCCTGCCGGACCCTGTGGGCCTTGTGGACCCTGAGGGCCAGTTGGACCTGTTGGGCCTGCAGGTCCTTGGGGACCTGTAGCTCCAT
This sequence comes from Croceivirga radicis, assembly GCF_002072105.2. Classification (GTDB taxonomy): domain Bacteria; phylum Bacteroidota; class Bacteroidia; order Flavobacteriales; family Flavobacteriaceae; genus Croceivirga; species Croceivirga radicis. The sequence continues at coordinate 144,583 of NZ_MTBC01000011.1, forward strand.
CTTGTCCATCTTGACCAGGTTGGCCTTGAGGGCCCTGTGGACCTTGTGGACCTTGAGGACCTTGTGCACCCGTTGGGCCTGCAGGTCCTTGAGGACCTGTTGCTCCGTCTTGTCCATCTTGACCAGGTTGGCCTTGAGGACCCTGTGGGCCTTGAGGTCCTTGTGGTCCTTGTGGACCGGCTGGGCCTTGTGGACCGGCTGGACCCTGTGGGCCTACTGCACCGTCCGCGCCATCAGCACCTGCTGGACCTTGTGGACCCGCTGGACCCTGAGGACCTACCGCACCGTCCGCGCCATCAGCACCTGCTGGACCTTGTGGGCCGGCTGGGCCCTGAGGACCTACTGCACCGTCCGCGCCATCATTACCTGCTGGTCCTTGTGGACCGGCTGGACCCTGAGGACCTACCGCACCGTCCGCGCCATCAGCACCTGCTGGACCTTGTGGGCCGGCTGGACCCTGAGGACCTACCGCACCGTCTGCGCCATCATTACCTGCTGGTCCTTGTGGACCCGCTGGACCTTGAGCTCCTTGTGGACCTGTCAAATCTGAAGTGGTAAAGCTGGTGCCGTCCGTATAATTTAAAGTAAATGAACCGTCATTATTATCTACTGTGGAAGCAATTCCATTTCCATCTGCACCATCTGCGCCATCATTACCGGCTGGTCCTTGTGGACCGGCTGGACCCTGTGGGCCTACTGCACCGTCCGCGCCATCATTTCCTGCTGGTCCTTGTGGGCCTGCTGGACCTTGTGCGCCTTGAGGACCTGTCAAATCTGAAGTGGTAAAGCTGGTACCATCCGTATAATTTAAAGTGAACGTACCGTCATTATTATCTACTGTGGAAGCAATTCCGTTTCCATCTGCACCATTTGCACCGTCTGCACCCGCTGGACCTTGTGGACCGGCTGGACCTTGAGCGCCTTGAGGGCCTGTCAAATCTGAAGTGGTAAAGCTGGTACCATCCGTATAATTTAAAGTGAACGTACCGTCATTATTATCTACTGT
>NZ_MTBC01000012.1 GCF_002072105.2 Croceivirga radicis
AGACCTTCCGTACCTGTGCCGTCATCATCATTGATGATACCATTAGCGGTAGCATCGTTTATAGGCACCAACGGATTGGTAGTGCTGTTCAAGGTAACGGTATACGCTTCTTGCGGTTCAATGATAGCATCATCCAAGATGTTCACCACGATTTGTTGTACCTCGCCATCCGTACCCGCAAAAGAAATTGTTCCATTAGTGATAGGCGTAAAGTCGGTTGCGGTAGCCGTACCAAAAGCGGTGGAGAAATCCACATCAAAACCAGCGGCATACGTTCCAGTAAGGGTAACATCAAAAGTAGCGGTAACGCCCATACCTTCAGTTACGATAACATCGGTCTGTATTATGGACAGACCTTCCGTACCTGTGCCGTCATCATCATTGATGATACCATTTGCGGTAGCACCGTTTATGGGAACTAAACTATTATTAGGAGTGCTTATCGTTAAACTAAGTTGTTCTTGACCTTCAATTATATTATCATTAATAATAGTAACCGGAATGTTAATGGTATCATTAGTTCTTGTGCCCGCAGGAAATGTAATAGTGCCAGAAGCATTAGCTACCGTATAATCTGCTGGAGTGGAAGCCGTACCATTGGCAATTACATAATTTACATCAAAAGCATCTTGTACATCAGGACCAGTATAACGAATGGTAAAGTTGGTTGTGCCTACATTTTCTAAAATTGTGAACCCCTCTGCATTTAATCCTTCGCCAGAACCAAAACTTTCGTTGTCCTGTATTGTACCTACACCATTAACATCTACCATGGGAATAAAGATGTTAGATGGATTTGATAGCCTTATGTTTACCGTTTCAGCTTGCTCTAGGATTAAATCGTCAAGAATATTTAAAGTAACTGTTTGGGTGTCCCCATTTTGCGTATTGGCAGGGAAGATAAGCGTTCCCGTATATGCATTTGCATCAATGGTGTAATCATTAGGTCTGGTAGCTGAACCGTTGGTAACTTCGTAGTCTACGGTAAAACCATTTTGAATTGTAAGTCCTTTGTAGGAAACTATGAATTCCGCAGTCCCCACATTCTCAGGAACATCAAAATCAGTTACACTAACCCCGAGTCCAGGTGCAAAATTATCGTTATCCAAAATACGTAAAACGCTGCGCTCCATATTTAAACGTACTCTTCTAGGGCCTATGCTGTATTTGCTGTTCTCTGCTGAATTGTAAGACTTTACAATCTCAAATTCTTCGGTTGGTTCAAAAATGTTATCATCTATAGTGGGTACAGGAATAAAAAGTTCTGTACCAGCTAGGGAACCTGCAGGAAAAGATACTGTGGTAGAAAAGCTATTAAAATCGGCCCCATCTGTAGCTGGGTTTGTAGCGTTCGCTTTTTCTTGAAATAGCGCATCTAAAAAATATTCATCTTCAATTCCAACATACGTACGGCCATCTGAATTTTGATCAGTTGATAAGAAAAATCGGTATTGAATATCGTCACCTTCCGTAGCACTAAAATTACCACCCACAATATAGGCTACATCCGTATCTATTACGGTGGCAATAGCATTGTCATCCTCTAAGTTAACGTCGCTAGTAGGGTTGCCAATACTTACTTCAAAAGTTTGTTCTGTTGCTTCTGCCCAATCGTCATCTACAGCAACAATACCTACAGAAGCTGAACTAGTATTAGCTGGGATGGTTACATTGATAGGTCTAGTATAATCTTCATCCGTGGTAGTGTTATTGCTATAACTAACTTCAAAACTTACGGGATTGCTTAATACATGACTAGATGTTACATTAATTGGAATGGTATTACCTTCTTCCGCACTGCCATCCGTAACTCTAATATTTGGTTTTATGGTAAATTGGGTTGGGTCATGATTTGGTAAATTACATTCATCAAACGAGCCAGAACTTACACTGTTTTTTTCTGTAGTATTAATAGCTCCTGTATAGCTTGCAGAAGCTTGCAGAGCAAAATTATCCAGACAACCGGGACAGGGGTCTTTTACATGGACCTCAAAATCCAGGTTATAACTTGGGGAATTGATATCCGTTGCACCATCTGGTACGGCAATGGTTAAGACTCTGGTAGTTGCGTTAAAACTATAGGTGGTTCCTGCCGGGCTATCATCATTTCCAATAAAATCTAATTGTTCTGGTAAGGTAGTTGTAATGGTTAGGTCCCTAACATGATCATTACCCGTATTATTCACGGTTAAACGCAAAATAGGGTTGTCGCCAGCTTCTAAAAAGGTATTATTGTCTTCTGTAGTAAGCTGCATGGATCCTAAATTTGGCTCATACACCTCTATACTTAGTCCGGTTAAGTAAACGCCATAGGTTTCTTGTGTAGAGGTAATTCTTAATCTAGCCGAAGTTTGGTTGTTGCCGATTATAGTATTTGCCGTGTTTTTTAATTCAAAAATCCCAGCATCAAAGCCCAAAGTATTGGTGCTTGCGGGTGTTCTATCTAAAAAATCTTTATTCTTTAAGGTAATTCTACTATTAAAAAAGTTAACGGTATCACGTACCTTGTTGGCACCTGAACCTTCAGTCATCTCAAACCATTGGTTGCTAGTGTCTAAAATTTGAAAGCGGTCTCCCGTAATATCTCTGTCACCTTCTAGGGCACCAAAAATGATGTCTGCATTAACTTTTCCTGTAGGTACTGTTTGAAAGCCCGAGAAATTAAACTCGGTTTCACCTTGGGTTTGTGTGGTGTGTACGTAGCCATCAAAAAGAGTTACATTTCTTAGGTTTAAGCTTTCGTTTTCATAAACAAAAACAATTTGCCAACCACCAGAGGTACCTGTTCTATTATTTAGATGGGACTGTAACCTACCTTCTGTAGCTTTTACATTGGCAATTTGGTAAATGCCAAAAGGATTTGCCAAGGCTTCTACTTCTGCTGTTATGTCTTTTACACAAACGTAAGGGTCGTTTACAAAATGCGTATCCCTACCTCTAAAAATAACTTCATCCGCATCAATGGTGTTATAAGCTGTTTCTCCGGGTAATTGTAGCTTAACTTGCCTAAAATCCCAACTAGGTTCTGTGCCTCCCGTACCTGCTATGGTATCCGTAGCGGTAGTTTGATATTCTTTATCCGCAGCAGCCCAATACAGCAGTACTTTTTTAAAATTATAACAACTTACACTTGGTAATGGATTTTTAAATTCTGCATTGGACGAATTAAAAGTGGAATTATCCGAGTCAATGTCTACAAAGACGTTATCTGTAAAATTATGGTTTCCATCTTCTCCGTTGTAATTACCATTGGCAGTTCTAGAAAGCACATTATTGGCAATCATAGTAACATCACCATTAATGGTTTCTGAATACCTGGGAGTAAATGGAGTTTGTAATTGCGCAACTAGGGAAGATTGCAAACAATTTAGAAGTATTGCAAAAACAATTAGTTTCTGCATGTAGTTATTAGCGATATATGTATTTCGCATATGGTTAAGTTTGTTTAATACTTGTGTAAATTGATTTGGGATTTCAATTTTGGCTAAAATTAGATTGCCTTTGACCCAATCGATAAATTACACGGTGTTTGTGCTGTTTATTTCGTTAAAATCACAAAATTTGTTAACGGTTAAATGTTAAAACAATTATTAAAGTGTTGTAGTCCAGTGGATTTTTGTGGTTGGCAGTTAGGCTAAGAATCTTTGTAAGAATTTGTAGGAAAACAGGGATTTTCGTTTAGTAGTTAACACGATTATTTTATTTAATTTTGAAATACATCTTTTTAGATAAAAAATATGAGCGACAAGAAAGGAAAAGTACAAGAACAAATACAAACCAAGTTATTAGAAGAGCGCAAGGTGTTTTTGTGGGGAATGGTTAACGACGATTCTGCTAAACACGTTGTAGATAGGTTATTGTATTTGGATATGATTAGTAATGATGAAATACAATTGATCATAAATAGTCCTGGAGGTTACGTTACTTCTGGTTTTGCTATTTATGATACTATTAAACAAATAAAAAGCCCAGTGTCTACCGTTTGTTCTGGTTTGGCCGCATCTATGGGGTCTATTTTGCTATCTGTTGGGAAAAAGGAAGACGCTTTATACAGCCCCATGCACGGGTAATGATCCACCAACCAAGTGGAGGTGCTCAGGGCCAAGCCTCTAACATTGAAATACAAGCAAGGGAAATAATTAAGACCAAGGAAATTGGCGCACACATTCTTGCTGATAATTGCGGACAAACTTTTGAAAAAGTAATGAAAGATTTTGATCGTGATTACTGGATGGATGCCAAAGAATCCTTGGAATATGGGATAGTAGATGGTATTCTAGAATAGAAATACTGCTTAAACAGAAATGAAAAGACCTTCATAATTATTTATGAAGGTCTTTTTATATATATTCGCTACTGCGTTATTTTTAAGGATATACGATAATTAATAGGTCTAAAGACGTTGGCTATAAGTTAAATATTTTAAAAATTATCAGGATTTTCAATAACCTGTTGGGCGCGTTCTTTAAGTTGTTCCAGTTCTTTGGCGTCCTTTTTCTTTAGCAAGTTCAGCATCATTCCCATGCGCTGGTTATCTTTAAAATATTCTTTTTTTTCATCTAAAAAATGCCAATACAAAGAATTAAAGGGGCAAGCGGCTTCTCCTGTTTTTTGGGTGTGTTTGTAGTAGCAATTTTTACAGTAATTACCCATCTTATTAATATAGTTGGCGCTACTAACATAGGGTTTTGTGGCTACAATACCGCCGTCTGCAAATTGGCTCATACCCCTTGTATTGGTAATTTCTACCCATTCCAATGCATCAATGTAAACGCCCAAGTACCATTTATCTACTTCATCTGGATTTATTTGCGTTAATAAGGCGTAATTGCCAATAACCATTAAGCGTTGTATATGGTGCGCATATGCATCATCTAAACTCTGCCCAATTGCGTGTTTAAGGCAATTCATTTTAGTTTTTCCAGTCCAAAAGAATTCAGGCAGTTTATTGGTATTGTTCAATTTATTTAGGGTAGCGTAATTAGGCATTTCTTTCCAGTAAATTCCACGCATGTACTCTCTCCATCCTAATATTTGTCTTACAAAACCTTCTACTTGGCTAATGTCTATTTGATCCTTATTCTCTAAATAGGTGTCTACTACTTTATCTATTACTTCTTTTGGCGATAACATTTTGCTATTCATGGCAAAGGATAGCCTAGAGTGGAACAGGTACTTTTGTGAGGTGTGCAATGCGTCTTGGTAATCCCCAAAATGTACCAATAATTCGTCACAGAAATGGTTTAAAACCTGTAGACTGTCTGCCCTTGTGGTTGGCCAGCTTAAATTATTGTTTGGAATGTTTCCAAAGGTTGCAATACCAGCTTCTTCCAACTCTTCTAAAATAGCGGTGGCATCTTTTCTAAAACCTCTTTCGTGCGGTATCTCTGGATTGCCTTGCCATTTTTTTCGATTACTTTGGTCAAAGTTCCATTTGCCACCTTCCGGATTGCTGTTAGATGCCATAAGAACACCGTGTTTTTTACGCATCATACGATAGAAGCTTTCCATTAATAGCGACTTTTTTCCCTCAAAAAAATTAGCCAGTTCGTGGCGCTCGGTATAAAAATGTTCACTATCTACTGCAGCCGTTTCTATGTCTAAATTTTGGCATATTTCTTTTAGCTGTTGATCTAGACGATACTCATCTGGTAATTGATATTCAAACTTTTCAATTTGATTTTCTGTAATGGTTCGCTGTATAAGTTTTGATAGTTCTTGCGGGTTCTCTTTTGCATTTATTTTGAAATAAGACACGGTGTGGCCTTTATCTTGCAATTCTTCTGCAAAAGAGCGCATGGCCATGAAAAAAGCGACCACTTTTTGAACGTGATGTTTTACATAGTCTGTTTCTTGGCGCATTTCTGCCATTAAATAGATACAGTTGGACTCCTTGTTTTTAAACCAACTATGTTTATGGTTTAATTGGTCTCCTAAAATTAACCTTAACGTCTTCATAAGCTCAAATCCATTGGTTTTGGTATTCTTTTTTTGGATCATACCGATCCGCTTGTAAGGCTATGTTGAACTTTCTATCTCGTGGATCGTTACCCACTCCAGAAACGTAGAGCCAATTACACCAATTACTGTGCACATCATAATCAATTAACATTTCTTCAAAATAGGCTGCACCATAACGCCAATCTTGTAACAAGCTTTTTGCCCAGTAACTAGCTACATTTTGCCTACCTCTGTTACTCATAAATCCTGTTTGCGCAAGTTCTTTCATGTTGGCATTAACAAAAGGTTCTTTGGTGCAACCACCAACCCATTGATTTAGAGTTTTTTTATCTCGATTCCAATCATAATGTTTATTTAAAATACCGCCTAATTGAAAAATTTTGTTATTATGTTTTAGACTTATGTATTTAAAATAATCACGCCAGAGTAGCTCAAAAATTAACCAATAGGTACTTTGGTTTTTGGTTCTTTCTTTTTCATATTTTTTTACCTCCCAAAAGACTTCTCTTGCAGAGATACTTCCATTGGCAAGCCAAGCACTTAATTTGGAAGAATAGTCTGGTCCTAACAAACCATTACGTGTTTCTTTGTATTTAGTTATTGCATTAGATTCCCATAAATAATAGTGAAGTCTTTCATGGGCATTTTTGCTTCCTCCTTTAAATGGAAATGCACTTCTAGGGTCTGTTTCAAACTCATCAAAACCAAGGTCTCCAAAATCGGGAATTGCATTGGTAATTATTAAGTTTTCTTTATCTAAGGTGTTTGGGGTTGATTGCAAGTAATTTACTTGTGCATATTTCTCTACCTTTTTTCTAAAGTTGGTAAAAACATCTGGTATTTGGGCGTAATCCTTAAAAGGAATAGCGTTGGGATGATATAAAAATTGGTCTTTAAATTGTACAATTTGTAAATGCTCAGGAGCCTTTTTTACGACTTCTGTAAGTTCATCTTCCTCTTCTTGCGTCCATTCTTCCTGTAGATAAAGCGTATTGATCTTATACTTTTTGATTAACTCAGGTAACAGTTGCTCTGGCAAAGCTACCTTGCAGATTAAAGAAATGTTGTAGGTTTTTAATTGCTCTTTTAAATCTCTTAAACTTTCTAGAAGAAACTTGGCCCGGTACTTTCCTAATTTGGTAAACCCATATTTGTTCTTTTTGAACAAATTGGGACTAATGGTGTAAACTGCAATTAACTGCTTATGTTTACTAGCTTCTACTAATGTTTTGTTGTCTTGGGTTCGTAAGTTATTTCGAAACCAAATGATAGCGCTGTCTTTCAAACTATTTGTTTTTTCTGCATTTTTCGCTGCAGTACAGTACATGTTCCCAATTGCGTTCCCATTTTTTACGCCATTTAAAAGGACGATTGCATACGGGGCAAATTTTCTCTGGTAGGTGTACTTTTTTATGCATCCAAAATGTTTAATCAAAAATAATAAACATTAAACAAAATAAGTTGCCATTTAACGTATCATGTGGTTAATAGTTCTTACTTTTAACAATTAATTAATCTAGTACTGCAATTAGCGGATAATGAAAAATAGGGATATAGCAATTATAGGCTCCGGTTTAGTAGGATCACTACTGTCTATATATTTAATAAAAAAAGGGCATAAGGTCACCGTTTTTGATCGTAGACCAGATATTAGGACTATTCAGTTTTCTGGTAGGTCTATAAATTTAGCTATGAGTAACCGTGGGTGGAATGCATTACATGCAGTAGGCCTAGAAGAGGAAATAAAAAAAATAGCCATACCCTTGTACCAAAGGGCCATGCACGTAAACGATCAGCCGGTTTATTTTCAAAAGTATGGCAAGGAAGGTGAAGCAATTTGGTCCATCTCTAGAGGTGTTCTAAATAGAAGGATGATTGATTTGGCTGAAGCTGCTGGAGTTAAGTTTAAATTCAATGAGAAGGTTTGGGATGTTAACTTGCCCGAAGCAAAAATTTATACAGGAGAAACCGAGAAAAGTGAATGGAAAGCGTATACGTTTGACCATATTTTTGGTTGTGATGGTGCTTTTTCAAGGGTAAGGCATAAGATGCAACGTAGAAGTAGGTTTGATTATTCACAGGATTTTATAGATGTGGGGTACAAAGAGTTAACCATTGCCCCAGATGAAAATGGTAATCATAAATTAGATAAAAATTCTTTTCATATATGGCCTAGAGGCAAGTTTATGTTAATTGCCATGCCCAATTTAGATGGTAGTTTTACCTGTACTTTGTTTTTACCTTTTGAAGGCGATGTGTCTTTTGAAACTCTTACTACGGAAGAAAAGGCCAAAGATTTTTTTAAGGAGTACTTTCCAAATGTTAGAAAAGAAATAGAAGATTTAACCAAGGATTTTTTTAAAAACCCTACCAGTGCCATGGTAACCATGAAGTGTTTTCCATGGACCTACTGGGATAAAGTGGCCTTGGTTGGCGATTCCGCCCATGCCATTGTGCCATTTTACGGCCAAGGTATGAATGCCGGATTTGAGGATATATTTGTACTAAACCAATTGATGGAAGAATTAGGAGATGATTGGGAAGCAGTCTTTAAAGCGTATGAAAAAGAGCGAAAACCAAATACGGATGCCATTGCCGAGCTTAGTTATAGAAACTTTATAGAAATGAGCAAGAAAACGGCAGACCCTAATTTTCTATTACAAAAGAAAATAGAGAAGCATTTTGCTAAAAACCATCCAGATAAGTGGATTCCGGTATATAGCAGGGTTACTTTTTCAGATAAACCCTATTCAGATGCCTTACATATTGGCGATGAACAAGAACGAATTATGAAGGAGATAATGAAAATACCTGATATTGAAAGCAAATGGGACTCTAAGGAAGTGGAAGAAAAGATATTGAGCTATCTTTAATTTTTAAACATAATAGAACATAAAAAAAGCCTTCTTTTTAGAAGGCTTTTTTTGTTTTTGATTGCTAAACTTTATTTAGAAAGTTTAGTAAAAAGCTTTTGCATTTTTTCGGTTTCCTCTTCTGCTAAAACAGGATCAACCAAAATTCTACCACTGTGTTCATCAGAAATAATCTTTTTTCTTGAAGCAATTTCTACTTGAACCTGAGGAGGTATGGTAAAGAAAGAACCACCAGAGGCACCACGTTCTACGGGTACGACTGCCAAGCCGTTTTTAACGTTATTTCTAATACGTTTGTAGGCTTTTATAAGTCTTTCTTCAATCTTAGATTCAAATTCTTCAGATTTTTTAAGTAGGGCGGATTCTTCTTTTTCTGTTTCAGCTAAAATAGCATCCAACTCACTTTTCTTGTGCTTAAGATGGTTGTCTCTTTCTGTTAAAACCTCTTTGGTTTTAGAAATCACCTCTTTTTTCTGCTCAATTTGTGCCTTGAACTCTTTTATGTTTTTCTCCGCTAATTGAATTTCCAATTCTTGAAACTCAACCTCTTTGGTCAAAGAATTAAATTCTCTACTGTTACGAACGTTTTTCTGTTGCTCGCTGTATTTTTTGATTAAAGCCTTAGCTTCTTCAATCAAATTCTTTTTGGCCGTAATTTCAAAATTAACCGTCTCAATATCAGACTTTAACTTGTCTATACGGGTTTTAAGTCCCAACACCTCGTCTTCTAGATCTTCGACCTCTAAAGGTAGTTCGCCACGAACGTTCCTTATTTCATCAACCCTAGAATCTATAAGTTGTAGGTCATATAATGCCCTTAGTTTTTCTTCTACGGTTGTCTCAGTTTTTGTAGCCATAAATTTTTAATAATACTTGATGGGATTAGTAATACTCTCCGATAAAGTGACCGCAAAATTAGGAATTTTTTCGTTAAGATATTGTACTAAAAGGTTTTTTGTAAATTGCTCTGTTTCATAGTGTCCAATATCTGCTATGATTAGCTTTTTTTCGGCCTGGTAAAATTCATGATATTTTACATCTGCCGTTATATAAATATCTGCCCCGGCTTGTTTTGCCGCGTTTATAGCAAAAGCCCCGCTACCACCCAAAACCGCGACTTTTTCTATTTTCTTATCAATTAATTCGCTATGGCGTACCACGGATACGTTCATCTTATGTTTCAAAAACTCTAAAAATTCTTTTGCATTTACAGGATTTTCTAAGGTGCCAATCATACCCATGCCTAAGTTTTGGTTCACATTTTCTAAGTTTACCAGCTCATAGGCAACTTCTTCATAAGGGTGGGTTTTAAATAAGGTAGCCAATATCTTGTTCTGAAAAACAGGATCAAAGGTCATGCTAAGTTTACTTTCGTTTTCAAAATGTGTTTTACCAATTTCTCCAATAGTTGGCTTAGCATTGGTACCCGGTTTAAAACTACCCATACCTTCAACGCTAAAACTGCAATGGCTATAATTGCCAATATTTCCTGCCCCTGCATTAAATAGAGCTTCCCTAAGATTCTCTAAATGGGTATTTGGAACATAAGTGGTTAGTTTTTTTATAACACCTGTTTTAGGTATAAGTATTCTAGGGTTTTTAACTCCAAGTACCTCACATATTTTTGCATTAACACCTAACGGATTATTGTCCAATGCAGTGTGCATGCTGTAAATTGCAATTTTGTTTTCTATAGCTTTAAGTACCACCCTTTCTACGTAGTTTTTACCTGTAATTCTCTTAAGGCCCTTAAAAATTATAGGGTGAAAACTAACTATAAGATTACAGTTTTTAGCTATGGCCTCGTCTATAACATTTTCTAGTGTATCCAAGGTTACCAAAATACCCGTTACCGTGTTTTTAGGATTTCCTATTAACAAACCTACATTGTCAAAATCTTCTGCATGTTGTAGTGGTGCTAATTCTTCTAAAACAGTTGTAACTTCTTTTATTGTCATGGGTAAATTTTAAAGCTCTAAGATAAAATATTATAAATTCGCTGCTGTGTGGTTAATACGTAAAATATTATTTCCGGTCTCCCTGGTTTATGCGCTTGTAGTATGGATTAGAAACCAATTTTACAATTTTGGTTGGTTTAAAAGTAAAAGCTATAGTACACCTTTGGTTTGCGTTGGTAATTTAAGTGTTGGCGGAACGGGTAAAACCCCAATGATAGAATTTTTGGTCAACGGTTTACAAGATCAATTTAAACTAGCCGTCTTAAGTAGGGGATATCGCAGGCAATCCAGAGGATATGTACAAGCTACAGATAAAACTTTGGTAACCCAATTGGGGGACGAGCCCTTTCAATTACATAAAAAGTTCAAAAATCTAATTGTTGCCGTAGATGCGGATAGGCAAAATGGTATTCAACAATTAACATCAACAGTAAAGCCAGAACTTATACTTTTAGACGATGCTTTTCAGCATAGGAAGGTTACACCTAGCTTTTCTATCTTGCTAACCACTTATGAGAATCCATTTATAAGTGATTGGTATTTGCCCACCGGGAATCTAAGAGATAGCAAAGTTGCTGCAAAAAGAGCAGACTGTATAGTTGTTACCAAGTGCCCAAATAATTTAGCGCCAAAAGCTAGAAAAGAAATTGAAAAGCGTCTAAAGAAACATCCTAAGCAACACGTATTTTTCTCTTATTTGACCTATGAAAATTCAGTGTTTTCTAATACTGATAAATTTGCTTTTAAAGATTTAAGAAAAAAGCAAATTACATTAGTAACGGGTATTGCAAATCCAAAACCATTGGTAACATATCTAAAGACCCAAGACATACAGTTTGAACATTTAGCATACAAGGACCATCATAATTTTACCGCTTCAGAATTGAAAGAATTGGCAAAAAGGCAATTTATTCTTACTACCGAGAAGGATTATGTTAGGCTAGAAGGTAAATTGGATACTTTGTATTATTTGCCGGTTAGGCATCAATTTTTTGATGATGGTGCCGAAGCACTTTTAAATCTGGTTAAGGCTAGAATCTAAGAATTACTGGTAGTTTGGGAACCAAATACGTTTTCGCCTATTTTGGTGTAGAAAACTTCAGGTTTAAACGGTTTGGTTACTACGGCATTACAACCTGCTTCAAAGAATTCGTCCAAGCTATCTTCCATGGAGATTGCGGTTAAAGCAATTATTGGTATTTGGGTATTAAATTTTCGTATCTGCTTGGTAGCCTCCGTACCGCTAATTCCAGGCATATGAATATCCATTAAAATAACGGCATATTCATTGGCTTTTGCTGCATCTATAGCTTCATTCCCGTTGTTGGCAATATCACAAGTAATACCCTTTTTATTGAGCATTTTCTTTGTGATTACTTGGTTTATTTTGTTGTCTTCTACCACTAAAACATGAAGACCTTCAAAATTATAATCATCTACAGATGGCTCAAAGGTTAGTTCTTCCTCATAGGTTTCTTTAACCTTAAAATTTAAATCAAAGAAGAATGTACTGCCTTCACCAACAGCACTATTTAAATTTATTTTACTATCAAATAACCCTAATAGACTTTTTACAATAGTTAATCCTAACCCGGTTCCGCCATATTCACGGTTTATTTGTATGGAACCCTGCTCAAAACTGTCAAAAATATTTTTTTGTTGTTCTTCAGAAATTCCAATACCCGTGTCACTCACAGCAAAATAGATGGTTACTTGGTCCGCGGTATGTTCTTTTAATTTGGCGATTACGGTTACGGTTCCATTTTTGGTGAACTTTAGGGCGTTACCCACTAGGTTCATAAAAATTTGAGACAGTTTTAACGGATCGCCCAATAGGGTAGGCGGTATGTTTTTATCAATGTTAACCACTAGACTGGTTTTAGAATCTTTTGCGTTTTGTTGTAAAGAATCTATAACGTCGTTTATAACCTTGGTTAGTTTAAAATCAATGTTTAATGGTTCAAGTTTTTCGGCATCTATCTTATTTATTTGAAGAATATCGTTGATAAAGTTCAACAAATAATCGCCAGAAAATTTAAGGGATTTTAGATGTTCTTTTTGGTGCTCTGCAGGGTTTTCTTCCAAGAGCAGGTGGGTTAAACCTGTAACAGCATAAAGGGGTGTTCTAAGCTCGTGTGTAACAGTGCTCAAAAAATTCATTTTAGCCTCCATAGCCGTAACCGCTGCATCTCTGGCAATTTCTAATTCACTGTTTTTGGTCTGCAGTAAATCGTTGGTTTTTAGCTTTATTTGGTTGTTTCTATATAAAGAAACGGCTAAGATAGAAATGATGGTTAAAAATGCAGATGTAAGTATAGCGGTAATCTCTGACCGGTTAGCAGATGCGCTTAATTCTTCATTTTTACCTTCTAAATCTTCTAAGGTTTTTGCAAACTGGTCAAATTTAATTTGATTCGCTTTTTTGTTCTGTGCCTCTAAGCGATTTAAATTATAAATGGAGTCCCTCAAATTCAATATTTTTTTATTGAACTTTAAGGCGCTAGCATAGTCTCCTAACTCCTCATACGTTTTGGCCAAAAAACGACTCGCTCTGTCAATTTCTCTAAAATATTGATTTTTAAGTGCAATTTCCATTGCCGCCTCACCGTGTTTTTGTGCACTTTCTAAATCTTCCAATTTTTTATGGAGTCTTGCAAGACCTAGATTTGCCTTGGTTGCCAAAAAGCTGCGTTCTAGATTGTCAGAATTAACCAAAAGTGCGTTATAGTTGGTTTTGGCATCTTCAAATTTGTCTAGTTTTAAGTATATATCGGCTTCTGCCAATAAAATGTGGTTAAGTAAGTTTTTATCGTTGGTTAACCTCTTTACTTCGTTTAATTCTCTCATGGCCTGAAAGTTATTGTCAGACCTGTATAACAATACGGCGTTTATATATTTATGTACGGCATCACCGTATGGGTATTCTGTTGTTTTTAGTAAAACACCGGCTCTATCCCAATAAAAGAGTGTGGTTTCTAAATCTTCTAATTCTAGATATAACAAAGAGAATTGATGATACGTATCTAAAAGCAATTGCATATTGTCCTCCTGTTCTGCGCTATTGGCAAGTTCTTGGAGGGCCTTTAATGCTTCTTCCTTGTTATCATGGTGTATAAAGTTTCTTGCTTCTTTAAAAGGATCGTTAGATACTTGAAGCGTAAGGGCTTGTAAGCTAATACCTTGAAGAAGGAATAGGCCTATTAAAAGAAATGTAGTTAATTTTTTAATTGGGTCGATTGCTTTTATCAAATTTAAATAAAACCATTTTGTTTTATCAAATAAATAAGGTCAATTAATCTTGAGCTATAGCCAACTTCATTATCATACCAGCCTATAACCTTAACCATTTTACCAATAACCGAAGTCATCTGGGAATCAAACGTACAAGAATAGGAACTATTGTTTATGTCAATAGAAACAATTGGGTCTTCCGTGTAATGTAATATATTTTTTAAGGTAGTATTGGCGCTAGCTTTAAAGGCTTCGTTAATGGTTTTAATAGTAACCTCTTTTTTAACGTTAAAGGTAATATCTGTTAACGAACCGTTTGGTACGGGTACCCTAATGCCACAACCTCCAATTACATTAGACAACTCTGGGAATATTTTGGTAAGCGCCTTGGCCGCTCCGGTGGTAGTTGGTATTATGGATTGGCTTGCTGCCCGACTTCTACGTAAATCGCGATGTGGTTTGTCATGCAAGCTTTGGTCAGAAGTAAAGGAATGTACGGTAGTTATATAAGCCTGCTCTATGCCACACAATTCTTGTATTACTTTAATCATTGGTGCCGCATTATTGGTAGTACAAGATGCGTTTGAAATGATATGATCGTCTTTGGTTAAACTATGGTGATTAACTCCAAGTACAATCATTTTTAAATCATCTTCTTCTGGCGGAACAGAAAGAATTACTTTTTTGGCACCATTTTTAAGATGATAAGTTAAATCATCTTTAGCTTTAAATTTTCCGGTTGCCTCTATGATTATATCAATATTAGCAGGCCATTTTATTTCACTTGGGTGGGAGTAATTATAGATTGGAATTTTTTGCTTATTTACAATGATGGCTTGGTCGTCATTGCTTACTTCTTGATTGTAAACCCCATGAATACTATCGTATTTAAGCAAATGCGCCAAGGTTTTGGTATCTGCCAAATCGTTAATGGCAACAACCTTGATGTTTGTATGTTGGGTCAGCAATCGGAAAAATGTTCTACCTATCCTGCCAAACCCATTAATGCCAATGTTTATTGTTGTCATTTAATAAAATACGGCTGGGTGCTATTATTCAATATGTTTGTGGGCTTTGTAAGAAGAGCGTACCAATGCACCGCTTTCTACATGTCTAAAACCTAAGTCCAATCCTATTTCTTCGTATTTTTTGAATTGGTCTGGTGTAATGAACTGTTTAACTGGCAAGTGTTTTCTAGATGGTTGCAAGTATTGACCAATAGTAACTACATCTACATTGGCACTTCTTAAATCATGCAAGGTTTCTATAACTTCTTCTTCTTGCTCTCCCAAACCTAACATAATGCCAGATTTGGTTCTGTGGGCACCATTATCTTTTAAATATTTTAGTATGGCTAAACTTCTATCGTATTTGGCTTGTATACGTACTTCTCTGGTTAACCTTTTTACGGTTTCCATGTTATGCGAAATAACTTCTGGAGCAACCGATAAGATTCTATCTAAATGGGTTTCTATACCTTGAAAATCTGGTATCAAGGTTTCTAATGTGGTATTTGGGTTCATACGGCGAACGGCATTTACCGTTTCTGCCCAAATTATAGATCCCATATCTTTTAAATCATCACGGTCTACGGAAGTTAGTACCGCATGTTTAATTTTCATTATTTTAATGGATCTGGCCACTTTTTCCGGTTCTTCCCAATCCACGTTTTCTGGCCTTCCGGTTTTAACGCCACAAAACCCACATGATCTTGTGCACACATTGCCCAAAATCATGAAAGTTGCGGTGCCTTCTCCCCAGCATTCGCCCATGTTAGGGCAACTTCCAGAGGTGCAAATGGTGTGTAGGTCATACTTGTCTACCAAGCCTCTTAATTGGGTGTATTTTTTACCTGTAGGTAATTTTACCCTCAACCATTTTGGTTTGCCTTTTTTTGGTGGTATTACGTGTGTTGCAACTTCTGTGGACATAACAACTGTTTAGCTTACAAATATACGAAAAGGCAATGGTAACCCCATTTTATCTAAGTCTATTTGCTATCTGTAATTATTTCTGAAAGTAATTTTTTAGCGCGTAGTAACTTTACTTTGATCCTGTTTATGGGTTCGTTCAATTCTGTGGCAATTTCTGCGTAACTCATCTCATTAAAGAACCTAAGTTGTATTACCTGTTGATAGTGCGGTTTTAGCTTTTTAATGTTGGCCAATAAGGTTGCTAAATTTTGTTCTGTAATTAAAGCGTCCTCTGCCGTGGGGCTATTGTCTAAAATACTATTTACCTCTTCTGGTTTACTTGTGTCTTTACCGTCTAAGATGTTTCTTTTCTTTTTTCTAAGTAAATCTACATGTAGGTTTTTAGATATGGTTACCAACCAGGTGCCAAACTCATATTTTTCGTCATAGGTTTGGATTTTATCAAAAGCTTTGGAAAAGGTTTGCACCGTAATGTCTTCTGCGTCATTTTCATTTTCGGTACGTTTTAGTTGAAATCCGTATACCTGCCCCCAGTATTTATCCAGTAACAAAGAAAATGCTATTTGTTGGCCTTTCTTTGCCTGGGCAATGGTTTGCTGTAAATCAAAATGAGAGTCGCTCAAAAAAAATGGATTCTTAAATTTCTAGGCTTGTATAACGGAATCTTTTTTGCATTCTTGTTCTTCTGGCGTTTTACCACAAAAACCACAAGCCTCTCCCTCTTGGTTTAAGAACGGACTTTGGCTAGCACAGGTACCAGCAAACTTACCATCTTTCTTTCCCCAAATCTTTATGGCAATACCAGCAAAGGCCAATGCCAACAATCCAACTGTAAGTAGTACTAATTTCATATCTGAAAATTTGTACAAAAATAAGCAATAGCAGAAAAAAACCGGAAGATGTCTTCCGGTTTTAAATTATTTTAATATTTGATGTCTGCGACAATGTTTTCTACACTGGGAGCTAAATTACCACCTTTAGGTTCAATAGTTATATAGCCCACGGCTTGGTCTGCATAAGGTAGGGCCAGTAGTTTTTCCTTATCGTCAAATTGTTTTATAACGCCTAAGTTTACCATTTCGCCATTTACCTCTGCCCACATTTGATAACACTGTTCTTCTGGCAATTGTGGTAGGTGGCTCACGTTTATATACGATAGTTTTTTAACCGGATTAACATAGGCCACAGCCTTAAGTTCCTGTGCTTTTTTATTGCCTCTAATGTTTAACTTTTTGGTGTTGGGATTATTAAGCACTATATATTGGTTGCGGATGTCTTCTAGTTCCAAGCGCATATCCATTTCCAACGTTTTGATTTTGTTGTTAACGATGGTATTCTTCTCCATTAAATCTTGATTTTGATCGTAGAAAAAGAATGCAGACCCAGCGAACAACAAGGCAACAATGCTGGCAGCAATAGCAAAACGATAGAATTTACTATTATTTTTCTTTTGCTTACTAATTTTATGAAGTATGGTTTCCTTAAGACCTTCTGGAGCTTTAATGGCATGTAGTTTAACATAGGCTTCCAAATTATCTTGTAGTTCATCATAGGCTTTTCTAACTTCAGGATACAACGCTATGTACCGCTCTGTCTTAGCAGTTTCTAGATTATCTGTCTCACCTAATAGATAACGCTCTAGTAAATCGCTCTCTAAAAAATCGTGTATTTTATTTTTCATAACATTGAAATTATAAATAGTACAAGAGCTGGGGCACCATAAATCTTTCTCATTTCCCTTAATCCAATTTTTAGTCTGGATTTTATGGTTCCTAAAGGAATATCTAGTTCTTCACTGGCCTCTTGTTGGGTCATGCCCTCAAAGAAAAGCGCCTCTAATACAATTCTGTATTTTTCTTCTATTTTATCTAGATGTTCTTTTACGTCTAAAAACTCTGGTCTTATACTTTGTTCACCTACATTATATACGTCAGAAACATCAATTTGGATTTCCTTATCGGTTTTTGTGCTTACACTCCTTAATTTGTCTATTGCCGTATTGCGGGTTATACGAAACAACCAAGTAAATAATTTTGCTTTGGAAGCATCATAAGAATCTGATTTTTTCCAGATTTTAATAAAACTTTCTTGTACAACGTCTTGGGCTAATTCTTCGTCTTTAACAACCTTATAGGCAACCCCAAAAAGGGTGTCTGCGTAATTATCGTAAAGTAAAGACATGGCTTTTTCATTACGCTCTTCTAATAACTCTACAATGTGATTTTCCAGTAGTTTACTCATAGTTTGGAAAAAAAATCAGAAAAAATTCAATTTAAAACATCCAAACGTAATTTTCTCCCGTATATCCATTAGTGCTAAAGTAAAAAAATACATTACAACGGTAGCTATTCTAAGGAGAAGTTACTTTTAAGATATTAAATTTTTGGTTAGTTTGGTTTGGTATAACCCCAGTGGCAGTCTTGTTGCTGGGGTTATTTTATTATGTTGACTTCCGGGTCAATGGTAATATTAAAATTATCCTTAACGCATTGTTGTATTTTCTTAGCTAAATCTAGAATTTCTTTCCCCGTAGCGCTATCGTGGTTTACCAGAACCAAGGCTTGTTGGCTGTGAACCCCTGCATCGCCATAACGTTTTCCTTTAAATCCACATTGTTCTATTAACCAACCGGCGGGTATTTTATAAGTGCCGTCTTCTAACTCATAATAGGGTGCATTTTTATTTTTTCTTATAAATGCATTGAACGTTTTTTTGGAAATAACAGGGTTTTTGAAAAAACTACCACTATTTCCAATTGCTTTGGGGTCTGGCAACTTACTTTTCCTGATGTTTATAACGGCATTAGAAACGTCTTTTATGGTAGGCGAAACTATATTAAGTTTTTCCAACTCTGCCTCAATGGCACCATAATGGGTATGTAATTGATGGTTGTGTTTGGTTAATTTAAATTTTACGGCCGTAATTATATATTTGCCTTTTTTCTTTCCTTTAAAGACAGAATCCCTGTAACCAAATTCGCAATCTTCAGTAAAAAATTCTTCTAACTCCTGACTTTCTATATGCATGGCTTCGCAGCTTACAAAGCTATCTTTTAGCTCCACGCCATAGGCGCCTATATTCTGTATGGGTGCAGTACCCACATTACCAGGGATTAAAGAAAGATTTTCTAAACCGCCATAGTCTTGTTTTAAGGTCCATTGAACAAATTCGTGCCAATTTTCACCAGCCATTGCCTTAACAATTACCCTATCTTCATCCTCTTCTACTACGGTGATTCCCTTAAGGTTTATATGTAATACTAAATCTTCAATATCCTTTAATAATAACATATTACTACCGCCCCCAAGAATAAAATAATTGGGATAGGCAGATAACTGCAACGCCTTTTGTAATTGCAATACCGTATTTACCTCCAGAAAAAAACGTGCGTTTACGTTAATTCCAAAGGTGTTGTAAGGTTTTAAAGATTTGTTTTCCTCAATGTTCACGTTTGTGGATATTGTTTTAAAGCTTCTTTTAAAATGGTTATGGCCTTAACTAGTTCTTTTTCTTCTAATACATAAGCAATGCGTATTTGGTTTTTCCCTTTTCCTTCGGTAGCATAAAAACCAGAGGCGGGAGCCACCATTACGGTATTTCCATCCAATTCAAACGATTCTAAAAGCCATTGTGCAAAATCATCAGTGTCTGCCACCGGTAATTCTGCTATGCAGTAAAATGCACCACTAGGTTCGGCCACGGTAAGACCTGGAATTTCTTTTAGCCCTTTTATTAGCAAATCCCTTCTAGAAACGTATTCTTCTATTACAGCGGTAAAATAGTTATTTGGTGTTTCTAAAGCTGCTTCGCTAGCTATTTGTGCCAGTGTTGGAGGGGAAAGCCTTGCTTGTGCAAATTTTAGTATGGCTTGCATTAACTCCTTGTTCTTAGAAACAACACAGCCAATTCTAGCACCACACATACTGTATCTTTTGGATACGGAGTCTACCATAATGGCATTTTCCGCTATACCATCAATACTTAATATAGAATGGTGTTTTTTATTGTCATAAGCAAATTCACGATACACCTCATCTGCAATTATAAATAGGTCGTGCTTTTTGGCTAGTTGGGCCAGCTCCTCAACTTCTTCCTTGGTGTAAAGGTAACCGGTAGGGTTTCCAGGGTTACAAATTAATATGGCCTTGGTTTTAGCACTTATTACTTTTTCAAAGTCGGCAATGGGTGGTAAGGCAAAGTTGTTTTCTATGCTAGATAAAATTGGTACTACGGTAACACCGTTGTTGGTGGCAAACCCATTGTAGTTGGCGTAAAAGGGTTCAGGAATAATTATTTCATCACCCTGATCCATTATAGCGCCCATCACAAAAGAAAGTGCTTCTGACCCCCCAGTTGTTACTATAATATCTTCTGCGGAAACGGTTATCTCATGCTGCTTATAGTAAGCGGCAATTTTAGTTCTATACGCTTCGGAACCTTCTGTTCTGCTATAGGCAAGAACATCCAACTTCATATTCCTTACGGCATTTAAGGCAACTTCTGGTGTTTTAATATCTGGTTGGCCGATGTTCAAATGAATTACATTTACCCCCTTCTTCTTGGCATTTTCTGCGAATGGCACCAATTTTCTAATTGGCGAAGAAGGCATATTCAAGCCTTTCTGTGATATATTGGGCATAGTCTAATTTTTTGCAAAAATGGCGAAACAATGTGAGTATAACAACATTAAAGATTAAGATTTAGCGATGCTCTTGCGCTATCGTTTGGTGTAAAATTGAAATTTTAATCTTAACTTATTGCAGCTATAACTGTTTAACTGCAAGTATTTTGAATCGAGCTTTGTTTTTTCTGGTGTTTCTAGGTTTGGCATATACTTCTAGTATAGATGCACAACATTTTAGTTTGGATAAGCATAAGAAGGTTGAGCGTATAAAATTTCAAAAAATCAACAACGTAATATTAGTACCAGTAACTTTAAACGGGGCCAAACTTACTTTTATGTTAGATTCTGGTGTAAGCGCCCCCATATTATTTAATTTATCAGACCAAGATTCCATTCAACTAAATAATGTTACTACAATAAGCCTTAAAGGTTTGGGAGAGGGCGAGCCTATTGAGGCCTTGCGTAGTGCTCACAATCAATTTAAAATTGGTGAGGCTACCAATACAGACCAATCCCTATTTGTGGTAATGGACAAAGACTTGAACCTTTCTCCCGCTCTAGGTGTGCCCGTACATGGCATTATTGGCTACGATGTCTTTCGTGATTTTGTAGTAGAAGTAAACTATGGAAAATCCATAATAAAACTCTACAATAACAACGAAGCTTTTAAAGTGCCCAAGAAAGCACAGAAATTAACGCTTGCAATAGAGCATAAAAAGGCATTTTTACATGCCAGTATTGTTAGGGAGAGCAATAAAGAGGTGCCGGTAAAATTATTGGTAGATACCGGCAGTAGTGATGCCTTATGGCTTTTTAAAGATTCAATTAAGGGTATAGACCTGCCAAAGAAACATTTTGAAGAATTTTTAGGACAAGGGCTCAATGGTGAAATCTATGGTAAACGATCCAAAATAAAGGGAATTAAAATAGGCGATTTTTTTCTTGAAGAAACTAAGACGGCATTTCCATATAAAACTTCTTTTCAGGCAATTTCTAATTTGGGAGAACGAAACGGAAGTTTGGGGGGAGAGGTTTTAAAACGATTCAATCTTATTTTTGATTATAGCAATAGTGTTGTCTACCTTACAAAGAACAGCAACTTTAATAAGCCTTACCAATACAATCTATCTGGTATAACTTTGCAGCATAACGGGGTAAGATACATTGCGGAAAGAATTGCAGATTCTAGAGGTAGGGTAAAGGCAGAACATAATGACTCTTTTGGTAACGTGCAGATTGTGATGGACAACCAAACTAGATTAAGTTTGGTGCCAGAAATTGTGGTTTCTAGCATACGTGCTGGGAGCCCAGCAGAAAGGGCGGGTCTACAAAAAGGCGATGTAATTTTATCTGTTAATGGCAAGCAAGTGCACAACTATAAATTACAGGAAGTGTTGCAGATGCTAAACGAAAGGAAAGGCAAAAGGGTAAAACTAATGATAGAACGTTACAATGACGACAAGAAATTTTCTTTTGTAGTAGAAGATGTATTTAAAAACAAAAAGCCTTGATCAATGTCAAGGCTTTGAGTAAAGTAAATAAATTACTTAAAATTATTTAGCTCCTTCTGCTTTTACGTTCCCTTTGATTTTTAAAACCTTAGTTGGCGTATCTGCATTAGAAGTTACGGTAATGGCCTTTCTTATAGGGCCTACGCGCTTTGTATCATATTTTACTTGAATCTCTCCTTCATCACCCGGTAAAATTGGTGCATCTGGTTTTTTAGGTATAGTACAACCGCAACTAGACCTAACATTGCTTATTACCAAAGGAGCATCTCCTGTGTTGGTAAATTTAAAAACGCGAACACCATCGCTGCCTTTTGCAATGTCACCATAATCAATCGTTTCGGACTTAAATTCAATTTTCGCTGTTTTGTCCTGGGCTTTTACACTCATGGCCAAAAGACCAACAAACATTAAAAGTAATACTTTCTTCATTTTTTTAGTTTTGGGTAAATTCAAAAGTAGGGGATTTAAACCTACCTCCAAAATTCTTTTGTAATGTAATAACGTTACTTATTTTTGTTTCGTATTCAGCGGATTGGTAAATCTAGAAAGCTATATGTTAAAATTTGTTGTGGCTTTCTTATAGTTGACCAATCCATTTTTGTATAAACAATAATCATACCGAAAATGGAAATTCCATCCAAATATGAGCCCAATAGGGTAGAGGAGCGCTGGTATTCTTACTGGGAATCCCAAGATTTTTTTACATCTACACCAGATGACAGGGAGCCGTACACCATTGTGATACCACCGCCAAATGTTACAGGAGTACTGCATATGGGGCACATGCTAAATAATACCATACAAGATGTATTAATTAGAAAAGCCCGTTTGCAGGGTAAAAATGCATGTTGGGTGCCAGGTATGGACCATGCATCTATTGCCACAGAAGCTAAAGTGGTTGCCAAACTTAAAGCAGAAGGCATAGATAAAGCTACGCTATCTAGAGAAGACTTTCTTAAACATGCTTGGGATTGGACCAATGAATATGGTGGTGTTATCTTAAAACAATTACGCAAACTTGGTTGTTCTTGTGATTGGAAACGTACCAAATTTACCATGGACGACGATATGTCTGCCTCTGTAATTAAAGTATTTGTAGACCTTTATAAAAAAGGACTAATTTACCGTGGCTATAGAATGGTAAATTGGGATCCAGAAGCAAAGACGACCTTGTCTGATGAAGAGGTAATTTACGAAGAGCGTAATGGACTTTTGTATTATTTAGCTTACGAAATTGAGGGGTCAGATGAAAAAGTAACCATTGCAACCACAAGGCCAGAAACAATTTTGGGAGATACGGCTATTTGTATCAATCCAAATGATGAAAGATATGCGCATCTAAAAGGGAAAAAGGCTATTGTACCTATTTCTGGTAGGGTAATTCCTATAATAGAAGATGAGTATGTAGATATGGAATTTGGTACCGGTTGTTTAAAGGTTACACCTGCACATGATGAAAACGACAAGAACCTTGGAGACAAACATAATTTAGAAGTAATAGACATCTTTAATGAGGATGCCAGTCTAAATTCTTTTGGTTTGCATTACCAAGGTAAAGACCGTTTTGTAGTACGTAAAGAGATTGCCAAAGAGCTAGAAGAAAAAGGCTTTTTGGTAAAAACGGAACAACATGTAAACAAAGTAGGTACGTCTGAACGTACCAAAGCCGTAATAGAACCTCGCCTGTCTGATCAGTGGTTCCTTAAAATGGAAGACCTTTCTAAACCAGCTTTAGAAGCGGTTATGGAGTCTGGCGATGTAAAATTGTTTCCGGATAAGTTTAAAAACACGTATCGCCATTGGATGGAGAATATTCGGGATTGGAATATCTCTAGACAATTGTGGTGGGGACAGCAAATACCAGCCTATTTTTATGGCGATGGTAAAGAAGATTTTGTGGTTGCAGAAACTGCGGAAGAAGCAGTACAACTAGCAAAACAGGCTTCTGGAAATACTGCGTTAACCCTGGCTGATTTAAAACAGGACCCTGACGTTTTAGATACGTGGTTTTCTTCTTGGTTGTGGCCTATTAGTGTTTTTGGAGGCATTTTAGAGCCAGAAAATGAAGAAATAAAATACTATTATCCTACAAACGATTTGGTTACCGGACCAGACATTTTGTTTTTCTGGGTGGCTAGAATGATAGTGGCTGGGTACGAGTTTAGAGATACAAGACCGTTTGAGAACGTGTATTTAACCGGTTTGGTACGCGATAAACAGCGTAGAAAGATGTCCAAATCTTTAGGTAACTCACCAGATGCCTTAAAGTTGATTGAACAGTTTGGTGCAGACGGTGTACGTGTGGGATTGCTGTTGAGTTCTGCCGCGGGTAACGATTTATTGTTTGATGAAGCCTTATGCCAGCAAGGTTCTAACTTCGCCAATAAAATTTGGAACGGCTTTAGATTGGTTAAAGGTTGGGAAATAGCAGATATTCCCCAGCCTGAAGCAGCACGTGTAGGCATAGATTGGTACAAAGCACGTTACCAACAGGTACTAGTAGAAATTGAGGACCATTTTAGCAAATACCGTATTTCCGATGCTTTAATGGCTATTTACAAATTAATTTGGGACGATTACAGTTCTTGGTTACTAGAAATTGTAAAACCAGCATACCAACAGCCGATAGACCAGAAAACCTTTGATGAGGTGCTAGGTATATTGGAAGATAACTTAAAGTTGTTGCATCCTTTTATGCCATTCTTAACGGAGGAAGTATGGCAACATATTGCGGAACGCGATGCCAAAGAAGCACTTTGTGTGGCAGCATGGCCTACCAAAGAGACTTTTGATACCAACATTGTAGAAGAATTTGCGTTTGCTACTGAGGTAATTGCTGGTATTAGAACCATACGTAAGGACAAAAATATCCCTAATAAAGAGGTATTAGAGCTGTCTATTTTAAATCAGTCCGGTACTTCGGAAAGTATGAATGCTATTATCCAGAAGTTGGGCAATATAGAAAGTATCGCTACGGTAGATGCCTCTGTGGAGGGAGCTTTGACGTTCAGGGTTAAGAGTAACGAGTATTTTATTCCAATTTCTGGGGCTATAGATGTAGAAGCAGAGAAAGAGAAAATTCAGCAAGAATTAGAGTATACTAAAGGCTTTTTAAAATCTGTACAGAAAAAATTAAGTAACGAGCGTTTTGTAAATAATGCGCCAGAAAAGGTGGTAGAGATAGAACGTAAAAAGGCCGCGGATGCAGAGGCTAAAATTGAAACTTTAGAAAAGAGTTTAGCCAATCTAGGCTAGAAGCTCATTTTAAACCAAATAATAAAAATCCGTTGGTGTTATAAACTGGCGGATTTTTTTATGCCTTTTTTAGTAGGGTATTTACAATTAGTGCGCCAATAATCATGGTTACACCTAATAAACTTAGCATAGTGTATTTTGCGCCCAACCAAGTAAAACTAATTAAAATGGTGAAAACGACCTCCATGTATTTTAAAGGGGCAACTACATTTGTTTTGGCTAATTGAAATGCCTGTGTCATATAAATTTGGCCAAAATAACCAAAGACACCTAAGCTTAAAAGCATAGCCCATTGCGTAGTGGTTGGGTTAACCCATACGTTAATGGCTAATATTCCTCCAATAGCTAGAGAAAAGAACATAAAATAGTTTACAATAACCATGTAATGGTCTCCCTTGCCAATTTTACGAATAAAAATGTATACAAAACCCGTAAAGAAAGCAGCAGCTAAGGCTAAGGCCAATCCTTTTAAATTGATGTTAGGATCAAACCCTTTTATTACCATAACCCCAGAAAAAGCGATAGCAAATAGCAGTAACTGAATGGCACGCAATTTTTCTTTTAAGAAATATACTGCTATAACAGATGCGAATACAGGCGCTATGTAGCGTATAGATACCGCCGTGCCAGCTTCCAATTCCTTTAAAGACATAAAAAACAAAGTCATGGCCATTACCCCAAAAATTGCTCTTAGAACTAATAATTTTCTATTGTTGCCTAAAAAGTGAATTCCGTTTTTCAATAAAAAAATGGAGGCAAGAACAACGGTGCCCAAAGCCCTAAAAAATACGATTTGAAAAGTAGGGATAGCCTCTAGTTGTTTAATCATAAGATTCATCCCGGTGAAGGACAAGGTGCTCAGTAGCATAAAAAGTACGGCTTTCTTCAAGAGAATATTAGCTTTATTTGAAAATAGCAAAGGTAAGGTGCATTTTCTGGAAAAGTTTTTTATTCTAAGAATGATGCGTATTTGTGACAAATTGAAAAAGAAAAAGGGTTTTGGTAACAAAACCAAAACCCTTGGTATAGTAAGAGTGTAGTATTATTTTTTATGCTGAGCCAACCATTCCATGACAGTTAGTTCTTGGCCAGCTATAATTTTGGTGGGATGGTTTCTATGACTGTAAACCCACGAAAAATGACCGTTTAAATGAAAATCTTCAGCGCCATAAACACCATATAAATCGACTACATGATCATATAGGGATAAATGTACATCTTCTGCACCTGCGTCTATAAGTCTATCAAACGTAGGTATTACGGTTAACGCTGCCTTGGTAATTGGGTCGTCTTTAGAATGTATATACCAAATAGCTTGGTTTGCTAAAGTGCCAATATCTGAATCTGAAAGATGCTCATTGAAAAATGCCAAGGCAGAGGGATATGCAGCCGCAAAATAATCTGGATAGTTTAATAATAGTTCCTGGGTCATATATCCGCCATTGGAGCAGCCACCAACATAAATCCTGCTAGTATCAATGTCTGGATGTTTTTCTATAAAATCGTTGAACAAGGCCATGAGTGCTTCGCTATAAATATCTGGTTCTTGGCCTGTAGTGGTTTCTCCAGAAATGCCATGCATCCATCGAGTAGGGGTTTGTGGTGCTAATACGTAAGCGCCTCCAAAAATTTGCTGTATTTCATCAGAAGCATAGTTAGCGGCTCTATTAGCCAAAAGTACAATACTTGGGTCCGTTCCACCTTCGCCTCCACCATGTAACCAAATTATCAATGGTTTTTTATCAACGTTTGTTTTTGGAGTATAAGCTGCATAGGTTAACGCTACATTGTTTGATTGGAATTTACCTGTTAAATCAAACTCATCTACTAGCGGTAGTATTCGTTCGGTTTCATTGTTCCATACGTTGTTATTGTCCTTATTTGTAATGGTAAGTCCATAATTGGTCCACTGGTTTCCACTACAACCTTCCGTAAAAAAGTATAATATAGGTGAGCCTATAGGCAAATGCGGGCCCACGGCAGTATGTAACGTTATGTTTTTACCATTAGCTAAACGGTTTCCTTTTTCATCGGAAACATAGGCCGTAACTACCTCTAATACGCCATTGGCCCTAGGGGAGTTTGCTGGCAAGCAATCAGAAGTTCTTGTAACTTTAATCTCAAAATCAGTAGAATTTACAGTAGAAGTTGTATCTGATAAATGTAGGATTACCTTACTGGTGGCCGGTCCCCAGTCAAACCCCTCGACCACTAAAGTATAGTTGCCCTCTGTTTTTTGTGCAATGGTTGGTGTAAGTGCCAAACTTAAAAATAGTAGCGCTAATTTTTGTACAGTCTGCATTGTTTGTTGTGATTTATTTAGTTCCGTATTTTTTAGTTCTGTCGTCAGAAATTTGACCTTTCCAATTTAGACCAAAGGCAAAGTCATAGCTATTTCCTTCTGCATCCACATAAGGTTCCATATCTCTGGGTACATCTTCAAATTGCAATTCTACTGTTTTCATATTGGCTGGCATTTGAAAAGGTAATAAAGCAGAAGGTTCGTGCTTTCCTGCAATAATTTCTAGAAGTGCCTGGTCTTGAACACCCATATGGGCCAAAATAGCATCGGCATTAGGCTCTATTTCAGAAAATACCATGGGTTTACTAACATGCACCACTACAATTACCGGTTTGTTGCCCATTTTTTGTTTGGTGTCATTTACCATATCCATATCCCTGGTATTTCTAGCCGTTACGGTCTTTCCTTTATACGTTCTATTGGTGAACTCTTCTAAAGGGCTGCCACCGGCAATACTAGTTTCCCTTGCATCATTTGCCGTATACGTATCATATTGAAGGCTAATTGGTACGTAACCATTACCACCATTTTCTACATCTTGTTGGTTATAACCTGTACCGCCATCTGGACTTTTTATTCCAACCAATGCAAAGTCTGCCGCATCTGGACTGTCTACAATCTCAAAATATTTGGCTACTACCTCCATGTTAAAAGCAGGTTCTATACGTTCAGGGGTCACAATTCCCCACCAATTAACACTAGGTGCTACATATCTTTCTGGTACGTATACTTTCTTTTTTTCTGCTACTGGTAAACTGTTGGCTTTATTTTTAAGCATTACAATAGACCGCAATTGCGCGTTATAGCCTTGTTGCATAAATTCTGGTTTGCCAACGGTTTTCTCCGTTTTGGCTATATTTAAATATGGATTTTCAAAAAGTCCTGTTCTAAAAATATTCAATAGAAGACGAACGGCAGAAGTATCAAAACGGGCTCGCATTTTCTTTTCCCCGTGTTCTTTTACCCCCATATTGTAAGCTGCAATAACAGGTTTCATATCGTTATTCCCACCAAATTGGTCCATACCGGCTTCTATAGCTTTGTAATGTCTTTCGACTTCGCTTAAGGTTTCTACTCCCCAAGGTTTACCCTCAAATTTATCTATGGCAGAGACGTCTCTTGTAATTCCCCAATCCGTGCAAAGCACACCATCATACCCATAGGTATCTCTTAATAGTTCCGTTACAAGGTATTGGTTGTAGCCATTGCCAACAGCCTCTCCATGTCCGTCTGAGATGGTATAGTATGGCATAACCGCTGTGGCCGATTTTGTCTCGCCTTTTAGTTTAAAAGCACCTTCTAAAAATGGCATCATATGGTCTTTCATATTTTTTCCAGGATAGACAGCATAAGCGCCATATCCAAAATGCCCATCTCTACCGCCTTCTTCTGGACCACCACCTGGCCAATGTTTTACCATTGCGTTTACACTTTGCATACCCCATCCCTTACCATCTGTGGTCTGAAAACCATCCACGTAAGCTCTCGCTAGATCCGTAGCCAATTTTGGATCTTCGCCCATAGTGCCATCAAAACGGCTCCATCTAGGTTCGGTTGCTAAATCTATTTGCGGAGATAGAGCGGTGGCAATACCTAAAGCACGGTATTCTTGTGAAGCTATTGTGCCAAAGGTTTCCATTAGACCTGGGTCAAAACTAGCCGCTAACCCTAACGTACTAGGCCACATGGAAATAGCGCCTCCTGCACCTGCATTATATTCTGCATACGAATCACTACCATGCCTTGGGTCAGAACTTGTATTAACCGGTATGCCCAACCCAATTCCCTCTACGTGCGCTTGCGCGTTATTGTTCCATTGCGCGGCTACCTTTGGGCTTTCTACACGGGTTATTAGTACATGGCGTAAATTATCATCTGTTAAAAACTGCTTTTGCTGGTCAGAAAGGTCTCCGGCCTGTGCTCCGCTATCTGGAAACGGTTTTTTATTATAGGTAGAGGCCCCGAAACCTCTAGCAGCACCAGGTATTGATTGATGCGCACTATATAACATTAAACCAGCAATTTGTTCCGTGCTCATTTGGCTGGCCAAATCTTTAGCTCTTTCTTTTGCAGATAGCCTCCAATCCTCGTAAGGATCTAATGTTCCATTTTTATTTAAATCTTTAAAAGCCAGTTGATTTACGGTAAGTAGTTGTACCCCTGAGTTTTTATGGTATCCTAAAGTGGCACCATCTTTGTTTTTTACTAATTGGTAGCCGTCTTGTGCTTCTTCCGTCCATTTAGGACCGCACGAGAATATAGCAAACGGCAGTGAAAGCAGTAGCGTCTTTTTAATCGGGTTCATTATTTCAGTTTAGTTAGTTGAAATTAAAAATTTAAAATACCGACAGCTAATTTATGTAACCAACAATAAAATAACTTATTTATTGATAAATTCTTAGTTGATATGTCAAATTATTAAAAAGTGGAATAAAGTCTTAAAACCGTTTAGCTCCAGAAAATTCCATGGCTTCACCTTTGCCAAATCCGTAACTAAATCCAAACGAAATAAACCTGCCACGTTGCGAACGGTTATATACTTCAAAATCATTTTGGGCAATGGTATTTTCAAAGACCCTAGATGCAAAAACATCTCTAATACTCATATTTAATACAGCTCTACCTTTTAATAATTTTTTTCTAACCCCTAAATCCATAAAAATGTTTTCTGCTACTTGCCCTTGTACGGTTTGGTAACTTGATCTATAATTACCCGTTGCCTCCATATCTATGTCTAGCGGTAGTTTTATTTTGGTATTTAATTTAGATGACCATTGATCCGCACTAAAGTCAAAAACAGTTTCTTCAAAGGTTCCTTCTCTTTTAAAGCTATTGTAATTAAGGTCCAAGTTGAAGGTTAGCCATCTTGCTGGGCTATATTTTGTATTAAATTCTACACCTGTGGCGTCATTAGTTCCTATATTTTCTGGCCTAGTTGTGTTTACATTGTTTTCAAAAAATGAAATACGCTCAATTACATCTGTAGTTTTTCTGTAGTAAACCCCAAAATTCATAGCAGTTTTACCAACAAAGAAGATAGAAGTTAATTCATAGGAATCTGTAAATTCTGGCAAGAGATTAGGATTACCCTGTCTAATATTAAAATTGTTTCTAATATTAAAAAAGGGATTTAAGTCCCATAACCTAGGTCTGTATATCCGTTTTGAGTAACCTGCTTGTAAAGAAACGCGTTCAGAAAATTTGTAAGAAGTATGGGCGCTTGGAAAGAAGTTGGTGTAATTTTGGTCGTTCGCCTCATTTGTGTTTGTCAAAAGCGTATTTAAATCCGTGTTTTCTACTCTTAACCCACCTTTAAGTCCCCATTTTTCTCCTTCGTAAGCACCCGTACCGTAAAAAGCCAATACTTTTTGGTCAAATTCAAATATATTGGTGAGACCTGGGTCGGTTACAAATTCACCATTTACTAAGTTTTCCACCTCATAATCGTTACTTACATCGTTCATAACATATTGTGACCCGGTTTCCATGGTCCACTTTTCTGAAAAAGGTTTGGTGTAATCTAGTTTAAAGGTAAAAACGGATTCCTTAAAGTCTGTTCTCGTTTTTTGGCTATTATCTCTATCCTCACCAGAAATAGTTTCATCTAAGAAGTCTGAGGATTGGTCTTTGCCAAAAAAGTTACCCAAAGCGCTAAATAAGAGGTCGTGGTCTTCATTGTCCTCAAAATCTTTTTTATACTGAAACTCGTACTGGAATTTAGGATTGGTGGCTTCAGTTACCTCGGTTCGTTGCCATTGGCTTGTAAGAATGTTGTTACTGTCAAATGCTGCAAAATTGGTGGTAGATGGTTGGTCTTCTACTTCTAAAGCTACATTACCAGATAACGTAATTACGCTTGTAGGGTCTACGTAATAATCGGCACCTAAAACGAAGTTATAAAACGTTTCATTTCTAAATTCCTCACCAAATGAATTAATACTACTGTTATCGGTTAAATCTCGGTTTATAGACTCAACATCATTTGGTAGTTCTCTATAACCTGCTCCTAACTGACTAAATAAATTGAATTTTTCACTTCTTTTATTTAGGCTTAGGCCTAAACTATGGTTGTTGGGCGCTCCAGTGTTAACAGATAAAGAACCATTGAGCCCTTTTCGTTCTTCTTTTTTAAGCACTATATTGATGATGCCAGATGTACCTTCTGCATCGTATTTGGCAGAAGGGTTGGTAATAACTTCTACACGCTCTATCATGTCTGCTGTAATGGTACCCAAAGCATTACCTTCGTCACTGGCTAGAATGGAAGGTTTTCCGTTGATCAACATTTGTACGCCAGTGCTGCCCCTTAAACTTACTGCTCCTTCTATATTCACGTTTACAGAAGGTACATTGTTCAATACCTCTAAGGCACTAGCGCCGGTTGTACTTAAATCTTTGCCTACGTTAAATACCCTGCGGTCTAGCTTAAATTCCGTTTGGGAAACCTCACCTTGTACCACTACTTCTTCTAATTGTTGGGCATCTGGTGCTAGAATAATTGTACCTAGATCTATAACTTGGTCGTTGGTTTTGGGTTGGGTAATAACCTTTTTTTCAAAGCCGATAAAACTAATTTCTATATAATAGTTATCTGCAGTAAATTCAAAGTTGAAAGAGCCGTCTTCTGCCGTGGTTGCTCCGGTTAGCGCCTGTTTGGTATCGTTATCACCAATCATTATGGTAGCAAAGGCAACCGGATATTGATTTCCTTCTTCTACAACTTTTCCTTTTAACAATTTGGTTTGTTGCGCGTTAACGGCTGTTACGCTTAAAAGGAATAAACCTATTAATAAATATAATCTGGCAATCATGATGTTAATTTAGATTTTGGTAATTTTTCAATTCGAAATTGCCAATAATAAAGTGGCTCTAAAAAAATATTGGGGCGAACGACAGGCTTTAGGTACTAAGCGGCAGCATTTAAGAAAACATTAAGTAAGTATGTTGTTGGGCAGTAAAACAGTGTTGTTGGCACCTTGCTTTTTTAGGATAAAAACAAGTTCAATTAGCTTTGATTACCTAACTTATATCCGATTATGTTCAAAAGAGAACTACTTTTTCAATTAATTCTACATATTGTAGTTTTTATCTTTTTTGCCTTTAATTGGTTTGATCAGGCTTTTTTGGTAGATAGGGCATGGTTTTTTTTAATGTATGCCCTGGCTACAATTTTTGTGAGTTATTATTTAATGCCAACCTTACTATATACTAAAAAATATCTTTGGTTTTTTGTATCTATTTGTTTGGTGTTGGCGGTGTTGATACTCTTAGAAGAAAAGATTTTAGAACCATTATTATACCCCAATACAAAACGGGCAAACACTTTTCCTGGACTATTCTACACATTATTTGGCATACTACCCGTAATGACCATTTTAACTAGCGGTAAGTTTGCTTGGGATGCCATACAACAGCAAGACAAAATAAAGGAATTACAAAGTACCATAACCGAGAGCGAGCTGCAATTTTTACGCTCACAGGTAAACCCACATTTTCTATTTAACAATTTAAACAATCTATACTCTTACGCTTTGGAAGGTTCTTCTAAAACACCAGAAATTATTTTAGAAATGAGCGGTGTTTTAAGATATATGCTGTATGAAAGTAAAGAGCGTTTTGTTCCCCTAAATAAGGAGTTGGAACAATTGACAAACTTTATTAAACTGTATAAGCTTCAGATTGAAGAACGTGGCGAGGTTAGTTTTACTGTTGGCAATGGCATGACGGGCCAAAAAATAGCACCCTTAATATTAATTGTTTTTATAGAAAATGCGTTTAAGCACAGCCAATCTGGACAGTCTAGCAATATAAAAATAGCTATAGATGTAAACCTAAAGGGTAGCACCCTGTTCTTTAGTTGTGTCAATAATTTTGAAACGGTAAAAGGGCTAGACTCAGTGGCTAGTGGTATAGGTTTGGCCAATGTTAAAAAAAGACTTCAATTACTTTATCCTAACAAACACATTTTAAGAATTACGGAACAACACAAAGAGTTTCGGGTGGATTTACAGATAGAATTAGAAACGGATTAGTATGATAAACTGCATTATAATAGAAGACCAGCCACCGGCCCAACGCATTTTAAAAAAGTTTATAGAAGATGTTTCTTCCTTAAAATTAGTTGGTTTATTTTCTGATGGCATATTGGCCCTTGAATTTTTAAAAAACAATCCGGTAGATTTAATTTTTTTGGATATACATCTACCAAAAATAAATGGGCTAGACTTTTTAAAAAGTTTGAGCAATCCGCCACAGGTTATTTTAACCACGGCCTTTTCTGAGTATGCTTTAGAAGGGTACGAATTAAATGTAGTAGATTATCTGTTAAAACCCTTTTCCTTTCAGCGTTTTTTACAAGCGGTAAATAAGGTTTCTGTTAAAAAGGAAACCGATACCAAATTTTCTAATCGGGAGTCTACAATGGAAACCACAACGGAGATTTATGTGAAATCTGGGCACGACCATGTTAAGATAAAAATAGACGCTATCTTATACATTCATTCAGATTCTGATTATACCGAAATATTTACAACTGGGCAGAAGATACTTTCTCAAGAACCTTTAAAATATTGGACCACTAATTTAAATGAAGTACAGTTTTGTCAAGTTCATAAATCGTATATTGTTAATAATAAACAAATTGTAAAAATAACCGGGAATTTAATCTACCTGGAAAACCAAATTAAAGTACCTATTGGCAGAGCTTATAAAGAACTGTTTTTGAGCAGGGTGCTTGGAACTAAATAGACTATGAAAAACCATTTATTTATTTTTTGCTGGACCATTTTAACGGTTGGCTACGCCCAACGTAATTTTGATGAAGTAGAAATTACTTCAGAAAAACTTACAGACAAGGTTTACGTGCTTTTTGGGGCTGGTGGTAACATTGGATTAATTGTGGGTGAGGATGCCGCATATTTAATAGATGACCAATTTGGACCCTTAACTCCAAAAATTGTGAGTCACGTTAAAACGATTACCGATAAACCCATAAATTTTGTATTAAATACGCATCACCATGGTGATCATACCGGTGGAAACGAAAATTTAGCTAATAATGGTGCCACCATTATTGCTCATGAAAATGTGAGGGAATTATTAGAGGCAGATGAGAAAACGAGTGAAGCGGCTTATCCGGTAATAACCTTTAATGATAAAATGACCCTTTACTTAGGAGATAATCAGCGTTTATTGGCTATGCACGTAAATCCGGCACATACAAAAGGAGATACGTATTATTATCTACCAGAAGCCAATGTAATTCACATGGGAGACAATTTTTTCGCGGGAAGATATCCTTACATAGATATAAAAAGTGGAGGTGATATAGATGGCTTAATTTCAAATGTTACTATGGCGCTTGGTATGCTAGATGAAAATACTATAATAATTCCTGGTCATGGTAGTATCGCCAATATATCTGATTTAGAAGATTATAAGAATGTGTTGGTTGAATTAAGAAAACGAGTTAAAAAAGCTAGAGAAGCTGGTAACTCACTAGAAGCAACGCAACAAATGAATCTCTCAAAAGAATGGGATGCCACACACGGTACCGGTTTTATAAATGCAGAACGTATTGTGGAGTTTATATACAAATCAGCGGACTAAAAAAATCATATCATGAAAAAATTAAAAAGAGAAGACGTGTCGCAAGAGGTATTTGACCTCTATGATGATTATGCCCATAACAAATTACAACGCAGGGAATTTTTAGAAAAGCTTTCTGTGTATGCGGTCGGTGGTATTACCGTTGCTTCTCTAATGAGTTTTATGATGCCCAATTACAAGGATACGCTATTGGTTAATCCTAACAGTCCAGATTTAGACTCAAAAACGATATCTTACAATTCACCCAAGGGTGGTGGTACTATAAAAGGCTTATTATCGAAACCAAAAGAGTTTACGGGTAAGCTTGGCGGTATAGTAGTTGTTCATGAAAATAGGGGGCTAAATCCGTATATAGAGGATACGGCCCGCAGAGCCGCACTAGAAGGCTTTATTACTTTGGCTCCAGATGCTTTGAGTCCATTAGGGGGTTACCCTGGTAACGATGATGAAGGTAGGGCTATGCAAAGAAAACGAGATAGAAATGAAATGTTGGAGGACTTTATCGCTGCTTTTGACTATCTTAAAAACCATGAAGATTGCTCTGGAAAAATAGGTGTAGTCGGCTTTTGTTTTGGCGGATGGATTTCTAACATGATGGCCGTTAATGTACCAGATTTGGCAGCTGCTGTTCCATTTTATGGAGGGCAGCCTAAAGAAGATATAGACAAAATAAATGCGCCTTTAATGCTTCAATTTGCAGGATTGGACGAACGCGTAAATGCGGGCTGGCCTGCTTATGAAGAAGCATTAAAAAAACATAACAAACCATACGAAGCTTTTGTTTACCCAGATGTAAATCATGGTTTTCATAACACATCTACACCAAGGTATAATGAGCCAGCTGCAGAATTGGCATGGGGTAGGACCATTAATTTTTTTAAAGAGCATTTAAAAGCATGAAAAATATAAATCGTAGAAAGTTTATTCAAAAAACCTCAATGGCATCTGCTGCCGTTGGGGTTTCTTCTTTTTTGACTAATCCTATTAACGCACAAAGCACTAGGCCTCTGTCTTCAACATATATGGGAGATTTTGCCGCTCCACCCCTAAATATAGTACGTGCTGCTTTTATTGGAGTTGGTGCTAGGGGTGGAACACATTTAAAGTTTTTTGCAGGTTTGCCTAATACAGAGGTAGTTGCTATTAGCGATTTGTATGAAGACTTGGTAAATGAAAAATTAGGTTGGTTAACTGAAGTTGTTGGTGCTACAAATAGCAAAAATTGCAAATTATATTGGGGTGATGAAGACAGATGGAAAACTATGTTGCAAGATATAAAACCAGACGTGGTCTTTATAGCGACCAATTGGGCCAATCATGCGCCTATGGCGATTGAGAGCATGAAACAAGGTGCACACGCTTTTGTTGAAGTTCCTATTGCCGTTACCCTAAAAGAAATGTGGGATATTGTGGATACCAGTGAGCAAACCAAAAAGCACTGTATGATGATGGAAAACGTAAACTATGGCCGGGACGAATTGTTGTTCCTAAACATGGTTAGGCAAGGTCTGTTAGGTGATTTGTTACATGCGGAAGCGGCTTACATACACGAGCTGCGTTGGCAAATGGAAGAACAAGAGCGAGGTACGGGTTCTTGGCGAACGCATCATTACGCCAAAAGAAATGGAAATTTATATCCTACACATGGTTTGGGTCCTGTGGCCCAGTATATGAATTTAGGCAGGGGAGTAGATACTTTTAAAAGTTTAGTAAGTTACTCGAGTCCTTCAATAGGTCGTAGCATGTATGCCAAAGAAAACT
Organism: Croceivirga radicis; assembly: GCF_002072105.2. Lineage (GTDB taxonomy): Bacteria > Bacteroidota > Bacteroidia > Flavobacteriales > Flavobacteriaceae > Croceivirga > Croceivirga radicis. Next base: position 37,019 of record NZ_MTBC01000012.1, read on the forward strand.
ATCCTGCAAATCATAAATGGAATCAATTAAATTTTGAGGGTGGAGATATCAATACATCCATCATCAAGACCCAATTGGGTAGAACGGTTTTGGTACAATGGGATGAAACAAGTCCAAGACCATATTCAAGACTTAATTTAATTCAAGGAGTTAAGGGGGCTTTAGCTGGTTTTCCTACAAGAGTTGCCTTAGAAGGTGGTGTGTTGGGTATCACGGATGACCATCATACTTGGGTACAAGGAGAAAAATTACAGGCGGTTTATGATAAATATGACCATCCACTTTATAAAAGACTAAATGAAACGGCTAAAAACAGTGGTCACGGTGGTATGGATGGTATTATGATGTACCGTATAGTAGAGTGTTTACAGCAAGGTATTCCTTTAGACCAAAATGTGTACGAAGGTTGTTTCTGGAGTGCCGTTGCTCCATTGAGCGAAAAGTCGGTTTCCGAAGAGGGTATGCCACAAGCTTTTCCAGATTTTACCAGGGGTAGTTGGAAGAATACGTTACCTTTATCAATTATAACTTAAGCCATAAAATGATTCAAATAAAAGTACCTGCTAGGGTATGTTTTTTTGGAGACCATCAAGATTATTTAAGTTTACCCGTAATAGCGGGTGCAATTAATAGATATATTAATCTAGAAGCAATTCCCAACCAATTAAATTCATTTAGATTGGATTTGTTGGATATTAACGAAGTTGTTTCAATTGCCATAGATGAAGATGGTTATAACGTAAAAAACGGCGATTTCTTAAGGGCTTCATTAGCTGTTTTAAAACAAAAAGGATTAAAGTTTCAGCAAGGGTATTCCATTAAAATTTGGGGTGATATACCTGTTAATGCTGGGCTTTCTAGTTCTTCTGCATTGACCATTGCATGGATTCGCTTTTTAGTAGCCATTCAAGAAAAACCACCGCCGGTTTCTGATTTTGAAATAGGACATTGGGCTTATGAAGTTGAGGTGGAATATTTTAACAATCCAGGTGGCTTAATGGACCAATATACTATTGCCCAACAAGATTTAATCTACATAGATACAGCAACCGGTAAAAGTGAAGTTCTTGCCGGAAATTTAGGACAATTAGTAGTAGCGGAATCTGGTTTAAAAAAGCAAACTATGAGTGTGCTTAAAAATGGTAGGTTTTATCAAGAAAATGCCATTAAAGAAGTGCAACAGAAAAATCCTAATTTCAATATACTACGATCTACTTTAGAAGATTATGAAAGGTTTAAACACCTTGTCTCTAAAGAATATCAAAATCATTGGTACGCTGCAATTCATAATTACCAACTAACCAAAAGGGCTAAAAAATTATTAGGTGAACCAAATTCAAATCTAGAGGAACTGGCAACGGTAATGAATGCACACCAAAAAAATCTTTACGAGCGTATTCAAAACACACCAGAAGAAATGCATAGCATGATGCAAGCCGCGTTAGAAGCAGGAGCAATTGGGACTAAAACAATTGGTTCTGGCGGTGGTGGCTGTATGGTTGCTATGGTAAATAGTAATACAAAAGATGACGTTATAGCGGCTTTTAAAAATGCTGGTGCTAAAAACGCATATGAGGTAACTTTAACTAAAAAGGGATAATGGAAAATTCAAGTTTGGTAATAATGGCCGGGGGCGCTTCATCTAGAATGAAAAATAGTCTCGCAAATGCAACAGTTTCTAAAACGGTATTAGATGCTGCTAGAGATTTACATAAGAGTCTTATCCCTTTAGGCGAGAATGGAAAGCCTTTGTTGTATTACCTAATTAAGAATGCCATAACCGCAGGTATTACTCATATTTATCTTATAACTTCAAAAGATACAAGTGGGTTCAATAGATTTTTAGAAACCTATAAAGATGAGCCTGGCTTTAGTAGTTTAACCGTGCAGTTTGCCATTCAACATATTCCACCTACAAGAAAAAAACCTTTAGGAACGGCAGATGCGTTGCAGCAGTGTATGGATCAATATCCTATTTTAAAAGAAAATAGTTTTACGGTTTGTAATGGGGATAATTTGTATTCTACAGCGGTATTTAAACTATTAAAGGCAGAGCGCAAGGCACCCCATGCCATAATTGCATATAGTGGGCACGGACTTGGTTTTGATGACGAAAAGCTAGCCAAATTTGCTGTCTTAGCTATTGATGAAAATAGCTTTTTAACCCATATAATTGAAAAGCCAGGAGTAGATCAACTACAATCGTATAAAGACGAAAAAGGAGAGTTAAGAATTAGTATGAACATTTTTAATTTTACTGGTGCAGATTGTTACCCCTTTTTGGTCAATTGCCCAATTAACCCAGAAAGAGACGAAAAGGAATTACCTGAGGCGGTACGGAACATGAGCAAGGCGAATTCCAAAGCGGTATATTGTTACCCAAAATCTGAAAAACTTCCAGATTTAACTACCATCGCAGATGTTGCAACGTTTAAGTTAACCACTTAAAATGGACTTTGTACATCTGGTGTGCTGATTTCCTTTTTATTAGGTAAACGAAAGGTTATGCCTAGGTTAATGGCGTAATCTGCAAAAGCGGCATCTCCATTTCTAGGGTTTCCGGTTGCCATTTGCGTCTCTAAATCGGTTACGCTTTGGGGTCTATCCCTACGCAGGGCAATAGGTACATTAAGGTTGATGGATAGGTTATTTGCCATGTATGCTAAACCAGGATCTAGTGAAAGTACATTTCCTGGTCTTCTGAAACCTTTGTTGCCACCCATTAAATCTTTTACCGGTATGCCTTCAAAACGTGCTCCTAAAGAAGTGGAAAACAAAGGAGAAATGGCATAACTTAAGCCTAAACGACTAGAAAATTGGTCTGGGACGGCCATAATGGCTTCGTTTTCCAAAATAGGTGACAGGGTTTCCCTAAGTGTTCTGGTTCCGTTAGTTTCTCTTGGATTTATTAAATAGAATCCACCAGCGTAAAGGTAGAAATCAGTAAAGATTTTTTTATAGAGTTGAAAGTCTAAGGTTATACCAAAGCCACCATCACCAGGTTGTATGCTTTGGTCTACGGGCCTTACTTGTGGAGACCCCTCTGGCCCAACATTGTAGAAAATATCAGAAGCATTATAATTACCAGTAGGCAGTTTAACACCTAACCCTAAGGCTAAATTACCGTTTGGATTGTTTGCTGGATTAAATACCCAATAGCCTACACCCAAGCGTACATCTGCTAGACCTCTAGAAAATGTAGTGTTTCTTTCATTTCTTCCATGTTCGTATAAAGAGGACCGTGTGTTAATAACAAAAGGCAACGTAGCACTAGCATAAAGTCTATCCGTAATACCATAAGTAATAAAGAAATCCCAAGCATGAGCGTTGTTCACCACTTCGGTTTCATTGGCAACCCTATCTGCCTCTTCTTCCGTTCCTCTAAAATGCCTAAACGATTTAAAATACCGATAATTGGAGCCTATCTGTATATCGCCCGGTCCTAAAAGATTATTTTCCAATGCGTTTCCTACACAAGAGGAAAAGTGTCTTATGGCTACACAGCCTTGTGCGTTTATTAATTGGAAATTAAAAATAATTAGCAATAGGAAAAGGGTGGTTTGGCTGGTTGCGGTTTTCATTTGTGGCTAGATTAAAAATGGCCGGGAGAACCGGCCACTTATATTTCTTTAAATTCTAATAAACTAAACTTGTGACAAAGTTAATTGGGAAGTCTTCAAGATTAGGATAACGGTTGTATAACAAAGATTAATGAAAGATTAAAAATGGTAATTAAGTTGAAAATTGAATTACTATCTGTTTAATTTTAATTTAATTAGCAAGCAATGAATAAAAAGACCCTTCTTATAGCTGTATTTGTTATTTCGCTCATTGGTTTGGCAATTGTACAATATCAATACTTGGGTATAGGCTTAAATTTAGCAAGTGTACAATTTGCTAAAAAGGTAGAAACAGCCTCTAAAGCAATCAAAGAAGAATTACGTTATGAGAATAAACTAACCTATCTAATTGCCAGTGCGGTACAGCAAGACACTACGTTTTTTACTACTACCCCAGATTCTTTATCGCAATCCGCACATTTGTTTTTTGAAGGTTTCCTTAAGGACAAGCTAGAGAAAAATGGAATTGATGCTGCTTTTGTATATCAACTAAAAAGTAAAGAATCCAATGTCTATTTAAATTCCAATAAACAGTTTAACAAGGATGTAAAAATCTATGATTACAATATGGCTTTAGAGGGCTATATACCAGAAGTGCTAGGGGAGAGGGTGTATTTAAATTTAAAATTCAAAAACTTAAATCGCTATTTTCTCTCTAAGCTTAATGGGTTAACCTTGCCAAGTCTAATTTTTTTAGTCTGTATCTTTTTAATTACTATTTGGGGGTTTAGAACATTTTATTGGCAGCAGCGAATTATTGCGAATACGGACGATTTTATAAATAACCTTACCCATGAATTAAAAACACCCGTATATTCCATACAGCTTGCTACCAAAATTCTAGAAGAGAAAACTAAGGGTGGTGATAAAACTTTTTTAAATATTATAACGCAACAAACCAAACGGTTAGGTAGCCATATTGATAAGGTTTTGGAACTGGCATCTATGGATAGAAAAAAAAATGTTTTTCAATTAAAACCTTTAGATTTTAAGCCGGTTCTAGAAAAACTATGCAAAGAATTTGAGGCGTTGGTGTCTTTGGAGCAGGTTGGTTTTACTTTTAATTTAGTAGATTCTGATTATACGATTTTAGGTGAAGCTTTTCATTTAGAGAATACAATCAAAAACCTCTTGGATAACGCAAAAAAATATGCCGAGAATCCAATAATTGAATTAAACTCTTTTAAAAAGAACAACCATTTGATTATTCGAGTTAAAGACAATGGTATTGGTATACCGCAAAAGGATATTCATAAGGTCTTCCAAAAATACTATAGGGGTAACCAAAGTAATTTGCATGGGGTAAAAGGATTTGGTCTTGGTTTAAACTATGCGTATACCGTTGTAAAAAAGCATAACGGTAAAATAATTTTGGATAGTAAAGAAAATATAGGAACTACAGTAACAATTAAAATTCCTTTGAATGAAAGTTGAGCAAGCTAAACTCTTATTGGTAGAAGATGAGGAAGCTTTAGGTTATTTGTTAAGTGAATACCTAGGGATGAAAGGTTTTACGGTGCATTGGTGCAAAAATGGGCAGGAAGCTTTGGATTATTTAAGTCATCAAACTGCAGATTTGGTTATTCTAGATGTTATGATGCCCGTAATGGATGGCTTTACGCTTGCCACAAAAATTAAGGAAAAGTATGCCAACTTACCTTTTTTGTTTCTAACCTCTAAAGCTATGAAAATAGATGTATTAAAAGGGTTTTCTTTAGGTGCTATAGACTACCTCAAAAAGCCCATAGACGAAGAGGAACTTTTGGTTAGGATACGCTCCATTTTTTCTCGTATCTATACCAATGATTTTCTTGGTACTACAGAAGAAATAATAACTGTAGGAGATTTTAAACTCGACTATCGTAATCAAAAACTAACCAACGATACAATAAAGAGTGAAGTCAATTTGACCAAAAGGGAGAATGAGCTTTTAAAGATTTTAGTTAGCAATAAAAATAATCTTTGTACCCATAGGGATATATTGATTAAGTTGTGGGGCGAGAATTCTTATTTTAATAAAAAGAGTTTAAATGTGTTCATAACTAGGCTTAGGTCTTATCTAAAATCAGATGCTAATATTTCTATTGAAAATGTACATGGTCAAGGTTTCATACTAAAGGTTCAATAATTCTTTATGTTTAAGATTTAGTATATTTAAAGTACTATGGAAACGTACGCAACTGCACTTTTATACGCGATCCCATTTTTTGTAGGGTTGGTACTTTTAGAAATTTTATACGGTTATGTGGTAAAAAACCAAAAATATACGGTTTTAGATACCGTTAGCAGTCTTAGTTCTGGTTTAACAAATATTATTAAAGACTCTTTGGGTTTGGTAGTAATACTTATTAGTTATCCTTTTTTGTTGGAACATTTGGCTCTTATTGAAATTAAGAACACTTGGTTGGTATGGGTGATGGCCTTTATTGCTATTGATTTTGCGGGATATTGGAACCATAGATTAAGCCATCATATTAATATTTTTTGGAATCAGCACGTAATACATCATAGCAGTGAAGAGTTCAATTTAGCGTGTGCCCTAAGGCAACCTATAGCCAACCTAATTGGTTATTATGCATTATTACTCATACCTGCGGCGTTGCTAGGTGTTCCCAATCAAGTTATTGCTATTTTGGCGCCAATACATCTGTTTGCCCAATTTTGGTACCATACCCAGCACATTGGTAAATTAGGTTGGTTAGAATATGTGTTGGTGACTCCTTCCCAACATAGGGTGCACCACGCTATAAATGCAGAGTATATAGATAAGAATTTAGGACAGATATTATCTGTTTGGGATAGATTGTTTGGCACGTTCCAAGAAGAATTGGAAGATGTGCCACCGCAATATGGTGTCTTAAAACCTGCGGGTACGTGGAACCCTGTACTTATAAACTTTCAGCATTTTTGGAGAATGTGTTTAGATGCGTTTAGAACACGAAATTGGTGGGACCGTTTAAGGATTTGGTTTATGCCTACTGGATGGAGACCAGCAGATGTTGTTGAGAAATATCCAATTGTTGGAATTGAAGATGTATATAATTTTAAGAAATACGATTCAGATTCGTCTTTTGAGATGAAGGCTTATGCCATTTTTCAATTGTTGACCCACACCATATTGTTGCTATATATGTTTTCTAATTTTGAAACTATTGGATTTCCAAATCTTTTTTACATGGCGGCATTTATCTTTATAGGAATATTTGCTTATACCAGTATCATGGATCAGCAAAATTACGGTGCCTTTATTGAGGTAGTAAGAGGAGTAGTTGGTTTAGGGTTTATTTATTTAACCAATGATTGGTTTGGACTAAAACAACATTTAGAAGTTGGTGTGGTATTGATTTTCCTATATTTTATAATTAGTATAATTTCGGCTTTATACTTTTATTTCAAATCTAATTACAGATTACCAACCAATTCAGATACAGAATTAACTTAGGCTTATCTCGATTTAATCTCGGTATTAACCAGCTCAATATAGTTTTCCATAGCTTTTTTAGGGGTTACTTTTTGCGCCTGTATAAGTGCATTTGCCTTAAAAGCATTAATTAAGGGTGTTCTACTGCCTGGGTGATTAAAATTTTTGTTGGCAATACGGTAGTAGGCGTATAATTTAAGTAATAAATCTGCAGGAAGCGGCTCTGTATAGCTATTTACGTAATTGACAGCTTCTTCAAACGCAATATGTAAGTCCTTTTTACTCATCCTTATCGCCTAACATAGCAATACAAGTACGCGCACCAACAACTTTTTGATTAAGCTTAACACAAACCTTTGCATCTAACGGTAGAAACAAATCTACCCTAGAACCAAATTTAATAAAACCAGCGTCCTCACCTTGTATTACTTGGTCTCCTTTGGTGGCATAGTTTACAATTCTTCTAGCAAGAGCACCAGCTATTTGGCGGTAAAGCACCTCACCAAATTTTGGGGTTTTTAAGACTACGGTTGTACGTTCGTTATCCGTACTTGCTTTTGGATGCCAGGCAACCAAATATTTTCCTGGGTGATATTTAGAAAAAGTAATTACCCCGCTTGCAGGATAACGGGTTACATGAACATTGGTTGGCGACATAAAAATAGACACCTGCCTTCTTTTGTCTTTAAAATATTCTGGTTCTTCTACTTCTTCTATAACTACCACCTTACCATCTACTGGAGCAAGTAACTCATCAAAAGAAGGGGTAACCCTACGTTTAGGATTTCTAAAAAATTGTAGGATTAAAATAAGGACTACAAATAGTACTAGTTGTACCACTAGTTTTAGCCAGTCTATAGGTATTAGATATTCACTGGCAACAATACCGGCCACGACTAGGAAAAACGTAAAAAAGATAATCTTTTGTCCCTCTTTATGAAACATATGAGAAAATTGTAAGTGTTGCGTAAGCAAACGGTGCAGCAAAAACCAAACTGTCCAAGCGGTCTAAAATACCACCATGACCAGGTAAAATTGCACCACTATCCTTAACGCCAGCACTGCGTTTAAATTTAGATTCCAATAAATCTCCCAAGTTACCTGATATTACCAGTACCATTGCTAAAATTAGCCATTCTACTGTAGAGATGGATGCATCAAACCTGGATATTAGGTAACCTGCTAATACTGCAAAAATAAGACCTCCAAGTGAACCTTCAATTGTTTTTTTAGGAGAAATAGAAGGGAAAAGTTTATTTTTTCCAATACTCTTACCTACAAGATATGCAAAAGAGTCGTTAACCCAAATAATTACAAAAACTCCCATTATCAGTATTTTTTCAAAGCCTTCTAACCGGTATGGTATCATGGTTAGAAAAATACAACCACTACCAATGTAAAATAGAGCTATTAAGAACTTTTGTAATGCTGTAAATACCTTGTGCTTACCAGAAAACAGATAGCCTAGTAGTAAGATATTGGTAATTAGGGTTAAGGCAAGAAGCGCGTATACCGGTAAAATAGATTTTATAAAATAAATGTAGAGCCACCACAATCCTAGAAATGCAACAAATACGTAGTAACGCCTAATTTTTAGTAATCGTTTAAACTCATAGATACATCCTAGTCCAAACACCATGAACAAGAAATCAAACGCATCACTGTTTAAAAAAATAGCCGCTAACAAAAGGGAAACATAAACCACCCCAGTTAGGGATCTGCGTAAAAGTTCTTTCATGGAATTATAAATCTTCTAACAATAAAAGATATACATTTTTTGATGTACTACCATAAGAAAGAAAATCGTCTTTATTTTCGGCAGATGGCACAAAGTGCTTTATAGTGGTTATGTTATCAGGCAACCTGTTGGGATACCGCTTTTTAATAACTTTTAGCCCTTCGCTAATATTCTCTACCATTTGGCTGGTTGTGGCAAAAATAATCAGGTTAGAAGGTAGCTCTTTTAGCTTTTTTTCCATTATCTGATTGGAGCAAACAAGTACGGAACCATCGTGGGCAATTAAATGTTCGCAAGTGGTAAAGAACACCTCGCTCTCCTTGGGCTTATCTGTAAAGCTTATGTTGTTGGTTATAAAGCGCTCGTTTATTCTCTTATCTAAAGTTAAAAACTTTTGATCGTGCCAAGCGTTTTCCTCAACTATGTTTTTGAGTCCTTCTTCTACTTCCTCAAAATCTTCACAGTAAACAAATTTGCCACCATTTTTTTTAAAAAATATGGTAAACTTTTCATCGGCAGGAATTTTAAGGTCGGGCATGTGTTCCCCTCTAGTTTCTAAAGTTTCTTTAGGAACCTTTTTACCGCCTCCAAATAGTTTGCCAAATATACCCATACAAAGTGGTCAAAAAATACTGTTTGTTAAGCTAATGCATTTGGGTAAATGAAAAACTTAGTATTTATAAATCTTATTTTTTTATTCCGGAGATTGGTCTTCTGACGGTTTTATTTCTTCAACCTTTACTTCTTCCTCTACCTTATCAAAAGGACGCTTACCAAAGATTTTTTCCAAATCGTCTTTAAAAATAACTTCTTTCTCTAACAAACGCTCAGCCAATTCTGTTAGTTTGTCTTTGTTGTCTTCTAGTAATTTTATTGCTCTTTGGTACTGCTCTTCTATTATTTTTGATATCTCCGTATCAATTTTTTGAGCTGTCTCTTCGCTATATGGTTTAGAAAAACCATATTCATTTTGTCCTGAAGAATCATAGTATGTTATGTTTCCTAAGGTATCATTCAACCCATATATGGTAACCATGGCTCTAGCTTGTTTGGTTACTTTTTCCAAATCTGAAAGGGCACCGGTAGAAATTTTATTGAACATTACCTTTTCTGCGGCTCTACCACCCATGGTGGCGCACATCTCATCTAACATCTGCTCTGGGCGAACTATTAAACGCTCCTCTGGCAAATACCAAGCAGCGCCCAAAGACTGTCCTCTTGGTACAATGGTAACTTTAACCAGTGGAGCCGCATGTTCTGTCATCCAACTTACGGTAGCATGCCCTGCTTCGTGGTAAGCAATAGTTTTCTTCTCTTCTGGAGTAATAATTTTGTTTTTCTTCTCTAAGCCACCAACAATACGGTCTACGGCATCAAGAAAATCTTGCTTGGTTACCGCTTTACGTTCTTTACGAGCAGCGATCAAGGCAGCTTCGTTACATACATTAGCAATATCCGCACCCGAAAAACCTGGGGTTTGTTTAGCAAGGAAATCTAAATCTAGTGTCTCTGCTGTTTTAATAGGTCTTAAGTGTACTTCAAAGATTTCTTTACGCTCACGAATGTCTGGTAGGTCTACATAAATCTGTCTATCAAAACGGCCAGCACGCATTAATGCTTTATCCAACACATCTGCACGGTTGGTTGCTGCTAGCACAATAACATTGGTATTGGTGCCAAAACCATCCATTTCTGTAAGTAACTGGTTTAATGTGTTTTCGCGTTCATCATTAGAACCAGTAAAATTGTTTTTACCACGGGCTCTACCTATGGCATCAATTTCATCGATGAAAATTATTGCTGGCGATTTATCTTTGGCTTGTTTAAATAAATCTCTAACCCTAGATGCACCTACACCTACGAACATTTCTACAAAATCTGAACCGGATAAAGAGAAAAATGGCACTTTTGCTTCCCCAGCTACGGCTTTGGCCAATAGAGTTTTACCTGTTCCCGGAGGGCCCACCAAAAGGGCGCCTTTAGGTATTTTACCACCTAGTGAGGTATATTTGTCTGGGTTTCTAAGGAACTCAACAATTTCTTGTACTTCTTCTTTGGCACCTTCTAAACCGGCTACATCTTTAAAGGAAGTTCTAGTGTCTGTTTTCTCATCAAATAACTTTGCCTTAGACTTTCCAATATTAAATATTTGACCACCAGCACCACCAGCACCACCGCCAGACATTCTACGCATAAGGTATATCCAAATACCAATGATAAGAATAAACGGTATCAAGGATAAGATAATATCCCCAAATATGTTAGACTCCGTATCAAACTCAACAATAGTGTCTAGGTTATTCTCTTTTTTGATTTCGGTAATTTCATTTTGAAATATTTGCAAGTCACCGTAATCTAAGATGTACTGCGGCACCATACCTGTAGAAGGCAGTAAGGATTTTTCAGAAACTCCCTTATGTACATCTTTTTTTAATGCTTCATCCGTTAGAAAGATTTTAGCCTTTCTGGTATTGGTTATGATTACTATTTTACTAATGTCTCCATTACGTAAAAATTCTTGCATTTCTGAGGTGGTCGTTTTTTCCGTATTGGAAAAAGTTGCCGAACCAAAAAATTGAAAGCCCAAAATAAGGGCGATGATAACACCATATATCCACCAAGAACTAAAACGGGGTTTTTTGGGTGTGTTTGGATTATTGTCTTTAGCCATTTTCTTTTTTAATTATAGCTGCTCTCTACTAAAGTTACTTTGGCATCTCCCCAAAGACCTTCTATATCATAATATTCTCTTACATGTTTCTGGAAAACATGTACAACCACATTTACATAGTCCATTAAAACCCATTCGGCATTGTCAGAGCCTTCTACATGCCAAGGTTTGTCTTTTAAAGCTTTACTTACGGTTTTTTGAATGGAAGAGACTATAGCGTTAACGTGGGTATTGGATGTACCATTGCAAATAACAAAATAATCGCAGACCGTATTCTCAATATCCCTTAAATCCAATAAACTAATATCCAGTCCTTTTACTTCTTCTATCCCAGCAATAATTAAGGCAATAAGTTCATCTGCATTGGTTTTGTTTCCCTGCATCCAATAATTTTAAAATTTTTACAAAGTTATTATTTTTTTGTTTTGTCCAATTGTGTTTTTAACATAACATTGAAACATATTAGGACAACACAGTATGCAATTAATCAAACTTGATGCCACTGCTTCTACAAATCTGTATTTAAAAGAGCTCTTGGTCAACGGATTTACGGCAGATTACACCGTGGTTTGGGCTAAAAACCAAACCAAAGGGAGAGGACAAATGGGCAACCAATGGCTTGTAGAGCCTGGTAAAAACTTAACGTTTAGTGTTTTAAGGTCTGGTTTGGCCTTGGCGCCTGAGGACTTTTTTTACCTAAACGCCATTGTTTCTTTGTCTATAGTAGACGTATTGAAAAGCATGACAATTGTTCCTGTAACCGTAAAATGGCCAAACGACATTATGGCAGGGAATAAAAAAATCTGTGGGATTCTTACTGAAAATCAGTTTAAGGGACCTGTAATAGATAAATCAATTATGGGGATTGGTTTAAATGTAAACCAAACTAATTTTGGTGAAATGTCTAATGTTACCTCACTAAAAACCCTTGTTGGTACGGATTTTAACCTTGAAATAATTTTAGGAGAATTGATTAAAGCCGTAAAAAGAAGATTTCTAGAATATCCCAAAGAGAATTACTTAGCGCTTTTGAAAGTATACGAACAACAATTGTTTAGGATAAACAAGGTGTCTGCCTTTGAAGATGGGGAAGGGAAAATTAGTAATGCTATGATTCTTGGAGTTGCAAGAAGTGGAAAATTAAAACTCCTTAAAGAAGATGAATCCGAAATTCAAATAGCGTTTAAGGAGCTTAGATTACTTTATTGACCTATTTTTTCAAGATTATCTGTCAAGGTTTGCATAAAATTACTGATAGGCTTTTTAATCATCATAGCCATCATAGCGTTAAATTCTCCTTCAAAGCTTAAACCAACTTCGCTAGTATTTGCCGCAGGTTCTGCTATAACTGCTGTAAGGGTAAACGGAAGCTTATCACTTGCAGCTCCCAGTACTACTTTTGAATTAGGTGTTTTTTCTTTAAGCCTTAAAATAATTTCTGGCATTCCCTTAAGGGCAAATTTGAAGGTTTGGTCATCCAAAACCTCAAATTTATCTATATTATCTGGCATTAAAACTTTAAAATTTTTAACGTCAGAAAGAAATTCAAAAACAGTTTTATTGTCTTGATTTACGGTTTTCTTGGGTGTCTCTATATGCATTTTATTCAGTTTTCCATTCAGCTGGGTTCTCCCGCCACTGCAATAATGTTTGTAGTTGTTCTTCTTTTATATAATGTGTATCAGAAGCTTGCTCTATAAGGTGTGCGTAATCACTCAACGTATGCAGCTCTAATCCGCTTTCAGAGAAATTTTCAGCGGCGGCACTAAAGCCATATGAAAAAATGGCAACCATTCCTTTAACTTCCGCTTTTGCTTCTTTTAATGCTTTTACTGCATTTAGGCTACTTTTACCGGTACTGATTAAATCTTCTATAACTACAACCGTTTGTCCTGGGTTAAGCTGCCCTTCTATTTGGTTTTGCCTACCATGGGATTTTGGTTCTGGCCTAACATAAATAAAAGGCAGGCCCAATGCCTCTGCTACCAATATACCAACGCCAATGGCGCCAGTGGCAACCCCAGCAATAACATCTGGTTTACCGTAAAGTTTCTCTACTTGTTTAGCCAATTCTTCACGCACATAATTGCGTATTTTTGGGTAAGACAAGATTATTCTATTGTCACAATAGATAGGAGATTTCCAGCCAGAAGCCCACGTAAAAGGATTTTCTGGGCTCAATTTAATTGCATTAATTTGCAGCAACAATTCTGCCGTTTTCTTGGCACTATTTTTATCCAAAATCATAGAGCAAATGTATAAAGTTTTTGTAAATGAGAAACCTCTTTATCTAACAAATAAAAGGCCTCTAGTGCAAGAAAACGTTTATGATATTGAAGAAATCAATTTAAAAAATGTACTAGATGGGTTTTTTCAAAAAAATAGCTCTGGAGCTTTCCTTTTTGATCCCAAGGGAGACGTGTTGAATACATTTGCTAAAGATGTTCCTATTGTTTTAGCAGCGGGTGGTGTGGTCAAAAACGCCAAAAACAAGGTTTTGTTTATAAAACGAAATAAGAAATGGGATTTGCCAAAGGGTAAATTGGATAAAGGCGAAACCATTGAAGCTGCTGCAATTAGGGAGGTTGAAGAAGAAACTGGTATTAGCGGTCTTGAGTTGGGTGATTTTCTTCAGATAACCTATCACGTTTTCGTAAGAAAAGGTAAATACAAGCTCAAAGTTGTCTATTGGTATGCTATGTACTCTTCTTTTGATGGTAAACTAGTGCCACAGCAAGAAGAGGGTATTACTAAAGTTAAATGGAAAGGAGTTCAAAAAGGCAAAAAAGCACTTAAGAACACCTATGAAAATATCAAATTGTTATTTGAGGAAAACTCAATATACGAGACCCTCTAGACTATATAGGTTGTTGGTAATCCTAACTATTGGATACCTTAAATGAGCCTTCTCATAATATGTAGACCTTTTAAAGATAAAATCCAATTGTGCGTACCAATTTGAAGCAAAGATGGTATCCGTAGCCTTTTTTTGTTCAAATCCCTGTTTTAGCAAACTATCCTTTTCAAAAATCTCCAATGCCGTATCTTCAAAAACATAGGGGGAAAACCCTTCTTTTTGTTGTAAAACGGTGTCAAAGAAATTCCAATTAAAAAAGGAATCAACCGCTATGGGTTCTAGGGTTTCAACCAAATACCTAAATGCATCTTGTTTAGTGGCAATTAAAAAATCTCCTTTTTTAGCTGTTATGGTATCCACTATAGTAGATACACGGGTATTGTAATGCGGGTAATGCCCTTCGTAAGCCGTACCGTAAGTTTTGTAGTCTTCTATCCGGTAGGTCTCAACAGTTAAGGTGGTATCTTTTTTTATCTCTTTTAGCTGTACATTGTTTTGTTTTAATCTTTGCAAAACTTCCGTGTAGCTCTTTGGTAAAATATATGCATCTGGTACACTTATGGTATCTTTTGGTATGTAATTGTTCTGGTATTTAACAGAATATGTCTCTGGTTTTGAACGGTCATATTTTAATCTATTCTTACCGGTAATTGCACTTACAATTGTATCTGCTTTATAACCTTTAAACTGTAATGCACTAGTTTTTGTGGTATCTACCGTCCAATTTAAAAAGTATGTTTTCTGTTCAATTTGGCTTTTAAAGGTTTCAGCTTTTAATTTTTTAATTTTTTCGTAGTCTTTATCGGTAATAGAAATTAATTGCTCCATTAAGGCATAAGTACCTTCTACCCGTTTTTTATAGGGCTTTAGCATATGGGTTTCTACCATTAGTCCTAAAGTGTTCCAAAGGGTGGTATAACCAGTAGAGTATCTGGGATTATCTAAAAATTGGCTAAAACCGGTTTCTGGTGGTCTATTAAATACATTTACATAAGGGGTAATGTCCCAATTTTTGTGCTGCAAACTGTCTTCCAATTGGGTTTTTAGTTCCGTTTCTAAATACATGCCAAGTTCATTCCCCAATTTATTATGCTGTGTAAATAAATGTGTTAAAGTGTATTGGTAATCTGCACCATTACTTACATGATTGTCTACAAAAACATCTGGTTTTACCATGTGAAAAATACTAGCGAAAGTTGCAGCATTTTTCGTGTCCATTTTTATGAAATCCCTATTCAAATCATAATTTAAGGCATTGCCTCTAAAACCGTAGCTTAGTGGGCCGTTTTGGTTGGCTCTGGAGTGTGAGTTTCTATTATGCATTCCGCCAACATTGTAAACAGGAATGGCGGTAATAACCGTATTTTTGGGCGCTTTTAATTTCCCTATTGCTAAATCCCTAAAAAGCATCATTGTAGCGTCTATGCCATCACTTTCGCCTGGATGGATACCATTATTTATAAGAAGAATGGCCTTGTCTTCCCTTATTTTTCCAAAATTAAAATTGGCATCTGGGTTAAAGGTGACTAGATGTAAAGGTAGCCCGTAATCTGTAGTTCCAATGTTTTGTACATTGATTTCTGAGTAATCTTTTGCTAACCTTAGATAATAAGAAATTGTTTCTTCATAAGTAGCTGTTTCTAAACCGTTACTTAATTCAAACTTTGTGGAAAAGTTTAATTTTTCTTTCTCCGGGTCTTTTTTACAACTGACTAGAAATAAAGAAGATAAAAATACACCTAAAAGTACCTTAGATTTCATAGAAGCCTCATAAAATGAAGCTGTAAATGTAAGTAATAATAGTTAGGATGCCATTTCTAGTACAGCCAAATCGTTGATGTCTAGTTTATGTATTGGTTTGGTTAAATAGTCTATTTGATGCACAGATTGTTTAGCGTATGCTTGCCATTTGTTGCGATCGGCAATATCTATTGAAGAAGTAATGATTTTTATATTGATTTTTTGGGTAATGGGCAATTCCAAAAAATTTTCCAAAAACGTCCAACCGTCCATAATGGGCATGTTAATATCCAAGAATATTAAAGAAGGTAGGGGCCTACCATCCTTTATGCGGCTCTTAATGGCATCCAGAGCAACAGACCCATTACAGAAATCTGTAGGTTTAATCTCTTTAGAAATACGTTCTAATATCTTTTTTAAGCCAAATACAGTGATTAAATCGTCGTCTATAATGAAAACGGAATTATTTTTCATGTCCTATTATTATACTAAATGTTGAACCCTTGTTTACTTTGCTTTTTACCTCTAGTTTGGCACCCATTGCTTCTGCTTGGTTTCTAGCAATAAATAATCCAATACCTTTTGCTTCGGCATTGTTATGGAATGTTTTATACATGCCAAATAATTTGTCTTTATGTTGATTTAAATTTAAACCTAGACCGTTATCTTCTACATGAATAACTATTTTTCCATTTTCCCTAGTGGTATAAACTCTTATTTGTGGCGTAGTATTTGGTCGTCTGTATTTTATGGCGTTACTAATAAATTGAATTAGAATGTTTTCTAAATAAATGGGTACTGTTTTTAGGTAAAGGTTTTCGGAAACCTGATTGTTTAATCTGGCCTGGGATAAATCTAGTTGGTCTTTAAGATGGGTGGCAGCTTTGTTGGTTAAATCGTGCAGATTAACAATTTCCCTATCAAGTTTTAATTGTTGGTTAATAACCAAAACCTGATTTAAATGCTCTAAAGTCTCAGCCAGATCGGAAGCTGATTCTCCCAACATACCCAATAGATTCTTCGTTTCTATAGGGTCTTCTTCCATATTTAGGAAATTTAAGAGCATGGTTATGTTTGCTGAGTGCGAACGTATATTGTGGGAAACGATATGGGCAAAATCTATAAGCTTGTTATTTTGAACAGTAGTTACTTGTATTAGCTGTTTTAACTCTCTTTCTTTTTGAATAACATCTGATATATCTAAACTAATACCAATGATGCCCTTGATTTCTCCCTTAATATTTTCAAAGGGAATTTTTGAAGTTAAAAGAGCTAATTCTTTGCCGCTTTTTAATTTTGTAATGGTTCGCTTACCTAATATAGGAACACCGGTGCTTAGGACCCTTAAATCTTCCTCTCTAAAGGTTTTTGCAATTTCCGCATCAAAAAGTTCAAAGTCATTTTTACCTATAATCTCTTGTTTAGGTAATCCAATAAATTCCTCTTCCTGTTTATTAACAAGAATCTTTCTCGATTCGGTATCTTTTATAAAAACACTGGCTGGTAAACTATCTATTAATGTATTAAGAAGGTTTTCATTCTCTTCTATGGTTACTTTAGAATTAACCTGTTCCGTGATATCTTGTAAGGTGCCTACTAATTTTATTATTTTACCATGGCTATATATTGGGCGGCATGCTACATTTAAATGTTTTTTATTTCCTTTTGCAGATATAATCCTAAGTTTTTCGTGCCAGGTAATACCAATTTCAGAGCTATTTCTAAATAGCATCTTTACTATTTCTTTTTCTTTACTATTTCTGTAGAACTCTAGAGTATTTTTTACGGTTGGCTCAAACTCTGGCCCTACTTCAAATATTTCCTTCGCTGTTTGTGACCAACTTATGGCGTAATTATCTATATCAAATTCCCAAAAACCTACTTTAGATATTTCAGATTGCAAGTTTAATAAGTTGTCTAGCTTATCGTACTTTATATCGTTTAATGTCTTTTGGGTAACATCATCTACTTTATGTATAGTGCCAATAGTATTCTGATTTTCGTCAAACCATGGGGAAAAACTCCATTTGAAAAAGCTGTTATTAGGTCCTCTAGTAATACCTTGTTTACTTATACCGGATAAACCTTCCGCAACCACTTGTTTCCAATCATTATCCGCGTATTGTTTAAGTAAGGAACAAATAGATTGCCCATTAATATTATCAAATTGGAATCCGTGGTACCTGACCCATTCATCGGTTGCCTCTACTAATTTGCCTTGACTATTAATTAATGCCATAGACAGAGGTAAACTCTTAATGGAGTATGTGTTTATGCTACCTTTAGTGTTCAATATGTTGGGATTTGCATTCAAATACACAGGAAATTTCCTACAATTATATAAAGTTATTACTTAATAGCTTTTTAATTGTTGTGTATATGCAAAAAAACGATGTTTCTTGTTCTTCTTTGTTTTTTTTGCCCTGAAAAAGCGTTAATTATGGTTGAATAGCAGTTAGTTATAGATTACCGGTATATTTTACGGTATCTGGAACTAAACCAGAATAGTCTCCACCATTACGTATTACATCTCTAACAATAGAACTGCTAATGTAAGACTTGCCAGATGAGGTTAATAAGAATACGGTTTCAATTTCGGATAGTTTTCTATTGGTATGGGCAATTGCTTTTTCAAATTCAAAATCTGCAGGATTTCTAAGTCCTCTTAAAATAAAACTAGCATCTATTTCTTTACAAAAATCTACGGTTAAGCCTTGGTAGGTTAGTACTTTAATACGGGGTTCGTCCTTAAAGGCTTCTAAAATAAATTGTTGGCGTTCTTCTAAAGAGAACATGTATTTTTTCTGTGCATTTATACCAATAGCAATTATCAATTCATCAAAAAGTGTAATACCTCTTTGTATAATATCATAATGGCCTAAGGTAAGTGGGTCAAAAGAACCTGGAAATATTGCGCGTCTCATTTAGTTAAATTGCTGTTTGGTTAAATTTAAGGGTTTATTTATTCAATAGCGCATCTTCTATTGCGCTACCAAATAATTCTTCTAAACTAATACCTGCTACCTTTGCTTGTTGGGGTAGTATGCTTTCTTCCGTAAGACCAGGGGTAGTATTTACTTCAAGTAGATGGGGTATGTTGTTTACAAAAATAAATTCGCTCCTGGTATACCCTTTTAATTTTAAAACTTTATAGATTTTAAGTGCTAACTCACTTACCGTTTTGTGTTGTTCTTCAGTTAGTCTAGCGGGCGTAATTTCTTGTGATTTTCCCTGATACTTCGCTTCATAATCAAAAAAGTCATTGTCAGATACTATTTCTGTTATGGGCAAGACCCTAACTTCCCCTTGGTAGGTAATAACACCAACGGAAACTTCTGTTCCGTCTAAGAACGATTCAATTATTACTTCATCATCTTCTTGTAATGCATTTTCTATTGCTTGGGGTAATTCTTTTGCTTTATAAACTTTAGAGATACCATAGCTACTCCCGGCTTTGTTGGCTTTTACAAAACAAGGTAGGCCTACAACATCAAGAATTTTTGATGTATTTATCTCATCCCCTTTGTTGTACGGTAGAGAGGTTGCACAAGGTATGCCATAGGGTTTTAGGGTACTTAAAAGGTCTCTTTTATTAAATGTCAAAGCTGCTTGGTAGTAATTACAGGCCGTTTGAGGTATACCAATTAATTCTAGGTAAGCTTGTAAAAGACCATCTTCGCCTGGTGTTCCATGTATGGCATTGAATACGCAATCAAAATGTAATGGCCTATTGTTTATAGTCAAGGAAAAATCAGCCTTGTTGATTTCACTTTCATTACCAAGCTCATCTAGGTAATACCATTTATTTTTGGTTATCAATACCGGGTAAACATTGTATTTCTCTTTACTTAAGAATTTGGTAACCACTGAGCCACTCTTTTTTGAAATTTCCTTTTCACTAGAGTAACCTCCCATTACAATGGCTATGTTCTTTTTCATTCTTCACTATTAATGTAAAGCCAAAGTAAATAAAAAAACAGGGCGTTTTTCTATATTTGCCCGTAAACAATTTCCGATGAAGGATTTTTTAAGCTTTCTTAAAAGCAAGACATTTTTAATACAATTGGCCATTGCCGCCATATTGATCGTACTTTTGGTGTTCTTAACCTTGGGATGGTTAAAAAGTACTACCAATCATGGAGAGTTTGTAGAGGTTCCAGATTTTTCTAAAATGTCTGTAATGGAAATGAGAAAAACTGCAGAAGATACGGGGCTGCGTTATGAGGTATTAGATTCTACGGACTATAATCCGGAATATCCTCGGTTTTCTATATTAGAGCAAAACCCGCCCGCGGGTTCTAAGGTTAAACAAGACAGAAAAATTTACTTTACCGTAAACCCATCTGGATACAAGAAAGTTTCTGTTCCGCAAATTATACAGGTTACCAGAAGAAACGCTAGCTCCATGTTGCGTGCCGTTGGTCTGGATGTGGAACGGGTTACTTATGTAGACGAAATTGGAAAGGATATGGTTTATCGAATCAAATACAAAGGAAAAGATATAAGCCCAGGTGAAAGATTACCAAAAACCTCCAAAGTAGAATTAATTTGTGGTAACGGGACCGTACCACAAGAAGCTATAATAAAATCTGAATCTTCTCAATAATGGAGACAGAAGCATTTGGTCCGTCTCAAGAAGACGACTTATTTGAACACCATAAATTTGTTGCTTCTAAAGGGCAAGAACCGTTAAGGGTAGATAAGTTTTTAATGAACTTTATTGAAAACGCTACACGTAATAAAATTCAACAAGCCGCAAAAGATGGCCATATTTGGGTAAACGGTGCCACGGTAAAACAAAACTATAAAGTTAAGGCTGGTGATGTGGTTAAAGTTTTGTTTGAGCATCCACCCTACGAGTATTTGCTTACCCCAGAAGCTATTCCTTTAGACATTGTCTATGAAGACGACCATTTAATGGTTGTGAACAAACCGGCAGGTATGGTGGTGCACCCCGGTCATGGTAATTATTCGGGTACCTTGGTAAATGCCTTGGTGCATCATTTTGAATCTTTACCTAATAATAGTTCTGGTAGGCCTGGTTTGGTGCATCGTATAGATAAAGATACTTCAGGTTTATTGGTTATTGCCAAAACAGAAGAGGCTATGACACACCTGGCCAATCAATTTTTTGAAAAAACCTCTAAAAGAGAATATATTGCCTTGGTGTGGGGTAATATAGAAGAGGATGAAGGGACCATAGAGGGCCACCTGGCCAGAAATCCTAAAAACCGCCTGCAAATGATGGTTTTTCCTGATGGTGACCAAGGGAAAGAAGCAGTAACCCATTTTAAAGTATTGGAGAGGCTAGGTTACGTAACCTTGGTGTCTTGTAAATTAGAAACAGGAAGAACCCACCAGATACGTGTTCATATGAAATATATAGGACATACTTTATTTAATGATGAACGTTACGGTGGCGATAAAGTACTTAAGGGTACTACCTTTACCAAGTACAAGCAGTTTGTAGAAAATACCTTTAAAGTGTTGCCTAGGCAAGCATTACACGCCAAAACACTTGGTTTTGTGCATCCAGTTACGGGAAAAGAACTCAATTTTGATTCTCCAATACCAGAAGATATGGTTGCAGCTATTGAAAAATGGAGAGGTTACAGTCAACATTTAAAAGCATAAGAAAATTTAATCGTACTATTTAAAACAGCATTAGAAGTAAGTTTCTAATTGATGCTTTATCCGTTATTTTTGATTAAAAATAATTTCCAATGAAAATTGTTATTTCTCCAGCTAAATCTTTAGATTTTGAATCTAATTTGCCAACTACGCATTACAGTCAACCGCAATTTATAGCACAGGCAGAAAAAATAAATAAGACTTTGGCCAAGAAAAAGCCAAAGGCCCTAATGGAGTTGATGTCTATATCCGATAATTTGGCGCAATTAAATTGGGAACGAAACCAACAATTCAGCACTCCGTTTACTACAGAGAATGCAAGGCCCGCGGTTTTTGCTTTCAATGGAGATGTGTATCAAGGTTTAGATGCCTACAGTTTACAAGATATTCAGATAGAACAATTACAAGATAAATTAAGAATCCTTTCTGGTCTGTATGGAATATTAAAACCGTTGGATTTAATACAACCTTATCGTTTAGAAATGGGTACGCAATTAAAGGTGGGCAGGAATAAGAACCTATATGAATTTTGGAAGAAAGAAGTAACCAACCATCTAAACTCAGAACTTGAAGAAGATGAATTGTTCATTAATCTGGCAAGTAATGAATATTTTAGTGTTCTGGATAAAAAAGCTTTAAAAGTACCTGTAATTACGCCTGTTTTTAAAGATTGGAAGAACGATAAATTAAAGGTTATTAGCTTTTTTGCCAAAAAAGCGAGAGGCGCTATGGTACGCTATATTGTAGATAACAACGTAGATACCATGGAAGGATTGAAGTCTTTTGATTATGACGGTTATGAATTTAGCCAAGCCCATACTGTTAAAGCTAATGAGCCTGTCTTTATTAGATAGAATAAATGGAGCGATAAAGCGTTAGAAGATAAAAGCGTATTTGGTATGAAAAAGCTACTCTTGTTCCTCATTGTTTTATCAACAATTTCTACTTCTTGCAATGACCGTGACGATAACCTAGAATCGGTAAACATTCGTGTTGAAAATGTTTCTGCAATAAATTTTAATACGGTCACGGTGGGCGATGAGGCCCTTTTATTTGAAAACGTAGCAGCAGATAGTTACTCAGGTTATCAAGAGGCGGTTACTGGGTTTATGGAAGATATTATTACGGTAGAGGCAGATTCAACTTCTTATACCTACAAACCAGAAATGCGTACAGATTCTTTACCTATAGGTTTGTATACCTACAAATTATCCATAACAGAAGAGGGCGCTTTGGAAATGGAGTTTATTATTGATTAATTACTTAGCCCTTTCCAACCCAATTTTTTCTTCTGGGGTTGTATGCTTTTTAATTTTTCGTTTGCGTCTGGCACCATAAGATTTGTTGGCTATTTTGCCTCGCTTACTTTTTACATCACCTTTACCCATATCAATTAATTTTACTAGAAGGTACTAATTTTTAAAAATGCTAGCAAAAGCTATCTTTGTTAACTATGTTTTTGCACACCCATCCGTATCCACCTTATTTATATCCAGGAGTAGAAAAATTAATTGTTGGCACATTGCCACCTCCAAGGTTCACGATAAAACAATTAAAGGAGGGCGATGTTGATTTTTGTTATGGAAGTAGGGACGGCCAACTGTGGCCAATACTGGACCGTATTTTTAATCTAGAATTACTTTACGAAACTACAGAAGCAGCCATTGCGCAACGCAAACTTTTTTTAAAGAGTAGAAATATTGGCATCTGTGATATTGTAGATAGTGCAGAAAGAGAAAAAATAGACGCATCTGACTTAGGCATGCAACATGTTAAACTTAGAAATATCTTTGGGTATTTAGAACAATACCCTACCATACATACTTTACTGTTTACTGGCGGCAATAGTAAAAACGGACCAGAATATTTTTTTAGAAAATTAGCTAGAGCGCACTCGGTCATTTATACTGCAGTAGAAACTTCGGTGCCAAGAATTCATCAGTTTGCACATCCTAAAACCAAAAAAATAATTTCTACCATTAGTTTAACCGCACCAAGCGGGGCAGCAAATAGGGCGGTAGGTAGTTTAATGGAATACAAAAGGCTAAAATCTAAAAACCCAAATTTTAACACGCTAGATTTTAGGGTTAAGCAATACAAGCCCTTTTTCTAATTTCATTTCCTAATAAGAAGATAAGTTATGCTTTCAATTTATTAGGCAAAGCAATGGTTAGGTTTATAACCAATACTTATTTTGTTAGGTTTGTATTTCGGTCAATATAAATTGTGATAGGATTATTATCAGTAGTTTTCTAGCGCTATATTACCGAGATTTGAAATTCATCTAGAAAAAAGAGCTTAATGAACAAAATGCAACAAGTAAAACGTCTGGCAGAGTTTAAAAAGTCTGTCACCAATAGGTACAACATCTATAACAGTTTGTTCCTTAGTCTGCCCTATGCAGATATGGAAAACGTTGCCACCTTGGTTCCTTTATTATTTGAGCAGTGCGAAAAAGGTTTAAATGCTGGTAAAAAACCTGAAGAAATATTAGAGAATTTCTTTACCAGTGTAGCAGGTATAGAAGATGAGAAACAGCGTATAGATTTCATGTTTCGAATTATACAATACGTAGAACGCCAAGTGGTGTTGTATGATAGTGTAGAAGATGCCGCATTTCCAAAATTGCAAAAATATACCAACTCTCTTGGGATTAAAGATTACTTTGAATTGGTAGACCAAAATAAAAATTGGGACAAGATTTCTAAAAAGCTATCTACGTTTAGTGCAAGAATAGTACTTACGGCGCACCCAACCCAATTTTATACACCTGCGGTTCTAGATATCATTTCAGAATTAAGAAGAATGATAGAGGATAACCGCATCAATGATATTGATACCACCTTACAACAATTGGGTTTAACATCTTTGGTGAATTCAAGGAAACCAACCCCGTTAGACGAAGCAAAAAACATTATCCATATTCTAAGAAATACATATTATGATGCTATAGGAGATTTGTTCTTAGACATAAAGCGTAATATTAGGGACGAGAAATTTGATAATTACGACATAATTAAACTTGGTTTTTGGCCCGGTGGTGACCGTGATGGTAACCCTTATGTTACGGAAGACATCACCAAAAAAGTGGCAGACGAGTTACGCCTTACCCTTATGAAGTGTTATTACAATGATATAAAGGCCCTTCGTAAAAAATTAACGTTTAGAGGTTTGTCTGAGCCATTGGAGTTGTTGAGCGACAAACTATACAAAGCTATGTTCCAAACAGAGTTTTTGGTTACTTATGAAGAAATCATCGAAAGCTTGGAGCAAGTAAAAGAAATTTTGGTTGCGGATTACCATGGTCTGTATTTAGAAGATTTAAATAACATGATAGACAAAGTGCATATTTTTAAAGTGCATTTTGCAACCCTAGATATTCGCCAAGACCACAGTAAACACTATTTAACGGTTACAGAAGTGCTTAAAAAGCAAGGTGTAATTAAAGATAATTTAGAAGAATTATCCCAAGAGAACTTAATCGATTGTTTACTACATAAAGATATATCTGTTAACGCTACAGACTTTGATGAAGATATTGTAGTACAAACCTTAACCAATATTTCTAGATTAAAAGAAATACAAAGAAGAAACGGTGAGGCTGGCTGTAATCGTTATATTATAAGTAATAGTGAGGATATCTATTCGGTACTTTTTGTATTTGGATTGTTTAGGTGGTGTGGTTGGAAAACCGAGGACATTACTTTTGATATTGTACCACTATTTGAAACCATGAAAGGTATGGAGGCCGCAGAAGAAGTAATGCAAGCTCTATTTGATATACCAATGTACAAAGAACATCTAGCACGTAGAAAAGATGTACATACTATTATGTTGGGCTTCTCTGATGGTACAAAGGATGGCGGGTATTTAAAAGCCAACTGGTCTATTTTAAAAACCAAGGAAACTTTAAGTAAAGTGTGCAAGAAAAACGGTATCAAAGCTATTTTCTTTGATGGTAGAGGTGGACCGCCAGCACGTGGTGGTGGTAAAACACATCGTTTCTATGCCGCACAAACCAAGGATGTTGCCAACCATGAAATTCAATTAACCGTACAAGGACAAACCATTACCAGTACGTTTGGTACCAAAGAGCAATTTAAACACAATGCGGAACAATTACTTACCGCTGGGCTAAGCAATAACCTGTTTGGAAAAGAACACAAAATTTCTGGAGAGCAACGTAGGTTAATAGAAAAACTTTCTCAGCTTAGTTTTAATAAATATGACGCGTTAAAACAACATGAGAAGTTTATACCTTATTTGGAGCATAGAAGTACGTTAAAATATTATACCAAGGCAAATATTGGTAGTAGACCAGGAAAACGTGGTAATAAAAAGCAACTGACCTTATCTGACCTTAGGGCGATTTCCTTTGTTGGCTCTTGGAGCCAGTTAAAGCAAAATGTACCAGGCTATTTTGGTTTGGGTACGGCCATTGCACAGCTTAAAGAAGAAGGTAAGATGAACGATGTGAAAAAACTGTTCAAAGAAGTGCCTTTCTTTAGAGCTTTGATGATGAATAGTATGATGTCTCTGGCAAAAACCAACTTCAATTTAACCAGTTATATGAAGGAGGATAAGGAGTTCGGTGATTTTTGGAAGATTCTACACCAAGAGTTTGAACTGTCTAAAAAGATGCTATTGCAAATTTCTGGACATAAAATCTTAATGGAAGACGAGGCGGTTTCTAGAGAATCCGTTAAGATTCGTGAGAAAATTGTTCTGCCGTTATTGGTAATTCAGCAGAATGCGCTCTTCCATATAACCAAAGATTCTGAATTTAAAGAATTGTATGAGAAGATAGTGACGCGCAGTCTCTACGGTAATATTAATGCCAGTAGAAACTCGGCTTAAATAATAGAAAAAGCCCCTGAGAAATCAGGGGCTTTTTTATGCTTATAAAAAGAGATATTATTATCCTTTATTTTGTTGCTTTTTAACGGTATCCTCGTCAATATCAAAATCGTTGGTTTTGATGTTGGTATTCCCAGTTGGGTTGGTAGGATTGGTTTGTTCTACTTTTCTTTTAAACTTCTTCTTATCTTCAATAATTCCCATAGTTTCTTTTTTTAATTATTTACTAGTAAGATACA
Organism: Croceivirga radicis; assembly: GCF_002072105.2. Taxonomy (GTDB): domain Bacteria; phylum Bacteroidota; class Bacteroidia; order Flavobacteriales; family Flavobacteriaceae; genus Croceivirga; species Croceivirga radicis. The sequence continues at coordinate 63,793 of NZ_MTBC01000012.1, forward strand.
GATTGCTATAGGCAAACTTCGTTAATAGCCTACTAAAACTATGTTATTGGTTGTTAATGCATTACCAATAATTGCTTTAGCGCTAAGCTTAGGCAAGATTCAACGCTTTAAAGCCTATTTATTTCTGCAAGGGTGTGCTTAGTATGTTGTAAAAAGCACGAATTCCGTAGGCCAATTGTCCAATTTTTAAATTCTCATTTGGGCTATGCTGGTTGTTATCCGGATTTACCATAGGAACAATAAAAGCAGGAATCTTTAATTCGTTTATAAATGGAGAAATAGGAACAGTACCACCCATTATGCGTATTTGTACCACATCTTGCCCAAAGGTGCTTTGTAGGGTATTGGCTAGGAACACCCCGTAAGGATTGTCTAAATCTGTACGAAAAGCATCGGTAACCCCACGTTCGGTAATGGTAATCAATTTGTCAAATTGTAAACGCTCCGCATTTGTAGGTACGTGGTCTAGTACTTTAAAGCCTTGTTTGGCAATGTGTTCTTTTACTAATTTTTTTAGTCGGTTGCCATTGCTCTCTGGTACTAAGCGTAAGTCCAATTCGGCCGTAGCACTTTCTGGGACAATAGTTCTGGCGGCATCGCCTGTCCATCCAGAGCTTAGGCCACGAATGTTTAAACTAGGGAACTGTAAAGACTCTTGATAATAACTGCCAACTTTTTCCGCTGTTTTAAACTGAAGTTTTTCTTTGATTACAGCATCGTCATCCGGCACTTTTTTCAAAACCGCTTGGATGTCATCATTTATAAAAATTCCATCATAGTACCCAGGAATGGTCACTTTGCCGTCCGTATCCTTCATACTTGCTAATAAATGGGCTAACCGGAATCCAGGATTGGGAGCATAGTTTCCATAATGGCCACTATGTTGGGGTTTTATTGGTCCGTAGGTAGTTAAACTTAATGTGGTTATACCGCGGCAACCGTAAACCATAGTAGGTAATCCAGAGCCATGGCTTGGCCCATCTGAAATCACTAAAAAATCGGCAGCCAGTAGTTCTCTATATTGCTTTACCGCGTTAGGAAGGCTTTTGCTACCTTTTTCTTCTTCGCTATCTAAAATAATTTTGATGTTGTACGGAAATTCCTTGTCATCTTTTTTAAGTAAATCCAAGGCATGCAAAAACATCACTATGGGTCCTTTATCATCAGAGGTAGAACGGCCAAACAGGCGCCAATCATAATTTATATCCTCATTTAGCGCAGAAAAATCTACAGTTTCAAAACCATTCTCAACAGGTTTCTTAAGAACCGTATTGTACGGATTTGGTTGGTCCCACTTACTGGCGTCAACACCTTGGCCGTCTAAATGCATATAAAATAAGATTGTGGTTTTACCATCTTTCATTGGGGTGTTGGCAAAAAATAGCGGTAAACCTTCTGTGTCTAAGATAGCCGAATTAAATCCGCGTTTATCAAACTGTTTTTTTAACCAAAAGAGATTGTTGTCTATATCATCTGGGATTAGGGCATCATTGGGTATGGCTACAAATTCACGTAAATCTGTAATGGCAAGGGCAACCTCAGATTTTACTTTTGTAGAATCTTGGGCGGCTAATGTTGATGAAACACCAATGACAAGTAAGGCTAAAATAGTTCTGAACATGAAGAATAAATTGGTTAGTGAAAAATATCTCAAATTGTAACCTTATCCAATTTATCCTGACTTTTTCTTTACAAGAGTAAGTGCAATTCTTCTTAGGAGTAACAAAAAAGGAAATCCGTGTAGCAGAATATCAAACCAATCCATGAATTTCATTCCTATGCCACCGCCTGAAACCCATTTAATTTTACCCCAAAGATGTGGTTCAGGAAAAAACGGGGCTAGCCCAAGCGTTAAGCATAGGAGTAATAGAATACGGAAATCGTCAATCCATTTCATATTACCTAATCCCCTTCACAAAAGAATCAATTTCAGTAGTGCCGTGAGTGGTTAAATGTTTTATGAAGGCCGAGCCAATAATAGCCCCTTTAGCTCTAGAAGTGGCAGCTGTAAACGTTTCGTTATTGCTTATGCCAAAACCAACTACTTGAGGGTTTTTAAGCTTTAATCCATCAATTCGTTCAAAGTATTCTGTTTGTTCGTTTCCAAATCCGCTTTTAGCACCCGTGGTACTTGCAGAACTTACCATGTAAATAAATCCTTCAGAAGCTGCATCTATCTGGCGAATCCTAGCTTCGCTGGTTTGTGGTGTTATTAAGAACACATTGATTAAACCGTGTGCTTTAAAAATTGCTTCATATTCTTCCAAGTATACATCCAAAGGTAAATCTGGGAGTATGAGTCCATCAATCCCCAGCTCCTCACATTTTTTACAGAACGCCTCTACACCATATTGCAAAACTGGGTTAAAATACCCCATAATAATCAGAGGAATGGAAACCCTTTTTCTGATATCCTTTAATTGCTCAAAAAGTTTGCTCGTAGTCATACCGTTTTTAAGAGCAGCGGTAGAGCTTTCTTGTATGGTAGGGCCGTCTGCTAAGGGGTCGCTAAACGGTAGTCCAATTTCTATCATGTCTACCCCGGCTTTTTCCAGTTCTTCAATAACCGTTACGGTATCCTCTAATTTTGGATAGCCAGCAGTGAAATATATAGAAAGTAACTTTTGTTCTTCTTGTAATTTTTGGTTTATTCTATTCATCTAAAATAGTTTTAGGTATGAAGGTTTGCCTTTTTATTCCTAAGTTTTTGTTCCCGAAATCTTAAGTGGGATAACTACAGTTTAAAATAATCTATATACGTCTGTAAATCTTTATCCCCACGTCCAGATAAACTAATGACCACAACATCATCGGGTTTAAACGTTTTATACTTAAATAGTGCTAAGGCATGAGAGGTTTCTATAGCGGGAATGATACCCTCTAGTTGGGTTAATTCTAAGCCCGCTTCCATGGCTTCATCATCTGTAGCCGAGTAAAATTCGCCCCGTCCAGATTTGTACAAATGCGAATGTAAGGGCCCAACTCCGGGATAATCTAGACCTGCAGAGATAGAATAAGGTTCTGTAATTTGCCCGTCTTTCGTTTGCATTAATAGTGTTTTACAACCGTGAATAATACCTTCTTTACCCAATTTGGAAGTAGCGGCACTTTCACCAGAATTTACACCTTTGCCAGCCGCTTCTACTGCAATAATGCCTACTTCTTTTTCATCTAAAAAGTGATAGTACGTGCCAGCAGCATTACTACCGCCACCAATACAGGCTACTACATAGTCTGGAAGTTCGCGTCCTTCTTTTTCTTTTAATTGCCATTTTATTTCTTCGGATATTACCGATTGAAATCTGGTAACCATATCCGGGTAAGGGTGTGGACCAATGGCAGAACCAATTATGTAGTGGGTGTCTACTGGGTTGTTAATCCAATCTCTAATAGCTTCATTGGTAGCATCCTTTAAGGTTCTACTACCAGACAATGCAGGTTTTACCGTAGCGCCAAGCATTTTCATACGGGCTACGTTGGGTGCTTGTCTTGCAATGTCTATCTCTCCCATATACACCACACAATCAATCCCCATTAGGGCACAAACCGTTGCCGTAGCTACCCCATGTTGGCCAGCGCCAGTTTCTGCAATGATACGTTTTTTACCCAGTTTTTTGGCCATTAAAATCTGACCTATGGTATTGTTAACCTTGTGTGCCCCGGTATGGTTTAAATCTTCTCGTTTTAGATAAACCTTACAATTGTATTTTTCTGATAAACGATTGGCGAAATACAATGGACTAGGACGGCCCACGTAGTCTTTCAAAAGCTGATGAAATTCTTTTTGAAAATCATCTTGGTACATCAACTTTAAATAATTTTGGCGTAGCTCTTCTACGTTAGGGTAGAGCATTTCTGGAATAAATGCGCCGCCAAAATCCCCGTAATATCCGCGGTCATCTACGTGATACTTCATCGTCAATTCTTTTTTTAAATGCTATTAGTTTTTCAATGTCTTTTTTTCCAGGTTTGGTTTCAAACCTACTGTTCACATCTATGGCATAACAGTATTTGGCCTCTGGCCGATATAAAAAAGTTAATACTTCATCTATATTTTCTAATCCTATACCGCCGCTTAAAAAATAGGGTTTGGTAGACGGATAGTTCTCCAAGACTTCCCAATCAAACGTGTAACCGTTGCCTCCTGGATTTTTCCCTTTGGTATCAAAAAGGTAATAGTCGCACACGTCCTCGTACGGTTTCAATACAGAAAAATCAAAGCTATCTGCAATACCAAATACCTTAATTACTTTAATGTTGAGGTTGCTTATGCGCTCACATAATTCTGGTGGTTCTTGACCATGCAATTGCACCATTTGCAACCCATGTAGGCTTACTTTTTTTAAAATTTCTTCTATGGATGCATTTACAAAAACACCTACTTTGCTCACCTTTCTGGTGATTGTGGGGATAACCCCAACAAGATTACGAGGCGATTTATCATAGAATATAAATCCCATATAGTCTGGCGCTATAGCCGCTACTTCTTTGGGGTTATATTTCATTCCGCAAACCTTTAGTTTCATGGCCTACACGTTTTGTAAAGCATTAATAAAATCTAGGGCGCTTTGCCCTGGATTTTCGGTTTTCATAAAGTTTTCACCTATTAAAAAACCTTGGTAACCGTATTGTTTTAGCTCATTTATGGCAGCTACGGAACTAATACCGCTTTCAGAGACTTTTACAAAATCGTCTGGTATTTGTGTAGCAAGTTCTTTACTGGTTTCTAAGCTAACCTCAAAGGTTTTTAGGTTACGGTTGTTTACGCCCAACATATCTAAACTAGGCATGATGGATTTTTGTAATTCTGCCTCATTATGTACTTCTAGCAATACGTCCATTCCTAAACTTTTTGCCAGTTCTGATAGTGATTTAATTTCTTTTTGCGAAAGCACTGCAGCTATTAAAAGAATAACATCTGCGCCGTGTGCTTTGGCTTCTAGCACTTGGTATTCATCTATCATAAATTCCTTGCGAAGCAGTGGCATGGTAACACATGCTCTAGCCAATAACAAATCTTCAATAGAACCTCCAAAGTATTTAATATCCGTAAGTACACTCATACCACACACGCCAGCATTTTCATAACCTTTGGCAACCATTCCTACATTGGTACTTTGGTTTATTGTCTGCTTGCTGGGCGAGCGTCTTTTGTGTTCTGCAATAATACCAGATTGGCTATTTCTCAAGGCGGTAGACAAGGATGCACCGGTTCTATTAAAAAGAACGGATTTTTCCAATTGGGTAGTAGGAATCAACCCTTTTTTTAAATCAACTTCTTTTTTTTTGTCAGCAACTATTTTATCTAGGATGTTCATGTTTTCTTTATTTATTTCTTCTTTTTCTATGGACGAAAAAGAATTTGATAATCTAGCTTTATTAAACAATTATTTAAAGCATCAACCAGTAATCACTAATTACTCAATGCCCTTAACTTGTTTAAAGCCAAAAGTCCCTTGCCGTTTAAAAGCGATTCTTTTGCTTTTTCAAAACCTTCTTTAGGCGTGCAATTCTCTACCGTAGCAATGGCCACGCCTGCGTTGGCGCAGACTACATTATTTTGTGCTTCTGTACCTTTGCCATTTAGTATATTCAGGAAAATTTGAGCAGAATCCGCAACATCATCGCCACCAACAATTTCAGAAGCTTTTACCGCTTGTATGCCAAAATCTACGGGTTCTAGCATGCTTTCTGTACCATTAGAAATGGTCTTGGTAGCACCTGTTAAACTAATCTCATCATAACCGTCTAACGCATGTAATACGGTAAAATTCTTATCTGTGTTTTGATACAGATAGCCGTACATACGCGCTAGCTCTAGGTTAAAAACCCCTACCATTTGGTTTTTAGGAAAGGCAGGATTTACCATAGGGCCTAGCATGTTAAAAAAAGTTTTAACGGCCAATTCTTTACGGATTGGACCAACATTTTTCATGGCTGGGTGAAACAATGGGGCATGGAGCACGCAAATACCCGCTTCCTCCATGGATTTTTTAAGAAAATCGGCTTCATTGCTAAATTTAATACCTAAAAACTCCATGACATTACTACTTCCACATTTGGAAGAAACCCCATAATTACCATGTTTGGTTACATGAATACCCGCACCAGCGGTAACAAATGAGGCTAGAGTAGAGATGTTAAATGTGTCTTTGCCGTCTCCGCCTGTTCCACAAAGGTCTATGGGATTGTAATCGCTTAAATCCACAGCAACGCACAATTCTAACAAGGCGTCTCTAAAACCTTCTAATTCCTCTATTGTGATGCTACGCATCATGTAAACAGTTAGGAAAGCCGCTATCTGACTGGTGTTATAATCGCCCTTGGCAATATTGACCAGGATTTGTTTGGCATCGTCCTTAGACAGGATTTCGTGATTAATTAATCTATTTAGTGTCTCTTTCATTCACTTTACTTTTTTTCCGCTAGGCCGGAACTTGCTTTTAGCTATTTCTTCAATTGTATGTCAAAACTTGGAGTTACGTAGCTCCTTTAAAATGACCTTATTTATATCTTTTTACCTTGCTATGAACCTACTAACCAGTTCTGCAACATTTGTTTACCTTCTGGAGTTAAAACGGATTCTGGGTGAAACTGAACCCCTCTAACATCATGGGTTTTATGTTTTAGGGACATAATTTGACCATTTTCATCAAAAGAGGTGGCTTCCAAACATTCTGGTAATTCTTTGTTCACTACCCAAGAATGGTACCTGCCAACTTGTATTTTTTTAGGTAATCCTTTAAAAATATAGTCTTCTCCCGTAATTTCTATTTCTGTAGCAATACCATGGTAAACTTGGTCTAGATTCACTAAGCTACCACCATAAACTTCTCCAATGGCTTGTTGCCCCAAACAGACCCCAAATATTTTTTTGGTGGCCCCGTACGTTTCAATAATAGGTTTTAACAAACCAGCCTCGTCTGGGATACCAGGACCTGGAGAAAGCACAATTAATTCATAATCAGCAACCTCTTCCAGGGTTAATTGGTCATTTCGTTTTACAATTACCTCGCAATCCAATTCTTCTAGATAGTGCACTAGGTTATAGGTGAAACTATCGTAATTGTCAATCATTAATACTTTCTTCATCTTAGATAGTTTCTGCAATTTCTAAGGCTTTATTTAAAGCGCCAAGTTTGTTGTATGTTTCTTGTAACTCGTCTTCTGGGTTAGATGCAGCAACCAAACCGGCACCAGCTTGGTAATACAATTCGTGATTTTTGCTTAGGAACGTTCTAATCATAATAGCATGATTAAAGTTGCCGTTAAAATCCATGAATCCAATTGCACCACCATAATAGCCTCTACTGGTTTTCTCATATTTTTCTATGAGCTGCATGGCCATATGCTTGGGCGCGCCACTTAAAGTACCTGCTGGGAAAGTGTCTGCAACTATTTTTAAAGTTGGTATATCTTCCTTTTTCATCCCAGTAACCTTGGAAACCAAATGGATAACGTGAGAAAAGTATTGTACCTCTCTATAGGTTTCTACATTTACCGTATTGCCGTTTCTACTTAAATCGTTACGGGCCAAATCTACTAGCATTACATGTTCGCTGTTTTCCTTGTCGTCTGCTGCTAGCTTTTTGGCTAGTTCTGCGTCTCTTTCATCGTTGCCTGTACGCTTGTACGTACCGGCTATGGGGTGAATTTCTGCTTTGCCATCTTTAACGATAAGCTGTGCTTCTGGGCTACTTCCAAAGATTTTAAAATCGCCATAATCAAAAAAGAAAAGGTACGGGGATGGATTTATGGAGCGTAGCGCACGGTATACGTTAAACTCATCTCCCTTAAATTTTTGGGTGAACCGTCTTGATAGAACCAATTGAAAAACATCTCCTCTTTGGCAATGTTTTTTGGCTATCTCTACATGCTTTTTGTACTCAACGTCTTCTAGATTAGAGATAGGAGCGCCAACTCGATTAAAATTGTACGAAGCAAAAGTTCTGATGTTGAACAAACGCTCAATCTCTTCTAAGTTGTTTTCAGATTCGTAACAATGGGCAAATAAATAGGCTTCGTTTTTAAAGTGGTTAATGGCAATGATATTCTGGTATACCGCATAGTAGATATCTGGAATATTTACGGAATCATCTTTTTTTCTAAGTGCTAAATCTTCAAAATATCTTACAGCATCATATGCCATAAAGCCAAACAGCCCGTTGGTTATAAATTTGAAATCATGTTCTGGCGCCTTAAAACTTTTTGCGAAAGCATCTACTTCTGCTACAACATCTGTTTCTGGGGTAATATTGGTTACGGAAATGGTGCCATCTGGATATTGTTTTTCCAAAACTTCATTTTCTACCTTAATATGTGCAATAGGGTTGCAGCAGATGTAAGAAAAGCTATTATCGTTGGCGTGGTAGTCACTACTTTCTAATAATATGCTATTAGGAAACTTATCCCTAATTTTTAAATACACACTTACCGGCGTAATGGTGTCTGCCAGTATTTGCTTGTAGTGTGTTTTAAGTTCAAATTGTTTCATTTTTAGGGTTCTTTGCGGTATGCTGTTAAAATTTTAGTTGTGATGTAAAATGGAAAAAGGCCTGTCGTGATGACAAGCCTTTTTCTAATATTATTATAGGTAGGACTAGCTCACGACGTTATTCGTAAGATACTCCACCACCAATTATTTTTTGTAAACATTTTCATTGCCGTAAATATAGGAATGAAAATTTAATTGACCAATAAATTAATTTATGGAACGCAACTGAAATTTATCTTCTATTGTATTTAATGCTTCGTCATGATTAGGTTTTTCTAAAAATACGAGTAGGTCTGCATTGTTTTGCCAGTTCTCGTCTCTAGCTAATGCTACTTCTACTTTTCTAATAGATTGTATTTCTTCAAAGTTTAAGTTTATCATGGCATCTTGTAAATACCAATGGTATTCGATATTACCATTGTCATCAAAAATGGCAAATGCTTTTTTTATGTTGGTAGAACGTGTAATATTTAAACTTAGATATTCTTCAATTTGTGCTTGTATGTCCATTTCTTCCCTAAAACTTTCTAGTTTAAAAGGAGAGAAGTTAGAAGAAACGGTAAATTTTAAGTGCCAAGGAAAGTTTTGTCTTAAAGATGTCTCCAAAGAATCTTCATAGGTGGCAAAGAATACCGGAGCTTTATTTTCTTTTAAAGTTTGATTGATTTGATGATAGTCTTGTGCTAGATTATTGTCTTGGAGCATGATTTTTAAATTTATTTACCCCAAAGATGCATATGGAGAATTAGTTTTTAATGGCTTGTAAGATTAATGCAGGTTCACTTTAGTTAAAATTGAATTATCTGTAGGTGAGTTGTTTTCATAAAAAAACCTGCTCTTTTAAGAGCAGGTTTTCTAACACTAACCAATTTAGTTGTATATGGATTAGAATTCCAAATCAACAACTAAGTCAAATTCGTCATAAATGGTTTTATCACCTAAATTGTCAAAAAAGCTTCCAGAACCATAACGAATATCGTATGCGGCTCTATCTACTTTTAAAGATGCAGTAGCTTTGCTGCCATAAACAGACATTTCAAAAGTTATTGGTTTTGTAGTTCCTTTAATGGTTAAATCTCCAGTAACTTCATAAGCATTTTTTCCTTTTGCCTTTACATCGGTAATTTTTAAAGTAGATGTCTTGTGTTCTTCTACTCCAAAGAAATCTGCAGAATTTAAATGGCCGTCTAATTTTCCTTTCATATCGCCAGAAAGGTCTGTTGTATTAATGGTAGTCATATCTACTACAAACATCCCACCAGTTAATTTTTCCCCTTCAAAATCTAAATAACCTTCTTTTAAAGATATTGTGCCTTCGTGAGAGCCGGTTACTTTGTAGCCTTTCCAAGTTACTTTACTTTTTTCTACGTCTACTGTTTTTTTCTCATCTATTGGATTGGCAGAAACTACACCAAAAACAAGAGCAAATGCTAAGCTGAATAATTTAGTTTTCATGATTTTAAAAATTTAAAGTGTTTAGATTTATATAAATGTAAATAGTTCTTCTTTTGACTTACGCACCTTTGCGTAGTGTTGTGTTTGGTCTTCTTCTGAGCGGTATCCAATAGGTAATACCACAGCAGCATTTAGTCCTTTTTCGGTTAGTCCCAAGATTTCATTGTAGGCCTCACTTTCAAAACCTTCCATGGGGCAGCTATCTACTTCTAGTGCTGCGCAAATATCCATGGCATTGCCCAAGGCAATATAAACCTGTTTGGCTGCCCATATGCTCTTTACCTCTTGCGATAATTCCGTTATTTTGGATTTCATAAAATCACCATAACCGGACAACGCTTCTGGTGGTAAATTTCTCGTATTGCCTACATTTTCTAAGTAGGAATCAATATAAGCACTGTCAACATTTGTTTTATTGGCAAAAACCAACAAATGGGAAGCGTCTACAATTTGTGTTTGCCCCCAAGATACGGGTTGTAATTTTTCTCTAATCGCATTGTCTGTAATTACAAATACTTCGTAAGGTTGAAGTCCGTAAGAAGAAGCACTTAATTGTATTGCCTCCAAAATTTTATCTAAGTCCTCTTTAGAAACTTTTTTGGTGCTGTCAAATTTCTTTACAGCGTAGCGCCATTTCAAAGGCGATAGTATATCACTCATCTTAAAATTTATCTAATATTTGATTTAACTTTATTAATTCTTGATCCGTTAGGTTTGCGGTTAATTCATTTTCTGCCTGTAACATTGCTGCATCCATATGCTCTAGGGCTTCTATTCCTTTTGTAGTTATTGAAATTTCTACCTTTCTCCGGTTTTCTGGGCAAATTTTACGTTCTACGTATTCTTTGGCAAGTAACTTATCTACTAGTCTTGTGGTATTACTCATTTTACTTACCATGCGTTCACTTATAGTAGATAAATTTGCGGGTTTGCCATTTTGACCTCTTAAAATGCGTAGAACGTTAAACTGCTGGGTGGAAACATCAAATGGCTTTAAAACCGCAGTTATTTTTTCAGATACACTATTGACTATTAGTTGCATGTGTATTAATGTTCGTGGTCTTAACGGTATTTCCTTTTTTGTTTTTATAATTTTCTCTACATTCATGTTTCTACAACAATTGTATATACAAATGTATATTTATTTTGATTGTAAACGTTTATATCAAGGCTAATTTTTTGTTAAAGATTCACAGTCACACTTGTACTAACCTTAATTTTAAAATTGAAATACCTTGAATATGAGAATATTGTTGACTCTTATAGTGATGTCATTTTTAATATCCTGCAAACAGGAAAAAAAGCAATTAGTAAAGACGAATGTAGATGAACCAGTAAAAGAGGAAGAATTTAAAGCCTTTCCCGTATATGATTTTCAGGGGTTAAAACCACTATTGAGTAAAAATAACGATACGGTTTATATCGTAAATTTTTGGGCCACATGGTGTAAACCTTGCATTGCAGAATTGCCAGATTTTGAAAAAACCTATGCCGAAAGAAAGGAGAAAAAAGTAGAATTGGTTTTAGTTAGTCTAGATATGCCCAACCTATGGGAGAAGAGATTAGTGCCATTTGTGAAAGAGAAAAATTTAAAAGGTAAAGTTGTAATTTTAGATGACCCCAAGATGAATAATTGGATACCACAAGTTGATGAAAATTGGGGAGGTGGGATTCCGGCTACTTTAATTTACAATAGGAACAAGCGATTGTTCTTTGAAGAAGGACTCACTTATGAAAAGCTTAATGAAGCATTAAATACTTTCTAATAATAAAAAATGGAACTATGAAAACACGTTTAACTTTAAAGGCAATTGGCATTCTTGGTTGCTTTATTTTGTTATTTGCAGGTAAAGTTTCTGCACAAGAAGGCCTCAAAATAGGGGATATGGCCCCTGATTTTAAACTAAAAAATATTGATGGCAAATTAGTATCCTTGGCAGACTATAAAGATGCCAAGGGATATTTAGTTGTTTTTACCTGTAATACCTGCCCCTACGCACAGGCCTATGAAGACCGCATTATAAAATTACATGCTAAATACGAGTCGCAAAATGTGCCTGTTATAGCTATTAACCCAAACAATCCTACGGTTAAGGCAGGAGATAGTTATGAGGCAATGATGGATAGGGCCAAGGATAAAGGGTTTAAGTTTCCTTATTTAGTAGACGAAGGCCAAAAAGTGTATCCTAAATATGGAGCTACTAGAACACCCCATGTTTATTTGTTGCAAAAAACAGCTAAAGGGAATAAAGTGGCTTATATAGGTGCTATTGATGACAACTACCAAGATGCGTCACAAGTAGAAGACCGTTTTGTTGAAGATGCGGTAGATGCTATGCTTAATGGAACACCAATAAAAGTTACTACTACAAAAGCTATTGGGTGCTCTATAAAGGCGTAATAAATGATATTATTTAGGCGTAATGCTTAAGTTTGTGCAGCTTTAAAAAAATAAATATGGCAGATTTATCTCAAGAAGAATGGGCAGAAAAATTAAAAAACGATTCCAATTCTTTTTTACTAGATGTTAGAACACCAGAAGAAGTAGAAGATGGTTATATACCAGGTGCAACCAATATAGATATTTATTTGGGTCCAGAATTTTTAACTGAAATTGAAAAACTGGATAAAAGTAAGAACTACTATGTGTATTGCCGTTCTGGGGCCAGAAGTGGCCAAGCTTGTGCAATAATGAATAATGCCGGTTTTGAAACCACTTATAACTTAGAAGGCGGTTTTATGAATTGGGATGGAGAAGTTGCAGAATAACCTTCTGTAGACTATTGGTTACTTTTTTAGAATATTTTCTAAATTAGTTCCATGCGAGAGGACTTTCTCCACTACGTTTGGAAAAATTTTAAGTTCAAGGGTAACACTTTGAATACACATCAGGGCGAGCTAATTGAAGTACTCCATTTGGGTACACATAACAAATTAGCTGGCCCTGATTTTTTTAATGCTAAACTAAGAATAGGAGGCCAGCTTTGGGCCGGTAACGTAGAAATACATATAAAATCATCAGATTGGTATTTGCATGGTCATGAAAATGATGTTAACTATGATAATGTTATACTTCATGTAGTCTGGGAACATAATGTAGAAGTCTTTCGAAAAGATGGCAGTATAATTCCTGTTTTGGAAATTAAAGATTTGGTGTCCCCATCTTTACTAAATTATTACAAGCAATTACTTGCTAAATCGGGTAGTCGGTTCATCAATTGTGAAAATGATATTTCGGAAATAGATGACTTTCTATGGGAAAATTGGTTAGAGCGTTTGTACATAGGTCGCCTAGAAAAAAGACACCTCGAAATAGCTGGTTTATTAAAATCCAATCAAAACGATTGGGAAAAAGTGTTGTTCATCTTACTTATGAAAAATTTTGGTCTCAACATAAATGGGCCTAAGTTTTTTCAATTTGCACAAGCATTACCGTTTTCTATTGTCCGTAAGGTATCTAACCAACCAATGCAATTAGAAGCTTTGTTATTTGGCGGATTGGGTTTATTGTCAAAAGATTCTAAAGATAATTACGAGTTAAGGCTATTACAAGAATTTACGTTTCTAAAACAAAAGTTTAGTCTAGAGCTTAAAACAGGGCAAAAAGTAGATTTCTTTGGCTTGCGCCCCATGAATTTCCCTACTATTAGATTGGCGCAAATAGCAGCTTTGTATAGTCATCATCAGAATTTGTTTTCGGTTTTAATGCGGTTAAGAACTATTGAAGAGTTAAATACTTTAGTTAAGGTAAAAACAAACAAATACTGGGATAATCATTACAACTTTGGTAAAGAAAGTGCTTACAAGAAGAAAACTGTTTCTAACTCGTTCATAGCGTTATTGGCCATCAATACCCTAATCCCCCTAAAGTTTTCCTATCAAAAAAGTCAAGGAAACCCAGATGTAGAAAGATTGCTAAAATGGGTTATGGAACTTTCAGAAGAGAAAAATAATGTTACAAAAGGGTTTAAGGCCTTAGGTAAAAAAGTAGATAATGCTATGCATAGCCAAGCAATATTAGAATTAAAGAAAAATTACTGCGACAAAAATCAATGCCTACAATGTGCTATAGGTGGTAAGCTATTGAATAGAATTAAGTAATTTTGGGTATGGATTGGTTCTACAACCTTTTATATTATTTTCAAAAGCGTGGCTTTGAAGTTTGTGAACGTATTGCGGAACGTATCGGTATACGGGCTAGGGTAGTGCGTACCACTTTTATATACTTAACTTTTGTAACGTTAGGTTTTGGCTTTGCATTATACCTCTTTATAGCTTTTTGGTTAAAAATAAAGGATTTAGTGTATACAAAAAGAACCTCTGTATTTGATTTATAAGAATGGAAAGGATATTTAAATCCCGTTTGGCAATAGCACTTTCGCTTATGTTATCCATTTTTGTAATTGGGGTCTTTGGATACCGTTTGCTAGCCAATTATTCTTGGATAGAAGCCGTTTATATGACTATCATAACGGTTACCACCGTTGGTTTTTCTGAAGTTAGACCGCTGGATGCTAATGCTAAGGTGTTTACCGTTTTTTTAATTGTTACCAGTGTATTTATTTTTGGTTTTGCCATATCGGTAGTTTCTGAATATATTTTAAGTAGAAATTCCCTTCAACTCCTAAAGAAAAAGCGTGTGAAAAATAAAATTGATAGTTTGGAGAACCACGTAATTGTATGTGGGTACGGGCGTAATGGGCAGCAAGCAGCAGAAAGGTTGCAGGCTTACAAGAAACCATTTGTGGTTATCGAAAAAGAAAAAAGCATCATAGAAGCTAATGAAGATGCGGTGCTCTTTGTTGAAGGCGATGTAAACGACGACGAGATTTTATTGGCAGCGGGCATACAAAAAGCCCAATATTTAGTAGCGGCCTTACCAGATGACGCTTTAAACCTGTTTGTAGTTTTATCTGCAAGACAATTGAACAAAAAGTTATTTATAATAAGTAGGGCTTCATTGGTAAGTTCTGTAAAAAAATTACAGTTTGCTGGGGCGGATAAAGTTATAATGCCAGATAAAATTGGAGGTGATCATATGGCTTCATTGGTTGTAATGCCAGATTTAATCACTTTTATGGATAAACTTTCTATTGAGGGTGAGAATACTACCAATTTAGAAGAAGTAGAAATTACGGATTTTACGGACCAAATAGATTGCCAATCCATAAGGGATTTAGATTTAAGGCGCAAAACAGGATGTACCATAATTGGTTACATAGATCCCGTAGGTAATTATATAATTAATCCAGAAGCAGATCAACAATTAGAACCTAAAGGAAAGGTAATAGTTTTAGGTAGACCTGAGCAAATACAAAAACTAAATCAAATGTTCCAAATAGGAGAGTAATCCTCAACAAAATTTGATTGACTTGTATTTTTTTAAGATATTGGCACCTTAACGATTATTTAATCTTAAGATACCAAAAACCAATAATCAAAATATGAAGAGAATAATTAGTGCATGTTTCATGCTGCTGGGTATAATGGCAAGTTCCCAAGACCTAACGGTAAAGCCGGGGATTTATAATCCGTCTAAACAGATTAATGATGGGGTTATAGATTTACAAGTTTTGGGTGGTACACCTCCATATAGTTATAAATGGAGTAATCAAAGTACCCCGCTATCTTCAAAGAGAGCTACTGGTTTGGTAGAAGGAATACCCTATACCGTTGTGGTATCAGATGCGAATGGTAATTCGGTCACAAAAGTATATAAGGTAGAAACAAGTACAATTGCTGAAGTTTTTAATGGAACCATGACACCTGCAGTAC
The DNA here is from genome assembly GCF_002072105.2 of Croceivirga radicis. Taxonomy (GTDB): domain Bacteria; phylum Bacteroidota; class Bacteroidia; order Flavobacteriales; family Flavobacteriaceae; genus Croceivirga; species Croceivirga radicis. The sequence goes on from NZ_MTBC01000012.1 coordinate 79,517, forward strand.
AGGCGCTTGGTTCTGTTTTGTTTTGGGACCCATTTGCCGCAATAGGCATTTATGATCCTGTGGCATACGCAGATAAAAAGTTGGTTAGTACCCCAGGTTGGTCTGCAGAAGTAGAAGATAAATTTGTACTAAAAGAATGGCTCAAAAAAGAAGGGCAAAATGTTGCCAAAGGAGATCAAATTGCAATTATCTCTAGTGAAAAGAATGGAGACCAAACGGTGATTGCTTCTGCTACTGGTACACTTAACTATTTGGTAAAAGAAGGAAATGTTATTTACAACTCTGACAATGCCGAACATGTTATTGAACAAGGAGCCCACTTCTTGGCAGAAATAGTTTACGATGATCCAATTGTTATGACACATCCAAATGGGGATCCGTTAACAAAAGGAATTCCATTTATTGTTATATGGTTGGTGTTGGGAGCATTGTTCTTTACCATTAGAATGGGCTTTATAAACATAAGAGGTTTTAGACACTCAATTGATTTAGCTAAAGGTAAGTATGATGACCCGGATGCTCCAGGGCAGGTAACCCATTTTCAAGCATTGGCAACAGCAGTTTCTGGAACCGTTGGTCTTGGAAACATTGCAGGTGTTGCTGTTGCGGTTTCATTAGGTGGTGCAGGTGCTACTTTCTGGATGATCGTTTGTGGTTTGCTTGGTATGTCTTCCAAATTTGTAGAATGTACGCTTGGGGTAAAATACAGGGATATATTACCAGATGGTCGGGTTTTTGGCGGGCCTATGAACTATTTAAGATATGGTCTTGAAAAAAGAAATCTAAAGGGCTTTGGTAAAGTGTTGGCAGGTGTTTTTGCCATCTTGGCAATTGGTGCCTCTTTTGGTGGTGGTAACATGTTCCAGGCCAATCAATCTTTTGAGCAATTGGCAGGGCAATTCCCGGCTTTAGCAGGAAATGGTTTTTGGTTTGGTGTGGTAACGGCTGTATTAGTAGGTGTGGTTATTATTGGAGGTATAAATAGTATTGCAAAAGTAACGGGCCGTGTTGTTCCAGTTATGGCTTCTGTTTATATTATTGCTGCATTGGCCGTTATTCTAATGAATATACAAAATATTGGCCCTGCATTTTCTGCAATAGTAGAAGGTGCTTTTAGCCCATCTGCACTAAAAGGTGGTATTGTAGGGGTCTTGGTTGTAGGTTTTCAAAGGGCGGCATTCTCTAATGAAGCCGGTGTGGGTTCTGCAGCTATTGCACACAGTACGGCAAAAACAAAACATCCGCCTTCGGAGGGTTTTGTGGCTTTATTAGAACCTTTTATAGATACGGTTGTGGTTTGTACCCTAACAGCTTTGGTACTTATATTTACCGGAATGCACGAGGTAGAAGGCCTTGCAGGTGCACAATTGACTTCTGATGCTTTTGGTAGTCAAATCTCGTGGTTCCCTTACGTGTTGGCATTGGCGGTTTTCTTATTTGCTTTTTCAACTATGATTTCATGGTCTTACTATGGAATGCGTGCCTGGACTTATTTATTCGGTAAAAGCAAAAAATCAGAAATGATTTATAAAATCTTATTCCTAGTTTTTGTGGTAATAGGAGCCTCTGTTAGCTTAGGTGCTGTATTGGATTTTTCTGATATGATGATTTTGGCTATGTCTTTCCCTAACATTATTGGATTATATATAATGTCTGGTGAGGTTAAAACAGACTTGAATGAATACTGGAAAAAATTAAAGTCCAACCAATTATTTAAAAAGCAGCGTTTGGCTAAATAATTTATTCCTAAAATGAAATCTTCAAAATCCCGCTTTGGCCTTAATAAACAAGAACAAAGCGGGATTTTTATTGTGTTCCTTTTATTGGCCATATATTTCATAACAAGATTTAGTTTGAGTTATATGGATAAACCTACTGATTCTGAAATTCAATTAGATGTTGAAGCGCAATCTTTTGTAGATAGCTTGGTTCAGGTAAACTCTGCTAAAGCCAGTTATCAGTTTAAACCGTTTAATCCAAATTTTATTTCAGACTATAAAGGGTATCAATTGGGTATGTCTACATCTCAAATAGATGCTTTGTTGCTGTACAGGTCTTCTGGTAAATACGTTAATACCGCAGAGGAGTTTCAAAAGGTAACCGGTGTGTCAGATTCAGTATTACAATTAATGGAGCCATATTTTAAATTTCCAGATTGGGTTGCCAAAGGGAAGAAGCCACAATCACAAAGGATTGGGGTTATAAAGGCGGATAAAGAAAAACGGTTAAAACAGATTGATATTAACAGTGCAACAGCTGCCGATTTTCAAATGATTTCAGGTATTGGAGAAAAGTTGTCGGCAAGAATTGTAAAATTTAGAGATAGACTTGGCGGGTTTCTAACAGAAAAGCAATTAGTGGACGTTTATGGTTTGGATCACCAAATAGCAAAAAAAGCCATGCAGGTTTTTGTAGTTAAAAATCAACCAAAAATTATAAAAATCAATATCAATCAAGCTACTGCCGAAGAACTTAAAAATTTGGTTTACATCAATTGGAATTTAGCAAATGCAATTGTGGCGCACCGAGAATTAAATGGAGCCTTTACCTCAATACAGGATTTAGATAAAGTAGCTGGGTTTCCTACAGAAAAACTACACAGAATAGCCTTATATTTGTCTATATAAAAAAATTGCTATGAACAATATGTACTTCACTGAAGAACATAGGTTATTTAGGCAGAGCCTAAAAGATTTTCTACAAAAAGAAGTTGTACCCCACATTGAAAAATGGGAGCAAACTGGCCAAATAGACCGTTTTATATGGGAAAAGTTTGGCGAAATGGGATATTTTGGATTAATGACACCGGAAGAGTATTCTGGGTTAGGTTTGGACTTATTCTATACGGTTATCTTTTTAGAAGAATTGCAATGTATTCATTCTGGAGGTTTTGCTGCGGCTATGTGGGCTCATGAATATTTGGCAATGACTTATTTAAATAAGTTGGCCAACGCCCAACAAAAGAAAGCTTATCTGGAACCTAGTGTATTGGGTAATAAAATTGGTTGCCTAGGAGTATCAGAGCCTTTTGGAGGAAGTGATGTTGCTGCTATGCGCACTACGGCAATAAAGAAAGGAAATGTCTATATTGTGAACGGTTCAAAAACGTTTATTACCAATGGCGTATACGGGGATTACATTGTTCTAGCGGCAAAGACAGATGCTACCGCAGGCCACAAGGGTATTAGTATGTTTATAGTTGATAGGAACGCAAAAGGGGTAACCGCAAATAAACTTAATAAACTAGGTTGGAGGGCATCTGATACGGCAGAGCTTGCGTTTGATAATGTTGAGGTGCCTGAAGAAAATCTGCTGGGGGATGAAGGAAGCGGATTTGTATATATAATGGAAGCTTTTGCCTTGGAACGTTTGGTCATGGGAGTAAATGCACACGCACGGGCAGAATATGCGTTAGAGTATACCCAGCAGTATATGTCAGAAAGGGAAGCATTTGGTAAATCCATTAATCAGTTTCAAGCGCTTAGGCATAGAATGGTAGACTTATATTCAGATATGCTATTGTGTAAGGAGTTTAATTACAGTACCATTGCTAAAATGCAACATGGAGAATATGTGGTTAAGGAGGCGACAATCTCTAAATTAAAATCTACTAAAATGGCAGATGAGGTAATGTATAATTGTTTGCAATTTTTAGGAGGTTATGGTTATATAGAAGATTATCCGTTGGCTAGATTAAGCAGGGATAGTAGGTTGGGGCCAATAGGTGGTGGTACGTCAGAAATTTTAAAAGAAATTTTGGCAAAGATTATAATTGACAAAAAGCAATATAAAAAACCGGTAAAGTAATTTCTATTAAAAAATTCATTATTTCTTTTTACATTAAAAAATAATTGTACTTTTGCCATCCCAAAATACTAAAAGAAAGGAGGTTGTAGCCAATGTTAATTATACCAGTAAAAGAAGGAGAAAACATCGATAGAGCTTTAAAGCGTTTCAAGCGTAAGTTTGATAGAACCGGTGCTATGAGACAGCTAAGAAGCCGTCAACAATACACAAAGCCTTCTGTAAGGCGTAGAGCAGAAATCCAAAAAGCTCAATACATACAAGGACTTAGAGATAAAGAGGAATTGTAGTAGTTAAAAAACTAGGAATAAAAATCCCGCCAATTGGCGGGATTTTTTTATTTTCAGTGGTATCCAAATAATAGTATGGCTGTAAGCGCATTTTTAGACTATTTGCTTTTAGAGAAGAAGTATGCAAGAAATACTGTTCTTGCTTATGAAACCGATATTTTATCTTTTCAGAAGTTCTTAATGGCAGAAGAGGAGGTTTTAATACAAGTTTCTTATCCTGCTATACGAGAATGGATTGTTTTCTTAATTGAAGCGGGCAACGAAACTAGGACGGTAAATAGAAAGATAGCTTCCTTAAAGGCTTATTACGCTTTTCTATTAAGATCAGGTGCAATAGATAAAAATCCCTTCTCTAAGCATAAAACCTTAAAGGAAGAAAAAAAAGTACATATACCTTTTTCTGCAGCAGAAATGGAAAATGTTTTAGATTTAATTGGTTACCCAGCAGATTTTGAAGGTATAAGAGATCGACTGATAGTTTATTTGCTTTATACAACCGGAATAAGGCGGTCAGAACTTATCAATCTAAAATTTTCTAATGTAGATTTTGTGACTCAAAATATTAAAGTGTTAGGAAAAAGAAACAAAGAACGAATAATTCCCATGCTGTCTGGTTTGGCCAATCAAGCCATGCTTTATATAGAGGAGCGAAATAAATTGAATAACATTCAAGATAATGAATACTTTTTCTTGACTAAACGAGGGGTTAAATTATACGAAAATCTTGTTTATAGGGTTATTAATAAGTACCTTAGTAAGGTATCGCCCAAGGTAAAAAAGAGTCCGCATATGCTAAGGCATACCTTTGCTACGCATCTTTTGAACCAAGGGGCAGACCTTAATGCTGTGAAAGAGTTGTTAGGGCATTCTAGTTTGGCTGCAACACAGGTTTACACGCACAATAGTATAGCGGAACTTAAAAAAGCACACAAATTGGCCCACCCAAGAAACAAGAATTAAAATTCTTGATTGTTTAACCGTCTGTTTACATACAGACCTAAATCTTTAATTTATGAAGGTGAACTCACAATCCGTTAATTTCGATGCAGATCAAAAATTGTTAAATTTTGTGCAAGGCAGAATGGATAAATTAGAATTGTTTTACGATAAAGTAATCAGTTCAGATGTTTATTTGAAGGTTCAAAACACCAGTTCAAAAGAGAACAAGATTGTGGAAATTAAAGTGCAAATTCCAAGAGATCAATTGATTGTAAAAAAGCAATGTAAATCTTTTGAGGAAGCAGTAGATAGTGCATGTAGTTCATTAGAAAGGTTGTTGGTTAAAAAGAAGGAGAAATTGAGGGCGCACGCCTAAATAAAATTTTTTGCAAAAAGTTTTGAATAAATAAAAATATGTCTACATTTGCAGTCCGTTAGAAATAGCGGGCTTTTTTTGTGAGAAAAAAGACGGTTAAAAGCCGATATAGCTCAGCTGGCTAGAGCAGCTGATTTGTAATCAGCAGGTCGTGGGTTCGAGTCCCTCTATCGGCTCTGAAATACTGAAAAAAACACAAGGCGGGGAGATACTCAAGCGGCCAACGAGGGCAGACTGTAAATCTGCTGACTATGTCTTCGCAGGTTCGAATCCTGCTCTCCCCACTAAAGCCTTTTGTGAAGTTATGAATGTGTAATTTGCAAGAGGTGATATTGAAATTTTGAAATGAAAATTGCGGGAGTAGCTCAGTTGGTAGAGCGTCAGCCTTCCAAGCTGAATGTCGCCGGTTCGAACCCGGTCTCCCGCTCTAAGTCAAACCTGAAATTCGGGTTACTCTTCCGTTATGGGAGGCTATTTAAAAAGTAGTTGTTTCAACACTTTACGCCGGTGTAGCTCAGGGGTAGAGCGTTTCCTTGGTAAGGAAGAGGTCACGGGTTCAATTCCCGTCATTGGCTCAAACGATTTTGACACTAATATAAACTAAGATTAAAAATCATTTAAAATGGCTAAGGAAACTTTTGATCGTTCCAAACCACACCTTAATATAGGTACTATTGGACACGTAGACCACGGTAAAACAACTTTAACTGCTGCTATTACTACAGTATTGGCTAATGCAGGTCTTTCTGAGCTTAGAAGCTTTGATTCTATTGATAACGCTCCTGAGGAGAAAGAAAGAGGTATTACTATTAATACGTCTCACGTAGAGTATCAAACAGCTAACCGTCACTACGCACACGTTGACTGTCCTGGTCACGCGGATTACGTAAAGAACATGGTTACTGGTGCTGCTCAGATGGATGGTGCTATTTTGGTTGTTGCTGCAACTGATGGTCCTATGCCTCAAACTCGTGAGCACATCTTATTAGGTCGTCAGGTAGGTATTCCTAGAATCGTTGTTTTCTTGAACAAAGTTGACATGGTTGACGATGAGGAGTTGTTAGAGTTAGTTGAAATGGAAGTTAGAGAATTGCTTTCTTTCTATGAGTATGATGGAGATAACGGTCCTGTTATTGCTGGTTCAGCTTTAGGTGCTCTTAATGGTGAGCAAAAATGGGTGGACACTGTAATGAGTTTAATGGAGGCTGTAGATGAGTGGATTGAGCTTCCTGCTAGAGATGTTGATAAAGATTTCTTGATGCCAATCGAAGATGTATTCACAATTACTGGTCGTGGTACTGTTGCAACAGGACGTATCGAAACTGGTGTTGCTAACACTGGTGATCCTGTAGATATCATCGGTATGGGTGCAGAGAAGTTGTCTTCTACTATTACGGGTGTTGAGATGTTCCGTAAAATTTTGGATAGAGGTGAAGCTGGTGATAACGTTGGTCTTTTGTTGAGAGGTATTGAAAAGTCTGATATCAAAAGAGGAATGGTTATCTGTAAGCCAGGTTCTGTTAAGCCACACGCTAAATTTAAAGCGGAGGTTTATATCTTGAAGAAAGAAGAAGGTGGTCGTCACACACCTTTCCATAACAACTACCGTCCTCAGTTCTATGTTAGAACAACTGACGTAACTGGTAATATCAACCTTCCTGATGGAGTGGAAATGGTAATGCCTGGTGATAACTTGACAATTACTGTTGATTTGATTCAACCAATCGCATTAAGCGTAGGTCTACGTTTCGCTATCCGTGAAGGTGGTAGAACAGTAGGTGCTGGTCAGGTTACTGAAATTTTAGATTAATTATTTTATTATAAATAAAAGTTTATACTGAGGGTGTTCGTCTTAGACGAATACCTTTCAGTGTAAATACGGGTGTAGCTCAGTTGGTAGAGCACTGGTCTCCAAAACCAGGTGTCGGGAGTTCGAGTCTCTCCTCCCGTGCTTAAAGTTATTTCTTATGTTGACTTACGTTAGAGAATCTTGGGAAGAACTAAAGAATAATGTTACGTGGTTAAACCGCGAACAGGCTTCCAATTTAATGGTGGTAGTAGCAGTTTTTTCTATATTATTTGCACTTGCAACTTGGGGTGTAGATATGTTCTTTTCTGATTTGATTACCGGAAAGTTGTTTGATGTGGATACGTATCAAAACTTCTGGAGCACTGGCTTTTTTGGTGTGCTAAGGATTGTATGGTATGCTTTCTTAGTATTTGCTATTGCTGTTGGGGTAAACTCATTCTTTGGTAAGAAAAAATAAGGTCAATGTCAGAAATTTTAGAGAAAAAGTGGTATGTGGTTCGTGCGGTAAGCGGGCAAGAAAATAAGATAAAAGGTTATATCGAGAACGAGATTGAGCGTGCTGGGTATGGCGATTATTTAGAAGAAGTATTGGTGCCTACTGAAAAAGTGGTTCAGATACGAAATGGAAAAAAAATAAATAAAGAGCGTACTTACTTTCCTGGATATATTATGGTTAAAGCTAATCTAGGTGGTGAGATGGTACACTTGATAAAGTCTATAACTAATGTAATTGGTTTTCTTGGTGAAACCAAGGGTGGTGATCCCGTGCCATTGAGAAAATCTGAAGTGAATAGAATGTTAGGGAAGGTAGATGAGTTAGCTGTTAATACAGATAACGTTGCTATACCTTATGTTCTTGGGGAAACGGTAAAAGTTATAGATGGTCCTTTCAATGGGTTTAATGGAACTGTTGAAAAGATTAATGAAGAAAAGCGTAAGCTTGAGGTAATGGTGAAAATTTTCGGTAGAAAAACACCGTTGGAATTAAGTTATATGCAGGTAGAAAAAATTTAGAGCAAGAGCTGTTACAAATATAAATTGTGTGCTTCCAAATACACAATTCAAAATTTAATTAGACAAAATGGCAAAAGAAGTAGATAAGGTTGTAAAACTACAAGTTAGGGGAGGTGCTGCGAATCCATCGCCACCGGTTGGACCCGCCTTAGGTGCTGCTGGTGTTAACATCATGGAGTTCTGTAAGCAATTTAATGCTAGAACACAGGACAAACAAGGTAAAGTATTACCTGTTGTTATCACCGTTTACAAAGACAAATCTTTCGAGTTTGTTGTAAAAACACCACCTGCGGCCGTTCAATTGATGGAAGCAGCCAAGATTAAAAAAGGATCTGGCGAACCTAATCGAGTTAAATCAGGGTCTGTAAGTTGGGACCAAGTTAGAACAATTGCAGAGGAAAAGATGGTAGACTTAAATGCGTTTACTGTAGAATCTGCAATGATGATGGTTGCTGGTACAGCACGTTCCATGGGTCTTAAAGTATCTGGAACTAAACCTTTTTAATCTAAAAGCAATTTAGAATGGCAAAATTGACTAAAAAGCAAAAAGAAGCTCAATTAAAAATTGATAGGAATAAAATGTATTCCTTGGAGGAAGCTTCTGCTTTAGTAAAAGAAATTACCAATGTAAACTTTGATGCCTCTGTGGACCTAGCGGTGCGTTTGGGTGTTGATCCTAGAAAAGCAAACCAAATGGTTCGTGGTGTGGTTACATTGCCACACGGTACGGGTAAGGATGTTAAGGTTTTAGCGTTGGTGACACCAGATAAGGAAGCTGAGGCTAAAGAAGCTGGGGCAGACTTTGTTGGTTTAGATGAGTACCTTGATAAGATTAAAGGTGGATGGACAGATGTTGATGTGATTGTTACTATGCCTAGTGTTATGGGTAAGTTGGGTCCATTGGGTAGAATCTTAGGTCCTAGAGGTTTAATGCCTAACCCAAAAACTGGAACAGTAACTATGGATATAGGTAAGGCTGTTGCAGATGTTAAGGGCGGTAAAATAGACTTTAAAGTTGATAAAACAGGTATAGTTCATGCTGCTATAGGTAAAGTTTCATTTTCTGCGGACAAAATTGCAGGTAATGCAAAAGAGCTTATAGATACGCTTGTTAAACTTAAGCCAGCCGCTGCTAAAGGTGTATACATGAAAAGTATCTACCTAAGTAGCACTATGAGTCCTAGTGTTCAACTTGATCCAAAAGCAGTTTAATAGCGAGTAGCTCAAATTCAAAACAATGACAAGAGAAGAAAAAGCAACCGTAATTGAAGATTTGACTGCTCAGTTAGCGGATAGTTCTACCATTTATTTGGCAGATATTTCTGGTCTTGATGCAACGCAAACTTCAGATTTAAGAAGAGCTTGTTTTAAGGCTAATATAAAATTAGCAGTTGTAAAAAACACATTGCTTGCAAAGGCAATGGAAGCTTCAGAAAAAGAGTTTGGTGAGCTTCCTGGTGTACTTAAAGGTAATACGTCTTTAATGTTGTCAGAAACTGGCAATGCACCAGCAAAACTTATCAAAAACTTTAGAAAGAAAGCAGAAAAACCAATTTTAAAAGGTGCTTTCGTAGAAGAGGCAGTGTATGTAGGTGATGAAAACCTAGATGCGCTAGTTAATATCAAATCTAAGGAGGAAGTTATTGGGGATATCATTGGATTGTTACAATCTCCTGCCAAAAACGTTATCTCTGGACTTAAGTCTGGTGGTGGTAAATTGGCCGGTATCCTTAAAACCTTATCCGAGAAATAATTTGTACGCACAATAACCTTTATATTTTAAAATTTTATTAAACGATAGAAAAATGGCAGATTTAAAAGATTTTGCAGAACAGTTGGTTAACCTTACCGTAAAAGAGGTAAATGAATTAGCTGACATCCTTAAAGAAGAGTATGGTATAGAGCCTGCTGCTGCTGCAGTAGCTGTAGCTGCTGGTGGCGGTGCTGCTGGTGGTGGTGAAGCTGCAGAAGAGAAAACTGAATTTGATGTAATCCTAAAAGCTGCTGGTGCTTCTAAATTAGCTGTAGTTAAGTTGGTAAAAGAACTTACCGGTCTAGGATTAAAAGATGCTAAAGAAATCGTTGATAGTGCACCTAAAGCAATTAAAGAAGGTGTTTCTAAAGACGAAGCTGAAGGAATCAAAAATTCTTTGGAAGAAGCAGGAGCAGAAGTTGAGCTTAAATAAGAGCAGTAACTATAATTTAAGGGTTAAGGTCTTACCGATTATCGGTTAAGACCTTAGCCCGTTTTATAAAGCAACGTGTAATGGTGCACGTATCCCATTTAGAGATTTCACTATAAAAACTCGTCCATAGATGTTCAATAATCAGACTGAAAGAGTAAACTTTGCATCGGCTAAGAACATACCGGATTACCCGGATTTCTTGGACATTCAGATTAAATCTTTTCAAGACTTTTTTCAACTTGAGACTAAATCTGACGAAAGAGGCAACGAAGGTTTGTACAATACCTTCATGGAAAATTTTCCAATAACTGATACAAGAAATCAATTTGTTTTAGAGTTCTTGGATTACTTTATAGATCCTCCAAGATATTCTATACAGGAATGTATAGAAAGAGGTCTTACTTATAGTGTGCCGCTTAAGGCAAGATTAAAATTATACTGTACCGATCCTGAACACGAGGATTTCGAAACAATTGTACAGGATGTTTATTTAGGTACTATCCCATACATGACGCCTAGTGGTACTTTTGTTGTTAACGGGGCGGAACGTGTGGTTGTATCTCAGTTGCATAGATCACCAGGTGTATTCTTTGGTCAATCTTTCCATGCTAATGGTACAAAGTTATATTCAGCAAGGGTTATACCATTTAAAGGTTCTTGGATAGAATTTGCAACAGATATCAATAGCGTTATGTACGCTTATATTGATAGAAAGAAAAAATTACCGGTTACAACCTTATTCAGAGCAATAGGCTTTGAAAGGGATAAGGATATTTTAGAAATTTTTGATTTATCTGAAGAGGTTAAGGTTTCTAAAGCTGGACTTAAAAAAGTATTAGGACGTAAGCTTGCTGCTAGGGTATTGAACACCTGGCACGAGGATTTTGTGGATGAGGATACAGGTGAAGTTGTTTCTATTGAAAGAAATGAAATTGTATTAGATCGTGATACCGTTCTTGAAAAAGAACATATTGATGAAATCTTGGACGCTGATGTTAAGACTATTCTTTTGCACAAGGAAAATAATAGTCAATCAGATTACGCCATTATACATAATACGTTACAAAAGGACCCTACCAACTCCGAAAAAGAGGCGGTAGAACATATCTATAGACAATTACGTAATGCAGAACCGCCAGATGAGGAAACTGCACGTGGTATTATAGATAAATTGTTCTTTTCTGATCAACGTTACAACTTAGGAGAAGTTGGTCGTTATAGAATGAATAAGAAATTAGGTTTGGATATTGGAATGGACAAACAGGTTTTGACCAAAGATGATATCATAACCATTATAAAATATCTAATCGAGTTAATTAACTCTAAAGCGGAAATCGATGATATTGATCACTTATCAAATCGTCGTGTTAGAACCGTTGGTGAGCAATTATCTTCTCAATTTGGTGTAGGTTTAGCTCGTATGGCACGTACCATTCGTGAGCGTATGAACGTTCGTGATAATGAGGTATTTACGCCTATCGATTTGATCAACGCAAAGACATTGTCGTCGGTTATCAATTCATTCTTTGGTACCAACCAATTGTCTCAGTTTATGGATCAAACCAATCCATTGGCAGAGATAACGCATAAAAGACGTTTATCTGCACTAGGACCAGGAGGTCTTTCAAGAGAAAGAGCCGGTTTTGAGGTGCGAGACGTTCACTATACACATTATGGTAGACTTTGTCCTATTGAAACTCCTGAAGGACCAAACATTGGTTTAATTTCTTCTTTGGGGGTATTTGCCAAGGTAAACCAAATGGGCTTCTTGGAAACTCCTTATCGTAAGGTAGAAGATGGAAAAGTAGATGTAAAGAACCACATTTACTTGAGTGCGGAGGAAGAAGAAGGAATGAAGATTGCGCAAGCCAACATTCCTCTGAAAGAAGATGGTTCTATAGATACGGACAAAGTTATTGCAAGAGAAGAAGGTGATTTCCCTGTAGTTGAGCCAACGGATATTCAATATACGGATGTTGCGCCTAACCAAATCGCTTCAATTTCTGCATCGCTTATTCCATTCTTGGAGCACGATGATGCGAACCGTGCTTTGATGGGGTCTAACATGATGCGCCAGGCTGTACCATTATTAAGGCCTGAGTCTCCAATTGTAGGTACTGGATTGGAAGGACAAGTAGCTAAAGATTCTAGAGTATTGATAAATGCTGAAGAGGACGGCGTAGTAGATTATGTAGATGCACAGAAAATTGTGTTGAAATACACCCGTTCTGAAGAAGAGCGTTTAATCAGCTTTGATGAGGATTACAAAACGTATGACCTTATTAAGTTCCGTAAAACAAACCAAGGAACATCTATCAACCTTAAACCAATTGTAAGAAAAGGTGATAAGGTACAAAAAGGTCAAGTTCTTTGCGAAGGTTACGCAACACAAAAAGGAGAGTTAGCCTTAGGTAGGAATATGAAGGTTGCCTTCATGCCTTGGAAAGGTTATAACTTTGAGGATGCAATTGTAATTTCTGAGAAGGTAGTAAAAGAGGATATCTTTACTTCTATACATATAGATGAGTATTCTTTAGAGGTTAGAGATACCAAGTTGGGTGCAGAAGAATTAACCAATGATATTCCTAACGTTTCGGAAGAAGCAACTAAAGATTTGGATGAATATGGTATGATCCGCATTGGCGCGGAGGTAAAACCTGGAGATATCTTAATTGGTAAGATTACTCCAAAAGGTGAATCCGATCCAACTCCAGAAGAAAAATTATTGCGTGCCATCTTCGGAGATAAGGCCGGAGATGTTAAGGATGCATCTTTAAAAGCTTCTCCTTCACTTAGAGGTGTGGTAATAGATAAAAAACTATTCTCTAGGTCTATTAAGGATAAGCGTAAGCGTTCAGAAGATAAGGAGGCTATAGCTAAATTAGAGTTGGAATATGAAGTGAAATTTCAACAACTAAAAGATGTGTTAATTGAAAAATTATTCACATTGATTAATGGTAAAACATCTCAAGGCGTACAAAATGATTTGGGAGAAGAAGTGCTTCCAAAAGGTAAAAAGTATACCATTAAGATGTTGAATTCAGTGGACGATTTTGCCCACTTGGTTAGCGGTACTTGGACTACTGATGATACAACCAATACCATGGTTGCAGATTTGCTTCACAATTATAAAATTAAATTGAACGACCTTCAAGGTAACTTAAGGAGGGATAAATTCACAATTTCAGTTGGTGATGAACTTCCTGCAGGTATCATGAAATTGGCCAAAGTATATATTGCTAAAAAGCGTAAGCTTAAAGTAGGTGATAAAATGGCTGGTCGTCACGGTAACAAAGGTATCGTTGCAAGAATCGTTCGTCAAGAAGATATGCCATTCTTAGAAGATGGAACCCCTGTGGATATTGTATTAAACCCACTTGGTGTACCTTCTCGTATGAATATTGGTCAGATTTATGAAACTGTATTAGGTTGGGCCGGTCTTAAATTGGATAAGAAATTCGCAACGCCAATTTTTGATGGTGCATCTTTAGATGAAATCAATAGCCTTACAGATGAAGCGGGTATTCCTCCATTTGGTCATACGTATTTGTATGATGGTGGCACGGGAGAACGTTTTGATCAACCAGCAACAGTGGGTGTAATCTATATGTTGAAATTAGGACACATGGTAGATGATAAAATGCACGCACGTTCTATCGGACCATACTCGCTTATTACGCAACAGCCACTTGGAGGTAAAGCACAATTTGGTGGTCAGCGTTTTGGAGAGATGGAAGTTTGGGCACTTGAAGCTTATGGTGCTTCTGCAACCTTACGTGAGATATTGACAGTGAAGTCCGATGATGTAATCGGAAGGGCTAAAACTTATGAGTCAATCGTTAAGGGTGAGACCATGCCAGAACCTGGGTTGCCAGAATCTTTCAACGTATTAATGCACGAGCTAAAAGGTTTGGGCTTAGATATTAGATTGGAAGAATAATTTAATAGTTGCACAACTATTTATAAGAGAACATAGTTAAACATTTCATCTTTATAGCATCATGGCTAGAGCAAAAGATAATAATACACAAAAAAGGTTTAATAAGATTTCCATAGGTCTGGCTTCTCCAGAATCTATTTTGGCAGAATCTAGAGGTGAGGTCTTAAAACCTGAAACTATAAATTATAGAACGCACAAACCTGAGCGAGATGGGCTTTTCTGCGAACGTATCTTTGGTCCTGTAAAGGACTATGAGTGTGCTTGTGGTAAGTACAAGCGTATTCGTTATCGCGGTATTGTTTGTGATCGTTGTGGGGTAGAGGTTACGGAGAAAAAAGTACGTAGAGATAGGGTTGGTCATATCAATTTGGTAGTACCTGTGGCTCATATCTGGTATTTCCGTTCTTTACCAAACAAAATAGGATACCTATTAGGATTACCATCCAAGAAATTGGATATGATTATCTATTATGAAAGATATGTGGTAATTCAACCTGGTATCGCAAAAGGACCTGAAGGGGAGGAGTTAAACAAGATGGACTTCTTAACAGAGGAAGAATACTTAAACATCTTGGAGTCTATTCCTGTAGAAAATCAATATTTAGAAGATACAGACCCTAATAAGTTCATCGCTAAGATGGGTGCGGAATGTCTTATTGATTTGTTAGGTCGTATCGATTTGGAGCAGTTATCTTACGAGTTGCGCCACAAGGCAAACACGGAGACTTCAAAACAACGTAAAACAGAAGCTCTTAAAAGACTTCAAGTGGTGGAAGCGTTGCGTGAATCTCAAGAGAATCGTGAGAACAGACCAGAATGGATGATCATGAAAGTAATTCCGGTTATACCGCCAGAATTACGTCCATTAGTTCCGTTAGATGGAGGTAGATTTGCTACTTCAGATTTAAATGACCTTTATAGAAGGGTAATTATCAGAAACAATCGTTTAAAACGATTGATGGAAATTAAGGCTCCAGAGGTAATTCTTAGAAATGAGAAAAGGATGCTACAAGAGGCCGTTGATTCTTTGTTTGACAACACCAGAAAAGCATCTGCTGTTAAAACAGAATCTAATAGGCCGTTAAAATCCTTGTCAGA
This sequence comes from Croceivirga radicis, assembly GCF_002072105.2. GTDB lineage: Bacteria > Bacteroidota > Bacteroidia > Flavobacteriales > Flavobacteriaceae > Croceivirga > Croceivirga radicis. Next base: position 94,974 of record NZ_MTBC01000012.1, read on the forward strand.
TTCCTTAAAAGGTAAGCAAGGTCGTTTTCGTCAGAACTTATTGGGTAAACGTGTAGATTATTCAGCACGTTCTGTTATTGTTGTAGGTCCAGAAATGAACCTATACGAGTGCGGTTTACCAAAAGATATGGCGGCTGAGTTATACAAGCCATTTATCATCAGAAAGTTGATTGAGCGTGGTATTGTTAAAACGGTAAAGTCTGCTAAAAAGATTATTGATAAAAAAGAGCCTGTAGTTTGGGATATTTTAGAAAATGTATTGAAAGGCCACCCAGTTCTATTGAACCGTGCCCCCACATTACACCGTTTAGGTATCCAAGCATTTCAGCCTAAATTAATTGAAGGTAAGGCAATACGTTTACACCCATTGGCATGTACCGCATTTAACGCGGATTTTGATGGGGATCAGATGGCGGTTCACTTACCATTAGGACCTGAGGCTATACTAGAAGCACAATTATTGATGTTGGCTTCGCAAAACATATTAAATCCTGCAAACGGTTCGCCAATTGCAGTACCTTCCCAGGATATGGTTTTGGGTCTTTATTATATGACCAAAAAACGTGTTACGGATGATACGTATACGGTTAAAGGTGAAGGCTTAACTTTTTATTCTCCGGAGGAAGTAGAAATAGCTTTTAACGAGAAACGTGTTGAGTTAAATGCTGGAATTAAGGTAAGAACAAAAGACTTTAATGAAGAAGGCGAATTGGTTACCCAAATCGTTGACACTACGGTAGGTAGGGTCTTGTTCAACCAAATGGTTCCAGAAGAAGCCGGATTTATAAATCAGGTTTTAACCAAGAAAGCATTAAGAAATATTATTGGTGATATTTTAGCTGTAACAGATGTTCCTAGAACAGCCGCATTCTTGGATAAAATCAAGACTATGGGATATACTTTTGCCTTTAAAGGTGGTCTATCTTTTAGTTTAGGTGATATTATTATTCCTGCAGAGAAACATGATATGATTGCCGAAGCCAATGAACAGGTAGATGGTATTATGATGAATTATAACATGGGTCTAATCACCAATAACGAACGTTATAACCAGGTGATTGATGTATGGACTTCTACAAATGCAATGCTGACCGAATTAGCTATGAAGCGTATTCGTGAAGATCAGCAAGGATTCAACTCCGTGTTTATGATGTTGGATTCCGGAGCAAGGGGTTCCAAAGAACAAATTAGACAGCTTACCGGTATGCGTGGATTGATGGCGAAGCCTAAAAAGTCTACAGCCGGAGGTGGTGAAATTATTGAAAACCCAATTCTTTCTAACTTTAAAGAAGGGCTTTCAATTTTGGAATACTTTATTTCAACGCACGGTGCGCGTAAAGGTCTTGCGGATACCGCTTTAAAAACGGCAGATGCAGGTTACCTTACAAGAAGGCTTGTAGATGTTTCCCAAGATGTAATAATAAATTCTACAGACTGTGGTACATTAAGAGGTATTGAGGTAGAGCCATTACGTAAGAACGAAGAGATTGTAGAATCTTTAGGAGAGCGTATTATTGGTCGAGTTTCTTTACACGATGTGTATAATCCATTGAACGAAGAGTTACTTGTAGCCGCTGGTCAGGAGATTTCAGAGGAAATTGTGAAGAAGATTGAAGCTTCTCCAATTGAGAAAATTGAAGTACGCTCACCATTAACTTGCGAGGCAGAAAAAGGTATTTGTGCTAAATGTTATGGTAGAAACCTGGCAACCAACAAAATGGTTCAAAGAGGTGAGGCAGTAGGTGTTGTAGCTGCGCAATCTATTGGGGAGCCCGGTACACAGCTTACCCTGCGTACATTCCACGTAGGAGGTATTGCAGGTAACATATCTGAAGAAAATAAACTTGAGGCTAAGTTCTCTGGTAAAGCGGAAATCGAAGATTTACGTTTAGTTCAAGGAGAGAATGGGGAAGGTGAAAAAGTTGATATTGTTATCTCTAGAACATCCGAAATTAAAATTGTAGATGAAAAGACCGGTATTACGTTAAGTACTAATAATATACCTTACGGTTCTGTCCTACAAATCAAAAATGGTGCAAAAGTTTCTAAAGGAGATACTATTTGTACTTGGGATCCATATAACGGTGTAATTGTATCTGAATTCACTGGTGAGATTGCTTATGAGAATATTGAGCAAGGTGTTACTTACCAGGTAGAGATAGATGAGCAAACAGGTTTCCAAGAAAAAGTAATTTCTGAATCAAGAAACAAAAAATTAATTCCAACCCTTTTAATAAAAGATGGAAAAGGCGAAACTTTAAGGTCTTATAACTTACCAGTAGGGTCTCACATAATGGTGGACGATGGTGAGAAAATCAAAGAGGGTAAAACTTTGGTAAAGATTCCACGTAAATCTGCGAAAGCGGGTGATATTACTGGTGGTCTGCCAAGGGTGACAGAATTATTTGAAGCACGTAATCCATCTAACCCAGCAGTGGTTTCAGAAATTGATGGTGTAGTTTCTTTTGGTAAGATAAAGCGTGGTAATCGTGAGATTATCATTGAATCTAAATTAGGAGAAATTAAGAAATACCTAGTAAAATTATCTAATCAGATTCTTGTTCAAGAAAACGATTATGTTAGAGCTGGTATGCCGTTATCTGATGGGTCTATTACCCCAGAAGATATTCTTAAAATCAAAGGGCCATCTGCTGTACAGCAATATTTGGTAAACGAAGTTCAGGAGGTTTACCGTTTACAAGGTGTAAAAATCAACGATAAGCACTTTGAGGTTGTGGTTAGACAAATGATGCGTAAAGTAAGAATACAAGATGCAGGTGATACTATTTTCTTAGAGAACCAATTGGTACATAAAGGAGATTTCATCAAAGAAAACGATGAGATTTTTGGAAAGAAAGTGGTAGAAGACGCAGGTGATTCAGATAACTTAAAGCCAGGTCAAATTGTTACAGTAAGACAGTTAAGGGATGAAAATTCATTGCTTAAACGTTCTGATAAAAACCTTGTAACCGCTCGCGATGCAGTAGCAGCAACGGCAACACCAATTCTACAGGGTATTACCAGAGCGTCACTACAAACTAAATCGTTCATTTCTGCAGCTTCCTTCCAAGAAACTACAAAAGTATTGAATGAGGCAGCCGTTAGTGGAAAAGTTGATGGTCTTGAAGGACTTAAGGAGAATGTTATTGTAGGTCATAGAATACCAGCTGGTACCGGTATGAGGGACTATGACAGCATAATCGTTGGTTCTAAAGAAGAATACGATGAAATAATGGCTCGTAAAGAAGAGTTTAAATTTTAATTATGGCTGAACAGGATAAAAAGCAACAACAAATAAATATAGAATTGGATGAAAAGATGGCTGAGGGTACCTATTCAAATCTGGCCATTATCAATCATTCGGTATCTGAATTCGTTGTTGATTTTATAAGTCTAATGCCAGGAGCGCCTAAAGGTAAGGTTAAGGGTAGAATAATTTTAACTCCCCAGCATGCCAAAAAGTTCTTAAAAGCATTAAACGATAATGTTCAGCGATTTGAAAACGCTCACGGAGCTATTAAAGATTATGAGCAACCTCCCATTCCATTGAACTTTGGACCTACGGGAGAGGCCTAATAAAAAAGCCCGCAGTTTAAACTGCGGGCTTTATTTTTTAGAATATTTATTCATATTCTGAGGTAAAATGTAGTTTTACGTTGGGGTATTTTTGTTGGGTCATTTGTAACGAGAATTGCGAATCTGCCAAGAAAACTAATTTATTGTGCTTATCTCTCGCTAAAAATTTTTGTTTCACCCTTTTAAATTCTTTAAACTCCTCATCCTTTTCATTTCCTTCTACCCAGCAAGCCTTGTGTACGGGTAAATTTTCATAGGTGCATTTAGCCCCATATTCGTGTTCTAAACGGTATTGAATTACTTCATACTGTAGTGCTCCTACCGTGCCAATTACTTTTCTATTGTTCATTTCTAAAGTGAATAGCTGTGCAACACCTTCATCCATTAATTGGTCAATACCTTTATTCAGTTGTTTTGCCTTTAAGGGGTCTGCGTTGTTAATGTATCTAAAATGTTCTGGTGAAAAGCTGGGAATACCTTTGTAGTGTAACTCTTCCCCGTTAGTTAAGGAGTCGCCAATTTTAAAGTTTCCCGTGTCATGTAACCCCACTATATCACCAGGAAAGGAAATGTCTACAATTTCTTTCTTTTCAGCAAAAAAAGCATTTGGACTAGAAAATTTTAGTTTTTTACCATTTCTTACATGTAAGTAGGGTGTGTTTCTTTCAAAAGTTCCCGATACAATTTTTATAAAGGCCAAACGGTCTCTGTGCTTAGGGTCCATATTGGCGTGTATTTTAAAGACAAAACCAGAGAAGTCTTTTTCATTGGCTTTTACTAAACGTTCTTCGGCCATTTTAGGTCTCGGTGCCGGTGCTATTTCTATAAAGCAATCTAGGAGTTCTCTAACGCCAAAATTATTTAAGGCAGAACCAAAAAATACAGGTTGTAATTTACCGTTTAAATAAGCTTCTTTTTCAAATGGAGGATAAACACCGTCAACTAATTCAAGGTTCTCACGTAGAGAAATTGCAGCTTTTTCACCTATGATTTTTTCAAGTTCCGGACTATCTATGTTATCAAAGGCAATAGTTTCTTCAATATTTTGTTTGCTGTTTCCACTGAACAAGTTGATATTCTTTTCATAAATGTTGTAAATACCTTTAAAATCGTATCCCATACCAATTGGAAAACTTAAAGGAGTGACTTGTAGTCCAAGCTTTTGTTCTACTTCATCCAATAAATCAAATGCATCTTTACCCTCACGATCCAATTTGTTTATAAAAACAATCATGGGAATATTGCGCATACGACAAACTTCAACTAGCTTTTCAGTTTGTTCTTCAACGCCCTTCGCAACATCAATAACCACTATAACGCTATCCACGGCGGTTAATGTCCTAAAGGTGTCCTCGGCAAAATCTTTGTGTCCTGGGGTATCTAGAATATTAATTTTTTTATCCTTGTATATGAAGGCCAAAACGGAAGTGGCTACGGAAATTCCTCTCTGTCTTTCAATTTCCATGAAATCACTGGTAGCAGATTTTTTTATTTTGTTGCTTTTTACCGCTCCTGCTTCTTGTATGGCACCACCGAAAAGGAGTAACTTTTCCGTCAATGTGGTCTTACCTGCATCGGGGTGCGATATAATTCCGAAGGTCCTCCTTCGGCTTATTTCTTTCTCAAAATTCATTCTAAAAATTTGAGCAAAAATAGTTTAAAAATCTGACTGTCTTTTAAGGAGTCTAATAGGACAATTGTTAATATCTCTTTTAGATAAAAATTATAATTTGATTGTTAGGAAGTAAAAAGAAGTTATAAATTCGCTTTAACATTAACTATAAAAATATCTTTCCCCCAATCCGTTTTATGTGTAGGTGTTAAATCAACGTAATTACGAATACTTAATCGATAAAAATGGGAAAATAATAGGAATAACAATACATATGCACAAGATTAGTCCCAATATCTTGCCTACTAAATAATACCTATAAGACTATGGTAATATTGATTTAATATTATCATTGTATGACAAATTTATACTATAAATATTCGAGACATCTTCATAAAAGTCTGTTACTTGGTTTTTTCGTTTTTCTTTTTTCAATTATGTCATATTCTTCTTCGATTGAGAAAGGGGTTTTTATTGAGAATACAATTAGAATAACAGAAGATTATGATGGCGATGGTATTTCTGATAATCATGATGTTGATATAGATGGTGATGGAATTACCAATATAATGGAGGATAGAAATGAAGACGGAGATAATTGTTATTGGACATATCCCTCTGATACGGATGGCGATGGTATTCCAGACTATATTGATATTGATTCAGACAATGATGGAATATTGGATAATTTGGAGAGTCAAAATTGGCATTATTATTTTGCGCCATCTGGTGTTGATAAAAATGCAAATGGATTAGATGATGTCTACGAAAGGAATGGTCTTTTTGGTATAATTCCTGATGATAGTAGGGATAGGGATGGAATACCCAATCAATTGGATTTAGATTCTGACAATGATGGAATTCCTGATAATGTTGAAGCACAAGCTACAAACGGGTATATTAAACCTAGTGGAGTTGATTTAGATAATGATGGACTGGATGATTCCTATGAAGGGATTGGAAATAGTGGTTTAACTCCAGTTAATACAGATGGTTTATGGAAGCCAGATTATTTAGATTACGATTCTGATGAAGATGGGGTACCCGATAGTAACGAGGGACACGACTTCGACTATGACGGCGAGCCGGACAACACGTACACGGGAGTGGACACGGACAACGACGGTCTGGACGATGGCTATGAGGGCAGTGACGTGGACGACGGCTATGACGTTAACGATGAGATAGAGGACCCAGCGAACGATCTACCGGATACCGATGGAACGGAGGACGTTAACTACCGTGATTTGGACGATGACGGAGACGGCATAGATACCCCGGACGAAGATGCGAACGGTGACGGCGACCCGACCAATGACGATACGGACCAAGACGGCACCCCGGACTATCTGGACCCGGACAACGGCCCTGATACGGATGG
>NZ_MTBC01000013.1 GCF_002072105.2 Croceivirga radicis
AGTTAAGCCCGTTAGCGCCGATGGTACTGCCACACCAGGTGGGAGAGTAGGTCGCCGCCTCCTTCAAACCCCTTTACGATTCGTAAAGGGGTTTTTTTATGCCTTGAATCGACTAATTAAGGCGAATAAAAAGGCAGATGATAAAATCTGCCTTTTAACTACTGTATAGTATTTACAATTACCAATAAACTGCTAACCCCTGTGTTTTTAATTATGTTTTGTAAGTGCTGTTTTCTCTATATATATTTAAGAATTGAATGAATCCAAAATAAAAAAGGCAGGTATTGATTACCTGCCTTTTGCTAATCCAAATTGGGTTTTGGATTAAACCCTTGGTAAATCGCCTTGGCCTTTTAATGGGAGTTGTGACGTTCCCATTAAATACTTGTCTACATGATGTGCTGCTTGTCTACCTTCAGATATAGCCCATACTATTAACGACTGTCCTCTTCTTTGATCTCCCGCAGCAAAAACACCCGGTATATTTGTTTTATAATTATTTTCTGATGCTTCTATGTTAGTTCTAGCATCCATTTTTAGACCAAATTGGTCTGCTAACGTTGTTTCGGAACCTGTAAAACCTAGCGCTAATAAAGCTAAATCACATTTCCATTCTTTTTCCGTTCCTTCAACTTCTTTTAATATGGGTCTTTGCCCTGGATTAATTTCCCATTCAACTTCTGTAGTAATTAATCCGGTAAGATTACCGTTGTCGTCCCCAATGAACTTTTTGGTAGAGATACTAAAGAATCGTTCAGCACCTTCTTTATGAGAGGTGCTAGTTCTCAATCTCATTGGCCAAAATGGCCAGGGTTGGTTTACTGGTCTTTCTGTGGTAGCCATGGGCATAATCTCAAAATTAGAAACAGATTTAGCGCCATGTCTAATAGATGTACCTATACAATCTGATCCAGTATCGCCACCACCAATTACAATAACTTCTTTATCTGTTGCTAATATTTCTTCTGCAAAATCGGTAATGCCATCTACCCTTCTGTTATTTTGAGGTAAAAAATCCATTGCTTGTACAACACCTTTTAAATCTGAGCCGGGAATAGGTAAGTTTCTCCTAACAGTTGCACCTCCGCACAAGATAACGGCATCAAACTGCTCTTTTAATTCATCAGCTTTAATATCAATACCAACATGTACTCCGGTTTTAAATAGGATACCTTCTTGTTTCAATATTTCTAAACGCCTATCTATTACGTTTTTTTCCATTTTAAAATCTGGAATTCCGTATCGTAAAAGACCTCCTGGTTTTTCGTCCCTTTCAAAAACGGTAACGGTATGCCCTGCACGGTTTAGCTGTTGTGCAGCTGCTAAACCGGCTGGTCCGGAACCTATAACAGCAATAGTTTTACCTGTTCTTTTAAATGGAATAATTGGTTTAATCCATCCATTTTTAAATGCGTTTTCTACAATGTTTTTCTCAATGTTCTCTATGGATACAGGGTCTTCATTAATACCGAGTACACAAGCTTCTTCACATGGAGCAGGACATAAACGTCCTGTAAATTCTGGAAAATTATTGGTAGCATGTAGGATCTGCGCTGCTTTTTCCCATTTGCCTCTATACACGGCATCGTTAAAATCCGGTATTAGGTTTCCAAGTGGGCAACCGCTATGACAAAATGGTATACCACAATCCATACAACGAGCCCCTTGGTTTTTAATTTCATCCTCTTTAAGGGGTTGGGTAAACTCGTTATAATTTTTAATTCTTTCTTCAACAGGAATATAAGCTTCGTTTTGGCGCTTATATTCCATAAATCCTGTAGTTTTTCCCATGTTGTAAATTATATGGTTTCCAATTTTTCGTTCTCTAATCTTATTAATGCCTGTCTGTATTCTTCTGGGAATACTTTTACAAATTTTGATAGGTTCTTTTCCCAATGCTCAAGTATTCTTTGCGCTAAGGGACTTAATGTGGCATTATAATGATTTTCTATAAGCTGTTTAAGTTCGTTAATATCATTGTCCTCTTCAACGGCCAATAAATTCAATGCTTCATTTTGGCATTTAGCTTTAAAGGTATTTTTTGGGTCATAAACGTATGCAATGCCCCCACTCATACCTGCTCCAAAATTTCTTCCAACATCACCTAAAATAACCGCGATACCACCGGTCATGTATTCGCAACCGTGGTCTCCAATACCTTCTACAACCGCTTTAGCTCCTGAATTTCTTACGCAGAAGCGTTCTCCTGCCTTCCCGTTAATATATGCCTCACCACTAGTGGCTCCGTACAGGGTTACATTTCCTGTAATAACATTCTCTTCTGGAGTAATTGTTGCTGCATCTGGAACTTTGATGACCAGTTTAGCGCCTGAAAGCCCTTTACCTAAGTAATCGTTTGTGTTGCCGTTTACGACCATAGTGAGGCCCTTGGTGGCAAATGCTCCAAAACTTTGTCCTGCGGAGCCCGTAAAGTTTAATTTTAGGGTATTTTCTGGGAGCCCTTCTGCTCCGTAGATTTTAGAAATTTCATTACTGGTAATTGCACCAACCGCTCTATCCGTATTACAAATAGGAAACTCCAAAACTGTTTTTTCTTTACGGAATAGTGCAGGGTGCGCTTTAGCAATAATTTCAAATTCTATACTATCCTTTATATCATGAACCTGTTTTTCTGTATTGTATAAAGGGGTGCCTTTTGCTACATCTACTTGGTAAAGGATTGGCGACAAATCTATACCTGCAGCCTTGTAATGGGCAATAACTTTTTTCCTATCGAGTTTCTGAACTTGCCCAACCATTTCATTAACGGTTCTGAAGCCTAATTTGGCCATTATTTCCCTTAGTTCCTGGGCAACAAAATACATGTAATTAACAACGTGTTCTGGCTTACCCTTGAATTTTTTCCTAAGTTCAGGATTTTGTGTAGCTATACCTACAGGGCAAGTGTTTAAATGACATACACGCATCATTATACAACCTGAGGCTACTAGAGGAGCAGTTGCAAAGCCAAACTCTTCTGCACCCAGCAGACAGGCAATTGCTACATCTCTACCTGTTTTAAGTTGTCCATCACATTCTAAAACTATCCTGTTTCTTAAATCATTGAGTACTAATGTTTGTTGCGCTTCTGCAATACCCAATTCCCAAGGGAGACCTGCATGTTTTAAAGATGTTAGTGGTGATGCACCAGTGCCACCATCAAATCCTGAAATCAGCACAACATCTGCCTTTGCCTTAGCTACTCCCGCAGCTACGGTACCAACGCCAACTTCAGAAACTAGTTTTACATTAACCCTAGCCTCCCTGTTGGCAGATTTAAGGTCATAGATTAATTGGGATAAATCTTCAATTGAATAAATATCGTGATGCGGCGGTGGTGAAATTAGACCAACGTAGGGTGTAGAATTCCTTGTTTTGGCTATAGAAGGGTTCACTTTAGGTCCTGGTAGTTGGCCACCTTCTCCAGGTTTAGCACCTTGAGCCATTTTAATTTGAATTTCGCTAGCATTGGTCAAGTAGTTTGAAGTAACACCAAACCTACCAGATGCAACCTGTTTTATTGCACTATTGCGCCAATCACCAGACGGACTTTTATAAAAACGGTTCTCGTCTTCACCACCTTCACCAGAGTTACTCTTACCTCCAATACGGTTCATTGCAATGGCTAAGTTTTCATGAGCCTCCTTACTTATACTACCGTAAGACATGGCCCCAGTTTTAAAACGCTTAACAATCTCTGTCCAGGGTTCTACTTCTTCTAATGGAATTGGATCGTAGTTAGAAAATTCAAATAACCCTCTTATGGTCATTAAATTTTTAGATTGCTCGTTTACCAGTGCAGAGTATTCTTTATATGTAGTTGGCTCATTATTGCGAACTGCTTTTTGTAGCTTGGCAATACTTTCCGGATTGAACATATGTTTTTCACCATTTCTTCTCCATCTGTATTCGCCTCCTATCTCTAAGTCTAAATTGGCTTCTACTTTGTCGTTGAAAAATGCGTTTCTGTGTCTTTTCGCTATTTCTTTTTCAATCTCATACAGACCAATGCCTTCTATTCTTGTTGGGGTATTAGGAAAATATTTATCTACCACCTTTGTATTAAGGCCTATACATTCGAAAAGCTGGGAACCACGATAGGAATTCAGAGTAGAGATTCCAATCTTGTTCATAACCTTTAATATGCCTTTACCAACTGCCTTGTTATAGTTTACAATAGCTTCTTCAAAGGAATAGTCTTTTATTTGGTTTTCTTCTATTTGTTGTCCTATTATTTCATTAACCAAATAAGGGTTTATTGCGCTAGCACCAAAACCGAATAACAGTGCAAAATGATGCACCTCTCTTGGTTCGGCAGATTCTACTATAATACTTAACTTGGAACGTTTTCCCTTTTTGCGTAAGCCGCTATTTACATAGGAGCAGGATAATAAGGCAGGAATTGGAGCCATCTCCTTACTTACCATTCTGTCTGATAAAATTATAATATTGGCTCCAGAATCAACAGCATCAGAGGCTTGCTGTAAAATGCCGTTCAACGCCATCTCTAAGCCATTATGCCCTTTTTCTATTTCATAAAGGGTGCTTATGGATACTACTTTGTAATTAGGACTCTTGTCATAGTTTTTAATTTTATCCAAATCTTCTTTGGATATTACGGGGTTTTGAATTTTTAGTTTTCTACAGTGTAATTCTGAAAATTCAAAAATATTATGGTCGCTACCCAGGGTAAGACTAATATCCGTAATCATTTCTTCCCTAATACCATCCAAGGGAGGGTTGGTTACCTGAGCAAATAACTGTTTAAAGTAATTGTATATTAGTTGTGGCCTTTCTGATAGAACGGCAATAGGAGTATCTGACCCCATGGATCCAATAGGTTCTTTACCGTTTTGCGCCATAGGCATTATTATGGTATTGATATCTTCTTGGGTATATCCAAATGCAGATGTACGCGTATCTAATGGGAATTCTCCTAAAAATAAGGGACAGTCGTTATAAGGAATGTCTTTTAGGTGAACCAAATTTTTATCTAACCATTGTTTGTATGGATGCTGTTTGGCAATTTTTTCCTTTATTTCTTCATCATTAACAATTCTGCCTTCTTCCATGTTCACCAAGAACATTTTTCCAGGCTCTAGTCTACCATGATATTCAATATTTTCTGGCTCTATATTTACCACGCCAGTTTCTGAACTCATGATTACGTACCCATTTTTAGTTACAGTATATCTTGATGGTCTAAGACCGTTACGGTCCAATACTGCGCCAATGTAATTACCATCTGTGAAAGGAATAGATGCCGGCCCATCCCATGGCTCCATTAAGCAGCTGTTATATTCATAAAATGCCTTTTTTGTTTCAGACATTTCGTTATTTTTTTCCCATGCTTCCGGTACTAGCATCATCATTACTTCAGGTAGCGATCTACCCGTCATCAATAGCAACTCTACCACCATATCCATACTTGCAGAATCTGATTTACTAGGAAGAATAACTGGAAGAATTTTTTTGATGTCTTCCCCAAACCAATCACTTTGCATAAGTTCTTCTCTAGAACGCATTCTAGCAACGTTACCCCTTAGGGTATTAATTTCACCATTATGACACATGTATCTAAAGGGTTGTGCCAAATCCCAGGTTGGGAATGTGTTGGTAGAAAAACGTTGGTGTACCAAGGCAAGTCTAGTTACCACTCTTGGATCCATTAAGTCTTCATAATATTTACTTATGTCTTGCGGCATAAGTAAACCTTTAAAAATAATTATGGTTTGTGAAAGACTTGGTAGGTAAAAGAATTCTCTTTGGGAAAGTTTTGAAGCCTCTATTTCGTGTTCGGTAATTTTTCTAGCAACAAATAATTTTTGGTTGAATTGAAAATCGTCCTTAGCATTACCCTTCCCAATAAATATTTGTTTTACAAAAGGCTCTGTTTCAGCAGCTATGGAACCTGGTACAGATTTGTTTACAGGCACATTTCTCCAACCTAAAAGTTCTAAGCCTTGATCAGCAATATTCTTTTCAAATGTTGTTATACAGAATTCTTTTTGATTTTCTTTTTGAGGTAAAAAAACATTACCGGTTGCATACTCACCCGCTTCAGGTAGTGAAAACGAGCAAACATTTTTAAAGAATTCATGAGGTATGTCTATTAGAATACCAGCACCATCACCTGTAACGCCATCTGCACTTACGGCGCCCCTATGTTCTAACTTTACTAATATCTCTAATGCCTTGTGTATAATGTCGTTAGACATTTTGCCCTGTAGGCTACATATAAAACCTGCCCCGCAATTATCATGTTCAAATTCTGGCAGATATAATCCTTGTCTTTTTGGCTTCATTGCTTATGGTATTTACTCAAAAATATCATAAACAGTGAATTATATGCAATAATGAATGTTAAACGCAACAAAAATTTTAACGTATGTAATTTTTTGCTGTGAAAACTTGAATTTAGGAATTAAATGATGTAATACTATTGAATTGGTAATGTGGTTACATCCAAATTTGCTTTACCTGTAAGAAATTAAGGTGAGTTAGTGTGTTAGGATTTTTACTAACAAACAACACCCCATTTTTTTAAGGGGTGTTGTCTAAATATTTGTAGATTGTAAATGGGTACCCCCTAATGGGCTAGCCTTTTATAATGCTTCTTGAAATAACAATTTTCTGTATTTCTGAAGTACCCTCATAGATTTGGGTTATTTTGGCGTCCCTCATTAAACGTTCTACATGGTATTCTTTAACAAAACCATTTCCTCCGTGTATTTGTACTGCTTCAGTTGCAACTTCCATGGCAGTTTCAGCGGCATATAGTTTTGCCATAGCGCCAGATAAATCATAGTTTTCTCCAGCGTCTTTATCACAAGCTGCTCTATAAACCAAATTCCTTGCGGCTTCAATCTTAGTGTGCATATCTGCCAACTTAAATGCTATGGCTTGGTGATTGCAAATTTCTGTTCCAAAAGCTTTTCGTTGCTTAGCATATTCCAATGCCATTTCGTAAGCTCCTGCTGCAATACCTAAGGCTTGTGCTGCAATACCTATTCTACCGCCGGATAAGGTCTTCATGGCGAATTTGAACCCAAAACCATCCTCGCCAATTCGGTTTTCCTTTGGTACCTTAACATCGTTGAACATTAACGAGTGGGTATCACTGCCTCTAATACCAAGTTTGTTTTCCTTTGGACCAATTTCAAAACCTTCCATGCCTTTTTCCACGATTAAGGCGTTGATCCCTTTGTGTCCTTTTTCGGTGTCTGTTTGTGCAATAACTAAATATACCTCAGCGGTTCCACCATTGGTAATCCAATTTTTGGTTCCATTTAGTAGGTAATGGTCACCTTTGTCTATTGCAGTAGTTTTTTGTGATGTAGCATCGCTTCCAGCTTCTGGTTCAGATAAACAAAAAGCTCCTATAATTTCGCCTGTTGCTAATTTGTGCAGGTATTTTTCTTTTTGAGCCTCGGTTCCGTAAGTTTCTAGACCCCAGCAAACCAGAGAGTTGTTTACGGAAACAATTACAGAAGAAGACGCATCTATTTTAGATAGTTCTTCCATTACTAGAACATAGGATAAAGTGTCAAGACCGCTACCGCTATATTTTTCGTCAACCATCATACCTAGAAAACCTAGCTCTCCCATTTTTTTAACCTGTTCTTTGGGAAATTTTTGCTGCTCGTCTCGTTCAATTACTCCAGGTAATAGTTCGTTTTGAGCGAAATCTTTCGCAGCTTGTTTAATCATTAATTGTTCTTCAGAAAGGGAAAAATTCATTTTTATTATGATATTATTAATCAGTCTTTACAAATATAAGTTTTGATTGGCATATTATTAATTTTTTAATCGATTTTGTAATATTATGTTAAACCAAAAATTAACCTTTGGATTTGGGAGAATCTTTTGGCAATCCTTATATTTAGCCCATAATATCGACTGGTTCTGGTTAGCTGGTCGATATTTTTTTCAATAAATATAACAGCATTAAAACCAACTGATTAATGGAGACGATTGTAATAATTGTGTTTTTAGCAGGTTATTTAGCTATCACTTTAGAGCATAACCTGAAAATTGATAAGCTAATTCCGGCTTTGGCCATGATGGCCATTTTATGGGCTATAATTGCCCTTACCCACATGGATGTTTTTGAGGTAAACGCCCAGCTAAAAGAATTGGAGCCAACTCATTTAGAAGAGATTCTACTGCATCATCTGGGGAAAACTGCAGAAATTTTGGTCTTCCTTTTGGGTGCCATGACTATTGTAGAGATCATTGATTATTTTGATGGTTTTGCTACCATCAAAGGCTATATAAAAACTAAAAGCAAACGTAAGTTGTTGTGGATTTTTTCAATCCTAGCTTTTATCCTTTCAGCCATAATTGATAACCTTACCGCTACTATTGTGCTAATTACAATTTTACAAAAGGTAATTAAAGATAGAGAAACCCGTTTATGGTTTGCCGGTTTGATTATTATTAATGCAAATGCTGGTGGTGCTTGGTCCCCAATTGGTGATGTAACTACAACAATGTTATGGATAGCAGATAAGGTACATGCAGGTTCTTTGGTTACCCATGTATTATTACCTTCCATTGTATGTATGTTTGTGCCAACTTTAATAGCAAGTAGGTTTAAAGCCTTTAGTGGTTCTATAGAAGTAGATGAAATACAAGAAGCGCCAAAATCAAAATTTGGTTCTACAATGTTGTACTTAGGGTTAGGGGCTATAGTGTTTGTGCCATTCTTTAAAACTATTACGCATTTACCTCCTTACGTAGGTATGATGTTGTCTTTGGCAATTGTGGCAACATTTGCAGAAATCTACAGTAACGCTAAATTCTCTATAACATCTGCTACAGATGATCATCATCATGAAGGTGCCCACCACAGCCCTGTGCATTCTGCATTAACTAAGATAGAATTACCTAGTATCCTTTTCTTTTTAGGTATTTTATTGGCTGTTGCAGCTTTGGAATCTTTAGGTATACTTTTTAATTATGCAGAAAGTATGAACGAAGCCATACCACAAACGGATATTGTGGTAATGCTATTGGGAATTGGTTCTGCGGTAATAGATAATGTTCCGTTGGTAGCGGCAAGTATGGGTATGTTCTCAGAGGGCCCCGATCATCCACTATGGCATTTTATAGCGTATTCTGCGGGTACGGGTGGTAGTATGTTGATTATTGGTTCTGCAGCAGGCGTAGTTGCAATGGGTATGGAAAAAATAGATTTCTTTTGGTACCTAAAGAAAATCACATGGTTAGCATTCGTAGGATTTGCTGCTGGTGGTTTGGTTTTCATTGCTTTGCGTGAATTTGTTCTGTAGCTATAATTTATTTGTGAAATTCCCGTTATTATTGCAATAAAATTGGGATTCACTTATGACATTATTTCAAGAGCAAGTAACTACAGAGGAAGTTGCTAGTACTGTATCAGAAGAAAAAACACTTTCTGTAATAGATTTAATAATAAATGGCGGGGCGGCCAGTACAATTATCGTAATTGTACTGTTCGTCCTTCTTTTTGTTGCATTGTATATTTATTTTGAACGCACCTTTGCCATAAATGCAGCGTCTAAAATAGATAAGAACTTTATGAATCAAATAAAGGACCATGTAATGAGTGGCAAATTAGAGGCGGCTCGTTTATTATGTGCCCAGACAGATTCTCCGGTGGCAAGGTTAACAGAAAAAGGAGTTGCTAGAATTGGAAAACCGTTGGATGATATTAATACGGCAATTGAAAATGCTGGCACGCTAGAAGTTTATAAATTAGAGAAAAACGTAAACATTTTAGCCACGGTTGCCGGTGCGGCACCAATGATTGGATTTTTAGGTACGGTTATTGGGATGATATTGGCGTTCCATGAAATGGCCAGTAGTGGTGGGCAGGCAGAAATGGGGTCTTTGGCTTCTGGTATCTATACCGCAATGACTACCACAGTGGCTGGTTTAATTGTTGGGATTATAGCTTATATAGGTTATAATCATTTAGTAAACAGGACCGATAAAGTGGTGCATCAAATGGAGGCACATGCTGTAGAGTTTTTAGATTTATTGAACGAACCTGCGTAACCCAATAGTCTAATATGAAATTAAAGGGTAGAAATAAAGTAAGTCCGGAGTTTAGCATGTCTTCCATGACAGATATTGTTTTTCTGTTGCTGGTATTTTTTATGCTTACCTCAAATGCGCCCAATGCACTGGATTTATTGTTGCCAAAAGCAAAAGGGAAATCGACCAATACACAAAATGTTTCGGTTACTATAGATAAAAACCTTAACTATTATGTGAACAATCAGCAGATAAACGGAGAATACATTGAAATTGAATTAAAAAAAGCACTAGAGGGTCAAGAAAAGCCTACAATAATTCTTAGGGCAGAAGAAAGTGTAGCCATCAAAGAGGCAGTAAACGTAATGGATATTGCCAATAAGAATAGTTATAAGGTGATTTTGGCCGTGCGACCTAATTAATGGCCTTTTTAAATACGAGACACAAGAAAAAATCTTTTACCGTTACCACTGTGTTATTAAGCATTTTGGTCTTGGTATTATTTTATATTGGGTTAACCTATATGGACCCGCCAGAGGAAAATGGTATAGCCATAAATTTTGGAACCATGGAGTTTGGTAGTGGAACCAAACAACCCTTGGAGAAGATTAAATCTGAACCTTTAGATATTCCAAAACCTACTAATTTACCCGAAGCTACAGAAGAAGAGGAGGTTAAGGAAGTAGAAACTGTGCCAAAAAGTACAGAAGATGCCCCAGCAGAAAAGTTGGTTACACAAGACGATGAAGAAAGTATTGTGTTAAAACAAAAAAGAGCAGCAGAGAAAGCGGCTAAAGATGCTGCAGATCGGGCTAAGGCAGAAGCAGAACGCATTGCTAAAGAAAAGCGGGACGCAGAAGCCAGAAAAAAAGCAGAAGAAGCAGCTAAAAAGCAAAAATTAGACGCATTAATGGGGGGTATAGGCAAGTCTGATGGCGCAGCCTCGGGCAGCGAAGGTGACGATAACCTACCTGGAGATAAAGGGGATCCAGCAGGTAATCCGTATGCAAGTTCTTACTATGGAGCGCCAGGAAGTGGATCTGGAACCGGAGGTTATGGTTTAAACGGAAGGTCTTTGGTATCTAAAGGTAAAGTACAACAAGAATGTAACGAAGAAGGCAGGGTGGTTGTTAGAATAACGGTAGACCGAAATGGTAGGGTTATAAAAGCTACACCGGGAGTTAAGGGTACAACAAATAATTCTCCTTGTTTATTGGAGCCAGCCAAGAAAACCGCTTTTATGCATAAATGGAATTTGGATTCTAATGCGCCAAACCAGCAAATAGGGTTTGTAGTAGTAAACTTTAAATTAGGGCAATAGATGACCTATAAAGAAACGGTTGCTTGGATGTTTGAGCAACTGCCTATGTATCAAAAAAAGGGAGTTGATGCATACAAGGGAAAGTTAGATAATATAATTTCATTTGCTTCCCATTTAGATAATCCTCAGAATAAGTTTAAATCTATACATGTAGGAGGTACTAACGGTAAAGGGTCTAGTTCTCACATGTTGGCATCAATCTTACAAGAAGCTGGCTACAAAGTAGGCTTGTATACTTCTCCACATTTAAAAGACTATAGGGAACGTATAAAGATTAATGGTAAAAAGGTAAGCAAGCAGTTTGTCAAAGATTTTATAGCCAACAATAAAAGCTATTTGGATTATAATGGTCTTTCTTTCTTTGAAATGACCGTGGGTATGGCTTTTACCCATTTTGCATGCGAAAAAGTAGACATTGCCATTATAGAGGTTGGACTAGGCGGTAGATTGGATAGTACTAATATAATTACTCCAGAGGTATCCTTAATTACCAATATTGGCTTTGATCATATGCAAATTCTAGGAGATACTCTAGAAAAAATAGCCATGGAAAAAGCAGGTATTATTAAAAGAACCGTTCCTGTTGTGGTTAGTGAAAAGCATGTCAAAACAGAAATGGTGTTTAAATTAATTGCTGGTCAGCTAAAATCTAAACTAATTTTTGCAGAAGATGTATCGTTTCCCAAATACAAGTTAGGTTTAAAAGGAACATATCAAAGTAAAAATGTAAAAGGTGTTCTTGCTTGTCTAAAAGAATTAAAAGGCTTTAAAGTAAAAGAGAGACACATTGAAAATGGTTTGGTAAATGTGGTTGATAATACTGGGCTCTTGGGAAGATGGCAGCGCTTGGGCAAATCGCCTTTAATTATTTGCGATACGGCACATAATGAAGCGGGTTTAAAAATAGTAACACAACAGATTAAAGAACAGCAATACAAAGAGCTTTTTGTGGTTCTAGGTTTTGTAAACGATAAGGAGGTAATTAAATTATTGAGGCTCTTTCCAGAAAAAGCGAATTTTATTTTTGTAGAGCCAAAAATATCTCGAGCTTTAAAATTAGAAGATTTAGAATCAATAGTGTCCCAAGTTGGGTTAAATGCTACTTTCATTCGTTCGGTATCAGCAGGTTATGAGTTGGCCAAGTCTAAAGCCAAAAAGAACGATATGATTTATATAGGGGGCAGTACATTTGTGGTGGCAGAAATTTTATAAAAAAAATCTATTTTTTGTTTGGCGATTTAAAATTAGCTTCTATATTTGCACTCCGAAAATGACACGGGCGCGTAGCTCAGTTGGTTCAGAGCACCTGGTTTACACCCAGGGGGTCAGGGGTTCGAATCCCTTCGCGCCCACAGAAAAAGTCTCCTTAAATAGGAGACTTTTTTATTTTATAAGGTTTTTACCACTTGAATTAGGTATTGCTAAACTTGGCTAGTTAAAAACAACTAAACTATCTTTGCTAACTTAAAAAAAGTACCCATGATTGCCACCATTTGTAGAAAGGCTCATTTTAATGCAGCACACCGTTTGCATAACCCTAAGTGGAGTGATGAAAAGAATATTGAGGTTTTTGGTAAATGCAACAGTCCGCATTATCATGGTCATAATTTTGATTTAGAGGTGCGAATTCGTGGAGAAGTTAATCCAGATACTGGATTTGTAATGGATTTGGCAGTTTTAGGAAGTTTAATTAAGAATGAAATAGAAGAACGCTTTGATCATAAAAACCTAAATGTAGATTGTCCTGAGTTTGCAGAAATTCTACCTTCTACAGAGAATTTTGTAAAGGTAATTTATGATATTTTAAAACCAAAGTTGGCAGGTGATCCACTACTCCATATTACGTTGCATGAAACCACTAAAAATTCGGCCGAGTACGGAGACTGGTAGTAGATAATAATTAGATTTAATGGAGTATTAGCTCAGTTGGTTTAGAGCGCTGCCTTGACAGGGCAGAGGTCACTGGTTCGAATCCAGTATACTTCACCATCCTTTCCTTTTTAATAGCAGCTTGCTGAGTTTTTTAATTTTCAATGTTAATATACAATTAAGCTAATATGAAATTTTCAAATTAGCGATATAATTATCTGTAAAACAAGTTTTTAATATTGCAAATAATCTTATAAAATTACAGGTGCAATTAAAATTTGTATTGTTTTTTAGACGTCATTTGCCGCCAAAATTTAACTATGGAAATAAGCATTATGCTTATTGGCTTTCTACTTGCAGGTTATGCGGTTATTGCAAATGATGTTATACAAACATTAGGCACTTTTATACTTTCTAATAAGAATTATCATTGGTCTTTACTCTGGGGTTTCGCCAGTATGATCCTTACCTTGACGTTAATTTACAGCTGGTATTTTAATGGTGGTGATGTTTCCTATCATAGGTTAGACAAAATTCCTGTACCAGAAAAATGGCATTGGTCTTTTTTATTGGCGCCTTTGGCGCTCTTGGTACTAACTAGAATTGGTGTGCCGGTAAGTACAACTTTTATAATTTTAAGTGTTTTTTCTGCTCAACAATTAATTGGTAAAATTGTTCTTAAATCAGTTTATGGGTACGCTATTGCATTTGTAAGTGCCTTTATTTTGTATGTGATAATATCAAAGAAAATAGAAAGTAAGACTGCCGTACTGCAGATTCAGAATGGTAAAGGGCGTCATTTTTGGATAATTGGTCAGTGGGTGTCAACTGCTTTCTTATGGTCTCAATGGTTAATTCAAGATTTTGCCAATATTTTTGTGTTTCTACCAAGAAGACTTTCCATCTACGAACTCTTTCTATCTCTAACCTTTATATTGGTTGTAATGGCGTTTATTTTTAAGCAGCGCGGTGGAAAGATACAAGAAGTTGTAAGTAAGAAAACCAATACCCAAAATATAAGGTCTGCTACATTAATAGATTTAGTGTATGCATTATTGTTGTTCGTCTACGGAAATATAAATTCGGTGCCAATGAGTACAACATGGACTTTTATAGGTTTGTTGGCAGGTAGGGAGTTAGCTATAAGTTATCTGCTTAACCGTTCCAATATTAAAGGTGTAACTGTGATGGTACGAAACGACTTGTTTAAGGTGATAACAGGTTTAATTGTAAGCATTCTTATCGTTTTTTTGATACGCTACTTTGTATCCTACAACTAGTAAAGTTTAGTCCTCAGTAATAGCTATTTATTTAACTGCAATTATTGGCAATAGCAAAAATGGGTAAAGAATAAATTTCTTTAGCGGTATTTTGGTTCTACATGTCTAATTGATATGTACTTAAAGGAAGTCTAAAATGCGTTCCATGGCCATACCTCTGGATCCTTTGATCAATAGGGTACCTTTGGGAATAGGATTTACTTCTAAGTATGTTTTAAGCTCATTAAAATTTCTGAATTTGTAAGCTGTAGTTTTGACTTGATAGTAGTTTTCGCCCACTAAGTAAGCATGCTCAAGTCCAAGGGAGTCCAAATAATCCGCTATAGATTGATGTTCTTCTTTAGCGGTTGGTCCCACCTCGAACATATCACCCAAAAAGGCAATCTTTTTCATTCCTTTTAATGCAGCAAAACTGGATAGTGCCGCGCTTGTACTTGTAGGGTTGGCGTTGTAGGCATCTAGAATAATTTTGTATCCATTTTTCTCTAGAACTTGAGAACGATTGTTTTTAGGCTTATAGTTTTCCAACGCGGTTTTAATTTTTTCCTTAGGAACGTTAAAATACTTGCCTATAGTTATAGCAGCACAACAATTGGTAAAATTGTAGGTGCCTATTAGCTGTGTTTGTACCGTGACCTCTTCAAATTGTAATCTAACATTAGGGTTGGTGTCTAGTAATTTAATTTGGTAATAGTTTTGCTGATTTTGGCTAAAACCAATCTTCTTTACATATCCGGACAATTTTTCTAATTGTATTGGGTCGTCAGCATTCAAGAAAATATGTTTATCGTGTTCTTGTAAATAATTGTAAAGTTCACTTTTGCCCTTGATTACCCCCTCAACACCTCCAAAACCTTCTAGATGGGCTTTTCCAAAATTAGTGATGTAACCAAAATCAGGTTGTGCTAGATTGGAAAGAAAGGCTATTTCACCTTGATGGTTGGCTCCCATTTCTATAATGCCTATTTCCGTTTCAGGAGTTAGTCTAAGCAAGGTTAATGGTACGCCAATATGATTGTTTAGGTTGCCATGGGTGGCAATGGTACTGTAAGTAGTAGAAAGCACCGCATGTATTAATTCTTTTGTTGTGGTTTTGCCATTACTCCCCGTAAGGGATACAATTTTGGTTTTACAGTAGTTTCTATGATATATAGCTAGTTTTTGTAATGTTTCAAGAACATCGTCTACCAATATTGTTTTTTCAGAAGTTTTATAGGTCACTTCGTCTACAATGGCAAAACTAGCTCCTTGTGCCAACGCTTGTTCAGCAAAAGTGTTTCCGTTAAAATTTGGTCCTTTTAAAGCAAAAAATAGGCAGTTGGGAGTAATTTTTCTCGTGTCTGTAGAAACACTATCGCAGCTTAAGAAGTGCTGGTGTATATGCGCTAATTCCATGGCTCGAATATATAAAAAAAGCCCTTGGTGTTTACCAAGGGCTTTTCTATTTTGAAACTAAATAGTCTTATTTCGCTTTTTTGTGTCTAACGGTCTTGTTCTTAGACTTAGACTTAGAGCCAACTCTTGACATTGCACATCTAAAGCCAATATCATCAGTTGCCATATACTGTGGTAAATACCTTCTTTGAGCAGGATCTAACCAGAAAGCTCTGTCTCTCCAAGAACCACCTTTGTATATTCTTACTTCATCGTTTATTAAGGAAGTTCTATAATTAGAAGTATCATACTGTCTTATTAATTTCCCTGTAGAATCTCTTTCTACCTTGTGCTTTGGAGAGTCGTACATTTTACGTTGGTCTTCTTCGTCGTCACTAAAACGGTCAAAGAACCTAGAAGAACCTGGGTCTCCATCTCTATAGCCTCTGTTGTCGCTAGATGAGAAATTGGTTCTTAAATAAGTTTCCTCCTCACCAACAGGAACTTCTTTAATTTCACCTGGTAAATTAAGCGCAACAATTTTTCCGTTCGGTAATGTGTCGTATACTATAGAATCTCTAAGTACTTTTACTTTACCATCTTCTCCAATAGCTTTTTTCATGTAAATGTTACCACGGTAGTAGTTAAAATCGCTTATTTCGTCATCAACAATTGGACGATACACATCTGCAACCCATTCACTAACGTTACCTGCCATATCATAAAGTCCAAAATCATTAGGCTTGTATGATTTTACCTGGGCGGTAATGTCTGCTCCGTCGTCTGACCATCCGGCTATCCCGCCGTAATCACCTTTACCTTGTTTAAAGTTGGCCAATTGATCACCTCTACCTAAACGTTGTCCATTACGAGTGTAATCTCCCTCCCAAGGATATTTTTTTCTACCTCTGTAGTTGTTGTACTCACGAGTTCCAATTAATGCTTGTGCAGCATATTCCCATTCTGTTTCTGTTGGTAAACGGTACTCTGGAGTTATAATTCCACTACTTCTCTTAGCAAAGGCGTTTATAGAATCTTTTTTCTTTTTACCTTGTAATGAATCTATTTGGCCTCCATATACAGATTCTGGATTGTTAAGATAGGCCTCTGTGCTAAATGTTCCGTCTACCTCACCTGTAAGTGCACCATACATTGCGTCTTCTGCCAAATAGCCCTCACGTACCAACATAATTTCATTTACACGATCTGTACGCCATTCTGCGTACTGCGTGGCTTGTACCCAATTTACCCCAACTACAGGGTATTCTGCATAAGCAGGGTGTCTTAAGTAACTATTGGTCATGGTTTCATTGAAACCTAAGCGGTTTCTCCAAACCAAAGTATCTGGTAAGGCACCTTTATATATATTCTCGTACATTGGGTTTTCTGGTGGATAAACCTTTTTTAGGTAATCCAAATACTCCATGTACATTTTATTGGTAACCTCGGTCTCATCCATATAGAAAGATTGCACGTGCTGCTGTGTTGGTCTGTTGTTCCAATCGTGCATCACATCATCTTGTACTTGACCCTTGGTAAAAGTTCCTCCTTCGATAAAAACGGTTCCTGGAGGTGTTTCTTGTTCCTTAAAGTCGGAATTGTGCTGAAAACCGCCTTCTTTTCCATTGATATTCCAGCCAGTGGCCCTGGATACATTTTTGGACCCAGAAGAATTTTTACAACTGGACAAACTTCCAATGACCAATGCAGAAGAAAGTGCAACTTTTAAGTATTTTTTCATAATTAAGACTTGAGTTCAAATAGTTGGTTTACAGTAACCAACACTTTAGTTTCATTTGATTTTAAAATCGCTTTCGGCAAATAGAACGCAAAGAATGAAACATTATTACATTTTAACAGATTTAAATTGTCAATCCATTCCTTGGTTCGCTAATCAATAAACGAAGCAAACAGGCTAAAATTATTCGTATTCCTTTTTTTTTTAATAAATGTTAATGGTTCATATAAGATTTGTACTAAAAACCCGTTTATACGTAATACGTCTAAAATTTTTTAGAAAAGATCAAATTTTTAAGACTTTTCAAACACTATTAATAGTACACACTAAAATGAAAAGAATCATATTATTCGCCTTAGTACTAGGCATTACCAAGGTTGTGGCTCAGGAACAAGACAGAACCATTACTACTGCTGTACCTTTTTTAACCATTGCGGCAGATGCTAGGGCATCTGGTATGGGCGATATTGGGGTTGCAACTTCTGTAGATGCTTTTTCACAACAATGGAACCCCTCTAAATACGCCTTTGCCGAAAGAAAAATGGGAATAGGTGTAAGTTATACTCCCTATTTGGAAAGCATTGTAAACGATATTTCTTTGTTAAGCGCTAATTATTATAACAAGTTAAATGATAGAAGTGCGTTTGCCGTTGGATTAAGGTATTTTGGGTTAGGTGAAATAGAATTGAGACAGAATCAAAGCGATGAAGGAACTCTGGTAAAGCCAAATGAGTTCGCATTGGATGGTACCTATGCGCTAAAATTAAGCGAAACTTTTTCCATGGCCGTTGGTGGGCGTTTTATCAGTTCTAATTTACGTTTTCAACAGTCGGGGCAAGATTCTCAGGCTGCAAATGCATTTGCTGTAGACGTTTCGGGTTTTTACCGTTCTAGGGAAATTGCCTACAACTCTTTTGATGGCCGTTGGAGAGCTGGTTTTAATATCTCTAACCTTGGAGGAAAATTGCAATACGATGAAGGTGGTCAGGAAAACTTTTTACCAACTAATTTAAAGTTTGGTGGCGGTTTTGATTTTATTTTTGACCAAGACAACGTATTGGGTTTATATACTGAATTTAACAAGTTATTGGTGCCAACTCCTCGCGATTTTAATGGTGATGGAGTAATAGATCAATCGGACACTGATGAATATGAGCAAATAGGTTTTTTTAGTGGGGTATTTGAATCTTTTGGAGACGCGCCAGACGGATTTAAAGAAGAATTACAGGAAACCACCATTGCCTTTGGGGCAGAATATCGTTACCAAGACGCTTTTATGCTAAGGACGGGATATTTTAATGAGAACGAAAATAAGGGGGCAAGACGTTTTTTAACTTTAGGTGCAGGTTTTAAGTTTAAAGCGGCACAGGTGGATTTGTCGTATTTATTTTCCACCTCCCAAGTTAAGAGTCCTCTAGAGAATACCCTACGCTTTTCGTTGACATTCAATTTGGGTGAAGAATTCTATAACGATTAATAAAAAAGATGTTAAAAAGATACCCCGGCATTGTCCGGGGTTTTTTATTTTAGAGCTCTATTTAAGTGAAAATCGAATGAAAAAAAGAACGGTAGTATGTGAATTGGAAGAGTATGATACTTCCTCAAAATTGCCGGCCAATGAGGCCGATTTGTTATCCAGTGCCATTACTGCTCGTAAGAATTCTTATGCCCCATATTCTAAATTTAATGTAGGGGCGGCCGTTCTATTGGAAGGTGGTGAAGTGGTGTTGGGTAATAATCAAGAAAACGCTTGTTATCCCTCTGGACTGTGCGCTGAGCGGGTTGCGCTTTATGCTGCTGCTGCCAATTATCCAGGAAAAAAAATATTGGGTATAGCTATAAGTGCCGGTTCTAAATTGCATAAAGTTGACCGTCCGGTTGGTCCTTGTGGTAATTGTAGGCAATCCATAATGGAGTACGAGGTAAAACAGCAAACCCCCATCTTTTTAATTATGCAAGGCGATGAGGGAGTTATTTTAAAAAGTAATTCACTACAGAATATTATGCCCATATCATTTGATGATTCTTTTTTGGGCGATTATTAATCCAAATTTTTCCCAAAAACAGATATATATGTATTTTTGTTTCCCGCTCACGGAGAGCGCTGTATCAAACAATGCATATTGATGGAAAAAATCACAAAAGAGGTATACCTAAAGTGGTACGAAGACATGCTTTTCTGGCGCAAGTTCGAGGATAAACTTGCCGCAGTCTATATTCAACAAAAAGTTAGAGGTTTCTTGCACCTATATAATGGTCAAGAAGCGGTATTGGCCGGTTCATTACATGCCATGGATTTAACCAAGGATAAAATGATAACCGCATACCGTAACCACGTTCAGCCAATTGGTATGGGTGTTGATCCCAAAAAAGTAATGGCAGAGCTATATGGTAAGGTTACCGGTACCTCCAAAGGTAACGGTGGTTCCATGCACATTTTCTCTAAAGAACACCGCTTTTATGGAGGTCATGGTATTGTTGGTGGCCAAATTCCATTGGGAGCTGGTCTAGCATTTGCAGACAAATATTTCAAGAGAGATGCAGTAACCCTTTGTTACATGGGAGATGGGGCCGTAAGACAGGGCTCTTTGCACGAGGCTTTTAACTTGGCTATGTTGTGGCAATTGCCAGTGGTATTTATTTGTGAGAACAATGGATATGCCATGGGTACTTCTGTAGCTAGAACCTCTTATTCAACAGATATTTGGAAACTTGGTTTAGGATATGAGATGCCTTGTGGGCCTGTAGATGGTATGGACCCGGCAACCGTAGCCAAAGAAGTTTCTAAAGCTGTAGAAAGAGCAAGGAGTGGTGGTGGACCAACTTTCTTGGAAATGAAGACCTATAGATATAGAGGACATTCAATGTCAGATGCACAGCACTACAGAACTAAAGAGGAAGTAGAAGAATACAAGAAGATTGATCCTATTACTCAGGTTAAGGATGTGATTTTAGAAAAGAAATATGCGTCTGAGGACGAAATCAAGGCCATAGACAAGCGCGTTAAAGCTTTGGTTAGCGAATGTGAAAAATTCGCGGACGAGTCAGATTTTCCTCCGTTGAGCCAATTATACGATACAGTTTACGAACAAGAAGATTATCCATTCTTAAAACATAAATTATAAGCAAATGGCCGAAGTAATCAATATGCCTAGATTAAGCGATACCATGGAAGAAGGTACAGTCGCTAAATGGTTAAAACAAGTAGGAGATAAGGTTGAAGAAGGGGATATTTTGGCCGAAATTGAGACCGACAAAGCCACTATGGAGTTCGAATCTTTTTACGAGGGTACTTTGCTACATATTGGTATCCAAGAAGGTGATGGTGCTCCAGTAGATTCATTGTTGGCCATCATAGGTGAAGAAGGTGAGGACATTTCCGCGTTACTAAACGGTGGTACCACTACTACTTCATCATCTAATGAAAAGGAAGCAGCTGCTGCTGAAGAAGGTTCAGCGGATAATAATGATGAGGCAACCACACCTTCTGCTGAAGTTCCAGAAGGCGTAGAGATTATTACGATGCCAAGGTTGAGCGATACCATGGAAGAGGGGACGGTTGCATCTTGGTTAAAGAAAGTGGGAGATGCTGTTGAAGAAGGAGATATACTTGCTGAAATTGAGACCGATAAAGCAACAATGGAGTTTGAATCTTTCTACTCTGGAACGTTGTTACATATAGGTATCCAGGAAGGAGAAGGTGCTCCCGTAGACTCACTTTTGGCAATTATTGGTCCTGAAGGAACCAATGTAGATGCTATTCTAAATGCTAAACCTAAAACAGAAAGTTCCGCGTCTAAAAGTGAAACCCCTAAAAAGGAGGAGGCTGCAAAAGAAGAAAATGCAGCTTCAACTTCAGTAGCGGTAGAAAACACGTCTAATGGTGGTCGTATTTTTGCTTCTCCACTCGCTAAAAAAATTGCCAAAGATAAAGGTATAGATTTAGCACAAATCAAGGGGTCTGGAGACAATGGTCGTATCGTAAGAAAAGATGTGGAAAACTTTACACCCAGTTCGCAAGCAGCGTCTTCAAGTGATAAGGTAGAAACTGCAAGCGGCAGTGTGGCTACTCCAGCACCTATGAATTTGCCAGTAGGAGAAGAGCATAAAGAAGAGGTTAAAAACTCTACCATGCGCAAGGTTATTGCTAAACGTTTGGGAGAGTCTAAATTTACGGCGCCACATTATTACTTAACTATTGAGGTAGATATGGACAATGCCAAGGCGTCTAGGGCACAAATAAATAGTCTGCCAGATACCAAGGTATCTTTTAATGATATGGTTCTTAAAGCTTGTTCCATGGCATTGAAGAAGCATCCACAGGTGAACACCTCTTGGAATGGAGATACAACAATCTACAACCATCATGTTCACATGGGTGTTGCTGTAGCTGTAGATGAAGGTTTAGTTGTACCGGTCCTTAAATTTTCAGATCAGATGAGCCTTACACAAATAGGTGCATCGGTTAGGGATTTGGCTGGTAGAGCTAGGGATAAGAAAATAAAACCAAACGAAATGGAGGGTAGTACCTTTACCGTTTCAAACTTGGGTATGTTTGGAATACAGGAATTTACTTCTATAATTAATCAGCCAAATTCAGCAATATTGAGTGTGGGTGCAATTGTAGAAAAGCCGGTTGTAAAAAATGGTGCGGTAGTTCCTGGAAGCACTATGAAAGTTACTTTGGCCTGTGATCACAGAACGGTTGATGGTGCTACAGGTGCACAGTTCTTACAAACATTAAGGGCATATCTTGAAAATCCAGTTACTATGTTGGCCTAGTTTTAGTTCAGCATAAATTAATATACAAAGCACCCTGTAGCGGGTGCTTTTTTTATCTTTATACTTTAGCATAAATCACATGAAAAAAATAATTATAGTATTTGCATCATTGGGTGTTCTAGCTTGCGGAACCCCAAAACTAGTAGTTACCAATCCAGACAATAGCAACAATAATTCAAGCGATGCTGTTGTAAAGGATGGTCCAGAAGGATTAAAAGCAAATCCAGAATCAATGGCGTCCGGTCCATTGAAAACGTATACGGTTACGTCAGAAGCAGAAGTAAGCAAGATTATAGGTTTTTTAGCATCGGACGAATTGGAAGGTAGGGATACCGGCTCTGAAGGAATAGAAAAGGCCGCGCTATATATAGAGAATCATTTTAAGGTTAATGGTGTTGCTCCCTATTATCAAAGCTACCGTGATACACTGTCTAACTATAAAGATCCTGCTTTTAACGTGGTTGGTGTGGTGCCAGGTAATGATGCTGGCCTAAAAGATGAAGTAGTTATAATTGGAGCACATTATGATCATATTGGAAGGGCAAATGCAGTTAAGGGCGATGCAATTGCAAACGGGGCCAATGATAATGCTTCTGGTACTACGGCGGTTTTGGAAATGGCAAAGTACTTTGGTAAGAATAAAACCAATAAACGTACACTAGTTTTTGCACTTTTCAGTGCAGAAGAGAAGGGGCTGCTAGGTTCTGAACATTTGGCCAAGAGAATGAAAAGGGAGAATATAAATTTATATGCCATGTTAAATTTTGAAATGATAGGAGTTGCACTTCAAGACAAACCTTATGATCTCTATATTACGGGGTTTGAAAAAAGTAATTTGGCAGAGGTGAGTAATGCCTATGCAGGGGGAAATTTAATTGGTTATTTACCTACTGCAAAAAAGTATGGTCTTTTTGGAAGATCGGATAATTATCCCTTTTATACCGAATTTAAAGTGCCAAGCCACACTTACTGCACGTTCGATTTTACAAATTTTGATTTTTATCACAAGCCTGGCGATGAAGTAGCTTTGATGGATATGTCCCATATGAGTAAAATGATAAATAGGCTAACACCGGTGGTAGAAGGTATTGCCAATGGAGCTAAAGAAGAATTAAAAATGACCAAAGATTAATGTCTAAGAATATTGTAATAACAGGAACAAGTAGGGGCATAGGATTGGAATTGGCCAAGTTATATGCAGATAACGGTCACAAGGTGTTGGCGTTATCCCGTAACCCAAGGCCAATTTTGGATTTAGGGCATTCAAATATTGCTACTTTTCAATTTGATTTGAATGCTGCCGATGACTATAAAAAAGTTACCAATTTTATTAATGATTGGGAGCGAGTTGACGTTCTTATAAACAATGCAGGTTGTCTTATAAACAAGCCATTTGAGGAATTGAGCTGGCAAGATTTTGAAAAGGTATATCGGGTAAATGTTTTTGGGGTTGCCGAAATGATAAAAATAGTTCTACCAAAAATGGACTCCAAGGGCCATGTTGTTACTATCAGTTCTATGGGAGGTATTCAGGGTAGTATGAAATTCCCTGGTTTAGCAGCTTATAGCAGTAGTAAAGGAGCAGTAATAACCCTTTCTGAATTATTGGCCGAAGAATACAAGGATTCTGGTCCAGCGTTTAACGTGTTGGCTTTGGGTGCCGTACAAACCGAAATGCTAGAAGAGGCTTTTCCGGGTTATAAAGCACCTTTGTCTGCAATGGAAATGGCGGACTATGTATTGGAATTTTCCCTAAATGGCCATAAATATTACAACGGCAAAGTATTACAGGTAAGCAGTAGTACTCCTTAGGTTATAATTGTTTCTCAGTATAGGTAAGGCAAACTTCTTTTTCATTTGAGGTTAGTCTTTTTTTAGTTTTGTCCCATTTGGAGTGCTTGGACATTTTGTCAATTGTTTCCATTTTATTTGAGGGGAATAGTACAATTTCCCACTCCGGGTTTGTCTGGGTTACCCTAACCGTTACTTGATTATCTTTTTTTTCGTAGTAAACTGAAACCTCATTGGCGCCATCGCCCATTACTATCTGTTCCAATGATGCATTATTCCAAGCGCTTGGCATTTGAGGTTGTATTAGTACTTGTTTATTTTGCGCCTGCGGTTTTACACCAAAAAATTGATGCACAATTGGGTAGGCAAAACTGTAAATATTCCACGCTTGCACAATCATTCCATAATCAGGAGATACTTCGTACATGCTGCCCGGTAAAGCATAACTAAATGTTCTTGTCATTCTTTTTAGATAATCTAAAGCATTATCTGCCCTTCCATAATTGTTTTCGGCAATAGCTTGTACACCGGTTGGCAATGTCATCACCGCTCCAGTATAGGAAAACAATTTTGGCGGCACAAAATTATTTTCGTTGGCACCGGCAGAATTGTCCCTATCTATACCCGTTACAAACATGCCAAAAGGATTTCTATATTTTTTAGCTGTTTCCAGTGCTTTTAAGGCCTTAGTGCTATCTGCTAGACCAACTTCCATAGGGGTGTTAACCACCCAATTGTGGTGTAGAACAAAAGGTCTGGCCTTTTTAGAAGGATGGTCCTTTATGTATTCTGATAAACTTTGAAGTTCTTTTACAGACCAAGGTTTATTTAGCGTATCAGCTCTCACAATGGCATCTTCAATTAAATGCTGCGCTTGCATATCGGTGCCAATAAAATCTGCATAACTATTAAATTCATCGGACCAGAATTCGTTGTTTATTTTATCTTTTAAGGATTGGGCTTTTTGTTCGTACAGCACTGCCAATTCTGGTTTATTTAGTTCTTTTGCCATTTTTGCAGCTGCCGTAAAAGCTTGCTGGGTGTAAGCAGCAACATCTATCATTTCACTATCTAGCCCATGAATTTCCATCATGCCAAAGCCTTCCGGAAAGCCATTATTATTTAAATCATTTTCCTCTAATAACCACTGTAATCCTTTTTGTACCGTTGGAAAGTATTTGATTAAGAATTCCTTATCGCCGTTCCATTGATAAATTCGCCATATTAATGTGGCAAACTGTGGAGTTTCGTTAATATTTCCAGGGTTAAAAACGGCTCCGTTGGTAGACATTTCATGTATTATTTTGCCGTTGTTGTTAGTCTCCCTAGAAACGCTGTCTAATAACTTTATGGTGTTATAAACAGCATCTTTTTGGCCAATGGCCATGTAGCCTTGTAAGGCATATTCGCTATCCACGCCAAACCACCAAGGATAGTCTGGAATACCAGCGGTAATACCACTGCCAATTTCTGGAACGGTCCTTACCAGCCAATCACAATTATATTTTAACCATTCAAACGTTTTTTGCAGACTGGTATCTGGGATGCTTAATTTGGATTGGCTAGCTAACTTTTGATACCTATTTTGTTTGATTGTAAAGAACTTTTTCCAATTAGTTTCAAGGGAATCTAAAGTTGTTATTGCATTTTTTTTGTGTGTATAGGAGCCAGCAAGAAAAAAATGCACTTCCTTTTTTTCCAATGGTTCTAATGGAACTTGATAGGATAAACTAAAATTAGCACCCTTACCGGAATAGGTGTTTTGCGTTATTGAATTGGTTGTTGATTTCAAATCACTATTAACGGTTAAGAACCAAGCATTTTTATCGTCTTTAATTATAAAACCATCTATATCTTGGTTGTAAATTGCAACATCGTTACCGTCTTGCATATTGGTGCGTTCACCTAACCAGGTGGGCCGTAAATCTGATTGGGTGTTAAAGTTCAATTCTATATTCTGCTTATCCAGGCTGGTGTTTTCAATTTCCAGGATTACTACTAAACCTTCAATATCATCGGGTACAAATTGTTTTCTTTTAAACTTCAGGTTTTCCTTGGTCCACTTAAATAAATGCTCGTTGTAAAAAGGATAGTTAACAAAACGCTCTGCATTGTTTAGGTTTTGCTCATGGCCATTTACCTTGGCTATTATCTCAAAACCATCTGCCAATTTAATGGGATGGTTCCATAATCCTCCCATTTCTCCTTTAATGTGCCAACCTAATTCTGGGAAACTGCCGTTTTGATGGCCAACCAAATACGTGCGATTGCCAGCGGTTACAAATGGTGAATTTAAATATTCCGGTTTTCCTTCTATTCCAATTTCATCAAAAGGTTGTTGTAAAACTGTTTCATTTTTATTGGTATTGGTACAGGAAAGAAAAAGGCAGAATAGTAGAAAAGATGCAGATAGGTTTTGCAACATAAATTCAGTTTTATCTAAAGTTACCGATTTATGTAAATAGTTTTAATCAAAAACCAACGAAAAGGTTTTTGATTAAGACAGTGTAAAAATGGTAATTTCTGGTCTTACGTTAAAACGTATTTGGTATAAATGGCCCAGGGCCCTATTTATATATAAGGTTCTACCATCTTGTAAATCTTTGATTCCGGCATCATAGTTAGGATTTTGAACCGGTAGAATGGGTGGTTTTAAAAAGGGAGGTTTACATTGGCCACCATGGGTATGGCCAGATAAAATCCAACCTTTGTAATTGTTCCATACATTTAAGTCACAAACATCTGGGTTGTGGCACAAAACAACCGTAGGTTTATTCGGTTGGTAATTTTCCATAGCCCTATCAGGAGCAAAATTGGTGCCCCAATAATCATCTAATCCTATAAAGGTTAAACCATTATTTTCTGCAATTTCATTTCTTAAAACCGTAATCTTATTGGCTGCTAAAATTTCTATGATTTTTGTAGCAATAGTATCATCTAGCCATTCTTCTCCATAATCATGATTGCCTAAAATGGCATACGTACC
The DNA here is from genome assembly GCF_002072105.2 of Croceivirga radicis. Taxonomy (GTDB): domain Bacteria; phylum Bacteroidota; class Bacteroidia; order Flavobacteriales; family Flavobacteriaceae; genus Croceivirga; species Croceivirga radicis. Next base: position 27,162 of record NZ_MTBC01000013.1, read on the forward strand.
TAGTGTTCCCTTTGGAGCCAAATCCATTACCGCTTCCAATTGATCAAAAGTGCTGTAGTTTTCAAAGTGAATAAAGTCTCCTGTATACACCACATAATCTGGGCGCTCTCTTTTGGCCAATTCCATGGCATTGAGTAGAAACTTTTGGTCAACCAAAGGTCCTACGTGTATATCGCTCAGTTGCATGAGCTTTTTTCCTTTAAGGTTGTTGGGTAGATTTTTTATAGGCATTTTCAAGTGTACAAACTCTAGCCAATGTGGTTCTATTTGCCAGCTATATAGCCCCATTAGCAAGCCAGAGCCACTTAACGCGGCAGCTCCTTTTATAAATCTACGTCTATTCCAAATTGGGTTACCCATTTTTGTTTTTAAACTACAATCCAAACGAATGTAAAGTTCTGATTATTTTATGTATGCTAGATTATTTAATGCTTTTGGATTGTCTATTTTTGAAATATGAATCAAGTATTGGCTAAGTACTTACCGGAAAGGGCTGTTGCTCCCTGTTTTGAGCTAATAAAGGAATATGCTGTTCACCTTAAAATAGTGAACAAACGGGTTACCAGACATGGAGATTACAGGCGTTTACCCACTGGTGAGCATTTAATAACTATGAACGCTACTAGTAATAAATACCAATTCTTGATAACTTTAATACATGAAATTGCCCATTTGGTGGCTTTTCAAAAATATGGTAAGTACATAAAGCCGCATGGTCAAGAGTGGAAAAAAACATTCAAGATATTAATGGTTCCTTTTATACGACCAGAAATTTTTCCATCTAAATTGTTGCCTGTTATTGCTAATCATTTTAAGAATCCTAAGGCAAGTAGCAGTACAGATACGCAACTGGCACTTGCTTTGAAAGCCTACGGAGGAACACAACATAAAGAAAATTCTTACGTTTTTGAATTGCCATATGGAAGTATATTTAGGATATACAATGGCAAAATTTTTAAAAAGGGAAATAAACGAATCAAACGCTATGAATGCCTTGAAGTGGCAACAGGCAGGTTATATCTTTTTCAGCCCAATGCTGAAGTAGAATTGATAAACGATTAAAAAAAACACATATGAGCAATAAAAACTATTACGCGGTACTAATGGCAGGGGGCGTAGGCTCTAGATTTTGGCCAGTTAGCACCACAAACAACCCAAAACAGTTTCATGATATGTTGGGTACGGGAGAAACCCTAATCCAGAAAACGTTTGCCCGTTTAAACAAATTTATTCCAACAGAGAATATTTTGATTCTTACTAATGAACGATACAATGATTTAGTGCTAGAACAATTACCGGCCGTAAAACAAGAGCAAGTTGTACTTGAGCCGGCCATGCGTAATACAGCCCCGTGTATACTTTATGCCTCTTTAAAAATTCAAAAAATGAATCCGGATGCGGTTATGATCGTAGCGCCAAGTGATCATTGGATAGAAGACGAAGCGGCATTTGAAAAAGATGTAAAAGCTTGTTTTACTAAATGTGAAGAAGAGGCTGCGCTTTGTACCTTGGGTATACAGCCAACCTTTCCTAATACTGGTTTTGGATATATTGAGTTTGAAAAAGCAGCAACCACATCTTTAAAACCGGTTACCCAATTTAGGGAAAAACCAGATTTAGAAACGGCCAAATCATTTTTGGAACAAGGCAATTTTCTATGGAACGCGGGTATATTTATGTGGAGTGTTAGCACTATTGTAACTGCATTTAAAAAGCACCAATCAGAACAGTATGATTTGTTTGAAAAAGGAATGTCTTGTTATAATACCAATGAGGAACAGGCTTTTATAGCGGAAAATTACCCTAAAGCAGAAAATATTTCTATTGATTATGCTATTTTAGAAAGAGCGGAAACCATATACACTTTGCCAGCAACTTTTGATTGGAACGATTTAGGTACTTGGGGCGCACTTTATGATAAATTGGATAAAGATGCATCTGAAAATGCCGTAGTAAATGCAGGAACAGTTCTTGAGGATGCTAAAGGAAATATGATTAGCGCCAAAAAAGGTAAAATTGTTGTGGTAGATGGATTAGAGGATTACATTATTGTAGATAAAGACGATGTATTATTGATTTATCCAAAATCAAAACAACAAGACATAAAATCAGTTCGTAACCAGGTAAGTGATACCTTTGGTGATCAATTTGCATAATATATGAGTAAACATCTTTTTCAAGAAGAACAAGATCATACCGAAGCTAATTCGGAAGAAGTTAAAAAGGACTTTAAAGGTCTATTGGGAAGCGTTAAAAAGTTTTTATCCGAGCTTTTAGAGATTAGAAGTAATACGGATGCGGTAGCTACCAAAGAATCTATTATTCAAGATATTCCATTTAAAGGACATACCTCTTGGATTTTAATTTGTTCCATATTTATTGCCTCTATTGGTCTTAATGCCAATTCAACGGCCGTTGTAATCGGTGCCATGTTAATTTCTCCTTTAATGGGTCCCATTTTAGGAATGGGCTTGTCTTTGGCAATCAATGATGTAGAAACACTGAGAAAATCACTCAAGAACTTCGTGGTCATGGTGGTTTTAAGTGTTATCACCGCTTTTTTATTCTTTTATGTTTTTCCAATACAAGATGAATCTTCTGAGTTATTGGCCAGGACCAAACCAGATATTCGTGATGTATTGATTGCTTTTTTTGGTGGTTTGGCCTTAGTTATAGCTAGGGCAAAAAGAGGTACTATTGCCAGTGTTATTTTTGGTGTGGCCATTGCTACGGCACTTATGCCACCTTTATGTACGGTTGGTTTTGGCTTGGCAATAGGTAAATGGGGTTATGCATTAGGCGCAATGTACCTATTTATTATCAATACAATTTTTATTGGTTTGGCAACCTTTTTGGTCATAAAATACCTGAGATTTCCTATGGTAAAATATGCTAATAGTCAGCGTAGGAGGTTTATTGCTAGGATTGCCTCAACGGTTGGCTTTTTAGTTATGTTGCCTGCTGGTTATACTTTTTACATGGCTTTTAACGAGTCTATGTTCAAAAAAGAGGCCCAAGAATTTTTATCAGATACTATAGAACAATATGAGTTTACCAAAAATGGTAGGTATGTAGATAACCTTACCAAATTGGAGTATGATAAGAATGGCGGACTTATAGAAATAGTTTGTATGGGAACGGAAGAAATTCCAGAGAATATTATCAACTCCTGGAGAACCCAAAAGAACTCTTTTAACAAGTTAAAAGATGCCGAACTGAACATAATTCAGGGTGGAAGAGATGATTCTGAGGAAAAGTTTAATTATGTAACGGAGTTGTACGAATCTAAAAAAGCAGAACTATTAACTCGCGAAGAGCGCATACATTTTTTAGAGGCAGAAGTAGCTAGGTTAAGTCAGAATGTGGGTAAACAAATTCCTTTTAAAGAAGTGACCACAGAGGCTAAAATTAATTATGAGGATATAAATGCCATAAATTTTGCCTATCAAATAAAGACCGATTTTAAAAAGACGGATACCATACCGGTCTTTGAGGTAGAATGGAATAAAAAATTAAAAGACGATTATATTGCCAAAGAAGAGCAAAAATTAACCAAATGGTTAAAACAACGATTGTTGGATTCTACCATACAGGTTAAAAAGATGTAGCTAATTAAATAAAGAAAGGAATTGATTTTTTCAATTCCTTTCTTCAATATACATCTGTCTTACTTTTTTAAATAATTCAGAAGAGTAAACAAAGTCGGTTACCGCTTTATTGTCCGTTTTAAAAATCTCTTTATTGGTGCCTTCCCATTCTAAATAACCATTTTTAAGGAAGATAATTTTCTTGCCTATCTCCATTACAGAATTCATGTCGTGCGTATTAATTACGGTAGTAATATCGTATTCTTCTGTAATCTCCTGTATAAGGTTATCTATTAAAATGGCGGTTTTTGGATCTAAGCCAGAGTTTGGCTCATCACAAAATAAGTAACTTGGTTTCATTACAATTGCCCTAGCAATCGCTACCCTTTTTTGCATTCCACCAGAAATTTCAGAAGGGTATTTTTTGTGTGCATCTATAAGGTTTACCCGTTTTAATACAAAGTCTACGCGGTCTTGCATTTCGCTCTTACTTTGTTTGGTAAACATATCCAACGGAAAGCTTACGTTTTTTTCTACTGTCATGGAATCGAACAAGGCGCTACCTTGAAAAACCATACCCATATCTTGTCTTAAGTCCCTCTTTTCGGCATTGGTCAAATCAGCATAATTTTTACCACTATACCTAATATGTCCTTTTTCCGGAGAAAATAAGCCAAGTAAACACTTTAAGAAAACGGTTTTACCAGAACCACTTTGACCAATAATCAGATTGGTTTTTCCCTTATCAAAAGTGGTACTAATACCTTTTAATACGTGGTTATCTCCAAAGGTTTTATGTATGTTGTCTACCTCTATCATTAGCCAAGCATTAATTGGGTTAATACATAATTAATAATAATGATTACCACACTTGTCCACACAAAGGCTGTGGTACTAGCTTTACCTACCTCTAGAGCGCCTCCTTTCATATAGTACCCAAAATAAGAAGGTATGGTAGCAATTACAAATGCAAAAACTAAGGTTTTAATAAATGCATAGGTAACATGAAAAGGAATAAAATCAGTCTGTAGTCCCTGTATAAAGTCACCACTGGGCGCATAATTGCCAAAAACCGCTGCAATCCATCCACCAAGTACGCCCATGTACATGGCAATAGCAACCGCAAAGGGGTAAAACAACATGGCTATTATTTTAGGAAAAACCAAGTAATTTAATGAGTTAACCCCCATAACTTCTAGAGCATCTATTTGTTCTGTTACCCGCATGGTTCCAATACTGGACGTTATGTAAGACCCCACCTTGCCAACCATAATAATAGAGGTGAAAGTAGGGGCAAATTCTAGAATAACAGACTGTCTGGTGGCAAAACCAATTAAACTTTTGGGTATTAACGGATTGGTTAAATTAAGCGCCGTTTGTATAGTAACTACGCCCCCAATAAAAAAGGCAATAAAAATTATTATGCCCAATGAGTTATAAATTAACTCATCTATTTCCTTAAAAATCAAAGATTTCATTATGCGCCATTTGGTAGGTTTCTTAAACACTTCCCAAACCATAATAAAATACTTGCCAATAGAAGCAATATAATTCATGCAGTAGATTGTCTATATGCTTTGGTAAAAATAAGCATATTGAATTGCTTTTAACCTTCAATTAAAACTTTAAAGGTCTTTATTCAATAAATTTGTGATGCATAACTAGATACCAATGATAAAAAATACGTGGCCACTGGCCGTACTGTTAGTGCTAATCTTTTCGCTAACCGCTTCTGCACAAAGAAGAAAAAAGGATAAAGTAAAAGAAGAAACGCAGGTTGAGGTTACAACAAAACCAAAGCTGGTTGTGGGTATAATTGTAGATCAAATGCGCTACGATTACATAACTCGCTTCTGGAACCATTATGGGGAAAGCGGTTTTAAGAAATTGGTAACCCAAGGCGCCAATTGTAAAAATAACCATTTTAATTATGCGCCAACCAGTACTGGGCCAGGCCATACATCGGTCTACACGGGTACCTATCCGGCGGTGCATGGTGTTATTGGTAATAATTGGTATGATAAGGAGTCTGATAAAACTGTGTATTGTGCGTCTGACGATAATTATGAGTCTGTAGGTACAACCGGTTACAAAGGAAAAATGTCTCCGCATAGAATGCTAACTACTACTATTACCGATCAAATGCGATTGCATACACAAATGAGGGGTAAAACAATCGCCGTAAGTATAAAGGACAGAGGTGCGGTATTACCGGGAGGCCATACGGCCAACGCTGCCTATTGGTATGAAGGAGGCGAAACTGGTAATTTTATAACCAGCACTTTTTATATGCAAACCTTGCCAAAATGGGTACAGGATTTTAATGCTTCAGATGCGGTAGAGGCTTATAAAAAACCATGGGAAACCCTTAAACCTATAGCATCTTACAAAGAAAGCGTTGCCGATGCCAACAATTACGAGGGCGGTTTTAATGGTAAGGCAACAGCTACGTTTCCGTATGATTTGCCGGCCTTATGGGATAATAATGGTAAATACACTTTGTTGGCAGAAACGCCTTATGGAAATTCATTGACTACAGATTTTGCACTTGCAGCGTTGAAAAATGAGAATTTAGGTAAGGATAATGACACCGATTTTTTGGCTATTAGCTATTCTAGTACGGATAAGGTTGGACATAACTTTGGTGTTGATTCCAAAGAAGTGCAAGACACTTATTTACGATTGGATTTGGAGTTAGAAAAATTGTTGACAGAGCTGGATAAAGAAGTAGGAGCAGGTAATTATACATTGTTCTTAACGGCAGACCATGCTGCCATTCCTGTACCCACCTATTTAAAAGACGTAAAAGTTGCAGCAGGATATTTAAATATGAAACAATTTGATGAAAAGTTGGAAGAATACTTGAAGTATCGGTTTGGAACTACCGATGTAGTCAAAAACATTAGCAATAATCAAATTTTTCTAGACCATAAGGTTGTTAGTAATTTAGATATGGATCTAGCGGCTGTTCAGGAAGAAATTGCCATGGAAGTTCTATCTTATGAAGGTATGGATAAGGTTTATACAGGTACGCAAATGTGGTCAGGAAATTATACGCGTGGCCTTCCTTATATATTACAAAATGGTTGGAACCAAAAAAGGTCTGGAGATGTATTATTTGTACCAAAACCTGCACATATATCTTATAACCCTACAGGTTCTACCCACGGTTCCCCTTTTATTTATGATACCCACACGCCCTTACTCTTTTATGGTAATGGTATTAAACCAGGTGCTGTTACCGCACGTACCGAAATTACTGATATTGCGCCTACATTAGCGGTTTTACTAGGTATAGCATTTCCCAATGGCGCCACTGGAACGCCAATAAGCACGGTTTTGAAATAAGACTTATATGGTATATTAAAAAAAGCATCCTTAATTGGATGCTTTTTTTATGGGTTCAATTTCTTAATAATTCCCTTCCATCTGTACGTTCTTATAAATTGGCCTTCTTTTTTGGTTACAAATGGTACAGTGCTAGTAAAATAACAACCTATGTAAGCTAACATTGCTTGTAGGTATAATCTTGGTGATTTGGCCTGCATTGCCATTTTTAGAAGTGCAATTTTTGCTAATACGATATCATACCGCATTTTATAGAGTGCAATTCCTTTTTCTTTATAATTTTTTGAGGTGTATCCATGGCCAGTGGGTCTAAGGTGCTTTACTTTCAAATTTTTATCTGTACATACCTCAAAATCATGAAACTTACATAGTAGTACATCTACGGTATCCCAACCAACTGCGGGTTTAAGCCCATCCATTAACTCAAAAACCTGTCGGTAATAAAGTTTAACAGGGCCTCTAACATGATTTTTGTCTGCTATTGTCTCGTATTCCCATTTCCCATTTACTTCTACATACAATAAGCCAGAGCACATACCCAATAACCAATTAGATTTAAAATGGTTACGCATGGTTTCAAAATAATTGGGAGGTAAAACCACGTCGGCATCAAACTTACCGATCAAATCAAAATGTAAATTACATTTAGCTAGCCCAAAATTAAAAGTGTCTATTACTTTTTTACCGGGTATATGGGCCGTATTGCTTTTACGTTGGTAAACGGTTATCCAATCATGTTTATCTGCATATTCTTTGGCAATTTGAAAGGTATTGTCCGTAGAATTATCATCAATTATAATAAGTTCATCTGGAGGATGTGTTTGGTTTACAAAAGAAGCCATGCACAATGGCAAATAATTTGCTTCGTTATGCGCTGGTATTACTATGCTTACAACCATGGTAAAATAAAAAGATTAATCTTTAATCCTTTCGGCATAGACTATGTAATATCTATTGGTAAACCTACGTAGTAAAGGGCGAATCCCAATTTTTTTTACAGGATTGGTCCATTTGTTACGGTCTTTTATTTCCCAACCGGCCTTTTCTAATAACCAATCAAATTGCCAGTCTTCAAACTCATGATAATGTCTATCCCATGGGTCTGTTTTACTTCTGTAGGCATTAGAAAACCATAGCTTTAAAGGAATACTTGCCACTAATTTATCTGCCTTAATTTCTTTTAGAATATTATACGGAGCCAATAAATGTTCAAATATTTCAAAAGCCGTTACCACATCTGCTTGACTATTTTTAACACCGGTAAAATCATCATCCAAATCTTCACCTTTGGTGTTGGTAATTTTATAGCCGGCCTGCTCCATCACCTTTGTAAACGGGTTGGTTACGCCAAGGTCTAAGATGGTTTCATTGGTGTTAATATGCTTTTGTAAAAACGCTAGCGTGTGCTTGTATCGTTTATGCGGAAATTTACCTTCGTACATATGGTAAAGATTCAAAAAACCTTTTTAATCCACCAAATCTAACCAAGATTTCACAAATTAAAATCTATAGACCATGGCATTTATATTCATGCCAGCACCTACACTAGCAAAAAGTACAAGGTCTCCTTCTTTTACGTGGTGATTTTTTAGGTTGTCTTTTCTAACCATATCTAGTAAGGTTGGAATGGTGGCTACAGAACTATTCCCGTGAAAGTTTATGTTCATGGGCATAATGTTCTCAGGAACGGATTTGCCGTACAATTTGTAAAATCGTTTTACAATGGCCTCATCCATTTTTTCATTGGCCTGGTGTATAAAAATTTTTTGAACCTCTTCTATTTGAACGTTGGTTTGGTCCAAACAACTCTTCATGGCTTTTGGAACATGAATACAAGCAAATTCATACACTTTTCTTCCAAGCATTTTTATATAGCGTTGCTTGTCCGTTATGTTGGATTCATAACTTCTGTCAAAATAAAGGTAATAGGCTTCATCTAAAGCATGTGTTTCTGAGGCATGGGCTAAAATGTTTCCGCCTTTTTCTGTTTGTTGAAGGATGGTGGCACCGGCTCCATCTGCAAAAATCATGCTATCCCTATCATGTTCATCTGTGATGCGTGAAAGTGTTTCCCCACCAATTACCAAACATGTTTTTGCCATGCCAGATTGTATAAAAGCTTTGGCTTGTATCAATGCTTCTACCCATCCTGGACAACCAAAAATCATATCGTAAGCTACACATTTTGGGTTTTTTATGCCCAATAAGTTTTTAACGCGCGTTGCTAGACTAGGTAGCGTATCGCCTTGATTTTTATCAGCGGAAAGGTCTCCAAAATTATGGGCATAAATGATGTAATCTATTGTTTCTTTATCTATCTGCGCATCATCTATTGCTTTTTCGGCTGCAAAAAAACCTAGATCGGAAGCTTTATGGTCTGCTAAGGCATATCTTCTTTCAGAAATACCGGTTATAGCTTCAAATTTTTGAATTATTTCTTCGTTGGTATTGGTAATGGCTAGGCCGTCTGCAGTTTTGAATTTGGCAGTTAAAAAATGGGAATTGGGAACAATCACTTCTGGAATGTAAGACCCAGTTCCGGTTATAGTTATATTCATTTTTAGTTTGCGTTTGTAGAAAGATAGGCGCAAGCTTCTATATTTATTATGCATGCATAGTAAATAATCCAATGTCCAAAAAGAAAAACGCTGTTCAAAATAAAATTAGAACAGCGTTTAGTAATTAATATATTTTGATAAAACACTAATAAATAGTAGTCTTTCTAAGCTTCGGCATAGGCTTCAATAGGTGCGCAGGTGCAAATTAAATTACGATCCCCAAATGCTTCGTCCGTTCGTCTAACAGATGGCCAAAATTTATTTTCGAATACGAATTCCAAAGGATATGCCGCATCCTTTCTACTATATGGAAAATCCCATTGGTCTGCCGTAACCATAGCCATGGTATGTGGCGCGTTTTTTAGAACGTTATTAGGTTCAGCTGCATTGGCCTGGTCTATTTCTTCTCTTATGGAAAGCATGGCGTCACAGAATCTGTCTAATTCTTGTTTGCTTTCGCTTTCTGTAGGTTCTATCATCATAGTGCCCGCCACTGGAAAAGAAACGGTTGGTGCATGAAAACCGTAGTCGATAAGCCTTTTGGCAATGTCCGTAACCTCAATGCCATTTTCTTTAAATGGTCTACAATCTATAATCATTTCATGAGCTGCACGACCTCTTTCTCCCGTATATAAAACCTCATAACTGCCAGCTAACCTTTCTTTGATGTAATTGGCGTTAAGAATAGCGTATTTTGTGGCATTAGTAACTCCTTTGGCGCCTAGCATTCTTATATATCCATAAGAAATTAAGCATACTAAAGCACTACCCCATGGAGCAGCAGATATAGCGGTAATGGCATTATTGCCGCCAGTAGCCACAACAGGGTTAGATGGTAAAAAGGGTTTTAGCTGTTCCGCAACACAAATTGGCCCTACACCAGGCCCACCACCACCGTGAGGTATGGCAAAAGTCTTATGTAGGTTTAAATGGCAAACGTCTGCGCCAATGGTTGCTGGGTTGGTTAAACCAACTTGGGCGTTCATATTGGCACCGTCCATATAAACTTGGCCACCATGGTCATGGATTAATTGGGTAATTTGTTTAATGGAAGATTCAAATACGCCATGTGTAGAAGGATAGGTAACCATTAAAGAAGATAGGTTTTCTGAATGTAATTTTACCTTCTCTTCTAAATCTACTAGATCTATGTTTCCATTTTCATCTGTTTTGGTTACTACAACTTTCATGCCCGCCATGACAGCAGAGGCCGGGTTGGTACCGTGAGCAGAAGCCGGAATAATACAAATATTTCTATGTCCTTGGCCATTTGCTTCATGGTAGGCCCTAATTGTCATTAGGCCTGCAAATTCTCCTTGTGCTCCAGAATTAGGTTGTAAGGACGTGGCCGCAAAACCAGTAATCTCAGTTAAGTAATCTTCTAGTGATTTTAGCATTACCTGGTAACCCTCTGCTTGGTTTATGGGAACAAAGGGATGTAAGTTGCCCCAGTTGGCCCAGCTCAAAGGCAACATTTCAGATGCCGCATTCAACTTCATGGTACAACTTCCTAAAGAAATCATAGAATGGTTTAACGCCAAATCTTTACGTTCAAGTTTCTTGATGTAACGCATTAAATCCGTTTCTGAGTGGTAACTGTTAAAAACCTCATGGGTTAAAAATTCTGTGTCTCTTTTTAAACTATCTGGAATTTCTTCAAAAGAGGTTCCTGTATCTGATGTATTGCCCACCTCAGAAAATACGGCCAATATATCTTTTACATCCTCGAAGGAGGTTGCTTCGTTCAAGGAAATGGTAACCGTATTGCTATCTACGTAGTTTAGGTTAATTTCATTATTAAGGGCTACTTCTTTTAAGGCTTCGGCGTCTGCAACTTTTACCTGTATGGTATCAAAAAACACCGTGTTGGTTTGTGCAAAACCTACCTCTGCCAACATGCCTGTTAATTGCTTGGTTTTCTCATGAATGCTATTTGCTATGTACTGTAAACCTTTTGGGCCATGGTACACGGCATACATACCGGCCATTACGGCCAACAAAACTTGAGCAGTACAAATGTTAGAGGTAGCTTTATCTCTTTTTATGTGTTGTTCCCTTGTTTGTAGGGCCATACGCAGGGCGGGGTTACCGTCTGTATCTTTGGTTAAACCAATAATTCTTCCCGGAATGTTTCTTTTGTAGGCTTCTTTTGTTGCAAAAAATGCAGCATGTGGCCCACCATAACCTAGCGGAATTCCAAAACGTTGTGTAGTGCCTACCACTACGTCTACACCCCATTCTCCAGGGGCTTTTAATAACACCAAGCTAAGTAAATCTGCGGCAACGGCCACTTTGATTTCATTAGCGGTTGCCTGTTGGGTAAATTCTTTAAAATCTTTTACTTGTCCGTGCTTTCCTGGATATTGCAAAAGGCTTCCAAAAAAATCTGTTGTATAGGTAAATTGTTCTGGATTACCTATTACCAATTCTATCTCTAATGGTGTTGCTCTGGTTTCTAATAGGCTTAAGGTTTGTGGTAGTACGTTTTCATCTACAAAAAATTTAAGAACACCATCTTTTTTTTGTTGTCTACTACGCAAGTCATAAAGCATGGTCATTGCCTCTGCGGCTGCTGTACTTTCATCTAAAAGTGATGCGTTGGCTATTTCCATACCGGTTAAGTCCGTAACCATGGTTTGAAAATTGAGCAACGCCTCTAAACGCCCTTGTGCAATTTCTGCTTGGTAGGGTGTATAGGCCGTATACCATCCAGGATTTTCTAGAATATTTCTTTTAATTACAGATGGTGTTAGGGTATTGTGATACCCAAGACCTATATAGGTCTTAAAAATTTTGTTCTTTTCTGATAATTTCTGAACATGCCCTAAGAACTCATGTTCGCTCATGGCTTTAGGTAATTCTAGTTCTTTCTTTAACCGGATATCATCAGGAATGGTTTGGTACATTAACTCTTCCAAATCTTTTACTCCTACGGTTTCTAGCATTTTAGAAAGGTCTTCTTCCCTAACGCCTATGTGGCGCGATGCAAATAATTCTGTGTTCATAAAGGCAAAAAATAAAGTCGCAAAATTAGGCATTAATTCACTTAAATACCGCATTTTAAAATCGTCAAGGGCTAAAGTTGTTAACCAAGAATTAACCTTTACTGCTTTATGTTTAATTTTGTTTAATGCGTTGGGTACGATCGCTTTTTAAATTTTATTTGGATGCTAGTGTTCACGTATCATTAGCGGTATTTTGCTTATACTATGCAACCTGCGTTAAGTTGAACATTATCTTTGACTTGGATTATGCTTTTTTTTTGTTTTTTGCGACTATTGTAGGCTACAATTTTGTAAAATACGGGGTAGAGGCAAAAAAATATTGGATAGTAGCCAAACAGCGACACAAGGCAATTCAATTATTTAGCATTTTAGCAGGCTTGGGCGCTTTCTATAGTGGGGCTAAAATTGATTCTAGTTTGTACTTTCCACTTTTTGTTTTAACCCTTATTTCTGCCTTATATGCAGTGCCTTTTTTACCCAATGCGAAGAATCTAAGGAGTTTAGGCGGATTAAAAGTGTTTTTGGTGGCTTTTGTTTGGACCGGGGTAACCCTTTGGTTGCCTTTATATGCTACCGGAATAACCATTGGTGTGGACCATTTAATTTTAATGCTACAGCAGTTTGTACTAGTTTTATTGCTAATGGTTCCTTTTGAAATTAGAGACCTTAAATATGATCAGCCCGAGCTAAGAACAATACCTCAGCAAATAGGAGTGCTCAATACGAAATACGTTGCATATTTTATGTTAATCGTATTTTTAGCGAGTGCCTTATTACTGCATAAAAATATGATGCAGGTTCTATTTTTAGATTTAATCTGGGTGTTGCTTATAGCTTACTATATCCATAAGAGTAAAGTTGACCAGTCTAAATATTTTGCTTCTTTCTGGGTAGAAGCTGTTCCAATATTTATGGCCATTGCCTTATTTGTTTTTAAGGTCTAAGAGTTGGCTTGTTCCTTTATACGTTGTTTTATTGCCTCTTTTTCTTTTGCACTTAACGTATGCAGATTTGCTTTCTCGCACAACGCGGTTAGATACGTATTTTTCTTGGTGTGGCTAGAACAATGTTTGCAGAACAAAATATGAAAACGTAGTTTCCAAATATCCCAGAAGCCTGCTTCTTTGTACTGACTTTTGTTGCAAATTTCTGAAGCTTTATCACAAGAAATCATAAATTCTAAAACCAATTATCGTTTAAACAACCCATAAGCGCCGTTCTGGCCCTATGTATCATAACCCACAGGTTAGACGGGTTTATTCCTAATTCATTACAAATATCCTCAGTATCCATTCCTTGAATGGTTTTCATTTTAAAAACTTGCGCCTGTTTGGTAGGTAATTTTTCTATGCAACCGTATATGGCATCACCTAATTCTTCATTTTCTAGAAATGCCTCCCCATCTCTGTCCTGGTTGTCTGCAACTCTTTTTTCTAACCAATCTCCTTCTTCACTGTCTGCGGCAAAGTCTATTTTTACCTCAGCCTTTCCTTTTTTAGAGTTTATTTTTCTGTAATGATCAATTACCTTTCTTTTAAGAATAGCAATTAACCAGGTACGTTCTGCGGCATCGCCTTTGAAATTGGGTGCAGATTTTAAGCCGGCAAAAAAAGTTTCTTGTACTAAGTCTTTAGCCAATTCTGCATTATTAACCCGGCTTACGGCATAATTAAAGAGGTAGTCCGCATATTTATCTACCCAAGTATCCGGATGTAATACATTTGTTGGCATTGTTCTTTTTAACGTTATCAAAAGTAGTCAATTTTAATAGTTACACCATTTTCTCAAGTCAAAGGTGCAATACCAACATCACAAAAAAATCACGCTTTTATCACATGTGTTTTTTAACCAGTAATTTATAAGGGAATATTTCACGGTTTTCAGGTAGTTGTTAATTTTTAATTAGGCATAACTTGCGTTTAAAACCATAAATAATGAAGCAGCTCTTGTTTGGATTACTCGTGTTTTTGAATCTTATATTAGTTTTTGGTCAAACCCAAACTAATCAGAATGTTCTAGGTAAGTATAGACTTAACTGGATAGCTTCTGGTTTTTTTCCTGCGGATGATCTTTTAATTGAGAAAACAGCGGAAGATGGCCAATACGTTTTTGAATTTAAAGAGGATGGTTCTTTTGTGCAGCACTTAACAGCAGAGACTTTTGGGGAATGCCCTGTGGGTGTTTTTGTTTTAGAAAAAGGGTTTTGGAACTTAGAGAAGGGAAAATTATCTCTTAAGATGAAAGGCGAAAAATTAGCAGATTATACGTTTGAATATGAGATTGTATATCAGATTAAGAAAGAAAAAGGTAAATTAAGGCTTTTAGTAGATAAGATTTTAACCAATAAGGAAGTTAAATAATTATGGTTTTTAAGTATAGAAAGGTAATTATAGCTTTAATAGCAACTTTAGTTACCGTTTTTATTTTGTTTAGAATGTGGCTTGTAGCCTTTGACACTTTATAAATATTAGCAACGCGAGCAGGTGTTTTTAAACTGGGTTTTTGCTATATGATAATCGGTGGCGTTATCTCAACTTTAATACAAAGCCACAAAGTTGCCAACTACTCTATCGTATTGGATATATCTTTTAAAATTATTTTTAATTTTCCGGGCTCTACTGGTTTTACAATATAGTCTGAAATTTCACTGATTTTTTTTGCCCTTTCTATATCCTTTGGGTCTACAGAAGAAGATACCATATAAATGATGATTTTCTTACCAACTTTTGGCTTTAGTTCTACATAACGTTCCATAAATTGAAAGCCATCCATTATTGGCATGTCTATATCCAAAAAAATAACATCTGGAAGGTCCTGGTCATTATCAATGTTGGAGATAAAAAAATCCAAAGCCTGTTCACCATCTTTAAAGACCAATATGTCTTTGACTATTTTTTGTTTGTCTAATATAGACTTCATGGTAAATTGATAGATTGGATCATCATCAATAATACATGCACTTAAGTTTCTACGTTCTTGGGACATAATTTAAATCTATTTCAAATTTGGTTCCTTTATCAATTTCACTATCAATGGTAATGTAGCCACCCATTGCTTCTACTTGCGATTTGGTCAAAAATAAACCAACTCCTTTAGCCTCTGGGTGTCTGTGAAAAACTTTATTAAGCCCAAAAACTTTATGCCCATGCATTTTTAAATCAATGCCTAAACCATTGTCTTCAAAACTTAGAAATGCCCTTCCTTGTTTAATTTTAGATGTAATCTTTAAAATAAG
This sequence comes from Croceivirga radicis, assembly GCF_002072105.2. Taxonomy (GTDB): domain Bacteria; phylum Bacteroidota; class Bacteroidia; order Flavobacteriales; family Flavobacteriaceae; genus Croceivirga; species Croceivirga radicis. The sequence continues at coordinate 42,895 of NZ_MTBC01000013.1, forward strand.
CGGCCTATGTTTAGACCTATATTTAATAGCGTTACCAATTAAATTTAGGAAAATACTATCCAAATATATCTTGTTGTATTCTACACAGGGCAAATTACTAAAATCTACTTTGATGGTCGCATTTGAATTAATAATCTCTGCAGCTAGTATTTCCTTAGTATTTTTAACGGTTTTTGCCAGTGTTATCTTTTCTACATTTTTATTGCCTTCACTTTTAGCTTTTATAGATTCTACAAGCGTATTAAGTGTTAAGGTAAGATGGTCTATTACCATCTCGAACTTTTCAAACAACTCAGCTTTGCCAAGTTCATCTGTTTCCTCTTTATGTAGCTCTAGCAGCATATTTAAGTTGCTAACGGGAGACCGTAAATTGTGAGAGGTTATATGGTTAAATTCTGCTAATTGGTTGTTTCTCTTTGCTAATTTATTAGAATATTCTTGTAAATCTTTGTTGGCCCTAAGCAATTGCTTTTCCGCTTTTTTTAATTCTGTAATATCCCTTAAAGCTATAATCACCAAAGGACCATCTTCTGTAAAAAGCGGGCTCAAACTTAATTGTGCAGGTACTTCGTTTCTGCCATTATGCATAACATAAAAGTCTTGCTTAAATCCTAATTTTTGATGTTTAAAGTCTTCAAAAAACGTTTTAGCATAGTTATACATGGCATTGTGTTGCCTTTGTGGGGTAAGTTGGGCAACAGAAAGCCCTACTAGATCTTTGGCCGCCATGCCAAAAAGTGTTTCTGATTGTTTGTTGGTAATCTGTATAATGCCCTTTTTATCTACAATAATCATGGTATCTGGAGCGGACTCTAGTAAATTTTTAAATTTTATTTCTTCCATGCGTTGCATGGTTACATCTTGTAATGTACCGCTAATTTCTATTACTTCTCCTTCTGGATTGGTGATGGCAACCGCTAGTAATTGAATGGTTTTGATACTACCATTTTTTAGTACGATACGGTGTAATATATCATGGTATTTCTTGCCTTGAAAAGCCAAGGTTATTTGTTCAGAAACAAATTGTTGGTCTTCTGGATGTATGTAGTTAAAATAGGTGTCAAATACTATTTTTGTGCCAGGCTCGTGCTCAAATATAGTATACATCATATCTGACCATTCTATGTTGTTGTTGCCAACATCCCATTGCCAATAGCCAATCTTGGAAAGGTTTTCTACAAAGGTTAGGTATTCGTTTTTTCTTATGAGTTCTGTTTCTGTTTTTTTCTGAAGTGTGATGTCTTGTAACGTTCCGCTTATCTCTTTTACTGCACCATTTTTGTTACCAATGGCAACGGCTAGCAATTGCAATGTTTTAATGGTGCCGTCATTAAGGAGAATCCTGTATGGAAACTCGTGATATTTTTTACCGTTAAAAGCTAGTTGTATGTTGTCAGAAATGAGTTGCCTATCTTCTGGATGTACAAGCGCAACAAAATCATCAAACATAATTTTGGTGCCGGGCTCTAAACCAAAAGTGTCATAAAGAATATCTGAAAAAAATATTTCATTGGTAATCGTGTTCCATTGCCAATATCCTATTCTCGCTAGTTTTTCAGAAAAGCTTAAAAATTCATTTTTACGGGTTAAATCATTTTCAATTGCTTTTTGTTCGGTTATGTCTTGGGCAGCTCCGGCAACTTCTATTACTTCGTTAAAACTGTCTGTAATTACTTTTCCAGATAATTCAATTGTTCTTTCGGTTCCATCATCAAGGACAATACGATAGGAATATTTCTGAAATCTTTTATTTTTTAAAACATCTTCTGAAATTTGCACCACCTTGCTTCGATCGTCTGGATGTATTCTTGCTAGTACCTTATCATAATCCATTACCTCTGCGGTAGGTATTTGAAAAATGTGGTACAGTTGTTTGGACCAAACTACTTGGTTCGTTAGGGTGTTCCAACTCCAATAGCCAGAATTGCTTACTTTTTCTGCTAGGTTTAATTGTTCAACGGTGGTAGTTAGTCTAAGTTCATTTTCTTTTCTAAGCGTTATGTCTTCAAATATTCCGTAGCTCCTTACACATACACCATTTTCAAAATCTGCTTGGCCTGTGGTTCTTACATGTTTAGTATTTCCTTTAGCCGTTAAAATCTCTAGATCAATATCAAAAGGTTCCCCTTTTTCTTTTAAATTGGAATAAGCTTTTTCAAATAGAGCTCTATTTTTTCCTTCTTTATAGAAACTAAATCCATTGGATTTGGAAGGAATAAAATCTGGTGGTAATTCAGCAATGTCATTGATAACGGAATTCCATAGCAATGAGTCCTCTTCGTAATCAAATTGCCATATACCAATTTTAGCGTGATGGTTTATTTTTTGTAGAATATCGTCTACTTGGATAAGGGGAGCTTTCATCTATTAATTTTATAAATCTTACAAATCAACATCATATGTAAGAATTAGCTTTCAAATTTAAAAAAATAATCCAGTCAAATAATAAATGATGCTATATGTGGTTAGTTCTTAATAAATTATCACTTTTTACTATCTAAACGAACTTATTTTTCACTGGATTCTGGGGGTAGCGTCTTGGATAGGGTAAATATCTTTGTTGTGTGGTAATAAAAACATGAAATTATGATACCAAATAAATTAAGATACCTTCTTCTATTTTACACCTTTATTGTTTGTGTGGTACCAATAAACGCGCAAAAGGATACTATTTTTTACGATGCGCAGTGGAAGGTTATAAACAGCAAGGATAGCGCTAGCTTTTATAGACCACCTATTAAGAAAGTAGGTGATTTATTCCACATTCAGGATTACCATATTAGCGGTCAAGTGCAAATGGACGGCTATTCTACATCAGATGTTAAAGATATTTGGACCGGCAAGGTAAGTTGGTATTATAAAGATGGTTCCCTACAGCAAGAAGCCAATTATAGTGATGGCTATTTAGAAGGGGAATTTATTTCCTTTTTGAACGGCGAAAAGCTAACGGCCCTATATAAAAAAAATAGATGGGTCTCTGGAAAAAGAAATATAGTTTATGCTTCTGGTAGAAAATACTACATGGAGAAAAAAGGAGATACCATAAAAGAAATTATTTATCAAGATAGCATTGATGGTATTAGGTTAGAGCGTGTTGGTACCGATGAAATCTACGAGATTTATGCCGTATATTATGGAAAAGGTGGTGCGTATATTGGTAAGAAAAACAAGCTGCAAAATGGTAAAATAGATGGGGTAGATGTTATTTATAACTATGATCCAATGCGCGTGGTTAGTGTTTCCTATTATGATCAAGGAACGTATTTGGGTAAAACGGCATATTATCCAAATGGTAAACTACAAGCTCAATTTAAAAAGGAACCCGAGCTATCCACTATTTATTATAACCGTAATGGTGAACAAATAGGTGAAATTACCTATACTTTAGATCAATATGGTAGTAAACCCTATAATGGAAAGGAATATTCTTTTGGTTATTATGGTGCAAAAGGAGCGGATGCCTACTGTATAAAATCTAGTAGAACATATGCTAACGGCAATATATCCGAAGACGAAACCTATTATGACGAATGTGGAGTCTTAAAAACCGTAAACAAATACAAAGACGGTAAAAAATACCTGCAAATAAGCTATTTAGAAAATGGCGATGAATTATCCCGTATGGAGTACGATAATTACAGACCCATGAACGGCACCCAAATAGTTAGGGATACTAAATCTACCTATAAAGATGGAAAATTAATTGTAGAGACCAATTATTTTCCAAACTCCAAAGTGGTAAAGTCCACAAAAACTCCGCTCAAGGAAGTTTATTTTGATTTTAATGGAGAGAAACTGGGAGAACTTTCTTTAAATGGAGATGAAACATATCCAAAACCAGTAGACGGATTGCGTTTTTCTTATCATTACAAGAAAAATACGGTGGAGCGCATAGAAGCGTATAAAGATGGTGTAATTGTAAAAGCCACCAACTGGAGAGAACAAACTATTGGTAACAATAAAATCGAAACATTTAAAGAGGTTAACGAATATGCCCCAAATGGATACGATAAAGTAAGAACCGTAAAATTTTATAGCAACGGTGAAAAACAAAGTGATATTACATACAAAGGTTATAAAGAACAAAACGGACTTTTTTACGACCAAGAGGGCAAGTTGATTGGAGAGTATGATTTTCTTACTAAAAATGGTAAGCGCTATGAATTTTTCTCTAATAGCGATGAAATAAAGGAGTTTGAAGAATCTAAAAACGGAAAACAACTTAAATTTAAACGTTACGATTATGGCCCGTATACTACTAGTGGAGCCATTAATCCTGTTTTAATGGAAGATATAGATGTAGCTTGTTGCGCTATGTTCTATAAAAGAGAAGGCGGATTAATTGCAAAAACCGAATTCAAAAATGGGATTCCTTGGGCTGGAGAATATTTTGATACCAAAACAAGAGAAAAATTTACCATAGAAAATGGAGTAAAATCTGGTTCATATCAAAAGCTAGATTATAACTTTCAAGTTCTAGAAGAAGGTAATTATGTGGCGGATAAAAAGGAAGGAACGTTCAAAAAATTTACCTATGCAGGTGCAATTATCTCTGAAGAAAACTACAAAGCAGGTGTTTTACATGGAGTTTCTACCTATTTTGATGAAAAAGGTGAGGTTGTTGGAAAGATGGAATATAAAGATGGGAATCCGTATGAAGGTACAAGAACATTAGATACGTCTTACAAAAAAGAAAAAAGAACACAAGTTTATAAGGCAGGGAGGCTAACCAAAGAAATCGCTGTATCTGATAATGGCCGTTTGGTAAAAACTTTTAAAGACGATGATACGGTACTTTGCGAATTGTTTTATTTAGATACAGCCAAAAAGAAACTAGTCTACAACCTATCTGGCGGTGTTATTAATGGTAAGGTAATCAGATATGACCAAGAAGGAAAAATACAGGCAACCGCAAATATTGAAAGAAGTACGTACAAATCTGGAGTACTATTTCTAAAACCACAATATTCAGACAATGGCGCTGCATACTACAAGGTTGGGAAAAATGAAAAGGAAATTGAGATTACCATTTTTAATGAAAGGGATGAAAAGATTTTCTCGTCTATAGAACAGTTACAATTTAACAATGCTATTTTCTCACAAAAGTTAGAGGTCAATACCAATCAAGTGTATGAGTATAATTTATACTAGGTCTCAGCAGGGAAAATTATTTTCTGGTTATTCGCTTTCTTTTTTGGTGGCAATCACGTTTTTAATTGTAAACGGTTGTAAAGGAAGTAAGGAAGAACCACCTGTTGCTTATGAAAATGAAACTTCCATTGAAGAAAATGGTTTGCGGGTACGTACTGTTTCTATTTTACCAAAAAGTCCGCAGCCAGGGCCAAATTCTTTTACCTACGGACAAACGGTGGTTACCAAATTTATGGCTGTACAGGGGTTTAGAGAAGATAAAGATGAGGTGCAACCTTCTTTAAGTATAACGGTAACTAATTTAGAAGGAGATACCTTGTTGTACGAACCTGAATTATTAAATGGGTTGTCCCAGCCAAAGGATACCGAACTGTCTGGAATTTTAACTTTGGCGCATCCTATGCGTTCTGGCCACAGGTATATGGCTACCTATGTATTGTCAGATTTAAAATCTAATGCGAGCTTAATACATCAAATGCCATTTAAAATTGAACCAGATTCGCATTTTCAAGTAATGGAAAAGGGGCTTAAGGTAGGTGAGGTCTATTGTCTAAACACAAAGAAGAATACAATTATCTCTGATGGTAAAATTCCTTTTGATGAACAAGTGTCTCTTAACCTACAATTTTTGGAAGGATATACAAAAAACAGTAACGGTATTCGTTTAGGCATGTCCGTTATCGTTCAAGATGCCAAAGGAAAGCTAATTGTAAATGAAGAAGATGTTTTAAAAGGGCAAAGTTATTTCCAAATACATCCTCAAGAGATAATTTATAACTATTTACAAATTCCAAAAGGAAACATACATAATCCAGTAGATTGGAGAGTAAAGGTATGGGATAAAAATAGTGATGCCAGTTTAAAGGTGGTAGGTAACGTAAGTTTAAGATAAAATGCTAAGGGTTATTTAACGGTATTTTCTATTTGCCTTACCATTGCGGCTAATTTACTTTCCTCAATAGGTTTTATAAGGTACTCTTTTATGTTTTCAATTTTATTGGCCTTAACTATATCTTTTGGGTCTAAGGAGGAAGAACTCATATAAATTGTGGCCGTTTTTTTTAGTTGTGGTAAAAGTATTTCATATTGCTCCATAAACTGAAACCCATCCAATACCGGCATGTCTATATCTAGCAATACCAGGTCTGGTATCTTTTCTGGTTCTTGCGCATGGCTACTTAGATAGTCAATGGCTTCTTCTCCATCATTAAAAATATAAATCTCTTTAAAACAAGCCATTTTGGTTAAAATAGCTTTCATGGTGAACTGATAAATGGTGTCATCATCAATTATACATGCTATAAGACCTTTACGCATCAGTACCATTGTTTAAATTGATTATAAATGTGGTTCCTTTGTCCACTTCACTTACCACGTCTATTGTGCCTCCCATAGCCTCAATTTGGGCTTTAGTCATAAACAGTCCTATACCGCGAGCTTCTGGATTTCTATGAAATACTTTGTGTAATCCAAAAACCTTGTGGCCATGTTTCTTTAAATCAATGCCTAGGCCATTATCCGTAAATTGTAAGTGCACTTTGTTTTCCTTGATATAACTTTTTATGGTAACCTTGGGTTTTCTTGAAGGACAGCTGTATTTAATACTGTTGCTAATAAGATTTAAGAAAATACTTTCTAAGTAAATTTTATGATAACAAACAACCTGCTTAGCCGAGAAATCCGATACTATTTCAACATCCTTTTCTTTGATTTGAGCGGCCAAGAGTTCAGTAGTTTTACGCAAAACAACATCTAATTCCAGTTGCTCTTTCTCTGGATTTGTTTCGTTCTTAATCATTAAACTTTCTATAAGTGTGTTTAATGTTTCATTTAGATGATGGGAAACCGTTTCCAGTTTTTCAAAAATAAGGTCTTTGCTCTCCTGATCTGGCGTTTCCTTATAAAAATTAATTAACGTTTTTAAGTTGTTTACTGGAGACCGAAGGTTGTGAGAGGTAATATGGGTGAAATCTTCTAATTGCCTATTCTGGATTCGGAGTTTCTCAGAACTTTCTTTTAGTTCAGCATTTGCTAAAAGTAGTTCTTCCTCTTGTTGTTTTATTATGGTTATATCTTTAAGGGTTATAATGGCCAATGTTTGGTTATTTACCTTAAAGGGACCAAGAGTCACGGTGGCCGGAATGCGACGTCCATCTTTATGTACTAAATGCAAGTCGTCAAAATCGGTTAAGGTTAAGTTCTTTGGGTTTTTAAAGAACGCTTCATAATAGGCTACACTTTTTTTACGATATCCTTTTGCAACCAAGTTTACTACTATAAATTCTTTTAATTCTTGCGCTGTGTAACCAAAGAATTGTTCTGCCTGCTTGTTTACCAGTTGTATTTCACCATCTTCATTTGCAATAAGTATTGCGTCTGGGGTTGCGGCAAACAAATCTCTAAATCTAATTTCGGCTTCGTGTTCCGTACTAATATCTTTAACCGTTCCGAGAACCTCGGTAATTTCGTTTTTGGCATCCAAGATTACTTCTCCTTTGGCTTCAATAATTTTAATTTGGCCTTCTGGAGTCTTGATCTTGTAGGTGTGTTTTGGGAACCTTTTACTTTTGAAAATTTCTTGGTAGGCATCCAAAAGAATTTTATGGTCTTCTGGCAGTACATATTCCATTACATCCTCAAACGTCATTTTTTTGCCAATGGGCGCTCCAAATATCCTATAATGGTTATCGGACCATTCACCTTCGTTATTTTCATTGGGTTTTAAACGCCAATGCCCTAGGTTATTTAGTTGTTCTGCAGTATTTAAAAGGTGGTTGTTTCTAATTAGTTGCTGGGTCTTCTCTTCTTGTTCGGTTACATCTTGTAGCGTTCCAATAACTTCTATAAGTTCATTCTTTTCATTGTATTGCCCAACAGCTACCAAATGTATGTTTTTTACGGAGCCATTTTGTAATTGTATCCTATGGAATACATCATGGTGTTTTTTGCCTGCATAAGCTGCCTCAACTTGCTGCTGAACATAATCTCTATCCCCTTCGTGTATGTAGTTGTAGTAGGTTTCAAAAGTAATTGGAGCGCCTTTTTCATGTTCAAAAATTTCATAAAGGTTATCAGACCATATAATCTCATGGGTAACCGTATTCCATTGATAATAACCAATTTTAGCTAGTTTTTCTGCAATGTTTAGATGGTTGTTCTTTCTAATTAATTCCTGTTGTTGGCCTACTTGTTCAGTAATATCTTGGCAGGTGCCAAGCATTTCAATCACCTTACCCTCTTTGTTGTGTATTACCTTACCAACAGACTTTATGGTTTTAATTGCTCCGTTTCTTAACTGAATACGGTAAATCTGATTATCAAAAATGCCGGTTTCAAACGCTTTTCTTATTTTATCAGAAACATATTTCTTGTCATCTTGGTAAACATAACCAATGTAAGTATCGTAACTTATGGTGGCATCTTTTTCGTGTCCGTATATTTTGTATAAATTTTTGGACCATGTAACTGAATTAGTTTCTGGAAACCAACTCCAATGGCCCACTATGGCCATTTCTTCTGCCAAATTTAACTGATGGTTTTTTTGGATTAAGAGCTGCTCTTTTTTTTCTTGTTCGGTAATATCTTGGCAGGTGCCAATCATTTCAACCACCCGGTTATTTTCTATCACCTTTACTTCGCCAACCGTTTTTATGGTTTTGGTTTTGCCATTTGGTAATTGAATTTGATAGACTATATCGTTGAAAATCTTTGTTTTAATAGCTGTTTCAATATTCTTGGCTACTTTTTCTTTATCCGTATCAACAATGAAGCTTGTAAATTTATCTAAGGTTATTACGGTATTTTTTTCTACTTCATAGATGTCATAAAGATTGTCTGACCATAAAGCGATGTCTTCTTCCAAATTCCAGGTCCAGTGGCCTATACTTGCCATTTTTTCAGCTTTTCTAAGCTGATAGTTTTTTTGTTTAAGTTGTTTTTCCTTCTGTATTTGTTCCGTAATATCCTGGGCTGTTCCGATAATTTCAACAATGGTGTTGTTGGAATCTATAGTGGTTTGCCCTTGCAGTTCAATATGTTTGATTACACCAGTTTCTAGAACAATCCTATAACTGAATTTATCAAATACACCTGTATTTAAAATGTTGTTGGTACAATGCTCTACATGTGCTAAATCTTCTGGATGTACTTTGGCAATGGCATCGTTGAACTTTAGGGGCGTGCCTGGGGCAACCTCAAAAATAGAATATAGGTTCTTAGACCAGGTAACTTCATCTGTAGGTAAAGTCCACTTCCAATAACCAATAGCCACTGTTTTCTCTGCAAATCGTAACTGTTGATTTTGAATTTGCAGGTCTTTTTCTAACCCCTTTCTTTCCGTTATATCTTGGGCAATGCCATAAATTTTATTCGGATTTCTATCTTTATAATCTACTTCTGCAATACACCAAATATGTTTTGTATTGCCTTTTAGGGTTCGTATTTCAACGTCTACATTAATCATTTCTCCCGAAGTTAGGGCTCCATTAAAGGCATTGCGTATAATTGCCTTGCTTCTAGCGTCTTGAAATAACGAAAATGTGTTTTCACGGTTGGGAATAAACCCTTGGTCTGCTTCTACTATCTCATGTACACCATTACTCCAAGAAAGTAGGTCTTTTGCAATATCATATTCAAATATGCCAATTTTGGCAATTTTGCCAGCCTTATTGAATTTATCGGTCTGAATTTGAGGTGAATTAAACATGTAATAATAAACGGCTAATTGTGCTATAAATTATTTTTTTAGGTAGAAGGAGTCTTATATAAATGTAAGGTATTATCTATTAAATTACTACAAGTACCTCTGCTGAAATGCAAATACTATGGAAACTTACTAGTAGTTTTAGGCAGTGTTATTTTGAAAATAGACTCCCTAACCGTATTTGAAAGGGAGTCTATTAGATGTGTTTTATGCAGATTTTAGTAAACCGGCACGTTCTAAAAGTGCCTCAATCTTAGGTTCGGCACCTCTAAATTTCTTGTACAAATCCATAGGGTTTGCTGTACCTCCTTTAGATAGTACGTAATCTTTAAATTTTGTGGCTACCTCTTTGTTAAAAATGCCTTTTTCCTTGAAATAGGCAAAAGCATCCGCATCTAAGACTTCTGCCCATTTGTAGCTGTAATAACCAGAGGCATAACCTCCCTGAAATATATGGGAGAAAGAAGTACTCATACAGGTTTCAGGTGTTTCAGGATATAATTGGGTGCCTGCAAAAGCTTTGCTTTCAAAACTTTTTACATTGGTAATCTCTGTTGGGTCTTGGCCGTGCCAAGCCATGTCCAATAAACCAAAACTTAATTGGCGTACGGTTTGCATCCCTTCTTGAAAGGTGGCGGAATCTTTTATTTTTTGTACCAATTCCATAGGAATTAGTTCTCCTGTTTCATAATGATGGGCAAACAATTCTAGCGCTTCTTTCTCATAACACCAATTCTCGAGAACCTGACTTGGCAACTCTACAAAATCCCAATATACAGAAGTTCCAGAAAGGCTAGGGTAGGTGGTGTCTGCCAGCATACCGTGTAAACCATGACCAAATTCATGAAATAAGGTAGTAACCTCATTAAACGTTAATAAAGACGGTTTGCTAGCTGTAGAGGGAGTAAAATTACAAACATTACTTACATGTGGCCGCACATTTTTTCCATCTTTTCTAAATTGAGATTTAAAAGAGGTCATCCAAGCGCCACCACGTTTGCCTGGTCTAGGATGAAAATCGGCATAAAAAAGAGATAAGAAACCACCACTGGCATCGTAAACTTCAAAAGTTTTTACATCTTCATGGTACTTATCTATGTTGGTTACTTCCTTAAACGAAAGTCCAAATAGTTTTTCGGCAACCTTAAAGACACCATCAATAACATTTTCTAACTTAAAATAGGGTTTAAGCGTTTCATCATCCAAATCAAAAAGCTTCTGCTTTAGCTTTTCACTATAAAAAGCACTGTCCCACTTTTGTAGCTGGTCTATACCATCTGTTTCTTTGGCAAAATCTTGTAATTGCTTAAACTCAGCTTCGGCAGCAGGCTTAGCTTTGCTCAATAGTTCTTGTAGAAAATTATTTACTTTTTCCGGGGTTTCTGCCATACGCTCTTCCAGCACATAGTGTGCGTGGGTAGCATAGCCTAACAATTGGGCACGCTCAAAACGTAGTTTGACTATCTTTAAAACATTTTTCTGGTTGTCTAGTTCATCCCCATGAAACCCTTTGCTGCCAAAGGCCAAGGATAGTTTTTTGCGCAATTCCCTGTTTTCTGCATATTTCATAAAAGGAATGTAACTTGGGTAATCTAGGGTAATTAACCAACCATCTAATTCTTTTGTTTTTGCCAATTGCGCGGCCGCCTCTTTGGCGCCTTCAGGCAAGCCAGCTAAATCAGACTCATCCGTTAGATGCATTTGAAATTTGTTGGTTTCTGCCAATACATTTTCACCAAAGGTGAGTTTTAATTTTGCCAGTTCCGCATCAATTTCTCGCAACCGCTCTTTTTTGTCTTCCGGTAAGTTGGCGCCGTTTCTGCTAAATGCTTTGTAGCGCTTGTCTAGTAATTGTTGTTGCTCGCCATTAAGGTCTAAACTGTCTTTTTGTTCATAAACCGTTTTAACCCTTTTAAATAAGCCTTCGTTTAAGGTAATATCGTTCTGAAAAGCTGATAATAATGGAGAAACTTCTTGAGCTATTTTTTGAATGTGCTCATTGGTCTCTGCTGAATTTAGGTTAAAGAAAACGCTGGTAACCCGATCTAATTGATAGCCCGCATAGTCCAACGCCGCGATGGTATTCTCAAAGGTTGGGGCTTCTTTATTGTTGGCAATTGCCTCAATTTCTGCTTTTGCCAAGGAGATACTTTCTTCTATTGCAGGTTTAAAATGCTCGTTTTTTATCTGGGAAAACGGAGCCATATCAAACGGTTCTAACAAAGGATTTTTCATTGTTTTCTTTTTCAAATTTTAATTTCTTCAGTTTCTTACCATCAACCATCAACCATCAACCATCAACCATCAACCATCAACCATCAACCATCAACCAATAACTAATACTTATTTCTAACTTCTTCTGCGCCTTTGATTACCTTTTCCTTTAGTCCTTCTTTATACACTAAAATTTTATCAAGCACACACTGGTCGCTTGCGCCAATTATCTGTGCCGCCAAAATACCGGCATTTTTTGCGCCATTTAGGGCAACCGTAGCTACAGGTACACCGCCCGGCATTTGTAATATAGATAAAACACTGTCCCAACCGTCTATGGAGTTAGAACTTTTTACCGGCACGCCAATAACGGGTAGGGGAGACATGGAGGCAACCATACCCGGTAAGTGTGCGGCACCGCCTGCACCAGCAATAATTACCGCATATCCGTTTTTGTGTGCATTAGTACTAAAATCAAATAGTTTTTCTGGGGTTCTATGGGCAGATACAATGTCTACATCTACCTCAATATCAAAACCTTTTAAAATATCTATAGCATCTTGCATAACGGGTAAGTCACTTGTACTACCCATAACTATGGCTACTTTGCTCATTTGCTTATTACTTTAATTTTTTCTTTTACTTCTTGTGCTACCTGTCTGGCCTTTGCCATATCGGCATCTACTATGGTTACATGTCCCATTTTCCTAAATGGGCGCGTCATTTTTTTACCGTAAATGTGTGGGGTAACCCCGTCCATGGCCAAAACCTCTTCTATGTTTTCATAAACTACTTCTCCCGTATGGCCTTCTGCCCCCACAAGGTTTACCATAACACCAGCTACTTTACTTTCGGTTTTTCCCAAAGGTAAACCAAGAATGCATCGTATGTGTTGCTCAAACTGATTGGTAAAGCTGCCCTCTATGCTATAATGCCCACTATTATGAGGTCTTGGAGCTACTTCATTCACTAAAATAGCATCGTCTTGTGTTTGAAAAAGTTCAACGGCCAACAAACCTACTTGTCCAAAACCTTCGCTCACTTTTTTAGCAACGGCTTGTGCTTTTTGGGCCACTTCTTCTGGAATACGTGCTGGGCAAATTACATATTCTACTTGGTTGGCCTCTGGGTGAAACTCCATTTCTACCACAGGGTAAGTCTTGGTTTCGCCCTTACTATTACGGGCTACAATTACGGCCAATTCATTTTTAAAGTTTACCATCTCTTCTGCAATACACTCCACGTTTGGTAAACCTTCTAGATCAGACAATTCACGAACAATTTTAACCCCTTGTCCATCATAACCAAATTGCGCGCTTTTCCAAACAAAAGGCAATTCCAAACCGCCGTTTTGCACACTTTCTTTAATTTCAGAGGTATAGGCGTATCTAGTAAACTCAGATGTGGGTATGTTGTTGTCCCTATAAAACAATTTTTGTGTAGCCTTGTTCTGGATAGTGCGCAAAACTTTAGGTTGCGGATAAATGGTTTTACCCTGTTCCTCTAAGGCTTCTAGCGCATCTACATTAACATTTTCTATTTCTATGGTGAGCACGTCTACATCCTTTCCAAAATCCATCACGGCATCATAATCCAAGAGTTTGCCAAGAACAAACTCGTTACAGGCAATAGCACATGGTGCCTCTTGTGATGCATCCATAACTTTGGTTGCAATGTCCCATTTACGGGTTTCATAAAGCATCATTTTACCCAATTGGCCACCGCCTAAAATACCCAGTTTAAAATCCGAAGAAAAGAAGTGCATGGTTATATCTAATTTTAATGCTGGCAAAAATACGGGTATTCCTTTAAAGCAAGAAGTTTTAGGCGTTAAGGGCCGTTAAAAAATAGTATATTTGCCCACTGCAAAAACAGGGGACACAGGTGATACAATTGCACGATAAGTTTTTTAAGCCGTATTTGAGCGAGGCTCAGATACTCAATGCCGTAGAGAAAATGGCACTTGCCATTGCGGAAGATTATAAAGATGAAGTGCCTTTGTTCGTTGGTGTGCTCAACGGTTCGTTCATGTTTGTCTCAGATTTTTTAAAGGCTTACCCTTATCCATGTGAGGTGTCTTTTGTAAAGCTGAGTTCCTACCAAGGCCTTACCTCTACAGGGATAGTAGAAACCCTTTTGGATGTTTCTGAAGATATAGCGGGTAAGAGCGTAATTATCTTGGAAGACATAATTGATACAGGCCGTACGTTACAGCAATTGGTGCATTTATTTTCTAATACCAACGTAAAGGAATTTAAGATTGCCTCTTTGTTTTATAAGTCCGAAATCTATAATGGCGAATATGCGATAGATTATTTTGGAATGGATATACCCAACAATTTTATTGTTGGTTATGGGTTGGATTATAACGAACTGGGCAGAAACCTAAGAGAAGTATACACATTAAACCAAACTGATATGATCAACTTAGTACTTTTTGGAAAACCTGGTGCAGGGAAGGGTACACAAGCAGGATTTTTAAAGGAAAAGTATAATCTAAAACACATTTCTACTGGAGATGTCTTTAGATACAACATTAAAAATGCTACGGAATTAGGCACACTTGCTAAGTCTTTTATAGATAAGGGCGAATTGGTACCAGACGAGGTTACCATTAATATGCTCAAGGATGAGGTAGAAAAAAATCCGGATGCAGCAGGATTTATCTTTGATGGTTTTCCAAGAACTACGGCACAAGCAGAAGCTTTGGACAACTTTTTGGAGTCTAAAGACATGAAAGTAGATGCTACCATAGCCTTAGAAGCAGAAGACGATATTTTGGTGCAACGTTTATTGGAGCGCGGTAAGGTTAGCGGCAGAACAGATGATCAAGATGAGTCCAAAATACGTAACCGATTTGACGAGTACAATGAAAAAACAGCGCCATTAAAGGCTTACTATGAGGCGCAGGGTAAATTCCATTCCGTGAACGGAATAGGAGAAATAGAAGCTATTACAGAGCGTATAAAAACGGTAATAGAATCGCTTTAAAAATAGGGCAGTAGTTAGTTAAGTTATGACCGAAGGGAATTTTGTTGATTACGTAAAAGTACATGTTAACTCTGGCAAAGGTGGCCAGGGGTCAACGCATTTACGTAGAGAAAAGTTCGTGGCCAAGGGTGGCCCGGATGGCGGTGATGGTGGTCGTGGAGGTCATGTTATAATCAAGGGGAACAAAAACCTCTGGACGCTGGTACACTACAAATTTAAAAAACACTTTAAAGCAGGGCACGGAGAACACGGTAGTAGACAACGTAGTACCGGTGCAGACGGTGCAGATGTCTATCTAGAAGTGCCTTTGGGTACCGTGGTTAGAGATACGGAGTCTAACGCCATTCTTTTTGAGATTACGGAAGATGGAGAAGAAAAAATCCTTGCAAAAGGAGGGTTAGGCGGGCGCGGTAACTGGCATTTTAAAAGTGCAACCAACCAAACCCCGCGTTACGCGCAGCCGGGTTTGCCGGGAGAAGAAAAGCAGTTGACCTTAGAATTAAAAGTGTTGGCAGATGTTGGTTTGGTAGGGTTTCCCAATGCAGGTAAATCTACCTTACTTTCCGTAATAACATCGGCGAAACCAAAAATAGCCGACTATGAATTTACTACGCTAAAACCCAATTTGGGTATTGTGGAGTATCGTGACTTCCAAAGTTTTGTTATGGCAGATATTCCAGGAATCATAGAGGGTGCCGCGGAAGGTAAAGGTTTGGGACATTACTTTTTAAGACACATAGAACGCAACGCAACCTTATTGTTTTTAATTCCTGCGGATAGTAAGGACGTATCCAAAGAATACCAAATACTTTTGGACGAGTTAAGAAGATACAATCCAGAGTTATTGGACAAACAACGTTTGGTAGCTATTTCTAAGGCAGATATGTTAGATGATGAGCTAATCAATGAAATGGACAGCTTAATGAAAGAAGATTTTAAAGATGTGGAATACATTTTTATTTCTTCCGTTGCTCAAAAAGGAATTCAAGAGCTCAAAGATAAGTTGTGGGTCATGCTTAACAATTAATAACATTTCGTAGTATTTAAACCGCTACTTTATTTGTAATTTGTCTTTAAAAGACGGTTATGAAACGGTTACTTCTGCTTTTATTTTTGGTTGCTTTTGCTTCTTGTATGGGTACACGGGTAGTTTATGATTATGATAAAGCCGTGAACTTTAACAACTATGTAAAATATAGCTATTATCCGGAATTAAACTCTGGCCTTACCCAATTAGATGAAAAAAGACTTTTACGGGTATTGGATTCTACCTTACTTACAAAAGGGTTTATCCTGGACGAAGAACCTGATTTTTACGTAAATATTACAAGTAATGCGTACAGGTCTCAACCACAAAACAATGTTGGTGTTGGTGTTGGGGGTACGGGTAGAAACGTAGGTGGCGGTATATCTATTGGGCTGCCCATAGGTAACTCAGGAATGCAACGTAGCATACAGTTCGATTTTGTAGACGTAGCCAAAGACCAGTTGTTTTGGCAGGCTATTGCAGAACAATCTTTTAGAGATAATGCATCACCTTCCGTTAGGGAACAACAACTAAAAGCGGTGGTAGACAAGGTCTTTAAAAAGTTTCCGCCTTACACCAAATAATTTCCCGTTCACTAGTTTAAAATTACCGCTGCCCATAAATACATAGGGTAAATCTTAACTTTCTAGTACTTTTAATTTTAGATAGTAGGTAACAAATCAATTATTTTGCCTACTCATATTCACAATCAATTAAAAGGAAAACTATGAACACAATCAAAAAGCAAGCAGTAATGGCACTGTTTTGTATGCTTGGCGCGTTTAGCGTAGCCGCACAAGACATTGCAGGTAGCTGGAAGGGAAATTTAAAGGTACAGGGTACGGAATTACCTTTAATTTTTAACATTACAAATGCTTCTGGTGAACTATCCAGTACCATGGATAGTCCTACACAAGGCGCAACGGGCATTCCAATGGACGTGACCACTTTAAATGAAAAAGAACTAACAATAGAATTTAAACAAGGAGGCATAAAGTATGTAGGGATATGGAGCGCAAGCAGCATTAACGGTACTTTTTACCAAGGCGGTATGGAACTTCCTTTAACACTTATGAAAACAGAAAAAACAATTCCTGGCAATCCGGATTTAGTAAGTTCGGAGGCCGATTTACAACAATTGCAAGCCTTGGATAAAGGTGATTATAAATACAGTGTAGAAGATTATTTTGCAAGACCCAAAGCTTCTACTTTTCGCTTTTCACCAGACGGCAAGTATATGTCTTACATGGAAAAGGACGATAGGGGTAAACGCCATGTAATGGTTAAAAATGTAGCCACCGGCGATGTTAAGATGGCCGTTGAGGAAAAGGAAGAGCTAATTAGGGGTTATGCGTGGTTAAATAACAATCGTTTAGCCTATTTAATGGATAAAGGTGGGGACGAAAATTACCATGTGTATGCCGCCAATCTAGATGGCAGTAATACTATGGACCTAACTCCTTTTGAAGGGGTCAAGGCAGAGTTTTCTAATTTGTTGAAAGAAGACAAAAACCACATTATTGTTTCTATGAACAAAAACAACCCACAAGTTTTTGAACCATTTAAGGTGAATATAGAAACTGGGGCTTTGGAGCAATTGTTTAAGAACGAAGACCCGCAAAACCCAATTATGGGGTACGATTTTGATAAGGATGGAAATCTTAAGGGCTATGCTAAAATGGTAAATGGGGTAGATATGCAGTATTATTATGCAGATGGTAATGGCGGTTATGCCTTATTTAAAGAGCTAAACTGGAAAGATACTTTTTCTGTTTTGGCTTTTGACTATGCTACGGACAACCCAGATGATGCCTATGTACTTACCAACTTGGAGAGCGATAAGACCAAAATTATAAAGTTCGATTTTAAGACGGGTAAAACCTTGGAAGAGGTATACCAACATCCAGATTATGATGTTTCCAATTTGTCTATTTCTAAAAAACGCGGGTATGAGTTAGACTATGTTGCTTATGAGGGAGATAAGTACCAGCTAGTACCTATTAGTGCGTCTTTTAAAAAACTACACAAACGCATTGCTCAAAAATTTCCGAATCAACAGTTCTACCTCACAGATGCTACAGAAGATGAAAATCAGGTGTTGTTATATATTACAAGTGATAAGTTGTATGGCGAATACTACGCTTATAATGTAGCTAAAGACGAGTTTACCTTTCTGTTCGATTTAATGCCGCAGCTTAAGGAAGAAGACATGGCAGAAATGCGGCCAATAACGTTTAAAAGTAGGGACGGTAAAACCATACATGGCTATATTACCTTGCCCAAAGCAGCTTTGGAAGGCCAAAAAGTTCCGGTAATAGTAAACCCACATGGTGGCCCACAAGGTATTAGAGATAGTTGGGGCTTTAATCCAGAAGCTCAGTTATTTGCTAGTAGAGGTTACGCTACTTTACAAGTTAATTTTAGAATTTCTGGAGGTTACGGTAGAGAATTTTTAGAGTCTGGCTTTAAGCAAATTGGTAGAAAAGCTATGGACGATGTAGAAGATGGCTTACAGTATGTGGTAGACCAAGGCTGGGTAGATAAGGATAAGGCAGCCATTTATGGCGGTAGCCATGGTGGTTATGCGGTACTGCGTGGGTTAACCAAAACACCAGACTTGTATGCCTGCGGTGTAGATTATGTGGGGGTGTCTAATCTGTTTACGTTCATGGATTCTTTTCCAGAATACTGGAAACCGTATTTGGAAATTGTACAAGAGATTTGGTACGACCCTAATGTTCCAGAAGAAAAGAAAATTATGGAAGAGGTTTCTCCCGTAAATCATATAGATAAAATTAAAAAGCCCTTATTTGTAGTGCAAGGGGCCAATGACCCTAGGGTTAATATTAACGAATCTGACCAAATTGTAGAAGGGCTGCGGGCCAAGGGGCAAGCAGTACCTTATATGGTAAAGTATGATGAAGGTCACGGGTTTGGCAAAGAAGAAAACCGTATAGAATTGTACAAAGCTATGATGGGCTTTTTTGCAGAACATTTAAATACCCAACAACCCGTTAAAAAAGCGGTAAAAGGCTAGTAAATACGGTCGTTTTAAAGAATTTAAGGGAGCTTCGGCTCCCTTTTTTGTTTCGTAAAGTGCTTGATTTTCAATTGGGTAATATTTGTTTACCGTTCGGGCAAGGGAACTTACCATTCGTCATAATTTAGTTTCAAAACCATCATTAGGGTAGTAGTTTAGCTGTATAAATAAAAACGAACAGCATGGTAACGGTTATCAAATTAATAGTAAGTCTTTTAGTAGGCCTATTTATGTAAATCATCAATCACAATTCAATTATCAATCAAAAATCAATTATCAATCAAAAATCAATTATCAATCATCAAAAAACAACAATCATGAAAACAATGGACATCACAAAGAAAACAGTGTTAGGTGTAGGTAGTTTAGCTATCCTTTCAGGAACATTCGGAATTTTTGCCGGTGTGGCAACAATGACAATTGCGTTTGCAATTTACACCGGTTGTATACTAATTGGCAGTGTAGTATTGCACAAAGAAGGTACAACTAATTATACAAAAGCGTAGTTTATGAAATTAACCATCAACCAATCCTTACTACTGGCAGCTGCCATTTTATTGGCAGCTGTTTTACTTTCTAATGTAGCCAACAATGAACTTATTATTAGTTCTGTAATGCTTTTAGGTGGTATAGGTACACTGGTATATACTTTTTTTAAAGACAAAAGGGCGTTACATTGCCTATTCACAAAAGGGAATATCTTTCGTAAGATTTTAGTGATAATCGCTTTGGCAGCCTTGTGCTTTGGCGTTGGTACGGCAGTAGGTAAAGTTGCCTATCTTTGGATAGGATAATTAGAAAACGGTAACTCATATACATGGCAAAAAGCGTTTGGAATAGGTATAGAAACCTTTTGTTTTGGAGCATTCAAGTAATTTCTTGGGGTGCTATTTTAGGTTTTGCCTATGTGTTTACACCAGATGTAGACGGGTTTAAATCTTCTGGTTTTTTAAAATTTTCTTTAGCAACAAGCTTTGTAATTGGCCTGTTTTGTACCGGATTGCTTAGAGCTTATTTAAAGCGAAAAATTGAACTCAACGATTTTAAAAAGCGCTACTGGCTCTGGATATTTATAAGCGTTATAGTTTGTGCTGCCGCTTATGCGTTACTTTCTTACGCTGCGGGCTATTTATCGCATCAGTTTTTTGAATCTGATGTGACTAAAGTTCCGGATATCTACAAAAATGCCGGTTGGGGCGTAATTATTGCCAATTCTTTTATCACCATTTTAGGTTGGACCATGCTCTACTTTGCTATTAAGTTGATGCTCAAATCTAACCAAGACCATTTAGAACGTACAGAGCTCAACAGCAATTTAAAACAAGCGCAGTTAAATACCCTTAAAGGACAAATTAATCCGCATTTTATGTTCAATAGTTTAAATAACATAAGGGGATTAATGCTAGAAGATGTAGAACGTTCTAGGGATATGATTACCAAATTGTCCGAGATGCTCCGGTATTCTTTGACCCAAAATGCCAAAAACTCAATTGCGTTAGAAGAAGAACTAGAAATGGTGGCTAATTACATCGATTTGTCTAAAATACAGTTTGAAGAACGTTTGCAATTCGTGACTAACATAGCACCAGAAACCAAGAGTTTGCAAATACCTCCAATGATTATTCAATTGCTGGTAGAGAATGCGGCAAAACACGGTATTTCTAATTTAAAAAACGGCGGTACCATCGCCCTAAAAACGAAAAAAGAAGCTACTGATTTGCTTATAGAGGTGCGTAATTCTGGAAAGTTACAATTGGCAAAAGATGGCACCCATTTGGGACTTAAAAATATTAGGCAGCGCTTACAATTGCTGTATGGCGCCAAAGCCAGTTTTTCGCTTACGGAAGAAGGAGATGAGGTAGTGGCTTTAATAAAAATTCCTTTGGTATGATGATAAAAGCGGTCATTGTAGAAGATTCTCGTTTGGCACGAAATGAGCTTAAAGAGTTGTTGAAAAAACACAAGGATATTGAGCTTTTGGGCGAAGCTGAAAATGTGGACCAAGGTTTTGAATTGATAAAAGAAACCAACCCAGATTTACTGTTTTTGGATATTAACATGCCAGAAAAAGATGGGTTTGAGTTGTTGGAAATGTTGGATGAGGTGCCCATCACCATTTTTACGACTGCCTTTGATGAGTATGCTATTAAATCTTTTGAATACAATGCACTTGATTATCTTTTAAAACCCATAAATCAAAAACGGTTTGATAAGAGCATTGAAAAGGTGCAGGGCACTTTACAAGAAACACAGAACGGTGTAACAACTAACGCGCCTGAGGCACGCTTGCATTTGCAAAGTCAGATTTTTATAAAAGATGGCGAAAAATGCTGGCTATTGAAAATTGGAGAAATATCGCATTTTGAAATAGTGGGCAATTATACCCGCGTGTTTTTTCAGGACCAAAAACCAATGCTATATAAATCTTTGCAACAAGTGGAAGATAAGCTGCCACAAGAGCAATTTTTTAGGGTAAGCAGGCAGCAAATTGTAAATATTGGTTTTATAAAGGAGGTAATTCCGTGGTTTAATGGCAAACTAAAGCTAAGCATGCAAAATGGAGACGAGATAGAAGTATCACGCCGCCAATCGTATTTGTTTAAAGACAAATTAAGCCTGTAATTACATGCTTTTTAAGAGCCCCCCGTCTAACGGAATGTTGGTGCCCGTTAAAAAAGCGGCCTTATCTGATGCTAAAAAAGTAACCAAGAAACCATATTCTTCTGGCTTGCCAATACGCTTTACGGGAACCATATCCTCCATAGTACGGCGCACTTCTTCTTGAGAAACATTCATCTTTTCTGCTTTTTTAGCATTTAATTGGGCTATACGGTCCGTATCAAAATACCCGGTAAGGATGTTGTTTACGGTTATACCAAACTGGCCAACATCTAAAGATAAACCTTTGGCCCATGTGGTCACGGCCGCCCGTACCGTATTGCTCAAGGCCAAATAGTTTAGCGGCTCTTTTACAGATATAGAGGCCACATTAATAATACGCCCCCAACCATTTTCTTGCATTTTGGGCAACGCCTTCTCCGTAGTGTAGACTACGGTTTTAAATAACAAATCAAATGCCTGTTGGTAATCGGCTACCGTTTTTTCCAGTGCGCCACCTGCGGCAGGGCCCTGCGTATTGTTTACCAGAATGTCTACGGTGTTTTGTTCAAAATAGGCGTTTATAATGCGCTTGTAATTCTCAAAATCGGTAAAATCTACTAAAAGATATTGGTGTTGTTGTCCTTGGTCTGTGGGCAGCTCTTTTAAAATTGCCAAAAGTTTTTCAACCCGATGAGACATTAGGGTTACACTAGCTCCACTTGCGGCTAATTCTTTGGCAATAGCCAAACCAATACCGTTAGAGCTACCACCTACCAATGCTTTTTTCCCTTTAACTGATACTTCCATACGCTTATTTATAATCTTCCCTAACTGGGGTAAATACATCCATGAGTTTGCAAGGGGTTATGGCTTTGCCCCCATGCGGTACATTAGAAGGGATAACCACTACATCTCCTGCAACATAGGTTTTGCTTTCACCGTTTAAGCTAAATTCAAATTGGCCTGTTACCACATGCATAATTTGTTCGTGAATATGATGGTGTTCTGGCACTATTGCACCGGCTTCTACCTCCCAGAAGGCCCAGCTCAACGCATCGCCATGAATTAATTTACCATGTAGGCCCGGTAGTATTTCTTTAGCTGTTATGTCTTTTAAGTTCATTTTGGTGTTATTTAGCCATCAAGATAAAAATAATCCTAAGACGCATTGGTTATCTTTGGGCTATAATTACAAGGCAATGAAAATACATTTTATCGCTATTGGGGGCAGTGCTATGCACAATCTAGCTTTGGCCCTACAGCATAAAGGATACCAGATAACAGGAAGTGACGATATCATCTATGAACCCTCTAAAAGTAGGTTAGAAAACAAGGGATTGCTACCCTTGGAATTTGGATGGTACCCAGAAAAAATAACCGAATCTTTAGACGCGGTAATCTTAGGAATGCATGCCAAACCAGATAATCCAGAGTTGTTGCGTGCCAAGGAATTGGGGATTACCATTTATTCTTATCCAGAATTTTTATATGAACAGTCTAAAGACAAAACTCGAGTAGTTATAGGCGGTAGTCATGGTAAGACCACCATCACTTCTATGATTTTACACGTATTGGCGTATAATAATATAGCGGTAGATTACATGGTAGGAGCGCAGTTGGAGGGGTTTGATAGAATGGTGCATTTAACTACAGAAAATGATTTTATAGTGTTAGAGGGCGATGAATATTTGTCTTCGCCCATAGATAGGCGCCCTAAATTTCATTTATACCAACCCAATATTGCCCTACTGTCTGGCATAGCTTGGGACCACATTAATGTTTTTCCTACTTACGAAAACTATGTAGAGCAATTCAAGATTTTTGTAGATGGCATTGTAAGTGGAGGTAGTATTACGTACAATACGGAAGATACAGCGGTAAAGGAAGTTGTAGAAGCTTCTGAAAATACCATTCGTAAATTTCCCTATGAAACACCAGAATATACAGTAGCGGATGGCACAACGTACTTAGAGACAGAAGATGGCCCCATGCCGTTAGAAATATTTGGGCAGCATAACTTAAACAATCTTGCGGGTGCCAAATGGATCTGCCAACAAATGGGGGTGGATGAGGTGGATTTTTACGAGGCTATCTCAACATTTAAAGGAGCCAGCAAGCGTCTAGAAAAAATAGGGGAAAATAAAAATGCGGTAGCTTTTAAAGACTTTGCCCACTCCCCTAGTAAGGTAATGGCCACTACCAACGCGCTAAAAGAACAGTACCCCAATAAAAAGGTGCTGGCTTGCCTAGAATTGCATACCTATAGTAGTCTAAATTCCGAATTTTTAAAGGAATACAATGGTGCCTTACAAGCAGCAGACGAAGCGGTGGTTTTTTATTCACCAGAAGCGGTAAAAATAAAACAGTTAGAAGAAGTTTCTGAACAAGATATTGCAGCTGCTTTTGAGCGCGAAGATTTGGCTATCTATACCGATCCAGCGGATTTTAAAGAATTCCTATTTTCCCATTCCATGGAAAATATGGCGTTATTGCTCATGAGTTCTGGAAATTACGGCGGTTTGGATTTTAAAGAGGTTGCTAAACTATTTTAAAAAATAAAACCCGTTCCTGATGACTCTTTCGGAACGGGTTTTAACGTTTAAAGAACTGCATTTTAAACGTTATAATTAATGTCGCCAATCTTGTTTTTGCCAACTTCGGTCTGTTCCATGCGTTTGTATAAAATATAACTTACTAGAAGCGGAATTAGACAGAGCACTGCAGAAGCCCCGTTACCGTAATTAGATACTAGATGGGCAATAAAACCTAGGATAAGGTTTAAAAAGAAGCCGGCATAGACCCATTCTATAAACCATTGTCCTTTGTTTAGGATTAAAAGCAATACCCCAATTACCTGCGCTACACCTAGAATTTCTATTAAATAGGAAGGGTAGCCCAGTTTTAAGAACGTTTCTGCCACAGTACTGTAGTTTACTATAGAGTTTGCTACCGCACCTAATATGGCCAAACAAAATATTCCTAGACTAATACGATACATTGTTTTATTACTATTCATAACAATACGATTTGGTGCTCTTAAAGTACAATGCTCAATGCTTATGTAATGCCCAATATAGTTGTGATTTAGGTATGTAACGTTCAAGTGTAAAAAAGGTAGGGTTAACGGTATTTTTTCTATTCCAATGTCTTTTTTAAAAGCTGCAAACCCCTGGCGTTTAATTGCTGCATTTGCTTTTTTGTTCCAAATAGCCACATAAAGATGGCGTTCATGGTTCCTGATTTTAGCTCAAATTGTTGAATAACCTTAGTGGTATTACCTACGGGTACAAATAGATAGGTAAATTGGGGTGCTGCCGTATAGGGTTTTTCTATAGTACATTTAAATACCAGCTTGGCTTGTTCTTCAATAACTATTAATTCTTGGTAACCTACATCTTTACCCTGGTTGCCAACCCAGTGGTATTGTGCCCCTATAGTACCATCTGTACCGGTTACGGTTATCTTTTGGTTAGGGTCTATCTCTAAAAACGGGCTCCACTCTGGGAACTTTTCTAAATACCGTACCTGATTAAATACCCGGTCTAAAGGAGCCTGTATGGTAATACTGTTTTCTAAATAGATTTGTTTGGTAGTGTTAGCGGCTATTAGTACACTAATGATACCTGCTACTAAAACGGCGATTAGGATATACATCATCTTCTTCATTTTTAATCCTGCATTGGAATTATAGTCCTTATTTCTACAAAGCCACCCATTTGTAGTATGGGAGATTTTTGGGCTAAAGCACAAGCTTCTTCCATAGAATTGGCTTTAATTACCATGTTGCCGCCAATTATTTCTTTGGATGCTATACTGCTATTTGGGCTATGGCCCACATATTGTACGGGTTGCCCTAGTTGATGGGTACTCACTAATTTTTCTTTTAGGGCGATGGTGCCTATAAATTCACCCCAAGCATGGGCCACTGTTGCTTCTTCTCCCTTGGATAATTTTACCGCATCTGGTTGATACTTAAAAAGCATCATAAATAAAGTCTCGTTTTTCATTTGATTGTTTTTAAATGATTACGAGCCAAAACTAAAAGAGCATAAACAGAAAAAACTTGTCATAAGACAAGAAAGCAAATTAGGCTGGGTGGTTGGCTAAGCTAATTGGCGGTAAAACTTCTGAGCGTAGAGGTAATTTGAAGTATTCTAATACTATAGAAAATTGGGGTTCCAAGAAGATTAACTGGTTTTTTTTAGGCTTTAATTTTCATTCTGTTTTTGGTTGGTAGTGTTTTCTAAGAAACCCAAGTTTCTTTGATTTTATCAATTTTCCAGCTACCATTTTCATCTTTACGAATAAAAATACGGCAACCTCCTCCATTCAAACGTCCTTTTACAAAACTAGCATTTAAAACACCGTAGGTTTTTGTTTTGTCAAATAAAATTCGGGTAAATGACATTGAACCGCTAAAGTTGAATTTGTATGTAGTGGTCCAAAATGCTCCGTTTTTAGGAAATTGAGAGATGGGTCTGAAAAGTAATAGCTCATTGTTGGACTTTAGATTGGCAAAGTTTACTTTAAACCCATTGTGTGATTTAAAATTTAAAGTGTCCACAACAAGTTTTTGCTCTTTAAAATGATTAATTAATGCTTGTGCGTCTTCTTTTTCAAATTGGATTATGGAATCGGGAAAAGCTATAGTTATTTCGGTAGTGGTATTTAGAATCGAATCCTGTCTGTTCTGCAGTAGATTTGCTTTTTCTTGATAGTCATCAGATTTTTTCCAATTCTCAAATGCATTGTCATAGTTATCTACGGCGTTAAAACCTAGTTTGGTCAAATATTCTGGTGGGGGAGGTGGTGGTGTTGCAATGATACGAGTATCTGTATGCAGCATGTCCGAAAGTTCTGGAAACAACTCATAAAACACTTTTTGTTCAAATTCTGAATAGGATGGTTCCTTTTTCTTTTCACAAGTATAAAATGCGATAGAAGCCAAGCTTAACAACAGTATTTTTCGAAGTTTGATCATTAGTGGTATAAAAGTTCTGGTTTTATGTAGTTACTTGCTTTGGTGTCTAATTTTACATATACTCACCAAACTTAAAATCCGGAATATCTTACGTTGAGAAATATGTGTCGAAATTGAACTAAAAGAATCTGTTTATCACCTCAGTTCTTTGTTGTGCTTTCGTGCTTTTTATTGTATTAATTCCACATTCTTAAGTTTCTCAATCGAATCACTAAAGTTTAATTGCCCTGAAAAGACCAAGATCTCATTTCCTACTCGATTTGACGCTGATTGTGATAAGCTATATCTAAGTCTTTGCTGGTTGTCGTAGAGGTTTAGAATAAAGTCATTATTATCATAG
The DNA here is from genome assembly GCF_002072105.2 of Croceivirga radicis. Lineage (GTDB taxonomy): Bacteria > Bacteroidota > Bacteroidia > Flavobacteriales > Flavobacteriaceae > Croceivirga > Croceivirga radicis. Next base: position 69,942 of record NZ_MTBC01000013.1, read on the forward strand.
GAAACAAGCCATTTGTGATTTATCTTTTCAACTTGGCGAGCAAGAATTTCATGGTCTCTCTTTTTGAAGTAATTCATATACAAATCTGCTCCTTTGTGTACGTAAGGCGGGTCAAGGTAGATAAAAGTGTTTTGGCTTTTTTTATCTAAGTTTTTTATAAACCGGATTCCATCAAGGTTGCTAAGTCTAATTCTGTGTTTGAATTTGTCAATTCTTTCAATTCTCCTAATGAGGTCTGATTTGTTAAACCTAGCGTTGATTTTGTATTTTCCTTTTTGTTCAAGCCCACCAATTGGGCCACCCTTGATAATTCCTGAAATGTTAGTTCTATTAAGAAAGAACACTGCTTGTCCTAGTTCAAATTGGCTGAATTTATCTGGATTTTTTTGAACCGATTTGAAATATTTCCAATTCTCTATGTCTATTTCGACATCTTCAACCCAATCGCAAAATCTTTGATTTGATTCTAAGATTGAATGCCAAAATGAAAAAATCGAATAATCGTAGTCATTAATAAATATTTCATTTACGTATTCATTAAACAGTAACTTGAGTGCTAGTCCTGAACCACCTGCATAAGGTTCAGCATAGTTCACTCCGAGAAGGTTGTTTTCATAGAAAAGATTAGAAATGAAAGGAAATATACAGGCTTTACCACCTGGATACCTTAAGGGAGATTCAAATTTGCTATGTCTTTCACTATCTTCCATGCGTGATTGTTAAAATTTCACCAACTATGATAGATACTGCGATAGTTTGGTTAAGGTTATTACCAGCTTGATAGTTATGTGCTCCAATATGTAGCAGTTGAATAAGTGTTCCTTCGCTTACATTTTGAGTAGATAAAGTTGTCTTGGCATCTTTGTCTAAATTCTTTTTGGCGTTATTAAAATTTGCTTTGAGATATTTATCTAAAGTCTGTCCACTATCATTGGCCGCAGTTTCACAAAGCAATCTCAGAGCCATACGCACCAAGCTTGGGAAATACTGACTAAATGTGTCTTTTTTATGTTGATAGAATGCATATAAGTCAACTATATCCCTGTAAAGGTCGCTAACTTGTCCTGATTTTAAGTATAGTTTACCATTGAAGATTTCAGGCTCTTGTCTCTTTGTTCTTGGTGCTTGTTTCTTCTTTGGTGTAGTTGTGGTACCTGACGCGTTTACTTGAATTTTTGATAATGGTTTTTTCTTATTTGCATCAATTAGACTTCTTGAAGATTTGTCCAATACGTCTATTATTTTGCCCCGATTTTTTCTTGTAGTTATCGTCTTAGAAGCAACCTTACTAGATATATCGTCTAATATTGTTTTCGCTTCATATTTAGTGTGTTTACTCTCTAAGTCGTCCTGATTAAACTCGAAGCCCATTTCTTTGAGTTTTTCTTTAGTGAAAATCTCATTTTTAACGAAAACTTGATTTAAGTGAGGGTTCTTTGAAATAATGCCTGTTGATTCATCAATTTTTAAGAAGGTGCTTTTTGGTCCATTCATATACTTGTTTATGAAAATATCTCTATCCAAAGGTGACCAAGAACCCGAGTCGCCATGTTTTCTGAAAACATTCTTTATCGCAATGTCTTTATCGCACACATTACATGGTATTATCTTTGGAATATGAGGTATTTTCGTTTTATCAAAGTCTGGAAGTTTGACTAAGTCATGTTTTAATTTTGCTAATATCATTCTTCTATTGCCGTCATAAACAAGAGGCTTTTTCCCATGATAAACTACGGTCGGTAACTCACTGAAATCATAGAAATCCTTCATTTCCTTGGCCAATTTTTGCAAATTCCATTTATCGTGTTCGTCCTTCCATGCCCTATCGGCTACATCTTGGTCGTTACTTTTTGGGTCAATTGGGTCTCTCGGGTTTTCGGTCCAAAGAACTAAGTCTTCTATTTTGATTTCTTCAATTTTTTGACTCATGTCTAAATTTTTATGTTTTTCTCGCAAGAAGCACAACAACCAAATAGCCGTTAGTTATATAGCGCATATCTGTTTGGTATAAAACTACTAAAATTTATGTTGGCAAACGCTCCTTTTTTTAGCTACGGTTTTGATACATCAATTGTAGTATCCCACTTCAATAGTTTTTTGTAAATAGTAACATGTAGAAAAATAATGGTAGCTGGGGCAAAGGCGGGGATAAAACAGTAGGGGAAGGTGGTAAGAATATCCACCCCCATGCTACCCGTTTCTATATTCCATTTGGTCAGTAACACCGCCGTAAAAGAGGTAGCAAGTATATCTAACAGGCCAAAGGTGTTCCAAATCCAAGTTAAGCGCTTGGCATAACTTTTCTTTTGTCTTATGGTGCTAGCTACATAAAGGGAACTCAATGCGGTTATAATATCTCCCGTACCAGCAATAAGCGCAAACGTCTTGGGTAGGGTATTTAAGGCCCAAAGCACAAGAAAAAAACCTCCAATTAATCTAAATAGATGCAATTGTACCCAAGCAGCTAAGGGTGTGTTCTGTACTAGGTTTTTATAAAATGTAGTTTGATGGATTACTATAAGGTAAAAAGCTAAAAGCGGTAGGGTAGTTAATACAATGATTCTGGGAGGTAAGCTTACCGCATTAAAATACCCGTTGTATTGTAGTAGGAGCACGCCCAATAGAAAAAAGAGATAAAACAACAGTACCAATACGCTATTGATGTTACTACTATACTGGCGTACCAGCTGCACAATTAAGATTAGCGGAGCCAAAAACGCAATTAAAAATAAAATACTTAGCCCCAACGGCACTTGGTCTGTAATCATGGTCAAGGTGATTTTGCTATTTCTTTTCTAATTCTACTTAAAGACGTATCCGTAATACCTAGATAGGTTGCCAAATGTTTTAAGGGGGCATGTTGCAGCAACGCTGGTTCCTGCTGCATTAAACGCAAATACCTATCCTTTGCGGGTTCTGCAATTACTGCTAGGGAATGGTTTTTAAGCTCAAAATAGCTGTTGACTAATCGGGTGCGACCCACTTCTCTAAAGGCTTCAATATGAAATAACTTCATAAAATTGGTGAAGGTAATACGCCACGCTTTGCCTTCAGTAAGTGCTACTATGCGCTCTTTACAGGGCTGTTTTAAAAAGTAGGCATTCCAGTCGATTACAATATCCAGTGGGCAGAAAAATTTGGTGGTAATATCATTGCCGTGTGTATCGTAAATGGAAGACCGTAAATAACCGCTTTCCAAGAAATAATAGTAATTGGCGATTTTACCACTTTCAATCAAGGTGTCATTTTTAGCAAAGTCGACTTCCGTAAATTGTTCGGTGATAAGTTGTAAATCTGCTACTGAAAAATTCTCGGGTTTAAAAATTTGATGCAAGAAACAACTGCTATCCATTTACACGCCAAATTGTTTAAAATGGTGGTCTAAATGTTTGTACTCTAATTGTCCCCATTGGTCTTTGGTAAAGGTGCCAAAAAATGGGTGCGGATTCCATGTTTCTCTTGTTTTTACCTCGTGGCAATCGGTTATAAGTGCTTTTAGTTTTTCAATTTCGGTAGTAAAATCTTTTTCTTCCCTAGCAACCAATTGGGGTGCGGTTGGCAGGTTTTTACGCCAGGGTCTATCATTATATAACGATTTTTTAAAAAACCACCTTGCCAAAAAAAACTTACCGTTTACCTTTGTTTTTTTATTCGTTACCGCTAGTTGTAACGGGTATTGGCAATGCCAAGCCATTTGTGCGGCACTCATTTTGCCCCAACCGCGTGGCGAATCTGGGGTGAGTTTATCGGCTCTTGCCATTAGTTCTTCGTAAGCTTCGGTATCAAAAATAGATTTCATAAGGTGCTTGTATTTAGTGCTTCAAATTACAAAATAGCGATAAATTATCTGGGCAAAAATTAAATTTCGGTTATATTTAGCCCATGCAAGAAAAAGCACGATCGTTTTCCATAAAACACTGGTCAGACGATGATAAGCCTAGAGAAAAATTAGTAGCAAAAGGCAGAACGGCCCTTTCAGATGCGGAACTTATTGCCATACTTATTGGTTCTGGAAGTAGGGAAGAGTCTGCCGTAGAATTGTCTAAACGTATATTGGCTGCTGCGGATAACAATTTAAACGAACTGGGAAAACTCAGTATAAAACAGTTAATGCAATTTAAAGGTATTGGCGAAGCTAAGGCTATTAGTATTGCTGCGGCCTTGGAAATTGGCCGTAGGCGTAGGGGAGAAGCGGCGGCAAAAATTACCAAAATTACCTGCAGTAAAGATGTTTTTGATTTGTTACAACCGTTACTGGGCGATTTACCCCACGAGGAATTTTGGATTGTTTACCTAAACAACAGTAATAAAGTACTGTTTAAAGAGCAGTTAAGTAAAGGTGGCATTACCGGAACCTTGGTAGATGTACGGTTGGTCATGAAAAATGCTTTGGAGCAAGGTGCTGTAGGCCTTATACTAGCCCACAATCATCCATCAGGGACATTAAAAGCCAGTACGGCGGACAAGCAAATTACCCAAAAATTAAAATCGGCTGCCGAGGTGTTGGACATAAAAGTGCTGGACCACTTAATTATAACCCAAACGGCTTATTTTAGCTTTGCAGATGAGGGGGTGTTGTAATTTAGAATAGGGAGGTGTATGCGTTAATTAAATTAATAATAGTGGATATTTGCTAGTTACGTTACAACATACAACTTATCATCAACCATCAACCATCAACCATCAACCATCAACCATCAACCATCAACCATCAACCATCAACCATCAACCATCAAC
>NZ_MTBC01000014.1 GCF_002072105.2 Croceivirga radicis
GTTCAGACCGATGTTATCGTGACAGAAGGTGTGGGCGTTACCGCTACTTTTGATGTTACCCTTACTGGAACGTATGCTTCTGGTTTTGATGTGGATTTCTCTACCGCTTTTGGTACGGCTACCGCAACCGACTTTACACCGATAACCAATGGTACTATTTCCTTTGCGGGTACCGATGGTGAAGTACAACAAATCGTGGTGTCCATCTTGGATGATGCTATCATTGAACCGCAAGAAGCGTATACCGTTACCTTGAACAGCACTACCAATCCGTTGGTGCCTATAAACGATGCTACCGCTAATGGTATCATCAATGATGATGACGGCACAGGTACGGAAGGTCTGTCCATAATACAGACCGATGTTATCGTGACCGAAGGTGTCGGCGTTACCGCTACTTTTGATGTGACCTTGACTGGGGATTATGCATCTGGTTTTAATGTAGACTTTAGTACCGCTTTTGGTACGGCTACCGCAACTGACTTTACCCCTATCAACAACGGAACTATTTCCTTTGCGGGTACGGATGGCGAGGTTCAACAAATCGTTGTGTCCATCTTGGATGATGCTATTATCGAGGCCCAAGAAGCCTACACCGTTACCCTGAACAGCACTACCAATCCGTTAGTGCCTATAAACGATGCTACCGCCAATGGTATCATCAATGATGATGACAGTACGGGTACAGAAGGTCTATCCATAATACAGACCGATGTTATCGTGACCGAAGGTGTGGGCGTTACGGCTTCTTTTGATGTTACCCTTACTGGAACGTATGCTTCTGGTTTTGATGTGGATTTCTCTACCGCTTTTGGTACGGCTACCGCAACTGACTTTACCCCTATCACCAACGGAACTATTTCTTTTGCGGGTACGGATGGTGAGGTGCAGCAAATCGTGGTGTCCATCTTGGATGATGCTATCATTGAACCGCAAGAAGCGTATACCGTTATCTTGAACAGCACTACCAATCCGTTAGTGCCCATAAACGATGCTACCGCCAATGGTATCATCAATGATGATGACAGTACGGGTACGGAAGGTCTTTCTATCGTACAAACCGATGTTATCGTGACCGAAGGGATGGGCGTGACCGCTACTTTTGATGTTACCCTTACTGGAACGTATGCTTCTGGTTTTGATGTGGACTTTAGTACAGCTTTTGGTACGGCCACCGCGACCGACTTTACCCCTATCACCAATGGAACAATTTCTTTTGCGGGTACGGATGGTGAAGTACAACAAATCGTGGTGTCCATCTTGGACGATGCTATTATCGAGACCCAAGAAGCGTATACCGTTACCTTGAACAGCACTACCAATCCGTTGGTGCCTATAAACGATGCTACCGCAAATGGTATCATCAATGATGATGACGGCACGGGTACGGAAGGTCTATCCGTAATACAGACCGATGTTATCGTGACCGAAGGTGTGGGCGTTACGGCTACTTTTGATGTGACCCTTACCGGTACGTATGCTTCTGGTTTCGATGTGGATTTCTCTACCGCTTTCGGTACGGCTACCGCAACCGACTTTACCCCTATCACCAATGGTACTATTTCCTTTGCGGCTACGGATGGTGAGGTCCAACAGATTGTTGTGTCCATCTTGGACGATGCCATTATCGAGCCACAAGAGGCCTTTACCGTAACTCTGAACAGCACTACCAATCCGTTAGTGCCTATCAACGATGCTACCGCCAATGGTATCATCAATGATGATGACAGTACGGGTACAGAGGGGCTTTCTATTGTTCAGACCGATGTTATCGTAACTGAAGGTATGGGCGTTACCGCTACTTTTGATGTAACCTTGACTGGGGATTATGCATCTGGTTTTGATGTAGACTTTAGTACCGCTTTTGTTACGGCCACCGCGACCGACTTTACGCCTATCACTAATGGAACTATCACCTTTGCGGGTAATGATGGCGAGGTACAGCAAATCGTGGTGTCCATCTTGGATGATGCTATTATCGAGGCCCAAGAAACCTACACCGTTACCTTGAACAGCACTACCAATCCGCTGGTACCCATCAACGATGCTACCGCCAATGGTATCATCAATGATGATGACGGCACGGGTACAGAGGGTCTTTCTATCGTACAAACCGATGTTATCGTGACCGAAGGTGTCGGCGTTACCGCTACTTTTGATGTAACCCTTACCGGTACGTATGCTTCTGGTTTCGACGTGGATTTCTCTACCACTTTTGGTACGGCTACCGCAACTGACTTTACCCCTATCACCAACGGAACTATTTCTTTTGCGGGTACGGATGGGGAAGTACAGCAAATCGTGGTGTCCATCTTGGACGATAATATCATTGAACCGCAAGAAGCGTATACCGTTACCTTGAACAGCACTACCAATCCGTTGGTGCCCATAAACGATGCTACCGCTAATGGTATCATCAATGATGATGACAGCACAGGCACCGAAGGTCTTTCTATCGTACAAACCGATGTCATCGTGACCGAAGGTGTGGGCGTTACGGCTTCTTTTGATGTGACCTTAACTGGGGATTATGCCTCTGGTTTTGATGTGGATTTCTCTACCGCTTTTGGTACAGCTACCGCAACCGACTTTACCCCTATCACCAATGGAACAATTTCCTTTACGGGTACAGATGGCGAGGTACAGCAAATCGTGGTGTCCATCTTGGACGATAATATCATTGAACCGCAAGAAGCGTATACCGTTACCTTGAACAGCACTACCAATCCGTTAGTGCCCATAAACGATGCTACCGCTAATGGTATCATCAATGATGATGATAATATTCCTGGAACTACCGGATTATTTATCAATGATATCACCGTTAATGAAACAGACGGCACAGCTACCTTAGCAATTACTTTAGTAGGTACGGTTCAAGATTCGTTTACTGTAGACTTTAGCACTTCAGACAATACAGCAACCGCTAGTGAGGATTATACAACAACAGCAAACACCCTAACCTTTGTTGGGAATGAAGTTGACCCAATCACCATAACAATACCTATCCTAAATGATGTATTATTAGAAGAGGAAGAAGATTTCCAAGTGGTTTTATCCAACTTAAGCACAACAGTAATTCAAATTAACAAGGCAATAGGAATTGTAACTATTATTGATGATGAATACGATACGGATGGTGACAACGTACCAGATATAACAGATTTAGACGATGATAATGATGGTATTTTGGATGCTAACGAGGGAGACGGTGCTACAGACACCGACAATGATGGCTACCCGGATAGCAGAGACATTGACTCGGATAACGATGGTATTCCAGACAACGTAGAAGCACAAACCACTGATGGTTATGTACCACCGACAGGTAATGATTCTGATAACGATGGTTTGGATGATGCTTACGATACCAATGATGAAGGGCTTATCCCTGTAGACACCGATGGTGATGGTTCGCAAGATGTCATTGACCTAGATTCTGATAACGATACTGTTCCGGATAATAACGAAGGGAACGATTTTAATAACGATGGCCAACCAGATTGGACCTTTACGGGTACCGATACCGATGGTGATGGCTTGGATGACGGTTACGAAGGCAGTGATGTAAACGATGGCTTTGATGTGAACGATGAGATTGACAACCCTGCCAACGATTTACCCAATACGGACAACCAAGACGATGTAAACTATCGTGATGTAGATGATGATGGCGATGGTATCCCTACCATGGACGAAGATGCGGACAATGATGGCGACCCAACCAATGATGATACCGATGGGGATGGCATTCCAGATTACCTAGACCCAACAGATACAGATGGCGACGGTGTTCCTGATTACGTAGATTTAGACGATGATAATGATGGGATCCTAGATGCTAACGAGGGAGACGGTGCTACAGACACCGACAATGATGGCTATCCAGATAGCAGAGACATCGACTCGGATAACGATGGTATTCCAGACAACGTAGAAGCACAAACCACCGATGGCTATGTGCCACCAACAGGTAATGATTCTGACAATGATGGTTTGGATGATGCTTACGACACCAATGATGAAGGACTTATCCCTGTAGACACCGATGGTGATGGGGCCCAAGATGTCATCGACCTAGATTCTGATAACGATACCGTTCCAGATAATAACGAGGGGAATGATTTTAATAACGATGGTCAACCGGATTGGACCTTTACGGGTACCGATACCGATGGTGATGGGTTGGATGACGGTTACGAAGGTAGCGATGTAAACGATGGCTTTGATGTGAACGATGAGATTGACGACCCTGCAAACGATTTGCCAAACACGGACAATCAAGACGATGTAAACTATCGTGACCTAGATGATGATGGTGACGGTATCCCAACCATGGATGAAGATGCGGACAACGATGGCGACCCAACCAATGATGATACTGATGGTGACGGCATTCCGGATTACCTAGACCTAATGGATGATAGATTTATGGACCCGGATTTTGAGGACATGACCATCATCTGTGGAGAAGAAGTACCTGCCATACCAGAATTAGGAGATATTGGCGGTTGCAGTACCCCTGTGGTTAACTTTACAGAAGAAATTGTTAGGGTGGCAGACACCGATGATTACATGATTGAACGCAGGTGGGAAGTTGCTGATGACTGTGGCAACACAGCAACATTTACGCAGACCATTTTTGTAATGCAGCCACAATTAGAAGAAGTTTATATTGATGTTTGTGTAGAAGATGAGGCTGTGGACCTTATCAATTATTTACCACAGGGCTTTGATACCAACGGAATCTTTACCGTAGTAGAAGGCGAAGTGGTTTTAGAAGGCTCGCTATTTAATCCTGCTAATTTAGCATTGGGAGAATATAAAATAATGTACGCATCAGATGGTGGTGATTGCAAGTATTATGTAGATTTTATAATTACCACAAACAATGATTGTGTGCCTTGTACTAGAGACCAAATAGAGGTTTCTAAAGCCGTAACACCAAATGGTGATGCTATTAATGATGTATTCGAAATCAAAGGAACCGAGTACTGTGGGTATACTTTTGATGTTCTCATCTTTAACAGGTGGGGAGATAAGGTATACGAGTCAAGAAACTACCTAAACGATTGGGGAGGCACATCGCCAAACAACGCTTATGGCAGTAGAGGAACCGTACCTGCAGGAACGTATTACTACCTCATCAAAATAAATGAACAACCAGAAATGCAACCCATCAACGGTTACATTTACGTTGGCACAGAATAAAACATACAACTTGGAATCAGCACCTTATAACGATGTTTCTGACAAAGAACGAAAATAGAATCAATTAATCGGTGTAATTGGTTATTCGTTTTAAGATGCTGTTTCTTTGTTCACGCATTACCCCAAACCAAACAGATTAAAGAACTAACAACTAGTGTTATGAATACCATTTTTAAGGGTATAACTGTATTGAGCCTGCTCTTCTTTTCTAATATAAAAGGACAGCAGTTACCACAATTTACACAATACATGTTCAACACAACCTCTATTAACCCTGCCTACGCAGGAAGTAGGGAAAGTCTAAGTTTTACGGCATTGCATCGTAACCAATGGGCAGGCTTGGATGGTAATCCCAGAACGAGTACTTTTTCACTGCATACACCAATGCGCAATGAAAAAGTAGCATTGGGATTATCTTATATTAATGACCATTTGGGCGACCAGAGCACACAGTTTATTTACGGTAATTTTTCGTACACTATACCAATATCCTGGGAGGCCAAACTTTCGTTTGGTTTAAATGGTGGTTTCACTAAATACGATTTATCAAATCCTGATGTAAACGACCCCTTCTTTAATCAGAATTTTAATGTTTGGGACCCTAATTTTGGTGCGGGCATGTACCTAACTACCAACAGATGGTATGTTGGTTTTTCTGCCCCTAGAATTTTAAATACAGATGTAAACGAAGGAGAGTTTGAAGCTTTAGAACGAAACAGCTACTACGGCATTGCCGGTTTAGTCCTAGACCTGTCTTTAGATATAAAATTTAGACCTTCTGTAATTACAAAATTTACAAATGGCGCTCCTGCCTCCTATGATGTTACCTCTAGTTTTTTGTTCTATGAAAAATTCTGGCTAGGTGCATCTTATCGCTTTAACGATGCCTCTAACTTTGGAGCTTTTGCAGATTATCAAATCAGTAAAAATTTGAGATTAGGCTATGCCTATGATTTACCAACCTCCCTCACCAGACCCTACACTGGTGGTACACACGAGGTGATTTTAATATTTGAACCCAAACTAAATAAGAAGGAAGATTTATACCGTTCCCCAAGATACTTTTAAGATGAATGTTACCAAGCACCTACTTAGCTTGCTACTATTCGTAGCCTGCTTCACCAGCGTAAACGCACAACATCCACTACAACGCAAAGCAGATAAATATTTTGGCACGTTTTCTTATGCCAAAGCCATTCCTTTATACGAAGAAATGGTTACCGAAGGTATAGACCCGGAACATGCGCAAAAAAGGTTGGCAGAATGCTATTTGTTGCAAAGAGACTACGAAAAATCGATACCCTATTTTGAAAGGTTTATTCATAAATCTGGTATCTCTAGCAACCATTACTTTAAATATGGTATGGCACTTAAAAGTGTGGGTAGGGAAAAAGAAGCTGTAGAATGGTTAAAGCTTTATAAAAAAACAAACAAGAATGATAGGTTAATAGACCGCTTTTTAAAAGATGGTAATCTAGCGTCTGTTGTTTTTAACAGTAGAGAACGCTATGATATTCAACCTGTAAAATACAATAGTCAGTTTAACGATTTCGGCGCTATCAAATTCGGGAATACCATTTATTTTAGTAGTAGTCGCCCAGATTCTAAAGACGAACGTTTGTATGATTGGGACAACCAACCTTGGTTAGACATCTTTTTTATAGAAGAAGGTGGTGCTTTTGAACGTATGACGGAATACATTCCCCAGCGAATCAAAGGAGACATCAATTCTAAGTACCATGAAAGTTCTGTAGTATTCTCTACAGACTATAAAAACGATACCATAGCCTACTTTACACGAAACAATTATTTTGAAGACAAGGAAGGTTTCTATGTAAAAAAAATTAAAGACAAGAACTTAGTTCAAAAACAAAACAATCTAAAAATATTTATCGCCGAAAAAAACGGCGAAGAATGGCATGTAGCCAAAAACCTAAAAATAAATGCAGACCACTACTCCACCGGTCATCCATCTGTCAACGAGAACAGGACAAAGTTATACTTTGCATCAGACAGGCCAGGAGGCTACGGCGGTACGGATATCTATTATTGTGATATACATCCTAGAGGTGGAGTTGGTCAACCCATTAACGCAGGTCCAATAATCAATACAGCAGGTGATGAGATGTTCCCCTTTATCAATAATGAAGGTAAACTTTTCTTTGCCTCTGATGGACATGTGGGCTTCGGAATGCTAGACATTTTTGCTACCGTTACCGATGAAGATGGTGTAGTAACGGACGTTATTAACCTAGGCAAACCAGTGAACAGCGAAAAAGATGATTTTGCCTTCTTCTCAAATGAGGATGGTACGGAAGGTTACATTAGTTCTAACAGAGAAGGTGGTGAAGGTGGTGACGATATTTATAAGTTCGATTTTACGCCTTCGCTTTATGTAGATGGATTTGTATACGATGCGGTAAATGGCAATCCACTAGATTCTGTGGTGGTAAAACTTACGGATATCAACACAGGTAATTTCATCAAACAAGTAAAAACAGATGGCCGTGGTTACTACCGTATGTTCGTAAATCGTGGCACCAAATATAAATTGGTCCTTAATCGCATTACCCACCCGGAAAAAAAGGTTACCCTTAACCTGACCAATTTACCCAACAAGCAGAAAAAAGTTCAAAAGGATGTGTATTTAGAACCTGTGTTAGATGTAAAGATATTAGCAGGCCTGGACAAGATTTACTTTGATTTTGACAAATCTTACATACGCCCAGACGCGGCCAAAGAATTGGACAAAGTGGTAAAATTGATGGTAGAAACCTATCCATATATGACTATTAAGCTAGAATCACATACAGACGGCGTTGGTAGTCATGAATATAATGACAAACTATCTGAGGCTAGGGCAAAAGCCACCTATGAGTATTTGGTAGCTAATGGAGTGCCTGCCGAACGCATACTGTCCTACAAGGGCTATGGAAAAAGACAACCGGTAAATGATTGTAAAACAAAATGGGACTGTCCACCAGAAATTTTAGAGCTCAATAGAAGGTCTGAGTTCCCAATAATCAACATTTTTAAGCCAGACCATCTTAAGGCCTTAGATCCAACAACGCCAGATAAAAAATCAAAAACCAAATAAAAAAAAGCCTCTTAATAGAGGCTTTTTTTTATTCTTTTATGACCACTTTTCGTTTTACTACCTCTTTAATCGGGAGTACTATTTTACCTTCATCCGTTTTAAGGGTAATAGACATATTGTCTATGGCTTCTATAACGCCTTGTTCTTTACCAATAATTATCTGGTCACCTACCATATAGGTTTTTCTGGCGTAGAACATTTTAAGAACATCTGCAAAGACCTCTCTAGAACCCAAACCAAAGCCTAAAGCTGCAGCAGCTAAAAAAGCTCCTAAGATCAAAGTGAAATTACTGGTAATAATATCGGTCTGTATTCCAGCCTGATTTAATGCGGTTATCGACACAAAAAAGGCGATAAGATAAAAAAGAGTATTACTTATAAATTTTGAACCGCCAACACCCATGGAATCAAACAAGGCCAATGTTGCTTTTTTAACCGTAGATGCTATATAAAGACCCGCAGCCAAGATTAACAGGGCGCTAAATAATGTTGGTAAATAAGCAAAAATGGCCACAATACCATCAGAAACTGCTTGTAGCCCTAAAACTTCTGAAATGACCGTGGCAAACATTAAAATCAACAAAACCTTAACCAATCCAAGTATGATTTTTGCCAAATCCACATTTACCTCTTTATCTCCAAAAAATTTAGCCTCGGTAACTTTTTGCGAAAGCGCATCTATCTTGGCGGCTTTTAATACTTTTCTTAAAATGAACATAATTACCTTGACCATAAGCCAAGCAAAAATGAGCCCCAAAATACCCAGTACTATCTTAGGTAAAAGTTGTACCGCACTGGAGAAAATATCTGATAAACTATCTTCTAGAACTTTTTTATATTTTTCCATGAGTGTTGTTTAATAGTTGATTGGTTTATTTTCTTTTGTTTGACTTAAGCATTCCGGAAATAACGGAAGAATAGTTACTGGTAACCAAAACCGCCATGTCCAGAATTAATTTGGCAATGGCAATATCGTTCATCACCTTTTTCCGCATATCTGGAGGCACCTCCTTAAGATTGCGGTTAAGCTGCTGAAATGGATTTGTAGTGTCTGCCATTTAACCTAAGTTATTATAAATTTCTAAAAGCTTTGCCTTGGATCGTTTTAAACGCATCTTTACCGCACTCTCGCCAATCGCCAAAACATCACATAATTCTTTAATAGAAGCCCCATCTTGATATTTCAATAGCAATATAGATTTTTCCTCAGGGCTAATTATTTCTAGAGCCTTAGCTAATTTGCTCGCTTTTAGCTCATATATACTTTCATCAGAGACATCTTCATGTGCCAATTTATACTCGGTGTTATCAACCGGCACGGATTGGTCGCTCATCTTACGTTGTTTGTCTCGGTTTACATAGTTTACACAAAAATTATAGGTAAAGGAGTATAACCAAGTAGAAAATTTAGACTTTCCTTTAAAGGACGCCAATTTTACGAACAACATTAAAAACACGTCCTGTGTCAAGTCTTCCGCTTCATCTTCAGACCGTGCAAACCCATAGCATTTGTTGTACACTAATTTCACATAACGGTCATATAATATGCCAAATAATAGTGTATCATTCTTTGCTACAATTTTAGCCACCAATTCTTCATCGCTTAAATCTTTAAACGCCTCACCCTTGCCAAAACTATTTTTGGTTTGGTTTATAAGTATAAGAAACAGACGTTTAAGAAAAGTCACTCGTATTCATTTGAAAATAAGCGGCAATATACTCAAAACAGGGTATCTTTAACAAAAACAAATCTAGAATGAGAACAGCCAAACTATTTTTAGCCGTAATTCTACTTGCCCTTTCTGCAGCTTGCAAAAACAAATCAGAAAAGACTACCACAGAAAAAGCGGAGGAAACCGAAGTAATAGCAACACCTACCATACCAGAAAAAATTGCTTATGCACATGGTTTTGAAAACTGGAAAAATGTAAAAAATATCGCTTTTACCTTTAATGTTGATAGAGGGAAAAACCATTACCAAAGACATTGGATATGGAACACAAAAAATAATACCGTAACGCACATAAACGCGGAAGATACCTTAACGTACAATAGAAGCAAGATGGACAGTTTGGCCTACAAAACCAATGGCGGTTTTGTGAATGATAAATTTTGGCTTTTGGCACCGTACAATCTGGTTTGGGACGCAGCTAACTATGCGTATACCATTAAAGAACAAGATACGGCCCCTGTTAGTAAAAAATTAATGAAAAAATTGACCATAGTGTATGGTTCCGAAGGAGGTTATACGCCTGGAGATGCTTATGATTTTTATTTTGAGGACGATTATCTGATTAAGGAATGGACATTTAGAAAAGCAAACACAAAAGAACCCAGCATGAGTACCACTTGGGAAAACTACTTGGATATAGCTGGCCTTAAAATTGCCCAAGACCACAAAGGAACAGATAAAGATTTTAAATTATACTTTGATGGCATAGCTATTGATGCCAATTAAGCATGAAAATACGATTAACTATTATTTGCATACTGGCAATTTGCAGCTTATTTGGACAAACCCAAAAACTGGGTTTGGTTTTTGATCAAACAAACAAGAAACCAATTGAGTTTGTAGCTGTTTATACCAATGACGATCATACGCTAACAAATTCCGAAGGAAAGTACTTTGTAAACACCTTTGCAGATAGCATAACATTTTCACTTATTGGCTATGAGAAAATCCAACATTCTGCCGCCCAGATTCCGGACACGGTATATTTAAAAAGCAAAACCTTTGAGCTAGAAGGGGTAACCGTAAGTAATCTAAAAACCCTATGGCAAAAAATGAAAGATTCTTTGTTTCAGAACTATCGTTTTGAGCCGTATCAAGAAGAGTTTTTTCTAAGAAGCACTTTAAAACAGGATGGCACACTAGTTAGGCTACAGGATATAGCCGGCAACCTAAAACGCAAGACACTACTATATACCGGTAACCTAGAACATACCAATAAGGATTATGAAATACAGATAAATCAAATGCGTAAAGTTGGGATAGTTAAAGACACCCATAATATTTACTTTAAATTTCCTACATTTTTTGGCATACTTTCAACCTTTGCAAGATTAAATGTATCTCAGGGACCATTTAATTTTAAAGCGATACCCTTTGAAAATGGTGCCAAAATTAGATATGAATTTGAAAGTCAAAACAAAGATACCCTTGTGGTAAATGGCTATTATATTTTTAACATGGATAACCATGCCATGGAAAAATTTGTGCTAGATCAAAAAATTAACTTAGCAAATAACCGTGTTCCTTTTGCACAGCACAAATGGTTACGCTACCGCACCCAAGAACATTACGTAGAAGTTATTTTTTCTAAGAAAAGTAACAATAAGCCCTATAGTATTGACAGGGCAAAATTTAGACAGGTAGTACTATGCACGGATGAAGAACGCACCTTTGAAACGAATTATGAATCTGAATTTATTTTGACCAACCATAATCCCTTCAACAGCTTACCGTTTAAGAAAAATGCCAACGCCACTAAAGATATTTTCAAACTAAAAAAACCTTACGACCCTAATTTTTGGAATAAACAAAGAACCCTATTGTTAACCACTGAAATGGAAAATTTTATTATTAAAATGGGTAATGAAGCAAAAGAATTTAAAGTGAAATCGAACTTTTAACTATTTACTTCTAGGCTTATAAATAGAAATAAGTAGAACCAAACAAGCGGATAGTAATAAAACCACAAAACTTAGTTTTAGATTAAATGTTTCCGCTAGATAACCTAGAATTACTGGGCCAGACAAAAACCCAAAATATCCAGACCCTGCTATAAAGGCAACACCTTGAGAAGATTGCACACCTTTTATTTTGCCTCCAATTCTAAACAACTCCGGTACCATAGCCGAAAATCCAAGACCAGATAACCCAAACCCAAATATGGCCAAATACGTATTGGCCGTGAGCACACTTAAAAAGCCTATAATGGCCAAAGTGGCGCCTATGAATAATAGTTTATAAGACCCTACTTTTTCACTAATCCCATCGCCCAAAAACCTACCCAAGGTCATGGTTATAGAAAAAGCTAAAAACCCTGCACCAATTAAATAAGTAGGTGCAAGCGTTATTTCTTGTAAATATAAACCGCTCCAATCTACTATGGCACCTTCACTAGCCATACTTATAAAACCAACCAAGCCCAATAACAGTAGTGGTTTAAAAACTTGTAAAGAGAAACCATTTGTAGGTTCTACTGTTGCCTTTTTATTCTGATATTCTTTTTTAAACCGCCAATTAACCAACAAAACCAAAACAACACTGCCCAACATATGAAGAAAAGGATTGGATATTACAGTAATTAAAAAGCTACCCAAACCTACTAGAATACCGCCAAGGCTAAAAAAACCATGAGCTGCCGACATAATGGTTACTTGGTCTTCTTTTTCTACTTCGGTAACCAAAGTGTTCATAGCAATATCTGTAAACCCATTGGCCGCACCAAAAAAAAACAATGCCGTGCAGAGCAAAATATAATTGGGTACCAGCAAGGGAAATAACGCAAAAATACTGCTGCTTAATACCCCCAACCAAGTTGCTCTACCTACGCCAAAATAATTGACTAATTTGGAAGCAACAGGAAAAACACTAAAAACGCCCAAAGAAAGAAAGAATAAAGCAAAACCCAAATCACCTTTGTCAATACCTAATTTCTCTTTTACAGTAGGTATATAAATAGCCCAAGTACCAAACCAAACGTTTAGACTAGCAAATACCAAGGCTGGAGCAAGGTATTTTCTATTACCCAGTATTAGTAATAAGGATTTCATACTGAGAAATTATCTTTAACGCTGTAATCCTCTTTTTAATATTTCGCCAAAACGAAACATATCCTCGTAAGAGCAATAAAAAGGTGTGGGAGCCAGTCTAATCACATTAGGCTCTCTCCAATCCGTTATTACACCTTCTTCCATTAGATAATCAAAAATAGCCCTACCCTCACCATGTAAAAAAACCGAAAGTTGGCATCCACGAGCCTCGGGAGTTATAATCTCAAAAGTACTTTCTACCTGCTTATCCACTTCGTTTAGAATAAACTCCAAATATGCTGTTAGCGTTTTTTGTTTGTTCAACAAAGCATCCATGCCTACTTCTTCAAACAACTGAAGAGAAGCCAAATAGGGTGCCAATGATAGAACCGGAGGGTTACTTACCTGCCAGGCATCTGCAGTTGCAATTGGATCAAATTCTGGTTCCATTAAAAAGCGTGTTTCCTTTTTATTACCCCACCAACCTTCAAACCTTGGAATAGCCTTGGTATTTAAATACTTTTCGTTCACAAAAATTCCAGATGCATTGCCAGGGCCACTGTTCATATACTTATAACTGCACCACGCAGCAAAGTCTACATTCCAATCGTGCAGGTGTAATGCCACATTGCCCACCGCGTGGGCCAGATCCCAACCTACAAATGCACCTGCTTTTTTACCTGCGGCGGTAATCTTTTCCATTTCAAAGACCTGTCCATTGTAGTAATTAACTCCGCCAATAAGTACCAATGCCAGTTCGTCCCCTACCTCATCAATTTTAGCTAAAACATCTTCCGTACGCCAAAAGTGCTCTCCGTCTCGCTTTTTTACCTCAACTATGGCATCTTTTGGATCAAGACCATGAAAACGCACCTGACTTTGAAGTAAATATTGGTCTGAGGGGAACGCTTTTTCTTCGCACAAAATTTTAAAACGTTTCTTATTGGGCCTGTAAAAAGAGACCAATAGAAAATGCAGGTTTACGGTTAAGGTATTCATCACCGAAACTTCTTCTGGTTTGGCACCTACTACTTTTGCCAAAGGTTTAGCCAAACGTTCATGATAGTCCCACCAGGGCTTTTCTGCATAAAAATGTCCTTCTACCGCCAACTGTGCCCAGTCTTTCATAACATCGTCTACATAATCCGTAGCTATCTTTGGTTGCAAGCCCAAAGAATTACCGGTAAAATAGATAACGTCTTTTCCATTTACTTGTGGGTAATTAAACTTTTGCCGATACCCTTTTAGGGCGTCATGTTTATCTAAACTTTGAGCAAATTCTAACGTATTTTTAAACTGCATAATTTATTTTTCTAAGCGTAATCTCATTTCGTTAATATGGCTTTTAAAACCACTTTTTTCATATGCCTTTATTGCGGGAGTGTTGTCTTGGTAAACGGTTAATCTAACCTCTTCCAAGCCTTGTTTTTTAGCCCATTGTGTAAGTACGGCAACAATCTTGGCGTTTATACCCTGCCCCCTAACCTCTGGTACGGTATACATAAAACCTAAAAAAGCATAAGTATCATGGTCTAGGTAATGTCTGGCCTTTTTAATTAAAGCATAGCCAGATGCCACTAATTGACCATCCTTTTCTGCAACTACAACTTTTACATCTTGGCTTTTTATATATGCTTCCAAATTGTAATACGATATTGGATCTGGTCTTATTGTTGGGTCGAATGGACGCTCTGCTCTTATTATCTCTTGTTCAAACTCTTTTAAAGTCTTTAAATCTTCTAACCGAGCGTCTCTAAGAATAACATTTTCCATTGCCTAAAATTAACCCTTATTTGGCTAATTTTGCCAAAACCGAAACATGCATTTCCTATCACCATTATTGGAAAATTATATTGCAGCTAATTCTGCACCAGAACCTGAAGTATTACAAGAGTTAAGAAGAGAAACGCATCTTAAAGTAATACAACCCAGAATGCTAACCGGCCACTATCAGGGAAGGGTTCTAAGCCTATTATCTAAATTAATTGCACCAAAAAACATATTAGAAATTGGTACGTACACAGGTTACTCTGCAATTTGTTTAGCCGAAGGTTTACAGGCCAACGGCCTCTTACACACTATTGATATAAACGAAGAATTAAACGAAATACAGCATAAGTATTACATCAAGAGTGGAAATGCATCAAAAATAACCCAACACATTGGCGATGCATTGGATATTATACCACATTTAGATGGTCCTTTCGATTTAGTCTTTATTGACGCCGAAAAGAAGCAATATGACAATTATTTTGAAGCGGTATTAAAAAAATGTAGACCCGGCAGTGTTATACTTTCAGACAATGTACTTTGGTCTGGCAAGGTGGTAGAGCCGCTACAAAAATCTGATAAAGCCACCACGGCACTTTTAGCCTATAATAAAAAGTTGGCCACTGATAAACGGGTAGAAACGGTTTTATTATCTATTAGAGATGGCCTTACGCTGAGCCGAGTTAAGTAAAGCGTTGTGTACAATGTAGAACAACCATCCAGAAAAAGCACCTACCAATGCACCAACCATAATATCTATGGGAAAGTGTACCCCTACAAATATTCTACTTAAACAAAAAAGTATGGGCCAGATAAAAAACAAAACTGCCCAATTATAAAACTTTTTAAGAAATAAAAAGACCAAGGTTGTTATTGCAAAAGAGCTAGAGGCATGACCACTAAAAAAACTAAAGTCAGAAGGAGAGCGTAGTATTCTAATCAGCGTATTTATTTGCTCATCATTATTTGGACGTAACCTAGCAACAGTTTCCTTGGTTAAATCTGTTATAGTAGTAATAAACAACACCAATAACAAAACCGTACCGGTTTTAAGGAGCGCCTCTTTTTTATCGTACTTTAAAAACATTAAGACAAAAAAGAATAGAAACAATGGAATCCAAGTTTTAATATCGGTTACAGTAGACCAAAAACCATCGTACTCATCTACCCCAAGGCCGTTAAGGTAAACAAACGTATCTCTGTCCCATTGTAGTATTTTTTCTAACATAGGCTTATCTACCGGTCCTTTTTATTGACCCTGTAACTTCTTCTACGTTCTTTTTTACTTCGTCTATTTCTTTTTTTATGTCTTTGGTAAAATCTTGGTCCATACCATGATTCTCCGCACTTTTCTGAATTTCGCGCTTAATATCGTCCGTAGCATCCCGTAGCTGGCGCATTCCTTTGCCCAGCCCCTTTGCAATCCCCGGAATTTTATCGGCTCCAAATACCATTACCACAATAAACATGATAAAGAATATTTCCGCGCCGCTTATAAATAACATATGCATGGTACAAATATAAAGAGAACAAGGTTTCTATAAATAAAAAGGCCCAATGAAAATATTGGGCCTTTTGTTAATTTTGGTTACAGAGGGCTTACTCTCCTCTTACCTTTTCTTTGAATTGGTCAAAGTCTGATTTTTCATCCTTCATTGGCCAAGCGTTATTGGTAGTATCTATATCCGCAGTTTCTGCCTTTGGATCTACCACAATACCTACCAATTCTTTTTGGGTAGACATTACGCGCTTAACTTCCTTATCGTTCTTTCTCCAGATTTCTGGCGGATAGGTAACATTTTCTTTAGTACCGTCTGCATAGATATACTCTACAATTAATGGCATTGGAATACCACCTGGCTTGGTAAAGGTTACTTCATAAAAATATTTAGGTTCTTTTACCTTAGCACGCTCTTCTGCCGTCATGTTATCCATCATAAACTCTTTTAAAGTTTTAGAAGACTCAGAAGGCGCCTTACCCTTCATAGCATCGGTATAGTCTGCACTACCTTCTTCTACCAAATATACCAATGGTGGCAAATCAGATTCGGTAATGTTTCTAGCGGCCATATACTCTTTCATTTGCGTAGTAACATCACCACTAACATAGTATTTCTTCACTTCTCCTACACCTATATCTACATAATCTGTAGTGTAGAACCATCCTCTCCAGAACCAATCTAAATCTACTGCAGAAGCGTCTTCCATTGTTCTAAAGAAATCTTCTGGAGTTGGGTGTTTAAACATCCAACGTTGTGCATAGGTCTTAAAAGCATGATCAAATAGCTCTTTACCCATCACCGTTTCCCTTAAGATGTTTAGGGCTGTTGCTGGCTTACCATAGGCATTGGCACCAAGTTGGTAAACGTTTTCTGGGTTAGACATAATTGGTGCAATATAGCTTTGGTCTCCTGCCATGTAAGGAACTATCTTTTCTGGCGCCCCTCTTCTAGATGGGTAATTCTCGTTTGGTGCTACATCTTCTGGATAGTTTTTACCATACTCCTGTTCTGTTAAGTACTGCATAAAGGTATCTAGACCTTCGTCCATCCATCCCCATTGGCGCTCGTCAGAATTAACGATCATTGGAAAAAAGTTGTGCCCTACTTCATGTATAATTACACTGATCATTCCGTATTTGGTCCTATCGGAATACGTACCATCTTCATTTGGCCTACCGTAGTTCCAACAAATCATAGGGTATTCCATACCTTGGTTTTTGGCATGAACGGAAATTGCTTTGTGGTACGGGTAATCAAACGTGTGCTTAGAATACGTATGCAACGTTTGCACAACAGCCTTTGTAGAAAAATCTTCCCAAAGTGGATTTCCCTCTTTTGGATACATGGATACTGCCATTACATCTTTACCACCTACCTTAACGGCCTGCATGTCCCAGATGAATTTTCTAGAAGTAGCAAATCCAAAATCACGCACCATTTTACCTGGTTCTGTTTTAAAAGACCACGTTTTTGTTTTTTCTGCAAAGCCTTTTTCTTTTGCTTCTACCTCTTCTTGGGTAACGATTACAACTGGTTTATCGTATGATTTTTTGGCTTGGTTGTAGCGCTTCATCATCTCTTTGGTAAAAACATCTTTTCTATTTTGTAGCACACCAGTTGCATCTACAACGTGATCTTCTGGCACGGTAATGTTTACTTCGTAGTTACCAAATGGCAATGCAAACTCACCACTACCCCAGAATTGATGGTTTTGCCAACCTTCTACATCTGAGTATACCGCCATTCTTGGAAAGAACTGGGCTATTACATAGGCACGGTTTCCATCTTTGGGAAAATACTCATATCCAGAACGCGCACGGTTTACCGTGTGATCCGGAATGTTGTACCACCACTTAATGCTAAAACTAATTTGCTCACCACTCTTCAAGGCTTGCGGTATGTTAACGCGCATCATGGTTTGGTTAATGGTATAAGATAATGGCTTACCATTGGCATCTTTTACCCATTCAATATTGAAACCACCGTCAAAAGGTTCGGTAACAAACGTTTCGGCAAAATTACCCGCGGTATAAGCAAAATTTACACCGTTACCGTTACGTAAAGGCGATTTAGAATCTTTTGCTCTTACGTTTTGGTCTAGTTGCACCCAAAGAAACTCCAAATTGTCTGGAGAATTATTGGTGTACGTAATGGTTTCTTCGCCATAAATTTTAGCGTTCTTGTCATCTAATGTAATGTCCATTTTATAGTCTGCCTGTTGTTGGTAGTAGGCAGGACCAGGAGCACCAGATGCTGAACGGTAAGAATTAGGAGTGGAAAACTCCTCATAAAGTTGTTTAAATCGGCTTTGGTTGTAATGGCCGGGTTCACGCTCTTGCTTTGCCTCTTGTTCTTGCGCCAGGGCTACACCTGCAAACAAAAACATTAGGCTTGCAAAACCATACTTGAGTTTATTCATTTCTTGTCAGTTTTAAGTTTGAAAAATACCATTTTTTAAGCAGTACGTTAGAAGACATCAGAGTTTTAACATTCCTTTAATATCTGATTTTATAAGCACAAAACTCTTTTTATTTCCGTTCCATTTCACATGAACAAGATTCTTTTGCTCATCGTACAAGTCCGTTAGTATTTCATTGGTTACCGTTAAATTTTCATGACCTTCTAAAGTTACATTGGGCACCTCTAAATAGCAGATTACCACATCGGCATCGTATTTTTTACCAATGAACGTAAAAGGTTTTACTTCTCCATCTAGCTCAAAAGACACTTTGGTCTTTAAGTATTTTTCTATGTAGGCATCTGCAACTTTTGCTTCGTTCTTGGTAGCCAACTTAGTTGCCACGCCGTAACGGGCCATCATTAAATCGTCCAAATCATCAATGAAAATCCGTGTTGTAATTTGCAACGCTTTTGCTTCTTTTGCATAATTTACGTTGGTAACACTTACATAAAATTTGTGCGCAAAAGACATCCCGCCAATCGCAACAAACAATAACAGGGGTAACCTTATTTTTTTTATTAATTTCTTCATTCTACTAAATTAGCTACGTTACACCATACAAGCTTTATTCCAAACCATTGTTTTCTCTATACAATTTACTTTTACGTTGCATGTAGGCCCACAGTTTTAACTGATCCTTATTTGCCACTATTTGCTGAAACAACGGATCTACCTCGCAGAAATACATAAAGTCGTTAACGCGCGCTTTGGGTATTTTAAATTGATGTTCAAATATACTATCTACATAAAGTTGTTGTACTCGTTGCGTACGGCGGTACTGTTCATCTATGGCAACCCGCTCCTTTAAACGTTTTGTTCTACCACTGATCCAATTTAGAATTGGATTTAGCGGTATGCCGGCACCACCAGAGGTAGCTTCGTACAACAACCGTTTACTTTGAGAAGGCAAGGGTTTACCGGCATTTGGCAGCCCCAAACTGGAAGCGGACACCTCTTTTTGCACTTGTATGCGATTAAGGTCTGCAGCAATATCACCGCTTAGTCCATAAGGTTGTACCACTACTTCTTTTAACTCGTTTACAAAGGGTTCCATGGTAATGGTAACAAAAGAACTATTGAGCAAAACCGCATTCACGGGAATTATTTTACGCTGTAGTTGTACGGCAGAAAAAACAAGTGTATCGTTAACGGAAACGGCTATAGAAAAATTACCATCAAAATCTGTAATAGTAGCTTTTTGGGTAGTGAGGTTTTGTATGGTAACCCCGGTAACATCCTCCCCAGCCGCAGCAACCTTTCCTTTTAAAGACTTTTGCTGTCCATAAGCGTTACCTAAACAGAAAAACAGGAATAAACTAGCGCTTATCCAACTCGTTCTTAAAGTTTTTGCTCTGGGTAACCAAAAAGTCGATAAGCTGAAATTCATTCTCTTTCTTTAACAAGGAGCGACTAGGCACTTTTTCATCACAATACACCAAAAAAGCATTGATGTTTTCTTGTTGCAGACCTAGGTCTACCACAAAAAATTCATCATCATAAACCTGCCTTAACACCTCGCTCATTTTAAAGTTAGGCACTTCGCCAGTAGTTTGGTCTTTAGCGCTAAAGATGGCTTTAAATATGTTTACAAAATTCAGGCCATCTTTCATGCCACGTTCGGTTTGGGACTGGGCAATATTTTCTACCTCCGTGGTACGATCAATATCATAACTAAACTCTTTAAACTTTTCGTTCTTAACCGCTAAAAATTTAGATTGGTTCTCTGGCCCTACTACCACCTCATCTAGCTCGGTCACCTTTTCTTCTACCTCTACCACCAAACGTTTGTTTTCTAAAATAGCTTGGGTAATATCTACCACTCGTAACTGGTAGTTTACAGCGGTAAAGACCAACTGGTCTCCCTCTTTTACCTCTATCATAAACCTACCATCTTCGTCCGTAATGGTAGCCTTTTGGCTGTTGGTGTTAATTACGTTCTCGTTAACTACGTTACTACCCCTATACAACACTTGCCCACGCAACCATTGCCGGTCTTGTGCCAACCCAACCGTGGTGGTCAATACTACTAAAACAACTAAGAGGTAATTTTTGAACATAACTAATTTTTACTGGTTAAAGAAAACCTATTGTCCCATTATTTAAAAACAACAGGCCACTAAACTTTTGTTAATTCTACTAAGTTACGGCTTTGGAAACAGATATAATAGCTAGCACAAGCTTGTAATTTAACCCACAGCAATGCATTTAAACGGATAAAATTAGGAGGATATCTGTAGAAAGTTATTTTTGTTGTTTGGCATTTTAGAACACCCAAACTATGAAAATCCCATTTGTTGCAACAGCAGTTTTATGCTTAACCGCGTTTGGCCTACAGGCCCAGGTTAAAATTGGTAACAATCCGCAAAATTTAGATAATGCTTCTGTATTGGAATTGGAAAGCACCTCTAGGGCATTGGTCATTACCCGTGTAACTACCGCCCAGATGAATGTGATTTTTCCCTTAAAAGGCGCGTTGATTTACAACACGGATGAGGACTGCGTTTTTCATTATGATGGCAACCAGTGGCAAAATCTGTGTAACGAAGAAAATACGACCAACGTTAGTTTGGAGCTGGTAGATTCTGAACTAATCTTAACGGACAGCGATGGTAATACCGTAACCGTTTCTTTAGCCGGTGGTATTAACCAAAGTTTTAGTGCCGATGCCATTGAAAATTTTAATGAGACCATTACCATTACCCAAACCGGCGACAATTATAATTTTGAAGTAAAAGAAATTACCGGTGATCAGATTGTAGACGGTACGGTAAACGGGGTAGACTTGCAAAACGGCTCCGTAACCCAAATAAAACTTGCGCCGAATTCTGTTGGTGTTTTGCAAATGCAAGATAATGCCATAACGGATAATGAGATAGATTACAACGAAGTAACCCTCTTGGATTTTGATAATGATGCCGGCTACATTACCAATGCCAATATTATAAGCCCAGATGCTAACAATGCGCTAAGCAATAGCAATGGGGCTTTTTATGACGATACGTCCTTAAACGATGCTATTACTACCAATGAAAATGCCATTAACACCAATACGGGCAACATAAGCACCAATACTGCGGATATTGGAGCCAATACCGCAGCCATTACTACAAATAGTACTGCTGTTAGCAACCTACAAGCAGATGTTAATCAAAATGAAGCAGATGCCGACGCCGCTATTGCAGCCGTACAGGCAGACGTAGACCAAAATGAAGCAGATGCCGATGCGGCCATTGCCTTGAAAGAAGATGCGGCAAATAAAAGCGACAATATTGCTCTTGGAACGTCAAATGTTTTGTTCCCTACCCAAAATGCGGTAAAAACGTATGTGGATAATGTTGCAGGTGGTGTTAATACGGATGAACAGCAAATAGATTTGTTTGATATTAATGCAAACCAACTAAGACTTTCTTTAGATAATGACGGAGAAGCCCCACAAACAGTGGACCTTACACCATATTTGGATGACCAAAATGCTGCAGAAGTAAGCGTTAATCCTACTACAGACCTTACCAGTACTAATGTACAGGCCGCTTTAGAAGAATTACAAGGTGATATCAATGGACTTACCGCTGCAGGGGGCGCAGACGGAAATGATTTCACTACAGGGGGAACTGTAACAGGAGAAAATTTGACCCTGACCATTCCTAATCAAACAAATCCAATAATTGATTTATCCACCTTTGCACTTGATAGTGATTTAACAACGGCTATTGCAGCCATAAATGAAGTACCTGATGATACTGGTTCTACCAGCGGGGATGTACTCACAACAAATGGTTCAGGGGTTTACTCTTGGCAAACAATCGCCGCTGGTGCTGATGGAAATGATTTTATTTCCGCAGGTAGTTTGAATGTGGAAAATCTAGAATTAACAGGTTCAGGCGCTGCTGGTGCTACTATTAATTTATCAGCTTTTGCTCTAGACAGTGACTTAACTTCTGCTATTGCTGCAATTGATCAAGTTCCTGATGACACTGGATCAGCAAACGGGGATGTTTTAATAACCGATGGTTCGGGCGGATATTCTTGGCAAACTCTAGTATCAGGAGGAACTACAGAAGAGGCTGATGGTGTAACCATTACTGGTATGGGCACAAATGCTGACCCCTTTACCATTGGTTCAATTACAAATACCAATATTTCCAACACAAATGGAACGAACGGGCAATATTTAAGAATAGACCCTGGAACTGGCAATGTAATTTGGGACAATTTACCAACGGGAACAGGCGGGGCCGTTACTTCCGATGGAACAACAGTGACTGGGGACGGTGTCGCAACCGCATTAAGTGTTGGCACTATAACCGACGCAAATATTACCGATGTAGCTTACGGTAAAATAACTGGATTCCCTGCAGACCTTGCGGATGGGGATAATGACACACAATACACTGCTGGTACTGGATTAATTTTAACCGGAACTGAGTTCGCCGTGGACGGAAGCACAATTCTAGCTGATTGGAGTAACATTCAGAACATACCTATAAATCTTGATTTGGACAGTACCGATGATTTTGATGGAACTTGGACTTGATTAACTGGAGTTCCT
>NZ_MTBC01000015.1 GCF_002072105.2 Croceivirga radicis
TACGAGGGATCGGGCAATGAGGGCATCACCCCTGAGGACACGGACCAAGACGGTACTCCTGATTATCTGGACGATGACAGCGACAATGATTTGGTACCCGACAGTAACGAGGGACACGACTTCGACTATGACGGCGAGCCGGACAATACGTACACGGGAGTGGACACGGACAACGACGGTCTGGACGATGGCTATGAGGGCAGTGACGTGAACGACGGCTATGACGTTAACGATGAGATAGAGGACCCTGCGAACGATCTACCGGATACCGATGGAACGGAGGACGTAAACTACCGTGATTTGGACGATGACGGAGACGGCATAGATACCCCGGACGAAGATGCGAACGGGGATGGCGACCCGACCAATGACGATTGGGATAGCGATGGTACACCAGACTATTTAGATCCAGATTTGGAACCATCAACCACAGATCCAGAGAAAATTGAAGTAAATCAGTTGCTGACCCCTAATGGTGATGATAAAAATGAATTTTTATTCATTAGAAATGTAGACAAAGCAGTTAATAATAATCTGCAAATTTATAATAGATGGGGAGTGTTGGTTTATGATGGTAAAAACTATAATAATGTTAACAACACTTTTGATGGGCGTTCTAGAGGGCGTTCTACATTAAGTGCAAATGATTACTTGCCAGCTGGTATTTATTACTACATATTTGAGTACGATCATGCAGATTCTGGAGAACATGTTGTGGATAGTAGTTATTTATACATAAGCAAATAATATGGAAATGAAATTTAAAATGAGGAATATAATTATAGGGTCAATATTTGCTGTTTTTTCAATACAATCTATTAGTGCACAACAAGACGCGCAGTATACCCAGTACATGTTCAATACCTTAACCGTAAATCCAGCCTATGCAGGATCACGAGGGCAACTCACGGCTGCGGCTTTGTATAGGTCGCAATGGGTTGGTTTAGAAGGTGCGCCAGAAACTTTCACGTTAAACCTGCATTCCCCTATTAGGAATAATAGGATTGGTTACGGTATTTCCTTGGTAAACGATAATATAGGAAATGGTACGGTCCAAGAGACCTACTTAGATGCTACTATTTCTTATACCATAGATGTTGCTAGAGATGCCAAATTGTCTTTCGGTTTAAAGGGTGGCGGAAATATGTTGAGTTTGGATTTTCAGAAATTAAGAAATTTTGATGAAGAGGTTGTTGCTCAGGACAATATAGATAACCGGTTTTCACCTAATTTTGGACTTGGGGTTTATTATCATACCAGTAGGTTTTATGCAGGTCTATCCGCACCAAATATTTTAGAGACAGAATATTTTGATAACGATCAAGCCGATGCCAATTCAGTGAATTTTTTAGCAACAGAACGTATAAACTTTTATTTCATAACAGGGTATGTTTTTGATTTAAATGGTAATTTAAAATTTAAACCTGCATTATTGACTAAAGCTGTTGGAGGTGCTCCATTACAGGTTGATGTCTCAGCGAATTTTTTATTCAATGAAAGATTCAGTTTTGGAGCAGCCTATAGATGGGACGCCGCTTTAAGCGCATTGGCAGGATTTCAAATTACGGACCAGTTAATGTTAGGGTTGGCATACGATAAGGAAACCACTGACCTAGGTACTAGAAGGTTTAATGATGGTTCTTTTGAAATTTTTCTCCGATTTGAACTGTTAAAACGTTTTCAACGAACTATAAGTCCTCGTTTCTTCTAAAAAAAGCTGGTATGATTTCTAAAAGAATAATTTCTCTTAGCATTTGTTTACTTGCTATATGGAGTATAACTGCACAAGAAAAAGCGTTAGAGAAGGCTAATCAAAAATATGATGAGTATAGCTTTAGCCCCGCTATCGATATTTATAAAAAAGTTTTGGATAAAGGGTTTACTTCTCCAGACTTGTTAAAAAGGTTAGGTAATGCCTACTATTTCAATGCACGGTACTCTGAGGCTGCAGATATTTATGAAAAATTGGTTGTCGAATATGAGGCTGCCGATACAGTTATTACGGCTGGTTACTATTTTAGATACGCACAATCCCTAAAAACATTGGAGAAATATGCCGAGTCTGAGGCTATCATGGAAAAGTTTGCGGCAAAAGCTTCTTCAAGTTCTATAAGAAAAGCCTTAGAGTCGGATTATATGTCTAAGATTGAGGAGAATTCTGGAAGATACACCTTAGCGTCATTTCCGTATAATTCCAAATATTCAGATTTTGCACCAGCATTCTACAAACAAGGATTAATCTTTTCATCCGATAGGGATACCGGTAATTTGGCTAGATACAGGCATACATGGAATGCCAAGGATTTCTTGGATTTATATCAAGTAGATTCAACCCAGATGGTTAGCAAGGTGCCAGGTGAAATAAATACCAAGTTTCATGAATCAACATCAATAGTTACAAAGGATGGAGAAACAATGTATTTTACTAGAAATAATTTTGCCGATGGTAAACGGGTAAAAAGTAGTGAAGGTACCACCAATTTAAAAATATACCAGGCAAGTTTAGTAAATGGCGAATGGACAGATATAATAGAATTGCCTTTTAATAGTGATGAGTATTCAGTAGCTCATCCAATGCTTAGTCCGGATGAAAAGCAATTGTATTTTGCCTCGGATATGCCTGGTACCAGAGGTGCTTCAGATATTTGGAAGGTTAGAATTGTAGGTGACGGCACATTTAGCAGTCCTGTGAACTTAGGCGATAATATTAATACGGAAGCAAGGGAAACTTTCCCTTTTATCACTAAAAATGATGTGCTTTACTTTTCATCTGACGGTCATCCGGGTTTAGGAGGTTTAGATGTTTTTGCAACAAAAATTGCGTTTCAAGAGTATGATCAGCCTATTGTTAACGTAGGTAGGCCAATTAATAGCAAGTTCGATGATTTCTCTTATATCATCGATGATGTTTCCAAAAAAGGGTATTTTTCTTCCAATAGGCTAGAAGGGAGTATGGGAGATGATGATATTTATGCGTTTACAGAGGATATTGCACTTCAATTAGATTGCTTGCAAGAAGTTACAGGCACGGTTAGAGACCGTATTTCCAATGAAATTTTGATAGGGGCTACCGTAAAACTTATTGGCGAAGACAATACGGAAATAGCAACTGCCATTACAGATAACCAAGGAAAATACTTTTTAACTTTGGATTGTTCCAAAGGTAATTTTGTTAGGGCATTAATGGAAGGTTACGTGCCAGCAGAAGAGTTTTTACCCTCTAGTTATGGCAAACCTAGAATTGTAGATTTTTATTTGGAAAGAAATTTGGTGACTGGCGGTTTTGGAGACGATTTGGCTAAATTGTTACAGCTAAGCACTATATATTTTGACTTAAATAAATACAACATAAGACCCGATGCAGAAATAGAAATACAAAAAGTAATAGCTGCAATGGAAAAATATCCTAGTTTACGTCTTAAGGTAAATGCGCATACAGATAGTAGGGGTAGGGACGAATACAATCTATGGTTGTCTCAAAAGCGTGCAGAAGCCACGGTAGATTATATGGTTTCTAAGGGCATTTCTAGGGAAAGGCTCCAAGGAGAAGGATACGGTGAAAAATTACTACTTAATAATTGTGATGATGGGGTGTATTGTACCAAAACACAGCATCAACTTAATAGACGATCAGAGTTTATTATAATGGAGTAATTACCATATACATACTTTTTAAAAACGACCTGTAGGGTCGTTTTTTTTTGTTCGGTTTTTTATTTCACTTCAATCTCACCTTATTTGATTGTTAATATTAACCCATTGACAACAAATATTCTTAACAAAAGATTTGCATAACTACTTTTGAAAGTTGATAGATACCCCCTAATCTATGATTGATTTTAAAAGAGTTATAGTTTTATTGCCATTAGCACTTATTGTTTTTGCTAGTTATGGTCAAGAAACCTTTTTAGATAGATTTAACAATACCTCCTATTCCAATAACGATGGTTCGCAAAATTTTTCCTCCGACTGGATAGAACAAAGTGATGGTGGTAGTTCGCCGTTTGGAGGTAGAATCACGATATCCAATAATCAACTTAGGTTTAGAAATACTGATAACCGATGGATCTATAGGTTTGTTCCGCTGGCCGGAGCAACATCTGCTACACTGTCCTTGGATTACAATGCCAATTCGGCTGGTGGCGAAGCAATAGACGTTTTTATTTATAATGCGGATACCAATGGTTGGAATTTTATTCAAAGAATTAGTGGAGGTACGGGTACTGTTACTTACAATCTAACCGCAGCAGAGATAGCTTCGAATCCGGCGATTATTTTTTATCCGGCAGATACCAATTGGCAATCTAATGATACTATTTTTATAGATAATGTTCAGTTTACCGCTACCTACCAACCAGAGCTTAGAGTACAAGATGTAACGGTAAATGAAGATGATGGTACCGCTACTTTTACCGTTGAACATATTGGGGGTAATGCAACAGGACCGTTTACCGTTAACTATGCAACTAGAGATGGCTCTGCAATAGCAGGTCAAGATTATACAACAACAACTGGTTCTATTAATTTTAGCGGTAATGTTGGTGATGATGATACGTTCTCTGTCCCTATTATAGACGATACTATTTTTGAAGGGGATGAGGCATTTGAGGTTTACTTTACTTCTGTTACCAATAGCGGCGTAGATATAACTGATACAGCTAATGGAATAATTTTAGCGAATGACGCATTAATTATGTCAGATGGGGATTCGGCAGATTCTTGTAATGATATATTTTTAGATTCTGGTGGTGTAAATCAATATGCGGATAATTTGGATATTGAGTATACCATTTGTCCTGATATTAGTGATAATTATTTGGAATTGGATTTTACACAATTTGATGTAATTCCAGGAGATATCTTATATATCTATGATGGTGACAATACAGGTGCAGATTTAATAGGCGCTTATGACAATGACAATATTCCTACTCAAATCTTTGCAACGAATGAAGATGGATGTTTAACATTCCGATTTGTGTCTGATAACAACACAACTGGAAATGGGTGGCAGGCTAATGTGTCTTGTTCGCCACCAGGGCCAAAAATTGCGGTGGAAGATGTTTACATAGATGAAGATGCCGGTACAGCTGTATTTACCGTAACCCATGTAAGAGAACGTCACGGTAGAGATACATTTTTAGGATTTTTTCATACGCCTTTTACAGTTGATTATACAGTAACAGATGGTACTGCAACTAATGGAGCTGATTATGTTGCCGTAAATGGGACACTTACCTTCAATGGTAGGGTAGGTAATGTACAAACCTTTTCTGTACCTATAGTTAATGATGGTATTCCGGAACTGGTAGAATTTTTTACGGTTGGGTTTACAGACGCGACAGCACAATATGCTACAGTAGATTATAGTGATACGGCAAGAGGCTACATCAATTCTCAAATTTTAGCTAATGACCCTCTAACCTTGTTTCAAGAATTTGATGGCTATTATGATTATGTTACCACGGGTGGTACTTTACGTACAAACGATAATAATACAGATGCTTGTAGTATAACTACATCTTCTTCTAATACCTTAATTGCTCCCATACCAAATACAGGAACGGTGGTTCGGGCTTATTTATATTGGGCACACTCTAGTACTACCGTAGACGGAACGGTTACTTTTGAGGGGCAAACCGTAAATGCCAATTATCAATACCAAACCACGCTTACCAATAGAAACTTTTTTGGCTATGTTAGTGACGTAACAAGCATAGTTCAAGGCATAGCAGACCCATCTACTAATGTATATGATTTTACAGATTTAGATGTAGACAACACTGGTGACTATTGTTCTACGGCTACAGTTTTGGGAGGATGGACCTTATTTGTTTTTTACGAAGATCCTAATTTACCGGCGGTAAATATTAATTTGTATCAAGGATTTGATGGCCTAAGTAATGAGGGTACTTCGTTTACCTTAGATAGTTTTTACGCCATTGCGGGTGCGGGAGCTAAGGCTTCATTCTTGTCTTGGGAAGGAGATTCTACTTTAGATGGTAATAGTTCTGGAACAACAAATCCCAATGGTGAAAGTTTAACAGTTACTAATGAAGCCAATCAAACATTTAATTTATCTGGAGATGGTGGCCAAACCGGCAATAATGCCTACAATTCAACCATGTATGATAATACGGTTACCCCAGATTATAACGATACTGCTACCTATGGGGTAGACTTAGACACCTATGATATTTCAACTTACATCTCACCTGGAGATTCACAGGTAACGGCAAATGTTAATGTTGGGCAAGATTTTGTCATTTCTGCTGCTGTAATCTTAAAGGTGCCCTCTAACCTAATTGCAGGAACTGTTTTTGAAGACGTTAACTATCCTGGAGGTCTTGGTAGGAACATGACTAACGCCAATGGCGTTGGTGTTTTGGGAGCTATTGTAGAATTGTATGAGGACGATGGTGATTTTGTAAGAAGAACAAATACAAACGCCAACGGAGATTATAGTTTTGGAGGTATGGCAGATGGTGATTACTACATAAAAGTAGTAAACCCTACAGTACGTTCTACAAGGCCAAACGGAATAAATTGTACAGCTTGTTATCCGGTACAAACCTATAGAAGCTTTGGTGATGCCACCACCAACAATGAAGTTCTTGATGAAATAGGTGGGGCCAACCCTGCAGCCAACACAGATTCTGCACTAGGTGTTTTCCAAGATTCACAGAGTTTATCTGAGGTAAGTATTGCCAGTAGTGGTGTGGCTAACATCGATTTTGGCTATAACTTTAATACCATTGTAAACACCAATGAGTCCGGACAAGGTTCTTTGGAACAATTCATCATTAATAGTAACACCTTAGGTGAGGCAGGTTTGGATATTGAATCCAATGCTATTTTTGACCCGGCAGCGGAAGAGGATACCTCCATATTTATGATTCCCCCAACAGGTGATCCTTTAGGGAGAACAGCGGACCCCAACTATCAAGGTGGTGGTTTTTTTGATATATTTATTAATAACAGTACCAATCTTACAGATATAACCGGTACAAATACCATAATAGACGGTAGAACACAAACGGCTTATTCCGGTGATTCTAATTTAGGTGTTTTAGGTTCAGGTGGTACTGGAGTAGGCATAAGCAATGCCATTTTACCAAATTATGAGCGTCCAGAGATTCAAATTCATAGAAACGGAGGCGATATATTGGATTTAAATGGTACTAATATTTCGATAAGAAATGTTTCTGTGTATGCCAATAACAATGCAGCCATACGCGTAAGGGGTGGTAGTGCAACTATTTCTAATAACGTACTGGGTGTTAATGCCATTGGTGCGCAAGCAGGCAATATAGACTATGGCATAGAGCAAACGGCAGGTACGGCAACGATAACTTCAAATTATATCTCTAGAAATTCTGATGCTGGAATTTACATAAATGGCGGTACAGCTAGTAATATCAATCTAAACCATCTAATTTCTAACGGAACTACCGCATGTAATGGTAATATTTTAATCAATAATGGTACTGGAATCACTATTGCTCAAAATCTTTTGGAAAATCCAGGAGCTGCTAATGTTGAATTATCAGGAGTAGATGGTTTAATAATAACAGAAAATAGCATAACTGGTGCTGGCCAAAATGGGGGTAATTGTAGTGGTTCCCTTAAAGCAATGGGTGTACTAATTGATGGAACAGGAAACACAGTAAGTCAAAATCGAATTTATACTAATGGCGAAGCTGGCATAGTGGTAAGCAATGGAACCGATAATACCTTCACTCAAAATTCGATTTTTGCTAATGGCACAATTAACCAAAGCTTGGGAATCGACTTAAATGCAGATGCCGTTACTTTAAATGACAATGCAGATGCCGATACGGGACCTAATAATTTAACCAATTTTCCTTTGATTACGGCGGCCTATATTGCCGGTAACGAAATGGTAATAAAAGGTTGGGCCAGACCCAATGTGCAGATGGAATTTTTCTTTACAGATGTAAATGAGGGCACTGCGATAGCTGGGGATAATCAGTTGGGTACCACTCAAGATTATGGAGAAGGTCAATTATACATTGGAGCCGCGCAAGAGGGTGGGCCACAAGATTTAGACGCCTCAACTGCCGGGTATACAGATACAGATGGCAATACTGATAATACCAATCGGTTTCATGTTAGAATCCCATTACCATCAGGAACAGAGTTGGGCGAAATGATAACAGCAACTGCTACGGACGGAAGTGCAACTTCAGAATTTTCACCAATGTCAGTACTAAAGGTGGCTACGGTAATTACTAACCGTAGAATAACCTATCGGGTTAACCAATAAGAGTTCGATAAAGTGGTGAGACCTATGAATTCTTATTAGGGTTCATAGGTCTTGCTATTTCTGGCCTAATCGATAAACGACCTATTAAGAAAATTTTAACCTCAGTTTTTATAGGGTATACTTTGTTAAAATGCTGTTACACAACAATTATTTTAAGCAGAATCCTTTTTGATCAATTTTTGCATTAAACATAAAATGCCCCAAATCAAGGTTTTTCAAAAAGCATAACTGGCAAACCTTGAGTATTTTAAACACAAACCTATAATGTATAAAAGAAACTACCCCAAAAGAAAGTCTTTATTACCAGTATTACTGTTTTTATTTACTGGTTTTGCATTTGCTCAGACCACCGTTACATTACAAGATCAATGTAATTGTGAGGTGTTGAGTGGAACTGAAGTTTCCGCTCCAGGTATGGCTACACCTGCAGGAGCAGATGTAGGTGATATCTATGTAAATACCAATACAGGTACTATTTACTACTGGGACGGAGATTCTTGGGAACTAACATCTTCTGATGATCAACAATTACAAAATTTTACTTTTGATAATAATACCGGAGAATTGTCTCTTTCTTTAGAAAATGGGGGAACGGCTACAGTAATATTACCAGTAGAAACCATAACAAGTTTAACCAATACCCTTGGGGCGGGTAATACAATTGGTGAGTATACCAATGAAAATGGAGATGTAGTTTCTATTTTAGAAACAATTACTACCATACAAGATAACGGTGATGGTAACATAACTTTCGTAAACGAAGCAGGTACAAGTATTACTGTAGCTAAATCAGCAATCACAGATTTAGGCAACGGCGTGTATCAATTTACTAATGGGGATGGAACGGATGTAACTTTAGATACCAGAGCCTCTAGCAACCCATATGACAATACCACCAGTGGTTTAGCTGCTACGGACGTACAAGCTGCAATAGATGAAATCAACGCTGCCGCGGGAACAGTTGCCTTGGTAGACAATGGCGATGGCACCTATGTATTCACGGATGCATCGGGAACAACGACTACGATAAGCGATACAAGTTTAAGTACGGTTGCCGATAATGGTGACGGTACGTATACATATACGGACGAAGCTGGTAACACCCAGACTATCGATACCAGAGCATCCAGCAACCCTTATGATAATACAACTAGTGGTTTAGCTGCTACGGACGTACAAGCTGCAATAGATGAAATCAACGCCGCTGCGGGCACGGTTGCCTTGGTGGACAATGGCGATGGCACCTACGTATTTACGGATGCATCGGGAACTACCACAACGATAAGCGATACAAGTTTAAGTACGGTAGCCGATAATGGTGACGGAACGTACACCTACACGGACGAAGCTGGTAACACCCAGACTATCGATACCAGAGCCTCTAGTAACCCATACGATAATACCACCAGTGGTTTGGCGGCGACTGACGTACAAGCCGCGATAGATGAAATCAACGCCGCTGCGGGCACGGTTGCTTTAGTTGACAATGGCGATGGCACGTATGAATTTACAGATGCATCAGGAGCTACAACTACGATAAGCGATACAAGTTTAAGTACGGTAGCCGATAATGGTGACGGAACGTACACCTACACGGACGAAGCTGGTAACACCCA
>NZ_MTBC01000016.1 GCF_002072105.2 Croceivirga radicis
TATAAATTATAGGACAAGTAACAGCATGTTTAAACCCCTTTTAAGGTCTGTAAATGAGTGAAAAAGGCGGATTGTAGGAAAAAGGATGCAAAAGTAGTAGTTTTGCGCCACTTACAAAAGTAAGAATGTAAAAAAGGGCAATCGCATTAAACTTGGCGGTTTACGATTACCCTAAATTTTTAATAAATATGAGTTACCAAACTACAACAAAAAACGGAATTAACGCACGTTTTAATAAAAAAGTCGTTAAAAAAAGTGTTTCTAAGGTTCTATTAACCAAAGAAATAGTAAATAATCTAAACGAAACTACTCTTAAGTTTAGTACGTTCGTAAGATATGCGCAAAAATACTTTCATACTTCTAAACAAGGCAATAGCGTTACTTTAAGGCATCCTTACACGGATATACACAAACGCCATATTAGAACGGTTAAACTTGATTTTTCATATTTTGAGAATACAGGCTATATCGTTGTTACCTCTTACGTTCCAGATGAACAGAACAATTATGGAATATTGGAGCTGCCCTACTCTTATAACTTGAACGTTACAAGCCATAAACAGCTATTTACCAAGCTATTTAAACAGAATTTAATATAAAATATTATGTGCAAAAATTCTGTTGGGAGTGCGTGCCACAAGTGCGTACATGGGCAAACTATGTCCAATAAAAACTTTACTTTCTGTACGTTCTGGGTCGAAACGGTAAATAATTTTCATGCTTGTATCTACTACGAAAACAGCAAAGATGCCTATTTCAATGCCTTGAAACCGTATCAGCAAAAGGAATATTTAGAGATGTTCAAAAATAACCTTGATGTTGTACACCGTTCTGTTTTTGATGAAAACGAATTGCAGCTTTTCAAGGAATCACACGAAAAACATTTGGAACAAACAAAACACGCATTTTAATGAGGATTAAACAAGGTCTTATGCTTGTCGTATATGGCAACAAAGAAACAGGAAAAACTGGGCATACTTGGTTCAGAATATCACGCAGAAAAGTAGAAGATTTACCAAAAGTAGTAAGCCGTTTAAATAATTTCTACTACGCTAAGATTTACAACTATAAAAGACTAGGCAAAAAAAAGGGTTACCCCATAAAACCGCATATAGCTTATATATACTGGGATGGAGACGCTTTAAACCTAAAATATAATTAAAATACTTACTACTCAACCCCCGCGGTTCAATAACGTAGAGATTTAAACCGCACAACAAATTTTTAAAACCTATAAAACTAATAAATATGAAATTTCGATTAGACTTCTGGAACAACGAACCACACACAAAAAAAGATT
The DNA here is from genome assembly GCF_002072105.2 of Croceivirga radicis. GTDB lineage: Bacteria > Bacteroidota > Bacteroidia > Flavobacteriales > Flavobacteriaceae > Croceivirga > Croceivirga radicis. The sequence continues at coordinate 1,301 of NZ_MTBC01000016.1, forward strand.
ATGCCTTGGCATTTGTCTATTCTGGGTTAATTACCCTTTGTACTAGTGGGCTTTTAATCTCTTTGTTTGAACTTTATAAGGGTTTGAAGTAATGGAAAAGGCAGTAAATAAAGGCGTTAACGTCCCCATTAGGTATAACGGGGACTTACTCGACCGTAGGAAAAATTACGCACTTAATATGGATTATTTAGTGCTTAATTTAGAGGGTTCGCCCTTGGTTGGGGTTGTGGATTGCCTTAAAATAGATGTTGCGGATTATGGCACAAAAGTTTTTAAACAAAAAGCTGAAATAACTTACAAAGATGAAACTTTGGGAACGTTACTATTTGAACCACGTAGCACCGTACTTGATGCTAATTTGTGCCAATTCCAACTTAAGAATTATCTATTTTATACAAAAGATGGTAAGGAACTAAAAAAGATGGTTAAACACGCCCTTGATGTTATGGGCTTGGATTATAAGGGTGTGAACAGGCTCGATATTGCCCTAGATTTTAGCCAGGAACAACACGATTTTAAAGGGCTATTAACCAACATATTAACCGAAAATGTTTTAATTTCTGGTAGGGAAAAGGATATAAATTTTTATAGTCGAACCGTTAAGGGTCGCATTGCTTATACTGGTGTACAGATTGGCAAACGTTCTTCTTCTCGTTTCTGTAGGATATACGATAAAACCTATGAAATGACCAAGGGCGAACTAAAACCGCATATTGCAACCATGTGGCAAAAAGTAGGTTTAACGGGTCAAATATGGCGTTATGAATACCAAATAAGCCAAAAATGGTTTGCACAACATGAAATATCTTTCGACGATATATTCAGCCAAAACTGTTTATTTAACCTATTCCAAAAGGCTGCTAAAAATCATTTTGAGTTAAAAGAAAACACGGGTAAAAAGGAACTAAACAAGGAAAAAGATGTAGTTTTTATAGACTTTTCCAAGGTATCTAACGTGCTTGGGGCTATTACGGGCGCAATTGGCAAGCTAACCAGAACCATAAAAGAAACCTTTATAGGGCAGCAAAGAATGATAAAAGGGCTGTTGCGCTCTTACTTTTCGTCTAATCACGATTTTGGTTTTTTAGTGCCATTAAAACGCATGTTGAACGATTTTGATTTATGGGAATGGTATAACCAAAAATTTAGCCAATATATAGCGGAATTTAAGGAAAAGGAAAAGATAAAAACCATAAACTTAGCGCATTACGAAACGGATTTTAATATTGAATTTGTAGAAATATGATGGTAACCAAGTCAATGTTTGCGGTTTATCTTGGGGTAAGTTTAAAAACCGCTGCAAAATATTACAGCCAATATATAGAGTTAAGCCAAACCAAAAGGAACTATTTAACAAAGGCAGATATTGCCCGTGTGGATTCCATAACGTTGCAAGATGTTGAAACCCTATTAAAGTAGTAAAAACACGTAAAAACACGTAAAAACCCCCTTAAACACGTCAAAACCGTAAACGCTTTCTAGCTTCCTAATATGTTTGTATTCAAATCAGTAAATAATACAAATAATAAATATGAAATTAGTTAGCGTTTCAGGTTCTGACACTTCAGTTACTTTTGAGATTGACGAACCAAGCCAAGGTTTAATCTTCAACGATGGTTTCCCGTTTGATGGTAAAATTAAAGTTGATAAAATAAGTGCATCGGCAAATGATGTTAATATTATACCAGAAATGGCTATTGTTGATTTAATCGATATCCAAGCCTATTTGGGGTTAGATTCAACTGTAAACACGGATGCGGATAAAAGCGAGTTTGTAAGAAACCTTGTTGTTTTCTTTTCTGCTTCTGGGGTGTTGTCTTTTGACGATGATAACAAGTACAAAGTAACCCTAAGCAATTTAGGAACTTCGGCATTTGATGTTATCAATATGGATAACTCTGCCGTTGGTACTCCTATCATCATACAAAAGGGCGAGTTAAAAGGAACGAACAGCGAAAAAACCGAAAATTATTCGGATGTGGATCTGCTTTACTTTAATGGAAAGCACGAACCTACTAAAATGAGTTATATCGTTGCGGATGGTTTTGTTAATGGTGTTGAACAGGTAAGAAAAGTTAATATTGATGTTGCCCAGATGGAAGCGTATAAAAGAAGTTTTGAGGCTTCACGCTATGAGGTAACCACAAAATTATATAGTAACGGGGTTGGGCATATCGGTTTCCCTGTAAATCAGTTGAAAAATGTTACTATTCATCACGATATAAGTCTTGATGAAGATATGACGTATTTAACCGTTAAATATAAAAGGTAGTTTAGTTAGTTTGGTAAGGTTAACCCCTTAAGAGTAAGATTTTAAGGGGTTCTTTGTTTAATTAAAACATTAAAACAATGGCAGTAGGATTAACACCAAATATACTAGGCGGAACACAACCAACAACAACCACGGGCGGAACTTCTGGCGGTGGATTGTCTGGGGTTTTGGGCATGGTTTCATCATATGCAGGGGTGGCTAAAATGTTAGGCTCTCTTGTATCCTCTGAAACGGTTGCAAAAACAATAGGACAAGCCCTTAAAGATGGGTTTGATTGTTGGGGTGCAACATGGACACCCACACGGGCAGAAACAGAATTGCCCGACTGGATAAACACTATTAGTGCGCAATTTGAACAGGCATTAAGTGTAGAAAGGGAAGATTTACAGGAAAGTTTAAACCAATTTTTTAAAGATTTCTGGTTTGCATCTAAGGTAAATACAACAACGTTACAAGGTTGGCTTGGTTGGCGTTACGATTCTGCAAAGGATTGTACTTTAAGAGGTTTGCAGGCTTTGGAAAAGGGTATCGATAGTTATATAAATGATACTTTAGTGCCTTTTGTAAAAAATCTTGCAGACGATATAAATGCGGATATTCAGGTAAATATGGTTAGTCATACGCTATACCGTTACCACGATAGAACGGATAAGCCGTACCAGAAAATAATACCAAGTTTTACGATAAAGCTAAAATCTAACGTTTCAGAAGATTTAAAGGATATAACCCAAAACAAAACTGTGCAAATGGGTGGTTTATTCCTTGGCTTTGCTGCTGTGGTAGCTTTATTGTTCACACGAAAAAACAACAAAAACAATTCAATTTTCAAATTAAATAGATAATGGAAAAAGTAAAAGAAATTTTTATGCGCCCTTTATTCTGGGGTATTACGGTTGGACACTTAGCATTGACCGTATTGGCAAGTGTTGCCAGTATCATTTACATTAAAAAACTTTCTAAATAAAAATCATGGCTCAACAAGGTTACAACAAAGAATGGATGAACGCCCCATTTAATAACGGGGGTTATCAAAATAGAGGTTATCAAAATAGGGGTTATCAAAACAGGGGTGGTTATTACCCACAACAAAACCAAAAACCACCTAAAAAAAGTGGTGCTAAATATAGCATAATCAGAAAAGGTAAGTTTGAGGGGTTAACAATTGTTAACGCTTGGAACAAATCAAAAGGTAAGGGGTTGATTACTGCCAAGGTTTCACCGTATAAGGATTCTAGCGAATACACGGCAAAAACAACGGGTAAGAAATATATTACCATGATTGCAGAAGTTGTTTGGACGAATTCGGGGCAAGTAAGGATAATTCCTTGTAGTATGAACATTGCTACCAAAGTAATTAGTTTGCCAGATTTGGGCATGGTAATAACTCCGAACGGTAACGGGCTTACCTCTAGCGGTAAGAAAGTAACGGGTTATTTTGGAAAATTCACAAGGTAACAAATGATAGGTAAAATATTGGGTGTACTTAGCTACGGTTCAAAAATAGAAAAGTACGCCCTTTCCGCTCAAATCGTTGCAAAAGCCTTGCAGACGTGTAAAACTGAACTTGAACAGGTTTGGCAGCCTGAACCAAAAAAGACGGTTAAAGAAACGGCTAAAAAAGTAGTTAAAAACGTTCTTGGGAACGATAACGAAAAAGTAAAAGAAGATGCAAACTAAAAATTGGCGTGTGTGGCTCTGGGTAGTCTTGTTAACTGCGCCCTTTGTGGTATGGTTTATAAACCCCGATATATTAGAACAAAAGAAATAGTTGGAACGGCATTAATAACGCTGTTGGTTCTTTCAATTAGTCAATTTATGAAGTTTACATTATTAAATAAGATTAAAGCCTTTAGGGGTTGCGATAATTGGGGGTGTGGTTCTTTTGGTGCTTCTAGGGGTGAGCATAAACACAAAGGAATAGATTTCGCTATGGCGGAAAATGATGTTGTGTTGGCTCCTTTCCCTTGTGAAATTATTAGGCACGGTTACGCATATTCGGATTTAAGTTATAAACTAATAGAAATTAGGGGCTTACGTTCGTATTCTGACTATACAGCCAAAATAATGTATATAAAGGATTTTGCACCCGTGGGAACTATTATAAATGAGGGTCAAAAGATTGCGTTGGCGGATAACATTGCAGCCCGTTATAGTACTACCATGACAAACCACGTACATTTTGAACTTTATTTAAGGGGCAAATTAATTGACCCAACAAACCTATTTTAAGATGAAAAAAAAGAAAAAACAACATAAAAATATATTATATGCGCTATTGGCGTTTGTGGTTTCCCTGTGTGCTTTGGTTGCTTATTTCCTTTTGGGTTGTAGCACCAAAACGGTACAGATACCAAACGAAACCCCCGAAATTGACAAGGGAAGGCAACAACCTATTGTTGAAGATAAAGGCGGTGCGCCCGTTTCAGGTGGTGGCGGTTCTGCTGCTATTGGTGGCGGTGGTAATCTACAGCCAATAACGGAACAATTACAACGTATAAATGAAACCTTAAACACTAAAAGTGCGGGGGGCTGCGGTTGCGGTTGTAGTTAATGGCAAAATTGGTATCATTATTTAAAGATAACTACAAAACCAACCCCATTATATTAATATTGGTGTTGGCTCTGGTTGTCGTTTTAATCTCCTTTATCTGGGGTACGATTGCAAAAGGTTATAATTATTTGCTTTCTTCTTTAAAGGGTGCTGCAAGTACATTAACAAAGGATGAAGCGCAAAGCATTGCTAATGCTATTCAGGCAGAAATTCACGCAATGTTTACGAATGAGGATAACATTATTCAAAAATTAGTGCCATTATCTAAGGCGGATTATTTTAAGGTTAAGGCGGAATTTGGAATAAAAACATACAATATTACCCTTGATGAATTTAACGCCCTTGGCAGCGAAATGAATTTAACAGAAATATTAAACCATACTTTATCACAAGATGACAAAAATAAAATCAAAGGGCAAAACCCAAATTTACCAATATCTTAAAATGGCATTAATACCAACCTTGGTATTGGTGGTGTCCTATCTGGTAGGCTTTACAGTTGAGTTATTCAAGTTTAAAAAGATGGATGCAACGCACACAACACAAGATGTTTGCAACGCTCGTAAATTCTTTATATATATGGCATTGCCCATATTTTCAAAAGAAAGGATTGAAAATTTTGTGTATGCATTGTCTGGCGAACAATTAAAGGCTGTACGGGCTATTTATGGACAAAAACCGTTTTCTAAATCTTTAGGTTATTACGTGCCGTTAAGTAAAAAATATGATGCGTTAACCACTTTGCACCATAAGGAACAAATTAAATTAACTGTAGTTTGAGGATAATCGATGCAAATGTTTTAAACGTCCTTGCGTTGTCCTCAATGGCTTTGCAAGTCGAAAAAGGTTTAACAATTATATTGCTAGTAACTGCAATAGGTTTGAACATTAAAAAGTTTTTCGATAAAGACGAAAAGTAAAAAAATACTTACTACTCAACCCCCGCGGTTCAATAACGTAGAGATTTAACCAATAAACTAGAAAACAAGTGTTTACAACTATAATAAATGCCGTTATGTCGTTATTTTCCAAAAAGGAATTTATCGAATTATTTAAGGGAAAAGAAGCGAAAGTACAAGCCTTTAGAATAGAGTTAATAAAGGAATTGCAAAAAATGGACGTGGCGCAAATAGAACTCAACAAAGTTGAAGCAAGCCACAAAAATATATTTGTATCTGGTTGGCGTCCTTTTATTGGTTGGGTTTGTGGCTCTGCCCTAGCCTATCACTTTATATTTAGAGACTTGGCGCAATGGGGTTTAAATGCTTTAGGCTTACAGCTTAATCCCTTGCCTGTAATTGAATTAGGGCAATTAATAAGCATATTACTGGCCATGCTTGGAATGTCTGGTTATAGAACTTACGAAAAGATTAAAAAAGTAAATTAAAAATGATAGATTTTACATTTTGCGAAATAGAAAAAGCCTTTAAAGGGCTTTATTCAGATAATGAGGTAATATCGATAACCCCAATAATTAAAGGGGCAAATGAACCGTTTAGTTTTAATCCTAAAACGGTGTATTACGGCAAATTTGCAAATATTGCGGACGCATCAACACTATTATATAAGTTAACCGAAATAGAAAAAGGTGTTGAAGATATATTATTCACTCGTGCGGAATCCCTTGTTTATGATAGTTTTACGGGCTATCGTGTACAATTAAAAAATAGTTTGGAAGATTTTAAACCAAAACCCAAAGTATCAATATATTTCGATTTTACGCACTCGGACGGACACCCTGCGCATACTACTTTAAATGGTGCGCCAATTGTTCAGGGTCACAACATATTTGAAATGGATGAAGTTATAGGGCAAACTTTGGTAAACGTTTCACATAACTACGGTTTAACGCTTACCCCTGAATATAGCGACGAACAAACGCTATTAATAAGCCTATCGGATATGACTTTTAACAGTGGTTTGAATAGATACCAACTTGTCGTTTATGCTTGGGGCGAACCTGAACCGGTACAGGATAAGGATGTAGTTATTGTTATGGATTTCCAACAGGCTAATGGTTTTGGTCAAATGATTAATATTAACGGCATACCTTTAGAAGCTGGTAACAATACAGTACCGTTAAGTGTTGTGTTAAATAATCCTGTTGTTACTTTAGATGGTAGTGTAGGTGTATCACTCTCACAACAATTTGGAACGCAAGAAACAAGTTTGCAATTGTTAGAAAGTGACTTGGCATACCTTTCGTTTTCAGATTCATATCAGGTAACTTTATATGTAATTGGGGTAAGTTAGGATAAAAAAAGTAGTGTTAAAATGTAGCCCTTACAACATAAAATGCGTAAATTAGCGTTATATTTGTAAGACAAAACATGCTGTAAGGGTTTACATACTATAAATTATAGGACAA
>NZ_MTBC01000017.1:2500-5704 GCF_002072105.2 Croceivirga radicis
GGCTCATTATGCAAAAGGCACGCCGTCACCACGAATGGCTCCGACCGCTTGTAGGCGTATGGTTTCAGGGTCTATTTCACTCCCTTGTTCAGGGTTCTTTTCACCTTTCCCTCACGGTACTGGTACACTATCGGTCTCCCAGGAGTATTTAGCCTTGGCGGATGGTCCCGCCGGATTCAAACAGGGTTTCACGTGCCCCGTCCTACTCAGGATACCACTATCTTTAACGCGCCTTACCTATACCGGGCTATCACCGTCTTTGGCCATGCTTTCCAACATGTTCTAGTTCGTTACGCAAAGAATGTCGTGGTCCTACAACCCCAATATTGCCGGAACAACATTGGTTTGGGCTGGTCCGATTTCGCTCGCCACTACTATCGGAATCACTCTTGTTTTCTTTTCCTCCGCCTACTTAGATGTTTCAGTTCAGCGGGTTGGCCTCTTTCGATGCTATGCCTTCAACATAGCGGGTTGCCCCATTCGGATATCCACGGATCAACACTCATGTGCAGTTCCCCGTGGCTTTTCGCAGCTTATCACGTCCTTCATCGCCTCTGGGTAGCCTAGGCATCCCCCATACGCCCTTGCTTAGCTTGTCGCACTTTACTTTATAAAGTGCCCCTCGTAATCTTTACTATTTTTTTGTATCCTACTCTCGTATTCTACTACTATTTGCTTTCAAGTTTCTTCTTTTGACTTCGCATCGATACTAAACGTATCGTGCTCCGTCCCAATATGTCAATGAACTTTTGGCTCCCATTCGATAATGGGACCTTGTGGAGAATATCGGAGTCGAACCGATGACCTCCTGCGTGCAAGGCAGGCGCTCTAGCCAGCTGAGCTAATTCCCCATTCACGGAATTCAGAATTTAGAATTCAGAATTTAGAATGTCAGAATTACCAACTTCCAGAATTTCCTTTGTTCAATACCTTCTCGGGGACATCCCCAGAACTTAGCACTTTTTAGTCTCGCGACTCGTAGTCTCAGGCAGACTCGAACTGCCGACCTCTACATTATCAGTGTAGCGCTCTAACCAGCTGAGCTATGAGACTTCTTAGGTCCAATAATTGACCACAATATAGTTATGGACAAAAAACAAAACGAAAACTTAAAGAAAACTACCTTCCTTCGCCAAAGTACGGGGCCGTGGGGCCAATCGTCTCTAGAAAGGAGGTGTTCCAGCCGCACCTTCCGGTACGGCTACCTTGTTACGACTTAGCCCTAGTTACCGATTTTGCCCTAGGCCGCTCCTTGCGGTGACGGACTTCAGGCACTCCCGGCTTCCATGGCTTGACGGGCGGTGTGTACAAGGCCCGGGAACGTATTCACCGGATCATGGCTGATATCCGATTACTAGCGATTCCAGCTTCACGGGGTCGAGTTGCAGACCCCGATCCGAACTGTGACCGGCTTTATAGATCCGCGCCCCCTTGCGGGGTGGCTTCCCTCTGTACCGGCCATTGTAGCACGTGTGTGGCCCAGGACGTAAGGGCCGTGATGATTTGACGTCGTCCCCACCTTCCTCACGGTTTGCACCGGCAGTCCCGTTAGAGTCCCCATCTTTACATGCTGGCAACTAACGGCAGGGGTTGCGCTCGTTATAGGACTTAACCTGACACCTCACGGCACGAGCTGACGACAACCATGCAGCACCTTGTAGATGGTCCGAAGAAAGGAGCGTCTCTGCTCCATGCAATCTACATTTAAGCCCTGGTAAGGTTCCTCGCGTATCATCGAATTAAACCACATGCTCCACCGCTTGTGCGGGCCCCCGTCAATTCCTTTGAGTTTCATTCTTGCGAACGTACTCCCCAGGTGGGATACTTATCACTTTCGCTTGGCCACAGAGTCCGAAAACCCTACAGCTAGTATCCATCGTTTACGGCGTGGACTACCGGGGTATCTAATCCCGTTCGCTCCCCACGCTTTCGTCCATCAGCGTCAGTATATAGTTGGTCACCTGCCTTCGCGATCGGTGTTCTATGTGATATCTATGCATTTCACCGCTACACCACATGTTCCGGCAACCCCACTATAACTCAAGACCAACAGTATCAAGGGCAGTCCCACAGTTGAGCTGTGGCCTTTCACCCCTGACTTATTGGCCCGCCTACGGACCCTTTAAACCCAATGATTCCGGATAACGCTCGGACCCTCCGTATTACCGCGGCTGCTGGCACGGAGTTAGCCGGTCCTTATTCTTACGGTACCGTCAGCACCCTACACGTAGGGTGGTTTCTTCCCGTATAAAAGCAGTTTACAACCCATAGGGCCGTCATCCTGCACGCGGCATGGCTGGATCAACCTTTCGGCCATTGTCCAATATTCCTCACTGCTGCCTCCCGTAGGAGTCTGGTCCGTGTCTCAGTACCAGTGTGGGGGATCCCCCTCTCAGGGCCCCTAATCATCGTTGCTTTGGTGAGCCGTTACCTCACCAACTAGCTAATGATACGCATGGCCATCCCTATCCGAAGTTCTTTAAACAGTAAATCATGCGATAAACTGTTACTATGGGGCATTAATCTTCATTTCTAAAGGCTATTCCCCTGATAGGGGCAGGTTCCATACGCGTTCCGCACCCGTGCGCCGGTCGTCAGCAAAAAAGCAAGCTTTTTCCTGCTACCCCTCGACTTGCATGTGTTAGGCCTGCCGCTAGCGTTCATCCTGAGCCAGGATCAAACTCTCCATCGTTGTTCGTTAAATATCTCGCGATACCCCACGAACCCCAAGTTCCTTGACGTCAAAATGGTAATTCTCTTTACGCTGTCGTTTTGTCAATATGTCCAATGAACTTTTTTGTCCTTGAAACCGAATCCTACTCCTTAATATCAATCCTTCCCTTCGGTCTCGCACGCCAACCTCGTTGGTTAAGCGGCTGCAAATTTACAACTGTTTTTTTATCTGGCAAGCTTTTTTTGAAAAAAATTTCAAAAGATTTTAGCGAAACAAAAAACACACTTTACATGAACTTTTCCCTTGAACACGCTCCGTGTTTTTCGGGCTGCAAATGTAAAACCTCTTTTTTGATTACACAATGCTTTTTTGATTATTTTTTTTCAAGCCTCAAACCTAAAAAAAACAGTATGTCAATGAGCTTTTGAACTTTCCCTCAAAACAAACCCTTTGTTGTTTTTCGGGCTGCAAATGTAACACCATTTCCCAATTAATCAACAAACTTTTTACAGGTTTTTTTGTGGAAATTT
>NZ_MTBC01000018.1 GCF_002072105.2 Croceivirga radicis
GGTGACGGAACGTACACCTACACGGACGAAGCTGGTAACACCCAGACTATCGATACCAGAGCCTCTAGTAACCCATATGACAATACAACTAGTGGTTTGGCCGCGACTGACGTACAAGCTGCGATAGATGAAATCAACGCCGCTGCGGGCACGGTTGCCTTGGTGGACAATGGCGATGGCACCTACGTATTTACGGATGCATCGGGTACAACAACTACCATTAGCGATACAAGTTTAAGTACGGTAGCCGATAATGGTGACGGAACGTACACCTACACGGACGAAGCTGGTAACACCCAGACTATCGATACCAGAGCCTCTAGTAACCCATACGATAATACCACCAGTGGTTTGGCGGCGACTGACGTACAAGCCGCGATAGATGAAATCAACGCCGCTGCGGGCACGGTTGCCTTGGTAGACAATGGCGATGGCACCTACGTATTTACGGATGCATCGGGTACAACAACTACCATTAGCGATACAAGTTTAAGTACGGTAGCCGATAATGGTGACGGAACGTATACGTATACGGACGAAGCTGCTAACACCCAGACTATCGATACCAGAGCCTCTAGTAACCCATACGATAATACCACCAGTGGTTTGGCGGCGACTGACGTACAAGCCGCGATAGATGAAATCAACGCCGCTGCGGGCACGGTTGCCTTGGTGGACAATGGCGATGGCACCTATGTGTTCACGGATGCATCGGGAGCAACGACTACGATAAGCGATACAAGTTTAAGTACGGTAGCCGATAATGGTGACGGAACGTATACGTATACGGACGAAGCTGGTAACACCCAGACTATCGATACCAGAGCCTCTAGCAATCCATATGACAATACCACCAGTGGTTTGGCCGCGACTGACGTACAAGCCGCGATAGATGAAATCAACGCTGCCGCGGGCACGGTTGCCTTGGTGGACAATGGCGATGGCACCTATGTGTTTACGGATGCATCGGGAACTACCACAACGATAAGCGATACAAGTATTAGCACTTTGGTAAATAACGGGGATGGAACATACACCTATACAGATGAAACAGGGACAGCACAAACCTTTGATTTTGTAAGCAACGATGCTAATAACGACATTACTGTAGGTAGTGACGGTGGTTTATATTTAAATGTTGCTTCGGTAAGTATTGCTGAAACAATTACCAATATAGCAGATAATGGTAATGGTACGTTTACCTATACCAATGAAAATGGTGTTGCCCAAACAATAGCAAAAGGCGACCTAACAAATAATGGTAATGGCACGTTTACCTATAATAACGGGAATGGAACACCAATTACATTTGTAGGTACAGATGATCAAACTGCAACTGAAGTAGCTATCACCGATGCAGCGGGTAACTTTGCCGCTAACAACGTTGAAGAGGCTTTGGCGGAATTAGCTACAAATAGCACAGACGACCAAGACTTAGGTCAAGGAGTAGGTAGCGTGGCCAATGAAAGCGTGGAATTAACCATTACAGATGGTGCCAGTACTACCATAGATATTCGTGATTCGGATTCCAATCCGTTGAACGAAATACAGAACTTAAGTGAAGTATTGGCCGACGGGAATGACGGTGGAGGAGCAGCTATTACTAATATTGCCGACCCAACCAATGCACAAGATGCTGCAACAAAGGCGTACGTAGATGCTCTAGACGGTACAGACGACCAAGACTTAGGTCAAGGAGCAGGTGGTGTGGCCAATGAAAGCGTGGAATTAACCATCACAGATGGTGCAAGTACTACTATAGATATTCGTGACGAGGATTCCAATCCGTTGAATGAGATACAAACTGTTGCTTCAGCAGACGGTTCCGTTACAGTAGTAAGAACTGGCGATGATTTTGATTTATCGGTGGACACAACTACAACTGTAGCCAATGCTAGTAGCGGAAATGAATTGACCACTACGGTAAATGGTGTTACAGGAGCACCTGTAGATATCATTAATAGCAATACAATAACATTAAATGGTAGTAACGAATTAGTTAGTACGGTAAATGGTGAAGCTTCTACGGCGTTAGATTTAACTCCTGCGATACAAGCAAATCAGACAACTAGTTCTGTTGTAGCGGGTAATGGTGTATCCGTGACTCCAACTACAACAGGAAATAATACGGCATATACAGTTGCTATTGATGAAGCCGCAATAGCGGATGGAACAATTTCTTCTTCAGATTTAACAGTAACCGGTGGTGCTAATTCAACTTTTGAGGATGTTACTTTAGAAATTGCAGCAGGTGCCGTAGGCACTGCAGAGCTTGCAGATGATGCTGTTGCTTTAGAAAAATTAGCCAACGGTACTGCAAATGGACAAGTAATGCAATGGGATGGTACGGAATGGACCTTGGTAGATTTAGGTTCTGTAACCGTAACTGAGAATGATGGTGTTATAGGTAACGAGGTTGTGGGGCCCACAGACGGTACTTTGGTACGTTCAGGGGCTGGCTCAACGGTAAGTCCTTACACTTTAGATGTAGCTACAGGTGGGATTACTAGTAATGAAATTGCAACGGGAGCCGTAAATACGGACGAATTAGCAGATAGCGCGGTTACCTTAGGCAAACTTGCGGATGGTGCTAATGCGGGAGATATGATTCAATGGAATGGTACATCTTGGGAGTATATAGATCCAAGTACCTTGATTCCTGCTAATAACGATAATGATGCGTCAAATGAGTTACAAGATTTGTCCTTGACAGGAGATAATTTAACACTTAGTGACGATCCAACGGCAACCCCTATCGATTTATCGAATTACAGGGAAACCGTTGTAGGCGCCAATGATATTACGGTTACTGATGATGGTAATGGAAACTTTACGGTTGATTATGTTGATGGTGATAACGATGATCAAAACGAAATTGAATTACCAACGGGAGGTGTTAACGGACAAGTATTAAGTACAGATGGAAGTGGTAATTATAGTTGGGTGAATCCAGATTCAGGACCGCAAGGTCCAGCGGGTGCAGACGGTGCAAATGGTGCAGATGGAAACGGAATTGCTTCCACAGTAGATAATAACGATGGTACGTTTACTTTAAATTATACGGATGGTACCAGCTTTACTACTTCGGATTTGACAGGTCCACAAGGACCAGCAGGTAATGATGGTGCGGACGGTGCGGTAGGTCCTCAGGGTCCAGCGGGTGCAGACGGTGCAGACGGTGCAGATGGAAACGGAATTGCTTCCACAGTAGATAATAATGACGGTACATTTACTTTAAATTATACGGATGGTACCAGCTTTACTACTTCGGATTTGACAGGTCCACAAGGACCAGCAGGTAATGATGGTGCGGACGGTGCGGTAGGTCCTCAGGGTCCAGCGGGTGCAGACGGTGCAGACGGTGCAGATGGAAACGGAATTGCTTCCACAGTAGATAATAATGACGGTACATTTACTTTAAATTATACGGATGGTACCAGCTTTACTACTTCGGATTTGACAGGTCCACAAGGACCAGCAGGTAATGATGGCGCGGACGGTGCAGTAGGCCCACAAGGTCCAGCCGGTCCACAAGGTCCAGCGGGTGCAGACGGTGCAAATGGTGCAGATGGAAACGGAATTGCTTCCAC
>NZ_MTBC01000019.1 GCF_002072105.2 Croceivirga radicis
ATCTATTAAAGCCTACCATTTATATGAAACCTGATTCTAATAGGATATCCGTTAAGGAGAAAGTTGGGTACGCCCTTGGCGACCTCTCCGCCAATCTGGTCTTCCAGACCATTTTGACCTACTTGGCCTATTTCTATACGGATATCTATGGCCTCAAGACCGGTGATGCCTCCTTGGTCATCTTTACCGTGGGCACCGTGGCAGCTTTTCTCTTTAACCCACTGATAGGCGCCCTGGCGGATCGTACCCATAGCAAATGGGGCAAGTTCCGTCCATGGATACTATTTACCGCCGTGCCCTTGGGCGTGGTGGCCCTTTTGGCCTTTACCACCCCGGATTTTTCCTATAAGGGCAAGCTCATCTATGCCAGTGTCACCTATACCCTGTTGTTGTTGCTATATGCCGCCAACAACCTGCCCTATGCCGCGCTTAGCGGGGTAATTACCGGCAGCATGCAGGAGCGCAACAGTATTTCGGCCTATCGGTTCGTGGCGGTGATGTTCGCCCAGTTCTTCGTGCAGGTGTTCATGCTGCCCATCATACAGGCCGCGGGCGGGGGCGACAAGGCCGCAGGTATTGAAACGGTAATGACCTATCTGGCCATCATCGGCACCCTTATGTTACTGGCCACCTTTGTTGCAACCAAGGAGCGCATCGTCCCAAAACCGGAACAAAGATCCAGCTTCTTACAGGACATCAAGGATTTGAGCAAGAACCGGCCATGGGTGATCATGTTGCTGCTCACCACATTGGTATTCGTTACCTTGGCCATGAAGGGCGGGTCCTATGTCTATTATTTCGAGAACTTCGTGGACCAACCCCATTTGGCAAGCTTCCTTGCCCCCATACTGGACGCGCTCTCGGCAGCGGGCATGGACTTCTTTGGGGACAATGCCGCGGCCGCGGGCTTTGGGCTCTTCAACGCCGGGGGCATCATCTTCATGATGGTGGGCATCGGGTTCTCCAAAAAACTGGCGGACCGCTATGGAAAAAGGGACGTCTTTGCCCTGGCCCTGTTCGTATCCACCCTCTTCATAATCGTTTTCTATTTCTTTGGCCCCAAGGACGTGGCCTATATGTTCCTAGCACAGGTACTGCATGGGTTCTCCTACGGGGTGACCATTCCCCTGTTATGGGCCATGATCGCCGATGTGGCCGATTATTCCGAGTGGAGGAACGACCGTAGGGCCACCGCCATTATATTCTCCGCCATGATGATAGGCCTAAAGCTGGGGCTGTCCATAGGCGGCGCACTGGTAACCTATATACTGGGGGCCCACGGCTATCTGGCAAAAGTGGTGGGGAACACCGCCGCCCAACAGCCGCAGTCCGCATTGCAAGGGATAAAACTATTGGTGAGCCTATACCCTGCCGTACCCTTCCTCCTGGGGATAGGACTACTATTCTTCTATGTAATCAACAAGGACATGGAGAACACCATAGAGAACGATTTGAAAACAAGACGAAAAAACTAAAACAGACCCAATGCCCGAAGAAAGTACAGCACACATCGATTTTGACATACTGGACCAAAAGGCCATTTCAAAGCCCTTGGTGACCCACATCTACACCGCGGACCCTTCCGCACATGTATTTGAGGGCAAGATATACGTTTACCCATCCCACGACATCGATGCCGGCGAGGCCTTTGACGATTTGGGAAGCCATTTTGCCATGGAGGACTACCACGTTCTGTCCATGGACCATGTGGGGGCACCGGCAAAGGACCATGGCGTGGCACTGCACGTGGACGACGTGCCTTGGGCCAAACAGCAGATGTGGGCCCCGGACGCCGCACATAAAAACGGAACCTACTATCTGTTTTTTCCCGCAAAGGACCATCAGGGCATCTTTAGGATAGGGGTGGCCCTCTCTGGTTCGCCGACAGGGCCTTTTACCCCTAGGCCAAATGCCATAAAGGGTAGTTTTAGTATTGACCCCGCCGTTTTTGAGGATACCGATGGGACACACTACATGTATTTTGGCGGGCTATGGGGCGGGCAATTGCAACGATGGAGAAATGGCTCCTTTGATGCCTCCAGTCCCGAAAGCCCTACGGCACACTTGCCACAAGACCATGAACCGGCCCTTCTGCCCTT
>NZ_MTBC01000002.1 GCF_002072105.2 Croceivirga radicis
ATCAACCATCAACCATCAACCATCAACCATCAACCATCAACCATCAACCATCAACCATCAACCATCAACCATCAACCCTAATTAGCTAAAGGCTGTAAAATACGTAAGGCAACATCTACGTTGGTAATCCGATCCATGGTTAAAAGAAGGCGTAAACCGTTTCGGGTTTCTTTTTCTTTTAGTTTTACTTTATTAGGATTGGTTTGCACATATTGCAATACGCGGGTAAAGGCACTGGTTTGGTAAAAATCGGATTGCTGGTCGGCAAGAAAGTAACCCACAAATTTACCTTTTTTCATCACTACCTTTTCCAAGCCAATTTTGTTGGCAATCCATTTTACACGTACGGAGTTTAAAAGGTCAACCGCTTCGTCTGGCAGCTCGCCAAAACGGTCTTTTAGTTGTTGTTCAAATTGCTGCAACTCGGTTTCGTTGGTGGTTTCGTTTAACTTGGTGTACAAGTTTAAACGCTCCGTAATGTTATTGATATACTCATCTGGGAATAACAACTGAAAATCGGTATCCAAAGTAGTTTCTTTAACATAGACTTTTTTACGGTCGTTCCCTTCCACTTCGTCGTACAACTCCTTAAACTCGTTTTCTTTTAACTCATCTATAGCTTCAGAAAGAATTTTTTGGTAGGTTTCAAAACCAATTTCGTTGATAAAACCGCTTTGCTCACCACCCAATAAATCGCCAGCTCCACGGATTTCTAAATCCTTCATGGCAATATTAAACCCACTTCCCAAATCCGTAAACTGCTCCAAGGCTTCAATACGTTTACGGGCTTCTGGTGTCATGGACTCATATGGAGGGGTAATAAAATAACAGAAGGCTTTTTTATTGCTTCGCCCCACACGACCACGCATTTGGTGCAAATCACTCAATCCAAAATTATTGGCATTGTGGATAAATATGGTGTTGGCATTGGGTACATCTAACCCACTTTCAATTATGGTTGTAGACACCAATACATCAAACTCACCGTTCATAAAAGAAATCATGAGTTCTTCTAGTTTTTTACCGTCCATTTGCCCATGGCCAATGCCAATTTTAGCATCGGGTACCAGCCGTTGTAGCATACCTGCTACTTCTTTTATATTTTCTATTCGGTTGTGGATAAAAAATACTTGTCCGCCGCGAGAAATCTCGTAAGAAACCGCATCCCTTATTACTTCTTCGTTTAGACCAATAACCCTACTTTCTATAGGATAACGGTTGGGTGGTGGTGTGGTAATCACAGACAAATCCCTGGCTGCCATTAAACTGAACTGCAAGGTTCTTGGTATAGGTGTCGCCGTTAGGGTAAGAACATCTACATTTTCTTTTATCGCCTTTAATTTATCTTTTACGGCTACACCAAATTTTTGTTCCTCATCAACAATAAGTAGCCCTAAATCTTTAAATTTTACGTTCTTGTTCACCAATTGGTGCGTGCCAATAATAATGTCTACTTGGCCAGCTTCTAGGCGTTCTAAAACGTCTCTTTTTTCTTTGGTGGTTCTAAATCGGTTTAAATAGTCTATGGTAACCGGAAACTCTTCTAGTCGTTTTCTAAAGGTCTTGGCATGCTGAAAAGCCAAAATGGTCGTAGGCACCAAAACGGCAACTTGTTTGCCATTGTCCACAGCCTTAAAAGCGGCTCTAATGGCAACTTCGGTTTTTCCAAAGCCTACATCCCCACAAATAAGGCGGTCCATAGGACGCTCACTCTCCATATCTTTTTTAAAATCCTCCGTAGCTTTTGCCTGGTCCGGTGTATCCTCGTATATAAAAGAAGCCTCTAGCTCGTGTTGTAGATAGCTGTCTGGCGCATATTGAAACCCTTTTTCCGTACGTCTTTTGGCGTATAATTTTATAAGGTTAAATGCAATATGTTTAACCCTACTTTTGGTTTTTTGCTTCAGCTTTTTCCAGGCGGCAGAACCTAACTTAAACACCTTGGGCGGCGCACCATCTTTGCCGTTGTATTTACTTATTTTATGTAGGGAGTGTATGCTAACGTAGAGTATGTCTCTATCGCCGTAAATAAGTTTTATGGCTTCTTGCTTTTTGCCTTCTACATCTATTTTTTGTAAACCGCCAAATTTACCTATACCATGGTCTATGTGGGTTACATAATCCCCTACCTCTAACTTGGTGAGTTCTTTTAAAGAAATGGCTTGCTTTTTAGAATAGCCATTCTTTAGGTGAAATTTATGGTAACGTTCAAAAACCTGATGGTCTGTATAACAAGCTAGTTTTAGTTCCTGGTCTATAAAGCCATTGAATATTGGAGTCACTACCGCTTGGTAGTGTACCTTTTCTTCCATGTCTTTAAAAATATCTTCAAAACGCTTGGCTTGCTGCTCCGTTGCGCAGAAAATAAAATTAACAAAACCGTCTTTATGGTTTTGGTTCAGGTTATTTATGAGCAGTTCAAACTTTTTATTAAAGGTAGGCTGCGGCTTATTTTGAAACTGAATAATATCCGTCCGTTCGGTATCCTTGGCATTTAATTGACCCAATTGAACCAGATTGAATTGATGCAATTGTTCCTGTAACAATGCACTGCTGGCAAAAAGCTCATCAGGTGTTGCGCGTTTAACCTCGTTGCCTAGTTTATTGAAACTTTCTTCCGCACGTTCAAAATTTTCGTTAATACGATTGTACACCAAAGGCAGGTCTTTGGCAAAAATCACCGTATTGTTAGCTATGTATTTTAGAAAGCTTTGTCGGCTTTCTTGTAAGGTTTTGTTCTCTACGTTCGGGATAATGGTAATTTTATTCACCTTATCCGTAGATAATTGTGTTTCTACATCAAACGTACGGATGCTATCTACCTCGTCACCAAAAAATTCTAGTCGGTACGGTTTATCATGACTAAAAGAAAAGACATCTACTATACCCCCACGTACAGAGAATTCTCCCGGCTCTGTAACAAAGTCTACACGTTTAAATTTGTATTCAAATAGTACTTCGTTTAAAAAATCTAACGATAAGGTATCGTCCAACTTAATTTTGAGCGTACTTTTTTCCAGTTCTTTACGGGTTACCACTTTTTCAAAAAGGGCATCGGCATAGGTAACAATCAATGCAGGTTTCTTACGAGAGTTTATCCGGTTTAGCACCTCTGCTCTCAAAAGTACATTGGCATTGTCCGTTTCTTCTATTTGATAGGGCCTACGGTAGCTGCCTGGATAGAACAGTACATCCTTATCGCCTAGTAGTTGTTCTAAATCGTTAAGTACATAGGCGGCCTCTTCCTTATCGCTTAGCAACACCAAAAATGGCTTTTCGGCTGTTTTAAACGTATTTGCTAAGGCAAATGAGAGTGAAGAACCTACCAGGCCTTGAACGGTAGTTTTTAAGGGCGATGCAGAATCTTGGGCAATAGTGTTTTGCAGTTTCCTAAGGGTAGGAGACTGTTCAAATAGCTGAAGTACGGACGCTTTGGTCAATCCTGTAATTTTTTTGAATTGCAAAGATACGCATCGTTCCTAAATCGATGCCATCCATTTTTGATGGAAATGCGTTAGTCCTTGACGCTAAAAATGAACACCTTGCCAAAATTCTCTTTTTGTAAATTTAAAAGAGACCAATACTTTTTATATGGAAGCCAAGAAGTTTAATGTTTTTGTAATAGGAAGTGGCATTGCGGGGCAAACCGTGGCTACTAGTTGTGCCAAAGCTGGCCTTAAGGTGGCCATTGCCGATAAGCGAGCGTTTGGAGGAACTTGTGCCAATAGGGGGTGCGACCCTAAAAAGGTGCTACTAGCTGCTACTGAAGCACTACAGCAAACAGCGCAATTAAAGGGTATTGGCTTAGAAGGTAAAATGGAGATCAACTGGAAAAAGCTACAGAAGTTTAAGCGTACATTTACTAAATCTGTACCCAAAGCCACCGAAAAAAAACTACTAGAAGCGGGTATAACGCTGTACCACCAATCGCCTAAATTTCTAGATAGAAATACGTTATCCGTAGAAGGTAAGATGATTAAGGCAGACCATATTGTAATTGCAACCGGTTTGGAACCTGTGAATTTGCCTATAAACGGGAGTAAACACTTAAATACTAGTGACGACTTCCTAAATCTTAAAACACTCCCAGAAAAACTGGTATTTATTGGCGGTGGCTATGTTGGGATGGAGTTTGCGCATATAGCCGCCAGAGCAGGGGCAAAAGTAACGGTCATAGATTCTGGAGATTTGCCTTTAAAGGGTTTTGACCAAGACTTAGTTGAGCGCTTAGTAGCATATTCTAAAACTTTGGGAATTGAATTTATTATGAATGCTAAGGCAAGTACTATAAAAAAACTGAAAAAAAATTATAAAGTATATTACAAACAAGGCGATAAAAAGCACCATTTAAAAACAGCTATGGTCTTTAATACGGCAGGCAGAGTGCCTGCGTTAAAAGCCTTAGACTTAGAAAAAGGGCGTGTAGATTTTAATGCCAATGGTATAGAAGTAAACACCTTCTTACAGAGTAAAAGCAATGATTTGGTGTATGCCTGTGGCGATGTAGCAGATAGTAACCTTCCTCTAACGCCATTATCGGGGAGAGAAGGTTACGTAGTAGCAGAAAATATTATCAGGAACAGGAAAAAACGAATAGATGTTCCGGTTATTCCTTCTGCAGTATTTACCCTGCCCAATTTGGCTTCTGTGGGGTATAGCGAAGAGGAAGCTAAAAAGCGTTACAAAAATGTAATTGTAAAGTCTGGTGATGCTAGCAGTTGGTTTAACGCTAAACGATGGAACGCGCCAGTATACGCCTATAAAATTTTGTTGAATGAACGTACAGGTGAAATTGTAGGCGCGCACCTATTGGGTCCGGATGCAGGTGAGACCATTAATACTTTTGCCTTGGCCATAAACCATAAAATGACGGAAGACGATTTACAGGGCACTATATTCTCTTACCCATCTTGGGTGTATGATACTAAAAGTATGGTGTAGTTATTTTAACCCCCAGCGTTCTTTACATTTTTCTACTGGGCTTGTGGTTCTATTTTGATAAGCGTGGATTCCTGTAGCAATAAATAAAACAATGGCCCCGCCCAGAGCGGTAAATGCTATACTTGGAAGAGCGGTTTTATGGCGAATGTAAATAGCTGCCAACGCCCAAATCCCTACCAGTGCAAACTCGCGCATATTTCGTTTTAGGATGATAAGTAGGTTGATGAGTACCGCGGCAATAATCATCACAATAGTCCATGTTGCTTCAGAAAGTGGGCCGCCGTCCCAACCCAATTTGGTTAAGTAGGCCGAAACGTTGGCGATGGTAGCCACGGTTATCCAACCAGAATACAAACATATGGGCCACCATACAAAAGCGATAATTTCTATGGGAGCATCCCAGCATTCCATATCCGTATTTCGTATTATTTGAATCAAGGAGACCAAAATTCCTAGCATGATGAGTACGGAAAGTCCAACCAAATCATAACTAAAAGCAACCACCCAACTGGCATTTAGAATATTAGCTAGAGCGAACCAAAAGCCGGTTTGTAGGATAAATTCGTCTGTTTTTTTACTGAAAAATGCGCGTCTAACCTGAAAAGTAGCATAACCAATTAAGCTTAAAAAGATTAGTCCCCAAATGGAAAATGCGTAACCTGCAGGTGTAAAAAGATTATCGTATTGGGCACTAACCTCACCAATAGTGGTGTTGTTTAAACGGTAAATTTGAGAAAGCGCATTTACCAAAAGCACCAGTACTACAGATAATGCATTTATGATTGTTAGTCGTTTTACCATTTGTGCCAATTTAGTTGGGAAAATTAAGCAAATGGTACTGGTTTGTTGGTCTGGATTGCTATAAAAAGGCGTTCTTTTGGCTATACCTTAATCACTTGTTGGTCTGCCAACACAAAAACTTCGTCTTCTGGTTGGGGTGTCAAAACATACGTTCCCGTAAACTCCCCAAATGCAGGTAAAATAAGTTGTTTGTCCGTTTTATAAAAGCAGGGCAGTTTTAGATGCTGCCGGCCAAACCCCTTTAGTTTAACCGCAGGGTGTATGTGGCCACAAAAGTTATAGTGGCCTTCTTTTTCTTCTGGATGATGCGTCAATAGAAAGCCTTCCGTTAGTATCTCTTCATGCAATTCAATGTGTAAGGCTTCAAATTTTTCTGGGGCAATAATGTCGTGGTTTCCGGTAATTAGGGTGATTTTAGCCGGAGTCTTTGCGACCCAATTCTCAAATAACAACCACTCTTTGTTTAAAGAAGAGTGGAACAAATCCCCCAAAAAACAAATTTCAAAAGGCTGAAATGTTTGGATGACTTCATCTAGCATTACATAATTCCGATGCACTGCTTGTTTGGGTACTGCTGCACCAAATTTTCTAAAATGCGATACCTTTCCTAAATGCACATCGCTAATAAATAAGCACGATTTTTCGTGCCAGAAAAGTGCCCCATAAGGATGTAAGGTAAAGTTTTGATTTAAAATAGTAATCTTCATTGAGCAACTGCAAGAATCCAGATGGCAAAGATACGAGCCAAAAAAAGAACGCCCAGCATAATGCTGGGCGTTACCTATTATCTGGAAAGTGTGTATGCTATTCTTTAATCAATTTAATGCTTTTTACTACCTCTCTACCTTCATAAAGGTTTAAAAAGTAGATGCCTTTATAGAGGTAATTTAAGTATAGTTTTTGACTTTCACATCCTTCTCTTATCCAAGTTCGGTGTACTACACGTCCGTAGCTGTTAAAAACAACTGCATAGTATCGTTCTTGGGTAGGTGTGCTAAAATTAATTTCGGTATAGGAGTTAAACGGATTTGGACTCGCGGTAATTACCTGCGCTACAGGGGGTACATTCTCACAACTACCCAAAGTAGCTCCTTTTTCCAATAAACGTGCTGCAGCCCTTTTGGAAACACAAAGGCTTCTGCCTTTAAAACAAACAGTAACTTTAGGGTTTCTGTAGTTGTTGCCACAACTCACGTCTTCTACAGTTACCGTAATATCTTTTATGGTTTCGCAACCGTTGGCATCGGTAACCGTAACGCTATACGTGGTGGTTTCTTCTGGGCAAACATGTATTTGCTCTGTAGCTTCGCCCGTATTCCACAGGTAGTTGTAGGGTGCAGTGCCACCCATAGTTTCCAGAATGCTAAGAGTAGTGCAATTGGCATCATTATACCCAATAAAAACCTTAACGTCTTCAGAAGTAATCACATCTAAAACCGCTGGCTCCATTAGGGTAAAACTAGCACTCACACTTGCAGAAAGCGCATCGGTAATGGTAACGGTATAATCACCAGCTTCCAATCCAGAAACACTTGGGGTACTAGCGCCATTACTCCATGCATATGTATACGGAGCTGCACCGCCAGATATGTTAACACTGGCCGTTCCATCAGCGTTTCCAAAACAACTGATGTCCGTACTAGCCAATTGCTCCAAACTTAGTGGCTTAATGAGCATGCGTACAGAAACAGGAAAATGGTCCGATGCTGTATTGGTATAATCACCATCGTAAAATTCGTAATGCACCCGAGCAGATTGGTCAATGTAATTAGGTGCTACCTCGTTAGACACCAAAATATGGTCTATCATATTTTCTCTAAACGCGTAAGACCTAAAACCTTGTTCGCTTAAAACATCCGTAAGTACATCAAAGTTGGTAGCATCTGCTACGTAGGCCTCGTAACTAGAAAGGGTAGTGTTAATACCATCTGCAACCGTTTCGTCTACATCATCATTAAAATCGCCCAAAAGAACCAAGTTGTTCGTAGGGTAATATTGATTTAAGCTATCGCGAAGCATCTCAACATCATACTTACGCATATCGTAACGTTCTTGAGGACCATTACTGCTATTGGCTCTTGCATGTAACACGATAAAGTCGTAATCAACTTCAGTACTATCAATAGTTACTTGGGTAGACATCATAAACGGTAAACGCCCGCTGGCATAGAAACGGTCTGGAGTACTAGGATAATCGGTTAAGAACGATGTGTCTCCACCATTGTAATACGGATGTACACTTTCTAACAACACCTTGGTATCCGTAATGTTTACCGTACTATTCTTATAAATAAAACCTACTTTCTGTTGGTTGCCCGATGTATCGTCTGGGTAAGAAACGGCAGGAGAAAGCACATAACTGTATCCTTCTAATTCGTTTACCATGGTGGTAAATAAAGCTTCGTCTGCTATCTCTTGTACGGCTAAAACGTCTGGGTTTAATTGCTGAATAATTGTTTTAACGCTGTCTTTTTGTATGGCGTCCGAGTTAGGGTTGCCCGCCGCTGGCGAATTGCTGTCATCTCCAAACCATTCTATATTCCACGTAGTGATTTCTAGTGTACTAGCAGGGTCTACTGGTATGGGTAAAGGTGGATTCTCATACGGTTGCGCACAAGCCAAATCTGAGCGTTGTCTTGGTAATAATTGGTAGAAGTCGCGAAATTTACCAACTACTCCAATAACTTCTCCGCAATTTTCTGGTTGTGCCAAACCTACAAGTTCAGTTACGTCATTGTCTATTCGCATTTCACCCGTACCACTTGTATCTGTAAGTTGATAATTGCTATTACCGAACAACAAATCGTTTGGTCTAGGAAAGCTAACATTGTTAATTTTTACCAGCTGTCCGTCGTACGCTCCTAATTGGTCTAGGGTTATCGTTGCCGGAATAATGGGTTGGTTAGGGGTGCCGTTTGCACTTACCGAAGTAACCGGGCCTAGTTGTAGTTGTTCGTTAAAAGAGCTACGTACCGCGGTAACGGTAATGCTGTCTCCAATCTGGAATAGCCCCTCGCCATGAACTTGAGGGTCAAAAATGGCAATACCCGCAGTAGCATCTTGTAGGTATGCAGAACCACCAAATTCGTCCGCTACGGTTAATACGCCAGTAACGGTAACCAAGGTGCCCTCTGCGGCATTTCGCGCTTCGCTAATAGTAATTACGTCAGGATTTTCGTCCACTCCACCATCACCACCAGCGTAGGTTTTAACAGGGTAAGGTACGCTTGCTGTGGCATTGGTAGTGGTGCCATCTAGCGCATTGGTGCCACTAAAACTCCAATCGGTTAAAACAAAAGAGCCGTTATTTAATGTACCTGTTTTACGGTAGGCCCATCCATCCAGATATTCCCAAGCTTGTCCTGTGCCATCTGTATTGCTATCGCCAAAAACATCTATAATTTCATTGTTGTAAAAAAGTTCAACGGCATCATCCCCATTAATGGCTAAGGCTCCAGAAGTAAAATCTGGTGCAAAGCCCAAGTAAGCGGTAAAATTATCGGTTTCAGAAGCAACGTAAATGTATGTTCCCGCCGCTACGCTCACGGCCGGAAAGGTAAATTCTACTCCATCCGTACCGCCACCATTGTTGGCAGAGCCAACAGCATAGCTACTTAAATCAGCAATAGCATTTCTTGCATACAATTCCATAGCTTTTGGCGTTCCACCAGAAAGTGGGCCATCTATAACCCCAGTAATCAATAAATCGGGTCCAAAAGCTTTTGTAGGGAATGGTGTAGTGGCAGTGGCATTATCTGTGCTACCATCTAGAGCATCCGTTCCAGAGAATATCCAGTTGCTGGAGTCAAAAGAACCACCATTAGCTATGCTATTGTCTTTACGATATGCCCAACCGTCTACATGGTCCCAAGCTGTTCCTGTTCCATCGGTATTAATATCCCCAAAAACGTCTATGACATTACCATTTAAAAATAGTTCCACGGCGTCGTCACCATTAATTCCCATTGCACCAGTGGTGTAGTCGGGTTCAAATCCAAAGAAGCTGGTAAAACCATCCGTTTCTGAGGCCACATAGATAAACGTGCCAGCAGCTACTGAAACCGCATCAAATGTAAATTCTTGTCCGTCTGTACCACCACCGTTATTGGCAGAACCCAAACCATAAGTAGATAGATCATCAATAGCAGCCGTAGCATATAATTCTACGCCTTTTGGTACACCGCCAGAAAGCGGCCCGTCAAAAACGCCTGTAATAATAAGATTTGCACTAATTGGACTGTCAGATTGGGTATTAGCAGTAGTAGTTACTCCAGTAGAATACTTAAAACTGTCAGAAACCGACCAAATTTTGTAGTAGTACGATGTATTTGGTGTTAAACCTACATGATTAAAACTACTGTTATTTCCGGAAAGTAAAATGGTACTACCATCGCTTAATTGTTCTCCAGGTACATAAGGAATGCCTTCTTCTGGGCTAGCAGTAATTGGGGCAGTAGTAGAAAATGCCAATAAAATATTATCGTTATTTGGATTCAATGCCCATGTTAAATCGATAGCAGTAGTGCTAATGGCCAAGCTGTTGAAATTAGTAGGATTGGCAATGATATCTACTTGACCGCCTCCAAAGGTTGCGGTTGGGAAAGGCACTGGTGCATTGGCATTACTCGTTTGCCCATCTAAGGCATTGGGGCCACTGTAGGTCCAATTGTCCAATACAAAAGTTGCTCCATCTGGGCCTGTGTCATTTTTACGATATGCCCAACCATCTAAGTACTCCCATGGTTGCCCAGTTCCGTCTGTGTTGATGTCGCCAAAAGTATCAATTACAGTGCCCTGGTAGAATAATTCTATAGCATCATCTCCATTTATATTCGCTGTACTATCCACGTAGTCTGGAGTAAAACCAAAAAAGGAAGCGAATTGTACCTCTTCTGAAGCTATATAAATAAAAGAACCCGCTGTTACACTGGTTACCGGAAAAACAAATTCTTCGCCATCTGTTCCACCGCCATTATTGGCAGAGCCAAGACTGTAAAAACTAAGATCGGCAATATCATTAACGGCATAAAGTTCTACCGCTTTTGGTAGTCCGCCGCTAAGTGGACCGTCTATAACCCCAGTAATTCTTAGGTCTTGAGCTAGGCCGCTAAAACCAAAAAAGAGGGTTGCTAAAAAGAGAAGCGCGTAATTTTTTTTCATATAGTGGGTTTAAGAATAAAAAAACGCTTAAAGGTGCGGCGTTTTTGTGTCATAGAGGTGTGCTAAAAATTAAGGTTAGGTTAACAATTTTAACACATAGGCGAACCGTTATTTGGTAAGCATGCGAGTCATACGCTTAATACGGTCTGCCAGTTTTTCTGAAGATAGTTTTTCTCGTAATCGGTCTGTAATGATAGGAAAAGAAAAAGGAGTAGGTTTTTCGCAATTTTTCCAAATAATGTTTTGCTGCGCGATGCGTTCCAGCGCTAATCGCAAACGGCCTTCTTCCAATTGATGTTCAAAAGTTTCGGTAAAAGCCTGTTGAAATAAAAGATTGTCTGGTTCATAATCCCGAAAAACATCGAATAATAATTGTGAACTGCTTTGCAGGTGCTTCATTTTTACGCCTTTCTCTGGATAACCGGTAAAAACCATTCCACTGATTACCGCAATATCACGAAACTTGCGCCTTGCCATTTCGTTGCTGTTTAGGCTCTTTTGTAAATCGGCCAATAAGTAATCTGTAGTAAACAAATCATTATCCAGTATGGCTTGTATGTCAATAGGTTTATCGCTCAACATCTCAAAACCATAATCGTTAAAGGCCAAAGAAGCGGTAATTGGACTTAATAGGCTTATACGATACGAAAGTAGGCTGCTCATGGCTTCATGTACCGCACGACCCTCGAACGGATAAAAAATATGATGATACCCGTCTCGGGTTTTAAAGGTTTCAATGAGAAATTCGTCTGGTTTGGGTACAATGCTTTCTTGACGTTGCTTGTCAAAAATAGGTTGTAGTGATTTCAATTCCGACCCCTGTAATTCGTCGGCAGCGGCTTTATAGAGTTCCTGGCGTAGCAATTCGGACATTTGGGCACTAAAACTGAGTCTACCGCCCATCCAACTGGGTACTTTGTTGGTTTTTTTATTGGAATTTCGCACGTGGGCCTGCATGCCTTTGATACGGATGAACTCCAAGTTTCTTCCCGCAAAAGTAAATACATCGCCTTGCGTTAATTTCGAAATAAAATATTCTTCTATAGAACCAATATATCCTCCTTTTTGGTATCTAACACTTATGGTAGCATCGCCTACGATGGTCCCAATTTGAAACCGATGCCGCATAGCTACACCTCGATTGTTCACTTTAAACTTGCCGTCTGCTTCCACTTCCACCTTTTTGTACTCGTCATAGCTGCTCAGACTTTGGCTGCCCATGACCAAAAAATTTAGGAGCCATTGCCACTGGTCTTCCGTAATGCCTTGATAGCAAAAGGTCTGCTGAATTTCAGGATAGATTTCTTCTGGGTAAAAACCATCCGAAACTGCTAAAGTGGTGAGGTATTGCAACAACACATCATAACTGTTGAGGTAGGGTAGGCGGTCTTCCACCGCATTTTCCTTAACGGCCACCTGCAAGGCAGAAGCTTCTATCAATTCCATGGCATGTGTAGGCAAAAAGTGGATAACACTCTCTTTTCCGGGTCGGTGCCCACTACGCCCTGCACGTTGTAAAAAACGAGCTACGCCCTTGGGGCCACCAATTTGTATTACCGTTTCTACAGGAGCAAAATCTACACCTAAATCCAAACTAGAAGTACACACCACGGCTTTTAAGCTTTCGTTACGAATGGCCTGTTCTACCCACAAGCGTGTTTCCTTGTTTAGACTGCCATGGTGCATGGCCATTTCCCCTGCGAATTCCGGATACTTTTCCAAGATTTTCTGAAACCAAATTTCGCACTGGCTACGGGTGTTGGTGAATAGTAAAGTGGTCTTACTGTTGTTGATGATGGGGACCACTTCGTCTAACAAATGCAAGCCTAAATGCCCACGCCACGGAAAGGTTTCCATGGTTTTTGGGATGATGCTTTTTACGGTAATTTTCTTTTGTAGGTTGGCGCGCACCATGACGGAATTTTCCAGTTCTGGACTTATGGGACCCAGTAACACCTGTCTGGCCTGTTCTAGATTACCAATGGTTGCCGAAATGCCCCAGATACGTAAATTTTTGCAGATGGTTTTGAGTCGGCTAAGACCCAGTTCCATTTGTACACCACGTTTGGTACCTAAAAGTTCGTGCCACTCATCTACCACAATAGCGGAACAGCTTTTAAAGACTTTTTTATAATCCTTGGAAGACAGTAGTAATTGTAAACTTTCTGGTGTGGTAATGAGCAAATCTGGCATGGCAGTGCGTTGCTTGGCGCGCTCTTTAGTGCTGGTGTCTCCCGTGCGGATGCCTACCGTCATTTGAGTGCCTAAATCTTCCGTAATGCGTTCTGCGGATTGTTTTATTTCTTGGGAAAGGGCTCGTAATGGTGTTATCCAAATAGCCTTTAACCCCTTTTTGTGTTTGTTCTTGTAATCAGGATTTTGTTTGATGTAGTTGAGAACGATGGGGAACCAAAGTGCGTAGGTTTTTCCGCTGCCCGTGGGTGCATTTAGCAGGCCGTGTTTGCCCGCCAAAAAGGCTTTCCAGGTCTCTTTTTGAAACGGAAAGGGTTTCCAACCTTGCTGCTGAAACCAATCTTGGGCTATATGGAATAATTCTTTTTGGGTCATATCATTTTTTAGTTCCTTCCCTTACTTAAGGGAAGGTGAATTGATGGTAATCAATTCGGAAGGGTTGCCTTTTTCCCTTTCCGAGGTAGCTATGCTACCCCACCTTTCCCATTGCAAAGGGAAAGGAATTATTATACGTTCTTAAAATTAGATTCAATTTCATTTAGTATTTGCTTCAAATCTTCAAAAACTTGCTTATTTTCAAAACGAAGTACTTTGTATCCTAGTTTCATTAAATGTTTATCTCTTAGATAATCTTGTTCTCTGTTTACCGTGTTAAAATGGATTTCTCCGTCCAATTCAATAATAATTTTCTCTTTTGCACAGTAAAAATCTACTATATAATTTTCTATTTGATGTTGTCTTCTAAATTTTCGGCCTGCTAATTGTTTTTTTTGAATGTACTTCCATAATTGTGCTTCAGCAGGGGTGAGATTTTGTCTTAGTTCTCTTCTAGAAGTAATTAGGTTTTTCTTTTTCATTGCTGATTTGCCAATCTTTTTGCTATTACTATCCCTCCCCATTCGGAATCAAAGCTTTTAAATCTTCCAAGCTATTGGCTTCTTCAATTTTCTTGTCTTGCCGCCAGCGTAAAATTCTTGGGAACCTTGTGGCAACACCGCTTTTGTGTCTTTTGGAAAGCGCTATGCCTTCAAAGGCAATTTCAAAGACATGATGTGGGGTTACGCTGCGTACCGGTCCAAAGCGTTCTAAGGTGTTTTTCTTTATCCAAGCGTCTACTTTTCGGAATTCGGCATCCGTAAGTCCGGAGTAGGCTTTTGCAAAGGTGACCAGCTCTTTTTCGCCATCTTCATTTTCGTCCCAAAGGGCAAAGGTATAATCAGTGAACAGGTTGCTACGCCTACCATGGCCCCTCATGGCATAAGTAAGTACGGCATCTATGGATAGTGGGTCTACCTTCCATTTCCACCAGTCGCCCTTTTTACGGCCTACCAAATAGGGGGAAGCGTTTTTCTTTAGCATGAGGCCTTCACTGCGTTTTTCTCTAGAGGTCTCCCGTTCTGCGGCTACTTCTTCCCATGAATTAAATGCCATTTTTTGGGATAGCAATAGAGGTGCACCCTTAGCTGAGGTTACTTGACTATGCAGTTGTTCTAGCAGCTTTCGCCTTTCTAAATAGGGTAATTCCCTGCAATCTTTACCTTCCCATTCCAACAGATCATAAGCCTTTAACACAACAGGAGTTTTTTTAAGCAAAGCCTTGGATACTGTCTTGCGTCCTATACGGGTTTGCAAATCGTTAAACGTACCAATTTCCCCATTGGGATAGGGTAGAATTTCGCCGTCTAGAACAGTACCGTTAGGGATAGCTCCCACAAACGCTTCAAACTCCGGATATTTATCCGTTACCAATTCTTCTCCACGGCTCCAAACAAACAATTCATTGTTGCGAAGAATAACCTGAGCACGAATGCCATCCCATTTGTGTTCAAAAGACCATTGGGTAACATCGCCTAAATCCTTGGGCTCATCCTCCAAGGCATATGCCAAATAGAAAGGATAGGGTTTGGAAAGGAAATCACTGGCCTTTTCTTCCAATACCAAATCTTGAAAACTAATGGTATTCGGGTCCCAATTCCCCATTAGTTTGTAGGCAAGGATATCTTCATCTATACCGGTAGCCTTGGCCAAAGCTCGGGTCATTAATTTTTGACTTACCCCAATGCGGAAGCCCCCGGTAATCAGTTTGGTAAATACAAAACGACCGTAATAATCCAATTGTTTCCAATTGGCGAAGAGGTAGACTTTTTTATCAGCATCTTCCTGTTTTTTGAGCCAAATCATTTCTTGCAAAAACTGGGTCAATGATTTGTCTGTCGCGGTTTCGTCTTGAGGTACAACCAAGGCAATGGTTTCTGCCAAATCACCAACAATATGATAGCTTTCCTCAAAAAGCCACAGCGGAATATTCGCAAGTTCAGAAGCCCATTCGCGCAACAAAGTAGTGTTTACCGGGCGCGGAGGCCTTCTATGAGATAATATGGCGATGGTCCACACCTTGTCTTGGTCTGTAGCGGAAGCAAAATAATTAGCCAAGGCCGCTACTTTTACATTGGTCTTGTTGGTGCCGTCCAAGGTTTTTATAAGTTGGGAGAACTGCTTCATGCCGATTCTTGGGTTTCGGGTTCTGCATTCACTTCGGCATTTTCTCCTTCAAATTGTGTAGCTTCTGTACGGGCGTCATAACCCAAATCGCGCAAGTATTTAGAAAAAATATCAGTATAACCGTGGGTACAAATTACCTTTTCTGCTCCTGTGTCTTTAATAGCTTTGAGCAATGATGGCCAATCGCAATGATCGCTCAACACAAAACCTTTGTCTATGGCGCGTCTGCGGCGTGCACCCCTAAAGGCCATCCAACCACTGGCAGAAGCGGTAACAAAGGGAACCATTTTACGTATCCAAGTACTGCCGTGCGCAGAAGGCGGTGCTAGCACCAAATTGCCTTTTATGGCTTCCTTTTTGGTATCTTTTGTAATTAGTTCCGTTTCTGGGAAATCCACTAATGGGCGTAAAACTTCCGTCATATTCTCAATGGCACCATGGGTATAGATTTTGCCAATGCTGGGGTCTAAATGCTTTAACAGGCGTTGTGCCTTGCCCAATGAATATCCGAATAAAATAGAGGTTTGGCCGTTGGCTTTGTTCTGGGCCCACCAGTTGTTAATGTCCGTGAATACTTCGGTTTGTGGCCGCCATAAAAAAGCGGGTAGGCCAAAGGTGCATTCGGTGATAAAACTATGGCATTTTACGGATTCGTAAGGTGTAGCTACCCCATCGTCCTCTAATTTATAGTCCCCCGTAAATACCCAGATTTCTCCTTTGTGCTCTACTTTTATCTGGGAAGAACCAATGATGTGTCCTGCAGGGTAAAAGGTGAATTTTACATTGTTTATGGTAAAGGGTTGTCCCCAGTTTACACCAGAAACATTTATATCTCCTAGCCGGTGTTTTATAATGGGAACGTTGCTGTTGTGTGTAATATATTGTTGGTGTCCCCAGCGGCTATGGTCTGCATGGCCATGGGTTATCAAGGCTTTGTCTACCGGTTTCCAAGGGTCTAAATATACCTTTGCCGGATGGCAGTAAATGCCTCGGTTCGTAAATTCCAATAAGGTTTTTTTCATAGCAGTGTGAATTTACGAATTCTTTCTAGCATTTCTTACTGTGGCATTTATCCATAAAAACTATATTTGCGGAACAAAAATTTGAAGATGCCAATTATAGATTTATACGAGCACGGAGAAAGAAGAAAAGAAGTGGCCCACTTTGCTACTTTGGCTACATTAGCTGCTGTGGACGGAGAAATTAATCCGGAAGAAAAAGCTGTTTTGGACAAGTTTGCTTTTAGACTGCATATTAGTGATGCAGAGTATGCCGAAATCTTGGATAAAGAGAATAAATATCCTATTGAGACACCGCATAGCGCAGAGAAGCGTTTAAAGCGACTTCATGACTTTTTTCAAATTATCTTTTCGGATAATGAGATGGACGAATCACAGCACCGAATGGTTAAGCGGTATGCTTTAGGACTAGGATTTACCTCAGAACAGTCTGAAGTGATCATAAAAAAATCAATAGAGCTATTTTCTGGTAAAATCTCTTTTGAGGATTACCAATATGTAATGGCAAGAAAATAGCCCTATCTACAATAACTAAGGTCGGAGAAATTCTTCGACCTTATCTACCATATTTTTACTGCCACAGAAAAAAGGTACACGCTGGTGTAGCTCCGTTGGTTCTATATCCATAATTCTTTGTGTGCCATCACTTGCTTTGCCATTGGCTTGTTCTGCTAAGAAAGCCATGGGATTACACTCGTATAATAAACGTAGCTTACCATTTTTAGCTTTGCTGGTTTGTGGGTACATATAAATACCACCTTTAATCATATTACGGTGAAAGTCCGATACCAAAGAACCAATGTATCTGGAGGTATATGGTCTATCTCCCTCTTCTTTTTGACAATACTTTATATAGTCTTTTACCCCTTGCGGAAAGTGTACATAATTACCTTCATTTACGGAGTAAATTGTACCATCTTCTGGGAATTGCATGTTTGGGTGACTTAAATAGAAGGTGCCCAAAGCAGGGTTTAGGGTAAAACCATTTACGCCATGCCCAGTTGTATACACGTACATGGTAGAGGTGCCATAAATAATGTAGCCCGCAGCAATTTGCTTGTTGCCTGGCTGTAAGAAGTCTTCCATGGTCACCGGTGTACCTACCGGCGTAACCCTGCGGTATATAGAAAAAATAGTACCTACGGAAACGTTTACATCTATATTAGAAGAACCATCTAATGGATCTATAAGAACCACATATTTGTTTTGGTGATTTTCGTCAAAACTATTGATGGTGATAAAATCATCTTCTTCTTCAGAAGCAATACCACAAACAATTTCACGATTTTTTAATGTTTGGATAAACTTTTCATTAGCCAGTACATCAAGTTTTTGTTGGTCTTCTCCTTGTATATTGGTTTCACCGGCGGCCCCGGTAATATCTACTAGGCCTGCTTTGTTTACTTCATGGTTTACTACTTTTGCCGCTAAACGGATACCATTTAATAGTCTTGATAGTTCGCCAGAAGTGTATTTAAAGGAGTTTTGATTGGCGATGATGAACTCGCCCATGGTTAGGTGTTTCTTTTGGAACATGAATGTGTGTTGTGTTATTTAAAGGCAAATATCGTACATTTTGTGAAACTACAACGTTTTCGAGTGTTCCATGTTGTGAAGTATTATAACTATTTGTTTTATTTGCAACAATATGGAAACAATTATCAGAACAGCTACAAAAGCAGATGTGCCAAGTCTTTATAGATTGATTATGGAATTGGCCGTTTTTGAAAAGGAACCCAATGCCGTAAATGTAACGGAAGAAGAATTAGCAGCTGCAGGTTTTGGAGAAAAACCCTTGTACCACTGTTTTGTTGCCCAAGAGGGCGAGGAGATTGTTGGTATGGCTTTGGTATATCCAAGATATTCTACTTGGGAAGGTCCTATAATACACCTAGAAGATTTAATAGTTACGCAATCTAGCCGGGGTAAAGGTATTGGTACTTTATTGCTAGATGCTGTAGTAGCTTACGGTCAAGAGAAAAAAGTTAGGCGTATTAGCTGGGAGGTTTTAGACTGGAATAGCCCGGCCATACGTTTTTATAAAAGCAAAGGTGCAGATGTCAAGAGAGATTGGGACGTGGTACACCTGCGCAAAGATGCAATAGATAATTATTTTAACGTATAGTCCTAAAAGCAGGACGGTGATAAAAAATATATGAGAATATTTAAGTTTGGTGGGGCTTCTGTAAAAGATGCCGAGGGTGTTAAGAATGTTGTTAATGTTCTAAGAACGGTAGGGCATACCAATACGCTATTGGTAATTTCTGCAATGGGCAAAACAACCAATGCCATGGAGCGCGTGGTTAATGGTTATTTTAATGACAAACCCGATATGGATGCTGCTATTGAAGAATTGGTAACCTATCATAAAACAATACTTAACGATCTGTTTGAGGCTAAAAATCACGAGGTGCACCATGCGGTAAATAGGCTAATAGAAGAGGTTAAAGGATTTTTAATCTGGAACAAGTCGCCTAAATATGCCTTTGTTTATGACCAAGTGGTAGGTTACGGTGAGTTAATTTCTACCACTATTGTTAGTGCTTATCTTAAAGAAGTTGGTTTAGACAATCAATGGCTAGATGTAAGGGAGTTAATTAAAACAGATAACAGTTATAGAGACGCCCAAGTAGATTGGGAAAAAACTGAAGCAGCGGTAAAAACAACTGTGGATAAGTCTAAGTTAAACATTGCCCAAGGTTTTTTAGGAAGCGATGAAAATAACTTTACCACGACTTTAGGTAGGGAAGGTTCTGATTATACCGCAGCAATTTTAGCGTATTGTTTGGATGCAGCATCTGTTACCATTTGGAAAGATGTACCCGGTGTATTAAATGCAGATCCCAGACACTTTACAGAAACCCAATTACTAAATAAAATAAATTACAGAGAGGCTATAGAGTTGGCATTCTATGGTGCCTCGGTAATACACCCCAAAACGCTACAGCCATTGCAGCGCAAAGAAATTCCTTTGCATGTAAAATCCTTTATTAACCCAAAAGAGCCTGGTACAACCGTGGGTAAAGGGGTTAAAATTGAGCCAGAAGTACCTTGTTTTATTGTTAAGAAAAACCAAGTTCTTTTAAAGTTATCTTCTTTAGATTTCTCTTTTATTGTAGAAAACAATATAAGCGAGCTGTTTAAATTATTTCATGAACACCGTTTAAAAGTAGATTTAATACAGAACTCCGCCATTAGTTTTTCTGTTTGTGTAGATAATAAATTTTGTGGGCTGTCCGCGGTTTTGCCAGAACTGGAAAAGAAGTTTAAAGTGGTTTGTCATGAAGAGGTTTCCTTATACACGGTAAGACATTTTACTGAAGAGGCGGTAAAATCCGTACTTAATGGTTATGAGGTACTTGTAGAGCAACGTGGAAAACAAACTACGCAGTTGGTCGTAAAATAAGGTTAAGGCGGCCTACTTCCTCTTTCTATTTTTCTATATTTACGTTTAGATATAGTGATAATGGGATTGGTTTCCGCAAAAGAAGTAGCGCAGGTTTTACACCTAGAGAAGTATGGTTTTATTGGAACATTCATTGGTTGGTTACTAATGAAAGTTACCCGGATTACCACTATAAACAGGTTTTACGATAATCATAAGGATTTAGACGCTCCTGAGTTCCTAGATAAAATCTTAGAGCATTACGAAATTAATTTTGAGATTGTAGAAGAGGATTTAAAACGTTTGCCTAAAGACGGGGCTTTTATTACTATTTCTAACCATCCGCTTGGCGGCATAGACGGGGTGTTGTTACTTAAACTTTTATTAGGTCAGCGACCAGATTTTAAGATAATAGCTAACTTTTTATTACATAGGATAGAGCCGTTAAGGTCCTATATAATGCCTGTTAATCCGTTTGAAAATCACAAGGATGCCAAGAGTAGTGTAGCTGGGTTTAAAAACGCATTGGCACATTTGCGCAATGGCCATCCATTGGGTATTTTTCCTGCTGGGGAAGTATCTACCTACAGAGATGGAAAATTAGTGGTAGATAAGCCTTGGGAAGAAGCCGCGTTGAAATTGATACGAAAGGCAGAAGTACCCGTGGTACCTATCTATTTTCATGCAAAAAATAGTCGGTTGTTTTATAGGTTATCCAAAATAGACGATGTGTTTAGAACGGCAAAATTACCTTCAGAATTGACCACACAGAATAGAAGGCCCATTAAAGTGCGTATTGGAAAGCCAATTTCCGTAGCGGTACAACAAGAAGAACCAACTTTGGAAAGCTTTACCGAGTTACTACGTAAAAAAACATATTTGTTGTCTAATGCCTTTGAAAAAGAGCGCTTTATAGACAAGGTTCCCTCATCTTTAAAAATACCTAAGCCCCCTAAAAAAATTGTTTCTGCAGTTCGTACCGAGGTAATCCAAGGCGAAATTGAGAAGCTAAGAGAAAAGGATTTAAGACTGTTACAGAGCAAAAACTACGAAGTTTTTTTAGCTCAAGAAAAAGACATGCCCTTTATCCTAAAAGAAATAGGAAGGCAGCGTGAGGTAACCTTTAGGGCAATTGGAGAAGGTACCAACAATGCTATAGATTTGGACCACTTTGATACGTATTACCATCATTTGTTTTTATGGGACGATGAGCAAAAGGCAATAGTGGGCGCTTACCGCATGGGTCTTGGTTCTGAAATTTTTGAAGCATATGGAATAGACGGCTTCTATTTACAAGATTTATTCCGGTTTGAGCCGGAACTGTACCCAATGATGCGAGATAGTATTGAAATGGGAAGGGCATACATTGTGGCCGAATACCAGCAAAAACCCATGCCTTTGTTTTTATTGTGGAAAGGAATTGTACATACCACGCTACGTTATCCGGAGCATAAATATTTAATTGGCGGGGTTAGTATTAGCAATCAATTCTCTAACTTCTCTAAATCCTTGATGATAGAGTTTATGAAGTCGCATTATTGGGATCCGTACGTAGCCCAATATGTTAGACCTAAAAAGGAAT
This sequence comes from Croceivirga radicis, assembly GCF_002072105.2. Classification (GTDB taxonomy): domain Bacteria; phylum Bacteroidota; class Bacteroidia; order Flavobacteriales; family Flavobacteriaceae; genus Croceivirga; species Croceivirga radicis. Next base: position 21,584 of record NZ_MTBC01000002.1, read on the forward strand.
TTAAGGTGAAGCTTAAAGATGCCGATAAAGAATTTGTTTTTGATGAAACACAGGCAGATTTAAACAAGTTTGATAAGCTTATTGAAGAAGTAGAGCCAGGTAGTTTGCGTTTACCCGTATTGATAAAAAAATATATTAAACAGAATGCCAAAGTGGTTTCTTTTAATGTTGATCCCTTGTTCAATAATTCTGTAGATGGATTAATGTATATTAAAATTGCAGATTTGCCAGAAAGCACGGTTAAACCGGTTATGGAGGAGTTTCAGGCAGAATTGGAACGCAAGCATATGGAGGCCATGCAAGAACAGGCCAATCAAAATAAAGACGCTTAAGCAGTACCTACGGTATCGCTTCTTCTTTCATATAGCAAATTATCTTTCCATATGCCTTCTATGGTCTTAGCTATACGTTCCCGTTTGCCCAAATAACGGAAACCCATTTTCTCGTGTAACCTAATGCTAGATTTGTTTTCTGGGAAAATACTGGATTGCAAACTCCATATTCCATTTTCTTCACTGGCGGTAATTAACGCTTTAAATAGCAATTGGGCCAAGCCTTTACCTTGAGCCCGCTTGGAGACATAAATACTCACTTCTGCAACACCTTTATAAACCATGCGTGTTGAAGTGGGAGATAGGGCGGCCCAACCCAAAATTTCTTCATTTTTTGTAATTACCAGTCTACAAAAATTTAATTTCTTGGCAGACCAAGTGTCAAAATCTGGAACATCAGTTTCAAAACTAGCAAAACCAGTTGCCAATCCTTCTTTGTAAATACGGGCAACACTGGGCCAATCTTCTATTTGCATAGTTCTTATAACCATATAATCGTAATATTGCGATTAATAAAACATCAAAAAAGCCGGCAATAAGCCGGCTTATACTATTAGAACCAAGGTTTTCTACCCACTTGGTAGGTGTTGTAGAACTCCTCATCTGACTTTGTTAAATAGATGATACCTTCTACTAAACCAATTAAACCTACTATTGATGTAGGTATTCCACAAAGAAACCAACCCACCACACCAATAGCGGCCATGATAATTCCTTCTTTTTGATACCCTAAGATGAACTTGTGAACACCTAACCACCCTAATACTATAGCTAAAATTCCAGCAAGTATTTTTTTATTCTCAGCGTTACCTGCACCTTTTAAACCTTCTGCGAATTCGTTAGCAGTTTTTTTAGCGCCTTCACTAAAGTCTTTAGCGCCATCTTTTGCATCTTCTGCGGCTTCTTTGGCCGCCTCTTTTGCTTTATCAAATGCTTCTTCGGCTTTATCGCCTAGGTCTTTGTTTTCTTCAGACATTGTTTTTCTAATTGTTGGTTAATCTGGAATAAATGTAGCAAATAAATCAATACCTACAGAAAAGCTTGATCTACAGGTTCCCAAAGTTCTATTTTATTGCCTTCTGGGTCTAGTATCCAGCCAAACTTACCATACTCAAATTCTTCAATTTTATCAATAACCGTAACGCCTTCTTTTTTTAGCGTTGCAAGTAATTCTTTAAGGTTTTCTACCCTAAAATTTATCATGAACGGTTTTTGGCTAGGCTCAAAATAGTTGGTGTCTTTACTCATGGGACTCCACTGGGTTAGGGCATCATTACCTTGCTTGTCCTTCCACCAAAAACTACAGCCGTATTGATCTGTGTTTAAGCCTAGATGGTTGTTGTACCAATTTTTAATTTTATCTGGGTCATCGCACTTAAAGAAGATTCCGCCCAATCCTGTAACTCGTTTTTTCATCTTTTTATGTATTTCTAACTCGCCACTAAAAAGGTTAGGTGGCGGTATTATTTGTGCCGCCTATTTATTTGCGCTTTAGATTTTTCTCATATATATTAATCCAGTCTTTGGCGCTCATTTTTTGTGCTAATTCCCCAATTAGGGGGTAAGGTATTTGGTCCATTTTCTTAAACCGAATACAGCTTTTACCCATATCTAGTTTTGTTTTTGCGTACTTGCAATATTCCGTAACAAACCAGTCCAATACTTGTTTATCTGCATATAAACCAGAATGGTACAGGGCAACATAATTTTTTTGGGAAGCAATATTTATAAACGGCAAGGGTAATTTGGGGTTACAATGGTACTCATTAGGATAAACCGAATGGGGTACATAAAACCCAATCATACTATACGAAATACCTTCTTCAAAACCATCTGGTAGGTTTTCTTTTACGGTATCTCTTAGTTTGGTTACAGCTTGCTTGCTTTCTTCTGGTAGTTTAGAAATGTATTCTTCTACGGTTTTTGCTTCTATGGTCATTTAACTAAATTGGCTAGACCAATAAAGTTAAGAAAATTGAGCTTTTACCTTGTCTACTATGGTTTGTGCCAACTTAATTTTACTTTCTACGGTCCAACCCGCTACATGAGGGGTTAAAAGCACATTGTCTGCTTGCTTTAAATATTCAAAAGGTTTAGGACTTTTAGTAAACCAATCTTCAAAAGATTTTTTTTCGTATTCCAGAACATCTAGCCCGGCACCTAAGATTTTACCTTCTTTTAGGCCTACTACCAAATCTTCCGTTTTAATACACGTGCCACGTGCGGTGTTTAGAATCCAAAATGGTTTATTAAACCCAAATATAAATTCAGCATCTACCATGCCAATAGTTTCTTCGGTTTGTGGTACATGTAGGCTTACCACGTCAGCGTGTTGCTTAAACTCTAAAATACCTACTTGTCTGGCATTTTCATCGCCTACACCCCCAAGAATATCATAACAGATAACCTCTACATCAAAACCACGTAATTTTTTTGCAAAAGCTTTGCCCATATTACCATAGCCTATAATGCCCACAACTTTTCCGTCTAATTCTACGCCGCGATTATCCTCTCTATTCCATTGGCCGTTCAAGACTTCTCTATGGGCCTTATTCATTTTATTCATTAAGGAAAGCAACATGCCTAAGGCATGTTCCCCAACCGCATTTCTATTTCCTTCTGGTGCGCTGGCCAAAAATATGCCTAGTCTTTTGGCGTATTGGATATCTATGTTCTCCAAACCTGCACCAACCCTGCCTATGAACTTTAAATTTTTTGCCGCGTCTAAAAACTGCTGATCAATGGTAAACCTACTTCTAATTATAATACCATCATATTCGTGGATTTTAGCCTCAATCTGTTCTTTGGTACTGGTGTAATCTTCATGATTTTCCCAGCCCAGTTCTTGAAAACCCTGGATTAATATAGCGTGATTGGTATCTAAATGAAGTACTTTCATATTTTAGGATATGCTGTTTTTGTAAGTTGGTGTTTTGTTTTGCCCGTATGTGCGGTAGTTAGTTTTTCAAAAAGCAAGACCTCTACAATTTCATTGTTTTTGGTCAATGGGCAGTGTTCTATACCTTTTGGCACAATAATGATTTCACCTTCTTTTACTATTTCTGTTCGGTCTCTAAATTGCATATATAGGGTGCCCTTTACTACCTGAAAAAGTTCGTCTTCTTTTTCATGGCTATGCCAAACAAACTCTCCTTGTAATTTAGCCAACAACACTTGCATTTGGTCTACCACGCCAATTTGTTGTGGGTGCCACTTAGCTTCGAATTGTTCAAATTTTTGTTGAATGTTTATCGATTTCATGCCAATTTACTTTACTGCTCTTAGCCGCTCTTATAAACCTAAGATAAGCTTGGCGATGCTAAAATAGATAAGAATGCCAAAAATGTCATTGCTGGTGGTTATAAACGGCCCGGTTGCTATGGCAGGGTCTATACCTCTTTTATCTAGAAAAAGTGGTACAAAAGTGCCAATAAACCCGGCTACTACAATAACCGCAATCAAAGAAATGGAGATGGCAATAGAAGTCATTAAATCCCCTTTCCAAAGCCAAGTAAACAATAGTAATAAAATAGAAAGGATAAACCCGTTAAGTAATGCTAAAAGCATTTCTTTGATTAAACGGTTGCTTATACTCCCCTTTATATCATCATTGGCCAAGCCTTGTACAATTATGGCGCTGGATTGTACCCCAACATTACCAGCCATGGCCGCAATAAGTGGCGTAAACAGGAATAGGATGGTGTAAGCCTTAAACATTTCTTCAAAACCACCCATTATTACCGCGGCTGCTGCACCGCCAAAAAGGCCAAGAATAAGCCAAGGCAAGCGGGCACGCGTTAACTCCCAAATACTATCATCAGAATCTACATCTTGAGAAATACCGGCCGCCATCTGGTAATCTTTGTCGGCTTCTTCCCGTATTACGTCTACAATATCATCAATGGTAATGCGGCCAACCAAGCGTCCTATTTCATCTACTACGGGTATGGCTTCCAAATCATATTTAGACATGATTTTAGCTACCTCTTCTGGTTTCTCGTTAACGTTAACAGAATCTACCTTATTAATGTAAACGTCTCTAATATTGGCACGGGTACTTGTGGTAAGTAGGTCTTTTAAAGATAGTCTACCTTTTAATTTATCCTCGTCATCTACTACATAGATACTGTGCACGCGCGTAACATTTTCTGCCTGTATGCGCATTTCTTTTACACAGGTGAGTACATTCCAATTTTCATTAACCTTTACCAATTCTTTTGCCATTAAACCACCAGCGGTACTTTCATCATAGCGTAATAAATCTACAATGTCCTTGGCGTGTTCACGGTCGTCTATCTCAGAGATTACTTCTTGTACAATACTTTTGGGTAATTCTCCTATAATATCAGCAGCATCATCCGTATCTAGTTCTTCTAGCTCAACAGCTATTTCTTTTGGCGAAAGGTTGCCCAAAATGGCTTCACGTACGTCTTCATCTAACTCTGTAAGCGCATCAGAAGTTTTTTCACTATCCAATTGCTTAATTAGATAAGTGGCTTCTTCAATTTCCAGGTCGTTTACAATCTCCGCAATATCCGCATAGTGAAATTCCGTGAGCATTTCTCTAAGCTGATCATGTGCTTCTTCTGAGATAAGCTGCTGAATTTCCACTAAAAGTTCTTCTGTTAACTTAAATGGCGTCATTTTCTATGCGTTTGGTTAGCTCTAAAAATTGTGCCACAGACAATTGTTCTGGGCGTTGGTCAAATATAGCGTCTTCTTTTAATTCTGTTGAAAGCTCTAGCGGTTTTAAACTGTTTCTAATGGTTTTTCTACGTTGGTTAAAGGCCATTTTTACCACTCTAAAGAACAGGCGTTCATCACAAGCTAGAGAAAAGTCTTTTTTACGTACTAAACGCAGCACGCCAGATTGCACCTTTGGTGGTGGATCAAAAACTTCTGGGTGTACCGTGAACAGATATTCTGCTTCATAAAAAGCCTGAACCAAAACAGACAAAATACCGTACGTTTTGCTGCCTTCTTTTTCGCAAATACGTTTGGCTACTTCTTTTTGAAACATACCGGAAAATTCTGGAATGGCATGTCTTAACTCCAGAACCTTAAAAACAATTTGACTGGATATATTGTAAGGAAAATTACCCGTTATGGCAAATAGTTCCTCGCCGTATAATTTGGTTAAATCAAACTGAAGAAAATCGGCCTCTATAACCTTAAGTTTTCCATTTTTATTGAACACGTTGGGGTGTTCTAAGGTAAAGCTGTGGTTTAAATAAACTATAGAATCTGCATCTAAATCCATAGCCACCAAGTCTATACCCCTTTGTAGCAAGTATTTAGTTAAAACTCCTGTGCCGGGGCCTATTTCTAGCACCTTGTCATAGCCATTTAAAGAAAGGGTTTCTGCAATTTGTTGTGCTATTTTCTCGTCCTTCAGAAAATGTTGTCCTAAGTGTTTTTTGGCTTTTACCGGTCCATTGTCATGGCCGTGGTTTGCAGGAACATCCCGTTGGCCACGAAACTTGTCTTTTCTCTTTTTAGGCATAAGGAGGTTTTGCACGCAAGGTACGACCCTAAAATTAATTTTCTATATAAACCCAGGCTTTAATCCCAGAATTGAGTTGTAGCATTTTTCGTTTGTATGCTTCACCTTCATACTGGTCCGTAATTTGTAATTGTTGGGTGGTAAGGTTAAATACCGTGCCTTTAACAACTTGGTTCAACGCTTTTCTAACTGCTGGATATTTACCGTATACCACATTGTTCAACAGCTCATAATCTTTTAATTGGTCTGTAATACCTTCTAAGGTTGTACCATAAAGGTCTAGTTGAATAGTTGTCTGTTGCAGGGTGCCATAGCTAAAAACCAGATGCATATATTAACTTTCTTGCTCGCTAATAACCTCTAGTTCTGTTCTAAAAGAGACAAATTTATTTGGAAACAGACGCTCTCCTTGAAGTCTCATGTTTTCTGCATGCTCCGTGTAATAGCTTTCTAAGGTGGGCCTATCTATACTTCTGTATTGAACGGAGTAGGTTGTGCCACCCATTTCTTCCTTAACTACTACTTTGCACATCTTGGCTTCTACAAACTTTTTTGTAGCTAACATTGCTGGTATGTGAATATCTTTCATCCAACTTAACCATTCGTCATGTACAGAATCGTCTATGTTGGTAGTAACGTTATATATAATCATGTTTCTCTAATTTATGGTGTCTCCCCTTAGCCTTCTATAATTTTTACGAGCTTGCGGAAAATAGTAACTGTCTTTAAAATTGAAAATAATTTTCTCGTAATACTCTTTTGCCTTTTCCGGTTGGCCTAATTTATTTTCTAATAATTCTGCTAATCTAAAATGGGCATCATCCGCTAAAATACCATCGGCATAAAATTCTATGATTTTAATGTAATTAAAGCGGGCATCATCATATTTGTTCTGCGATTCTAACAATTGCGCCTGTTTTAATAGTGCTTCGTCTTCTATACTTTCACCTTTATGCTCGGTTAAAATTGCAGTTAGAGCATCTATAGCCTCTTGGGTTTTATTTTGATAGGCCAATAAATCTGCTCTTGCATATTTTTTTAGTGCGGTTTGTGTGGAATCTTCCTGGGAATTATCAGAAATTAGAAGGCTTAGCTGCATGGCATCATTAGCAATTAATTGCGAAGTAGAACTCCTTAAAACCTTTAATTGGGTTAATGCCCAGTCAAAATCGCCTTTGTAAAAACTGGTTTGCGCAACTTTAAACCTAGCATCTTGCGCCAACACATCGTTTTTAAGGCTTTGTTGTACTTGCGTAAAATAGATAAGTGCCTGATTAAATTTTTGGTCAAAAACCAAAATGTCTCCTAACGCCATTTTTAAATATGCGGTGCCAAACCTGCCCATCGGTAAGTCCATACTCTCCCTTAGTAGGGCTATTGCTGGCGCTGCATTACTCATTTTAAAGGTTAGAAAATTGGCATAGGCAATTTGTAAATTTAGTGTGTTTAGTTCTTGCCCATAAGTAACCAATAAATTTTGATATTGTTTGTCTAGGTCTTTTAGGTTTGGATTGGGATTGGTTTTTAATTCAATTTCTATAAGTTCTAGTGCAGCATTTAATTGGGTGTCTTTATCATTGGATTTATCCGTGATAAAAGAAAAGATATTCTCTGCGGTATCCCAAGCTTGGTTTTCCAAGCAGATTTGCCCTAAATTTTTGAGTCGCTCCAAAGAGGCTTCATCCGTACGCTTAAATATTGCCTTTTCTTGGGCAAATGCGCTTTTGTATTGTTGTTGTTGTATAAAAAGCCAGCTCAACATTTCGTTCCAAAATACATCGGGTTGTTGTTGCGCGTTTTGCAGCAGAATCTTACGTAGCAAAATGTTATTGGTGTTTTCTGGGTTTTCCGTAATAAAATCTTCTAAATAACGCTGAACACTAGACCTACTGGTCTTGCCATCGTAAACCAAGCTTAGGTATGCCCTAAACATTTTTTGAACTTCGCCCTGCTCTCCGTAAATACGGGCCAATTGCAAGTCAAAATTTGCCTGCGGATTCAATTGCATGGCCAAACTATAAGCTTCTACGGCTTGGTTTAACAAGGAGTATTTTTGAAATCTGTGCCCAATGGCATAACCATAATTCGGGTTGGTTTGTATGCTGGCAATGGCGCGATCATAAAATAAATCGGCCTCTTCTTCCCGTTTCATTAAAGCATAGTTGTAACCGGTTTCAATATAAAAGGTTGGGAAAACCCTAGGCTGCTCTAATTTCTTTAGTAAAAAAGATTCTGCGGTTTGGTAGTCTTCTAATTGTTGTAATGTGGTAATATAATATTCTGCGAAATCTGTTCTACCAGGTGATTTTTTCACTAGTTTTTGGTACAATACCTTAGCTTTCTCAAATTCACCATCGTTAAAATACTGCTTAGCCAAAAAGTCTTCCTGAGAAAAGCCAATGGCACTTAGCATAAAAGCAATTAAAACGAAAAAGATAAAACGCATAGGATAAATATAACGTTGCTTTTTAGAGTTTTGTGTTAAGGGGATTAGAATTTATTGGGTAAAATCTGGCTTAATAGCAATCTGAAAGTATTTGACCTTTTTCTTCAAAAATACGCAAAGGCTGGTTTATGTAGGTTAGCGTAGCCTGGTCTAGAACTTCTAAAACTTGTTTGTGCATGGCTAATGAACCGCAAATCATGATGGCACCACCGTTATGTAATTTTTCGGCTATTTCCTTACTATGCAATTCTAGTAATTGTTGTATGTACTGTTTTGTTCCTTCTTGGGAGTAGGCCAAATGTACCTGTTGTAGCTGTTTTGATTCTAAATGCGTGGATAGGAACGGTTCATAAATTTGGTAAGAGGCCTTTGTGCGGCCACCCCAAAATAGATCCAAGGGAATCCTTTTCTTGTTCTCTGCAATTAATCCTAAAAATGGAGCCAAACCTGTACCGTTAGCAATACAAGTGACACTTGTTGCCTTTTTTGGAAAATGAAAGTGTGTGTTCTTTTGAATGTTGGCAGTTATCTTATTGCCAGTTTCTAAGGTTGAAAAATACCTAGAACAGATACCATGCTCATGAATTTTAATGCTCAATAAAAGGGTTCCGTTGTATTTTGCTATAGAATATAGTCTTGGTGCTTGGTCTTCCTTGGGTCTGTATGCAAGTAAATCTCCCGATTGAAATTTTATTTTTTTTCTAGGTTTTAACTGCAACAAGAAGGTTTGGTCTACATTTACTTCAGTTTTAAAGATAACTTCAAACTTTTTGGGTTTAAGAAAATTACTTTTAGGCAAGTAGGCCTCTACACGTAAACGCTCTCCCGTTCTTTGGTTATATTTTTCTATCCAATCTAAAAACGTTTCCTTAGCTTGGTTGTTTATTTTTACCAATGGAAGGGTTTCTTTAAAGTTATCCTGTTTGCGTAAGTTTTGTGCAACATCTATCGCAAATTGGCAGTAGAGCGGATAGGATAAAGAACCAAAACCAATAACTGAATAGTTGAGTTGGTTGGGTTGTACTACGGTTTCAAGTTTGTCTAAGAATTTATTTGCATTGGTAGGCGCCTCACCTTCGCCATAGGTAGAGGTAAGAATAAAAATATCCGTTGCCTTTTTGTAGGTGGTGTAGGAATTCAAAGGAGCAACAAAAACCCTTTTACCTGCCTTAATCAATCCTTTTTGTAAGGCCAAAACAAAACCATTGGTATTACCGGTTTCCGAACCATATAATAGTATGTGAGAACTTTCGTCTTCACTAAACTTAGACTTGCCTACGGAATTTTTTACGCGTTTGCGCCACATGACAAAACCGGAATAAATAAAGAAAAGGATTGAACTACTTGCGAGTAATAATATTAAAGACCATAGAACAGACCCTTGTCCTGTATGCAGGGTTAAACTAAGTCTACTGGCCAAATAGGTAAAAGGATAAGGTTGTTCACTTAAAATAGCACCGGTATATTGGTGTACGTATAGCTCTCTGTTTTGTAGGGCTAGCTCAAAATAATCTTCTGGAAATGGGGAAAACGGAAAGGTAACCAATCGCACTTGGTCCATGGTTATTTCTTTGAAGATGGCAAGGTCTGACGCTTGTATATTTTCATCTACATGGTCTTCTGGTTCCATAATCTTATGGGTAACCCGTGTGGATGGCAAGAGTGAAAATTTTTCCGCAGACAGATAAACTCCTGTGGCGGCAATTAGTATAATGGGTAGTAGAAACCAACGCCCAAGTACCACGTGGTAACGTAATTCAAAATAGTCTGGCTGTACTTTATTAAAAAATTTTAATAAACCGCCTTGGCGTTTAATAATCAGTAACAAACCGGTAACGGCAATTAAACAAAGTAAGAATGATACCAAGCCAACAAAAAAACGCCCCACACTTTTTAGGAATAAAGACCGGTGTAGATTGGTAGTAAAGCTAAAAATAGGATGTTGTGGTTCTGGTACACCTAAAACTTTGGCGGTTTTTGGGTGTACGTATAGCGCCTTGTTATCCCCTTCTTTGGTTACAACATTGGCCAATATATAATCATCTTGGTCTACTTTAAAGGATAGTACCTCATCGTATTCTTGCTGTAAAGCAGCAATTGTTTCGGACAGTCTTACTTCGTTTAGTGGAACAGGATTATACCCATTGGTAGCGGTTTGCATGGGCTCAAAGGCCAATACAATTCCGGTAACCGATGCCAGAATTAAAAAAAGGCCCGATGATAGGGCCAATACCAGATGACTATACCTCCAAATAGAGATGGTCATAAGTAATTTATTGTTTAATCATTCTAACATATCTAATGTAACCCTTACCTTCTTTTTTGGTGGCAAGATTTTCGGTAGTTAAGTCAAACTCTACATCGTCCTTGTAATATTCATGGTCTTCAACGGCCGATTCAAATCGTAATTTGAATCCCGTATCGATTTTGTCTGAAGGAATTTGTAAAACAGTCATCTTTCGCTGTCCTCCGGTAACGGTTTCACCAACGATACCATCTAGGGTAGGTCTTTTTACTCCATAAAGGTTTTTCCACCATGCTGTTAAATCTCGGTACCATTCTTCGTCATCTCCTTGAACATAAAGGGTCTCCACATATTTATCTTCCTTATCTACCACAGAAACTACCACATAGGCTCCTTCGCCCTCGTAATTGGTTAATTGAATCATGCACTTATAACCAACAGTGTCTGGTGCCTGCACAAAGGCAATTAGGGTAGTTAGTATTACTAAACTAAAGGCTAATCCTAGTATTCTTTTCATTTTGTTCTTAAGGTTTTAAAAAATCTAGTTTGATGTTGTTTTTTCTTAGCATTTCGTTTTCAGAAGCCAAATCAAATACTGTTTCCTCAAAGTCTGTAGTGGCCGAAACATCTGCGCCAATAGCAATTAAATACTTTAAAATATCATCGTTCTTAGAAGACATGGCCGCAAGGTGTAGTGCCGTGTTGCCCTCGTTGTTCTTCTGGTTTACATTTATCTGGAAAGCAGCTAACTGTTTTAGTAGTTTTAGGTTATTCTCTTTAGCAGCCAAATGCAGTAGGGTATTGCCATTGTTTTGCGGTGCGGTAAAATCTACATTCGCTTTTTGCAACAAAGCAAGTTTGGCCTCATATAAATCTACATTTCTTGGATTGTAATTTTGTAATAAATAGTAGGCTAGACCATTACCATCTTTATCTTTTGCATTTATATTGCCTCCTTGTTCAATTAAATAGGCCACCACATCTGCAGAATTGCGCTCTACTGCGAGCATTAAAGCCGTTTGCCCTTTTTTGTTTACGGGATTAGTTGCTTTTTTAGGGGCCAAGAGCTGTAGTACTTCCAAGGTATTGCCGCTAGCAGCATTTAAATAAGGGGTCTGGCCATTGTTGTCTGCCAATTCTGAATCAAGACCTGCTTGGATAAAATGTTTAAAAAGCGCCAAATCTTTATTATTTCTGGCAATAAGATGCAGTAGGGATTGCCCATCAGAATTAATTAAATTATTGGCTAATCCTAGCCCCTCTAAATAGTCAAAAACTTTTTTATCATTCTGGCTACGACGCGTACCTTGGGCGGCCAAAAAAAGCGCGTTTTCTCCATTATTGTTAATAGCTTTATAAGCTACGCCTTTGTCTTTAAGTGTTTTTAGGAGGTTAATATTTCCGCTACGTGAGGCATACATAAAAGCGCCATTACCATCATTGTCTTTGCTGTTTAAAGAAAGCCCCTTATCTATAAAATATTGGATAATTTTATAGTCTTTGGCACTAGAAGAAGAGAGTAAAAGAGCATTGGCCCCGTTGTGTGTGGTTGCTTTTAAATCGGCTCCTTTAGCCAGTAAGGCATCGTAGATTGTAGTGTCATTTAATCCTGCATTAGCAGAAAAATTTATCACAGAATAACCATGGGCATCTACTGCTGCAGCATCTGCGCCATTTTTTAGTAGATAATCTACAACTTGTTTGTTGCCAGAATAGGCTGCCCAATGTAGATAAATTCTTCCGTCATGGGTAAGTTTGTCCACACCATTTCCTTCTTTTTCTATAATGTAGGCAATAGTTTTTGGGTCAACTTTTTGTAAAATGGCGTATGTTGGTCCATCAAAAAATGCTGGGTTCCTTTCCGTGATATCATTGCCGGCAGCAATTTGTTCGTCTATCGTGCTTATACTTGGATTATTGCTCCAAAAATCTCGATTTAAAAAGACATTTTTTTGAGCTAGTAGTTGCGCAAAACAACCTAATGTAAGTATACTTAAAATTGCTAATTTTTTCATTTATAATTAGTTTTTACTGTTGTCCTTGGGGTTCTTTACTACAAAGGCATTTATTGTTTTTTCAATTTCCAATTTGCTGGTAAGCTCTTCATCAAACAAATGCTTGTAAAGCACTTTGTGGTCTACTTTTTCTTTAAGGGTAAGGTCTTGGTTGTTTTTATAAACTTTATCCCATACGGCACGCACGGTTGCCCATTTTTCTTTGTGCGTAGACCACCAATTGATAGCGCCTTGGCAGCGTTCATCTGGTACACGCACGTAGGTGTTGTAGCCCTTTTCTTTGGCAAGGACCACATCTTTTTGGTTTGGTGTGCGTATTAGTTTGCTGTTATCTTGGTCATGTACCCAACCGTCTGCGGTTATCTCGTGCCTATTACCTCTTAACGTTATGTTGTAATCTGCTCTGGTGGTATATTCTCTTCTTGGCAAGGGTGCTGGGGTGGTATTTTCCCAATAGCTTTTTCCATCCACATGTACCCATGTGGCGGAGCCTTCATATCTGGGGCTGTCATCTACCTGATAGACTTTTTGTGTCCATTGGCCTTTAACCTCTTTTATTGGTTTTTCTATAAAGGTCCAGTTGTTATCTCCATTGTAGGTGTATAAATCCGTATTTTCAAATAACCAGTCCTGTCTCCAGTGTTTAACAATGTACGGGTCTTTAGGGTCGCCAACTTGTAGTAAGTGTTGTATCACTATTTTATTATCCGTGTCGGTTACTAATTGGGCCCACTCCAAACCTTTGTCCACTTTTGTTTTAGAAGGTTTGTAGAGCGAATCTTTACTGTAGTTAAAAGTTTCGGCAAAGTTGAAAGTTACCTCAAAACAACCGCACATCTTTTTAATAGATTTTTGGTCTAGCTCCTTTTTAGTTTGGGCAACAAGGTGTAAGCAAAGAAGAGAAGCAATTAAAAAAGCACTAATGGTCTTGCTCATTTTTTGATGCGTTGTATCGTTTACGTAATTGAATAAATTCTATTGTAGAATTATTTGGCATCAAAGTTATATATAATGAGTCTAAATAAAAACAAAACTTTATTCTTTTTTTCTATATGTAGTTGGTTTGATTTTACCTCATATACTCTTGGGCAAAATAAAAAAGGAGCCATTAGCTCCTTTTTTATTTACATTTTGAATATCGAAATTTTTCTAATCGATAAAGTCAAAACCGCAATAGGGTACCAATACTTCCGGAATCCTAATACCGTTTTCAGTTTGATAATTTTCTAAAATACCTGCCAATACCCTAGGTAGAGCTAATGAACTGCCGTTTAGGGTATGTGCCAACTGCTTTTTGCCATTCTCGTCTTTAAAACGTAGTTTAAGACGATTAGCCTGATAGGTTTCAAAATTAGATACGGAACTAATTTCTAACCATCTATCTTGTGCTGTGGAGAACACTTCAAAATCGTACGTTAACGCAGCGGTAAAACCTAAGTCGCCTCCACATAATCTTAATATACGGTAGGGTAGTTTAAGTTCGTTTAGTAGTTCTTTAATGTGATTGGTCATATCTTCTAAAGCAGCGTAACTAGTATCTGGGTGTTCTACCCTAACAATTTCTACTTTATCAAACTGATGTAGTCTATTTAAACCTCTTACGTGGGCCCCATAACTACCGGCTTCTCTTCTAAAGCAGGGTGTGTATCCGGTGTATTTTATAGGGAAATCTTTTGCGTTTAAAATTTCGTCCCTAAAAATATTGGTAATTGGTACTTCTGCCGTTGGTATTAGGTACAAATCATCTTCACCTACATGATACATTTGTCCTTCCTTATCTGGCAATTGACCGGTGCCAAAGCCAGAGGCCTCGTTCACTAGGTGTGGCACTTGGATCTCCGTATAGCCTGCAGCCGTGTTTTTATCTAAGAAATATTGAATTAAAGCTCGCTGTAAACGAGCACCTTTTCCCTTGTAAATTGGAAATCCGGCTCCAGTGACTTTAACCCCCAATTCAAAATCGATGATGTCATATTTTTTAGCCAATTCCCAATGGGGTAGTGCACCTTCTACCAGACTAGGGATGTTACCTTCCCTAAAAATTTCCTCATTATCTTCATCGCTATTACCCGCAGGAACGCTACTATGCGGAACGTTGGGTAATTGATACAGCTCTTGTTGCAGGGCAGTAGCTATTATGGATAGTTGCTCGTTTAAGGTTTTGGATTGTTCTTTTAAAGTTGCCGTTTTTTCCTTTAATTCCTTGGCTTCCTCGGCTTTTCCACTTTTAAATAATATGCCAATTTCTTTGGAAAGTTTGTTGCTTTCTGCTAAGGTGTTGTCCAGTTCGGTTTGGGTAGCACGCCTTTGTTCATCTAGCTCTAGAATTTTATCTAGAATAGGTAGAGCCTCTAAATTTCTTTTCTTTAAGGCTTCTGCCAATGCTTCTTTCTGATTCCTTATTTCTTGAAGTTGCAACATCTAATTTGTTCTTTATGCTGCAAATTTAAGTTAATAGGCGAATTATTAAAGCATTTCTTTTGCTAATGAAAACTTATGACTAGCGTTTGCCAACCATAGAATTACTAATGCCAAGATTTACTTTTTAGTCTTAGATGGGTAGGGTAAAACCCACGGATTGGGCTTTATATGATGCCATTTTACACTTGCTAGGTCCACTTTAGGGTCTATAAGCGGTGCGTATTCTCCTTGATTTACCTTGGCTTTAGAGGTTACGTAAACAGCTATATCTTCACCTTTTTGGGCGTACTCTTTCTTTAGATGTTGGGCAAATTGCCAAGCAAAGTCGGGATAACAGGCAACCTTTCTTCGTTGTTTTTTAGTAAGGTAGTCGTTCATGTTAACGCGTGTACTTGCTTTGGTTTTTTTATTCACTACCCTAAAGCGAATTGTGCCCGCTCTACTTCTGAGCATCATACGCCAACTTAATCGGTGGCCTTCTTCTGTCCATAAAACATCGCTACCAATAAAATGATGCCTAATCGGTAGGGCAATCTGTACTATTAGGTAGACCAGTATAGCTGCGGTTGTCCATTTTGCATGGGCGGGCAAGGTACCGGTAATTGGAACAGACCATTTTTTTTCCCGAAGAAATAAATTACGGATGGTTTTAGGTTCAAAAAAGAACAGGCAAAATGCTAAAGATAAATAGGGAAAAATACCAATTCTAAAGACGATGCTGTTAAATAAGTGAAAGAAAATAGCAGCTACAAAGGCAAATTTCCGTGTTCGTTTCCATAGTAATGCCGGTACAATAAGAAGGTCAAAAAATATACCAAAAAATGCAACGGATTTATGTACCCAGGTTTGTTGTAAAAATGCACCTACCAAGGCATAATCTTTTTTCCCTTTTAATAATAGTTCTACAAAACTAAAATCTAGCCAATCTGCATATAATTTGGCAACAGCTGCATAGGTATATACGATAAATAATTGGGCAATTATTAGCCATCTGCACCAATTGTACATCCATTCTTTTTTGGTGGTAGGCTTAATTCTTGAATCTAGTGAAAAACTAGCTGCGGCTGGTAAAAATGCCATGATGTAGGCTAACAACATTAAAAGATAATAATGGTTGTTATAAGAGGTCTTTTGCATTAAATAAACCCCTGTCCAAAGTATGGCAAACCCTAAAGCGGCAAACCGGTACCGATAACCAAGCATGATCAAAATGCCAAAAATGCCCATTAGTGCAAAATAGATGTACATGCCGTTACCGGGCAACGGCTGTAAAAATTCAAAACCAATAAAATTAAAGGTAAATTTAGGTTCTATTAAGGTTCGCCTTACCCAACCTGTGGCAATAGCGCCAAAACTCTCTGCTGCAACTAAAATTCCATAAAACACCCTAAAAACCAAAAGTTGGGCATTATCTACTTTTTTGAACAAGAACTTATTAAGGTGTTCCATTCTCTAGATAGGCTAAGGAGGTAATTTTATCTTGTTCTAGTTGGGCAATCAACTTTTCTAGCGAGTCAAACTTCTTCTCGTTCCTTATTTTTTTAAGTAGGCGCAATTGTAATTTTTGACCGTATAAATCTTGGTCTACACCAAAAAAATGAATCTCGATACTTTGCTGGGTTCCAGAAACGGTTGGGTTAAAGCCAATGTTCATCATGCCATAAACCGTTTTTCCTGCCAATTCTGATTGGGCAATATAAACCCCATTTTGCGGTATAAGCTTGTAAGCTTCTTTTATCTGTAGGTTGGCCGTTGGAAATCCCATTTTTTTACCAATCCCCTTTCCTTTGACTATATGTCCCGTTAGTAAATACGGATAGCCCAAATAAGAGTTGGCTGTTTCAATATCTCCTTCATTTAAGGCAGCTCTAATTTTTGTAGAACTTACAGAAACATCGGATATTTCTTGGGCAGGTATTTCTTCTACATCAAAATCGTACGTTTCGCCGTATAATTTCAAGTCGTTTATATTGGCATTTCTATTCCTTCCAAATCTGTGGTCATATCCAATTACCACATTTTTTACCTTTAGTTGATTGGCCAAAACATCACGTACAAATTCTAAAGCGGTAAGCCTAGAAAATTTTTGCGTAAATGGATGTACAATAAGGTAGTCTAGCCCTATTTCTTTTAAAATTTGCTCTTTTTCCTCTAAGGTATTTAGCAGTTTTATGTTGGCATCTTTTTGCAAGACCATTCTTGGATGCGGAAAAAAAGTAAGTACCAGAGACTTGGTGCCCGTACTTTTGGCATTATTTATGAGGCGTTCTAAAATCTTACGATGACCAATATGAACCCCATCAAACGTACCAATGGTAATAGCCGTTCTGTTGCTGGTTGTAAATTCAAAAATATCTTGGATTGCTTCCACAGAATAACAAATAAAAAAGGCTTACATTTGATAGCAATACGCCCCTTTTTCAGGATGAGAGCTAAGTTACACCTTGTTTTATCAATATCCATATTTTTTATTGTCTTTTCCGGATGGTCTCAAGATAATTATTGGAAACCTGCAGCAAATCAGTCAGTTGTACATACCGGTAAATTATTGGTAAAAACCCAGAACTACACCCTTAACGCACAAAAATTTGGTGCTGTGTTAAAGGAAGCCAACAATAAACGGCAATTGGTGTATCTGCCAATAGCCGGCCTAGGCACCAAATCTTTTATGGTTAAAGAGGCCAGTGTGCTGCATCCTAGTTTAGCAGCGCAATTTCCAGAAATAAAATCGTACCAAGCAGTAAGTGCGGATAAAAAGTATACGGCTAAAATTAGTTTTACCCCAAAAGGTGCAGATATAACCATTAGAGATAATAGTAGTGGTAAAACGCAAATAGTTGCATTAGATAAAAATACGGGTACATATAAAAGCTATGAGCGTAATCTGGTGCCAAAAGCATTTGGTGCTTTTGTATGTAAAACGCCAGAAAGTTCTCCAAAACAAAGTGCTTACCAAGATATTCCCAGAAATCTAGTACAAGACCAAACCTTGCGTAAATTTAGAATTGCAGTTTCTGCTACAGGAGAATATACGGACCATCATGGAGGTACGGTAGCCGATGCTTTAGCAGCAATAAATGCTACTATTACAAGGGTAAATACCGTTTTTGAAAGGGATTTGGCTATTACTTTAGAAGTTATACCTAATACTACTGATGTTATTTATACCAATGCGGATACCGATCCATATAAT
Source organism: Croceivirga radicis (assembly GCF_002072105.2). Lineage (GTDB taxonomy): Bacteria > Bacteroidota > Bacteroidia > Flavobacteriales > Flavobacteriaceae > Croceivirga > Croceivirga radicis. The sequence continues at coordinate 39,739 of NZ_MTBC01000002.1, forward strand.
GGCAGCCTAAATGCTGAGGTTCAAGAAACCTTAACAACCATCATTGGGTCAGAAAATTATGATGTAGGTCACTTATTTCATGATGCAAATCCTAGTGGAAATGCAGGCTCTATTGGAGCGGTTTGTAATGATAGTAGAAAGGGCAGTGCTTTTTCCGCAAGTTTTGAACCAGAAGGGGACCGGTTTGATTTGGATTATGTAGCGCATGAACTTGGACATCAGTTTGGTGCAAACCATACTTGGTCTTTTGAAAGTGAAGGTACGGGAGTGCAAGTAGAGCCGGCCAGTGGTACAACCATAATGGCATACGCAGGTATTGTAGAAGGCGATAACGTGGCTGCCTTTGGGAGCGATTACTTTCACCATGCAAGTATTGCTCAAATCACCAATTTTGTAGCTGGTTTAAGTTGTCAGCAAACCGTAAGTATTAGCAATACAGCACCAACCATAGCAGCGCAGGAAAATTATATTATACCTAGGAATACCCCTTTTAAATTGGAGTCGACAGCTACGGATGCGGAAGTAGATAATCTTACCTATGCCTGGGAACAAATAGATAATGGTGTGGTTACCACGCAATCTTTTGGACCAGAGAATACCTCAGGCGCTAACTTTAGGTCGGTGGCGCCAAGTGCCAATAACTATCGTTATTTTCCAAGAATTACTAGAATCTTGGCAGGCCAATTAACACAAACATTGCCTACCGTAGATTCTGTCTGGGAAACGTTGTCTAGCGTAGAGCGCGATTTGAATTTTGCCGTAACCGTGAGAGATAACAATCCGTTAGGGGGGCAGGTAGCTACAGATTCTGTTAACGTAAAGGTGGTTAATACACCAAGTGCTTTTGAGGTGGTGTCGCAAAGAACTAGGGTAGTCTATAATGCCGGCAGTGTACAAGAGGTGCGTTGGCAAGTGGCAGAAACTAATTTGGCGCCTATTAATACAGAATTTGTAGATATTTTTCTGTCAACAGATGGCGGTTTTAATTTTGATTTGGTCTTGGCAGAGAATTTGCCTAATACGGGTGTTGCAAAAGTACAATTACCAAGTACAAACACAGAAATGGCAAGGATTATGGTCAAGGGAAAAGGTAACATCTTTTTTTCGGTAAACACAGCAAATTTTACTATTGCTTCTAGTCCTATAGTTTTGAAAACAGAACAGCTTACCTACGAAGTCTGTAAGCCTAGTACGTTAACCATACCTTTTATTTTAGAGCTTAATGATGGTTTTGCCGAAACGGTAAATTTTTCGGCTGATCTACCTAGTGGTATAACAGCGGTATTTACACCTGATAATAGTAATGTTGATGGAACTTCGGTAACGGTGGAATTAAATATTATTTCTTCTATTCCAGTTGGTATATATGATGTTGAATTGATTGGCACGGCAAGTAGTAATGCTACTTCGGTACCACTTAGCCTAAATGTATTGGATGATGCCTTAGATGATATAACTCCAGAATCCCCGGCAGATGGAGCTATCAATATTGGTTTGGAACCAATATTAACTTGGGCAGACAACGATAATCATAGTTTTTATGAAGTAGAAATTGCCACGGATAATGCTTTTGCCAACGTAGTTTATACCAGAACCGTAAATACAAATTCAGTTAATGTAGAGCGTTTAAGCGCAGAGACCACCTATTATTGGCGGGTAAGGCCAAACAATAGTTGCGCAGCCGGAACATTTAATTCGGGCAGTTCATTTACAACTACAGTGGTAAATTGTGATGCTTTTGACGCTCCTTGGTTGCCATTGGATATTTCGCCAGAAACAGCATCCGTTGTGGAGTCCAAGATTACGTTTTTTCAAGATGCACCAATTGCAGATTTAAACGTAAACTTAGAATTGTCTCATACATATTTAGAAGACTTAATTATTAGTCTAACTTCACCGGCGGGCACTAAAGTATTTTTGGTTTCTAAAAACTGCGGCAACTTAAATAATATAGTAGCCACTTTTGATGATGATGGTGAAACCTTGGTGTGTGGTAATAACCCTGCTGTGAGTGGTATTGTAAAGCCCTTGGGAACGTTGGCCAGCTTTAATGGAGAAAGTTTGTTGGGCGAGTGGGTATTAAGAATTGAAGACACGGCTTCATCAGATGGAGGCCAATTGGAAGCGTTTTCTATTGATGCTTGTATAGAAGGTATTTTTAGGCCAGATGAGGATGGTGATGGGGTTTTTGATGATGGAGATGACCTTTGCTTAGGGACTCCTAAAGGAGCCTTGGTAGATGCCAATGGTTGTGCAATTAATACGTTTGAGGCCTCTAACTTTTCAATTGAGATTAATAGTGAATCTTGCCGTTCCAATGAGGATGGTAGCATAAACGTCGTGGTACAGAACACAAGCTTATTGTATACGGCAACATTAAGTGGAAACAGTGGGGAGACGCAATTGGAATTTACCGAAAACGTAGTTTTTTCTAACCTATCTTCTGGAACGTATCAATTATGCTTAACCGCTACAGACGGTGTTTTAAACTACAGGGAAACTTGTTTTGATGTGGTAATTTCTGAGCCGCAGTCTTTAGAAATTTTGAACCAAACCTTAACCGAAGAAGGTTTTTTAAGCTTGGCGCTCTCAGGTTCGGAATTTTATAATATTGAAATTGATGGGGTAACGTATCAAACACAGGAGCATATTTTTGAAAAGCAATTAGGGGTTGGGGTCCATAACCTAAAAGTAAGTTCTTCATTAGCTTGTCAAGGCGTTTATGAACGTATACTGGTTGTGGCTGGTAATCCTACTTTAATGGAAAACCCAGTTGTAAATACTGCAAGAATCCTTCTAGATTGGCCAGAAGATACGGTTCATGTTCGAGTTTTTGGAATGGACGGAAGCTTATTGTGGTCTGGTAAACAAACGGTAGCTGCCAATCAATTTCAAGTGCCCGTAAGCAATTTGGCCAGCGGTTTTTACTTGTTACAGATTCAGGGCGAAGTAAAAACGGAAACCATAAAACTAATAAAACGATGATGGGTAAATTATTAGTTGCGTTTGTAGTGCTATCAGCAGTTTTTAGCTGTGGTAAAAATGATGATGGTCCTCCACCAGCTCCAGAGGCCGTGTTGCTTGTTTTTCCAGAACAGAATTCAGAATGTACTACGGGAGCGGTTATAAATGAAAATCAAACCCAAGTAACATTTTCTTGGCAAACATCTGCAAACACAGATGAGTACATACTTACGGTTATTAATCTAGAGACCAATAGTCCACAGGCCATAAGAACCAGAAATACTTCGGCTAGTGTGGCCATAGAAAAAGGTACTCCTTTTTCTTGGTCGGTGGTGTCTACCAATAGCAATAGTACAGAAACGGCTACTAGTGAAAATTGGCTATTTTATAATGCTGGTGCGCAAACAAATTATGCACCATTTCCTGCCCAAATACTAGCTCCCAAATCTGGTAGTACGGTATTTATGGATCAAGATGGCCAGGTGGTTTTGCAATGGTCCGGAACAGACGTGGAAGAAGATATTGAAACTTTTGAGGTTTATTTTTCAGCCACCAATCCACCGGAAGAATTAGTGCAGGTTTTAGATAATACAACCAGTAGTTTAAGCGTTTCCGTAGCTTCGGGCAATACGTATTATTGGCGTGTGGTTACTATAGATGCCCTGGGCAACACTTCTGATTCTGGAGTGTTCGATTTTAAAGTGTATTAGTAAATTAAGTGTTGTTGTATTGGTTCATGGTGTTTTTAATACCAGCAAAAATAAAAGAACGAATTAAGTCCGTAGAACGTTGTAGCCGTTCTTTTAATAATGCATTTTCTTGAGCCGTCCACTTGCCCAATACAAAATCTACTTGCTTTCCTTTGGAATAGTTGGCTCCTACGCCAAAACGGAACCTTGGATAAGTTGTGGTATTTAGTATTTTTTGAATGTCTTTTAGGCCATTGTGTCCGCCATCGCTTCCTTTGCCTTTTAAACGAAGCGTGCCAAAATCCAAGTTTAAGTCGTCTGTAATTATCAATACATGGTCTAACGGAATATTTTCTTTGTCCATCCAATACTTCACTGCCTTTCCGCTTAAATTCATGTAGGTGTTGGGTTTTAAGCAAACAACGCTTTTTCCTTTGTGTTTAAAGCTTCCTACGGAACCTAATTTGTCAGACTCAAAAGAAAATTGCTCCTCTTCGGCCAAAGCATCTAGTATTTTAAAACCAATATTGTGTCTGGTATCGTCGTATTCTGTGCCTATGTTACCAAGGCCAACAACTAAAAACTTTTTCATGGGGTCTGTTTCTGTAATTAGGTTAGAAACTTCTTTTCTGTTTTTAAACAACCATTTTAGCATGGTCTAAAAATACAAAAGCATCCTTTTGCAAAAAAAGGATGCTTTTGTTATTGGGTAGAAGTGGATTAAGCTTCTGCAGCTTCGCCACCTTCTTCTTCGCCTTCTTCTTCGTCTTCATCAGAACCAACAGCAGCGTTTCTAGAGGCCTTAACCTGTACTACGGTAATGTTGTCTGGTTGCATGATGGTGTACTCATCTACTCTTAGGCTTTCAACGGCAATTTTACCACCAATTTTAAGTTTAGAGATATCTACAACAATCTCGTCTGGTAATAAGTTAGGTAATGCTTTAACAGAAAGCTTACGGTTTCTGAACAACAATCTACCACCGTTTCTAACACCTGGAGAGTTACCTTCTAAACGAACTGGGATGTTCATTGTTACAGGTTTGTCATCAAACAACTGGAAGAAATCTATGTGCAAGATACTATCTGTTACTGGGTGGAACTGGATGTCTTGCAGTACTGCGTTTATAGACTGTCCGTTTTCCAACTCAATTACAGCGGTATACGCGTTAGGAGTGTACACCAACTCTTTGAACGATAGCTCTTCTGCTGAAAAGTGTATCGGTGATTCCCCTCCGTATATAACGCAAGGGACCTTTCCAGCATTACGTAGGGCTTTGGTTGCAACCTTGCCCACGCTTTCTCTTTGGGATCCTTTGATAGTAATTGACTTCATTTTATCTATTTATTAAAAAATTACATTAAAAATTTAGAAGATATAGAGGTGTTGTGGTGTACCCTATGCATTACATCTGCAAATAAATTGGCACAACTTAGCACTCTAATCTTTTCAAAATTTTCCCTTGACGGAATTGAATCTGTTATGATCAATTCTTTAAGTTGGGATTTTTCTATTCTTTCATAAGCGTTGCCAGAAAGCAATCCGTGGGTAGTAATGGCACGTACGCTTAATGCGCCACGTTCTATCATCAAATCGGCTGCCTTGGTCAAGGTACCAGCGGTATCTACCATATCGTCTACCAAAACAACGTTCTTTCCGGTAACGTCTCCAATTAATTCCATTTTAGAAATTATATTGGCTTTTTCACGTTGCTTATAACAAATAACTACATCGCTTTCCAATGCTTTGGAATAGGCATAAGCTCTTTTAGAACCACCCATATCTGGAGATGCAATACATAAATTGTCTAAGTTTAATTCTTTAAGGTAAGGTAAGAACAAAGTAGAGGCAAACAGATGGTCTACAGGCTTTTCAAAGAACCCTTGTATCTGATCCGCATGTAAATCCATGGTAATGATTCTTGTAGCACCAGCCGTTTCTAGCATTTTTGCCACTAGTTTAGCTGCTATGGGTACTCTAGGCTTGTCTTTCCTATCTTGTCTTGCCCAACCAAAATAAGGCAATACGGCGGTAATGTGTCTGGCAGAGGCTCTTTTGGCAGCATCTAACATCAACAACATCTCCATCAAGTTTTCCGGACCGGGATTGGTAGAACCAATAATAAAAATTCTTGCACCCCTAACAGATTCTTCAAAAGAAGGTTGAAATTCCCCATCACTATATCTAGAGAATTTTATGTTTCCTAGTTCTGCGCCATAGGCAGCTGCTATTTTTTCCCCTAAAGCGGTACTTTGGGTACAGGCAAAAATTTTCGGTTCTGGTACTTGATACGGCATTGCTAAAAATTGAAAACAGGCAAATTTACATAAAATGCCTGCTTAAAATCGCTGCAAATTTACACAATAATCTGGGTTGCTAAAGAATATTTTTGTAATTATTGATTGGGGATTCAAATTATTTTATAATTTTGCCATCCGTTTTAGCCTTGGTGGCGGAACTGGTAGACGCGCTGGATTCAAAATCCAGTGTCTTCGGACGTGTGGGTTCGATTCCCACCCAAGGTACTTGAAGCCTCTTAATCTTAGATTTTGAGGCTTTTTTTATTGTTTTCCACCTAATTTCCTTCTCTTTTTTATATGATTTTATTGCAGCCTCGAGTAGCTGAACAAGCTTGTGGTTTTCTTGTTGATATTTTAACATGGATAAAATCCAAATAAATGGAATAATTCCATAATTTAGCTTCCCTCTTTTTGTGGATTGCCTTTTTGATTGTTAAAAAGGGATTTCTAACAAGTTAGCAGTAGGGGAGTTAAGTGGTATGAACAAGACTATTCTACATTTGGATTTAGATACGTTTTATGTGTCTGTAGAGCGACTCATACAACCAGCGTTAAAGCACCGTCCATTATTGGTTGGCGGTACAAGTGATCGTGGTGTGGTGGCGGCCTGTAGTTATGAAACCCGTGGTTTTGGGGTGCATTCTGGTATGCCCATGCGTATGGCCAAACAGCTGTGTCCAGAGGCGGTGGTAATTAGGGGCAATGCGGGTACGTACAGCAAGCATTCAGATGTGGTTACGGAAATTATTAAAGAGCAGGTACCTGTTTTTGAAAAATCTAGTATAGATGAGTTTTATGCGGATTTAACAGGGATGGACCGTTTTTTTGGCTCGTATAAATACGCTACGGAGCTGCGGAAAAAAATAATCAAGGAGACGGGTTTACCCATTTCCTTTGGGCTTTCGGTAAATAAAGTGGTCTCTAAAGTTGCTACCAATGAGGCAAAGCCTAACAATCAAATAAAAATAGATTTTGGGTACGAAAAGCCTTTTTTGGCTCCTTTGTCCATCAAAAAAATACCTATGGTAGGTGATAAAACCTACCAAACCCTACGTAATCTGGGAATACGCCAAGTAAAAACCGTGCAAGAAATGCCCAAAGATGTTATTCACCAAGTGCTGGGTGCCAACGGGGTGCTTATTTGGAAAAGGGCACAAGGCATAGATAACACGCCAGTGGTTCCTTTTAACGAGCGTAAATCTATTTCTACTGAGCGCACTTTTGATAAAGACACGATAGACGTGGTTAAGTTAAAGGGTATTTTAACGGCAATGACAGAGAATTTGGCCTATCAGTTAAGGCGTGGCGAAAAGCTTACCGCTTGTATTACGGTAAAAATTCGCTATTCAGATTTTAACACCTATTCCAAGCAAAAACGAATTGCCTACACCAGTGCGGACCATATTTTAATACCTAAGGTGATGGAGTTGTTTCAATCACTTTACAATAAAAGAATGTTGGTGCGCTTGGTTGGGGTGCGGTTTAGTCATCTGGTATCTGGAAACTACCAGATAAACTTGTTCGAGGATACGGAAGAAACCTTGAATTTATACCAAGCCATGGATAAAGTGCGGCAGCGCTTTGGGGACAGGGCCGTATTGCGAGCGTCTGCTATGGGGGCCAAAACCATTGGTAGAATGCAAAACCCATTCAATGGGCAGCCACCTGTTGTTTTAGCGCACAGAAAACAGTAAAACCTAGTTGCAAGCAGTATCAATTCAAAAAAAATGCATGCAACAAACAACAAACAACAAACAACAAACAACGAACAACGAACAACGAATAACGAATAACGAAAAATAAAACACCGTGTATCTAAATTGCCATACTTATTACAGCCTGCGTTTTGGAACCTTTTCTGAAGTAGCGCTTTTGCAATTGGCACAAGAGCATCATGTACGGCAATTGGTGTTAACAGATATAAATAATACTTCTGCGGCGCTCAATTTTATGCGTAAGGCGCCAGAATATGGCGTAAAACCTATTTTGGGTATCGATTTTAGAAATGGCGTAGACCAGTGTTTTGTTGGTGTGGCACAGAATAATGAAGGGTTTCAAGAATTGAATACTTATTTGTCCCATTTTTTACATCAGCATATTCCTATTCCAGAACGGGCTCCTGTTTTTAAAAATGCCTTTGTGGTATATCCATTTGAGAAAGTATTGCTGAATGAGTATGATGAATTTCTGCTGCATGAGTTTATAGGTATTTCTGTGCGCGATTTGCGGAGACTGCCTTTTTCTCGACTTAAAAATTATACGGACAAGCTGGTAGTGCAGCAACCGGTTACTTTTAGAAACAAGCGCGATTTTAATGCGCATAGGCTATTACGTGCCATTGATAATAATGTGTTGTTAAGCAAGCTAGACGATGACCAGGTGGCCAGCGAAGAAGAGAAAATGTATCCTATCGCCAATTTGGCCCAAGTGTTCTCAGAATACAGTTTTATTTTGGAAAACACCCAAAAACTGTTGGATGGCTGTGAGCTGTTTTTTGATTTTTCTGCCGATAAAAAGACCCAAAACTTACGGCACTATACTGGCAATGCCTCAGAAGACGTAGCCTTGCTCAAAAAATTGGCAGAAGAAGGGCTGCCGTATCGGTATCCAGAGGTAACCCAGGCCGTAAAAGACCGTATGGCAAAAGAGCTAGATTTAATTATCCAGATGGATTTTGTGTCTTACTTTCTCATTAATTGGGATATTGTGAGTTATGCTCGCGAGCAGGGTTTTTTCTATGTGGGTAGGGGTAGTGGCGCCAATAGTGTGGTGGCGTATTTATTGCGAATTACAGATGTGGACCCAATGGATTTGGATTTGTACTTTGAAAGGTTCATCAACCTCTATCGTGCCAACCCACCAGATTTCGACATTGATTTTTCGTGGCGAGACCGCGAGCACATGACGCAGTATATTTTTAATAGGTTTAATCATGTAGCGCTGGTAGGTACCTATGTTACATTTAAGGAAAGAGGGGTAATCCGGGAATTGGGCAAGGTGTTTGGGTTGCCTAAAGAAGAAATAGATGCTTTGAGTGCGGGGCAAACCAACCTAAAACAACTAGATACTATAGCGCAGTTGGTACTCAAATACGGAAGGCTTATTCATGGAATGCCCAATTATGTAAGCGTACATGCTAGCGGTATTTTAATAAGCGAGGGCCCGTTGCAGCAATTTTCGGCCACATTTTTGCCGCCAAAAGGTTTTGCTACCGTTCATTTTGATATGATAGCTGCAGAAGATGTGGGCTTGTATAAGTTTGATATTCTTGCACAGCGCGGTCTAGGTAAAATCAAAGATACCTTGGGTATTGTACAATACAATCAGCCAGAGAAATTCACTTTTGATATTCATGATGTAAAGACATTTTTTAAAGACCCTACCATCAATAATTTAATAAAAACAGCACAATGCATGGGGTGTTTTTATGTGGAGTCTCCCGCTATGCGCATGCTGCTTAAAAAATTGGAGGTAGATAATTATCTGGGGTTGGTGGCGGCCAGTTCTATAATTAGGCCTGGGGTGGCTAAAAGCGGTATGATGCGGGAGTATATTCTTAGGCATCGTAATCCAGGAAGGGCAGAAGAAAAAGGGCATCCGGTGTTATTGTCTATTATGCCAGAAACCTATGGGGTTATGGTGTACCAAGAAGATGTGATAAAGGTGGCGCATCATTTTGCAGATTTGGATTTAGGAGAGGCAGATGTGCTCCGTAGGGGCATGAGTGGTAAATTTCGCTCGCGCGAAGAGTTTGAAAAAGTCAAGGATAAATTCCGAAGCAATTGCTTGGCCAAAGGGTATGCAGAAGCGTTGATAGATGAAGTGTGGCACCAAGTGGCTAGTTTTGCTGGTTATGCTTTCGCCAAGGGGCATTCGGCCTCTTATGCGGTAGAGAGCTACCAGAGTTTATTTTTGCGGGCCTATTTTCCGTTGGAATATATGGTGGCGGTACTCAATAATGGGGGCGGATTTTATAGTGCCGAATTTTACATTCATGATGCCCGTATGCTTGGGGCAACAATACATCCGCCTTGCGTAAACCAAAGTGTGGCGGCTAATGTTATCTACGGCACCCATATTTACTTAGGCTTTATGTACCTGCGCGATTTGGAGGAGCGTGTAATGCAACGCATTGTTAACGAACGCGTGGCGCAAGGACGTTTTTTATCTCTGGAAGATTTTCTAGACCGTGTGCCTATTGCTATGGAGCAGTTGAGTATTTTAATACGTATAGATGCTTTTAGGTTTACGGGAATCAATAAACATGAATTACTTTGGAAAGCACATTTTGCGTTGGCCAAGGGCAAACGTGTAGAACATCCAAAGCTTTTTAAGCCTAAGCAACCCAAGTTCCAAATTCCCAAACTACACACTACGGATTTAGAAACGGCTTTTGAACAGTGGGAGCTATTGGGTTTTCCGCTGTGTAGCCCTTTTGCATTGTTGGCAGAGCCTGCTAAAAACAGCAACGGGCAGCAGCATTTGCAGGCATATTTAAACAAGCATATAGATATTTACGGGTATTTGGTTACGGTAAAAAATACCAAAACACATACGGGTAAGCGCATGCATTTTGCTACGCTTTTAGATTGTTACGGAGAGGTGTTTGATACGGTTCTTTTTCCGCCAGTAGCCGCCAAATATAGTTTTAGGGGCAAAGGTATCTATCGGTTTTACGGCAAAGTGGTGAGCGAATTTGGTTTTTTAAGTATTGAAGTGATAAAAATGCAAAAGCAAGATTATGTACCAGACCCACGTTACGCGGATATGCGCGCCGGTAAAAAAGCATTGGAGGATAAGAAAAAAGACGAAGAAAGGGTTTAGTAGTTATCACAAGTAGGTTCAAATTATTTTGCTATTGACACCGCATATTTTTCAGAATCAGTAAAATTGGTTTTAAAAGAATAAAGGATAGGTGCAAATGGGGTAAAGAACTATTGGCTAATGCGTACCTTAGTGGGTAGGTTAAAAATTGCTCCATGAAAATTAGAATAAAAGGAAATTCGGTACGGTTTAGACTTACACAGTCCGAAGTAAAAAAGCTTTCTACAGAAGGTATAGTGGTAGAAACCACAGCTTTTGAAAGCGCAAACTTTACCTATCAAGTAAAGCAATATGCTGGTATTACCGCGTTGCAAGCAAATTTTGAAAATAATTGTATTTCCATGTTGGTGCCAGAACCAGAGGCCAAAGAGTGGTATGCTAACAATTTGGTTGGTCATGATAATACCATGCTGCTGCCATCTGGAGAAAAATTATACCTGCTGTTAGAAAAAGATTTTACGTGTATGGATAATACCATAGAGGATCAATCAGACAACTATCCCAATCCTAAACTGCAATAAAATGTTAGAGAAAAAAAGAAACGTTTCCCATACGGGCTCCACGGAGTTTACAGGTTTAAGATTAGGTAATCCCGTACAACATGCTGCAGGAGCTCTGGGTGTAAAAGAGGCGCTAAAGCATACGTTTAAAGAAATGGGGGTGGTGCGATCTACCCGAGCACTATTCAAAATGAACCAAAAAGACGGATTTGATTGTCCTAGCTGTGCTTGGCCAGACCCAGAACACCCTTCTAAGATTGCAGAATACTGCGAAAATGGAGCAAAAGCCTTGGCAGATGAGGCTACTACAGATAAAATAGATGCTGCTTTTTTTGCTAAACATTCGGTAGAGGAATTATCGCAACTAACGGATTACGAATTAAATAGGTTTGGGCGTTTGGTGTCGCCTTTGGTATTACGCCCCAATAGCATCCACTACGAGCCTATTTCTTGGGAAGAATCCTATCAACTTATTGCAGAGCATTTACACAAGCTTAGCAACCCAAATGAAGCTATTTTTTATACCTCCGGGCGTTCTAGTAACGAGGCCGCTTTTTTATACGGCACGTTTGCAAGAGCTTTTGGTACCAATAACATGCCAGATTGCTCCAATATGTGTCATGAAAGCAGTGGGGTGGCATTGGGCGAAACCCTAGGTATTGGCAAAGGTTCTGTAACCTTAGATGATTTGTATGGGGCAGAAGTGATTATCATAGCTGGGCAAAACCCAGGGACAAATCACCCTAGAATGTTATCGGCCTTAGAAAAATGCAAGCAAAATGGAGGTAAGGTGATTAGTATTAATCCGCTAGAAGAATCAGGACTTGTGCATTTTAAAAATCCACAGCATGTAAAAGGAATGCTTAGTGGGGAAGACATGGCAGACATTCATTTGCAGGTGCGCATAAATCAAGATATTCCTTTGATAAAGGCTATTCTAAAGAAATTAAAGGCTTTAGATGCAGAAGAAAATTCTGTTTTTGACCACGATTTTATTGCGAAGTACACAGAAGGTTATGAAGCGGTAATGAACGATTTGGACCAGCATAATTTGCAAGATTTAATTGCAATGACTGGTGTTTCCGAGGCCAAAATAGACGAGACGGTACAGTTATTGGCGCCATCTTCTAAAATAATTGTGTGCTGGGCCATGGGGCTTACACAGCACAAAAATGGGGTAGAAACCATACGGGAATTCATCAATTTATTACTACTTAAAGGAGCTATAGGTAAACCCCATGCGGGTACCTGTCCAGTACGGGGGCATAGCAATGTACAAGGAGACCGTAGCGTTGGTATACAACATTTTGTAGATGAGGCGATGAACCAGCGTATTAAAGAACATTTGGGTTTTGATGCGCCTACGGAAGAAGGTGTGGATGTGGTAAAAGCCATAATGGCAATGCACAAGGGCGATGCTAAAGTGTTTATGTGTTTGGGGGGTAATTTTTTAATGGCGGCATCAGACACGGCATATACTGCAGAAGCTATTCAGAATTGTGATTTAACCGTCCAAATTAGTACTAAGTTGAATCGTTCGCATTTAGTCACTGGTAAAACTGCTTTGATTTTGCCTACTATGGGGCGTTCCGAAAAGGATATGAAAAATGGTAAACTGCGTAGCTTTACCGTAGAAAACAGCATGGGAAGAGTAAGGCATAGCAAAGGTTTGCTAAAACCTGCTTCTGGCGATTTGGTAAGCGAACCCGAAATTATTGCCCATATTGCAGATGCCTATTTTAAAGGGAATCATTCTGTAGACTGGAGAACACTTGGCGATAACTATGAAATGGTTCGCGAGTTGATAGATAAGGTGGCAAAAGGCTTTAAAAATACGGAGGAACGTGCCAAAGGTTCTGGGTATTATTTGCCCAATAATGCTAGGGATAAAGATTTTAGTCATTTACCCAATGGTAAAGCGCAGTTAATGGTCAATAACTTGCCGAATCATGATTTAAATGAGGACGAATTTATGTTGATGACCATTCGCTCTCATGACCAATTTAATACTACCATTTACGGATTGCACGATCGTTACCGTGGGGTTTATAATGAAAGACGGGTCTTGTTCATGAATAAGAAGGATATGGCCGCTAAAGGTTTAGCTAAGCGCGATGTGGTGAACCTACATAGCCATTATGATGGTGTAAAGCGTACTGCAGAAAAATTCTTGGTAATACCTTATAATATTCCAGAAGGAAATTTGGGGGCCTATTTTCCAGAAACCAATGTTTTGGTGCCCATAAACCATTATGCAGACCGTAGTTACACGCCTATAAGTAAAAGTGTAAAGGTTACTGTGGAGAAACTGTAGCTTTTTTAGAATTTTAATTTCTTATTTTTAAGTGTTAGAGAATTAATTCATAGTGAAAAATGAAAGCAGCGCTTTATCTTTTAGTGGTTTTGTTTAGTTGTTCTAATTCTCTGGCCCAAAAGAGTGGGAATAATCTAGAAAAAGTTGACGGCTGGTATTTTAGGGTAACAGGTGGTTATCCAGCAGCCATATCATTTGAACCTATAGTCTTGTTTAAGGATGGAACCTATTTTGAAATAGGAGAAGAAGCGCTTTCTGAGGTTGATATTTCACAGTCTAAAATTACAGATGTCAATCTTTGGGGTAAATGGACAAGAAACGGAACTATTTTTACGTTGACCAACGAGGAGAACAAGTCCTATCAGTATGATTTGGATTCCGGTAATTGGTTCGTGGCATTTCCTTATAACCCCAAAATTAAATTAATCGGAACGTATGAGAAGGTTTCTGGGGGTGTCTATGGTAATGGGTTAATGGCTCTTTTTAGTTCTAAACTAACGTTTTTGGATGATAAGCATTTTACCCATGCAAAAAATGGCGGGGTAACCGCGTACGGTTCTTCCGCTTGGAAAAACGATGAAAATTCTGGTGTTTACCATATTAAGGGTAACGAAATCAGTTTGTCGTACAATAATGGTGCTACTATAAAACTTTCCTTTGCCATAGGTGCAGAAGGAGATAATGTTATAGATACGGATATGTTATTTATAGGAGGCAAAGCGTATGTTATCGAATAATGAATATTATCCGTAAGCAAAAGTTGCTATTGTTCCAACTCCTTTTTTAGCGCTAGGTATACACCATTACTCCAACCAAAGCCATCTTGCACGGGGTATTCTCCACCGCCCGCTTCTAAGGTTAAATCCTCTACGTTGTATTTTTCTACGAATTTGCCAGTGTTCTCATAAACCTTTTCGTTCAATTGTACCCAGCGGGTAGCAATAGTCTTGGCTAATGCCTGGTGACCATAATTTTTTAACCCAACATAGGTCATCCACTGTAGCGGTGCCCATCCATTAGGAGCATCCCACTGTTGTCCAGAATGGTTCAAAGTACTAAGCACGCCACCGGGTCTTAAAAACTCTTGCTCTATGGTTTTGGCTATAGCGTCTGCCTGCTCTTGGGTTGCCATTTCAAAAAATAATGGATAAACGGTAGCCAAAGATTTTACGCCTGTTCCCTTATTTTTAATAAAATTGTAATCTTCAAAAAGGCCTAATTCTGGATTCCAGCATTTATTATTTAAGAAGGCAATTCGGTTTTGTTGTTGGGTTTTTAATTGGTCCACATAATCTGGATGGTCTTTATAACATTCTATAAGTACACTTTCTAAACCGTAAAGAAGTGCATTTAAGTCTACAGGAATAATATCCGTTGTTTCTATAGTCTCTATGCTTTTGGCGTCTGCAAACCAACGTGTGGAATAATCCCAGCCAGATTCGGCGCCAGCGCGCAAATCTTGGTACATTTTTATACCTCCGTTCATTTTGGCAACTTGGAGGGAATCTTCTTTAAAAGATTCTTGTCTTGGGCCAGTTCCTTTATCAAAATAGCGATTCATTGGGCCGTAGACTGTTTTTACTACATGTTGGCTTGCTGCTTGCTCCGCGATATCCGTATGCATCCAGAACTCGTATTCTGCTTTTAGTGATTTAGCATATTTGCTATAGATTTCTGAGCCTTTATGCTTTGCTAATAATGCCACCATTTGTGCAAAAAATGGAGGTTGGGAACGTGTTAGATAATACGTTCTATTGCCGTTGGGTATATGCCCTATGGTAGAAATTAAATGCGAAAAATTGTCTAGCATGTTTTCAATCAGTTCAAACTCGCCGCTTTCGGCTAAGCCTAGCATAGTAAAATAGCTATCCCAATAGTAAACCTCTCTAAAGCGTCCGCCTGGTACCACATAGGCATTAGGTAACGGTATTAGGGAGCCCATCTGTTGTACGGTGTCATTGGTCCTAGTTAAAACGGGCCAGAGCGATGCGACATGCTCCGCTGCATTTTTTGCGGGGTCCGATTCAAAATCTGATGATATGGACGGTGGAAGCTCAAAATAAGTAGTTACAAATGTCTCTAGATTAAAACCCTCTTCTGATTTTTCGTTTTGATACGCTTGCAATATAACCTCTGAATCCTTCTTTGGGATACAATCTACAAAGGTCTTACTGTCCTCAAAAAGCGAACTCATTTGTACGGCTACAAACAAATCGCCATACAGCTCGTCTGGAGTTTGTAAGTTGAGTTGAGGTGATGCTGTTGTAACAGTAGATTTATTCGCTGTAGATTTAGGTTCTTGCTTGCAAGCGAGAAGTAAAAGGGATATCAAAAGGAAATAGATGTTTTTCATGATTGCGGTATTATTTAAATGCAGGGATTCCGGTGATGTCTGCTCCCGTGATAAGTAGGTGAATATCATGTGTGCCTTCGTAAGTAACAACGCTTTCTAAGTTCATCATATGGCGCATGATGCTAAACTCCCCAGAAATCCCCATAGCGCCCAAAATTTGCCTAGATTCCCTAGCTACTTGCAATGCCATGGCAACGTTATTTCGTTTGGCCATGGAAATCATGGCAGAGCTCGCTTTACCTTTATTCTTTAATTGTCCTAACCGATGCGCTAACAATTGCGCTTTGGTGATTTCTGTGACCATTTCGGCTAACTTTTTTTGTTGTAGTTGAAAAGCAGCAATAGGTTTGCCAAACTGCATACGTTCCTTGGCATAGCGTAGAGCGGTATCATAACAATCCATTGCGGCTCCTATTGCGCCCCAAGAAATGCCGTACCGTGCAGAGTCTAAACAATGTAGAGGGGCGGATAGCCCATTTTTACCGGGTAACAGATTTTTCTTTGGAATTTTTACATTATCAAAATGCAGTTCTCCCGTGGCAGATGCGCGTAAGGACCATTTGTTGTGGGTTTCTGGGGTGGTAAAGCCTTCCATGCCACGTTCTACCAAAAGACCATGGATTCTGCCATTTTCATCCTTGGCCCATACCACGGCCACATCTGCAAATGGGGCATTGGAAATCCACATTTTGGCCCCGTTTAATAAGTAATGGTCTCCTTGGTCTTTGAACTTGGTTTCCATGCCTCCAGGGTTAGAACCGTGGTTGGGTTCCGTTAGTCCAAAGGCGCCCATATATTCCCCAGATGCCAGTTTGGGTAAAAAATGTTTTTTTTGCGCTTCGGTACCATAAGCATAAATGGGATACATGACCAAAGAAGATTGTACGGAAGCGGTAGAGCGTATACCACTATCGCCACGCTCTATTTCTTGCATTAATAAACCGTAACTAATGTAGTCTAAACCAGCACCACCGTAGTTTTCTGGAATCATGGGGCCAAAAGCGCCAATTTCTGCCAAGCCGCCTATTACTTGCTTGGGAAAAGTAGCATTTTGCGCATGCTCATCAATAATAGGGATAATAGCTTTGTTTACCCATGACCGTGCTGCATCACGGACCATTATATGTTCGCTACTCAAAACATCGTCTAATAAATAATAATCGGGTGCAGAAAATGCCTTTGGGTCCATATGCTTCAGTTTAGTCTCTTTTCAAAGATAAGAAGCACTTGGGAGGTCTTTACATTTTTAAATAAAAATCCTTGGTAAGGTTAATGTAATCTTCGGTGTATTGGTGGCGCTCTTTTTCTATTACCAAGTCGTTCACCAGAGGCTGCTTTTCTTCAAAAGTTAAATACAGTAAACTACGTTTTATGGGAGCGGTATGGTTGCCTTTTATATGGGTTATCTTGGTAGCATAAAGGCCGTAATTTCTTGCTGTAGCCAAAAAAGATTTTTCTTCGCTAAACGGAATAATGCAAGCGAACCCGCCTTCTGGAGTCAAAAGTTTGGCAACGCCTTCCAATAAATTTGGAAAGGGTAATGAAGATTCTTGCCGGGCTGCATCTCTTTCTAAAGAACCGCTGTTTACCTGTTCCGTATAAAAAGGAGGATTGGCAACAATTAGGTCGTACTCCTCTGCATCCATTTCGGTTACAAATTCAGAGAATTCTGCATGGTAGCAAAACAAGCGGTCTGCCCAATCCGATGCTTCAAAATTGGCAACGCATTGTTCATAAGCGGCATCGTCTAACTCCAAAGCGTCTATAAGTTCTGCGGGGCTGCGTTGGGCCAATTGCAAGGCTATTATGCCGGTTCCGGTACCCACGTCTAAAATGGAATCGGGTTGGTTGTGCAAGGGTGCCCAAGCGCCAAGTAGTACCCCATCTGTGCCAATTTTCATGGCGCAGCGGTCTTGGTGCACCGTAAATTGTTTAAATGTGAAAGGTTCTGCCATTATTCGCCTAAATACAATTCTACCAATCCATCAGGGGTGGATACATGTATTTCTTTTTTTGCCCGGTCTAGTTTGGTGATGATATCGTCGTTCAAGGGAATCAATAACTCTTTGCCTTCTTTATCTACCTCAAACAAAACTTGACTAGCACTGTCGTTAATGGAAACAACGGCACCTATATCGCCATGAACGGCATCTATCATTCTAAACCCGATTACCTCATGATAGTAGAACTGGTCCCCACTAAGTTTAGGTAAAAAGGAAAGCGGTAAATATAGTTCACTTCCCATAATACGATCTGCGGCAGCTTCGTCTTTTACATCTTCAAAATCTATACGGAGTAGGGCCGATTTGTGTAAGCGGCACCTTTCAATAAAAAATGGAACCAGATTTCGCCCTAAAAGGACAAATACTGATTCCATGTTTTCGTAGATTTCAGGTTCATCGGTATCTAGTTTTACTAGAACCTCACCTTTGAAGCTATATTTTGAAACGATTTTGCCCAGGTAGAAACAATCTTCCTTGCGCATCGTCTACAAATTATTCTTTATCAGCTTCGCCTTCTTTCATTTCTGGAGCTGCAGGAGCCTCTTCTGGTACTTCTGGTGCAGCTTCAACAGCTTCTACTTCTGCAGATGCATCACCAGCAACTTCAGTTTCTGGAGTTTCTTCTACTTCTGGTTGCTGTGCAGCAATACGCGCTTCGTTCACTTCTTTTTCAGCTGCCAAAGCTTTTGCTTTTTCTTCTTCTTTAGCTTGGTCTAAGCCTTCTACTTTAGCTTGTACCGCTTTTTCTTTTTCTTCTACCCAAGCATTAAAACGCTTTTCTGCTTCTTCTTCAGAGAAAGCACCTTTTCTAACACCACCTAATAAGTGATGCTTTAAAAGTGCACCTTTATAAGAAAGGATAGCTCTAGCAGTATCTGTTGGTTGTGCTCCATTGTTCAACCATTTTACAGCACCATCAACATCTAGGTTAATAGTTGCAGGGTTAGTGTTAGGATTGTAAGTACCTAATTTTTCTAAAAATTTACCGTCTCTTTTAGAGCGGCTATCCGCTGCTACTACCCAATAGAATGGTTTTCCTTTTTTACCGTGGCGTTGTAATCTAATTTTTACTGGCATATCACATTAATTTGTTGGGTGCCCGACCCTTGATTATTAATTCATTTTTTGCTTTTACCCGAAAAGCGGGTGCAAATATAGCCTTATTTTCCCATATGCCAACTAATTAGCTTTAAAAAAGTTAATTCTCTTAACAGCTGCTTTCTAGCTTGTTAAATCCCTTATAAACCCTGTTAAATACTTGATATTGCGATGAATAATATTATCTTAAGTACTGTTGTTGATAGTCAATAACACGTATGTTGAATTAAAATGAAAGAGAATAATGGAGTACACAGTAGAAATGTCTAACAAATTAAATGAATTATTGGAAAAAACGTATGATGCAGAAAAGGGCTTTAAGCAAGCTGCAGAAAATGTGAACAATCCGGTAATACAGAAGTTTTTTAAAGAGCGTGCCAACCAGCGATACGATTTTGGGCACGAATTGAAAAAAGAAATAAGAGCCTTTGGCCAAGACCCTGATAAAGGTGGTAGTACCAAAGGAACATTACATAGAAATTGGATGAATTTAAGATCCTACTTTGAGTCGAATAATGAGGAAGCTATGTTGAACGAGGTAGAACGTGGCGAAAAAGAAGCCATTAATACCTACAACGACATTATTAACGACAAAAAATTTGTGTTACCACCCTCAACAGAGAACCTGTTGATGAAACAACGTAATGCAATTAGAGAGACATTGGACACGGCAAGTGTTTATGAGAACGCAGTGTCCTAGTTTAGATTCAACATAGTTTTAAAAGCCAGGTTTTGCCTGGCTTTTTTATTGGTTCATAACTACTGAAAAGTTGAGCGGTTCTGGTTTTAATAAACGGGCATCTTTGCCTAATTTTGGGGGTTACAATTTTCTGTCTATGTATTTGATTTTTGATACGGAAACAACGGGTTTGCCCAAGCGTTGGGACGCTCCTATTTCTGACACCGATAACTGGCCCAGATGTATACAGATTGCATGGCAATTGCATGATGAAATGGGTAGGCTTATTGAAAGCCAGGATTATTTGGTAAAACCAGAAGGCTTTAATATTCCGTATGAGGCAGAACAGATTCATGGGATATCCACTGCCTTGGCAGAGGCAGAAGGCGTGCCGCTGAGGGAGGTATTGGAGAAATTTAATGCCGCAATGGCCCAAACAAAATTTATTGTTGGGCAAAACGTGGGATTTGATGTTAATGTTATGGGCTCCGAATTTTATAGGGAATCCGTGGCCAATCCATTACAAGAACTCCCAGTATTGGATACTTGTACGGAACATACGGCAGAACTTTGCCAAATTCCCGGAGGTAGAGGGGGTAAATTTAAATTGCCCACGTTAACAGAATTACATCAATATTTATTTGGCGAGCCTTTTGCAGAGGCACATAATGCAACTGCGGATGTGGAAGCAACCACGCGTTGCTTTTTAGAACTGGTTCGTAAAAAACAATATACGCTAGAGCAATTAGACGTTGCACCAGATTATTTTGAGCGCTTTTCAGAGGCTAATCCGCAAGAAATACAGCTAATTGGTTTAAAGCACATCAACCTAAAGGCAGCTTCTAAAAAAATTGCAGATGCACTTTGGGAAAAAGATACAGGTGGTGTAAGCGATAAGGAACTTAAGCAAAATGCAGCCGAATTAGCAGCTGTAGATTTTGTGCACTTGCACAACCATACCCAGTATTCCATTTTGCAATCTACCATGAGTACCAAAGAATTGGTCTCACAAGCGGCAAAAGCTAAAATGCCTGCGGTAGCCATAACGGACCATGCAAATATGATGGGGGCTTTTCACTTTGTTAAAGAAGTAAAAGGGCATAACAAGGCTGCTAAGGATAAAAATGAAGAGCTCATTGCCAATGGCGAACAACCTACGGAGGTAGAAATAACACCAATCATAGGTTGTGAGTTTCAGGTATGTGAAGATCACACCAATAAATCTGTTAAAGACAACGGTTACCAAATCGTGTTTTTGGCAAAGAACAAGGCTGGGTATCAAAACCTAATTAAAATGGCCTCTTTGGCCTATACAGATGGGTTTTATTACGTCCCAAGGATAGACCGCAAAATTGTAGCCCAATACAAGGAAAATGTTATGGTGCTCTCCGGTAATTTGTATGGTGAAATACCAAACAAAATACTAAACGTAGGTCAAAACCAAGCGGAAGAAGCCTTATTATGGTGGAAAGAGCAGTTTGGAGACGATTTTTACTTGGAAATAATGCGTCATGGCCAAGAAGACGAAGACCGTGTAAACATGGTATTGTTAGAGTTGGCCAAAAAGTATGATGTAAAGTTGGTGGCCACCAATAATACCTACTACGGCAAAAAAGAGGATGCAGAAGCGCATGATATTTTATTATGTGTTAAAGATGGAGAAAAGGTAACAACACCTATTGGTCGTGGTCGTGGCTACCGTTATGGATTGCCCAATCAAGAATATTATTTTAAATCGTCCGAAGAAATGCGTGAGCTTTTCACGGATTTGCCAGAGGCGATACAAAACTTGCATGAGATTGTTGCCAAAGTAGAGCCGTATGATTTAGCGCGAGACGTACTACTTCCTAAATTTGATATACCAGACGAGTTTAAAGTAGCGGAGGACGAGGTTGATGGTGGTAAACGGGGAGAGAATGCGTATCTAAGGCATATTACCTACGAGGGCGCTAAAGTACGTTATGGCGAAATAACCCCAGAAATTACGGAGCGGATAGATTTTGAGCTTGCTACCATAGAAAATTCTGGTTATCCGGGTTATTTTTTGATTGTAGAAGACTTTATTCGTGAGGCCCGTAACATGGGGGTTTCCGTAGGTCCTGGTAGGGGTTCTGCTGCAGGTTCTGTGGTAGCTTATTGCTTAACCATTACCAATATAGATCCAATTAAGTACGATTTACTTTTTGAGCGTTTCTTAAATCCGGATAGGGTGTCCATGCCCGATATTGATATTGACTTTGATGATGAGGGTCGTGGGCGTGTGATGGATTATGTAATCAAAAAATATGGTGCCAATCAAGTAGCGCAAATTATTACCTACGGTACCATGGCGGCCAAATCGTCTATTCGTGATACGGCTAGGGTTTTAGATTTACCGCTTAGTGATGCCGACCGTATTGCCAAGCTTATTCCGCAAATGAGTAAGCTAGGTAAAATATTTGGGGTAGACGAGGCTACCTTAAAAAAGAAGTTTAGAGCAGAAGATTTAGAGAAAATCAACGAGCTGTTGAATATCTCTGAAACAGATGATTTGGAAGGCCGTACCGTGAACATGGCGCGTATTTTAGAAGGTTCTGTGCGTAATACCGGTATACATGCTTGTGGGGTAATCATTACTCCAGATGATATTACCAAGTTTGTACCTGTTTCTACCGCAAAGGATTCCGATTTGTATGTGACCCAGTTTGATAACTCTGTGGTAGAAAGTGCGGGGTTACTAAAAATGGATTTCTTGGGGTTAAAAACGCTAACCCTTATTAAGGATACGGTAAAAATTGTAAAAGCAAGAACGGGGGTAGAATTGATTCCAGATGACTTTCCGCTAGATGATGAAAAGACGTATGAGCTTTTTCAACGCGGAGAAACAATTGGGGTGTTCCAGTACGAATCGCCTGGGATGCAAAAACACATGAAGAGTCTTAAGCCTACGGTTTTTGACGATTTAATTGCCATGAACGCCTTGTACCGTCCGGGGCCCATGGAATACATACCAAGTTTTATTGCCCGTAAACATGGCGATGAAGAGATTTCTTATGATTTGCCAGAGATGGAAGAGTATCTGCAAGATACCTACGGTATTACGGTGTATCAAGAGCAGGTGATGCGTTTGTCTCAGAAACTGGCAGGTTTTTCTAAGGGTGATGCAGATGTTTTGCGGAAGGCTATGGGTAAAAAGATTTTTGCCCTACTAGAAAAGTTAAAACCACAGTTCTTGGACGGGGGCGAAAAAAATGGACATCCAAGAGATGTTTTGGCAAAAATTTGGAAAGACTGGGAGGCTTTTGCATCCTATGCTTTTAATAAAAGTCACTCTACCTGCTATGCGTACATTGCTTACCAAACGGCCTATTTAAAAGCGCACTATCCGGCGGAATACATGGCGGCGGTTTTGTCCAATAACATGAATGACATTAAGCAGGTCACCTTTTTTATGGAAGAGTGTAAGCGAATGGGCTTGCAGGTATTGGGTCCAGATGTAAACGAATCGTTCTACAAATTTGCCGTAAATAAAGACTATGCAGTTCGTTTTGGATTGGGAGCCATTAAAGGGGTTGGTAGGGCAGCCGTAGAAGCAATCGTAAAGGAACGTGCAGAAAATGGTCCTTATAAATCTGTATTTGATATGACCAAAAGAGTAGACCTTCGCGCAGCAAATAAAAAAGCATTTGAAAATTTAGCTTTAGCTGGTGGGTTCGATTCCTTTGGCGGCACACATAGGGCACAGTATTTTCATCAAGAAGCAGACGGTATCATGTTCTTGGAAAAAGTAATAAAATATGGTTCCAAGTTTCAAGAGAATCAAAATAGTTCTCAAGTAAGTTTGTTTGGCGAAGCCAGTGAGGTTCAAATTCCGGAACCGGTGGTGCCTCCTTGTGATGATTGGGGTACCATGGAAAAATTAAGAAGGGAAAAAGAAGTGGTAGGTATTTACCTTTCTGGGCACCCTTTAGATGACTTTAAAAAAGAAATGGATGCCTTTTGCACCGCAAGTTTGTCTCATTTAAAGGGCGATTTGAACGAAGTGGTGAATAGGGAGCTTTCTGTTGCGGGGGTAATTACAGATGTGCAACACCGAGTATCTAAAAACGGAAAAGGTTGGGCCGCATTCACAGTAGAAGATTATATGGATTCTTATGAGTTTAGGATTTTTGGTGAAGAATACCTGCGTTTTAGGCACTTTTTAATGATGAATTCTTTTATTTACCTAAAGGTGTTTATTAGAGAAGGTTGGGTTAATAGGGAAACCGGTAAAAAGGGAGACCCTAGGTTGCAGTTTAATGATTTTAAGCAGTTGCAGGATGTAATGGAAACCTACGCTAAAAAGTTGACTATAAAACTAAATGTGGCAGCCTTGCAAGAACAGCGGATCAAGGAGTTAAAAGAAGCTATTTTAGAACATGCCGGGAGCCATACCCTAAATTTTGTGGTGTACGAACAAGAAGAAAAGATAAAGCTAAATTTATCTAGCAGAAAGCAAAAAGTAAATATTACCACAGACTTATTAAATACATTAGAAAAACAAGAGGTGGTTTATAAATTAAACTAGTATAAGTTTTGCCAATTGCTTGATAATGAAAACAAATGTTATAAGAGTAAGGAATGCGCGTTTTAATTGACTAACTTTGCGTTAATATAAATAAATACACATGGCACTAGAGATAACAGATGCAACATTTGAAGAAGTTGTTTTAAAAAGTGATAAGCCAGTAATGGTAGATTTTTGGGCTGCATGGTGCGGACCTTGTAGAATGGTAGGCCCAATCATAGAAGAAGTTAGTCAAGAATACGATGGCAAAGCTGTAGTTGGTAAAGTAGATGTAGATGCCAACCAAGAATTTGCCGCTAAATACGGAGTAAGAAACATTCCAACCGTATTGGTATTCAAGGATGGAGAAATCGTAAGCAGACAAGTTGGTGTATCTCCTAAAAAAGTTTACACAGACGCTATTGACGGTTTGTTATAAACCTATAGCGTAATAAATTTTAAAGGCCTGGTGTAAACCGGGCCTTTTCTTTTTATCTTGGGGTTAGATGGATATTAAAAATCAATTACAAGACGCCAAACTATTTAAAAATCTAGAATTGCTTGCCAAGCAAGTAGTAGAAGGTTTTATCAATGGTATGCATAAAAGTCCTTTTCATGGCTTTTCTTCAGAATTTGCGGAACATAAGATTTATAATAACGGAGAAAGCACCAAGCACATAGATTGGAAATTGTTTGCACGAACAGATAAGTTGTACACCAAACGCTACGAAGAAGAAACCAATTTGCGTTGTCATATGATTTTGGACAACTCGGCTTCTATGTACTTTCCAGAATTAAAGCAACAACAGATAGGGAGTTTAAATAAGATGGGGTTTTCAGTGTTGGCAATTGCGGCTATAATGAACTTGCTTAAAAAGCAACGAGACGCTGTTGGCTTAAGTGTATATGGTAAAGGGTATAATTACTATGCTCCTGAAAAAAGCAGTGAGCGGCACATGCAGATGCTTTTGGCACAATTAAATGAGTTAGGTAATAGCAAGCAAGGTGATAAGGAAACGCGCACTTATGACTATTTGCATCAAATAGCAGAAAAGCTACACCGTAGAAGTTTAGTTTTTTTGTTTACGGATATGTTGCAGCATCAGGTGGAACAAGAAAGGTTGTTTGAGGCTTTGCGTCATCTAAAGTATAATAAACATGACGTTGTAATGTTCCATGTAATGGACAAAAAGTTAGAACAAGAATTTGATTTTGAAGCAGGTCCCAAGCGATTTATTGATGTTGAAACCGGTGCTAAAATTGATGTGTACGCAGAAGGTGTAAAAGAAAATTATAAAAAAGAATTTGAGGCCTATAAAGAAGAAGTGAAGCTTAAATGTATGCAGTATAAGATTAAGTATGTGGCAGTTGACGTTGGTGCCGATTTTGCAACAGTCTTAAATACATTTTTAGTAGAACGAAGAAAGTTCGTTTAAATGAAAAAAAATTTTGTGTAATTAAAAACAGCGTGTATATTTGCACTCGCTTTTGAAAAGCAATTGTAACAAGATTTGAATCCCGCTGATGCAGGAGTCTTAGTTAAATAAGATAAAATTCTTGGTCTGGTAGTTCAGTTGGTTAGAATACCTGCCTGTCACGCAGGGGGTCGCGGGTTCGAGTCCCGTCCAGACCGCAAAAAGCCTCAACGAATGTTGAGGCTTTTTTGTTTCCCTTGTTAGTTGATAAATCCATTAGCTTTAGCATGCACCACAGCTTCGTCCGTATGGTTTATAAGTTGAATAGGAACGTGGGTTTTTTGCTCCAGTCTTTTCTTAATTCGTTTCATTTTTAGATGGTCTTTTGTGGTACGAATGTATATGGCGCTAATCATATCAGGATATGTTTCCGCAATAGCGCTGTAAATATCATGGTCTAAATCTTTCGCATCGCCAATTAAAACAAAAGGTAGATTTGGAAAACTTTCCAGAATATGTGCAGTTTTTGTATACTTGTTTTCTTCCTTAAAACTTTGTTTTTTTTCGTTTTCCAAGCCTATATCCCTTAAAAGTAACACGCCTTTTGGAAAATTTTGATACTTTAAAAATTAGAAAAAATGGATTTCGAGATGTATAATATTCAAGAATAGAATGTACAAGAGTTAACTGTAATAGAAGGTGGTGGTTGGTTTTCTGACTTAGCAAAAGACATAGGGCATGCTGTTGGTTATGCAATAGGTGATGCGGTGGGTTAGGTAGTAGTTGCTGCACATATTTTGACCCATAAATGAAATGTACTAGACTAAATGCTTGATTAAAAAATTAATCATAACTATCTGAATAGCATCCAGTATTTAATAAATGCTAATTTTGATTTGTAACTTCTTTAAACCAGTACATGAAACTAATATCTGATTTACTTTTATTCTTAAAAAATCCAAAAAACTTAAAAAAGGGAGAAGCAAAGTTCATTACGGACTTTAAGAATTTTGTAATCTATGACTTAACCATAACCTTTTTGTGGGCATTCGCGGTTGGAATGCTAACTGTAACTTTCGTAGATTTCGCCATGGTGTTTAAGAGTAAGAAAAGCCTTGGAGGTAATTTTACACATGCTTTTTTAATCATTGTATTTATAGGGCCTATAATAGAAGAATTGGCATTTAGGTTTAGTCTTAAAGTAAATAAATTAACAGTCGCGGTTAGTTTATCCGTACAACTTATATTCTATTTACACATATTGAAATTTATTGATGTGGGTTTTTATGTCAGAATTATATTAATGGTAGTATGCTCATTTATTTTATATTTTACCATCAGTTCAAGACTAAGTCTATTTTTAAAGAAAAAGTTTAATTATTATCTGTATTATAATTTGTTTGCTTTTGGCTTTTTACATGCATTAAATTTTTCTTATTTTGAAGTTTTCCACTATTTATTCATTCCTATATTAGTCTCGGTACAACTTTTATTTGGGTTATACTTAAGTTATATAAGAATTAGAAGAAATATATCATATGCTATTGGTTTTCATATCTTTCATAACGCCTTAATATTCGGTTGGGGTCAACTAATGTCATCCTATTAAATATACATTAATTATTAGAACCTCATTGTAAGTGCACCCAATGTAGTTATGGCAACATTTCGGATAACAATTATGAAATTTTTAGGTAAATAAGTCAAGATTGTGTGCTGTACTGTTGTTTTATTGGTGCAAAGAAAATATTATTTAATCTCTTGCTTACTAAAAAATTGAATTTGTAAAAAGGTTGGACTAACTTCCTTTAAAGGTGTTGAGGCTAGAAAAGGTAAGATTGAAAATTATATTTCAAATTTATAATCAATGAATAAAATTAAGTACTCGTTAGACTTGTTGTTGTAACGACCATTTTTAATTTTGTTTCTCCTCTTAGTTGATAAGTCCATTAGCTCTAGCATGCACCACAGCTTCGTCCGTATGGTTTATAAGTTGAATAGGAACGTGGGTTTTTTGCTCCAGTCTTTTCTTGATTCGTTTCATTTTTAGATGGTCTTTTGTGGTACGAATGTATATGGCGCTAATCCTATTAGGATATGTTTCTGCAATAGCGCTGTAAATATCATGGTCTAAATCTGCCGCATCGCCAATTAAAACAAAAGGTAGATTTGGATAACTCTCCAGAATATGTGCAATTTTTATATACTTGTTCTCTTCCTTAAAACTTTGTTTTTTTTTGTTTTCCAAGCCTATATCCCTTAAAAGTAACACGCCTTTTGGAAAATTCTGATATTTTAAAAATTCCATAAGATATTCATACAAATTCCAAGGACTATTGGAAAGGTAGAAGAATGGATTTTTGTCATTTCCGCTTATACCTTTTCTAAGCAACTGGTAGAATTCTTGTGCGCCTTCTAATGGCATGCGCTGATTGCTATGCTTAAAGAAGGAATTGACAACAACCTTCCATTTAAATGCCGAAGATATACCGGTACGTATTACCGTGTCATCTAAATCTGAAATTATACCGTACTGTGCAGACGGTAATGGTTTAAGAATTTCGTCTTTTATAGTAAAGGGTTTGCCACTGTATGTTAGTGAATAGTGTATGGGGTGCCATTCTTCATCAAGTAAATTGGCATTGTAGGCTTCGTCTAAATATATATAGCCTTCCGCATCTGATGTAAGACTGGTTTTAAGTTCATTAGCGGTTACTGTAACTACAACACCTTCTTTTTCATCGCTTTCAAAACGTTTATAGCTGTTGTATAAATTCTTTAAAAAACCGTTGTCTTCTTCGTGTGTAATTCCTTCGTCCTCCAAAACCCTAGCCTGACCAAAGATCTTATCGTTGTTGGCGTAGCCACCAAATGGGATAATAATAACTGGGTCGGGGTCGTCAATCAATCTAGAAAGGAACTGAAACATCTTCTTTTTTTTGCTAAAAATAGATGCAACCAAATATTTGGGTTAGGTTAAATGCAAGTTTTATTGACTTGATAGCTTAAGGATACAATTTACGGGTGGTATACCGTTTTTTCTAGCATTTGGCTTCTCTCATTGGTCGCTGGTCTAATAAAGAAGGTAAAATCAAGAGATTTTTTAGACTTTTTGACCACTATATCCAAACCAACTATAGTTTTTAATGACACCATTGGCTAGAAATATATGGGTTGTAGTAACCTTTGGTCTGTTACTGTACGGCGCATGCGGTACAGAAAACAACAACAAAGGGGCAAACCAAAGTACGGAAGACGTATTGTCTTATGTTGACCCTTTTATTGGTACCGGCGGTCACGGCCATACATTTCCTGGTGCCGTATCTCCTTTTGGTATGGTGCAACCTAGTCCGGATAACGGGAGAGGTGGCTGGGATTGGTGCTCAGGGTACCATATAACAGACTCTTTAATAGCTGGTTTTTCACAGTTGCATTTAAGTGGTACGGGTATTGGCGATTTGTTGGATGTGCTAATAATGCCTACCAATTCTAAAATGGACGTAACACGTTTTGGAAAAACCAGAGATAGTTTGCCATATGTGTCTAGTTTTAATCATGAACGGGAACAAGCGCACCCTGGATTTTATAGTGTTTATTTATCTAAGCCAGACGTAACTGCTTCCCTAACGGCCAGTGAACGCGTTGCGGTACATAAATATGCTTTCAATGCTAAAGAAGAGCCTTCTTTTATTATTGATTTGGGTTTTGCAGTTAATTGGGATGGTGTTTTGGCATCTGAAATTAATCTGGAAAACAAAACACTTATAACCGGTTATAGACACAGTACAGGTTGGGCAAAAAATCAAAAGGTCTTTTTTGCTATTCAGACCAATCAATCTATTGTAAATACCAATTGGGTAGCAGATGGTTTTATAAAAGAGCAAGTGCAAAAAGTAGCAGGTAAAAATACGGGGGCACAATTCTTTTTTGCACCAGAAACAGTCAGTGTGCAGTTAAAAATTGCAGTGTCCTCTGTAAGTATAGCTAATGCCAAAGCAAATTTGGCAACAGGTAAGTGGTTTGCAGAAACTAAGGCAAAAACAGAACAAGAATGGCGTAACGCACTAGGAAAAATAGAAATAGATACGCCAATAGATTCTTTAAAAACTATTTTTTATACCGCTTTATACCACGCACAAATTGCTCCTAATTTGTTTAGTGATGTATCTGGGGAATTTCGCTTACAAAACGATTCTATCGCAAAGGCTCCTCAACATACAGCTGCCTATTCAACCCTTTCCGTTTGGGATACTTTTAGGGCAGAAAACCCTTTGTTGAATATTCTTCAACCTAAAAAAGTAAACGGAATTATACGATCCATGCTAGCCTATTATCAAGAACAGGGTAGGCTACCCATTTGGACGCTCTACGGTAATGAAACCCAAACCATGACCGGAAACCATGCAGTGTCTGTATTGGTAGAAGCCTATTTAAAGGGCTTTAGGGATTATGATGTTGATTTGGCCTACCAAGCGGTAAAAAAGACCATGTTAGGTAGAGATAGAGGGCTGGATTTATACAGCCAATACGGTTATATACCATTTGATATGGCAGACGAATCTGTGACCATTTCCTTGGAATACGCTTACAATGACTGGTGCGTGGCACAAATGGCGAAAGCCTTGGGCAAGAAAGAAGACTACGATTATTTTTACCAAAGGTCTAAGTCGTTTGAACAGTTGTTTAATCCTAAGACAGGATTTATGCAAGGTAAATCTGCAAGTGGGCAACAATGGAGGCAGCCTTTTGATCCCAAACATTCCAATCATAGAGAACATACAGATTACACAGAAGGAAATGCTTGGCAGCATAGTTGGTTTGTACCGCATAATGTGGAATCTTTAATTGCCTTGCATGGAGGGGAAGCTTCTTTTGTTAAAAAATTGGAGCAATTGTTTACAGAAAGTTCAGACATAACTGGGGATAACGTTTCTGTAGATATTTCTGGTCTCATTGGCCAGTATGCGCATGGAAATGAGCCCAGTCACCACATAGCGTTTCTTTTTAATAAAGCAAATGCACCATGGAAAACCCAATTTTGGGTGCGCGAAATTTTAAACACTCAATATACCACAAGGCCAGATGGTCTAAGTGGTAATGAAGATTGTGGCCAGATGTCTGCCTGGTACGTTTTTAGTGCACTCGGTTTTTATCCAATGAATCCAGCTTCTGGCACCTATGAATTTGGAAGTCCACTATTTAAGAAAGCGATTATAAAGCTAGACAATGGTAAAACGTTAACGGTGGAGGCCCCTAAAACAACAACTGAGAATAAATATATACAAACGGTAAAACTAAACGGTAAGCTGCTAGACCGTACCTACATAACGCATAACGAAATTATGGCTGGAGGGGTTTTGGAATTTGAGATGGGAGCAAATCCTAAGTATTGAATGTAAAGAATAATTGAGTATGGATATCATAGATGTATCTATAATTGCTATCTACATTTTGCTAACGCTTTTTGTGGGTATTTGGATTTCTAAAAAGGCTTCTAAAGGCCTTAAATCGTATTTCTTGGGAGGTAACGATATTAAGTGGTATTATTTAGGATTGAGCAACGGTTCTGGCATGTTCGATATATCTGGTACGGCCTGGATGGTGGGTATACTGTTCTTATATGGTGCCAAGAGTTTTATGTTCATGTGGTTATGGCCTATCTGGAACCAAGTATTCGTGATGATATTCTTGGCTATCTGGATCAGGAGGTCCAATATTATGACGGGGTCTGAATGGATATTAACACGATTTGGAGACGACCGTGCAGGTAGGGCGTCTCACAGTATAGTGGCTGTGTTTGCCGTAGTTTCAACTATTGGTTTTATTGCATACTTTTTTGAAGGAACTGGTAAGTTCTTGACCGTAATACTTCCTTGGGACTTAACCTTACAATTGGGAGAATTGGTGTTGCTCACCTCTGAGCAAGCATACGCATTGGTAATTATTCTGTTAACCACATTGTATACGATCAAAGGCGGAATGTTCTCCGTAGTTGCCACAGAGGTACTGCAATTTGGTATAATGGTTATAACTGGAATTCTGGTTGCTGGTTATGCTTTTTACAGTGTTGCCGATTTGCAATTGCAAGGGATTATTACACCAGAATGGAAAAGCATATTGTTTGGTGCCGAGTTAGAACCAGTTTGGGGAGACAAGTTTGCGGCATTTAATAGGCTTATAGATACTGAAGGTTATAAAATGTTTGGGGCATTTATAGGGATGACGTTATTTAAAGGCTTTTTTGCAAGTATTGCGGGGCCTGTTCCTAGTTACGATTTTCAACGTATACTTTCTACTAGAACGGTTAAGGAAGCCGCCTATATGAGTGGTTTTACCAATTTGGTGCTGTACATACCACGGTATCTTTTAATAGCCGGGGTTGTGGTAATAGCCTTAGTGGCCATGGGGCCAGAAATGAATGCAGATCCCAATTTAAATGGCGGTAGTTTAGAAGTGATTCTTCCTAAGGTTATCAATAACCATATTCCAGTGGGTATTAAAGGATTGTTGTTGGCAGGGCTTTTAGCGGCATTCATGTCAACTTTTTCTGCCTTTGTAAATTCTGGTCCAGCTTATATTGTAAACGATATTTATAAAAAATACTTTAAGCCTAACGCTTCCCCAAGTCATTATATCAAGGCCAGCCAATTGGCATCTTGTTTGGTTGTGGTTTTAGGTGTTTGCATGGGTTTTTTTGCAGATTCTATCAACTCCTTAACCTTATGGATAACAAGTGCTTTGTACGGAGGTTATGTGGCAGCCAACTTTTTAAAATGGGTATGGTGGCGCTTTAATGGTTGGGGTTATTTTTGGGGAATGCTCGCCGGTTTGCTTATTGCTACCCTTAATTTCTTATTGGATCAAAACAAGGCCAGTTTTGAAGCGGGTACCCTTTTATATGAATTAACCAATGTGCATGCCATTTACCTGTTTCCATTGATTTTAGGTTTTTCGTTGTTAGGCTCTATTTTGGGTACCTACTTTACCCAACCAACAAAACCAGAGGTATTACAGGCATTTTATAAGAGCGTTAAACCTTGGGGTTGGTGGCAACCAGTGGTTGCCCAAATACAACAAACACAACCCAACTTTAAAAAGAATACAGAGTTTTGGTCAGATATGCTCAACTGTTTAGTGGGCATGGTATGGCAATCTAGTATGATATTACTACCAATTTATTTGTTGGTTAGAGATTATCCTAAAATGTTGATAGCCTTTGCCATATTTATTGTTACCACCACGATTTTAAAATTTACCTGGCTAGATAAGGTCAGACAAATCCCGAATTAATTGTTTTTTAAATGAGTACAGAAAAAGTAGCCATGCCATGGCAAGACAGACCAGAAGGTCATACAGAGGTTCTTTGGAGACATTCAGAAAATCCAATCATAGCCAGAGACGCAATTCCTACCTCCAATAGTATATTTAACAGTGCTGTTGTACCTTTTGGAGATGGATATGCAGGAGTGTTTCGTTGTGATAATAAGGCCGTACAAATGAATATTTTTGCCGGATTTAGTAAGGATGGTATTCATTGGGATATAGCCCATGAGCCAATCCAATTTGCAGCAGGTAACACAGAAATGATAGATTCTGACTATAAGTATGACCCTAGGGTTACTTGGATAGAAGACCGTTATTGGATTACTTGGTGTAATGGATACCACGGGCCAACAATTGGGATAGGCTATACTTTCGATTTTAAAGAGTTTTTTCAATGTGAAAATGCTTTTTTGCCTTTTAACAGAAACGGTGTGCTTTTTCCAGAAAAGATAGATGGTAAATTTGCCATGTTAAGTAGGCCTAGTGATAACGGCCATACGCCCTTTGGAGATATTTATGTAAGCTACAGCCCAGATATGAAGTATTGGGGAGAGCACCGTTGTGTAATGAAAGCCTCCCCGTTTATGGATAGTGCATGGCAATGCACAAAAATTGGAGCAGGGCCAATACCTATTTTGGTAGACGAAGGATGGTTAATGTTCTATCATGGCGTGATCAATACTTGCAACGGATTTAGATACTCTATGGGTGCAGCTATTCTGGATAAGGATAACCCTGCCGTTGTAAAATACAGGACCCAACCGTATCTTTTGGCTCCACAGACCACTTATGAGTGCATGGGAGACGTTCCTAATGTTGTATTCCCTTGTGCTGCATTACATTCTGTTGAAGAAGATAAAGTAGCCGTTTATTACGGAGCGGCAGATACTACCGTGGCATTGGCATACGGTAAATTATCAGAGGTAGTTAAATTTACCATAGAAAATAGCTTATAAAAATTTGATGATGAGACATGGGTTTTGGGTTTTAAGCGTAATTTTTGTTTTGGCTTGTAAAAATCAACCAAAACCTAAAAGCCTAAAAAGCTTAACTAGCTATGTTAATCCTTTTATTGGTACAGATGGCCCTGGGAATACCTATCCTGGGGCTACCGTGCCTTTTGGTATGGTTCAATTAAGTCCAGACATTGGTATTCCGGGTTGGGACCGCATTGCCGGATATTATTACCCAGATAGTATCCTTACTGGCTTTTCCCATACGCATTTAACGGGTACGGGTGCTGGAGACTTATACGATATCTTGGTTATGCCAACCAATAGTAGATTTAAGGACACGTTAAAAGCCAATAATTATAAGCCTTATTCCCATTTTAATCATGTAGAGGAAGGCGCATCACCTGGTTACTATTGGGTTCAATTAAAGGATTATGGAATAAAAGCGGAACTCACGGCTACTCCAAGAGTAGGAATACATAAATATACCTTTCCAAAAGATACGTTATCGCAAATTCATGTAGACTTAGGGTATAGTTTAAATTGGGACAGGCCAACCAATACCAAGATTACCGTGGTTAATGATTCGGTGCTTCAAGGTTTTAGAATGTCCGAAGGTTGGGCTAGAAACCAACAGCTTTATTTTGAGATGACTTTTTCCAAACCGTTTTCTTCCTATTACATCAAAGAAAATAAAGAAGGACAAGCAACTAAAATCATTTTAAATTATCAAACCGAAGAAGATGAGGTGATTACAGTTAAAACAGGTCTATCTTCGGCGAGTGTAGGCGGCGCCTCAAAAGCTATTAAACAAGAAGCAAAGCAGGACTTTGAGTCAATTAGAAAACAAGCCAATGCGGTATGGGAAAAAGAACTTTCTAAAATTAGAATAACTACACAAAACAAAGAGCGAAAAACCATCTTTTACACCATGATGTATCAATCTATGTTGGCACCAACGTTATATAGCGATAGCAATCAGCAATATAAGGCCGCGAACGATGCTAATGGTCAGTATTTGCCAGAAACAGATAGTATTGCAATGGCCAAAGGGTTTAACAGGTATGATACTTTTTCTCTATGGGATACCTACCGGGCAGCACATCCACTGTACACCATAATACAAACGGAGCGTGTGCCGGATATGATAAAATCGCTTTTGGCACATTACCAGGAAACTGGAAAGTTACCCGTTTGGTCCATGCAGGGTAGCGAAACCAATATGATGATCGGTTACCATGCCGTTCCGGTAATAGTAGACGCTTATTTTAAAGGTTTTGAATTCGATGCAAATTTGGCGTACCAAGCGTGTAAAACCAGTGCTATGGTAAAAGAGCGTCAAATAGACGAGTTTGCTCAAAATGGCTACATAGCTACGGCTGCCGGACATGAAAATTGGTCTGTTTCCAAAACCTTGGAATATGCTTATGACGATTGGTGTTTAGCCCAATTTGCCAAGGATTTAGGTAAAGAAGAAGACTTTGATTATTTCATAGAACGGTCCAATAATTGGAAAAATGTATACAATGCCAAAAACTCTTGGTTGCAACCAAAAGACGCATCAGGCACTTTTATCTATCCTTTTACGCCAAAAGAATATTCGCCTTATTTCTGTGAAAGTAATGCATGGCAATATTATTGGTCGGTAGCACAAGATATTCCTGGCCTTGTGGCTGCCACTGGAGGTGCAAATCGATTTGAACAAAAATTAGATTCCATGTTTACTTATGCTCCGCTGCCAACAGATAAGTTACCCATTTTTAGTACGGGGATGATTGGCCAATATGCACATGGAAACGAACCAAGCCATCATGTTGCTTACCTGTATAATTATATTGGTAAACCCCATAAAACCCAAGATTTGGTTTATAAAATTCGCAATGAACAGTATAAAAATGAGCCTAATGGCCATTGCGGAAACGAAGATTGTGGGCAAATGTCTTCTTGGTATATTTTAAACAGTTTGGGTATGTATCCGGTAAACGCTGCCCAAGGGATATTGGATTTGAGTGTGCCACAATTTTCTAAAGCTAGTATACAGTTGCCAAACAATAAAACATTTGAGGTAAAAGCCACAGGTTTATCAGAAGAAAACCGCTATGTTGCTGCCGTTTCTTTAAATGGGCAGCAGTTGAATAGAAGATTTATTACCTACAAAGAATTAATGCAGGGAGGTATTTTAGAGTTTATAATGACTGCAAATAAGGATACGGTGAATACGCAAAGATATGAACAACCAAATCCCTTAAAAATTTATAACTAAACTGAATAAACGCTCATAATGATTAACAAAACAAAACTAATTTTATTAGCATTGACCGCGCTGATATATGCTTGTGGGGAAAAATCCACAAATACCTTTTCTAAAGACGATTCAAAAACGGAATTACTGGCTTACGTAAACCCTTTAATGGGTACAGATTCTGATTTTAGCCTCTCTAATGGGAATACCTATCCGGCTATTGCCACACCTTGGGGCATGAATTTTTGGACACCAATGACCAATAAGATGGGAGATGGGTGGACGTATGGTTATGACGATAAAACCATTAGGGGCATTAAACAAACGCATCAACCAAGTCCATGGATAAATGATTATGCCGCGTTCTCTTTTATGCCGGTCGTAGGCGATTTAAAATACAAAGAAGACGAGCGTGCCTCTTATTTTTCGCATAAGGCAGAAACAGTGCGTCCAGATTATTACAGTGTGTATTTGGCAGATTATGATGTTACGGCAGAGGTTACGCCAACATCGCGTGCGGCACAGTTTCGTTTTACCTTTCCAGAAACGGATAGTGCCTACATTCTTTTAGATGCTTTTTTCAAAGGCTCTATGGTAAAAATATTACCAGAAGAACAAAAGATTGTTGGGTACTGCCGTAACAACAGCGGTGGAGTGCCAGAAAACTTTCATAATTATTTTGTGGCCCAATTTGATAAACCTTTTGAAACTACCCATACTTGGGGGGATAACTGGAGTCTTTTAGAGAACAGCACAGATAATAAAGGGGAACATGTTGGCGCAATAATTGGTTTTAAGACTAAAAAAGGAGAACAAGTTACCGTAAAAGTAGCATCGTCTTTTATAAGTCAAGAACAAGCAGAATTAAATTTAGATCGGGAGATTGGAAAAGACACTTTTGATGAAACCAAAGAAAAAGCAGCTGTTGCCTGGGAAAAAGAGTTAAGTAGAATAGCGGTTGCCTCAAATAACTTAGACCAATTGCGCACCTTCTATTCTTGTCTTTATAGGGTGTTATTGTTTCCAAGAACGTTTTACGAAATGGATGCGGAAAACAACGTGGTACATTATAGTCCGTACAATGGAAAAGTGGAAGCCGGTTACATGTTTACCGATAATGGCTTTTGGGACACCTTTAGAGCTGTGTTTCCGTTTTTTAATATGATGTATCCAGAGCTAAATACCCAAATTATGGAAGGTTTGGCCAATACCTATAAAGAATCTGGGTGGCTGCCAGAATGGGCAAGCCCTGGTCATAGAGATTGTATGATCGGGTCCAATTCTGCTCCAATTATAGCAGATGCACATCTTAATGGTTTATCTGGTTTTGATAAAGAGATTTTATTGGAAGCCATGCTAAAAAACGCTACAGTTTCACAAGGGCGTCCAGTGAATTCCGTAGGCAGGGCTGGTATAGATTACTACAATGAATTGGGGTACGTACCTTATGATGTAAATATACATGAGAACGCTGCTAGAACGCTAGAATATGCCTATGCCGATTTTACCATTGCCCAAATGGCCAAATCTATGGGTAAGGAAGATTTGGCAAATAAATATTTTCAAAAATCATTGAACTACAAGAACCTATTTGATCCGGAAACCAATTGGATGCGTGGTAAAAACCAAGATGGAACGTTTCAAGAACCTTTTAATCCTTTAAAATGGGGAGATGCTTTTACCGAAGGTAATAGCCTGCATTATACCTGGTCTGTTTTTCATGATGTTCAAGGATTAATAGGTTTAATGGGTGGTGAAGAAAGCTTTGTTGGTAAATTGGACGATGTCTTTAACATGCCACCAAAATTTGATGCTTCGTATTATGGTTTTACCATACATGAAATACGAGAGATGCAAATAGCCAATATGGGTAATTATGCGCACGGTAACCAACCCATACAGCATATGATTTATTTGTACAATTATGCCAAACAACCTTGGAAAACCCAAGAAAAAATAAGAGAAGTATTAACCAAACTATATACGCCAAACCCTGATGGCTATTGCGGAGACGAAGACAACGGGCAAACATCGGCTTGGTATGTGTTTAGTGCCTTAGGCTTTTACCCGGTAGCCCCTGCTACCAACCAGTATGTAATAGGTAGTCCGTTGTTCAATGAGGTTACGTTACAATTGCAAAATGGTAACACTTTTACTATTTCTGCCAGCAATAACGCAATGGATCATCCATATATCCAATCGGCCAGGTTAAATGGTAAACCATTTGATCAAACCTTTATTTCAACACAGGCTATACAACAGGGCGGTAGTCTAGAATTTAACATGGGCAAAGAGCCTAATAAAAATTGGGCCGTATCAGAGGCTGCAAAACCTTATTCTTTATCCAATGAAAAATAGATTTTTTTCTATCGTATTTATTTTAGTAGCAACCCTTCTTATGGGTCAAAAAAAGCCTGTAGACTACGTAAATCCGTTTATTGGCACCTCTAATTTTGGTGCTACCAACCCGGGGCCAATTGCTGTTCGGGGAATGGCCAATGTTTCGCCCTTTAACGTTGCGGGGCCACAAAACTTACCTATGGAGAAGGATAGCCGATGGTTTTCTACGCCCTACGTAAATGAAAACCCTTATTTAACAGGGTTTAGCCATGTAAACCTTAGTGGAGTGGGTTGTCCGGAATTGGGAGTAATCATTACCATGCCCACAACTGGAGCTTTGGTTACCGATCACGAGCAATACGGATCTACTTATAGCAATGAGGCTGCAAAACCAGGTTATTATACCAATACCTTAGATAAGTACGGGGTAAAGGTAGAGGCTACGGCAACTACAAGAACGGGGGTAAGTAAATACCATTTCCCCGAAGGGGAGGCTAATGTTCTGTTGAATTTAGGTCTTGGATTGACCAATGAAGAAGGCGCCCAAGTAAAGGTTGTTTCCCCAACAGAAATAGAAGGTATGCGCATGGTTGGTTCTTTTTGTTATTACAAATCCGAAGAAAGCTACCCCATTTATTTTGTGGCACAATTCTCTGAGCCTGCACAAGAATATGGTGTTTGGAAAAAGCCCCGTAAATATAACGGTGTGGAGGCACAATGGATGGTAACCAATGGTGAAACCCGTATCAAAAAAGGTTTTAGGCAGACTGTAGTAGGGGACAGTATTGGTGCGTACATGCGATACAATTTTAAACAACCCAAAACGGTATCTGTTAAAGTGGGGGTGTCTTATGTAAGCATTGAAAATGCGCGGGAAAATTTAAAGGTAGAAACGCAGAATAAAGATTTTGAAACGCTATTGGCAGAAGCCCAAGATAAATGGAACAAACAGTTGTCTAGGATAGAAGTTGAGGGCGGAACAGAAGCGGACAAAACCATTTTCTACACTGCATTATACCATACCCAGATCCACCCAAGTACGTTGAACGATGCCAATGGGGAATATCCTAAAATGCAAACAAGGGAAACCCTTAAGACCAAAGACACGCGGTATACTGCCTTTTCACTTTGGGATACCTATAGAAATTACCATCAATTAATGAGTTTGGTGTATCCAAAACAGCAATCAGATATGGTAAAAAGTATGTTACAAGTGTATGACGAGTCTGGTTGGCTGCCCAAATGGGAACTCAATGCTACAGAAACAACCACCATGGTAGGTGATCCGGCGGGTATTGTTCTGGCAGATACCTACCTTAAGGGAATTCAGGATTTTGATGTAGAACTTGCCTACGAGGCCATGTTAAAAAGTGCGGATCAGTTAGAAGGAAACCCGTTACGTCCAGGCCTAAAGGATTACATAGAAAAAGGCTACCTCACTACTAAAACTACCAAAAGTGGTTCCGTGTCAACCACCCAGGAATATAATATTTCTGATTTTGCCATTGCGCAATTGGCCAAAGCCCTAGGTAAAAAGGAAGATTACAAACGCTTTTCCAAGCGTTCCATTTCCTATAGAAAGTTGTTTGATAAGGAGTTTAATTTGCTTCGTCCTAAAAACGATGACGGCAGTTGGCTTAACCCATACAACCCAGAGACCGGAGCTAATTTTGTAAAAAACCTTGGATTCATAGAAGGTAATGCCTGGCAATACTCTTTTATGGTAGCTCATGATGTTAAAGGTCTTATGAATTTAATGGGAGGTTCAAAATCGTTCACGAAAAAATTACAGCAGGTTTTTGACAAAAATCAGTTCGATATGGCCAATGAGCCCGATATAGCTTACCCTTATTTATTTAATTATGTAAAAGGAGAAACCCACCGAACGGACCAATTGGTTAGTGAGCTTTTAAAAACATATTTTAAGAACGAATCAGCCGGTCTTCCCGGAAATGACGATACGGGAACTATGAGTGCTTGGGCGGTTTTTAGTATGATGGGAATTTACCCTGTGAGTCCGGCCAACCCAATATACACCTTTACTGTTCCGGTTTTTGATAAGGTAACAATACAGTTAGAAGATAGTTATTATGGGGGGGGGACATTAGTTATCAAAAAGGAAGATTCAGCAGGATTAAACAACGAAAGGGAAGTTTTTATAGGTAAGAAAAAAATCACAAAACCTTTTGTGTCTCACCAAGAATTATTGGCTAGAAAAGAAATCACTATAAAGTATTAAAAAACTGTAAAACAGAATAGTAACATTATTTTTATGTAAAAGGCGCTAATTAACCATTAGCGCTTTTTTATTTTTACCATTTATTTTTATGAAGTAAAATACTTACATATTGCGAAGAAATTATATAATTTGTGTAATTTGTAAATAAAATGTTAATGGCCTAACCGGCATGGTAGACAATAAACTTATCTTAGATCAAGCTCCCTTACCTATTGCACTGCTTGATTTGGATTATCATATTCTAGGGCTTTCCAAGAAATGGCGAGATACGTATAATTTATCTGAAAATTATAAGGACAAACCATTTTTTAAGTTAATGCCCAATCTTCCCAATGAACTAAAAATTGATTTGGATTATTGCAGGGAAGGACTTGGCGAGCGCGAAGATGAAGTTAAATGCTATTTGCCTTCTGGTAAACTTGTATGGTATAAATGGCAAATCTCTCAATATTTTGATAACGATAAACCTTCTGGTTTCATCGTTTTTCTTACGGATACCACAAAGGAGAATTTAGACAAACAACTTTTTGCAAAATCACAGCAAGTTGCCCGTATTGGTGGTTGGGAGGTAGATTTAATTAACAACCAAATGTATTGGTGTAATATAACCAAGAAAATACATGAGGTTCCAGAAGATTTTGTGCCTAATTTAGAAACAGGTATAAATTTTTACAAAGAAGGTTATAGCAGAAATTTAATTACAGAAAAGGTAACTCAAGGTATAGAAAAGGGTCTACCTTGGGATGTTGAACTACAAATTATTACCCAATCTGGGAAAGAATTATGGGTTAGGGCCAAAGGTGAACCAGAATTGGTCGATAATAAATGTGTACGCATCTGTGGAACGTTCCAAGATATAGATTTTAGAAAAAAGACAGAGTTAAAATATAAAAGGACTCGGGATCGCTTGCAAATGGCAACAGCGAAAGCTGGCTTTGGAATCTGGGAAATAGACTTGATTACAAGTGAGGTTGTCTGGGATGATAATATGTATAAAATCTATGGTCTAAAAAAGAAGATTGTAGATAAAGACCTGCGTACATTATTTTCAGAAATCGTTTACCCAGAGGATTATGCAGAACTTAATAGATTAATTGAAAAGGCAACGCCAGAAAACGATCAATTCACCTTCATTTTTAGAACCAAACAAGATGCAGTGGGATTAAGGTATATTAAGGGCATGCATACGGTAATTTTAGGGGAAGATAATAAGCCTTGTAAGGTAATTGGTATAGCAGAGGATGTTACCGAGTTTGTGGAGACACAAAAACAGTTGGTCTCCGTAGAAGGTGCTCTTGATGCTTTGTTTGAAAATTCAGCAATAGGAATGGCACTAGTAGATGGCGAGGCTAAGATTTTGAAAGCAAATTTGCCATTGGCCAAAAGTTTAGGCTATAAAGTAGACGAGTTGCTTGGGATTAATTTTAGGTCTATATCCCACCCAGAGGATTTGGAGCGAGATATACCTAATTTTATTTCGCTTAGAAGAGGCGAAATTAGCAACTACAAAACAGAAAAGCGCTATTTTCATAAAAATGGGTCTGTGGTACATGTAATTATGAATGCTACGGTAAGATTAGATTTGGGAGATAATCTTTCTTATTTAATTGTACAGCTAGTAGACATTACCAAACAAAAAAATACAGAAAACAAGTTAAAAGGGTTACTAGAAATTAGTAACAAACAAAATGAAAGCTTACTAAATTTTGCCCATATCGTATCTCATAATTTACGCTCGCATGCTTCTAACCTAACAATGATTTCTAGTTTGTTAATTGATAACGAAGTAGAGGAAGATGAAAAGGAACAAACTTTAGATATGTTAAATGAGGCTTCTGAGGGTTTAAACGAAACTATTTTTCATCTTAACGAAGTAGTGCAGGTAAAATTGAATACCCATAATAAAATGGGTAGAATAAATTTATTGGACCTTATAGAAAAGGTAGTCAAGAATTATGAGATGGAATTGGAAAAGAATGAGATAAAATTGGCCGTAAACTGTTCTAATCGTATAGAGGTTTTGGGTTTGGCTAATTATGTAGAAAGTATCTTGACCAATCTACTTTCAAATGCTATAAAATACAAGTCGCCGCAAAGGCGCCCTATGATAAACATAGCGGTAAGAGAAACTGAGGATAGTATAGTTTTGGATGTTGCGGATAACGGATTAGGAATAGATTTAAAAAGACACGCCAACAAGGTTTTTGGTATGTATAAAACCTTTCATAACCACCCAGAAGCTAAGGGTGTTGGCTTGTTTATTATTA
The DNA here is from genome assembly GCF_002072105.2 of Croceivirga radicis. Lineage (GTDB taxonomy): Bacteria > Bacteroidota > Bacteroidia > Flavobacteriales > Flavobacteriaceae > Croceivirga > Croceivirga radicis. The sequence continues at coordinate 82,767 of NZ_MTBC01000002.1, forward strand.
AAAATCAAATTGAGTCTATGGGTGGTAGAATATCCGTTACCAGCAATCTAGATGTTGGCTCTACGTTCACGGTACATTTTAACAAATAGATCAGTTAATCTTTCTTCGCAGAAACCAATTGTCTAGTAAGCTTAGATTTAAAGTTAGCATATGGTAATTTTCTTTAATCAAGGAATTGTCAATCTTACCCCTTGTGCCATAGGCATAAGATAGATTTACCATAGATCCGCTTCTGTAACTAGTAGGCAATCCAATCCCAAAGGTGAACTGTTGTCCGTTTATACTGTTTCCGCCAACACGTAAATTACCAGTATCATAGGTGTAGCCGGTTCTAAAGGCTATGCGCTGTCCATAGTTCAAATTTCGGCCTTCTTTTTTGTACGCCAATCCTACTCCAAACACGTCCTGGTCTATATAGGAGCCCAAAAATTCAGATTGATTGGTTTGTTCCCAATAATTTTTCTTGTAGTCTACATTTAGGGTCCAATTATTTTTAAATACGGTACTTATACCTAGTCCAAGTTCCATGGGTAGGGTAAAACCATTTACTTTGCTTTTCTCGTCTTCCTGAACGGCTACTTCGGCATTATCCACAATTTTTATGGTATTGGTAATTTGATTGCCATTAAGGTTTACCGGAAAATTTATGGTTGATCCCAAGGTCGTATTTTTAGTTATATCCCATTGTAGGCCAGTTCCAATTTTAAAGCCGCTATAGTTAGTGCTTTTTTCTTGAGTAAAGGCACTGCTTTCCAGTGAAAAACTTTCAGTTTGTTCAATATTTCCAAATAAGAGCGAGGCGCTTACACCCAAGCGCAAACTGGGTAGTAAAGCGTAACCAAAATTTAGTTTAAAATCAGTTAGTCCACCTAATCCATCAACATTACTTTCATAGGTGTCCGTTGAGCCTTCTATATTATTTTGTTTGCCAATTAATGTGTAACCAACATCTGTATAAGGTAGCAATGTAATACCCATACCTCCTTTGTTTCCTAAGGGAAAGGCAAAAGCAAGGTTAGAAAAATTAAAATAGGCTTTGGATTCTAGGTCATTGTAATTTTCATAAGTATTGTAATTGCCCCTTAATCCAACATCGTACAAGAATGTGCCTTTTTGTATAAGTGCAAAATTGGCAGCGTTTAAGTTATTAATATCCGTAGTAGATTTTTGGCCAATACCGGTATACCCCATACTATTATACCTGCCAAGGGTAGTCTGATTTATGGTTCCCAATCCGTATAAAGAATAGGGGGAGTTGGTTAAACCTTCAGACTGTGAAAAGGTGGAAAAATAAATCAAGAAAAGTAAAAGAATTATTGGTATTCTAATCATTTTGGTAAATGGTATAATTAATGGTGATTTTTGCAGGGTTTACTAATGCGTTGCTTCCTGTTAGAATATTCCGGTCTACCGTAGAATTATTGTTTGGTGGTAAAAACAACAGTCCATAGTCTGTATAATCTGTTGTGGTGTATAACAAATCTGCGAACGTGGAGATGTCTGCTTCATAGTAAGTGTTGTTAAATTCAGAATCAACCTTATTTAAAACAGCATATATGGCAGAAGAACTTGCACTAGTAAGCTGGTTTAGGATTACGTTCTTACGGTCCACCAAATACACACTTAAGGAATCGTTTAGTGGTAAATTGTTTGTGTGGTCCTGCGCGCTTGGGTAAAACTTTAGGTTTGCACTTAACAGCGATCCAGAACCTTCAATATCGTCTAAGGATTTGATGGTTGGTAAACTAAATTTTGTAGCAAGCCCCAAGCCACTATGAACAAATGTTTTGTTTTCTGTAATGCTGTCCACTACCTCTTGTTCTTGGCTAGTAATAGCCGTTAGAGACTCCAAATTATAGGTAGAAGTAATGGCATTAAAGAAAGGAGTAGTAGAACCATAAGCACTAAGGTTAAAATCTAGGGTATAGGTAACGGTGTTGTCTTCATCTTCTTGGGTATAATGCAATTGTACGGTAAGGGCACCGGCATCTTTGGCATAACCCAAAATGCAACTGTTATCTTGTTCAGGGGCAAGTAATACCATACCCTTAAAATAATCTCTGAAGCCGGCTTGGTCCGTTATGGATTTTTCTTTAATTCTCTCAAACAGATTTAACCCTAAACTATCGTTTAAGCGCGTACTTATGGAGTCTTTTTGTAAGGGTCTAGGGGTAAAGGAAAGCGTTCCCAGTATTTGGTTACTACTATAAGCAATGCTGGAGGTGTTATAAAAGTAATCTTCTGTTGGTACAACACTTTCCAATAACTCCCTAATTTCTATTTTTTGGGTTAACGTAGTATCATTATAGAAATAGCCATCTAGTTTTAAAGAGATGGTAATGCTATCGTAAACGGCATCATGGTCAAGAATATAAGATTCTGGTTCTAGTTCAAAATAGCTGCTAGCTGTTACCGTACCAAAAATGGGGTCTGTGTATGATCCAACCAAAATTCGGCTTGCATCCCCTGTTACAAAACTATCTAACTTAACGGTGCTGGTTTTTAAGGTAAGGGTATCAAACGTAATAACTTTTAAATTTGAGTTGGTAAAACCTTCTCCCGCCACAAAATCAGAGCTATTGTAAGAATCGGAGGAACAGCTTATTAAAATTGCCGTAAGCAATACTATACATGATGTTATAAAACGCATTGGTGGTTTAATTTGATACCAAACTAAACGTAGTCTTACGTAGTACGGTAACACAATAGATCAAGTAGGGTTTTTACACTGCCAAGACCTAGATTAGGACTATAAACAGGAGCCATGGATTTGGTAGGACAAAATGCGTGTTTGGTGTATTAAAACCTCCTGTTGGTATATTTTGTTACCACAAGTTATAAGCGGCAAGTAGTTTAGCCATCAAATAACAAAAACTTGTAAATAAAACCTATGGCTAAATTATACCACCTTAGAATAGTTTTCATAATGGTAATAAGCATGTCTTTATTAACCGCTTGTAATAATGACGATGATGATGACGAAATTGGAAACTGGGTAGACCGATCCGTTTTTGATGGAAGCCCAAGAAGTTCAGCTGCCTATTTTACTTTGGATAATATAGGTTATATAGTTGCGGGTTATGATGGAGATGATTATTTGAATTCCGTTTGGTCTTATGATATAGAAGGTAACTTTTGGTCTCAAAAAGCTGATTTTCCTGGTGTAGCTAGAAGCTCTGCAGTGGCTTTTACTGCTGCCAATAAAGGTTATGTGGGTTCTGGTTACGATGGCTTAGACGAACTCGCGGATTTTTATAGTTATGATCCAACTAGCAATTCTTGGAGCCAGATAGCCAATTTTCCAGAAAACCCCAGAAGAAGTGCTCTTGCTTTTAGCGCCAACGATATAGGTTATTTTGGAACCGGCTTTGACGGGGAAAATGATCGTAAGGATTTTTGGAAATATAACCCTGCAACAGATACTTGGACCGCTTTAGTTGGTTTTGGAGGTAACAAAAGAAGAGATGCAACAAGTTTTACCGTTAACGGTACGGTTTATATGGGTACAGGTGTGTCTAACGGGGTTTATCTAACGGATTTTTGGTCTTTTGATCCGGCTACTGAAAGTTGGACCCAATTAACGGATTTAGATGAGGAAGATGATTATGCCATTACCCGTAGTAATGCAGTTGGTTTTGGCCTAAATGATTACGGGTACATTGCCTGTGGCACATCTTCTGGTAGCATAAGTAGTGTTTGGGAGTACCATCCTAGTACGGATGATTGGGAGGTAAAAACAAATTTTGAAGGTACCTCTAGGCAAGATGCGGTTGCATTTTCTAATGGGGTTAGGGCATTTATAGGCCTGGGTAGATCTGGTAGTTTGTACCTAGATGACCTAGATGAGTTTTTTGCCTTTGAGGAATATGACGATGAAGATTAATTAAAGTTTTTCATTTTTTTTAGATAGTTGAGTATTGAGTAATTTTTCTTGTGGGGTTGTAGCAATACAACCCCTTAAGTTTTAAAGTGAATAGTTGTGGGTAAAAAAGGTTTTATGATGCTAATAGTTCTTTTAACAGGAATTTTCATTTTTCTTATAGCTTATTCTGTTTCTTTATGGAAAGTAAATGATTTACAGACTTTTGAAGTTAAAACTGTGCAATTGCCGCAAGGTTTTGGCTATCATATTTATAAAGGAGAGGCTTTATTGGTTAAGCAAGAGTTTATACCGGGAGTTGCAGGAAACATACCTTTTAAAAATGAAATAGAAGCACAAATAATTGGCGATTTAGTTGTTTCCAAATTGGTAGAAGGTAATTTACCAACTGTAAATCATTCAGATTTAATAGGATTGAAAATTACGCTTAAATAGCATCTGATATATGGAAGGGAATAAGTTCAATAGCAAGGAAGTTTGGATGCATTTTTTTATTTGGGTATCCATTTATGCGTTTATACTCTACCAATTTGCTAATGAGTTTGATCAAATTCCCTTTAAACTACTGGTTAAGTTGGGTATAGGCCTAGTCTTGTTTTACTGCAATTATTTTTTGTTGGTGCCTTTTTTACTACTTAAAAGAAAGCTATTGGTCTATTTTATAGTATCCATGGTAGCCCTCGTAGTTTTGGGCTTTATAAGCCATGAGTTTTTAATGCATGACCGTGTACCTCCTATAAACGGTCCGTTAAGGCCTAGACCTTTAGAGCCTGCGGTTGGGTTAAGGCGTTTTCCTTTGCTTATGCCAGACACGGCCATTTTCGCGCTTCATTTTGTAGCAGGTGCATTAACACGTATTTACAAAGAATGGAACAGGAGCGAGGTACTTAAAAAAGAAATAGAGAACCAACGGGTAAACTCACAACTTCAGTTTTTAAAAACGCAACTAAACCCGCATTTTTTATTCAATTCCTTAAATGCTATCTATTCACTTTCAGAAAAAAAATCTAATGATACCGGGGAGGCAATTTTAAATCTATCTGAGTTAATGCGATACATGTTGTATGAAGCTAATGGGGATAAAGTTTCATTGGCTAGTGAAATTAACTACATAGAAAATTACGTACAACTGCAAAAACTTAGGTTGCCCCATACCGCAACCGTACAGTTTAAAGTTACCGGAGACGAACGTAATAAAGAAATAACACCACTCATTTTCATATCCTTTATAGAGAACGCATTTAAATATGGTACGGATTATAAAGGAAATACACATGTGGTAATAAACCTTTTAATAAAAGAAAGGTCTATAGAGTTTAAGATAGAAAATACAATAGGTAGAAAAAAACGCGTGCTGCAAAGTTCCGGAATAGGGTTAACCAATATTAAAGACCGTTTGTTGTTGCTTTATCCAGATAACCATGAACTTTTGGTAAACAAAGGAGAAACCCTTTTTACCGTGCTTTTAAAATTAAATTTAGTTTAGATGAAGTGTATTATTATAGACGATGAGCCTTTGGCGGCAGATTTGTTGGCAGATTATTGTCAGCATTTAGATTTCTTAGAAGTTGTAGGGGTTTTTACCAATCCATTAGAATCTATTCCTGTAATCAAAGCCAAAAATATAGATCTCATTTTTTTAGACATCGAAATGCCTCAACTATCTGGACTTGAGTTTATAGAGTTGTTAGATAATCCACCTTTATTTGTGTTTACCACAGCCTATTCACAATACGCCGTAGAGGGGTTTGATCTAAATGCGGTAGACTACCTCTTAAAACCTATTCGAAGAAGTAGATTTATCAAAGCGGTAACTAGGGTAAAAGAAGTTCATTCACAAAGAAATCCATTAATAGCCAATAACATTTTTTCTTCTGTTGGAGGAGAAAACAAAAAGGAAGATTTTATTTTCATTAAATCAGAATATGAAAACATTAAGGTTAAGATAGAAGACATTACCTATGTACAGGGTTTAAAAGACTATTTAAAAGTACATCTGGTGCAGTGCAATAAACCCATACTTACCCTAATGAGCTTTAAACAATTGGCAGATCGCCTTAATAGCTCAAGTTTTGAAAGGGTGCACAAATCATTTCTTGTCAATATAAACCACATAGATGCTGTTCAAAGAAATAGAATAGTATTAAGCGATATGCGCATACCTATTGGGGAGCGCTATAAGCCTAATGTGCTTTCTCGTTTGGGTATATCTTAAAAATCCATTAATCTAAAGAACTGGGCAATTCGTCTATACAAATAAGAGTACTACAGAAATGACCCTTTATTTCCCTTAGCTCGATGGTATTTTTGAATTATCAAATAAAGCAAAACACTATTTAACTATAAAAAAAATACTGTCGTTTGAGGACAGTAAAATGGGATTATCTATTTTAGGGTAGATATATTGGGAGCTGATTAAAACACCCTCTTTTGGAGGGTGTTTTTGCGTTTTTATACATTATTCAAAAAACTACAACGTTGTAGGGTATTTTTAGATTTAATAAATGATAAACCCTTTCAAAAAAAGCTGATAAACTACTATTTTTAAACCTTACACTAGTAGATTATGGAAATTGTTGTAGGTATAGATATAGGTGGTACAAAAACCAAGATAGGCTTGGTTAACAAAGAAGGTACCTGCTTGGTTCAAACGTTTTTTAGAACACGTGATTATTTGGATCTAGACGCCTATCAACTTCAAATAAAAAATACGGTTGATGGGTTGTTGCAAGAGTTAGGAGGTACACCAATAGTTTTGGGTTGCGGAATAGGAGCACCTAACGCCTCTAGTAAAAATGGAACCATAGAAAACCCAGCAAACTTGGCTTGGAAAGGGAGCACCCCATTTGTAGCCAAACTAAAGGAAAAAATGCCCATGCCCATGCGTATTATGAACGATGCAAGTGCGGCTGCTTTGGGTGAGTTGCTTTTTGGTAGGGGAAAGGAAATGACGGATTTTATTGCCATTACCTTAGGAACTGGTTTTGGTGCAGGTATAGTAGCTAATGGTAAATTAATAGATGGCTTTGATGGGTTTGCAGGAGAATTGGGCCATGTAGACATGAATTTGGGAGACGGTAGATTAACGGGATTGGGAATACCTGGTGGTTTGGAAGCATACGTGTCTGCAACCGGTTTAAAACGTACCATTGTATACATGCAGGCGCAATACTTGGATGATAGTAGGTTTAGGAACGTTGCCTTTAACGATCTGCATGGAGAAGATATAACCAAAGCAGCAGAAGAAGGCGATGTATTAGCAATAAAAGCTTTTGATTATACGGCAAATATAATGGCTAAGGCCCTAGCTAACTTTACAGCTTTTACCCAGCCCGAAGCATTTATCTTAATGGGAGGTTTGGTAAATAGTGGTAAATGGATTTTGGAACCGCTAAACACTTATTTAGACCAATATTTGTTAGAGGTATATAGAGGTAAAGTAAAGATTTTGGAATCTGGTATGGAAGGTAAGACTGCCGCTATCTGTGGTGCCGCCGCATTAATTTGGGAAAACCACCAAACCAATTAAAACTTTTTTATCTTTGCAACGTTGTGTTGTGTCTTGATGCGATATCAAGACAGGTGAACATCGTAATACGATGTAATCCAATGAAAGGCTTTCCTCTTGTGGGAGGCTTTTTTTGTTTATACAGGTTGTTCATGTATAACAAAATGTACCAAAGACGCGGCTAGTTTTGCGGTTTGGTTATCTATATCGTAATCAGGGTTTAATTCTGCAATGTCCATACTTAAAAGCTTACCACTATCCAAAATGCTCGTTAAAAGTTCAAGTACCAATTGGGGTTCAAAACCCATGGGCGAAGCAGCACTTACGCCTGGTGCAAAAGCAGAAGAAAATCCGTCCAAATCAATAGTCAAGTAAATACAATCTACTTTTTCTATAAATGCTTTTAGCCAAGTTTTTAGTTCTTCAAGGTAATTAAGGCGCATAACTTGGCGCTCTATATAAACCACATCTAGCTCTCTGGCGGTTTCAAATAATTGTTTGTCATTGGCATCTTTTCTTATACCAATACATAAATAATTGAACTCTTTTTCTTCTTTGGCAATTTGGAAAAAAGGAGTACCAGAAGTTGGACCATTTTCCGGATTTCTTAAGTCAAAATGGGCATCAAAATTAATAATTCCCAATTTTGCTTTAGGCTTCTTATCCTTTAAATAGCCTTTAATGCCTTTATAATGTGCGTAAGCTATGTCATGACCACCGCCTAAGGCTATAGGAAATATTTGCTGGTCTAATAACGCCGTAATGTTTTTTGCCAGTTGTTGCTGCGTATGCTCCAAATCGGTTTCTACACAGGCAACGTTACCTACATCTAAAAATTTATGGTCTTTAGGTAGGTGATTGGGCATTTTGCCCAACATTTTTTTTATGGCATCTGGCCCATTAATAGCGCCAGTTCTACCCTGGTTTCTTCTAACTCCTTCATCACAAGCATAACCTAATAAAGCGTATTGCACCGTTTTTAAGTTGGCTATTTCCGTTATTGGAACCAATTCTACCTTTTCATGCAGATATAACTGTTCTTCGGATTTTCTACCGTTCCAGTTCTTAGGGCTAGGGCTTGTGTATAATACCATGCAACTAAAATAGTGAATCAATCAATGTGTCATCCGCAATTTGTGGTAGGGTTACTTTTAATTGTGGCGTACGTTGCATTTCTCTTTCTATAGCTAATAGAGCAGCTTCGTTTCTGGCCCAACTTCTTCTTGCAATTCCATTGTTAACATCATAGAACAGCATGTTCTTAAGACGATTTGTAGCAACCTTGGTCCCGTCTAAAACTAGACCAAAGCCACCATTGATTACTTCGCCCCAACCTACACCACCACCGTTGTGGATAGATACCCAAGTAGCCCCTCTAAAACTATCGCCTATAACATTATGGATGGCCATATCAGCCGTAAATTTACTGCCGTCGTAAATATTACTGGTTTCTCGGTATGGGGAATCTGTACCGCTAACGTCATGGTGGTCTCTGCCCAAAACAATAGGAGCGCTAATTTCTCCATTGGCAATAGCGTTGTTAAAGGCTTGGGCAATTTTAATTCGGCCCTCGGCATCCGCGTATAAAATACGGGCTTGTGAACCTACTACCAGTTTATTTTTTTTGGCGGCTTTAATCCATGCAATATTGTCGGCCAATTGTTGCTGAATTTCATCCGGAGCTTCTTCTTTTATTTTTTCTAAAACATCCAATGCAATAGCATCTGTTTGGTCAAGGTCTTCCGTTTTTCCCGAAGTACATACCCACCTAAATGGACCAAAGCCATAATCAAAACACATTGGTCCTAAAATATCTTGCACGTAAGATGGATATCTAAAATCAGTCTTATTGGAAGTAAATACAGCTGCACCCGCTCGTGAGGCCTCTAGTAGAAAGGCATTTCCGTAATCAAAAAAATAAGTTCCTTTGGCAACGTGGGCATTTATGGCTTTTACATGCCTAACCAATGATTGTTGAACATATTTTTTAAATAAACCTGGGTCTTTGACCATTAAGGTGTTGGCCTCCTCAAAAGTTAGGTTTGCGGGGTAGTAACCACCCGCCCAAGGGTTGTGCAGAGAAGTTTGGTCAGATCCCAAGTGGATATAAATATTTGCTTTTAAAAAGTGTTCCCAAACGGTGACCACATTTCCTATATAAGCTAGGGATACCACTTCCTCATTAGCAATGGCATTTTTAACACGTTTTGTTAGTAAGTGTATATCAGAAAACAACTCGTCTACCCAACCCTGTTCATGTCTTTTTTTGGCTGCTTGTTCATTTACTTCTGCACAAATGGTAATACACTCGGCAATTGTACCCGCTTTAGGTTGTGCGCCGCTCATACCGCCTAAACCCGCGGTTAAAAATAGTTTGCCACGTGGAGAAGTTCCTTTTTTCAATACTTTTCTAAAAGCATTCATTACCGTGATGGTTGTTCCGTGCACAATACCCTGCGGACCAATGTACATATAGGAACCAGCCGTCATTTGTCCATATTGTGTAACTCCTAGGGCATTATACTTTTCCCAGTGGTCTGGTTTGGAATAATTTGGAATCATCATTCCGTTGGTAACTACCACTCTTGGTGCCATTTCTGAAGAAGGGAATAAACCCATTGGGTGGCCAGAGTAGAGATGCAAGGTTTGGGTATGGGTCATTTGAGACAGGTACTGCATGGTTAGCAGGTATTGCGCCCAGTTTTGAAAAACCGCCCCATTGCCACCATAGGTAATTAGCTCATTAGGGTGTTGTGCTACGGCAGGATCCAAATTGTTTTGTATCATAAGCATAATAGCTGCAGCTTCTTTACATTTTGCAGGATATTCTTCTATTGGCCGTGCATACATTTTATAACTCGGCTTAAACCTGTGCATGTATATTCGCCCTAGGGTGTTTAGTTCCGCTAAAAACTCGGAGGCCAATTCGGCATGCCATGCTGTTGGAAAATAACGTAAGGCATTTTTTAGCGCTAATTTCTTTTCATCAGTAGATAGAATATCTTTCCGTTTGGGAGCCGGGTTGTCCTTATTTTGATTTACTGGCTTTGGAGGTAGTGTATTGGGTATACCTTCTTGTATGGCTTGTTGAAATGTTGTGGTCATTTTAAAAGACTATTTTTTCACCGTGTTTAATAATTCCGTGTGGTAACATTTGTCCCTGTTGGTAGGTAATTTCTCTGTAATCGTCTGTAGGGTAAAGGGCTAAATCTGCATAATAACCTACGGCTAGACTTCCATAGAATTTTAGATTTAATGCTGCGGCTGCCCTGTAGGTTAGTGCGGCTAATATTTCAGCATTGCTCAATTTTTCAAAAGTCCCCAAAATGGATGCTTGTACCATTAAATTGCCCATGGGAGCAGACCCAGGATTGTAATCGCTGGCAATTGCCAAGACGGCGCCCGCGTCTAATAGTTTACGTGCGGGCGTAAACTTACACCCCAATCCCAAAGAAGCACCAGGTAAGGCAACGGCCACAGTATTGCTTTTGGCAATGTGTTCAATTTCTTTTTGGGTACTGGCTTCTAAATGGTCTATGCTTATGGCACCCAATGCTACACCAACCTTACTGCCACCTGTAGTAAACTGATCGGCATGCACGGTTATATCAAAGCCAAGTGCTTTGGCCTTTTTTAGATATGGAGTAATTTCTTCAGGGGAAAAAGCACTTTCCTCTACAAATGCATCTACACGTTGCGCTAGATTTTCAACCTGTAAGGTGGGTAATAAATGCGTTGCTATTTCATCTAAATATTCATAACCGTTACCCTTATAATCTTTGGGTAACATATGTGCGGCCAAACAGGTGGTAACCAGATTTTGCTTAAGTTTTGGAGCTACAGCTTTTATGGCCTTGAGCATCTTAAGTTCTTCTGGTACAGATAGGCCGTATCCGCTTTTAACTTCTAAAGTGGTAATGCCTTGGAGTAGCATTTTTTTTCCGCGGGCTATAATAAGGTCTTCCAGATGTTCAATACTGGCGTTACGGGTTTTTGTGACGGTGTCCCAAATACCTCCTCCGGATTTGGCAATTTCTAAATAGGTTTTTCCAGAATTGCGTAGCGCATAATCTTGCGCTCGGCTACCGGCATAACAAATATGGGTATGTGCATCAATTAATCCGGGTATCGCTACTGTGGGCTGGTTTACCCGCTCAAGAGGAATAGTGCCATCGTTTAAGTCTTTGAATTTGCCCACGCGCTCTATTCTAGCTTCGTTAACTATGATTCCACCATCGGTAATTATTTTTATGTCTTCATCTTTAAGACTTCCTTTTAAAGGTAGGTGGCTTAACGGGAGTAGTTGACTAAACGGACCTATAAGTTTACGTTTCATACTAGAAGAGGTTAAATTCTTGGGTTAAATTGGAATCCCATTTAAGGGAGTGGGTTTGCATTTCATTAGCTACGGTTCTTAAAATATCTTCATTTTGAATTAAACCAATAGCAGTTTCTATGTCTTCTGCAAATACACGGTCTTCTTTTACAAAGGTTACCTTACTGCGCACCAACTGATGAACGCTGTCTAATAATGGGCCCGATTTTAAGGGTTTTCTAAAGTCAAACGCCTGTGCGGCGGTCAAAAGTTCAATGGCCAATATTTTCTCAATATTATTTAAGATGCTTAATGCTTTTCTGCCACTAATACTGCCCATGCTTACGTGGTCTTCTTGCCCCAAGGAAGTGGGTATACTATCTGCACTAGCTGGGTAACACAGACTTTTGTTTTCGCTGGCCAAGGCGGCAGAGGTATATTGTAAGATCATGTAGCCAGAATTGATACCCGTATTGTTCATTAAAAGTTGAGGTACGCCATGCCCACCTTCTAGAGCTAAATAGATGCGCCTATCAGAAATAGTACCCAATTCTGATGCGGCCAAAGCAGCATAATCCAAGGCCATTGCCAGTGGCTGGCCATGAAAGCTTCCGCCACTTATGGTCAAATCCTTATCTATGATTACCGGGTTGTCGGTCACGGAATTTAATTCAATTTGAAGCAATTCTTTTAGATGTAGCCATGTGTTTCTAGAAGCACCATGAACCTGAGGTATGCAACGTAAAGAATAGGGATCTTGTACACGGTCGCAATCAATATGGTCTTCCAAAATCTCCGAGCCTTGTAGTAAGGTGCGAATACGTCCAGCTACATGTAGGTTGCCTTTAAAGGGGCGTATTGTATGCAGTTCTTTGTAAAAAGGTTTAATGGACCCTTGTAGGCCCTCTAGCATCATGGCGCCTATAATATCTGCTTGATCCAAGCAACTTTTTAGTTTTTGGCTAACCAAAACAGCATGTGCCAAAATAAACTGTGTACCATTAATCAAGGCAAGGCCTTCTTTGGCGCTCAACTGGATTGGTTTCTTATGTAAAGCTTCAAAAGCTTTTTGGGTAGGTACTATTTTGTTTTTAAAATGTACTTTTCCTAACCCTATTAAGGGTAAGAATAAATGAGACAAAGGCGCCAAATCACCAGAGGCCCCAACAGAACCCTGTGAGGGCACAACGGGTATTACGTCGTTATCTAAAAACCACAACATCATTTCTAGGGTAGACAATTGTATACCGGAGAATCCTTTAGCAAGTACGTGTATTTTCAAAATCAGCATTAAACGAGAGAGCAACTCCTCAATGGGTTCTCCTACACCTACACTATGGCTCTGTAAGATATTTGACTGTAGTATTTGGGTTTCTTCTTTTGAGATTTTAGTAGTACACAAGGGGCCAAAACCGGTATTAATACCATAAACGGGAGCACCTTTTTCTACTATTTGGGCTACTAACTCGCTGCTTGCGTTAATTTTTTCTTTGGAGCTGTGGGTTAGTATCGGTTTTAGGTAGCCATTGGCCTATTGCAGGGCTATTTGTCCCGTTAAGGTAGCTTCTCCAACAGCAAAAGTTTTTGTACTCATGATTGGTTAATTGATACGGTTAAAAGTAAAACGGCTAATTGATAATTGGTAATACTTATTTTTGTAATAAATGATAACTATGAATTATCAAATTGAATTGCGCCATCTTCATTACTTCTTGGCCGTAGCGGAGAGTTTACACTTTAGAAAAGCTGCGGAACGCTTGTTTATAAGTCAGCCAGGATTAAGTACACAAATAAAGCAGTTAGAACAAGCATTGCATACCCAGTTGTTTGTAAGAGATAAACGAAAAGTTGTACTGACCCCTGCTGGTGAATATTTGAAGGCAGAGGTAGAGTACCTGCTCAATCATCTAGAATTAACCAAAAAACAAGTTCAGCATATTGGTAATGGTGAACTGGGCGAATTGCGTATTGGATTCTTGGGCTCTGCCATGCAACAAGTAATTCCAGATTTATTACTTCTGTTAAAAAAACGGTTTCCAAAGATTAATACCACCTTAGACGAGTTATCCAATACCGCACAGTTAAACGCTATTTTAAAAGACAAATTGGATTTGGGCTTTGTGCGTTTATCCAGAGTACCTAAAGGGGTGGCATTGGCACCGGTTTTTGAGGATACGTTTTCTTTGGTTTTACCTAAAAATCATTCGGTTACCGTGGAAAATTTCAAGGGAATGCAACAATTTAAGGAAGAGGAGTTTATCTTGTTTAGTGCCGCTTACAGCCCACTTTATTATGATACGGTCATGAGTATTTGTGAAGATGCTGGTTATGTGCCAAGAGTCTCGCACAAATCCGTACATGCCCAAACTATTTTTAAGTTGGTAGAAAATGGTTTGGGTATTGCCATAATACCTACGCAATTGCAAAATGGATTTGATATGGCGGTTAAATTTATTGAGCTAAGAAAAATAAAGCAAAGAGCGGTATTAAGTGTAATCTGGAAATTAGATAACAGAAACCCTGTTTTAAAACAGGGTGTTGATCTGTTGTTAAGAAACTAGAAGGGGCTATAGCATTTCTTATTTTTGAAAAAAACTAATAGATGATATTCGATTTAATAGCAAACAGACGTTCGGTCTTTCCACCGCAATTCATAAATAAGCCTATAGCCAAAGAAACTTTAGAGAAAATTTTGGAGGCGGCTAATTGGGCGCCTACCCACAAAAAAACTGAACCCTGGCGGTTTAAAGTGCTTACTTCTGCCGAAAAGAAAGCAGAACTAGGAAAATTCTTGTCGGATAAATACCAAGAAGTAGACCCAAAACCAAAACAGGTTACCATTAAAAAATTACAGGATAACCCAGAACGCTCAGCGGCCGTAATAGCCATTTGTATGCAACGCGATCCTAAAGAAAGTTTACCGGAGTGGGAAGAAGTAGCAGCTGTTGGTATGGCCGTACAAAACATGTGGCTGTGTTGTGCAGAATTGGGTATTGGAGCCTATTGGAGTTCTCCTGGCCTAATCAAGTTTATGGATGAGTATTTTGATTTTAACGAAGGCGAAAAATGTTTAGGCTTTTTCTATATGGGCTATTTTGAGGGCGATTTGCAGGAAGGTCAACGTAGCCCTATTGAAAATAAAGTAACGTGGTTGGGTTAGGCACTAAACGTAAATAATTCAGGACCATACTCTACTGCTTTCCAAATAAAGAGGCCTAGATAGACCAAGGTGACCAAGAATTTCAAAAATGTACCGGTCAAAAATCCAATAAAGGAACCAAAAGCCGCTTTTAGGGCTCTTTTTTGGTCAGAATTGTGAATTAGTTCTCCTACCAAAGCACCAATAAAGGGCCAAATGATAATTCCAAACGGACCCAAGATAGGGAAGAAGATGGCAACTAGTAACCCCAATATACTGCCCCAAATGCCATACTTGCTTCCGCCAAATTTTTTGGTTCCAGCGGCGGGTATTATATAATCTAGAATGGTTATGGTAAGGGCAACAACCAAAAGAATAATTAACAACGTCCAGTTTTCGGGCACTGCTTTGGTCAAATACAATAAGAGCAAACCCACCCAGCTAATAGGCGGCCCTGGTAATACCGGTAAAAAACTGCCTAGTACACCAACAAGCATACACAAAAGGCCAATTATAAGTAATACTATGTCCATATTGGTTTATAAGACTAAATTTACGGCAAATTGTTACAATTATAGCGTAAATAAAACCCTTGGTTAAAAAACTACGTAAGTAGATTAAAACATAATAAAAACAATGCGAACAGTGGCTAATTATAGCGGACGATTAAAAGGGTTTGTAACCCTTATGGTCTGTTTTTATATCTTGGCCTTAGTGCAGTTTCCGGTATTGGAGCTTGGCCATACGTTATCGCATACCCTGGCTATTTCTAAAAGTAATACACACTCCCATTTATTTTTTAAAACACATGAAGCTTCAGAAGCACAGCGTTCTTTAGAGGCCATGGCCGGGCATGATCACAATATGCTAGAAACCTTAAAACTAGTTTTGGAATTGGAAGAGAATCCTGTGCCAACAGATAGTTTTGAGTCGGAATTAAAATTAGATAAACACTTTACGCAATACAGCTTTAAGCTCCCGGAATGGGAGCCTGTTTTAGCACCCAAAAATCATGGTTATGTTTTAATGATGCTATCACAACCAATTTTGGGAATACCTACACCTCCTCCAGACGTTTGTTAGATTTTTAGCGGTTCAATAATTCACAGGTGCTTCATGTATCTACTTATTGGGCAACATTTAAATAAAAACATAACAAACAATCAATATAGAATGAAGTATTTTATTTGGATAGGCATCTTATTGGGTGCCCTGTCCATCAATGCACAACAATTAAAAGGCACCCTTAAAAGTGCCGCAGGCGTTCCTTTAGAAGATGCTGGAATTTTTAATAAAACCAACGGTAAACATAATCACACAAATGCTTTGGGCGAATTTGTTTTGGAGGATACCCAAATTAACGATGAGGTTTCGTTTTCCAGATTGGGCTATGCTACTAAAACCATTACAATATCCCAAATTCATATCCAAAACGGCCTAAACCTAGTTTTAGAAGAAAGTAGCATTAATCTGGACCAGATTGTTCTTACGTCAGATAAAAAGGTACTTACGCAATTGGTAGATGTAGACCTAAAGCAACAACCCGTAAAATCGTCTCAAGAAATTTTGAGAAAAGTACCTGGTTTAATCATAGGTCAGCATGCTGGTGGTGGTAAGGCAGAGCAAATTTTTCTACGTGGTTTTGATGTAGACCACGGAACAGATGTGGCCATAACCGTAGATGGCATGCCCGTGAATATGGTAAGCCATGCGCACGGACAAGGCTATGCAGATTTACATTTTGTGATACCAGAAACTATAGAAAATGTAGATTTTGGTAAAGGCCCTTTTTATGCCCAACAAGGAAATTTTAATACGGCAGGGTATGTAGATTTAGAACTTAAAAAACGCTTGAATACTAACCGAATTAGCTTTGAAGCAGGCCAGTTTGATACCCGTAGGCTTTTGGGTATGTTCAATGTATTGGATGGGCAAAAGCAAGCTGCATATTTAGCGTCTGAGGTATATTTAACCAACGGCCCCGTAGAATCTCCACAGAATTTTAATCGTATAAATATTTTAGGGCGATACAACACGCAATTGGCCGCAGATTCTGACTTAACCCTAACGGTATCGCATTTTCAAAGCAAGTGGGATGCATCCGGTCAAATTCCACAACGTGCCGTAGACCAAGGTTTAATTTCTAGGTTTGGTGCTATAGACGATACCGAAGGTGGAGAAACATCGCGCAGCAATATCATGTTGCGTCATAAAAAGTTTTTGGGTAATGGTAAGAGTTGGCAGACCGATGCTTATGTATCTAAGTACGATTTTAAACTGTTTTCTAACTTCACCTTTTTCTTAGAAGACCCGGAGAATGGCGATCAAATAATGCAAGAAGAAGACAGAAGTTTGCTTGGGGCAAGTACGGTTTTTAAAAACAGCATGGCAACCTTAGGCAACAGCACTTTTGAATATGAAGCAGGTCTTGGTTTTAGGTATGATAACGTAGATGATGTAGCCCTTTCACGCACGTTAAACCGAAAGGAAATTCTAGAACGTTTGGCCTATGGTGATGTAGACGAAACCAATGCCAATGCATTTGTGGCAGCAACTTTCACCAGTGGTAAGTTTAGTTTTGAACCGGCGTTGCGCTTGGATTATTTTAAGTTCGATTATGTGAACAAGCTTACGGAAACCTACGATAATAAAGGCCAAGAAAAGCTCGCTTTTAGTCCAAAATTCAATACTATTTTCAATGCAACGGAGAACACCCAGTTGTTTGTTAAAACAGGAATAGGGTTTCATAGTAACGATGCAAGGGTAGTAGTAGCCAATAGCGGAGAAGCTATTTTACCAGCAGCCTACGGGGTAGATTTTGGTGTAATTACCAAACCTGCCAAGAATTTGGTTTTAAACGCTACGTTATGGAGTTTGTTTCTAGACCAAGAGTTTGTATATGTGGGTGATGCGGGTATTGTAGAACCAAGTGGTAAAACAAGAAGAATGGGTGTTGAGGTAGGTGCCCGCTACCAACCTACAGATTGGTTTTATGTGTATACCGATGCCAATTACACGCATGCCAGAAGTACAGAAGAAGCAGATGGCGAAGATTACATTCCACTAGCGCCAGATTTTACGGCAGTAGGCGGTTTAAGCCTTGGTAGGGAACAAGGATTCTCTGGCGGATTAAACTACCGTTATATAGATGATAGGGCGGCCAATGAAGACAATAGTATTGTTGCAGAAGGCTATTTTGTTACCGATGCTACATTAAACTACAGCACCCAACAATGGACATTTGGTCTTATTGTAGAAAACTTATTTGATACCGAATGGAACGAAACGCAATTTGCAACAGAAAGCCGATTGTTTAATGAAACCAACCCGGTAGAAGAGATACATTTTACACCGGGAACACCATTTTATTTAAGAGGTAAAATTACGTATCAGTTCTAGAATTAAAAGATAAAAACCTGCTAAAACGTTCATTAGCAGGTTTTTTTTATCATTTTTTAACTAAAAAATTAGTTTAAACTAAATATTTAGTTATATTTGAATCGTATTTAACTAAAAACTTAGTTGAATATATATATCACAAAGTACTGTAGTACGGATAAATAAATAAGGATAAAACAATACGCAAATAGTATGAAACAACTTACTAAAGCAGAAGAAGAAGTTATGCAAGTGCTCTGGCAACTACAAAAAGCCAACGTAGCTGCCATAATAGAGGAATTTAGTGCGCCAAAACCTGCTTACAATACGGTTTCTACCATTGTACGCATATTAGAAGACAAAGGTTTTGTGAACCATGAAAAAGTAGGAAAGGGGCATGTTTATTATCCGATTGTAAAAAAATCGGATTACAGCAACCAGAGCATCAACAAATTACTGAACGGTTACTTTCAAGGTTCGTTCAGTAGTATGGTTTCGTTTTTTATGAAAAAGAACGACATCAACCTAAAAGAATTAGAAGAAATTCTAGACCAAATTAAGGAAGAAGAATAGCCTTAGAAAAATTAGCAGACCACATAAAAAATACACCTTATGCTTACTTATATTCTAGAATGCGTAGCATTTCAACTTATTTGCTTACTGGTTTACGATTTATTCCTAAAAAAGGAAACTTTTTTCCAATGGAATCGAGCCTTTTTGATAGTAAGCTACCTACTATCGCTAGTGTTGCCATGGGTTAAAATAGAGGCCTTAAAAACAACTGTAAGCAAAGAGGCGGTATATTATCCGGCTAATTGGTTTGTGCAAATAGAAGGGGTAGTGGTAGAAGAAAACCCCACAGCAACCAGTTTTTTGGAGCAATTATCGGCTTGGGAATGGGCCTACATCTTTGGGGTTTTAGGCATGGCCGTGTGGTTGAGTACTAAGTTGTACAGGATTAGAAAGTTGCACCGTGAAGGCTTTAAAAAATATTACCCAGAGTATACGCGGGTTACCGTACAAAAGAGCAACGTGGCCTTTTCTTTCTTTAAATCCATTTTTATGGGCGATGCGTTGCCCAAAAACAAGGAACTACAAATATTGGAACACGAGCTGGTACACATAAAGCAATGGCACTCTCTGGATTTGTTCTTTTTTGAGCTAATGCGTATTGCTTTCTGGTTTAATCCGCTAGTATACGTATATCAAAATAGGATATCAGAATTGCATGAGTTTATTGCAGATGCCAAGGTGGCCAAGTACCAAAGAAAAGAGCAGTATTCCATCTTATTGTCACAGGCTTTTAAGACGGAAAATATCAGTTTTATCAATCAATTTTTCACACAATCATTAATCAAAAAACGAATAGTTATGTTATCAAAACAAAAATCAAAGCGCATTTTTCAATTAAAGTACATCTTGTTGATTCCTATAGTATTAGGTATGTTGGTGTATACTTCTTGTGAACAAAGTGTAGATAATCAAGAAGAAAAAATAGAGGCGGTTAGTCTTAACGAAGTTCTCGTAAAGACAGACACCATTATTACGTCTACTTCAGTTCCTTTTTCTACAATAGACCAAGTCCCAGTATTTCCTGGTTGTGAAAGTGCAGCAGATAAAAGGGCCTGTTTTCAAGAAAATATTCAAAACCACATTCGCAAACACTTTAATTATCCTTCAGAAGCACAGGAGCAAAATATTCAGGGCAGGGTTGCTATAATGTTTACCATACAAGAAGATGGTACCATAGGTAAGATTAGAAAACGTGGTCCGCACGCCTTATTGGAAAATGAAGCGGTACGGATTATAGAGCGGTTACCAAAAATGGAACCGGGCAAAAACAAAGGCAAAGTAGTAAGCGTACCTTTTTCTATACCTATCACTTTTAAATTGGCAAGTAATACAAGCAACGCAGATTCCAATGAAGTCAATGAAATCAGCATAATTGGTTATGAAGGCCTTAACACCATGAATTCTTCTACTTTGTTTTTTATAGATGGTAAAGAATCTTCTGTAAAACAAATGAATACCTTAAACCCACATTCTATAGAATCGGTACAGGTGTTAAAAGATGAGGTTGCCATTGAAAAGTATGGTCAAAAAGGTAAAAATGGGGTTGTTGAAATTAAAACCAAGAATAATTTTAAAGCGCAAGCAATGCATGTTAAGGATTTTAAATATGTGCCACAGCAAGGTTTGACAAAGGGAAAGATAATAAGTGGTGAAAAAGCATTGCCAGGTGTAAATATCTCCATTAAAGGAGGCGATGCAACAACAGTTTCAGATTTTGATGGTAACTTCAAAATAAATGCACAACCAGGACAAGTTATAGAGTTTGATTATATAGGCTTTCCCAAAACAGCGTTATTAGTAAAAGAATAAAAAAGATTTCAATATATCGTAAATGAACTTAGGGCGATTCTGTTTTGTTATTTTCCTTTTAAAGTTAGTTTTTGTTAAGGGCCAGTCTCTTGACATGCAGACGGCAGATAGCCTTTATACAATTGGCAATTATACCGCTGCCATAAATACTTATGCAGGTTTAAAAGGTGAAAAAGCCAAACTACAGATTGCAAGGGCATATGCTGCATTGGGCAATACAGAAAAAGCGGTAGTGGCATACCAGTCCATAATTACCCAAGACAGTACACAAACCATTGCTATGTTTGAGCTGGGTAAATTATTGGCTGCTAAAAATAAAACAACTAACGCCTTGCCGCTTTTTGTACGTTTAACTGCGGTTGACCAATCTAACCCCGGGTTTTTCTATCATCTTGGAAAAATCCAATTGGCTTTGGGTAACTTCAACTTGGGAAAAAAGGCGCTCCAAGAAGCCATAGACAAAGACAATACCCATTTAAAGGCCATTTATGTCTTGGCCAAACACTTATTTACCCATGGAGAACCTAGTAACGCCAAGAAAATTATAAACCTTGGATTGCAGACGGCTCCCAAAGATGTTGCACTTTTAAATTTAAAGGCATTGGTTTATTTTGAAAATGGTAATTATAAAGAAGCAGCTAGTTTATTTAATGAATTAATTGTCCTAGGAGAAAAGAAACCTTTTATTTTTAAAAAATTGGGATTTGCACAGAATGCCCTGTGGGAAACACAAAAAGCGGTAGAGGCCTATAGGCAAATGGCCAAATTTCCAGACTACACTGGTGATGCCTACTTGGGTCTGGGAGCGGTGTACTTAAAAGCAAAACAATTGGATAGTGCCGCTTACTACTATAAAGAAGGGATTAAAGAAAATACTGTTTCCTTTTCCAAGGAATACGCCAGTTTAGGCCATATTTACAAGTTGAAGGGAAACTTGAAAAAGGCAATGGATTATTATACCCTGGCATGGGAAGAAGATACGACCAATCCTTATTTTTATTATCAAATCTGTACTTTGGTAGATGCCTATTATAAAGACCCCAAAACCAAACTGGGCTATTATGAACGTTTGTTAGAATACTATCCAGAACTGGTGCCTTATATAAAGGAAAGGGCAAAAATTAGAATTACAGAACTAAAAGAGGAAATACACTTTGCTGCGAATTAATTTCTCTAAATTATCGTAATTTCAGCCCCATAACGGGGAATATGCAACGGATACGTTTCTTGGTGGTTTTAATGGTGTTTACCTCATGCGAGCTATTTATTTCAAAAGAAAGACAAATGGAGCGCCGCGTGAACCAAGAATTAATGGCTATAGATTGGGATTCGGTAGATCAATATCCACTTTTTGATAATTGTGATGAAAACGTTTCAAAGGAAATACAAAAAGCCTGTTTTGAAACCACTATGTTAAATCATTTTGCTAAAGCGTTTAGCGGTTTACAATTTGAGGTGGAACAAGATATGAACGATACCATAAAAGTAGATTTTTTAATAGACGAACATGGCTTTATAACCATAAGAGATATTGAAGAAAACGGTGAAATAATGGCCGTTCTGCCCAATATTAAACAAGAAATAACAACTCGCCTAAATGATTTGACTACCGTGGCACCAGCTATTAAACAAGGTGTTCCGGTTGGGGTTTCCATAAGGCTGCCCTTGATTTTAAAAACAACAGAATAATTGTCAAAAGAAAAGATAATTTTAGGAATTGATCCGGGTACCACCATCATGGGTTTTGGAATTATTAAGGTGGTAAACAAAAAGATGCATTTTGTTCAAATGAACGAGTTGCTCTTAAATAAATATAAAGATCCCTATCTAAAATTAAAGCTAATTTTTGAACGTACCATAGAATTAATAGATACCTACAACCCAGACGAAATTGCCATTGAAGCGCCTTTTTACGGCAAAAACGTACAATCTATGCTAAAATTAGGAAGGGCTCAGGGCGTGGCAATGGCTGCCGGTTTATCAAGGGAAATTCCTATTACGGAGTATTTTCCCAAGAAAATAAAAATGGCCATTACAGGTAATGGTAACGCAAGTAAGGAGCAGGTAGCTAAAATGCTCAAAGGGCTTTTAGGGTTAAAAACCTTACCCAAAAATTTAGACAGTACAGATGGTTTGGCGGCTGCGGTATGCCATTTTTATAATGAAGGCAGGGTTGAGTTGGGTACGCAATACACAGGTTGGGAAGCCTTTGTAAAAGCCAATGCTGATAAGATTAAAAAGTAAATGCTTAAATTATGAGTGGTATTTACATACACATCCCCTTTTGTAAACAAGCTTGCCATTATTGCGATTTCCATTTTTCCACTTCGCTTAAAAAAAAAGAACCGGTACTTAAGGCTTTAAAAAAAGAACTGATTTTACGTAAAGATGAATTAGGTGGTGCCACAATAGAGACTATTTATTTTGGCGGCGGTACCCCCTCTTTATTAACTACGGACGAAATATTAGATTTGGTTGGTACGGTACAGGTTAACTATACCGTAATAGAAGACCCAGAAATTACACTAGAGGCCAATCCAGACGATTTATCATTGGAGCGTATTAAAACTTTAGCTGGGTCTCCAGTAAACCGCTTAAGTATAGGCGTGCAATCCTTCTTTGAAAAAGATTTAAAGTTAATGAACCGCGCTCACAATGCTCAAGAAGCCAAACAAGTATTGGATTGGGCTACGCAGTATTTTAAGAACATTAGTATAGATCTTATTTACGGCATACCGGGCCTTACCGATCAAGAATGGCAAGAGAATATTAGAATTGCTTTAGCATCTGGAGTACCCCATATTTCTAGTTATGCCCTTACGGTAGAACCAAAGACCGCTTTGGCCAATTTTGTGGCCAAGGGCATTGTGCCAGAGGTAGATGATGAACAAGCACAACGCCAATTTTTACAATTGGTTCAAGAGTTAGAAAGCAAAGATTTTATCAATTACGAGATTTCTAATTTTGGAAAAGCGGGTTATTTTTCTAAAAACAATACCGCTTATTGGTTGGGCAAATCTTATTTGGGTATTGGGCCATCTGCACATTCTTTTAACGGTACCCATAGGGGTTGGAACGTACGTAACAACCAAACCTATGTAAAAGCTATAGAAGCAAATGAGTTGCCAATAGAAATTGAAGAACTATCCGTAAAGGATCGTTACAATGAATATATAATGACGGGCTTGCGTACCGTTTGGGGAATTTCTTTGGAGCGTATAGCTAACGAATTTGGCCATAATTACGCAAAGTACGCCAAGATGCAGGCGCAAAAATATGTTGCGGAACATTTACTTTTTTTAGAAGATAATATCTTTAGGGCAACACGCAAGGGAAAATTTTTGGTAGACGGAATTGCATCTGATTTATTTATGGTTAAATTATAAGCATGATAGCAACGATAAAACTCAATTCTAAAAATTATAAGATTGATTTAAAAGCACCATTGGATTTGTCCATACCTATGAAAGGAGACGAAACGGATGTGAATGCATGGTACTTGCCACCAGCCCAGATAAAGCCACACATAGAAGAGGGCTTTGTGGGCAGTGTTAAAGAAGGTGCGTCCATCAATTTTAATACCATAACCTTTAACCCACATGCGCACATAACCCATACGGAAACGGTAGGCCATATCTCTGAACAATTGGTTTCTGTACATGATAAGTTTAAAAAGTATTTCTTCCTTGCAGAGGTTATTACCATTGCTCCGGAAAAAAAAGGAGATGATTGGGTCATTTCTAAAAAGCAACTTAGTTATGCCTTAGGTAAAAAAAAGCGAGAGGCCGTAGTTATTAGAACTTTACCCAATACCAGAAAGAAAAAATCCAGACAATATTCCAATAGTAATCCTCCGTTTATGTCTGAGGCTGCCGCAAACTTTCTTAAAGAGAAAGGCATACAGCATTTGTTGGTAGACCTGCCTTCTGTAGATAAAGAAAAAGACGAAGGTGCTCTGGTTGCTCATAAAGCATTTTGGAACGTTAGGGGCAAGGTACGAACAAAGGCTACCATCACAGAGTTTATTTATGTGCCCAATAAGGTTATAGATGGCACCTATTTCTTAAACTTGCAACTTGCGGCAATGGTGAACGACGCTTCGCCCAGTAGACCTATCTTGTATAAGATAATAGATTAGAACACAGTATATTTGGGTATGGATAGCATTGTAGAAGCATTTTTAGGCCTAATTCTTGGCGCCATAATCATGTATTGGGTCTACTCACTTTTCAATAAAAAGAAAAGAAGGGAGCTGGTAGAACATCAATCCACGGTTATTTTAGAAAAAATAAAAAGTGTTTGTAAGCTTACTACTGTTGAGGGAGAATTTGCAGAGATTTACACTTACGAAAATACCAAGGAAGGCTTTATGAGTCTACTTAGTAGTAAGAAAAAAGCATTAATCGTAATCAATGCCAAAGCCCAAGTGGGGTACGATTTAAAAAAGCTAGAGTTACAGGCAGATACGGAAAATAAAAAAGTACTGCTTTCTAAATTTCCAGAACCCGAAGTGCTTTCAATAGAACCAGATTTACAATTTTACGATATTAAAAATGGATTTTTCAATTCGTTCTCCCCAGATGACCTAACCAAGTTAAACGCCAACGCCAAGGAACATATTAGAACCAAAATACCCGAGAGTGGTTTGTTAGATTCTGCAAAAACAGAGGCACTGCAAGCTGTACTGTTAATGGAAAAAATAGTAGAGACCATAGGGTGGAAGTTAGATTATTCGGCCCTTGAAATATCCAATAGAGACAAACAATTTTTAGAACAATAACCTTTAAAAAATGAAAAAAGCACTTGTAGTATTAACCCTAATTTGTGCTAGCTTTATGGCTAAAGCACAAGACACCAATATGAAAGAATTTGATAGCAATTTTGCCCACGTAGTTTATTTCTGGTTTAAAGACCCAAATAATTTAGAAGCCAAGGCCACTTTTGAAGCTTCTTTAAAGAAATTCATGGCTAACTCCAAATATGCCAAAACACAATATATAGGCACGCCGCCCAAGGCCATTAGAGATGTTGTAGATGACAGTTTTACCTATAACCTAATTGCCACATTTTCTTCTGCAGAAGAACAAGCCAAATATCAAGAAGAACCAGCACATCTATTATTTATAGAAGAGTGTAAAGATTTATGGGAAAAGGTGATTGTATATGATTCTAATAGCATAGATTAAATGCATATAGAGGCCATTAGGGAATATTGTTTGCAAAAAAAAGGGGCAATAGAAACATTTCCCTTTGATGAAAGTACTTTGGTGTTCAAAGTCATGGATAAAATGTTTGCCTTGGCTCCCTTGGAGCGCTTACCTGCCCAAGTAAACCTAAAATGCGACCCAGAAAAAGCTATTGAGTTAAGAGAAACTTTCGACGGAGTAGTATTGCCTGGTTATCATATGAACAAAAAACATTGGAATACGGTTATCTTAAACAACTTAGAGGCTAGGGAATATAAAGAAATGATTGACCACTCCTATAATTTGGTCGTAGCTAAATTGACCAAAAAACAGAAAGAAGCGCTAGCAGCTATAGAATAGTTTAAACAGGTGTTAATCTGTAAGAATATTATTATTAACTTCATCGAAACTTTTAGGTTATTCGTCTATAGTAAATTACTATTGATGCTTTAACGTTCTCCCCATTAATGTTTAAAAAGGCAAATTTGTAGTTATCCAAACAAGCAAGTAATGAAAGTATTATTCATTGAAGATGATATGATAGAGTGCATGAAAATGCAACGTGCCGTATCCAAATTCACTACCAAACACCAAATAATAGAGGCAAAGAATGGCGAGGAGGCCTTGAATATTCTTAAGGGAGGTGACTTACCAGATATAATATTTTTAGACTTGAACATGCCAAGGATGAATGGAATAGAATTCTTAGCTATTCTAAAAAATGACGAAAAACTTAGATACTTGCCTACTATAATTCTTACTACTTCTGAGAACCGTACAGATTTATTGGAATGTTTTAAGATTGGCATTGCAGGATACATTATTAAGCCCTTGAAATATGAAGACTACGAAGACAAAATTAAAAGGGCTTTTCAGTACTGGGAAATTAACGAGCTAATCAAAGGTTAATACCCAAAATACTTCTTTGTTACCTGCATAATAAGTAGTCTATTTCTTACGTTTTACTACAAACTAACGCTGTCTTATTATGAAAGGAATTGTATTTACCGAGTTTCTTGAAATGGTAGAAGAAACTTTTGGTCTAGAAACTGTGGATACTATTATAGAAAATTCAGAATTGCCCTCAGGAGCCGCTTATACCGCGGTGGGCACCTATGACTTTAATGAAATGGTGCAGTTGTTAACAAACCTGAGTCAGGAAACGGAAATTCCCGCAAACGACTTACTGTATACCTTTGGCACCTATTTGTTCAATAGTTTGGCAGGGGTGCATCCAGAAGTAGTGGCAGGCTATAAGGCACCACTTAACCTACTATACTCTATAGAAGACCATATTCACGTTCACGTTAAAAAACTATATCCAGACGCAGAACTACCTACTTTCAAAATTTTAGAAAAGACAGACAATACCATGGTAATGATTTACAGCTCTACTAGAGGTTTGTATGCATTGGCACATGGATTAATGACCAAAACTTTTGAGCATTTTAATAAAAGGGTAGATGTTGATATGGAGTTGCTTAACGAGCAGGGAACCGAAGTAAAGTTTTCTATAGTCCAACATGGATAGCAACAAAGAAGTAGAATTACTAAAACGTGCCTTAAAACGAGAGAAAACAGCGCGTAGGGCAGCAGAAAGTTTGCTTGAAGAAAAATCTAAGCAGCTTTATGATGCCTCTATGCATTTACGAGAAGTTAACGGTAGGTTAAAAGGCATGTTATCTACCAAGGATTCTCTTTGGGAAGACGCATTTGTAAATATCATAGACCCTTATGTGGTCATGGATATTGCAGGGAATGTTTTGAGTATGAACCAAAGTGCCAAGGAATTTTTTGGCTTTGATCATGAAAAACAAAACATTAACCTCACGTCCTTAGTTCACAAGGATTACGTAGAATACACCAAAAATGCATTTGCCTCCTTAATGCATACGGGTATTATTAAAAATTATAATGCCAAACTTAACACCTTATCCAATGGGGAACGCTACGTTAACATGAACGCGAGTCTTATATACGATGATAAGGGCAATCCAATTGCTGCTCAAGGTGTAATTAGGGATACAACCAGGGAAGTAGAAATAAAAGAGTTGCTAGAAGATCAGAAAAAGCAACAAGATATTATTGTAGAAAATTCCTCATTAGGCATCTTGCTTACGGTAAAAGATGTAGTTGTAAAAGCAAATAAAACGTTTGTAGAGCTACTAGGTTATTCGGCAACGGAACTGGCCAGTAAAACCTTGGATGATATATCTTCTGTAGAAGATTTAGATGCGTTAGAACACATTTTAAAGAGTGATGGTACCGCGGTAAGCGATAAATATTCTATAGTACGAAAATTTAGAAAGAAAACAGGTGAAACACTTTTCGGAAAAACATCGGTAAATACCGTACGCAATAAAGAAGGAGAAATAGTCTATCAAGTGGTCATGATAGAAGATATTACTCAAGACCGTATTGCAGAAGAAAAAATACGGGCTTCTGAGCAACGTATGTCTACTTTAATTACCAACCTACAAACAGGAATTCTTCTAGAAGATGCCAATAGGAAAATGGTATTGACCAACAAGAAGTTTTGTGAGCTTTTTCATATACCCATTGCTCCAGAAAGTCTAGTTGGTGTAGATTGTAAAGCTTATCTAGAAAAAAGTAGAGCTGTTTTTAAAAATCCTGACGCGGTTATTGAAAGATTGAATCGTGTTTTAGAGGCACGTGAATTGGTTATGTCAGACGAGATAGAGCTAGCAGATGGGCGTACCTTAGAGCGAGATTATATTCCACTTTACGTAGATAATGTTTATCAAGGGCATTTATGGTCTTATAGTGATGTTACTATTAAAAAGAATTACCGCAAAAACTTAGAGGCAGAGCGCAGAAAGTATGGCAGTATTGTAGATAACATGAATCTAGGTCTGGTAGAGATAGATGGCGATGGTAATATTCTAATGACCAATAGTCGTTTTTTAGAAATGATTGGGTATTCCAAAGAGGCTATTGTTGGCCAGAACGTGGTAAGTTTAATGCAATTAGATGATGTTAATAGGAAAAAAATACGGGAACAGATTAATAAGCGTAAGCAACATGTTTCTGATTCTTATGAAATAGAGATAACGGATTACAATGGAAATCTGCGACATTGGTTAATTAGTGCTGGTCCTAATTTTGATGAATCTGGAAAGGTTATAGGATCAATTGGTGTGCATTTAGATATTACCGAGCAAAAAGAGCTAGAAAAGCAATTGGCAGAAAGTAATAAAGGTTTGCAAGAATATGCACATATTGTTTCTCATGATTTAAAATCGCCCTTAAGAAGCGTTACGGCTTTAATAACTTGGCTGCAAGAAGATTATGCCGAGGTTTTAGATGAAAATGGTAAAAATACCCTAAGAATGATTACCGATAAGATTGAGGGTATGGACAGACTTATTGGGGGTATTCTCAAATATTCTACCGTAAATAATGATACGTTGGACAATACCGCGGTTAATTTGAACAATGTGGTAGAAGAGATTACGGACATCATCTACATACCAGATAACGTACAGGTAAAAATTAAGGGAGATTTACCAACCATACAGGCAGATAAAGTAAAAATGCACCAATTGTTTCAGAATATCATTGGTAATGCCGTGGTTAACATAGATAAGGAGGTTGGCCTTGTAGAGGTATCTGGTAAAGAAACAACCTCACATTGGCAGTTTAGTGTTAAAGATAATGGTGTTGGTATCCCTAAGGAATACCATGAAAAAATCTTTAAAATATTTCAATCTATTGGCAATAATGAAAGAAGTACAGGTATAGGATTGTCCATTGTAAAAAAGATTATAGATAGGTATCACGGAAAAGTTTGGCTAGATAGTGAAATTGGAGTAGGTACCACCTTTCATTTTACCCTTAAAAAGAATTTGTAATGAAGTTCAATCAAGGCATAAAACAGAAAAATAAAGAGTGGGACTTTACACAACAAACACCCCTTGACAATCCTTTGGTTTTAGTATTTGGAGACCGTTATTTACTAGAGTCGGAAACGATTTTTGAAGAAGTACGTGAAATGTATCCAAATGGTGAAATTGTTTTTGGTTCAACTTCAGGAGAAATTTACAATACCAATGTTTTTGAAGAGTCTGTAGTTATTACGGCAATAGAATTTGAAAAAACAACATATAAAATAGTAACTGATAATGTTAAAAATTACAGTTCTATAACAGAATTGGGTAGGTCTTTGGCCACTAAATTACCCAAAGAGAATTTGAATCACATTTTTGTTGTCTCAGATGGTAGTTTCGTA
Organism: Croceivirga radicis; assembly: GCF_002072105.2. GTDB lineage: Bacteria > Bacteroidota > Bacteroidia > Flavobacteriales > Flavobacteriaceae > Croceivirga > Croceivirga radicis. The sequence goes on from NZ_MTBC01000002.1 coordinate 112,804, forward strand.
AATGGTAGCCAACTAATCAAAGGTATTGAAGAAATTAGTAAGGATACCGCCCCAATTACAGGTGGACTTTGTGGAGATGGCGCTCGTTTTGAAAAAACATTGACCGCTTACAATAGCAATCCAAAAGAAGGAGAGGTTGTAGTAATTGGGTTTTATGGGAAAGAATTGGAAGTTAGTTATGCAAACTATGGTGGATGGTCCGTTTTTGGCCCAAACCGATTGGTAACCCGGTCTAAAGACAACGTGTTGTTTGAAATTGATGGCCAGCCGGCATTAGAGTTGTACAAAAAATATTTAGGAGAAAAATCTAAAGATCTGCCACAAGCGGCGCTGCTTTATCCGTTAGCTGTAAAAGTTGGTGATAAAAAACCTTTGGTACGTACCATTTTAAATATAGATGAAAAGACAAATTCTATGATTTTGGCTGGTGACGTTCCAGAAGGTGCAACGGTGCAATTAATGATGTCTACTATGAACGATATTGCTGAGGCAGCTTCCAAAGCGGCTAATTTGGCGATGGAAAAACGGAGTAAAAAACCAGAATTGGCCCTATTAGTAAGCTGTGTAGGTAGAAAATTGGTTCTAGCGGGTAGAACAGAAGAGGAAATTGAGGAGGTAAGGGATGCTATTGGTGATACTGCCGTTATAACTGGTTTTTATTCTTATGGTGAAATGGCACCATTTTCAGGAAAAAAGAACTGTCTTTTACACAACCAGACAATGACATTAACCTTAATGAGTGAATAATATGCATTCGTTGCTTAAAAGACAAATACGAAAATTTTTACCAGATAGTTGCAAAGGCAATAAAGATTTAGAAGCGTTTCTAGAAGCCGTAAATAGGTCTTATGTAGATTATGATGATAAGTTAGATATGATACAACGTGCCACGGCATTAAGTTCAGAAGAATTGTATGAGGCAAACCAACGATTGAACAAAGAAACCGATAGCCAACAAAAAATTCTAGATGCCTTGAGTACGGCAATTGCAACTATGGAGAACAAAACCGTATCTGATAGCAATGAGATTAAAATAAAGACATCTGAGCTAGTAGAAAATATTGAAAAACAAACCAAACGCATAATTTCTATAAACCAAGAAAAAGACGAGTTGCTAACCAATTTAGAGCGAAAAAACGAAGCTTTGAACAATTATGCCCATATGGTTTCCCACGATTTAAAATCGCCCATTAGAAATATACATTCGTTGGTTGATTGGACCTATGAAGATAGCTCAGAGGATTTTAAGGCTACCTACAAAGAAAATTTTGATTTAATCTTTCAAAATTTAACCAAAATGGATAGCCTAATAAATGGAATACTAAAGCATGCTACCATAGATGCACTAGAAGAAGACACGGTGCCCGTAAACTTAAATACATTGGTTGGCGAAATACAACGCACCATATTTGTGCCAGAACATGTAGCCATCACTATTAACGGTGAGCTTCCCGTATTAATGGCCGGTAAATATCGATTGGAACAACTGTTTAAAAACTTATTGATCAATGCCGTAACCGCAGTCTCAGATAAACCAGAGGGCAAGATTGTTCTTTCTGCGGAAAAAGATGGCGATAACTGGTTTTTTACGGTAAAAGATAATGGTAAAGGTATACCAAAACATTTACAAGACGGTATTTTTGATATGTTTAAAAAGTTGGAAAACGATGCGTCCGCAACCGGTATTGGTTTGGCCTTGGTCAAAAAAATAATTAATTATTATAACGGTAAAATCTGGTTAGACTCACAAAAAGGTCTTGGAGCCATTTTTTACTTTACGTTGAATTTAAAGGAGGTGTAATGGAGCATGTAGTAGACCTAGCTTATCTAAACGATATTTCTGGCGGAAATGAATTGGTACGGAACAAATTTTTGCAAGTGGTAAAAGTAGAGTTTCCACAAGAAAAAGCGGCTTATTTTGATTTGATGAAATCTAAGAAAAACAAAGAAGCAGCAGAGTTAGTCCATAAAATAAAAAATAAATTTGGTATTTTAGGTTTAAATAATGGATACCAAATTGCGGTAGACTACGAAGAAGGGCTCAAAGTTGAAGATTATTCCCTCAAGACAAACTTTGAAACCGTTTTAACAGTTGTAAGTAATTATATTCAGAAAATTTAAAACACGTGAACTGTATTGTCATAGATGATGAAATGTTATCCCAAGAAATAATGGGGCAGCTAATATCTACTCATTCCAAGTTAGAGATAGCAGAGAAATTTCCTAGTTGTATTGCGGCGTTAAAATATTTGGGGGATCATAAGGTAGATTTAATTTTTCTTGATCTGCATATGAAAGATTTTTCTGGAGTAGATTTTTTGAAAACCATTAGTAGTGATCAAAAAGTTGTTTTAACTACATCTGACCCATCATTTGCATCTGCTTCCTATGAATATGACAACATAGTAGATTATTTGGTAAAACCAATAACTTCTGATCGTTTTGAAAAAACAGTTTCTAGAATAGAGGCTGCCTTTGCAGAGCAGAAAGCACCAAAAGCTGCTAGTGCAGATAAGGAAGAAAATGGTAGTGCAGGAGATGAGTTGTTCATCAATATAGATAGAAGACTAATTAAACTTAAATTTAAGGACATTCTATTTATAGAGGCCAAAGGAGACTACATCCATGTAAAAACAATAAAAGAAGACTTTAGGGTACACAGCACCTTAAAAAAGATTAAGGACAAACTTCCAGAGTCCTTGTTTATGCAAATTCATAGGTCCTATGTTATCAATTTCACTAAAATTATTGATATACAGGATAATAGTGTGCTCATAGAAAAAAGTGTAATTCCAATAAGCAGGTCTCAAAGACCAAACCTAATGCAGCGGCTAAATTTGCTACAATAAAGCTCGTTTTGATGCAATAAAAGTAGGAAAATACGTTATATATAAACAACTTTTAGCGTGTTAGTGTAACGTTATGGCTTTAGAAATTGCAGAGAAAGATGGTGTTGTAGAATTAAAGGGCAAGGTTAATGCCCATAACATTGGTGCCATCTTAATATTTCTACAAGAAAAGTTATTAGTGGAACAAAACTTAAAAGTAGACCTAAGTAAGGTGCAGCAGTTGGATATAAAAGCTGCCTTGTTGTTAGAAGAATTATATAGAGCTTCTAATCTTACAATAAAAAGAACTCAATTTTATGGAAAGGATAATGCATGTGTTATGGAAACCTTGAGGTTTACCAAAACCGCTTATATCCTATCAGAATCTAAATCTTGATTTTATGGTTACCGAACAACCTAGTACAACCTACATAGATGATGTAGCCGGCTCTGATGCAGACTTTAGAGCAAGTTTTATCAACATAGTAAAAATGGAATTTCCAGAAGAGTACCAATACTATCTAAAAATGTATGAAGAGGGCAACTTAACGGAAACCGCAAGCATTGTTCATAAATTAAAGCATAAGCTTAATATTGTTGGCCTACAAGAAGGGTACAAATTAGCCGTTACCTATGAAGAAGAATTAAAGGCAGGTTCCGCAGCATTACATACCACGTTTTTACCGGTTTTAGATAAAGCAAAAGAATTTATAACCACACTAGAATAAGTTAGTAGGGTCTATTTACATGCAAAAAAGGGTGCCATTGGCACCCTTTTTTATATTCGATTAGTTCTTATTAGTTTTCTAGTAATGCCATATCCTTACCAAACAGTTGATTAAAGAATAAGGGTTTCTCCGTTATATTCCATTTAAGTCTCAGCCCCATTTCTGTAAACTGAAAACCGGCACCAATGGCAGATGCAATATTACTATACTTTCCATAAGCGGTAAGGCTCAACCGTTTGGTAAATGCATGTGTAAGCCCGCCTTCTGCACGGTAGATCACCGTCATGTCATCTTGTTCTACTTGCTGTAAACCGCCAGCGGCGCTAACATATCCTTTTGTTTTCTTGGATAAATCACCTCTTAAATCAAAAAACAATTCCATGTTTTTGTAAATAGAGGGGCTAAAATATATTGTAGGTACTTGGTTTTTAAAGGATAAATATTGAAAGTTTACCCCAAATTTAAATGCAGGTTTCTTAAATAGGTTATAATACAAAGATGTAAATAGCAATTGCCTAACATTCTCATCAGTCTGGGTGGTATACATTGCTTGGGTATACCAACCTAGATTAAAATTTGTGCCTAGGTTATAGGTAAGCCCGTAATGGTTCATGATAATTTCTCTTTTTATCAATTCTGCGTTAAAGGCTTGTACTTCTCTTTTATAATTAAGCTCTAGACTATTTAATTTTAACGGTTTGGTTTGTAGTTTAACATCTAATAATGGGGTTATGTAGGTAGTGTCCAAAAAACGAGCAGCGTATACACCACCGCTAGCAATTAAATTAACCCTAGGCACCAATTTGTAGCTTGCCGTTCCTGTAAATGTATGTGAGCTAGCCTTATTTACGGTAATCTCATTTTCACTATTTCTATATTGGTACAAAAATCCGGTTTTAAACTTAGGGCTTATGGGTATATCTACTGTAGTGGTAGCCGCGTAGGCTATATTGTTTCCATTATCAAAAGTATATTGAAGCCATTCTTCTGCTGTTGGCGTATTTTGCAGATTAAGTTTTTCTATAAATCCAACTGCATCTTTTTGGTTCTCATAGATTTTAAGAGTGTTAAATGCGTTTTCATAGGCCGGCACTAAATTGTCATTGGCAAACATAGCATTGGCTTTTCCCATATTACCATCAAAAGAGGTGCTGTCTCGCTCCAAAATAACATCATAATTGGTAATACTGGTTTTAAAGTCACCGGTATACATGCCTAGTGTTGAGCGGAGCAAGGTGAGCCAATTGCTGTTAGGATAATGTTTTTCTAAACTATCTATTTTTTTTCTGGCCACCACATATTTTTGATTCCAAATAAGGGCTTGAATGTATCTATTATAGGTATCTTCTATCTGCGGATGGTTTGCCACCATATCTACCTTTTTTTTCGCCTTTAAAACGGAATTTAAAGCGCTTTTATCATCTTCTTTTAAATGATAAGCAAGAGAAATACCATTTAAAGCGGTAATACTGTCTGCATGCGTAGTTGCCAATCTTTTATAAGTTGCAATTTGTTTATCATACTCTTTTGACATTAAAAATAGGTTGGCTAAATTTTGGAGTCCTTGCTTATCTTCAGGAAAATCTACAAAAACCTTGTTCAATAAGTTTTCTGCAGGTTTAAATTGATCTATTTTAGATAACTTATAGGCATATCCCAAATAAATATATTTTCTAGAAACTTTTGCTCCTTCATTTTCGGGTTCCATGGCAATAGCTTTATTTACCCATTCCAGGGCCGCATTATATTCTTGTAGATTAGAAAGGGTATTGGCCAAGCCTAGAACGGCTCCAAACTTATCTGGATTGTTTTTTACAAGTTGCTGATAATGTGGTTTTGCTTCTTTGAACTTTCTGGCCCATAAAAATGCTTCGCACCAGTTAGATTCTATCTCATAGTCATTAGGATAATCTGCTTTCATAGCCTCAAAATAGGTTATGGCTTCTTCTGGTTTACCACTTAAACCAAATGCTCTACCGTAACAAATTCTAGCAGATTTATTCAAGGGGTCCTCTTTTAAATAGGCTTCAAAAAAAATTGAAGCTTCTTTAAATTGTCCAGAATCCAATAGACTAAACCCTTTGGTAATGTCCATTTGCGCATTGGCCATCCAACAACAACAAAAAGCTAAAATAGCTATACTATTTAATTTCATAAAAAGTAAGTTAAATACTACAAATATGTAACGTCGTAATTTGGATTTTATTAGTGAAAAGGGAGTATGTAAAGTTAAATTATCTACATACACATTCAATAGTAAGCTTTTTAACGTTGGTCTATACTAGTTGGTAATTGGTCTAATGCACTTTAATACAACTGGTTAAAAGTTAAGATTTTAGTTAAAGCAAGGGTGCGGAGAATTAATATGCCAGAGAATTTATGTTAAATAAAACTTAAAAATATTTGAATAATCAATTGAATAATATGGTTTCTGGGCGATGAAATTAACATAAATTAAAGAAAAGTACGTAAAAACCTACAATAAATATAGGAATTAGCGTTATAGGTAATATGAGGCATTTGCTCTCCCAAATTAATTAACCTACAAACTCGCCTTATGGCTTTACATATTAAAGAGTACAATAACGTAATTTACATCCAGGGATGTTTAGATACCACTAATCTCACCTGTTTAAGGAGTTACTTAATACCGCAACTAGAAGCCGGTAAACAGTTAATGGTCAATGTAGATGGTGTGTCCACTATTACCAATGAAATGGTTAAAGAGATGCATGCGCTAAAAAAAATTGCGCAAGAGGTTAACGGAAGTATTTCTTATTACTCCAACAATCATAAAGACATTTACAAATATCAGACTTAAAATTAACTGAATGGAAGCTTTAAAAACGTTACATAAACGGTTATCACCAGAGCAATTGTTCATGGTAAGCGTTATTGTAGTTAACGGTGGTAACTATTTATATAATTTATTACTTGGTAGAATATTGGGGCCAGAAGCTTTTGCAGAGGCCGCTTTATTAATTACCCTATTATTGGTTTTATCTTTTATTGGAATGACTTTTCAGTTGACTGCAGCAAAATTTGCGGTAGAATTTACTGGAGAAAAATGGCATGCATTTAAAAATAGAACCTTGTTTTTGACTTTGGTTTTCGGGGCTGTGGTTGGGTTGTTGCTAATCTTGTTTTCAGCAAGTCTAAAAAGCCTATTTCATACAGAGAGCGCATGGATGTTCATCATTTTTGCCATTGGTATACCCGTTTACTTTTTTATGAGTTTAAACAGGGGTATTTATCAAGGCAAACAAGAATATGCCAGCTTATCTACAACTTACCAAACAGAAATGTGGAGTAGGTTACTTTTGACCATAGCACTATTATTCATTTTGCCCTTGCCAACGGGAATAGTAGTTGCCATTGGTATTCTAATATCTTTCTTCTTTGGTTTGTTCCCATCTAAAATTAAAAGTCTAAGGATTAACAAGTCCTTGGTTTTGGAACCAGTGGCCCGTAAGCATGTTATACGGTTTATGTGGTTAACCGCTGGTTATGAATTAACGCAAATTATTATAAACAATAGTGATATTCTTTTGGTAAAACATTTTTTTGAAGCCAAACCTGCAGGTTTATATGCGTCTTTGGCCCTAATTGGAAGGGTGGTTTATTTTGCAGCATGGATGTTTGTTATGCTTTTGTTGCCAACTGTGGTAAAAAACCGTAAAGAGGGCAAACCAACAGCTCCGGTTTTAATAAAATATGTAACCTACATTGGTGGTTTGGCCATATTAATTGTAGGGGTATGTTTTTTAATTCCAGAAACCGTAGTAAATCTAATGTTTGGTAAAGCCTATATAGAAGTTGCCCACATGTTGTGGAAATACGCGCTAGCTACCTCATTATTTGCCCTAAGTAACATATTTGCGTATTACTTTTTATCCTTGGATCATTACGTTCCAGTTATTCTTTCAGGAATCCTTGGCATGTCCCAAATCATATTGATTTTATTTTTTCATGATAGCCTTAATACGGTAATTCTTATGCAGATTATTGCCATGGCTATTTTACTGGTGGTACAACTAATGTACTTTTTGAACAAAGAAATATTTAATTCCCAAATTAACATAGATAATCCTTAACCTATGAGATTAGCAATAGTAACGGCCTACCCTCCCAGTAAGGTTACCCTTACGGAGTACGCATACTACTTGGTAAAGCATTTTAGAATGCAGCATCGTGTAGAAGAATTGATTTTATTATGCGATAAAACAGCAGGTGAAAAAGACTTGGATTTTACGGAAGATGGTTGCAAAATTACCGTAAAAGAATGTTGGCGATTTAATGATTATGGCAACTTGTTTAGCATAACCAATGCTATAAGAAGCACCAAGCCAGATGCGGTATTGTACAATCTGCAGTTTATGAAGTTTGGAGACAAAAAGGTGCCAGCTGCCCTAGGGTTGTTATTACCTTTTATTACAAAGGTTAGTGGTGTGCCCACGGTATCTCTTTTGCACAACATAATGGAGACCGTGGATTTAAAGGATGCTGGTTTTACCAATAACAGGCTTTTGGCAGCTATCTACAATTTTATTGGTTCTACATTAACCCGTTTTGTTTTAGCGTCAGATGAGGTAGCGGTAACCATTAGTATGTACGTAAAAACACTTAAGGCGAAGTACAAAAAGGACAACATAAAGTTAATACCACACGGCACCTTTGAACTACCGCCACAACCGGATTATACATTACCAAAGGGGCCAAAGCAAGTTATGGCGTTTGGAAAATTTGGTACCTATAAAAAGGTAGAGGTAATGATTGAAGCCGTAGAACAAATTAGAAAAAGAACCCAAGAAGATATTGAAATTGTTATTGCGGGTACAGATAGCCCTAATACACCTGGATATTTGGCAGCTGTTGCAAAAAAATATGAACACGTACCACAACTACGATTTACGGGGTATGTTCCAGAAGAAGACGTGCAACGTATTTTCCAAGAAAGTGCGGTTGCTGTATTCCCCTATACCTCTACCACGGGTAGCTCCGGGGTACTGCACCAAGCAGGTAGCTATGGTAAAGCAGTTGTACTTCCAGATTTAGGTGATTTAGGAATATTGGTTAGAGAAGAAGGTTATACGGGTGAATTTTTTGAAGCGGATAATTCAGATTCACTGGCCAATGCCATAGAAAAAATATTGGTTAATGATGCCTACAGGGTAGAATTGGGACAAACCAATTACCAGGCAGCTACCTCGTTGCCAATGTCTAAAATTACATCTATGTATTTAGATCTTTTTGAAGCGATTGCCAAAAGAAGGGGAAAAGTATGTAAAGAAAAAATAGAAGAAAAAACAGAAAAGATACTGGCGTAGCCTAGGTATTTCCATATAAAAACTTACAACAATGAAAATTTTAGCAATAGATGATCAGCAGTTAATCTTGATGTCTTTACAAAAAAGACTTCAAGAATTGGGGTATCAGGTGCAAATTGCCAGTAACGGTGTTAGTGCCAAAGCGGTATTTGATGAGTTTGAGCCAGACTTGGTTCTAGTAGATATTAATATGCCACAAATTAGTGGTTTAGAATTGGTCCAATACTTTAGAAACACCAAGAATTCAGAGGTGCCAATTATGGTATTGTCTGGAAATACAGATGAAGAAACTATTCTCAAAGGCTATGATTTGGGAATTAGCGATTACATGAAAAAGCCGGTTAGTCTCAATGAGGTAGCAGCTCGAGTTAAAAATTTAATAGGCGTGCCAGAACAATCTGGTGTTTCACATAAAAACGATACAAACCAGATGTTACAAGAATATGTGGTTGGTGTGGTAATACCTTGTTACAACGAGGAGGAGCGTTTGTTGAGTGATGAATTCCAGTCTTTTGTAAAGCAAAACTTAGGATATCACCTCTGTTTTGTAAATGATGGTAGCACAGACAACACCCTGGCTGTTTTAAACAAACTGAAAGAAGGCCATGAAGACCACATTAGTGTTTATGATTGCCCGCAAAATGGAGGTAAAGCAGAAGCAGTGCGTTTGGGTACGCTGCACTTGGCCCAAGATCCACAGTTAGATTATATCGGGTACCTTGACGCGGATTTATCCACGGATTTTAAAGATTTTGACGATTTAGTGCAGACCATCAGAAAGTCAGATTATAAGATAGTCAGTGGTTCTAGAATGGCTAGAATGGGGGCGGATATAAACAAAGAATCTGCTAGGGCAATAATTAGCAAGACTATTAATTTTTTAATACGCTCTATCTTAAGAATGCCGTTTAATGATACGCAATGCGGAGCAAAAATCATGGATAAGGAAATTGCTACCTTGGTATTTGGCAAACCTTTTTTGACCAGATGGTTGTTCGATGTTGAAATTTTTAAACGAATTAGCAATGCCTATGGAAGACAGCAAGCAATAGCAATAATTTGTGAGCAACCATTAAAACGTTGGATTCATGCAGACGGGTCTAAACTATCTTTTAAAGATTCTGCCAAGATTATATTTCAACTGGCGCAAATAGCTTTTCATTACAGGTTAAAAAAGAATAAAGATCGTAAGACCAAGCTTGTAAAGACCCCAAAAAACGTAATCAACAATACATCGGTTTCTCCTACATCTTAATCAGTAACTATATACTAGTTTTAAAAGTAAACCGTTAACTTAATAGCTTACAATTTGAATTAAAACTACTTTAACGTATGAAAATTTTGGTAACAGGCGCAAAAGGGCAGTTAGGACAAACCATTGCAGGATTGGCTCAAAACTACCCAAGTTTTGATTTTGATTTTAAATCTTCATCAGAATTGGACATTACAAATGCCGAAGCGGTAAAAGCTTTATTTGCGTCTAAATCCTATGATTATTGTATAAATTGTGCAGCATACACTAAAGTAGATTTGGCAGAACAAGAAATAGATCTGGCCAGAAAGGTAAATAGTATTGGACCTAAAAACCTTGCGGCGCAATGTAAACTACATGATGTAGTTTTATTGCATATTTCTACAGACTTTGTTTTTGATGGTTTTTTGAACGAACCCTATCGGGAAAAAGATATAGCTAGGCCACTTGGCTTCTATGGCGATTCTAAATATAAAGGAGAACGCTACATTGCCGAAAACCTGCCGGAACATTTTATTTTTAGAACATCCTGGTTGTATTCAGAATATGGTCATAATTTTTTAAAGACCATGATAAAGCTTGGGGACGAAAAGGAAGAACTAAGTATTGTTTACGATCAATTGGGAACACCCACGTATACAGAAGACCTGGTAGAGGTAATGTTGCACATAATTGAACTGGGTAGTACGGCATACGGCGTGTATCATTACAGTAACGAAGGGGTTGCTAGTTGGTATGATTTTGCTAAGGAGATATTTGATGTGTCTTCTACCAATGTTAGATTAAAACCTATCCTATCTGCTGCATATCCTACACCAGCAAAGCGCCCAAAATATAGTGTTTTGGACAAGTCCAAGATTAAGGGCACTTTTGGTATTGCCATACCTCACTGGAGAGATAGCTTAAAAAAGGCGGTTGGTGCTTTAAAAAAGGAAAGCGTTTAAAGCCCTTTTGCCTGTACTTTATGAAAAGCATCTGCTTGTAGTTTTAACAAAGCTTGTGCTTTTTCTTTCTTATAATCGTATAATTCCTTTTCGTTTTTTAAGTCTTGGTAAATCTCCGTATTTAATTCGGCATCCGTATCCATTAGTAATTTACGTTGTGCAACTTTTTGGTTTACCCAGGTTGCGACCACGCTTTCTGCTTCTTCAATTTTAAAATCGTACTCACCTTTACTAGATAAAAGTTTGGTAATAATTGGGGCGGTTTCAATTGCCAGAAAAAGCAGGAATATAAAAAAGGAGGGTAGCCAGGGCAGTTTACCCAAGGCATCTATTCTAGCCATTAAACCATCAAAATTATTAATTACAGGTTGATCTTGTACAACCTGATCTTGGTAAGCGGTATTTAATTGGCTAATTTCATTTTCCAACAAGTTTATTTTTTCTGCGTTCGTTTGTTTTAAAACATTTAGTTCTGCTAGTGCGGCATCATGTTTTTCACGTTTTTCTTTATAAACGGGGCCTTTACCCAAAAGGCCAGTACCAGCAGTGCCTTCGGCTTCGTTAATAAAGATGTCGTATAAGGCATTTGTCTCAGCTTCCTTTGCGCTAATTTCATTTTGGAGCGCTTTTATATTTTCTTCTAGTTTTAAAATTTTAGGTTGATATTGAAGCGCTATTTCTTCTTGGTTCTCCAAGGTCATTCTATTTTTTTCCGTAAGTAAAACTTGGTCAATTTCTTTCTTAAAAATTTTAAGTTCCAGCGGTTTTGAAATCACTATGGCAATAATCAAGGCCAATATAAGTCTAGGTATGGCCTGTAGCACCTCTTGGTATTTGCGTTCTTTCTTTTTTAGCGTACTAACAATATAGCGGTCTAGATTAAAAATCAAAAGCCCCCAAACCAAGCCAAAACCTATGGCTATATAATAATTGTCAAAAACCGTATAGAGGGCGTAAGAAGCAGCAATAAATGCCATTAGGGCGGTAAAGAATACAGTAGCGCCTATACCTGCGTATTTGTTTTGTTCTGCTTTGGAACAGGTATCCAAAACATCTGCATCTGCCCCAGAGCAGAGAATAAAAAATTTACCTAACATAATAGTGTTCGTTCTTTGATTAATGGTATTAGAACGCAAACCATGATACTTTGTTACAGTAATTCTGCTAAAATTGAGCCAAAATGCTAGTTTAACGGCATTTATTGGCGACTAACTGCATGTATAAGATTCAAGGTTAAAACGCTATAGGATTAGCTGGTCTTACTAAAAATACCATTCGTCTACACTTTATTACAGCTAGGGCTTACTGCTAATTTTTAACGGGTTTGCGGTGGTACTTTTGAATCAAATAATAAAAACAAGTACAACAAACTATAAAAAATAACATCAACATGAAAAGTCCAAACAATAACAAGATGTATAGCGGTATGGTCATATTCAACAACAGGCAAAAAGAGTTTAGCATCTGCGATGTGGAACTTACCGATACCGAATTGGTAATTGCGGTGTACAAGCCAATTGCTTGCTAATAATAAGATTATTTAATGGTACTGTTTTTCCCCCAAGTCTTAATCCCCCAAGTTTTTAAAGTACCATTAACAGAAAGAGGCCATTAGGTAAAGCAAGTTCTAGATGTTTTGGTGTAGTGTTATCTAGAACCGGATGATTGAACAACATCCTGCCATTACCAATGGCCTCTTACATTTTATTGCTGTGTAGCAAGTTCTGTATAATACTTATAAAAATAAGGTATGGTCTCAATACCTTTTAAATAGTTCCAAATGCCAAAATGCTCATTGGGTGAGTGTATGGCATCACTATCCAATCCAAAGCCCATTAAAATTATCTTACTGTCCAAAATTTGCTCAAATAATGCTACAATAGGTATGCTTCCTCCGCCACGTTCGGGTATTGCTATTTTACCAAATGTAGTCTCATAAGCTTTTGCGGCTGCTTGGTAACCAATGTTATCTATTGGAGTAACATACGGTAATCCGCCATGATGCGGTTTTACCTTTACTTTAACTCCTTTTGGGGCAATAGCCATAAAGTGATCCATGAACAATTGGGTAATTTCATCTGGATCTTGGTCTGGAACCAGACGCATAGATATTTTAGCAAAAGCTTTACTAGCAATTACGGTCTTAGCGCCTTCTCCTGTATAACCACCCCATATGCCATTAACATCTAAAGTTGGTCTTATAGAATAACGTTCTGGTGTGGTATATCCTTTTTCACCATAAACATCGCCAATATCCAATGCTTTTTTATAATCCTCTACATTAAAAGGGGCCTCTGCCATCAAAGCTCTATCTTCAGGAGAAAGTTCTTCTACCTTATCATAAAAACCAGGAATGGTAATGCGGTTATTCTCATCATGTAGGGAGGCTATCATTTTAGATAGTATATTGATTGGATTGGGTACGGCACCACCATAAATACCAGAGTGTAAATCTCTATTTGGGCCGGTAACTTCTACCTCTACATAGCTTAATCCTCTTAGTCCTGTAGTAATTGAAGGAACGTCGTTTGCGATCATACCCGTATCGGAAATAAGGATTACATCGTTCTTTAATTTATCTCGGTTTTTATCCAAAAAGGCTTCCAAACTATCGCTTCCAACTTCTTCTTCCCCTTCTATCATGAACTTAACATTACACGGCAATACATCTTCCTTTATCATGTATTCTACTGCTTTAACGTGCATGTAAAACTGGCCTTTATCATCACAAGCCCCGCGAGCAAAGATAGCACCGTCTGGGTGTAGGTCTGTTTTTTTAATTACAGGTTCAAAAGGTGGAGAATCCCATAGATTCATTGGGTCTGGGGGTTGTACATCGTAATGGCCGTATACTAAGACCGTTGGTAGTTTTGGATCAACAATTTTTTCGCCAAAAACAACAGGATAACCATCTGTTTCACATATTTCCGTGGTGTCGCAACCAGCTTCTTTTAATGCCTTTTCTACAGCTCTAGCCGCGTCTATCACGTCTTGAGAGAAAGCGGTATCTGCACTTATAGATGGAATTTTTAATAAATCGATTAATTCATTTAAAAAGCGATCTTTATTCGCTTCTATGTATTCTTTTACGTTTTTCATTTAATCAGTACTTCTTAGGATAAAAGTACTAAAAAGAACTTTTTCTTCTCTGAATGTTTTACAATTCAAAATTTGAAGTATATTTGCATCCCGATTTGAACTGCGGATGTGGTGGAATTGGTAGACACGCTAGACTTAGGATCTAGTGCCGCGAGGCGTGGGGGTTCGACTCCCTTCATCCGCACAACTTTAAAACCCTTCTTTTAAGAAGGGTTTTTTTATGCTTTTTATTTTGGTTTTACAGGAATGTAAATCTTTTCTTCGGAGTGTGCATCATTATTTTTATACTGTTCCCCTAACAGTTCAAAATGTGGTCTATTGTCTAGTACGTATTCAGAATTAGGCAGCCACTTTGAAAAAATATATTGAAAAATGGATGGGTCATTGCTGGGCCCTTTGTACTTAAACACAGCATACAAGCCCTTTTTTAACGTAAAAGATGCTAGGCCTTCTGGAATGCTAGATAAATCAGAAACCGGCACTAACGCCCATTTTATAAAGCTTTTGTCTGGACTAAATTCTTTAAAATAATTGATAGGGTACTCTTGTAAGGATAGTTTGTAGTTAGCTGTTTTGTTTTCTATGTCCTTAATTCTGGGTCCAAATCGGGACCATAATAAGCCCGTAGTGTTATGGGTAACACTCATTTCTAAACTTAGGCCTACCAATTGTAGTTCGGAAAAGTGTTCTATTGTTGGTGTATTTATACCATTAATTAGCATAATAACATAGTTTAAGACTTAAGAAAGGAATCAAAAAAAATGAGAGTCTCTTGAAAAGGCTCGTTCGTATGCATAGAAGTATGGTCTACGTAAAGGGTGGGGCAGTTAGGGTAGTCTTTTTTTAATTGTACCCATTCTTGCCATTTACTTCGATAATCTTTTATATATTCTTGAACTTTTTCGTGGTTTATAGGGCGCTTTAAATCTACTTTAGCTTTGGCAATTTGAATTTTCCAAATGATGGCCATAATTTCATATTTAATTCTTCCGTAAGTTGTAGACACTTTAAGGAACGAATCTAATTCGGGTTTTGGAATAGTAATTTCTTGGGCAAGTTTTTCCATTAAATACCAATTTTCTAAGTTTTTTTCTTTTTCGTTTAAAACCTTGTCAATAATTTCTTTGCGTACAACTTCTTTTAAATCAATGGCAGATAAGTAATGGTCTCTACACCACCAAGTGTCCGCAAAAAAATGTTTGCTTGCCTGTCCGTAATAAACCGCATCCGTGGAAAGAAGATTTAATTGTCTAAATTTTTTGGCATCTAAATCGGACAGTTTTAATTGGTTAATAGCATAATCCATAAAAATGTCTTCTTCTGTTTTTTTAGGATTATGAACAAAGGTTCTTATGATATATTCATTTAGGTCCATCCAAAGTTCGTTATCAAAATAAGGCCCTACCCAGCCGTCACCTCCTGTCCATGTCCAAACTCCTTTAATTTTGGAGTCTTCGTATAAATCAATAAGTCCCTTTTTAACTTCCATCTCTGACCAGTGCTCAATAATACCTTTACCAATATAGTATGGATGACTGTTGTTTCCGTAACACCCAGCTTGGTTCATGGATACTTCTATAATTTGTTGATGTTTACCAAGGCCAATAGTGGTATTAAAGGGATAGCCCCGATTAAAATCATAATTTACATGTTTAATACAAAAGAAAAGTAGCGGGTGTGGTTCAATGGGATTGGTTGCATCAAGGTAAAATTTAGGTTGGGTATGAAACCATCCAAAATCCCAGGTTCTATAAAAAAGTTTCTTATTACGTTTTAGGCAAATTTCTTCTTTTAGAATATTAATCATTATCGCATGCTCCTCAGCAGTCCTTACGGGGGTCTCTCCTTTATGGTATGGAGTATCGTGTACATATGTTTCACCATGTCTTATGGTTAACCCATCTAAATCTGGGAATCTCTCAAATATTTCTGTAATCTGTGCACGCAAGATTTGTTGTGTACGTTTCCGCTTTATGGAAAATTTTTCATCAATCTTTAATTCTGTATCATATTTTTCTAATAACGAAACTGGTAAAACCAATACATCTGTAAATGGATATAAAGGTAGCCCAGCCTTTTTACTATTGTCTATTTGGGTTCTTATGGATGCAGCATGTCGTTCTATCCAAAGTCGTTCATCAGTTTTTAAAGGAATTATTTCATCCTCAAAACTATCATAGGTTAATCCGCATTGCACTTCCATTTTAGGAATTTGTCCGGTGTATCCTAAACTATCCAAGTAATTTGGGTACAAGTATTTGGTTTCTCATTTAGGCTCACCAGGATTGTGGTAGACCATATTCAATAATTCCGAGTAACGTTTGGTTTGTTGTGCAGATACGCCGATAAAAAGTAAACAGAATATGTTTAATAAAAAATGTCGATTCATGTTGGTCATATTGGTTTATCTAAAAATACTAAAGCGTATTCTTTTAATATGTTTAAATCTATTATGTTAAACGGATTGGTGCTTCTTTGTGATTTTTAAGACGGCTATTAAAAAAGCATCCCAAGATGGATGCTTTAAAATAAGTTTGGATAATCTCTTTAATGCCTGGCTTTTTACATGTCCGCATAAGCGCCGGAAGAATAGGTAAGCTCATAGCTATGGGTGTAAATTTCAAAAACTACACCAAAAGGATCCTCTACGTAACACATTTTATAGGGTTTATTGTCCGGGTAATAGGCTCTAATTGGCATTCGCTGTTTACCTCCATGGGAAATAATTTTTTCTATCAAGCTCTCAATATTTGGATCCTGTACGCAAAAATGAAATAGACCCGGACTAAAGGGGTTAAATTCTGGTTTGTTCTTTGGTGTTTCCGGGAATGAGAATAGTTCTATGCCCACACCATCAGAAGTGGACAAATGGGCAATTTCAAAGGTTTCCCAATCTTCTCCAAAAACATCTATACACATTTGACCAATAGCGGTCTCCTTTTCTTTTTTTACAAGACTAGGAGGCATAATTACGTACCACCCCATAACATTCTCATAGAATGATACGGCAGCAGTAATATCTGGAACGGTAATACCAATATGTGAAAATGTTCGGGGGTATGTATTTTGTTCTTTCATGTTAACTTAATTTTGAAGCAAAGTTGTTGATTAGTTGTATGTAAAACAATAACTTACTTTTTTTTACTTATAGTATCTAAAAGAGTAAAATAAACAAAATCAATTATTTGCAATTTTGAAAAATAATAAAATTTATTGTCCTCTTAACAAAACCATGGAGCTCATTGGTACCAAATGGAAGCCCCTTATTCTTTTTCACCTATTGGAAGGTCCGCAACGATCCGGCATTTTACAAGCTAAAATACCGGCAATTTCCAATAAAATGTTTACCCAGAGTTTGCGAGAGCTAGAACGAGACCACCTTGTGTATCGAGAAGTTTTTCCAGAGGTGCCACCAAGGGTTGAGTACGGCCTAACCAAGAAAGGGTTTACGTTGAAAGAAATCCTAATTTCCCTAGATACATGGGGCAAAACCATTCATGATGGTTAATAATTTTCTAGTTGGCATAAAAATAAAAAGCCTCTCAAGATGAGAGGCTCTTATAATCTGTTTTTATTTCAGCTTAAAAGTGTAGGCCTAAAGCATCAAATACCCCTAAAATGTCACAAATAATGCAAACGGGTATCGCAATTAGTATTATTACCAGTACGGTTACCATAATACGTAAAAAGCCAGCTAAAAAACTAAAACCTGTAGTGTTCTCTGCCATAGGTTGATTATTTCCTATCAAGATAGTGAAATTTAACCTGTTCGGTTCTAATAATCAGTACAATACTCGATTAACTGCTTGTTTGCCTATACGTATTGCAGAAGTTTAATTATTACCTACCGCTATTTTTTGCCCAATCTTTTCGCCAATTCTTCTAAAGAAATACCTTTTGTTTCGGGCATTAAGAATGCGGTAAAAAGTAATTGTAGCACCATCATTCCTGCAAAGAAAATAAATATTGGCCAAGGATTATCTTTAAAAATACCTATTTCACTATCCAAAAAGGTTGGGGTAAGTAATGTAATCAGCGCAGCAAAAACCCAATGTGTTCCTGTTCCCCAAGACTGTCCGTAGGAACGCACTTTATTTGGAAAAATTTCGGATATAAATACCCAAATTACAGCACCTTGACCTACTGCATGTGATGCAATAAATACCAAGATAAAGGTTAATAATACTGCAGCGTTCAATCCATTGTAAAAACAAAGCCCAACCATGGCAAGACTAATTATATAGCCTATAGAGCCTATATACATTAGTTGCTTGCGACCTAGGCGGTCTATTAATGCCAAGCCCACAAACGTAAATAGTAGATTTATTACGCCAATACTTATAGAACTGAACAAAGATTCTCCAGAGGCCAAACCAGCCCTTTCTAGAATTTCTGGTGCGTAGTACAGAACAAAATTTATACCTGAAAGCTGATTGAAAAATGCGATTAAAAATGCCAATAGTAGGGGTTTGTTATACTTGCCAGAAAACAGACTTTCTTTTTTGTTTTTAATGTTTTCTACCATAGAAACCTTTATTTCCGTAATGGTTACTTTGGCTTCATCTTCTTGAATGCCCAATAGGGTAAGTGATCTTATCACCAATGCATCGGCATGGTTTTTCATTAAAAGCCATCTTGGGCTGTTAGGTATTTTAGCCACCATTAAGGTGTAAATTAATGCAGGAATGCCTTCTACCCCCAGCATCCAGCGCCAAGCTTCGGATTCATTGAAGAAAGTGCCAATAACGTAGTTAGATATAAAGGCTATTAAGATACCAAATACAATATTAAACTGGTACATTGCCGTAAGTCTACCTCTATTGGAAGAATTTGAAATCTCAGAAATGTAAACTGGTGCTGCAACGGACGAAGCCCCAACACCAACACCACCTATAAACCTAAAAAAGGAAAAGCTATAGGCTTCTGGTGCAAAAGCAGAACCAACGGCAGAGAGAAAGTATAGTACGCCTATCCATAACAGCGTCTTTTTTCTTCCTAGTTTGTCTGTTGGTATACCACCAAATAATGAACCCAAAACGGTTCCCCATAGGGCCATGGACATAATAAAAATACCGTGAAATGTAAAAATAGAATCGCCTAAAAACCAATTGGTGTCCCATAACTCTTTAATAGGTTGGTTGGCCCCACTGATAACAACGGTGTCAAATCCAAAAAGAAAGCCTGCTAAGGCGGCAGTCATTGATATTCTTAGTATTCTTTTATCCATTGGTTTGGTTTGTTAGTTGCGATAAAACTAAACAATTTTAAAGATGTTTATTTATGTAGGCCACAACTTGGTCCGTGGCACCCTTATTTTTGAAGATATAGTCCATGTTGGCCCTTCCAAGATTAGCGCGTTCGGTTGGGTTGTCTACTAATTGGGAAAGTGTGGTATTAAATTCAATCTTGTCCTTTACAGAAATAACTCCCTTGTTATTAACTAGGGCAATGGCTTCTATAAATCTGTGGTATTTGGGCCCTATTATTACGGGAATGCCAAATACGGCAGGCTCTAAGGTGTTATGTAATCCAGTTTCAAAACCACCTCCAACGTAAGCAATGTCTGCATAAGAATAAACTTTGGTTAAAATACCCACGGTGTCTAAAATTAAAACTTTTGTCTGCCCAATTGCTTCTAAGTCTAATTCTGAATATTTCATTTTAGGAACTTTCAATGAATTGACGATAGATTCTACATGTTGTTCCTTAATATTATGCGGGGCAATTACAAATTTATAGTTAGACTTATCCTTATTTATATAATCTGCCAAAAGTGCCTCTCCAGGCGGCCAAGTACTGCCGGCAACGATGCAATTTTTTCCTTGTAGAAATGCGTCCATAAATTCCAAAGAATTATTTTGCTCAACAATCTGGGTAACCCTATCATATCTAGAATCGCCACTAATACTAGAATTGGTATAGCCAATTCTTCGTAAAAGTTCTATGGAGTTTTGGTCTTGGACAAAAAAATAATCAAAGTTTTCTAGTGCCTTTCTTAGAAAACCACCGTAAGACTTAAAGTAGACTTGTTTTTGGTTAAAAATACCAGAGACCAAAAGGGTAGGGCATTGTTGTTCTCTAAGTTGAGAAAGAAGATTTGGCCATACTTCATATTTAATAAAAATGGTCATTTTGGGTTTAACCAATGCCACTATTTTACGTGCGTTTTCTTTAGTGTCTAAAGGCAGGTAGGTTTCTATATCCGCTGGTGTCTTTCCTTTTTTTACCTCGTATCCTGAAGGAGAAAAAAAGGTTAGAAGAAACTTATGGTCTGGGTAATTGGTTTTTAGTTTTTCTAAAATAGGTAGCCCTTGTTCGTACTCTCCCAAAGATGCGGCATGCATCCAAATAACTTTGTCCGTAGGATTAAGATTTTGCTCCAGTAGTTCAAAGGTGTTCTTGCGACCCGCTACAAATAGCTTGATTTTTGGATTAAATAAGGCTACCACACGCAACACGGCTGCAACTAAATAAAGGCTTAGGTTGTAAAGAAAACTCACGGATTTTGCTTTGCGCTAAATTACATTTCTTTAAAAGAATAGCAGTGCCATGCTGCTTTATTTGCTAATTTTGATGTTACAAATTGGTAGTATGCGTAAAATACAAATGGTAGATCTTCAAGGTCAATATAATGGTATTAAGGAAGAGGTGAACAAAGCTATTGAAGAAGTTTTAACTACTTCGGCTTATATAAATGGTCCGCAGGTCAAGGCTTTTCAATCGGAATTGGAAGCTTATCTTGGTGTTAAACATGTTATTCCTTGTGCAAATGGAACCGATGCGCTTCAAATATGTATGATGGGATTGGGTCTTAAGCCCGGTGATGAAGTTATTACGGCAGATTTTACTTTTGCTGCAACCGTTGAAGTAATTGCCCTGTTGGGATTAACACCCGTTTTGGTAGATGTGGAGCCAGATTCTTTCAATATAGATATTGCGGCGGTAGAAAAGGCCATAACCCCAAAAACCAAGGCCATTGTTCCTGTGCACTTGTTTGGACAATGTGCCAATATGGAGGCTTTAATGGCTTTGGCAGAAAAACATGGATTGTATGTAATTGAAGATAATGCGCAAGCCATAGGCGCAAATTATATTTTTAAGGATGGCTCAAAGAGAAAATCGGGTACCTTGGGGCATGTGGCGTCCACTAGTTTTTTTCCTTCTAAAAACCTTGGTTGCTATGGAGACGGCGGGGCTATTTTTACTAATGACGATGAATTGGCCCATACGCTAAGAGGAATGGTAAATCATGGAATGTATGAGCGTTATCACCATGATGTAGTAGGGGTTAATTCTAGGTTAGATTCCATACAGGCTGGGGTTCTACGTGCTAAACTACCACACTTGGATACCTATAATGCCAAGAGGCAGATGGCGGCTGCAAAATATGATATGGCCTTTGCCGGTCAAGAGCATATTGTTGTTCCGGCAAAAAAGACCAATTGTGATAAAACGTGTACTGCTTGTACTTGCCACGTATACCACCAATATACTTTGCGTATTTTAAATGGAACTAGAGATGCCTTGGTGCAACATTTGAACGAGAATAACGTTCCTTGTGGTGTATATTATCCAATTCCTTTACACCGGCAAAAGGCATATGTAGACGATAGGTATAACGAGGCAGATTTCACTGTGACCAATCAATTGGTGCAAGAGGTTATTTCTTTACCAATGCATACGGAATTGGATGACGAACAAATTAAATATATAACAGACTTAGTCATCAATTTTGTAAATAAACACTAAAACATGAGTAAAAAAATATTGGTTACCGGAGGTTTGGGCTTTATAGGTTCCCATACCGTTGTAGAGTTGCAAAACGAAGGTTTTGAAGTAGTTATCATAGATAATCTTTCTAACTCTTCAGAGGCGGTTTTGGATGGTATTGTGGCCATAACCGGCAAAAAACCAATTTTTGAAAAATTCGATTTAAGAGAAAAGAAAAAGGTTCAAGATTTTTTTCAAAAACATACAGATATAACTGGCGTAATACATTTTGCTGCTTCTAAAGCTGTTGGTGAAAGTGTAGAGAATCCCCTTTTATACTATGAAAATAATTTAGGTGTTCTGGTATACCTATTACAGGAGTTAACCCAAAAAGGTGAGGCTAATTTTATATTCAGTTCATCTTGTACCGTCTATGGTCAAGCAGATGAATTGCCAATAACAGAAGATGCTCCGGTAAAACCAGCAGAATCTCCTTATGGGAATACCAAACAAGTGGGTGAAGAGATTATCAAAGATACCTGTAAGGTAAATCCACAATTAAAAGCCATTGCATTACGATATTTTAACCCCATTGGGGCCCATGCTTCTGTTGAGATAGGTGAATTGCCTACGGGCGTACCACAAAATTTGGTTCCTTTTATTACACAAACGGGGATTGGTCTAAGGGAGCAATTATCTGTATTTGGTGACGATTACCCTACTAATGACGGTACTTGTATTCGGGATTATATTCACGTGGTGGATTTAGCAAAGGCACATGTTGCGGCTTTACAACGACTTATTACAGAAAAGAACGATACCAACTACGAAATTTTTAATCTAGGTACGGGAAAGGGAAGTTCTGTTTTGGAAGTAATAAATAGTTTTGAAAAAGTTTCTGGAGAAAAATTGAATTACAGAATAGCACCTAGAAGAGAAGGAGATGTAATACAGGCTTATGCAGATACCCGTAGGGCCAATGAGGTCTTGGGATGGAAAGCTAAATCAAGTTTGGACGAAGCTATGAGTTCTGCCTGGCAATGGGAAAAAAAAGTAAGGTCTAAATAAGTAGACAAAGAATATATGTAGGAAGAGGGCATTGCCCTCTTTTTTTGTACCTTTTTCCAACTAAATAACCGTGAAACTCAAAAACTATGAAGAATTTTAAATTCACATTTGTAACCATTGTGTTCCTTATTGTTGGTCAATTAAATGCGCAACAAACCTATTTGCACTGTGGTGCTATCATGGATGTGCAAGCAGGAAAGCTGCAAAAGGAAAAAACAATTATAGTAAATGGTGAAAAAATTGTAGGAATTGAAAACGGTTACAAAAACGGAAACGGAAATGTAGTGGTGATAGACTTAAAGTCTAAAACCGTTATGCCTGGTTTTATAGATATGCACGTACATATAGAGAGCGAATCTAGTCCTACCACTTATATAGATAGGTATACATTAAATGATGTAGATGTGGCTTTTAAATCTACAATCTATGCAAAAAACACATTAATGGCAGGTTTTACCACCGTTAGGGATTTGGGTGGTAGTGGTGTAAATATTGCTCTTAGAAAGGCAATAGATAAAGGTTATGTTGTAGGCCCTAGGATATTTACGGCAGGTAAGGCTATTGCCACAACAGGAGGCCATGCCGATCCTACCAACGGAAGAACTTGGGACGAAATGGGGGATCCAGGGCCAAAAGATGGTGTGGTAAATTCTCCCGAAGACGGCAAAAAAGCCGTTAGACAGCGCTATAAAGATGGTGCCGATGTTATAAAAATAACGGCTACAGGAGGTGTTTTAAGTGTGGCCAAGAGTGGTCAAAACCCACAATTTACCATAGAAGAAATTAAAGCAATTACAGAGACCGCAAAAGACTACGGTATGCTAACGGCCGCTCATGCTCATGGGGACGAAGGTATGCAACGGGCTATTAAAGGTGGTATTAAAACAATTGAACATGGAACGTTGATGAGCGAAGCCACCATGGATTTAATGAAAGAGTATGATGCTTACTTGGTGCCAACCATTACAGCTGGTAAAGAAGTTACGGAGAATGCAAAAAAACCAGGTTATTTTCCTCCCGTGGTAGCTAAAAAGGCTAGTGAAATTGGTCCTAAAATACGAGACATGTTTGCGAAAGCCTATAAAAAAGGGGTTCCAATTGCCTTTGGTACGGATGCAGGTGTATTTAAGCATGGAGAGAATGCAAGGGAGTTCGTATATATGGTAGAGGCCGGTATGCCCATTGCTAAAGCAATTTATTCTGCTACTGTTACCAATGCCAGTCTTTTAGGTATGCAAGGAAAATTGGGCGAACTAAAAACTGGTTTTATGGCCGATATAATAGCCGTGGATGGTAATCCTTTGCAAGATGTGTCTTTACTTAAAGACGTAAGCTTTGTAATGAAAAACGGAATGGTGTATAAGCAATAATACAGATAGTAAATAAGTAATGGAATGCCCAAATGGTATAGGGATATTAGAAAAAGCAATTGAAAAAAATTGGTATACGGATGTAGTTAGGCAATTGCAAAAAGATTTTATGTTGGCCAATATAAACATTCATTTAGATGTTGACTTATTGCCAGAAAAACTTAGTGCCGTTTTACAAGAAAAAATTTACGTGCTTCTAATGGAGAAATATGCTAAATTCTTGAATTTAATGTATGTGATGGATATCCCGGAAAGTGAGCTTATTAATACAAAATGGGAAAACGTTGTGGAAACCTCTAAGCAAACTACAAATTTGATCATAAATAGAATTTTCAACAAAGTTGCTGTGAGAAAGAAGTTTGCAACATAATTAGGTGATTTTGGAATTTATGAAAAAATTAAAATAAGAACATTGTTGATTATATGCTAGGTAACTCAATTATTGTATTTTTGTCATAATTTTTACGAAAGAACTCGGGAAACCTCAAAATGGACAAATATTCCTTTTTAAATGCTGCGCATACAGCTTTTTTTGCGGAGCAGTACGATAGATACATTTCAAATCCAGATAGCGTAGAACCAAGTTGGAGAGCCTTTTTTCAAGGTTTTGATTTTGGTATGGAAAGTGCTTTGGACGATTTGGATATACAAACTTCAAATGCTGGTGTTGCGGCCAACGTTAACGGGCAGTCCGTTCAAATGCCGCAATCGTTGCAGAAAGAATTTCAAGTAATACGTTTAATAGATGGCTACCGTTCTCGCGGACATTTATTTACCAAGACCAATCCGGTTAGGGAGCGTAGAAAATATGAGCCAACGTTAGCACTAGAAAATTTTGGCCTATCCAATGCAGACTTAGATACTGTTTTTGATGCTGGTAGTATTTTAGGTATTGGGGCCAGTACCCTTAAAGATATTGTTGGGCATTTAGAGCGTATCTATTGTGATGCCATTGGTGTGGAGTATATGTATATACGTACACCAGAACGTATACAATGGATTCAGGATTGGTTAAATGTAAATGATAACCATCCAAAATTCTCTGTAGACCAGAAAAAACAAATCTTAAGAAAATTAAATGAAGCTGTTTCTTTTGAGAGCTTTTTGCATACCAAATATGTTGGGCAAAAGCGATTCTCATTAGAGGGTGGCGAATCGTTAATTCCTGCGCTTGACGTAATTGTAGAAAAAGCTGCGGATGCTGGTGTTAAGCAATTTGTAATGGGTATGGCCCACCGCGGTAGGTTAAACGTATTAACCAATATTTTTGGAAAATCGCCTAAGGATATCTTTAGTGAATTTGATGGTAAAGATTACGAGGAGGCTATTTTTGATGGTGACGTTAAGTATCACTTAGGATGGACCTCTAGAAGGGAAACCGATAGTGGTAAGATCGTGAATATGAATATTGCACCCAATCCATCTCACTTAGAAACCGTAAATGCGGTTGTAGAGGGTATAGCAAGGGCAAAACAAGATAAGGACCATGCGGATAATAATGCAGAAGTGTTGCCTATTTTGGTGCATGGAGACGCTGCTTTTGCTGGTCAGGGAGTCGTATACGAGGTGATACAAATGGCTAAATTAGATGGTTACACTACTGCGGGTACCATCCATATTGTAGTAAACAATCAAATAGGGTTTACTACCAATTATTTAGATGCACGTTCCTCTACCTATTGTACAGATGTGGGTAAGGTTACCCTGTCTCCTGTATTACATATTAATGCAGATGATGTAGAAGCAGTGGTGCATGCGGCAACTTTTGCGCTAGAATACCGTATGCGTTATAAGCGCGATATTTTCTTGGATTTGTTGGGGTATAGAAAATATGGGCATAATGAAGGTGATGAACCAAAATTCACCCAGCCCTTGTTGTACAAGTCTATTTCTAAACATGATAACCCAAGGGATATTTATGCCGCCAAATTGTTGGCAGAAGGTGTTATAGATAAAGATTATGTTAAAAATTTAGAGGAAGAATATAAAAAGAACTTAGAGGAAGACCTGTTGGATTCCCGTAAAATTGAAAAAACGGTTATCACTCCTTTTATGCAAGATGAGTGGGAAGGTTTTGAACGTGTTACGGAAACCGAAATGCTGTCTGAGTATGATACTTCTTATGATTTGGACAAGCTAACCCAATTGGCTAAAGTAATTACGGAATTACCTTCTGATAAAAAGTTTTTGCGCAAGATTGTCCGTTTAATAGATGCGCGCAAGAAAATGTACTTTGAGGATAACAGGTTGGATTGGGCTATGGGAGAACTCTTGGCTTACGCAACTTTGTTGGAAGAAGGTTTTGATGTACGTATGACGGGGCAAGATGTGGAAAGGGGTACGTTCTCGCATAGACATGCAGTGGTAAAGACCGAGATGCACGAAGAAGAAGTGGTTCTTTTAAATGAACTTGGAGCGCATCAAAATGGACGTTTGGATATTTACAATTCCTTATTGTCAGAATACGCAGTTATGGGCTTTGATTATGGCTATGCCATGGCTAGTCCAAAAACATTGACTATTTGGGAGGCCCAGTTTGGAGATTTTAGTAATGGTGCACAAATTGTAATTGACCAATATTTATCCTCAGCAGAGGATAAATGGAAAATGCAAAATGGTCTAGTGCTGTTGCTGCCTCATGGCTATGAGGGTCAAGGTGCAGAGCACTCTTCTGCAAGAATGGAGCGTTACTTACAATTATGCGCTAAAGACAATATGTTTGTGGTAGATGTAACTACACCTGCAAACTTGTTTCATTTGTTTAGAAGACAAATGAAGTTCGGATTTAGAAAACCTTTAGTCGTGTTTACGCCAAAAAGTCTTTTAAGGCATCCTAAGGTTGTTTCCACAAAAGAAGAAATGGCCAACGGTAGTTTTCAAGAGGTAATAGATGATGTAAACGTTAATCCGGATAAGGTTAAATCATTAGTGTTCTGTACCGGAAAATTCTACTATGATTTAGATGCAAAACGTGAAGAGTTAGGAAGAGAAGATGTTGCTTTGGTTCGCTTAGAACAGTTATTTCCGCTTCCGGCAGAAGAAATAAGGTCTGTAATAAATAAGTATGCCAATGCCCAAGAAATAGTTTGGGCGCAAGAAGAACCTAGGAACATGGGGGCTTGGGGTCACTTATTAATGCATTTAGAAGAAGCAAAAACCTTTAGGGTGGCATCTAGAAGATTCTATGGGGCGCCAGCTGCAGGTAGTGCGGTACGTTCTCAGAGAAGACATTCAGAAGTTATTGAATACGTCTTTGATAAAACTAAAGACAACTTTAAAAGATAATAAAAACAAAGAGTTAATAAACTAGCATAATATTATGATTCTAGAAATGAAAGTACCATCCCCTGGGGAATCCATAACCGAGGTGGAAATCGCAGAATGGTTAGTAGAGGATGGTGATTATGTGGAAAAAGACCAAGCAATTGCAGAAGTAGATTCTGATAAGGCAACGCTTGAACTTCCTGCTGAAGAAAGTGGAATAATTACCCTTAAAGCTGAGGTTGGCGATGCGGTTGCAGTAGGCGAGGTGGTTTGTCTTATAGATACAAGTGCAGAAAAACCAGAGGGTGATGCTGCACCTGCAAAAAAAGAGGAAAAAGAGGAAGCTCCAAAGGAGGCTGCTCCTAAGCCTGAAACTCCAAAAAAGGAATCATACGCTACTGGAACTGCTTCTCCAGCAGCTAAAAAAATATTAAGCGAAAAAGGAATCCCTGCTTCAGATGTTCAAGGAACAGGTAGGGATGGTAGAGTAACTAAAGAAGATGCCTTAAACGCAAAGCCATCTATGGGCTCTCCTGCGGGTGGTAGAAGAGGTGAGTCTCGTTCCAAATTATCTATGCTTCGTAGAAAAGTTGCGGAGCGTTTGGTTTCGGTCAAAAACGAAACGGCTATGCTTACAACCTTCAATGAGGTAGATATGACGCCAATTTTCGAATTGCGCAAGCAGTACAAGGAAGAATTTAAGACTAAGCACGGTGTAGGTTTAGGTTTCATGTCTTTCTTTACATTGGCATGTGTTAGGGCTTTAGAAATGTACCCTGCCGTGAACTCTATGATAGATGGTAAGGAAATGATTTCTTATGATTTCTGTGATATAAGTATTGCTGTTTCTGGACCTAAAGGTTTGATGGTGCCAGTAATTAGAAATGCAGAAAATCTATCTTTTAGAGGAGTTGAGGCAGAAGTAAAACGTTTGGCTATTAGGGCTAGGGAAGGTGAAATTACTGTTGATGAGATGACAGGAGGAACCTTTACCATTACCAATGGTGGTGTTTTTGGTTCTATGTTGTCTACACCTATTATAAACCCACCGCAAAGTGCTATTCTAGGTATGCATAATATTGTAGAAAGACCAATAGTGCGCGATGGTGCCATAGCAATAGCGCCAATTATGTATGTGGCATTGTCTTATGACCACAGAATAATTGATGGTAAGGAATCTGTTGGTTTCTTGGTTGCTGTTAAAGAGGCGTTGGAAAACCCAGAAGAACTGCTAATGAATAACAATGTGAAAAACGCACTAGAGCTTTAAGACTTCTTTCGTTTTTTTAAGAATAGACATTTTTTGTCATAATCTATAATTGCCTTTCCCTTTTTTAGGATGTCTGCACCAATAATGCCATCCACGGGAAGGGCATTGTGGTTTATAAGGGCTGTGTTTACATGTGTAAGGTCAAAAACCACTATACTTAGTTTTTTATACGTCCAATCGCCAATAGCTATTTTGTTTTTCGTGCTGATAAGTGTCTCCATATCAATAGCGCCTGCACCGGCCGCTTTAATATCAGAAGCTTCAGATTTCAAATCAAAATAGGTTAGTTTATCCGTGTCTATGCAGGTGTTAGACGCTCCGGTGTCTAAAATAAATCGACCAGTTATTCCATTTATTTTGGCAGAAATTTCAAAATGATTGGTAGCGGTTAATCGTAAGGGAGTTCGGGTGTAGTCTTTCGACTTTAAGTATTTTTTCAAAGTCATCTTAAGCAAAAGCTGTAAAGATAAGGCTATTTTTGTCCTCATGATATTTACAGATACCCATACACATATTTATAGTGAGGCCTTTGAAGAAGATCAAGCTGCTATGATGCAGCGTGCCTTTGCTAATGGTTTGGCCCGTTTTTTTGTTCCGGCCATAGATGCAAGTTATACTGCGGAGATGAAAAGGGTTAAAGAGGCTTATCCGGATAAGGTATTTTTAATGGCTGGGCTGCATCCTACCCATGTTAAGGAAAATTATAAGGCAGAATTGAACCATGTGGCCGCTGAATTGGATACATATAATTATGTGGCTGTTGGTGAAATAGGAATTGATTTGTATTGGGATAAGTCTACATTGGGTATACAACAAGAAGCCTTTAGATATCAAATACAATTAGCCAAAAAGCATAATTTGCCTATAGTTATTCATTGTAGGGATGCCTTTGATGCGGTTTTTGAAATTCTTGAAGAAGAGAAAGGAGAGGATTTGTATGGAATCTTCCATTGTTTTACGGGTACTCATGAGCAAGCCTTAAATGCGATTGGTTACAATTTAAAACTGGGTATAGGTGGTGTTGTTACCTTCAAGAATGGAAAAATTGATAAATTTCTTGGTCAAATTGATTTGAAGCATATTGTTTTGGAGACCGATGCGCCCTATTTGGCGCCAACTCCATTCCGTGGTAAGCGCAACGAACCTTCTTACTTAATAAAGGTGGCGGAAAAGTTAGCAGAGATTTACGATTTACCACTTTCGGAAATTGCATTGCAGACAACAGCTAACTCTAAGCAAGTATTTGGTATTTAATTATGGGTAAAAGAGCTAGAATATTATTGATTTATACTGGTGGTACCATTGGTATGGTCAAAGATTATGAAACTGGTGCGCTCAAGGCGTTTAATTTTGACCAATTATTGCAGAAAATACCAGAGATCAACCAAATAGATTGTGTTATAGATACAGTTTCTTTTGCCGCACCAATAGACTCATCCAATATGAATCCTTCCTACTGGGTAGAGATTGCTTCTATTATTGAGGAGGGGTATCAAAATTTTGATGGTTTTGTAGTGTTGCACGGTAGTGATACCATGGCTTATACTGCTTCTGCTTTGAGTTTTATGTTAGAGAACTTACGCAAACCGGTAATATTAACGGGATCGCAATTACCTATAGGGGATCTTAGAACAGATGCTAAGGAAAATTTAATCACCGCAATACAAATAGCGACCCTTACAGAAAAAAATGAGCCTTTGCTGCAAGAGGTTGCCTTGTATTTTGAATATAAGTTGTACAGGGGTAACCGAACTATCAAAATCAATGCAGAGCATTTTGAGGCCTTCACCTCTCCAAATTATCCACCTTTAATAGAATCTGGTGTTCATTTAAAAGCACAGCATTCATTTTTGTACCGGGTTAAAAACAGTAAAGAACTTAGAGTGCATAAGGCTATGAATACCAATGTTGCTGTTTTAAAATTATTCCCTGGGATTAATAAAAACCTTTTAGAGGCGGTAGTAAACACACCAGATTTACGTGTTTTAATATTAGAAACCTATGGTGCAGGTAACGCTACTACGGACCAATGGTTCTTAAATACGTTAAAAAGTGCTAAAAGTAAGGGTTTGCACATTGTAAACGTAACCCAATGTTCTGGAGGTGGGGTGGTAATGGGGCATTACGAAGCCAGTACCACTTTAAAAGCGTTACAACTTATTAGTGGTAAGGATATTACCACGGAATCCGCGGTAACTAAAGCAATGTACTTACTAGGTCAAGAAGTTGATCCGGCCTTGTTCAAGTCCATTTTTGAGACGGCTATTCGTGGGGAGATGTCCCAAAATTAACTTCTCAAATTTTACTAGTTAATAATTTTTTTGTTTATTGCTCGCCCTTAATAAAAAGGACAAAGAGAGGTGGCCGAGTGGTCGAAGGCGCACGCCTGGAAAGTGTGTATACACCAAAAGTGTATCGAGGGTTCGAATCCCTTCCTCTCTGCTAGGCTTTTAAATTTTTTAATTGCGAATTTTTTATATCTTTAACATTATTAACTAACTAAATTTAAGTTTGGACACAATGAAAAAAATATCCTTTACTCTGGCTACTGCTGGAATGTTTATTTTAGGTACTACAACAGCTTCAGCGGCGCTGTTGCAAGATGAGGCAGCTGCCGAAGCAAGCAAAAGTTTTACCCAAGTATTAAAAGAGCAGTTCATCCAAGGTGGGCCAACTTTTATGGGTATCGTATTGTTATGTTTAATTTTAGGTTTAGCTGTTGCTATTGAGCGTATTATTTACCTTAATCTAGCTACAACTAATACTGCTAAATTGAAACAACAAGTAGAAGATGCTCTAGCTTCTGGTGGTGTAGAAGCCGCAAAAGAAGTATGCCGTAACACAAAGGGGCCTGTTGCTTCTATTTATTACCAAGGTTTGGACAGAGTAGGAGAAGGTTTAGAGTCTGCTGAGAAATCAGTTGTAGCTTACGGTGGTGTACAGATGGGTCAATTAGAGAAAAACGTTTCTTGGTTGTCTTTATTTATCGCTATTGCCCCCATGCTTGGTTTCATGGGTACGGTAATTGGTATGATTCAAGCATTCCAAAAAATTGCAGCTGTAGGTAACTTAAGTGCATCTTTGATTGCTGGTGATATCCAGGTAGCACTTTTGACTACGGTATTTGGTTTGATCACGGCGATTATCCTTCAAATTTTCTATAACTACATCATTGCTAAAATCGATAGTATAGTAAATGATATGGAAGACTCTTCAATCGCGTTGATTGATATGTTGGCTGCCCATAAAAAGTAATCATTAACTGTATAAAAAAATCTATCGAGATATGCATAAAATAATTAAATATGTATTGATTGTTATAGGTGTCATAGCAGCTGTTGCCAGTTTCTTTATGATGCCGGATCCAGAAGATCCAGAGGCAATCAATAGCGCAGGTATTAGCTTAATGTTCGCAATGACATGGGTTTTATTAGCAGTTGCTGCTATTTTAGCCTTGTTCTGGGGACTTAAGAAAATGGTGACTACACCAGGAGGTCTTAAAAAAGCACTTTTTGCACTAGGAGGCCTAGTTGTTGTCTTTATCCTTGGGTATGCCCTATCTAGTGGCGATGAAGCTCAAGCGGTTGTGGACACGTTTAATGGAAAAGATATTCAGCCAGAGGCTAGTACGGTTAAAACAATTGGAATGCTTTTAAATGTATTCTTCTTTATGACCGGTATTGCCGTGTTGTTGATGGTTATTCCAGGGGTTAAAAAATTATTCGGTAAATAATAACAGATTATGCCAAGAAGAAAAGGAGCACCTGAAGTAAATGCTGGTTCCATGGCGGATATCGCGTTCCTTCTGCTTATCTTTTTCTTAGTAACTACTACTATAGAAACAGATGCAGGTTTGGATAGGATGTTACCACCTTTTGAGCCGCCTACTGAGGAGCCACCTGTAATTAAGCAGAAAAACATTTTTACTGTAAGCATTAACAGGAACGGTCAACTTCTAGTAGAGGAAAAATTGATGGAGCTAACCGATTTAAGAAAAGCGGCTACCGCATTTCTTGAAAATGGTGGCGATGGTACTTGTACTTACTGTAAAGGAAAGAAAGATCCTAACTCATCGGATAATCCTGTAAAGGCAATTATCTCTTTGAAGAATGATCGTGAGACAAAGTATAGCACTTATATAACAGTTCAAAACGAATTGGTTGGTGCGTATAACGATTTGAGAAACCGTGAGGCGCAGGCCAGATACGGTAGAGACTTTACTGATATGGAATCAGAATATTTGAACCCGGAAACGCCTACTGCTGTCAGAGATGACTTAAAAGAAAAGGTGAAGAAGATTCAAGATTTGTTTCCACAGAAGTTGTCAGAAGCAGAAACATCCGGTAATAATTAATATTAGATCTTATGTCAAAGTTTGCTAAGAAAAAAGATGGTGATATTCCGGCGGTTTCAACAGCTTCCTTGCCAGATATCGTATTCATGTTATTGTTCTTTTTTATGACGGTAACAACTATGAAAGACAGTTCTTTATTAGTGGAGAATACGTTGCCAAACGCAAGTGAGGTTAAGAAGTTGGAAAAAAAGGATCGAGTAATATATATTTATGTTGGTAAGCCTACAAAGGAATACCAAGGTGTATATGGAACTGAGCCTAAGATTCAATTGAACGATAAATTTGCTAATGTAGACGAAGTTGGTTCTTATATTCTTGCAGAAAGAGCTAAGAAACCACAGGAGTTACAAAATGTACTAACAACAGCTTTAAAAGTAGATAAGGACGCTAATATGGGTCTTATATCTGATATTAAACAGGAGCTTAGAAAGGTTAATGCTTTAAAGGTAAATTATACTACTTATGAAGGTGACGCATTCAATAACCTTCAATAGTAAAAAGTTATAGTTTTTAAAGAAAAGCATCCCATTGGGATGCTTTTTTGTTTACTTTGAATTCTTAATAATAGATTATATGTTGAGGTTGCTAATCGTCTTGTGTTTATTACCTGTGTTTGTTTGTGCCCAAGTGAAGGACAGTATTCCTCTAGATAATAAATACCTAGAAGATCAATTTTCTGCTGCCGTTTGGTATAATTTACTGCAAGAAAAACCCGAAAATGTAATACAACGTAATTTAAGTTATGGTTTAGGTCTCAATTTTATTAAGGATATTCCCTTTAATCTAAGGCGTAATTTTGGTGTAGGCTTGGGCTTGGGCGTGTCTGTAAATAGTTATTATTCCAATTTGGTAGCTACAGATAATGGTGATAGTTTTATTAGTTACAGAATTGCTACAAGTGAAGACGCAATTAAGCGAAGTAAAATAGGCACCTACGGCATAAACCTGCCTTTTGAGGTAAGATGGCGAAGTTCTAGAGCGGATACATACAGATTCTGGAGGGTTTATGCAGGAGTAAAAACAGCGTATATTTTTGCTAGTAATTCAAAGCTTGTAACGGATAGCATTAAAACTTCTTTTCACAATCCTAATATTGAACAATGGCAATATGGTATAAGCTTAAGTGTGGGTTACAATACATGGAATTTACATTTGTATTACTCGCTTAGTAATCTATTAGATGAAAATGCCCTATTGAATAATAATCCAATAAACATTAGGCCATTAAGGGTAGGTTTAATCTTTTATATTTTATAACCAGTATTTAAAGGTAAAAAACTGGCTTATGCAGCCCAACAAGAAACCAATAAGAAGTTCGTTTGGGGTATGCGCTTTCATATATAATCTAGAGGTAGCTACCATGCCGCACATTAATGTTAATAAGGCTATTGCTATGGTTATATTTCTTTCAAAGTGTATACTTAGACCAATAAGGTAAAAAAGAAGGCTTCCAAGCCCCATTAAATGGATACTGGCTCTAATCTTTACGAACAATATTAAAAGTGTAGCAAAAGTGGCAATTAAAAGTCCTACAAAAAAGAAGTATAGTTCATTAATATAATTTAGCGGTATTACTTTGTATAAAATCATTAAGTAGATAATCATACTCAAGTACAAAGGGTATTTCCGTTCTTTTATAGTTGGTGCAAAAACGGATTTAACCACGCCTAGGTTTTTTAGAATCAAATAAAAAATAATAGGAATAATCACCGTAAGAATAAAAATGGGTAAAATATTCCCGCTTTGTATGGCTAACGGATTGAATTTTGGCGTAACCAAAAAATAGGAAACCGTACCAGCTATTGGAACCAAAAGTGGGTGAAACACATAAGACAGTACTCGCCAAAAGTACCGCATTAAATTTCCTTTCTTAAACGGGCTACAGGCAGCCCTAGTTGTTCTCTGTATTTAGCTACAGTTCTTCTTGCAATAGGATAGCCCTTTTCTTTAAGTAACTTGGCTAATTTATCGTCTGTTAACGGTTTGCGTTTATCTTCTTCGCCAATAACAGTTTCAAGGATTTTCTTTATTTCTCGTGTTGATACATCTTCTCCTTGTTCGTTTTTCATGGCCTCGCTAAAGAATTCCTTTATCAGCTTGGTGCCGTAAGGAGTATCTACATACTTGCTGTTGGCAACTCTAGAAACCGTAGAGACATCCATGCCAATTTCGTCTGCAATATCCTTAAGGATCATTGGTCGTAGTTTACGTTCGTCACCAGTAAGGAAATATTCTTTTTGATATTCCATTATAGCGTTCATGGTAACAAAAAGAGTTTGTTGCCTTTGTTTTATGGCGTCTATAAACCACTTGGCGGCATCTAATTTTTGTTTGATAAAGAGAACGGTATCTTTTTGGGACTTACTTTTTTCTTTGGCATCTTTATAGCCTTTTAGCATATTGGTATACTCCTTGGATACGTGAAGTTCCGGAGCGTTACGTCCGTTCAAGGTTAAATCTAGCTCCCCATCTAAAATGCGAATGCTAAAATCTGGAACTACATGCTCAACTATTCGGTTGTTACTTGCATAAGAACCTCCTGGTTTTGGGTTTAGGCGTTCAATTTCTTGAATGGCGGCCTTTAGCTGATCTTCGGTAATGTCGTGCTTACTGATTAACTTTTGATAATGCTTTTTGGTGAATTGCTCAAAAGACTTTTCAATTAATACTGTGGCTAAAGTAACAGAAGGTGTTTGTTCCCTTCTTTTAAGTTGTAAAACTAGACATTCGTCTAAAGTGCGAGCGGCAACACCTGGAGGATCTAAGGTTTGTACCGTTTTTAGAACAGAAATAACGGTGCTTTCCTCCGTATAAATATTCTGGGTAAAGGCCAAATCATCTACAATGTCAGAAATGGGTCTACGTATGTAACCGCTTTCGTCTACAGAGCCCACTAAGTATTCTGCAATGGCCCACTCCTGGTCGTCTAAGGAAATGGTGCTTAACTGATTTAGTAGATACTGGTTAAATGAAATTCCAGCTGCATACGGTACGCTTTTCTCATCATCGTCTGCAGAGTAATTATTGGCATGTGTACGGTAATCTGGAATTTCATCGTCACTTAAATAATCATCTATATTAATGTCCTCCGCGGCTATGGTTTCGTTATCTTGAGAATCATCATAACTATCACCATAATCGTCTGTTAGTTCATTATTATCCGCTTTTCCACTTTCCAGAGCAGGATTTTCTTCCAATTCTTGTTTTAGCCTTTGTTCAAATGCCTGTGTAGGCAATTGAATAAGCTTCATTAGTTGGATTTGCTGTGGAGATAGCTTTTGAGATAATTTAAACTGCAGACTTTGTTTAAGCATAGAATTTGTTCCGTTTACTTATAAAGTTAAAGAATTATCTAAAATTCTGCATTTTGCGGTGTTCTTGGAAATGGTATTACATCTCTAATGTTGCCCATGCCCGTTACAAACAACACCAGACGTTCAAACCCTAATCCAAAACCGCTATGTACTGCCGTACCAAATTTTCTTAAATCTAGGTACCACCATAACTCTTCTTCTGGAATGTTGAGTGCTGCCATTTTTTCCTTAAGCACATCTAGACGTTCTTCGCGTTGTGATCCACCAACTATCTCTCCAATTCCTGGGAACAAAACATCCATGGCCCTAACGGTTTTTCCATCCTCGTTTAAGCGCATGTAAAATGCTTTGATCTTAGCAGGGTAATCAAATAATATAACAGGGCATTTAAAGTGTTTTTCTACAAGAAAACGTTCATGTTCGCTTTGTAAATCTGCCCCCCATTCATTTATAGGGTATTCAAATTTCTTTTTCTTATTCGGTTTGGAATTTCTTAAAATGTCTATAGCTTCCGTGTAGCTTACGCGTTTAAAGTTGTTATCAACAACAAACTTTAATTTTTCTATTAGCGCCATTTCACTTCGCTCTGCCTGTGGTTTGCTTTTTTCCTCATCCAACAAACGCTTTTCTAAAAATGCTAAATCGTCTTGGCAGTTTTCCAGAACATAGCCAATTACCCATTTAATAAAGTCTTCGGCTAAATCCATATTGGCATCCAAATCAAAAAATGCCATTTCTGGTTCAATCATCCAAAATTCTGCAAGGTGCCTAGATGTATTGGAGTTTTCGGCTCTAAAAGTAGGACCAAAGGTGTAAACTTTGCCTAAGCCCATAGCGTAGGTTTCCGCTTCTAACTGACCAGATACCGTTAAATT
Organism: Croceivirga radicis; assembly: GCF_002072105.2. Lineage (GTDB taxonomy): Bacteria > Bacteroidota > Bacteroidia > Flavobacteriales > Flavobacteriaceae > Croceivirga > Croceivirga radicis. Next base: position 150,207 of record NZ_MTBC01000002.1, read on the forward strand.
GGTTTCTTTTCCAAAAAAGTCTTGCTTATAGTCAATATCGCCATCCTCTTTTAGAGGAGGATTCTTAGCGTCCAATGTACTAACCCTAAACATTTCTCCCGCGCCTTCAGCATCAGACCCAGTGATTATAGGTGCATGCATATAATAAAAGCCATTTTGTTGAAAATAGCTATGGATGGCAAAGCTTAAAGCAGAGCGCAAGCGCATAACTGCAGAGAACGTACTGGTACGAACACGTAAGTGTGCCTTTTCCCTCAAAAATTCTAATGAGTGCTTTTTAGGTTGAATAGGATAGGTTTCTGGATCGGCCCCACCATGAATAAAAATATCGCTAACCTGTATTTCTACGGATTGCCCTTTCCCTTGGCTTTCTACTAATTGTCCGGTAACTTTTATGGCAGAACCTGTATTGATGGATTTGATGGTGGTCTCATCTAAATTCTCAAAATCTACCACGCATTGTATGTTATTAATCGTAGAACCGTCGTTAAGCGCAATAAATCTATTGCTCCTAAATGTTCTTACCCATCCTTCTACTGTTACATCTTGTGATGTAGGTTCTGTTTTCAATAAATCACTTACCGATAATCGAGCCATAATCTAATTAAATTTAAGCTTCAAAGATAGCTTTTTGAGAAAACTAAACAGAGCTTAAAGGCTAGAAAATTCTATGGTTTGTCGTTCTCTTCGTCTGGTAATGGCAATACGCGAATTTGGGGCTTTTTAAAGATTTTTTTATTGGCAATGTTACGTTCTAAGGAGAGCAATAAAGACGGTAATAAGATAAGATTGCTTAGCATGGCAAAAAGTAGGGTGGCAGACACCAAACCGCCCATGGCTTGCGTACCGCCAAAGCTGGAAATAATAAAGACCGAAAAACCAAAAAATAACACTATTGAGGTGTAGAACATACTTACACCGGTTTCTCTTAAGGAGTTGTATACTGATTTTTTAATTTGCCACTTGTTGGCAGCTAATTCTTGACGATATTTTGCAAGAAAATGGATGGTGTCGTCCACGGAAATACCAAATGCAATACTAAAAATTAAAATGGTACTCGGTTTTATAGGAATTCCAAGATACCCCATTAAACCAGCAGTTATAACCAGTGGTAAAATATTGGGCACTAAGGATATCAATATCATTCTAAAAGAACGGAACAGATAAGCCATGAAAATGGCAATTAAGCCAATAGCTAGGGCTAACGAAAGTATTAAGTTTTTTATCAAATACTTAGTTCCTTTTAAGAATAGAATAGCCTTACCGGTTATGTATACATTGTATCGCTCTTTTGGAAAAATCTTTTCAATGGACTTTAATAAATCGTTCTCGATTTCTTCCATTCTAGGTGTTTTAACATCGCGCATAAAAGTGGTCATGCGCGCAACTTGTCCCGTACTGTCTACAAAACTCTCCAGTAAATTGGCATTTCCCTTAGATTTACTGGCCATGTCTAATATAAAAGTATTTTCTTGCGAGGTAGGTAGCTGATAATATTTAGGCATGCCATTGTAAAATGCCTGTTTGGAATACTTGGCTAAATTTACAACGGATACCGGGGTAGATAGCTCAGGAATATGGTCAATTTCTTGACTTATCCTATCCATTCTCCGTAGAGTAGCTAGTTTTAGCACTCCATTTTTTCTCTTGGTATCTACCACCAACTCTACTGGCATTACCCCGTTAAACTCCTCTTCAAAAAAGCGAATGTCTTTAAAAAACTTAGCGTCTTTAGGCAAGTCTTCTATGCGGCTTCCTGTAATTTGAATCTGATATATGCCAATAATACTTAATACTAAAACTGTGACTGCGGTAAGGTAAACGGCAATTCTATGGTTGCGCACTACATTCTCCATCCAACCTACAAAACGATCTACCCATTTCTTGTTTAAATGTTTTAAATGCTTCTCTTTTGGAATGGGCATAAAACTATAAACAATAGGAATAATTAAAAGAGAAAGTAAAAAGATAGAAATGATGTTGATGGAGGCTACAATACCAAATTCTTTGAGTAAGTCACTGTCTAGTATAATAAACGTTGCAAAACCTAGGGCTGTGGTTATGTTCGTCATTAATGTAGCATTACCAATCTTAATGATTACCCGTTGTAATGATTTTGCTTGGTTACCATGCTTTTTAACTTCTTGCTGGTATTTGTTGATTAAGAAAATACAGTTGGGAATGCCAATAACGATAATCAAGGGTGGTATTAATGCTGTAAGGATGGTTATTTCATATTGAAACAAGCCTAATACCCCAAACGCCCACATAACACCAACCACCACAACAGACATGGCTATTAAGGTGGCTCTAAAACTTCTAAAAAAGAAGAAAAAGATTAGCGAGGTAACCGCTAGTGCAGCAAGTATAAATTTACCTATCTCATCAATAATAATTTTAGAGTTCCAAGTTTTTATATAGGGCATTCCAGATACCCGTACATCTAAACCGGTTTCGCGCTCAAAATTATCTACTAAATTTTCTAAATCGGTAAGTATAAACTCATTTCTTACGTTGGTGTTCAATAAATCTTTATCAATGTAGATTACCGTTCTTACCGTACCTGTTTTTTTGTTAAAAAGAAGATTCTCGTAAAACGGTAGCTGCTCAAACAATTTGTCTTTAATGGCGGCTACCTCTTGGTAGGTACGGGGCGTGTTGGTATAGAGTGGTTGTAATTTAAATTCATTTGACTTTAGGTCTTTTACCAACTCTTGTAAGTTTTCTGTAGAGATAACAGAAGTTACCTCTGGTATGGCTTGGAATTGTTTACTTAACTTATTCCATCTGTTAAAATTGTTCGGATTAAATAGAGCCGTGTCTCTAACGGCTAAAACAATGGCATTATCTTCTTGACCAAATTTTGAAACAAATTCTGCGTATTGCACCGTTTGTGGATGGTCATCTGGGAGTACATTTGCTTCAGTATTGGAAAAGCGCATGTTTTTCCATTGTAAACCAAAAAACACCGTTGCCGCAACAAGTAGTAAAAGAATAAGGATTCTGTTGCGGAGTATTAACCTAGCTACCGCAGACCAGAATCCTTCTGTAAGTTTTTTAACCATCCTTCTTTAAAATCAGTGGCAAAGGTAGAAAACCCTGTAAACGCCACCTAGTATTCTTTAAAATTTAAGAGTGATTAAACCTTCATAATCTCAGCCTCTTTAATAGCCAAGACATCTTCAATTTTTTTAATGTATTTGTCTGTCAACTCCTGAACATCTACTTCAGCATTTGCTAGCAAATCTTCGGAAAGATCTAACTTTTTTAATTCTTTATTGGCATCTTGTCTAGCGCTACGTACGCCAACTTTAGCATCTTCCGCTTCCGCTTTTGCTTGTTTAACCAGTTCTTTTCTTCGTTCTTCTGTTAAAGGGGGTACGTTAATAATTATGTTTTCGCCGTTGTTCATAGGGTTAAAACCTAGGTTGGCATTCATAATTGCTTTTTCAATTTCTCCAAGTAAGTTTTTCTCCCATGGTTGTACGCTTATGGTTCTACCGTCTGGGGTATTTATATTAGATACTTGGGACAATGGGGTTTGGGAGCCATAATATTCTATCATAACCGCAGATAACATTGCTGGGCTGGCCTTACCGGCACGTATTTTTACAAACGATTTTTCTAAATGCCTCATAGCGGCATCCATTCCTTCTTTTGTTGTGTCTAGTACAAATGTAATTTCTTCGTCCATTTGAGTTTGTTTTAATCGATGTGCTACAATTTGTAGGCCAAATTAATTATTTACTACGGTTCCAATATTTTCCCCTGAAACAATTTTCATCAAATTGCCTCTTGTGTTCATATCAAATACTACAATGGGTAATTCGTTTTCTTGGCTTAACGTAAAGGCTGTGGTATCCATAACCTTTAAGCCTTTGGATAGTACCTCTGTAAAGGAAAGACTGTCAAATTTAGTGGCATTTTTATCTTTTTCTGGGTCTGCCGTGTAAATTCCATCTACGCGTGTGCCTTTTAAAATAACGTCTGCCTTTATTTCAATTGCCCGTAATACGGCTGCAGAATCTGTTGTAAAGTAAGGGTTGCCTGTACCACCTCCAAAAATTACCACCCTGCCTTTTTCTAGGTGCCTAATGGCTCTTCTACGAATAAATGGTTCTGCTACCTCGTTTATTTTAACGGCAGATTGTAATCTGGTTTCAACACCGGCTATTTCTAAGGCGCTTTGTAAGGCTAGGCCATTAATAACGGTAGCTAGCATACCCATATGGTCTCCTTGAACCCTGTCCATACCTTCGCTGGCACCTTTTAGGCCCCTAAAGATATTGCCACCGCCAATTACAATGGCAACTTCTACACCCTTGTTTATTACTGCTTTTATGTCCTCTGCATATTCTTTTAAGCGTTCGGCATCTATACCGTAATTCTGTTTTCCCATTAGGGCTTCACCGCTTAATTTTAGAAGAATTCTTTTGTATTGCATGGACAGTTTTTTAAAATCCGAACAAAAATAATCAAAATTATGGATGTGTAATGCCAAACTGAAAGGCATAAAAAAAGCCTTAGTAGAAATACTAAGGCCTTAAAATATGTTTTTATTAGGAAAATTATCCCAATGCTACTCTTTTAAAAGCAGTTACGGTAAGATCACTATCTACAGATTTAACGTAGTCTGATACGCTTTGCTTACTGTCTTTAATAAACGCTTGGTTTACCAAGGTGTTATCTTTAAAGAAACGGTTAAGCTTACCTTTGGCAATGTTATCTAACATAGCTTCTGGTTTGCCTTCTTGACGTAATTGATCTTTGGCGATCTCTATTTCCTTATCGATAATAGATTGATCAACGCCGTCTTCGTTTAAAGCAACAGGATTCATTGCTGCTGCCTGCATAGCAACATCCTTAGCGGCTTCTTCTGCGCCATCTACACTTTTAGATAGACCAACTAAAGTAGCAATCTTGTTACCGGCATGGATGTAAGAACCTACAAAAGCAGCTTCTAATTTTTCAAAGCTACCAATTTCTATTTTCTCTCCAATAACACCGGTTTGCTCAGTTAGTTTGTCTGCAACGCTTACGCCATTGAAATCAGCGGCAAGAAAAGCGTCTTTAGAATCAAAACCTAGAGCCAATTCTGCTAATTCGTTGGCTAACGCTACGAAACCATCGTTTTTAGCAACGAAATCTGTTTCACAGTTCAAAGAGATAACAACACCACTTGTTTTTGCATCATTAACTTTTGCAATGGCAGCACCCTCAGAAGACTCTCTGTCGGCTCTTTTGGCAGCAACTTTTTGTCCTTTTTTTCTAAGGATTTCTATTGCTTTGTCAAAATCACCTTCTGCTTCTACCAATGCCTTTTTGCAGTCCATCATACCTGCACCAGTGGCTTTTCTTAATTTATTTACTTCAGCGGCTGTAATCTTTGCCATGTGTTTTGTTTTTGAATATTATGTATAAAGTAAAACACAAACTTTGTGTTTTGTTTTAGGACAATGTTAAATTACTCTTCCTCAGAAGATGCAACTTCGGCTGCTGCCTTTGGAGCTTCTGCTTTTGCTGCTTCTTTCTTATTTTCTTTCTTAGGAGCTGCTTCGTCCTTAGAGCTTTGTTTCTCAGCTTTACGCTCAGCTAATCCTTCTCCTATAGACTTAGTAACTTCAGATAAGATAATTTCAATAGACTTTCCAGCATCATCATTTGCAGGGATAATGTAGTCTATTGGTCTTGGGTCAGAGTTTGTATCTACCATTGCAAAGATTGGAATATTCAATTTCAATGCCTCTTTTACTGCAATGTGCTCACGCATTGTGTCTACAATAAAAATTGCACCTGGTAAACGAGTCATATCAGCTATAGAACCTAAGTTCTTATCTAATTTGGCTCTTAAACGGTCTACTTGTAAACGCTCTTTCTTAGATAGGGTGTTAAAGGTCCCATCTTTTTTCATTCTATCAATAGAGGCCATTTTTTTAACTGCCTTACGGATAGTTACGAAGTTGGTAAGCATACCGCCAGGCCATCTTTCTGTGATGTATGGCATGTTTACTGCAGAAACTTTGTCTGCTACAATGTCCTTAGCTTGCTTTTTAGTTGCTACGAAAAGAATTTTACGTCCAGAAGCAGCAATTTTCTTAAGTGCTTCCTGTGCTTCTTCTAATTTAGCAGCAGTTTTGTAAAGATTGATAACGTGAATACCGTTACGCTCCATGTAGATGTAAGGAGCCATGTTCGGATTCCATTTTCTTGTAAGGTGTCCAAAATGTACACCTGCCTCTAAAAGGTCTTTTACTTCAATGTTTGCCATTTTTGTTTTCTTAGTTTACGTTCCGTTGAGATAGCAATGCAAAGGTGGTCCGTTTAATACTTCGCCCTTAGCATTTAGATGCTAAACTAATTTCCAAAAAGCTGTTTTCCTTTTTGGAACAACGACAACTTTTGTTTTTGATAAAATAATACCCGAAGGGCAAGCTTCGGGATTTTCAATGAACTGTATATAAAAAGCACGGTTTCCCGTGCTTGAAATATTAACGTTTAGAGAACTGGAATTTCTTACGAGCTTTCTTCTGACCAAATTTCTTACGCTCTACCATTCTTGGGTCACGAGTTAGTAAGCCTTCTGGTTTTAGAACGGTACGATTTTCTTCGTTAATTTCGCACATTGCTCTAGATAAAGCCAATCTAATTGCTTCTGCTTGTCCGGTAATACCACCACCGTAAACATTTACTCTTACATCGTAAGTGCCTTCGGTTTCAGTTAAAGCAAACGGCTGCTTTACTTTATATTGTAAAGTACCAGTAGAGAAATAATCCTCCAATGCTTTTTTATTAACGGTAATGTTGCCGCTACCTTCTGTTACGTAAACACGGGCAACAGCTGTTTTTCTTCTTCCTATTTTATGAACCACTTCCATTAGTTGAATTCATTTAAGTTTAATGTCTTAGGTTTTTGCGCCTCATGGTCATGCTCAGCACCGGCATAAACTTTAAGGTTACGGAACAAATCCGCACCTAATTTATTTTTAGGCAACATCCCCTTAACGGATTTCTCTATTAATCTTTCTGGGTATTTCTCCAACAATTCAGTAGCTGTAGTAGAACGTTGCCCACCTGGATAACCTGTGTAACGCAAGTAGGTTTTTTCATTCCACTTGTTACCAGTCATCGTAATCTTGTCGGCATTGATAACAATAACGTTATCTCCACAGTCTACGTGAGGTGTAAAGTTGGTCTTATGTTTTCCTCTTAGGATTTTGGCAACTTTAGAAGCCAATCTTCCTAGGGTCTCTCCTTCGGCATCAACCAATAACCACTCCTTGTTTACTGTGGCCTTATTGGCAGATATAGTCTTGTAACTTAATGTATCCACTGCTCTGAAATCGTATTAGTTCTAATTCCTTTCCGATAAACGGGCTGCAAATGTACAATTATTAGATTGAATTACAAACGCTTGTGCCCAAATATTTTTCAAACTGCGAAAATAGGGCTAATTGAAACTATTTTCAAGTAGATATGTTAAATAAAACTTAAAAAAATAAATAACTGTAACAAGCACGATTTTATAAGGTCTTTAAGCTACATCAATCAAAAAACGAACAACGTGATTAAGACTGCCATAACCTTTGTTATGGTTGGCTTTATTTTTTCTTTTTCTTGGGCTCAGCAACAAGAAGAACCGCCAACCAGCTTTACAGATAGTTTAAAACAAACTATAGTTGCCAAAAAAATTTATGTTACCAAACCAATAGAAACCCCTCCTAATATAGATGGTGTTTTAGATGAGGGTATTTGGGGTGTTGTAGAATGGGCTACGGACTATATCGAAAATCAACCAGATGAAAATACACCCCCAAGCCACCAAACCAAGTTTAAGATTATTTACGATGCCAAATACCTCTACATTGGTGTTCGTTGTTTAGACGATGAGCCCGATAAAATTGTAAAACGCTTGTCTAGACGAGATGGTTTTGATGGAGATTGGGTAGAGTTTAATATTGATAGTTACCATGATAAACGTACTGCTTTTTCCTTTACAGTAACCGCTGCAGGGGTAAAGGGGGACGAATTTATTTCGAATAATGGGAATAATTGGGATGCGAGTTGGAATCCTATTTGGTACACTAAAACCAATGTGGATGATGAAGGTTGGACCGCAGAAATAAAAATACCTTTGAGTCAACTTAAATTTGGAGATGCACCAGATCAGGTATGGGGCCTCCAATCTACAAGGCGTTATTTTAGGGGAGAAGAACGTTCTTTATGGCAACGAAAACCTGTGGACCAGCCGGGTTGGGTAAGTGAGTTTGGCGAACTTCATGGATTAAAAAATCTTGAGCCTCAAAAACAGCTAGAAATACAGCCTTACACCGTTGCTAAAGGTGAAACCTACGAAGCAGAAGAGGGGAATCCGTTTAGAGATGGAGACGATACCAATATTACCGTTGGTCTAGATGCTAAAATTGGAGTTACTAACGATTTAACATTGGATTTAACCGTAAATCCAGATTTTGGTCAAGTAGAAGCAGATCCATCTGCCATTGCTTTAGACGGTTTTCAGATATTCTTTCAAGAACAGCGTCCGTTTTTTGTTGAAAATAAGAACATCTTTGACTTTCGGGTTTCCAATTCTGAGGCAGGTAACACTTTTGGTTCTGATAACGTTTTTTACTCTAGACGTATTGGTAGAACACCACATGGTTTTCCAGATGTAGGAGATGGTGAATTTGCTAATGTACCAGATAAAACACCTATTATAGGTGCGGCCAAATTTAGTGGTAAAACAAAAGATGGTTGGGCTATTGGTGTTTTAGAAAGCGTAACGGCAAAAAGATTTGCCACGGTAGATGCGAATGGGGATAGAAGAAAGGAAATAGTAGAGCCACTTACCAATTATTTTGTAGGGCGTTTACAAAAAGATTTTAACGAGCGCAATTCTTATGTAGGTGGTATTTTTACCGCTACCAACCGTGCAGATTTACCAGAAAGTTTAAACTTTTTGCACACTTCGGCATATACGGGAGCACTAGATTTTAAACATCAATGGAATAATAGGGATTGGTATGTTGGCGGAAATGTTGTTTTTAGCCATGTAAAAGGAAGCGAGGAAGCCATTCTCAATACGCAACAAACCATTAGGCATTTGTTTCAGCGAGTTGGTGCAGACCATTTAGAGGTAGATGAAAATAGAACATCATTAACCGGAACCGCGGGGAATATTCAGTTAGGGAAAGTAGGTAACGGCCATTGGAAATTTGAAACAGGCGGTACGTGGCGCTCCCCTGAATTGGAATTGAATGATATTGGGTTTCAAAGAGAATCAGACGATATTAGGCATTACACGTGGATTGGTTATCAAACGTTGAAGCCAGATAGTACTTTTAGGCGTGTGGGTATCAATTACAACCATTGGTCTGCATGGGATTTTGGGGGCAATCATAATTATTTGCAGTTCAATACCAATAGTTGGCAAAACTGGAAAGGGAATTGGTTTTCAAACCTAGGTTTTAACTATGCTCCCATACAGTATTCTAACTTTGCACTTAGAGGTGGTCCAAGGTTAAAACGTTCTCCATGGGTGAGTTTCTGGAATGGTATAAATACAGATAACAGAAAAAAAATTCGTTTCAACGTATTTCATAATGGCCGCAAAGCGTTCGATAATTCAATTAATACCTACTATGTAGAAGCGGGCTTTACCTATCAACCTATAAATGCTTTACGTATTTCCGCTTATCCCTCTTACCAAATAAATAATGATAAATTACAGTTTGTAGATAATTTAGAAGTGGGGGGCGAAACAGTATATCTAAATGGGGCTATAGAACAACGAACTTTAAGCATGTCTTTTCGTTTAAATTATACCATTAACCCCAACTTAACCATACAATATTGGGGACAACCTTTTATTTCTAGGGGTAGATATGCTAGTTTTAAAAATGTTACCAATCCTGTTGCCGATACTTTTGAAAATAGGTTTGAAGCTTACACACCGCAGCAAATTAATTTGGTAGATGATACCTACCAGGTGGATACGGATTTAGACGGTACTACCGATTTTAGTTTTGGTAATCCTGATTTTTCTTTTGTACAATTTAGGTCTAATTTGGTATTACGCTGGGAGTATATTCCTGGTTCCGAGATTTTCTTGGTTTGGTCTCAAGATGTATCTAGGTCTGGTGACCCAATGGCTGGTCTACTAGACGACTTGGACAACAATGTTTTTGGCCAAACACCACAAAATATCTTTTTGCTTAAAGCTACCTACCGTTTTGTTTTTTAGTTCATAGTCCAAAAAGGTGCACTAATTAGGTGTTTTTTTCGTTTTATGAACAACCCAAAATACCTTAAGATGAAAAAGAGCTTTTTTACCAGTATTATCGCAGTCTTGTTGTTGTGGTCTTGTTCAAACAATGAAGACGATTCTGGAATGGATAGTTTAACCGTTAGTCCTATTGTTGGTACTTGGTTAATGACCGATGTGCAAATAGAGGAAGAAAATTCCACACAATTGAATTTATTCGAGGAGATCGTGGATGAACTGAATGCGGAAAATTGTGCATTATTAATTTTTGAGTTTGATGCAGAAGGTACCGTTACGGCAACTGATAAACTCTCCTATATAGAAGTAAATTCAGGTCCAACAGGGTTGGATGTTCCTTGCCCAACCCAAAGCGATACGGAAACTTCTGTTTGGCGTTTAGAAGGAGACCAGCTTACCTTTATTAACGAGGATTTAGAAGAAGAAACAATTAAAGTGCAAATAGATGGTGATACAATGGTTGTAGCCGGTAATGAATTTGATGATGAAAATTTAACTGAGGCTACGATAATTTTTACAAAGCAATAGATAAAACCTATCTAAATTGAAAAGTAAAACCCGAGCTAGTCTCGGGTTTTTATATTTTCAAGTGCCTTGATTAATGCTAAATTTGCCTCTTTATTGCCAACACTTATACGTACTTTGCCTGGAGCGCCAAACTGTGTTACGGGTCTTACCATAATTCCTTCTTGCATCATTTTATCTGTAAATTCCATTTCTGGGAATGGTGGTTCTATGATAAAAAAGTTCGCTTGGCTAGGCCAATATCTAATATTGAGTTCTTCAAAGGTTGCGGTAATCATTTTTCGGCCTTCTTTAACCGTTTTTACCGTCTCGGAAATGAATTCGTGGTCATTTAAAGCGCCAATAGCCGCTTCTATGGATGTTATGGGCAATAAAAACGGTTTGTGAATTAATCGCAGATAATTAGCAATAGTTGCCGTGGTATACCCATAACCAATACGTAAGCCTGCCAATCCATAGGTTTTAGAAAAACTATTTAGCCCAATTACGCTGTATCCTTGTTTTACATAGTGCAATGCGGTAACATAATCTTCTGCATCTGCAAAATGCCGGTATACTTCATCTATAACCACCAGAATGCTTTTCGGTACGCGTTTAAAGAATTCATCCAAAACCGACTTTGGAATATATGTTCCCGTGGGGTTGTTGGGTGTGGTTAAAAAGATAACCTTGGTTTTGGCCGTAATGGCATTTATGATGCCTTCTACATCTAACTCGTAATTAGGTGCTTTCAAGGGTACATCTATTTGCTTGCTGCCGTACCATCTAGAAAAAACAGCATACGGTAAGAAGCAGGGGTTAGAAAAAATTACCTCATCACCCTCCCGAACAAATGCCCGTAAAAGCATATCTATAACCTCGGAGCCACTATTTCCTGTGATAAATTGGTCCGTTGTAATTTCATTGTTAAAATCTGCTGCAAGTGCTTCCCGTAATCGTATATCCGTTTGATCTGGATAAAGGTCTACTTTGTCTAGTATTGCTTTAGCTGCTCTAACGGCTTTTGGGGATGCCCCAAGTGGATTCTCATTGGAAGAGAGCTTGTATATTTTTTTGTTGCTTGGCGGTATGTTTTTGCCGCCTTGATATACCTCCTTGGGTTGTAAAAACGGTTTAAAACTGCTCGTAATATCGTTATTCATTTCGGTGGTTTAGCGTTTCGGCATACAGTAATAAAGACATCGCTTTGATGGTGTCGCCGTCATCTAGAATGGATTTTGCTAGTTGGTGAATTTCTATTTTGGTAGCTGGCAGGTCTATTTCTTTAACTATGGAATTTATCAAATCTGCAGTAGGCAAAGCTTCCATATTGCCCAATCGTCCTAAATTATTTCCTGTTAAAACACTGCTATTACGTATACCTTCTGGCAGTGCATCTACGCCAATGCCAAGTGTCCGTATGGGTTTTGGTATCTCAAAAAGAGCCTCACCATTGGCATGTACATAATGGCTGCCTCCCATACGCCCAACCAAATCTAATTTGGTAGTATCTAATTGCCCATCGGTAAGATAATCTTCGTTTAGGTGCACATTTACTACTTTGGCAATGACCAAATTTCCTGCTCCTGGTGTTTGTGCTAGCTCTATAACTTCTTGTACGGTGCATTCCAAGGCAACTGGGGCTTCCGCAACTCGGGGTGGTCTTATTTTTTCTGAAGGAGATTGGGTAAAGCCAGCTTTTTCAAATTCGTTTACACCTTTGGCATAAGCTGTACTGGCCAGCGACATTTGCTCCACCATTGCGTGATTAACAATATTGATAGTTACTTCTGGCACCTCAACTACATTCTCGTGTGTGTGTTTAAGACTGTTGTCTCTTCCAGAACGTGCTGGAGAAAATATAAGAATAGGCGGATTGGAACTAAATACGTTAAAAAAGCTAAACGGACTTAAATTTACCTTGCCTTCTTTGTCTACCGTACTAGCAAAGCAAATAGGTCTTGGTGCAACTGCTGTTAAAAGTATATTATGTAGCTCTGGTTGCGATATGCTGTTTGGGTCAATAGTTTTTATTGCCATACCCCTTTATTTAGTAGGTAAAACCTTTGTACTAACTTTACCAAAACCAACACGTTTCCCCTCTTTTTCTGCATACCCACGCATGGTTACCGTATCGCCATCATGTATAAATTTACGTTCCGTACCATCTTTAAGTTGTACAGGTTTGGTACCCATCCAAGCTAGTTCTAACATGGATCCGTAGCTATTTTCATCTTTTCCAGAAATGGTGCCAGATGCCATCATGTCCCCAACATGTACGTTGCAGCCGTTAATTGTATGGTGAGCCAGTTGTTGGGTCATGTTCCAATACATGTATTTAAAATTACTTTGACAGATAGTAGTTTCTTCGCCATTTTCGGGAGTTAAAGAAACCTCTAGGTTAATGTCATAATTTTTGGTGCCCTCATATTCTAAATACGGAAGTACTTTTGGCTCTTGTGTTGGACCTTGAACTCTAAATTGGTCCAATGCTTCTAAAGTGACAATCCATGGAGAAATGGAAGAGGCAAAATTTTTGGCCAAAAAGGGTCCTAATGGAACATATTCCCATTTTTGAATGTCACGAGCGGACCAGTCATTGAATAATACCAGTCCAAAAATATAGTCTTCAGCTTCACTGGTTGCAATAGTATCACCCATTTGTGTGTTCTTGCCGACTATAAAGGCCATTTCCAACTCAAAATCTAACCGCTGCGTAGGCCCAAACACCGGCTGAGTAGCATCTTTCGGTAGGGTTTGTCCTTTAGGTCTGTGTATGGGTTGCCCACTTACCACAATGGAACTAGCTCTACCGTGATACCCAACGGGTATATGCTTCCAGTTGGGTAAAAGCGCATTTTCTGGGTCGCGAAACATCTTACCGACATTAGTGGCATGCTCAATGCTTGAGTAGAAATCGGTATAATCCCCAACGCAAACCGGCATGTGCATTTGAGCTTCTGTTTGGAGCACAAAAAGCTCAGGCTTATTGGCCAAAACAGAATTGTCGTCTTGCAACCAAGCTTGAATATCGGTTCTAACTTTAGAAGTGATTTCTTTTCCAAGAGCAATGAAATCATTAAGATCTGACCGTTCTAAAACCGCTGTATTAAAATTGAATACATCTAATTCTGCAACAGCTGCTAAGTCTAGAATGTGGTCGCCAATGGCAACGCCCGCTCTAGGGCTTCTATCTTTAGTAGAAAAAATGCCAAAGGGAATATTATGTATGCTAAAATCTGAATTAGCGGGTATGTTTATTATCATAGTTTTTTATTCATTTCTGCTGAAGCAGAAAACATTACTTAATTTAAGCGTGTTTGTGCTATTGTTGTAAAACTCAATTATTCCACCCAAGACTTGTAGTATGCCCCATCATCTATCTTTAAGGCATTTTCTGTAACCATTAAGGGTTTAAACGTATCTATCATAACGGCTAATTCTTCAGTACCTTTTTTGCCAATGCTAGCTTCGTACGTGCCGGGGTGTGGTCCATGGGGTATACCAGCCGGATGCAGGGAAATATATCCTGGTCCAATACCTGTTCTACTCATAAAATCTCCATCTACATAATATAAAACCTCATCAGAATCTATATTGGAATGATTGTAAGGTGCGGGTATGGCCTTTGGATGATAATCGTACAAACGTGGACAAAAAGAGCAGACCACGAAAGCGTTGGTTTCAAAGGTTTGGTGTACAGGTGGTGGTTGGTGCACACGGCCCGTAATGGGCTCAAAATTGTGTATACTAAACCCGTAAGGAAAATTATAACCATCCCAGCCCACAACATCAAAAGGGTGTGTAGCGTAGACTAAGCTATGCAATATGCCTTGTTTTTTAATTTTAAGCGTGAAGGCTCCCTTCTCATCAAAACTTTGTAAATCTTGTGGCAATTTATAATCGCGCTCACAAAAAGGAGAATGCTCTAACAATTGCCCAAACCAATTACGATATCTTTTAGGGGTGTAAATGGGTGAAAAGGATTCCGCAAAAAGAATTCTATTGTCTTCCGTATCAAAATCTATTTGGTAAATCATTCCCCTAGGAATGATTAAATAATCCCCATATTCAAAAGGAATGTTTCCTAAAAAAGTACGTAACGTTCCAGAACCTTTATGAATAAAAAGCATTTCGTCTGCGTCTGCATTTTTATAGAAATACTCCGTTAACGATTTTTTAGGGGCTGCCAAGCCTACATGCACATCACTATTTACCAATAAAGGTTCGCGAGATTCCAGATAATCGTCCTTGGGAGCAACATCAAATCCAATAAATTTACGGGAGGTAATGTTTTTGGCTACTGCTATTTTTGGTGCTACATCTACAGCTTTACCAATTTCTTTTACTTGGGTAGGGCGGTGAATGTGATAGGATAGGGAACTCATACCATCAAACCCAATGGTGCCAAACAGTTGCTCATAATACAAGCTGCCATCTGGTTTGGTAAACTGGGTATGGCGTTTAGGAGGTATTTTTCCAAGTTTGTGATAGATAGGCATATGTTTTTAGTTAAAGGGTTTTGTTGGGCAATTGCCATTAAGTTACGGAAAACTAGAACGCCAATGGCGCAATGGTAACCAAATTAATGTAAGGTTCCTCTTAGTTCTTGCTCACGCTCAATAGCTTCAAACAAGGCTTTAAAATTACCTTTGCCAAAAGATTGTGCGCCTTTACGCTGTATAATCTCAAAAAACATGGTAGGTCTTGGTTCTACTGGTTTTGTAAAGATTTGTAGCAAGTAGCCTTCATCATCACGGTCTACCAATATGCCTAATTCTTTTAACGGAGCAATATCCTCATCAATCTCACCTACGCGGTCAGTTACCACATCATAATACGTATCTGGCACTCGTAAAAATTCTACGCCTCTAGAACGTAAATCACGTACGGTTTTAATAATATCATCGGTAGCAACCGCAATATGCTGTACGCCTTCACCTTCATAAAAATCTAAATATTCTTCTACTTGAGATTTTTTCTTCCCTTCTGCAGGTTCGTTTATCGGGAATTTAATACGGCCGTTACCATTACTCATTACTTTGCTCATTAGGGCTGTATACTCGGTAGAAATGTCATTATCGTCAAAAGAAAGTATGTTTTTGAAGCCCATCACCTGCTCGTAGAAATTTACCCAATGGTTCATTTTGTTCCATCCTACATTACCTACCATATGGTCTACATATTTTAAACCAGTTGGGGCCGGGTTGTAATCTGGTGTTTCCCACTTGGTAAAGCCCGGTAAAAAAGTACCGTTGTAATCTTTGCGCTCTACGAACATGTGCACGGTTTCACCATACGTGTAAATGCCCGCACGCACTACTTTGCCATTGGTATCTTCTTCTGTAATGGGTTCTTGATAGGATCTTGCACCTTTTTCCATGGCGGTATTGTAGGCTTGTGTAGCATCTTCTACCCATAGGGCAACCACCTTGACGCCATCACCATGTTGGTCTATGTGTTTGCCAATGGTAGTACCACTTTTTAATGGAGAAGTAAGTACCAATCTAATTTTATCTTGTACCACAACATAACTTTCGCGGTCTTTTAAGCCAGTAGCCAAGCCCGCGTGGGCTAAGGATTGAAAACCAAAGGCGGTTTTGTAGTAGTGTGCAGCTTGTAAGGAATTACCAACATAAAGTTCTACGTAATCCGTTCCGTTAATAGGCATAAAGTCCTGTTCCGTATGTTGTTTTTCTAGTGTATTTGCTTCCATATTGCAGTAGTTTTAGCTTAATACTATCGATTAATTGTTGTTGATGCAACAAAAATATAAGAAAAATTGAATCACGCTAGGAATTTGTAGAAATTTTAGGTTAAATTTTGCGGTAGTATGTTGAACAAGATTGATGAAATTCACGGCATAGGCCTACACCTAGATTTGGTACTAAGAAAAATACAAGATGCTTATTTGCGGGCCTTTGATAATTTGGATGTACACATGACCATAGAACAATGGGTTATAATGCACCAGGTATATAACATGGGCGAAGAGGCCTCCCAAAGTGAAATAACCCAGCTTAATTTTAGAAATAGGGCCACAATTTCTAGGGTTATTGGAGGTTTAGAACGAAAAGGGTGGATAAAAAAAACGCGTTTTGAAGGGGATTTAAAACGATTTAAATTAGAGCTAACTACTGTAGGGACAGAAATTGTAGACAAGGTATTGCCAGAAGCTTTACGTTTGCGTAGGCTGGCCGTAAAAGATTTGAATCCTACTGAATTTGCAAACTTTTTAAAGGTCCTGGATACGTTGGGTGCTAATTATGAAGCCAGTTGATAACTTTCCTGTCGCTTCGGTATAAACCTGACAATCGTCATAGTTAACCTCTGCCATTTACTAGAATTTTGAAATGGTATTTTTCTTTAGATTATGGGTTGATCACTTATAGTCTAATCAAGAATGCAAGAAAAACTGGGAAGTACAGGGTAATTTATACTTCAATCCTTAATTTTAAAGAAATCAGAATAGTTAATGACAAAGTCAATTTATATATCCGGTTTAGAAGCAAATAGTGGCAAATCGTTAGTGTCTGTTGGCATCGTAGATACCTTGCTTAAACGTACGGGAACTGTTGGGTATTTTAAACCCATCATCCTAGACACACAAGAAAAAGATGATAACATTACCCTGGTATTGGGCATGGTAAATTCTAAACAAACGTATGACGAATCTTTCTCATTTCAAGCTAGTGAAATGAGCGATTTACTGGAGGAGGGCAAGTTTGAGCGTGTTATAGAAAGGATAATTGTGGATTACAAGAATCTGGAGAAAAAACACGATGTGGTTTTGATAGAAGGAACCGATTTTGTTGGAGAAAACAGTCATTTTGAATTTGAAATAAACGCACGTATTGCCCAAAATATTGGTGCGCCGGTATTGCTTATAGGTAATGGTAAGGATAAAAAACCTAAAGAATTGGCCCGCCAACTACACATTGCTCTAGACCAGTTTGAAGAGTTTAATTGTGAAGTTATTGGTACTATAGTGAATAAGGTTAAAGAAGATGATACAGACGATTATCTGTCTATGCTACGTGAAAAACTTGGTGGCACGGGTAAGAAGAAATTGTTTTCCGCCATTCCGCAAATTCCTACACTTTCTGCTCCTATGCTATCAGAGGTAGCAGAGACTTTAAAAGCCCAGGTTTTATTTGGAGAAGAAGAGTTGAACCAAAAACAAATGCATAGGGTGTCTATAGCAGCAATGCAATTAAAAAATTATCTAGAATTTATGAGCGAAGGCTGTGTAGTGGTTACACCGGCAGACCGTTTAGATATTATTTTAGGAACGTTGCAGGCCAACCAATCTAAAAACTACCCATCAATATCTGGCATCGTCTTAACGGGTATTCATGATGTAGATGCGGTGGTAATTAATCTTCTAGAAGGCTTAAAACGGACAGTACCTATTTTAAAGGTGAAAACTAATACGTTTAATACCGCTTTAGCCCTAGATAGCATAGTTCCTAAGTTAAAATTGGAATATAGAACTAAGTTCAATGCGGCTATACGAGAATTTAATTCACATGTAGACGTGGATTACCTTATTAATAAGTTTACCAATTTTAAAACCGATGTTTTAACGCCAAAGATGTTTCGTTACCGAATCATGGAGATGGCAACCGCAAATAAAAAACATATTGTTTTGCCAGAAGGTGAGGATGATCGTATTTTAAAAGCTACGGAAATATTAAGTAGGGATGGCGTAGTTAAAGTCACCTTATTGGGGAACCCTAAAACAATTACAGAAAAAATTATCAATAGTGGCTTGGCTATAGATTTGGAAAAAGTGGCCATAATTAATCCATCAGAATACGTAAAATTTGATCAGTACGTAGAAACGCTCTATGAGGCGCGTAAGCACAAAAACGTTACCCGTAAAATAGCGGAAGATTTAATGCGAGACGTTTCGTATTTTGGAACTATGATGGTCTTTTCAGGAGACGCAGATGGTATGGTTTCTGGAGCCGTACATACCACCCAGCATACCATAAGGCCTGCATTGCAGTTTGTAAAAACAAAACCCAATGTAAATGTAGTTTCTTCTGTTTTCTTTATGTGTTTGGAGCACAAAGTACTGGTGTACGGAGATTGTGCGGTTAACCCAAATCCTACAGCGGCCCAATTGGCAGAAATTGCTATTTCTTCCGCGCAAACGGCCAAAAATTTTGGTTTGGAGCCAAAAGTGGCCATGTTATCGTATTCTTCAGGTGAATCTGGTAAGGGGGAAGAAGTAGAGAAAGTACGTGAGGCTACTAAATTGGTAAAAGCTAGTAATCCTAATTTGTTAATTGAAGGTCCAATACAATACGATGCCGCAGTTGATTTGCAGGTTGGGCAAAAGAAGATGCCAAACTCATTAGTTGCCGGTAAAGCCAATGTATTGATTTTTCCGGATTTAAATACAGGTAATAATACCTATAAGGCCGTGCAGCGAGAAACCGGAGCGTTGGCTATAGGGCCTGTATTACAGGGGCTTAATAAGCCTATAAACGATTTAAGCAGGGGTTGCACGGTAGATGATATTGTAAACACGGTAATTATTACTGCGGTACAAGCCCAAGAAGATTAAAATATCCAACTAAACCCATACAACATTGAGAATCTTAGTTTTAAATTCGGGTAGTTCTTCCCTCAAATTTCAATTAATTCAATTACCAGAGCAGTCGGTTTTGGCTAAAGGCGCCATTGAAGAAATCGGAAAAGAAAAAAGCATTGTAACCTTTTCTTCGGAAGCTAAGGAAGGCGTACAAAAGGAAATGGCTATACCTAATTTTGAAGTTGGTCTTACTGTGGTAGCCCAGTGGTTAATGGAAGGTACCATAAAGCTCATAGAACAACCGACGGACTTATTTGCCGTTGGTCACCGGGTAGTACATGGTGGAGAGATTTTAAAGAAAAGTATGTTGGCTACACCAGAGGTGAAGGCAGAGATTAAAAAACTTTTTGGTTTGGCGCCGCTACACAATCCTGCCAATTTAAAAGGTATTGAAGTTGCCGAACAGATTTTTAAAGGTGTTAAACAATATGCTGTTTTTGATACTTCTTTTTATGCAGATTTACCTGCTAAGGCATATAGATATCCGGTGCCTAAAGAGTGGTATAGAGATTATGGGGTGCGGGTATATGGTTTTCACGGAACCTCCCATAAATACGTTGCAACTAAAGGTGTAGATTTTCTAGGTTTGGGAGAAAAGTATAAGGTAATTTCTATCCATTTAGGAAATGGTTGTAGCATGGCGGCTATTAAGGATGGAGTTTGTATTGATACAACAATGGGGTTAGGCCCTTTAGCAGGTTTAATGATGGGTACCCGAAGTGGAGATTTAGACCCTTCTGTTCTTTTTTATTTGCATGAGAAAGGTTTCACAGTTTCCGATTTAAAGGAAAGTGTTAACAAAAAGAGCGGATTGTTGGGTATTGCGGGTGATAACGATTTGCGGACGGTTTTACAAAAAAGAAAAGATGGGGATAAAGATGCGGCTTTAGCCTTGGCCATTTATACGTACCGTATTAAAAAATATATTGGAGCCTATATAGCGGCTTTAGGCGGAATTGATGCATTGATTTTTACAGCAGGGGTAGGAGAGAATAGTGACGACGTGCGATGGGAGTCTTGTGAAGGCTTGGATTGTTTTAATATAAATTTGGATGCAGAATTAAACAATAAACGACTTGCTAACACGCGAAATATAGCTAAAGAAAGTTCTGTGCCTGTTCTAATAGTGCCTACCAATGAAGAATTGGCAATAGCGCTAGAGGTCAATACATTATAACAAAAAAGGCTTCCAAATTTGGAAGCCTTTTTTTGTTCATTTATTCGTCCATACATTCCTTATAAGCTTTCATAAAAGCAATTAGGTCTTCAGAATTATTTCTAAATTCTTTTTCTTTAACCCTTTCCCCTAAGTCTGGACAAGTTTCTCCAAGCATTGCACCTAACTGTTTTCTAAAACCTAAAGCCCATTTAGTAGATAAGGTAGATTCTCCTGCTTTGGAACCTTTCTGCATAATCACCAATTCGTTATTTCTAAATTGGTACAACTTAAAGTATTTAGAACTATATAGGCGTTTAACAAATTTGTGCCCTGTATTTGCTTTGTTCAAGGTAACCGCTTCTGCAGCTTCTTTAAAAGGTATGGTATAAAGTTTCTCTCCGTTACCAAAAACTACCATATCCACTTCACTTGCTGCTATGGTTCTTGGTACAGTCTTACCTTCAAAATCCTTTACAAAAACAGATAGTTTGTTGTATAAGCTAGTTAGTTTGGTCATGTTTACATACCCTGCTAGGGTATCGCCACTTTGCATCATAACGTAAGATAGGGAGTAATCTGGGTGGTTGGCAGCATCAAATTCCTCTTCGTCTTCTTGGTTGTTATCGGCTACTTGGTTAGCTTCTACAGCGTTAAAACCAGTTTTGTCTTCTGTTATGATTTCAAAATGTCTTGTGTTAACTTGATTTTTGTCAAAAAGTTCGGCAAGTTGGTCGGCTCTTTTTATCAAGCGTTTTCCGTCTCCTTTGTCGTAATCGTTTTCTATAATCTTGTTACCGTAAATTTTAGCATTTTCTATATCATCTAATAGTAAGTAGATATGGCCTAAATTATAATAGGCACCATACCTTAATTTTTTAGATTTTTTGTCGTCTCCAGGGTATTTTCCTGGGATACTTTCAAAGTAAGAAATAGCAGGTTGTAAGCTTTCTTTAACACCGTTTACAGGTTCTTGGGCCTTCATACCCTTAAAAGCGGCTTCAATAGTACTCCATGCTTCCTTTTGTGCTGGATTTTCAGGATGCTTTTTAGAATTTAAAATCCAAAAAAGTCGCATTGGTTTAATTGGCACATAGCCATAAAGTTCATTCACCCTAAAATTTAAATTATCAATTACGGATTTAACATATTCCATACGCAGCGTACGGTAGTTCATGCTTTTAACATAGGTTGCCGCTGATTTATAATTTCTGGTCCAATCACCTTCTTTCTTTAATTCGTCTTTATAAGTTAAGAGGTAATTTAGGTTTTCATCTACTGATTTTATTGTTACCCTACCATCTGTAGTATAGTTAACAATACCTCTATATTCAGTGTAAGATTTTTCGTTACCATCTTTATCTTTTTCTGTTTTAGTTCTTCTTTCTATGTCTGTACTAGTAATATTTACATCTAATAAAGTACTGTTAATGGTTAGATACGCATCTCTTTCTAATTTGGTAAATCCGTTAATGTTAATTTTAGACTCAAAGTAGTTTTGCGGAAATGCAGAGGTTAGGCTTTCAGAATTAGAACTTACTATACTATAGGTTCTGTTGGCATCTTCTACCACGGGCTTAATAGGTAGCCTTACAAACGAAGGATAAATGACATGTTTTTTAAGATTAGCGCTTTGGCCAAATATAAAATTGGCACATGTGCATACTAGGAAAGCAAATAGAATTTGTTTCTTCATGGTTTAGTTTAATAGAATTATAATTGGTTTAAAATCACAGATTGTATTAGTTCCGAAGACCCTATTGGTGTAGTGAAAACGGGGATTTTATAACATTTAAGTGTAAAAATCTTAAAAAAATCTTAAAAAATCAAATCGTAGAGAAAACTTTCGATAAACGGTATCGCATATGTGCACCTCTCTTTAAAAAGGCAGGTAACTACTAGAGAAGACATATATAAGGTCTACTTATTTGTCCTATTTGGTAAGTTTATAAATTAATGCAAGATTTTTATTTTCTCACAGAAGTAGTTCTTAGGTAATAAATGCTATTGATAGGTTTAAAATTATTTGACCGTAACTTCTAGTATTAAGTCTATACTATTCAAAAGTTCTTTGGGTAGCTTAATAACCGTTCCAAATTCCGTGTTTTTGTAATCTAGTTTTTCCTTGCTCTTAAAAATAGAGACGTTTTTAACCGGTTCATCTATTTTGGGCAATAGGAAATTCTCATCTTTCCATTCTAAAATATGAACATAGATAGTCTTACCTTTTTTTGTGGTAACGCCCCATATCTGTGGTGCTATAGGACCGCTTCTAGTGCCATAAATGCTTTCCCCGTATTGCTTGGTCCACGCTCCAATTTCTGATAATGTTTTACGAAATTCAGGCTGAATCTTTCCATTGGGCATTGGGCCTACATTAAGTAAAAAATTACTATTGTGGCCTGCTGCCTTTACCAAATACTGAATTAGTTCTTTTTTGCTTTTATACGCTTTGTCTTGTAAGGAGAAACCCCATTTGCTGGCCATGGTTTCTGCAGTTTCTAAGGGTAGGCTACCAATTTTAGATTCACCACTAAAACCTCCTTTGTTTTCTCCTGGTAAATCTTTTTCAAACATTTGAAAATCCTCACCTGGTTTAGGTGTTAAATGATGGTTGCTTCCAATCAAGGCAGCTGGTTGCAAACTATGAATAAGCTTATAGGTTTTGTCTAACTGCCAATTAGCTTCTTTTTTATCCCACCAGCCATCAAACCAAATACCTGCAACATCCCCATAGTTGGTAAGCAATTCAGATAATTGCTCGTTCATGTAGTCTATATAATTTTCCCAATTACCATTTGCTGGTCTTCCGGCACTTTTTCCGGTAGTGCCTCTTGGGTAATAATCTGGATGGTGCCAATCTAATTGTGAATAATAAAAAAACAGTTTAAGGTTGTGCTTTTTACAAGCAGCGGCTAGCTCTTTTAAAATATCCTTTTTATAAGCCGTGCGGTCCATAATATCCCAATCCGATATTTTACTGTCATACATGGCAAAACCATCATGGTGTTTGGTTGTAATGGTAATATATTTCATGCCTGCGTCTTTAGCCATCAATACCCATTCTTCTGCATTAAAGGCTGTTGGATTAAAAAAAGGCGCTATTTTCTCGTAGGTTTCAATGTCAATTTTTTCGGTTTCCATAACCCATTCATGTTGCCCCAAAACGGAATAAATGCCCCAATGGATAAATAGTCCAAATTTAGCATCCAGGAACCAGGCTCTATTTTTAAGGTTTGCTTGTGTAGGGGTATATTCTTG
Organism: Croceivirga radicis; assembly: GCF_002072105.2. GTDB lineage: Bacteria > Bacteroidota > Bacteroidia > Flavobacteriales > Flavobacteriaceae > Croceivirga > Croceivirga radicis. The sequence goes on from NZ_MTBC01000002.1 coordinate 174,009, forward strand.
GGCATTTAGATTAATACAACATAAAAGACAAATTGTATAAAGAACAATTCTTTTCATCATTAATGGGTTTGGTTGGTTTCTTATATAAAGATAGGCTACTTTAATTTAAATCATGTTCTGGTGCTTTTAGTTAAATATTGACCTAAGAAAAGAACTTATGGTTACTTATTTAACCTAAAGTTTAGATAAAATTGCGGTTTAGAGGTAATATAGCATAGTTATTGGAAAACTAATTGGATGCCTAAGCTATCCTTACTTTGGAATTTTGTACCCTAAAATAAAATGGAATTGTTATGAAACATACAAGATTCTATCCAACAGCATGGCAGCAAATTCCGTATGCATTTGGTAATGCTACTAGTACGGAAAATGGGGAAGAGGTATTTGAGGTGGTTTTAAAGAACGAAATGGTTCAAGAACTTGAAGTTTCTGAGATGGTGCTTAATTTATCAAAGATTACTGCTATTGCAGATAGCGGAGAAGAATATAAGGTCCTAGATTTTTTTGGTCAAAATGGAGTACAATTAAAGAGCATGTATAGTGGTCTGTTTTTACAAACCAAACAAATGATGCAATTACCGCTGGGAACATATACTGGTTTGCGTTTTTATTTAAATGGCAATGGTAACACCTTTTCCTATAGTGATGGCTTAAAAGAACAAGCCAATGAATTTGAGTATTTAGAGTTCAATTTGGAGAAAGTACTAAAGATTTCATCTAATCAAGGACTGGTTAAATTGTGGTTCGATTTAAAACCCTACAAATTCGGTATTAAGTGGAATGCTTTTATAGATACATTTAAGGTGGGTAAAAAACAGCGACCAAGATTAGCGGGTAGTTTTGGAAATTAAATGGTAGAAATAAATTATAATAAAAAAGCACCCAAACGGGTGCTTTTTTTATTTAATGTGCTTCTAACCAATTTTGCCCTATGCCTACTTCCACATCCAAAGGAACAGATAGTTTGTAGGCGTTTTCCATTTCAGATTGTATCAATTGCTTCATTTCTTCCAACTCATCCTTATGGCAATCAAAAACCAATTCATCATGTACCTGTAATAACATTTTGGTTTTGTATTTGCCTTCTTCTAATTTCTTATGGATATTGATCATGGCAATTTTTATGATATCGGCTGCACTACCTTGTATAGGGGCGTTAACGGCATTACGCTCTGCAGCACCACGTACTACTTGGTTTCCGGCATTTATATCTTTTAAGTATCTACGCCTGCCTAGAACGGTCTGTACATAGCCATTTTCACGTGCAAAGTCTACTTGTTCACTTATATAATTTCTAAGTTTAGGGTAGGTTTTGTAATAGGTATCTATTAATTCTTTGGCTTCGGCGCGGCTTAAATCGGTTTGGTTGCTAAGACCAAAAGCAGATACACCGTAAATTATTCCAAAGTTTACTGTTTTGGCGTTGCTACGCTGTTCACGAGTAACCTCTTCTAGCGGTACACCAAACACCTTTGATGCGGTTGATGCATGAATATCCATACCGTTTTTAAAAGCCTCTATCATGGTGTCTTCTTCACTTAATGCAGCAATGATGCGTAGCTCTATTTGAGAATAATCTGCGGCCAAGAGTATATAGTTTTCATCTCTAGGTACAAAAGCTTTACGTACTTGTCTGCCGCGTTCTGTTCTTATAGGTATATTTTGTAGGTTGGGATTATTACTACTTAAACGGCCCGTTGCGGCAACGGTTTGCATGTAATCTGTATGTACTCTACCGGTTGCTTCTTCTACTTGTTCTGGTAATGCATCAACATAAGTACTTTTAAGCTTGGTAAGGCCACGATAGTCCAGAACGTGCTTTATAATTTCGTGTTCTTTTGCTAGGTAAGACAATACATCTTCAGATGTGGAGAATTGTCCAGTTTTGGTCTTTTTAGGCTTGTCCACCAACTTAAGTTTGCCAAATAATATTTCGCCTAGTTGTTTAGGGGAACCTATATTGAATTCTTCTCCGGCTGCCTTAAATACTTTTTGTTCTAAGCTCTTTATGTCGTTATCTAATTCTGTAGATAGGGAGTTAAGAAAATTTTTGTCCAGATTTATACCTTCAGATTCCATGTCTGCTAAGACACGCAACAAAGGAATTTCTATTTCTTCAAATAATTTGGTGGTTTTAGCTTCTTCTAGCTCTGGCTTAAAATGTTGTGCCAATTGAAAGGTTACATCTGCATCTTCTACGGCATACTCTGTTTGTTTATCTAATGGAACCTGCCGCATGCTTAATTGATTTTTTCCTTTTTTACCAATAAGCTCGGTTATGGAAACGGGAGTGTAATTTAAATAGGTTTCTGATAGTACATCCATATTATGCCGCATGTCTGGATTAATAAGATAGTGGGCCAACATGGTGTCGAAAAGTTTTCCTTTGACATCTACTCCATAACGATGCATTACTTTAATATCATACTTTAAGTTTTGCCCTATTTTTTCAATAGTATCAGATTCAAAGAAAGGCCTTACCAGTTCAATTTTTTCCTTAGCTGCCAATTGGTCTTCTGGAAAGGGAAGATAGAAGCCCTTACCAACATTCCAGCTAAAGGCAATACCTACCAATTCTGCTTCTAACGGATTCAAAGAAGTGGTTTCCGTATCAAAACAAACCGAAGTTTGTTGTAATAACTGCTGCAAAAACAATTCGGTAGCCATGCCATCTTCTACCAATTGATAATGATGGCTTACATCTTTAATGGTTTTACGGCTATTGGTTTCTGCAATAGTGGCGGCCGCCTCTGCGGGGTCTCCACCAAATAAGGTAAATTGTCCACTGCCTGCTACTTTAGCTTCTTTTTTGGCAGTTGGTGTGTTGCTTATCTGGGTACCGGCATCTGCTTCACCAGCATACAATTTTAAAAATTGGTCTTTTAGACGTCTAAATTCCAATTCTTCAAAAAGCTCTTGTACTTTTTCAGCATCTGGCGGACAAATTTCATAATCATCTGCATCAAAAGTTACTTCGCAATCAGTCTTGATTTCTGCAAGTTGTCGGGATAGTCTACCTAGTTCCGCATTTGCTTCAACCTTTTCTTTCATTTTTCCTTTTAACTGGTCCGTATTGGCCAGCAAGCCTTCCATGCTACCAAACTGTTCCAGAAACTTCTTTGCGGTTTTGTCTCCAACACCAGGTAATCCAGGTATGTTATCGCTCGCATCGCCCATCATCCCTAAATAATCTATAACCTGTTCTGGGCGTTCTACTCCAAATCTTTTTTGCACCTCTGGAATACCCCAAATCTCTATACCATTACCCATACGGGCTGGGCGGTACATAAAGATGTTTTCACTTACTAATTGCCCAAAATCTTTATCTGGAGTCACCATAAACACCTTGTAGCCTTCTTTTTCGGCCTGCTTGGATAGCGTACCAATTAAATCATCCGCCTCATAACCCTCTAGTTCTACAACAGGTATCTTCATTGCCTTTAAAATGCTTTGTATATAGGGTACGGCAATTTTGATAGCCTCTGGGGTTTCGTCTCTGTTTGCCTTATATTCCTCAAACATTTCTGTGCGTTCCACGCTACCACCTTTGTCAAATGCAACGGCCAAATGGTCTGGTTGCTCTCTTCGCATCACATCAAAAAGCGAATTCATAAATCCCATAATGGCACTGGTATCCATACCTTTGCTGTTAATACGGGGATTTTTAATTAAAGCGTAATAGCCTCGAAAAATTAGGGCATAGGCATCTAAAAGAAATAGTCTTTTTTGTTCGGACATCAGATTTGTGTTAGAAGCACGAATTTAAAGATTACCAACGAGATTTAAGAATGGAACCTTTGGATTAAAGGAATCACAAAAAAATAATCGTTCCAATGGGAGGCCTTTGCCAAAATCAGAACGATTATTTCTAGTCATAGGTTTTTAAAATGCTCGGCTAAGCCTTCTCGTAAAAACTTTTGACTTGCACATTTTCATGTCCTTTAGGAGAATATTCCCTATAGGTAAAACCTGGATGCACACAATAACCCCCGGTTTCGCCATTTTTATTGATAGCCAAGAAACCGATTTGGAAATCCTTACGGTCCTTGTTTTTAGCCATAATACGTTTTACTCCTTCTTCGCAGGCTTCTTGCGGACTTTTACCTTGCCTCATGAGTTCTACGATTAAAAAACTACCAACGGTACGGATTACTTCTTCGCCCACACCCGTTGCGGTAGCTCCGCCTACTTCATTGTCAATGAAAAGTCCTGCGCCTATAATTGGGCTATCACCAACACGGCCAGCCACTTTATAGGCCATTCCACTAGTGGTGCAAGCGCCGGCAATGTCGCCTTTTTCATCAATGGCAAGCATGCCAATGGTATCATGGTTTTCTATATTGATTATTGTTTCGTATTTAGAAGTTTTCTTCCATTCTTCATACTGTTTTCTTGTGCTTTCTGTAAAAAGGTCTTCTTTTTTAAATCCTTGCTCATAGGCAAACTGTTCAGCACCTCTACCAGCTAAAACTATATGTGGCGTTTCTTCCATTACCTTACGTGCCACAGAAACAGGGTGTGCTATATTTTGTAAATAAACAACAGAACCGCAGTTTCCATCCTTATCCATTATACAGGCGTCTAGGGTTACGTTACCATCACGGTCTGGCCTGCCACCTTTGCCAACGGTTTCGTTTTTTTCGTCTGCTTCCTCTACACGTACCCCTTCTTCTACAGCATCTAACGCGGTGCCGCCTTTACTTAAAACTTCCCACGCTTTGGCCGTGGCATTTTTGAAATCCCAAGTACACACCACTATTGGTTTCACTGGATTTGATACGGTGCTGGGTGTTTCTTTTTTTGTTTCTGTATTGTTACAAGAGGCAATAATTGGTGCAGAAATAGCCGCCGCAGTGGTTAGGCTGGAATTTTTTAAGAATTTTCTCCGTTTCATCTATGGTTGTTTATTTTTAGCTTTTTAAATATAGGAATATGTTGGTAGAAGTTTGTGCCAATTCGCTCACCTCCGCCATACGGGCGATGAACGCTAATGCTGACCGGATAGAACTTTGTTCAGAGTTAGGTGTTGGTGGGGTTACCCCATCTGCGGGGATGTTAAAAACGGTAATGCAAGCCGTTTCTATTCCGGTTCATGTGTTGGTTAGGCCTAGAAGTGCCCATTTTACCTATACAAAAGATGAATTTAAGGTGTTACAGGCAGATATTGATTTTTGCCTCTCTTTGGGGGTAAAAGGTATTGTTTCTGGGGCGTTAACTAGGGATAATGATTTGGATATACAAAAAACCCGAGAATTGGTGAAACAATGCCAAGGAACTGCATTCACCTTTCATAGAGCGTTTGATTGGTTAACTGAGCCAGAAAAAGATTTGGCTGTTTTAGAGGATATAGGGGTGCATACAGTACTTACGTCTGGTAAGCATTTAAGTGCTGTCAATGCCTTGGATAAACTAGTAAAATGGCAATCTAAAACCGCAATTACCATAATGGCAGGTGGTGGGGTTTCTGCAGACAATGCCCAATTATTCAAAAATGCGGGCTTACGGGCCATTCATCTATCAGGCTCAGGATTTGAAAATTCAATATCCGTAAATCGAAAAATACCAATGAACGCTACCAAACACCTTGCGGAACATCACGTAGCTTACAGTCAATTAAAGACGATAAAGGAGGTAATAGATGCCGTTAAATAATGTGAAATACCTAGCCTTACCATAGGTAAACCAATATATTTGTTAAAAAAGCTATGCTTCGCTGGATATTTTTTGTTGTGTTGTACCTAATAATGGGCTTTTATGCGCTACAAGGTATACGTACCGCTACCAGGCAACCTTGGGTTCACTACTGCTTTATATTTGTATCGCTCCTTGTTATAGGTAATTTTATTTATCAGTTTTCTATTGCAGATTCTGGTAGAGTGCTAAGTAGACCTAAGAGTTATGCATTTGGTTTTCTTTTGGCAATGCTATCCTTTCAATTAATTACGATACTTTTTTTGTTTGGAGAAGATATATTTAGGCTTTTGGTAGGTACGTATAATAAATGGTTTAACACAGATAAGGAGTTTACCATACCAGCAAGGCGTAGATTTTTAAGTGTATTGGGCTTAGGGTTGGCTGCCTTACCCTTTGGGGCTTTGCTTTACGGTATGTATAAGGGCAAATACAATTATAAGGTTTTAACTTACGAATTGGAGTTCGATGATTTGCCAGAAGCGTTTCACAATTATCAAATCACCCAAATATCTGACATTCATTCCGGTAGTTTTGATGATTACAAGAAAATAGAATATGGGGTAGACCTAATTAACCAACAAAATAGCGATGTTATATTGTTTACTGGAGACATGGTAAATAACATGGCTAGCGAGATGAAACCATGGAAAACACTTTTTGGGTCACTACAAGCAAAAGATGGTAAGTTTTCGGTACTTGGTAATCATGATTATGGCGATTATGTAGAATGGGAAACCAGCGAGGCTAAGGCAAAAAACTTAGAAGAACTAAAAGCCATGCAAAAAGAGATGGGCTTTAGGTTGTTGTTGAATGAGAATAGCTATCTAGAAAAAAATGGCGCCCGTATAGCTTTGATTGGTGTAGAGAATTGGGGGGCAGGTGGCTTTAAGAAAGCGGGTGATTTAAAAAGAGCTGTGGCAGGAATACAAAAAGACGATTTTAAAATAGTAATGAGTCATGACCCCTCTCACTGGGAGCAAGAAATAATACATGACGACCATCATTACCATTTAACGTTAAGTGGGCATACCCATGGAATGCAATTTGGCATTGAGATTCCAGGATGGTTTAAGTGGAGTCCGGTTAAATGGCGTTATACCTATTGGGCCGGTATTTATGAAGAGCTAGGCCAGTATATAAATGTGAATAGAGGTTTTGGTTTTTTAGGATACCCAGGTAGAGTAGGTATTTGGCCAGAGGTAACCGTGATTAAATTAAAAAAGAAGGGTTTAACTTGATTTTAACTAGAATGCCGGTTTGTTAGGGTTTCTGTGAAATTAAGCTTTAACTATTTTTCTTACTTTTGATTTTATAAAAGCATATTCCATGTCAAAATTTGGAGAACTTATTGATTTGAACGTACCCGTTTTATTGGATTTTTATGCCGATTGGAACGAAACTTCTACCTCTATGCACCCGGTGTTAAGAGATGTAGCTGCAGCTTTAGGTGATAAGGGAAAAGTGATTAAGATTGATGTGGAAAAGAACAAAGAATTGTCACAGGCGTTAAGAATAAAAGGCCTGCCAACACTGATGATATACAAGAAAGGTGAAATGGTTTGGCGCCAAAGCGGCGAAGCAGATGCCAATACGTTAATAGGAATATTGAACGAGTATATTTAGGCAATCACCTTCATAAATCTCTTTTACCACAATTTTAAATAGGACAATGTTCCCATGGATTAATTTTCCACGGAAACATTGTCTTCTTGTATTAAATTTGTATCATCCGGGATAGTATCTACCGGTATTTCCAATCGCTCTGATTCCGGTACGCTATTTACAGGAGGTATTTGGGTATCAGAATCATCAATAAAATTGTTAAACAAACCTATATACTCTCTTAATATGAGGGATTCTTTTTCGGCAAATTCACTATCGTTATTGTCATCTAAAATAAAAACAATGCGTTGGTAGCTTCCTAGATTGCTTAAGATTTCTTCAATGTTCTCATATTGCTCATCTCTTGGAATACTAGCATAGTATTCTAGTCTTTCTTGGTAAATTTTCTTTAGGCGTTCAAACGTTTCACGTGCCTTTTGTTTTTCACCAACCTTGTAATAACCATCTAAGAAAGGTTCTACAAAAGCATAGAATCCAAAATATTCTATTGGCATGTTTTCCATGCTTATATCAATAATTTCTTTGGCTTTATTTATTTTGTTTTCCGCTATTAATGTCTCTGTTAATCGTGCCAAATTACTTCTAAAAGAAAGGCCTTGTGAGCGCGTTTGCGGATCATGGTAAATATCTGGACTTCCGGCGTTGCCCCATTCCCAGTTCTTGACTATGTTGAACATTAAATCGGAATCTACCCTTCCCATTTCGTAAGGGCTTTGGTTTTCGGTCTTAATAGGTACTAATTTGTAAACAAGCCCATCTAGTTGTAAATACTCTTTCATCCAAATATATTCTGCACTATCAAAACTACCGCCAGAGAAATAAATTGGTCTTTTCCAATCATTATTGGCAATAATATCCAACATTAAAATCCTGTTTTTAGGTAATGCGCTTTGGGGCAAATCTATATCTATGTAATCTACGATAAGGGCACTATCTTTTGGTTTTACCAATCCGCTAGCCAACACATTTTCTTTATTTACGGGAATTCTAATTTTGTTGGTAGGATAGTATACAATGTCCAGATTGCTTTCAGAAAAGCCACTTAAGTCTCTTCCTTGCTTTTCCAATAGATATTTAAATTTGGTCTGTGGTTTATCGCTACCGATCCAGTTCATGAAATCTTTAATGCTCCACCTATTCTCGGTTACTCCTTGATAGTAAACCGCATCTCTGGTGCCGTAGCTATATTTGTCATGAGTTAGTTGAGAAGGTATAGGGTCGCTCTCATACGCTTTGCGTTTCATTTGATCAATGTACCAATCCGTAGCAAATAAACTAGTGTTCACTACTCTAACATCTGTTCTGTATCCCTCAATTTCTTGTGCGTACCATAACGGGAAAGTATCATTATCTCCTATAGTAAACAAGATGGCTCCGGCATCTTCTTGGCACGAGGCTAAATAAGCCTTTGCACTAGAATTGGCGGTATATCTTCCAGAACGGTCATGATCGTCCCAGTTTTGGTAGGCCATAACAAACGGTACGCTTAATAAACACGCAATGGTGATGATCGGTGCGGAAAGTTTTGGGTTTAAAAGTTTTCTTAGCTCATCGAACAAGCCATAAACACCTATACCGATCCAAATACAAAAAATAAAGAAAGAACCAACCAAAGAGTAATCTCTTTCTCTAGGCTGAAAGATGGTAGGGTTGGTATAAAACTGAATAGCCAAACCTGTAAACAGGAAAAACACGAAAAGAGCCCAAAAATGTTTTGGGTTACGGCTTATTTGAAATACTAGGCCAATAATTCCTAACAGAAGCGGTAAAAAGAAATAGGTGTTCCTTGCTTTGTTATCCAAAACTTCTGAAGGTAAATTTTCTTGACTTCCTAATCGTATGCTGTCTACAAAACCAATTCCGCTAAGCCATTGGCCGTTATTGTCATACCTGCCTTGTACGTCGTTTTGTTTGCCAACAAAGTTCCACATAAAATAACGCATGTACATATAACTCCATTGAAATTCAAGTAAATAAGATAGGTTCTGTCCCAAACTAGGTGGCTGTACATCTATGTAATCTGCAAAACTCCTGAGAAACTTAATATATTGCTCGGTATCAATCTCGCCTTCTGCGTCTAGTTGTTTAAATTGCTTTACGGCATCTCTTAGTTGTAAATCAGATATATACTCTGGTTTAATCTTAAAATCCAAGCGGCCAAAATAACGCATGTAATTTTCTGCATGCTGCTCACTCCATAATCTGGGTAAAAAACCAATATGTTTTTTGTTGGGGCCTTGTAAGGCGTCTTTATAATTGTTTACTATTACATATTTCCCTGCTTTTTCGTCCTTTTCATATTTAGGTTTTTCATCAATATCATCTCCAGGCCCTGCAAATGAATTGGAATAATAAGCACCATAAAATGGACTTTCAGGACTAGGGTATTGCTCTCTGTTGTAATAGGCTAGCAAAGAACGCGCATCTTCCGGGTTGTTCTCATTAACTACAGTCCTGGCGTTTGCTCTTATGGGTAACATTAACCAAGAAGAAAAACCAAGTATTAAGAACATAAAACAAAGCACTATTAAATTAGCGTTGTAATACTTATTGTCTCTGGTGTATTTTAACCCAAAATAAAACACTGCTACAAAGAGTAAGCCCATAATTATGGTTCCTGAGTTAAAAGGAAGGCCTATTTGATTGATGAAAAATACCTCGCTCCATCCAAACAATTTTAAAACATAGGTTAGGGAGAATTTGTATACCAACATTAAAATGGCAACAACTGCAATATTGGCCAGTAAAAAGTTTTTAATGGTTACCTCTTTGTATTTTTTAAAGTAATAGAGAAGGCCTATGGTAGGTATGGCCAAAAAGCCCATAAATTGAATGCCAAAAACCAATCCAATTACAAAACAAATGAGCAAAAGCCATTTGTTGCCCCTTGGGTCGTCCAAGCGATCGGTCCATTTTAACCCTAGCCAGAGTAATAATGCCATAATAAAACTGGCCATGGCATACACTTCTGTTTCTACCGCGTTAAACCAAAAACTATCAGAAAAGGTAAAGGCTAAGGCGCCCACCATACCACTACCAAAAATGGCTAGGATATTATGATTATTTAATTTTTTGTTCTTTTTTACCAACTTACGAGTTAGATTGGTAATTATCCAAAAGGTAAATAAAACGGCAAATGCACTAGAAACTACAGAAACTAGGTTAACCATAAGCGCAATCTTACTTGCATCACCAAACGCAAAGATTGAGAAAAAGGCACCAATCATTTGTAAAAGGGGGGCTCCTGGTGGGTGGCCAACTTGTAGCTTTGCAGATGTGGTAATGTATTCTCCGGCATCCCAAAAACTACCGGTGGGTTCTACGGTTAAGCTATACGTAATAAGTGCTATTGCAAAAGCTATCCATCCAAAGATGGTGTTCCATTTGTCGTAATTTTTCTCGAACATGTGGTGTTAGGTTTACCTATGGGGGCGAATTTACCAAAATATTAAAAAAGGAAACCCCGTTTTTCTAAAAGGTTTAACAGGAAAAACCAACTTTTAAAAATTAATATTTCAAAAAATGTTTGCGTTACAAAAAGTTTGTATTAAATTTGCACGCTCAAAATGGTACTGGCCTATGGTGTAATTGGTAACACAGCTGATTTTGGTTCAGTCGTTCAAGGTTCGAGTCCTTGTAGGCCAACAAATAAAAATCCCCTCTCTGTGTGCGGGATTTTTTATTTTCTATCAGTTTTTGCAAACCATTTAATTATCATATATTTGCAATGCTGAAAGCGAATATAAAAGTAATCAGAGGGGACTTAAGGTCCCCTCTTCTTTTGCTAACTAGTTTATGTTTAAAGATACCGTTAAAGCTTTATTAGATGGTGCTTTGGAAAAAAGGCCAGATTTGTTTTTGATTTCTTTCACCGTAGGTGCGGATAATCATATAAAAGTTGTTCTGGATGGCGATAAGGGTATTAGTCTAAAAGACTGTATGGACGTGAGCAGGGGAATAGAGCATAATTTGGACCGGGAAGAAATTGATTTTTCTTTAGAAGTTACTTCTGCAGGGGCAACTACGCCGTTAGAAATGCCAAGGCAGTATAAAAAGAATATTGGGCGTAATCTAAAAGTTAGAACTCAGGAGGAAACAATTGAGGCAAAATTAGAGGCGGCCTCGGATCAGAACATTACCCTTGTTTGGAAGGTTAGGGAGCCAAAACCAATTGGCAAGGGAAAGCATACCGTACAGAAAGAACAAGTGATTGATTTTTCTGATATTATTGAAGCTAAAGTTGTAATAAAATTTTAATTGTAGACCGCAATGGAAAACATGGCGCTTATTGAATCCTTTTCGGAATTTAAGGATGATAAGTTTATAGACAGGGTAACGCTAATGGCTATTTTGGAAGAAGTATTCCGTAATGCCCTTAAAAAGAAATTTGGTTCGGACGATAACTTTGATATCATTATTAACCCGGATAAAGGGGATTTGGAGATATGGAGGAACCGTGTGGTTGTGGAAGATGGTGAGGTTGAAGAGCCAAACGAGGAAATTTCTTTATCAGAAGCTAGGAAAATTGAGCCCGATTTTGAAGTTGGGGAAGATGTTTCTGAAGAAGTGAAGTTGATGGATTTGGGTAGAAGAGCAATTTTGGCGTTACGTCAAAATTTAATTTCTAAAATTCATGAGCACGATAATACCACAATTTATAAGCAGTTCAAAGATTTAGAAGGTGAGATTTACACGGCTGAGGTGCATCATATCAGGCATAAAGCGGTTATCCTTTTAGATGATGAGGGTAACGAGATTATTTTGCCAAAAGACAAACAGATACCGTCTGACTTTTTTAGAAAAGGAGATAATGTGAGAGGTATTATAGAAAGTGTTGAGCTTAAAGGTAATAAGCCCGCTATTATAATGTCTAGAACCGCGCCTAAATTCTTAGAGCAGTTATTTTTCCAGGAAATACCAGAAGTTTTTGATGGTTTAATTACGATTAAAAAAGCGGTTAGAATACCTGGGGAAAAAGCAAAGGTTGCTGTAGATTCTTATGATGATAGAATTGATCCGGTAGGTGCTTGTGTGGGTATGAAAGGGTCTAGGATCCATGGTATTGTTAGGGAGTTGGGTAATGAAAATATAGACGTTATCAATTACACTAACAATGCACAGTTAATGGTAACAAGAGCGCTAAGTCCGGCTAGGGTTACTAGTGTTAAGTTAGATGATGAGAAAAAAACAGCCCAGGTTTATCTAAAACCAGAAGAAGTGTCCAAGGCAATTGGTCGTGGAGGTCACAACATAAGGTTGGCGGGTCAACTAACAGGTTATGAGATAGATGTATTTAGAGAGGGCGTTGAGGAAGATGTTGAGCTTACCGAGTTTTCTGATGAAATAGATGCTTGGATTATAGAAGAGTTCAAGAAAATTGGTCTGGACACTGCTAGAAGTGTGTTGGAGCAAGATGTTGCAGATTTGGTTAAGCGTACAGACTTGGAAGAAGAGACGGTGAATGAAGTGGTGCGCATTCTAAAGGCTGAATTTGAAGATTAAAGTATATATTAGCAGCAAATTTTAAGGGAGTATAGAATTTTTTATGGCAGGAAACCCAACAATAAGATTAAATAAAGTTCTAAGGGAATTGAATATTTCATTGGATAGGGCGGTAGACTATTTGTCGTCTAAAGGTCATGATATTGACGCTAGGCCAACCACCAAAATATCTAGTGAAGTATATCAAGTACTGTTGGATGAATTCCAGACCGATAAGAGCAAGAAAGTAGCCTCTAAAGAGGTTGCGGAAGAGAAGCAGAAGGAGAAGGAAGAACTTCGTATGCAAATGGAGCGTGAGCAAGAGGAAAAACGTATTGCTAGAGAAAAGCGCCAAGCAGAAAGAGAAGTTATTAAAGGTAGGGTAGAGCTTTCTGGTCCAAAAACGGTTGGTAAAATAGATTTGGGTAAAAAACCTGGAGAGGTAAAAGAAGAGCCTAAGCAGGTAGAGAAAAAACCGGAACCGGTTCAGGAAAAAGTGGTAGAAAAACCTGTAGAAAAGAAGCAGGAAGAGCCAAAGCCAAAACCTGTAGAGCAAGTTAAAAAGCCCGAGGTAGTAGTGGAGAAAGTTCAACCTAAAAAGGAAGAAAAGCCTAAACCTGTGGCAAAAAAAGAAGAGGCGACTACAGAAAAAGAGGAACCTGCGCCAACATTGGGTTCAGATACCTTGGAAACGAAGTATCAAAAATTATCTGGTCCAAAAATAACTGGAGCCAAAATAGACCTAAGTAAGTTTGAACGTCCAAAGAAGAAGAAAGAAGAGAAGAAAGACGACAAAAAAGGTCAGGCCGGTGATAAAAAGCGCAAGCGTAAACGTATTGTAAGTAATAAACCTGGAGGACAGGGCAACAATAACAACAGGGGTAGAAACAATAACCGCAAAGGAGGCCAAAGAACTAATGTTCCCAAGGTAGAGCCTACAGAAGAAGAAATTCAAAAGCAGGTTAGGGAAACCCTCGAAAAACTTCAAGGAAAATCCTCTAAAGGTAAAGGAGCCAAGTATAGGAGGGAAAAAAGAGACCTTCACAGGCAACAAACCGAGAAAGATTTACAGCAGCAGGAAAAAGAAAGTAAGTTGTTAAAAGTTACGGAGTTTGTGACCGTAAACGAATTGGCAACTATGATGGACGTTTCGTCTACCCAGATAATTTCTGCATGTATGTCTTTAGGGATGATGGTTACCATGAACCAGCGTCTGGATGCTGAAACATTAAGCATTGTTGCGGATGAATTTGGTTATGAAGTAGAGTTTGTAACCGCGGAAATAGAGGAGTCCATTGAGGAAATTGAAGATGCGGCAGAGGATTTGGTTGCAAGGGCGCCAATTGTAACGGTAATGGGTCACGTAGACCACGGTAAAACATCCTTATTGGATTACATCAGGGAAGAAAATGTAATTGCAGGTGAAAGTGGGGGTATAACCCAGCACATTGGCGCGTATGGAGTTACATTGGAAGACGGTCAAAAGATAGCGTTTTTAGATACGCCAGGTCACGAGGCGTTTACCGCAATGCGTGCTAGAGGTGCACAGGTAACGGATATAGCTATTATTGTTGTTGCTGCGGATGATGATATCATGCCGCAAACCAAAGAGGCTATAAGCCATGCGCAGGCAGCAGGTGTCCCAATTGTATTTGCAATAAATAAAATTGATAAGCCAACGGCAAATCCTGATAAAATTAAAGAAGGTTTGGCGCAAATGAACCTACTGGTAGAAGATTGGGGTGGAAAAATACAGTCTCATGATATATCTGCTAAAACAGGTCAGGGTGTTAAAGAGTTGTTGGAGAAAGTATTATTAGAGGCTGAATTATTGGAGCTGAAGGCAAACCCAAATAGGGTTGCTGTTGGTACCGTTGTAGAAGCCTTCTTGGATAAGGGAAGGGGTTACGTTTCTACCGTATTGGTGCAGAACGGAACTATGTCTATTGGTGATTATGTATTGGCTGGTACCTGTAGTGGTAAGATTAAAGCAATGCACGATGAGCGTGGTAAGGATATCAAGAAAGCGGGTCCTGCTACACCAGTATCTATTTTAGGATTGGATGGTGCGCCGCAAGCTGGTGATAAGTTTAATGTAATGGAAGATGAGCGTGAGGCAAAACAAATTGCTGCTAAACGTTCTCAATTACAACGTGAGCAATCAGTGCGTACGCAACGCCATATCACTTTAGATGAAATTGGAAGGCGTATTGCTTTGGGCGACTTTAAAGAACTTAATATTATCCTTAAGGGAGATGTGGATGGTTCTGTGGAGGCATTAACGGATTCTTTCCAGAAACTATCTACAGATGAGATTCAGGTAAACATCATTCATAAAGGTGTTGGTGCCATAACAGAGTCTGATGTATTGTTGGCAAGTGCTTCTGACGCTATTATTATTGGCTTTAACGTTAGGCCAATGGGTAATGCCAGGATGGTGGCCGATAAGGAGGAAATCGATATTAGAACTTACTCCATAATCTACGATGCTATAAATGACCTTAAGGATGCTATGGAGGGTATGTTGTCTCCAGAGATGAAAGAAGAGGTTACCGGAACCGCAGAAATCAGGGAGACATTTAAAATCTCTAAAATTGGAACCATTGCTGGTTGTATGGTAACGAGCGGTAAGATTTATAGAAATTCTAAAATACGATTGATTCGTGATGGTGTGGTAATCTACACTGGAGAGCTCGCCTCGCTTAAGCGATTTAAAGACGATGTAAAAGAAGTGTCTAAAGGATATGATTGTGGCTTACAGGTTAAGAACTATAATGATATTCAAATAGAGGATGTTTTAGAAGCTTACCAAGAAGTAGCGGTTAAAAAGAAATTATAATGCGCTTTTAGGAAAGTAAGAAATAAAAAAAAGGATTAAGTGTTTAGCTTAATCCTTTTCTATTTTTAAGAGCATTGCTCTTGGATATTTCTTGCGCACTTCTAGGAACTTTCTGTCCGCTTCTAATTTGTCTCTGAATTTGCCTAATCTAACCCTGTAGGTGGGTTCTTGAAATTCAATTTTGGAATACCACGTTGGAAAATCATTGTCTACTTCCTCTTTAAGGCGAAAAGCGGTATTTCGATCCCCAAAACCAACCTGAATTTGGTAATAACCACTATTGGCATTTGCGCTTTTATAAATAGTAACCATTTTATCTAGTTCCTGTGGTTGTTGAATGTTCACAGTTCCTTCTTTAGGTTCCATTTGGGCACAAGCTAGTCCAAAACATATGGAAAACAGCGATGTATAAATAAACTTATGTTTCATCTTTTAATTCTTCTATGAGCAAATGTACTTTATAAACTTTAAACAATGCTGATTGGTGTTATTTAGAACTATTATAAATTAACTATTATAAATACCTTAACATTTAAAAAAACCCTGCTGTGTCGTATTTTTGTCAGCAATTTGAAACGGTGTAAAAGCTAAATATCTTAGCCTCAAAAGAAAACATCGTGCCAAAAATAAGACAGCAATTACGTTAATATGAAAAAGGTGTTCAACCGCATTCAATTTTCAAAGATTATTGGTTTAGGTTTACTTCTGTTCTCGCAGATGATAACGGTATCCGTAGTAGCACAAGACGCTGCCGACGGTGCTTCTGTAGATGGGGATCCAGCTAAAGGTAAGCAATTGTTCAATCAAAACTGTGCTGCCTGTCATGCGTTAGATCGTAAGATGACAGGGCCTGCTTTGGCTAATGTGGAAACGCGATTGGCGGAAGAAGAAGGTTTGGATAAAGAATGGTTGTATAAGTGGATTAAAAATAGCCCGGGTATGATTGCCTCTGGCGATGCTTACGCCAATAAAATCTACAATGAGTACAACAAGGCGGCTATGACCGCTTTTCCAACCTTGTCCAATGAGGATATAGATAATATTTTAGCGTACACTGCTGCGCCTCCAAAGGCTGCTGCAAAACCTGCGGCTGCTTCTGGTGAAGCTGTGGCTGCGGCAAGTACTTCTGGAATTTCCAATGAAGTGGTTCTTGGTGCCTTAGCTGTGGTTTTTGGTCTGTTGGTGGTTATGTTGATTTTGGTCAACAGGACGCTTAGAAGAATTGCTGAGGCTAATGGTGTTGTTCTTGAAAAGGAACAAGAGGAGCGCTTGCCAATCTGGAAAGCATTTGCTAAGAATCAGTTTTTGGTGCTGTGTTCTGTAATTGTTCTGTTGTTGGGTAGTGCGTATTTTGCGTACTCTTGGATGTCTCAGATTGGTGTTGATCAAGGTTATGCTCCTGTGCAACCAATTCATTACTCGCATAAAATCCACGCTGGTGACAATAAGATAGAGTGTAAGTATTGTCACTCTTCTGCTAGGTCTTCCAAGCATTCGGGTATTCCATCCTTAAATGTGTGTATGAATTGTCATAAGTCTATTTATGAATACAAAGGCAACCCTGAAGGGCCTTCTGCTGAGGATTTGGCAAATGGGTATACCAATGAGTTCTATACCGGTGAAATTAAGAAGCTTTATAAGGCTGTAGGTTGGGATGAAGAGAATCAGAAGTACACTGGCGAAAGTCAGCCTGTAGAATGGGTTAGAATTCATAATCTTCCAGATTTTGCATATTTCAATCACTCGCAACACGTAACTGTTGGTAAAATCGAGTGTCAGACCTGTCATGGTCCTGTGGAGGAGATGGAGATAATGTATCAATATTCGCCTTTAACCATGGGTTGGTGTATTAACTGTCATAGAGAAACAGAGGTGCAATTGGCGGATAATGGGTATTACAAGAAAATCCATGACGAGCTTTCCAAGAAGTATGGTGTGGAAAAGTTGACCGCTGCTCAAATGGGTGGTTTGGAATGTGGTAAATGCCACTATTAATTAATAAAGAAGTTATTTCGATATATAAATATGGCATCAAACAAGAAATATTGGAAAAGTGAAGCGGAATTAGATCCGAACAATTCCATTGTTGAGACGCTAAAGCAAAATGAGTTTGCGGAGCCAATACCTGTGGACGATTTTCTAGGGGATAAGCAAACGTTAGAGGAATCAAGTACTACAAGAAGGGATTTCTTAAAGTATGTTGGTTTTAGTACTGCAGCTGCCACTATTGCTGCTTGTGAGGGTCCTGTTCATAAATCTGTTCCTTACGTGGTTTTGCCAGAGAATATAGTTCCTGGGGTTCCTAGTTATTTTGCTACATCTATTGCAGATGGCTACGATTTTGCAAGTATTTTGGTTAGAACCCGTGAAGGTAGGCCAATTAGGATAGAAAATAATGACAGGGCATCTGTAATGGGTAATGCCAATGCAAGGGTAAATGCTTCTGTTCTTAATTTATACGATAGCAAGCGTTTGCAGGGTCCGTTGGCAGGTGGTGAGCCTGTATCTTGGGATGTTTTGGATGCAACGGTAAAAGCAAAGCTAAATGCATTACAGGGTTCAGGTAAGCAAATTGCATTATTGACCCAGACTTATGCTAGTCCTTCAACAGAAAAGTTAATTGCTGCCTTTTCTGAGAAATTTGAAGGTGTTAATCATGTTACTTATGATGCCATTTCTGAGGAGGCTGCAGTTATCGCCTTTGAAAAAATGTATGGGCAACGTGCTTTACCGGATTATGATTTTTCCAAAGCTGAACTTATCATATCTTTTGGTGCCGACTTTTTAGGTGATTGGCAAGGTGGTGGTTTTGATGCTGCTTATGCTAAGAAGCGTGTACCTAAAAATGGTAAAATGTCACGTCACGTGCAGTTAGAGGCTAATATGTCTCTATCTGGTGCTAACGCGGATAAGCGTGTTCCTATGAATACGGCGAATCAAAAACTAGTGTTGGCAAAATTAAGTGGTAAGTTAAATGGTGTTCCGGTATCTGGTGGAGATTCTGCTGTGGATGCCTTAGTGAATACGCTTGTTGCTGAAATAGAAAAAGTTGGAAAAAGTAATGTTGTAGTGGTGACAGGGTTGAGTGATGTAAATGCTCAAACTGCTACATTAGCTGCGAACAAAGCGTTAGGTAGTGTGGTTATAGATGTAACTGCTCCTAGATATATAAGGCAGGGTAATGCTGCTAAGGTAAATAAGCTAATCGCTGATATGAAAGCCGGTAAGGTGGGAATGTTATTGATAGATGGGGTTAACCCAGCTTATTCTTTGCCTAACGCTAAAGAATTTACAGAAGCTTTATCTAAAGTTGATGTTTCTGTTTCTTTCTCATATAATCAAGATGAGACAGCTAATGCGGTTACGCATGTTGCTGCTGTTTCCCATTATTTGGAGTCTTGGGGAGATGTTCAGATTAAAAAAGGATTTTATAGTCTTACCCAGCCTGTAATTAAGGAATTGTTCGATACGCGTCAATTTCAATCCGCTCTTTTAAAGTGGATGGGAAGTGATGTTTCTTATTATGATTTTGTAAAAGAAAATTGGACAACTAACATATTAGGTGAAGGTGGTAATTTCAACAAGGCTTTGCAAGATGGTGTTTATGAAATGCCAGAAACTAACGTTAGTGTTGAAACGAATGTAACTGAGGATGCTGCTGCTAGTGACGAAGCTGTTGGTGCGGTTTCTACTTTAAGTGCAGCGTTAAGGGCTTTAGCTTCTGCTAAAGTAGAAGGAATGGAGTTGGTTCTGTATCCTAAAACCGGAATGGGTGACGGTAAGTTGGCTAACAATCCTTGGTTGCAAGAGTTTCCTGATCCAATTTCTAGAGTAAGTTGGGATAATTATATAACGGTTTCTAAAACAGATGCTGAAGCACTTGGGTTAGAAAATTATAATGTGGCTAATGGTGGTTTGGATGGTAGTTATGCAAATGTTACCGTAGATGGTGTAACATTGCAGAACGTACCGGTGTTGATTCAACCAGGTCAAGCAAAAGGCACCGTTGGTCTTTCTTTTGGTTACGGAAGAAAAGATGGCTTGCAAGAAGAAATGCAAACCGGTGTTAATGCGTTTAAGGTTTACAAAGGCTTTAATGCTGTTCAATCTGTTTCTATAAGTAAAGCGGCAGGCACGCACGAGTTTGCATGTATACAATTGCATAATACTTTAATGGGTAGGGGTGATATCATCAAGGAAACTACTCTTAAAGATTTTAATACGAAAGATGCGCATGAATGGAATCCAATACCACATGTTTCTTTAGATCATCAAGAAACGTTGGTAACGTCTCCAGAAGTGGATTTGTGGGAGAGTTTTGATCGTTCTGTAGGGCATCATTTTAAATTATCTATAGATTTAAACGCTTGTACCGGTTGTGGTGCTTGTGTTATAGCTTGTCATGCAGAGAACAATGTTCCTGTTGTAGGTAAAAAAGAAATGCGAGTTTCTAGGGATATGCACTGGTTGCGTATTGATAGATACTATTCTTCTGAGGAAACTTTTGAGCAAGATAATGAGAAGAAAGATGGCTTTAGCGGTCTTTCTGGAGATAACGGTTCGTTAGGTGGTTTTGGAGAATTAGAAGATCCTTCTGTTAATCCTCAGGTTGCTTTTCAACCGGTAATGTGTCAACATTGTAACCATGCACCTTGTGAAACCGTTTGTCCAGTAGCGGCAACTTCTCACGGTCGCCAAGGTCAAAACCATATGGCTTATAACAGATGTGTGGGTACTAGATATTGTGCCAACAACTGTCCGTATAAAGTGCGTAGATTCAACTGGTTCTTGTACAATAACAACGATGAGTTCGATTTCCATATGAACAATGATTTGGGTAAAATGGTATTGAATCCTGATGTTGTGGTAAGGTCTAGAGGTGTTATGGAAAAATGTTCTTTCTGTATACAGCAAACGCAATCCGTAATTTTGAATGCAAAGCGTGAAGGTAGACCAGTAGAGAAAGGTGAATTTAATAATGCAGTGGCTTGTTCTGCGGCTTGTAGTAGCGGTGCATTGCATTTTGGTGATGTGAATGAAGAAGGTTCGTTAATCGCGGAATTAGAACATGATAAAAGAGCATATCACTTATTGGAGCATGTAGGTACAAAACCTAATGTGTTCTATCACGTAAAAGTTAGAAATACTAACGAAGCATAACCAAAGAATAAAGAAAAACTAAGAAGTAGTCAATATGGCGTCGCATTACGAAGCACCTATTAGAAGACCCTTGGTACTTGGGGATAAAGATTACCACGATATTTCTGTGGATATCGCCAGGCCGGTAGAGGGCAAAGCAAATAAGCAATGGTGGATTGTTTTTTCCATTGCATTGGTAGCTTTCCTTTGGGGATTAGGTTGTATTATTTATACGGTTTCTACCGGTATTGGAGTTTGGGGTCTTAATAAAACCGTAAACTGGGCTTGGGATATTACCAACTTTGTATGGTGGGTAGGTATCGGGCACGCAGGAACGCTAATTTCAGCGGTATTGTTATTGTTTAGGCAAAAATGGAGAATGGCTATTAACCGTTCTGCAGAGGCAATGACTATTTTTTCTGTTGTACAAGCAGGTTTGTTTCCAATTATTCACATGGGTAGACCTTGGTTGGCTTATTGGGTATTGCCAATACCAAACCAATTTGGTTCATTGTGGGTAAACTTTAACTCTCCTTTGCTTTGGGATGTATTTGCTATTTCTACCTATTTATCCGTTTCGTTGGTATTCTGGTGGACCGGTTTATTGCCAGATTTTGCAATGTTGCGTGATAGAGCGATAAAGCCTTTTCAGAAAAAAATATATAGCCTATTAAGTTTTGGATGGACAGGTAGGGCTAAAGATTGGCAACGTTTTGAAGAAGTATCTTTGGTTTTGGCTGGTTTGGCTACACCTTTAGTACTTTCCGTACACACGATTGTATCTTTTGACTTTGCTACTTCTGTTATACCGGGATGGCACACTACAATTTTTCCACCTTACTTTGTGGCTGGGGCTATTTTCTCTGGATTTGCCATGGTAAACACCTTACTTATCATTATGCGTAAGGTTTGTAATTTAGAAGCGTATATCACGGTACAGCATATAGAGTTAATGAATATTGTAATTATGATTACGGGTTCTATTGTGGGCTGTGCATATATTACTGAGCTATTTGTTGCTTGGTACTCTGGAGTGGAATATGAACAGTATGCATTCCTGAACAGGGCTACGGGTCCTTACGCATGGGCTTATTGGTCTATGATGACTTGTAATGTATTCTCTCCGCAATTTATGTGGTTTAAGAAGCTAAGAACAAGCATCATGTTCTCTTTCTTTATATCTATCGTGGTAAACATAGGTATGTGGTTTGAGCGTTTCGTGATTATCGTTACCTCTTTACATAGAGATTATTTGCCATCTTCATGGACAATGTTTTCTCCAACTTTCGTAGATATCGGAATATTTATTGGCACTATTGGGTTCTTTTTTGTTCTATTCTTATTGTACTCAAGAACATTCCCTGTAATTGCGCAAGCAGAGGTAAAATCTATTTTAAAATCTTCTGGAGAACGTTATAAGCGATTAAGAGAAGAGGGTAAGCCAATGTACGAAATGCCTGTAAGAGGTAAGTTGATGGAAGAGCCAATAACCCAAGATGTATTAATGGGAGAAGTTGTACCTGCTGTTGGTGATAAAGTAGGAGTAAATGAATTGTTAAGTTCAATTGGAACTTTTGATCCAACTACTCAATCTGCGGACGATTTAAAGGAAATTAAAGGGGTGGGTCCAGAAATGGAGCGTAACCTTAATGAAATAGGTATTTACACCTTTGCTCAGGTAGCTAGAATGACAGAAAGGGAATACGAGCTTTTGGATACGATTACAGGTAAATTTCCGGGTAGGGCTCTTCGTGATGACTGGGCAGGTCAAGCAAAATTGTTGAACGATAAAAAGCAATAATGGCGTCTAAAGTTATACATGCAATTTACAATGATGATGACATTCTTATGAATGCCGTAAAGAAAGTACGTGCAGAACGTCATCATATTGAAGAGGTTTACACTCCTTTTCCAGTTCACGGTCTAGATAAAGCTATGGGCTTATCAGACACAAGAATAGCGATTACGGCTTTTTTATATGGCTGTTTGGGACTTACCGTGGCAATTACCATGATGAATTTTATCATGATAGAAGATTGGCCACAAGATATTGGTGGTAAACCAAGTTTTAGTTATTTAGAAAACTTGCCGGCATTTGTGCCAATTATGTTTGAACTTACCGTGTTTTTTGCTGCCCACCTTATGGTAATTACCTTTTACCTTAGAAGTAAAATGTGGCCATTTAAGGAGGCTGAGAATCCGGACAAAAGAACTACTGATGATCATTTTTTAATGGAAATAGGTGTTCACGGTAATGAAGCTGAGTTAAAAGAGCTATTATTAGATACAGGAGCAATTGAAGTAACTGTAAAAGAAAAGAACGCATAACAATGAAGCAATTCGTAAAGATAATTTTAAGCTTAGGGTTGATTATTTCAGCATCATCTTGTTCTGATAAGAATAGCCCTAACTATCAATACATGCCAAATATGTATGAGTCTGTAGGCTATGAAACATATGAAGGTGTAGATAATGGTTTGTTTGTAGATGGTACTGAGGCCTTAACACCTCCAGCCAATACTGTGAATAGAGAGTGGTTGCCTTATGAATTTGATAATACACCAGAAGGTAAAGAACTTGCTCGTTTACAGGCAAGCCCATTAGACAGTTTAAATTATGAGGATAATATTGCAGAAGGCGCTGCGCTTTATGCTATTTATTGTGCTATTTGTCATGGCGTAAAAGGTGATGGTCAAGGTACATTGGTTAAGCGTGAAAAAATATTGGGCGTGCCTTCTTATGATGATGTTGCAAGAAACATAACCGTGGGTAGTACATATCATACGGTTTATTATGGCCTTAACTCTATGGGTTCATATGCTTCTCAATTTAAAAGTGAGAAGGAAATGTGGCAGGTATCCGAGTACGTAATGAAATTAAAACAAGACCTTTCCAAATAAGAAAACTAGGATGAGATATACGTTTTCAAATAGATTAAAAATAGGTTCAATTATCTTAATGGTAGTTGGTGCAATATGTTTAGTAACTGGCTTTGTTACTGCACCTAGTTCCGTAGAAGAAGCCAAAGCTAAGATTGCAGCTGCTCACGATGATCATGGTGGTGGTCATGGTGAGGTTGTTGATCATGCTGTAGCAGATACTCATGGTAACTCTCATGCTGAAGATTCGCATGACGCTGGACATGACGCCGCACACGATGAGCACGTATTTCATCAAATGCAAAATAGGCCTTGGTCTGCGTTATATGTAGCTGCCTTTTTCTTTTTTATGATTTCATTAGGGGTTTTGGCGTTTTATGCAATACAACGTGCGGCCCAAGCAGGTTGGTCTCCAATTTTATTTCGAATTATGGAGGGTATTACTGCCTATTTGGCACCGGGTGGAATTATTGTTTTTGTAATCCTAGTAATGTCAGTTTTGCACATTAACCATTTATTTACTTGGGCCGATCCAGAAGTGGTTAAGCATGACGCTTTGATTCAAGGTAAAGCTGGCTATTTAAACCCTACATTTTTTATAATTAGGGCTGCTATATTTTTGGCAGGGTGGATAGCTTATAGATTCTATTCTAGAAAATTGTCGCTTGCGCAAGATCAGTCTGATGATAATTCTAACTTTAAGAAGAACTTCCGTATTTCTGCTGCATTCCTAGTATTTTATTTGGTTACTGAATCTATGATGTCTTGGGATTGGATAATGAGTTTTGATCCGCATTGGTTTAGTACATTGTTTGGATGGTATGTTTTTGCCAGCATGTTCGTATCTGGAATTACAACAATTGCTTTGGTAACTATATACCTTAAGTCGAAGGGATTGTTACCTGAGGTTAACAATAGCCATATTCATGATTTAGCAAAATTCATGTTTGGGGTAAGTATATTTTGGACTTACCTGTGGTTCAGCCAGTTTATGTTGATTTGGTATGCCAATATTCCAGAAGAGGCTGTCTACTACATTTCAAGAATTGAACATTATAAATTGCCATTTTTCGGGATGTTGGTTTTGAACTTCATTTTTCCATTATTGGTGTTAATGAATAGTGATTACAAGCGTGTTAACTGGTTTGTGGTGATGACGGGTATTATAATACTATTTGGTCACTATATGGATGTTTTCAATATGGTTATGCCAGCTACGGTAGGAGAAAATTGGCACTTAGGTGTACCAGAAATTGGTGGTATTTTATTCTTTGCCGGTTTGTTTATATTTATTGTATTCAATGCCTTATCCAAAGAAGATTTAATGCCTAAGCGTAATCCGCTAATTGAAGAGAGTAGACAATTTCATTATTAATATCGAGATAGAAGTAGTTAAAAGATGACAACAGTATTGATATTGACAGTTTTAGTTTTAGTTGGTATTGCCATTTGGCAAATGACTAAGATTTTTGAATTGTCACAACTTAGGGCAGATGCAATAAATGGTCTTGTAGCGAGTGATGAGGATAACAAAAATAACGGTTATCTTATGTTCGCCTTCTTGATATTTATCTACGGGATAACCATATTTAGTTTTGCAAAATATAGTAAGGTGCTATTACCGTCAGCGGCTTCAGCTCATGGTGATAACTATGATACTTTAATGTGGGTATCGTTTGCTATAATATTTTTTGTTCAAACAATTACCCAAGCATTGCTCCACTATTTTGCTTACAAATACAGAGGTGAAAAAGGCAAGAAAGCATTGTTTTTTGCAGATAACGATAAACTGGAATTTATTTGGACAATAATTCCTGTAATTGTTTTAGCGGGTTTAATTATTTGGGGTCTATATTCATGGACAAACATCATGGATATTAATGAAGAAGATGATCCAATTGTAATAGAGCTATATGCACAACAGTTTAATTGGACAGCTAGATATGCTGGTGATGATAATGTACTTGGCGATGCTAGTGTACGCCTTATAGATATTGACAGAGCTAATGTTTTAGGAATTGATGAGGCAGACCCTAATGGTCAGGACGACATTATTGTAAAAGAATTGCACTTACCAGTAGGTAGAAAGGTGAATTTTAACATGCGTTCCCAAGATGTACTGCATTCGGCTTACATGCCTCATTTTAGGGCACAAATGAATTGCGTGCCAGGTATGATTACCCAGTTTTCTTTTACACCAATTAAGACTACCGAAGAAATGAGACAAGATCCAGAGGTAGTCGAAAAGGTTAAAAGAACTAACAAGATTAGGGCTGAATGGGCTGCTGAGGGTAGACCAAACAGTGAACCATGGGAATTTGATTATGTTTTGCTATGCAATAAAATTTGTGGTAAGTCTCATTACAATATGCAAATGAAGATTATTGTAGAGAGTGAAGAAGACTACAATAAATGGTTGGCAGAACAAAAGACGTTTGGTGAATCTATGTCGCCAGCAGAATAATTTAGGCTAGAAAAGGAAATTAAATAAAATTTAAGAATTATGTCAGCAGCACATGCAGTTGTAGATCATGGACATGATGATCATGGTCACCACCATAAAGAGACCTTTATCACAAAGTACATTTTTAGTCAAGATCATAAAATGATTGCTAAGCAATACCTTATAACTGGTCTAATAATGGGCTTTATTGGTATTGCAATGTCTATATTGTTTAGAATGCAATTAGCTTGGCCAGGAGAGTCTTTTCCTATTTTTGAAGCAGTTTTAGGAAAGTGGGCTCCAGATGGTGTAATGGATGCAGATATTTATTTGGCTCTGGTTACCATTCATGGTACCATAATGGTGTTCTTCGTATTAACGGCAGGCTTAAGTGGTACCTTCAGTAACTTGTTAATTCCATTGCAAATTGGCGCTAGGGATATGGCGTCTGGTTTCCTGAACATGGTGTCGTATTGGTTGTTCTTTTTGTCTTCTGTAATAATGGTATGTTCTCTTTTTGTAGAGGCAGGACCAGCGGCGGCAGGTTGGACTATCTATCCACCTTTGAGTGCCATACCAATGGCGCAACCAGGTTCTGGTGCGGGTATGACGCTTTGGTTGGTCTCAATGGCTATTTTTATAGCTTCTTCTTTATTGGGTTCTTTGAATTACGTAGTAACGGTAATTAACCTTAGAACCAAAGGGATGTCTATGACCAGACTACCATTAACTATTTGGGCTTTCTTTGTAACTGCAATCATAGGTATAATTTCATTCCCTGTATTGTTATCGGCCGCATTGTTGATGGTTATGGATAGAAGTTTTGGTACTTCTTTCTTCTTGTCAGATATTTTTATACAAGGTGAAGTATTGCATTACCAAGGTGGTTCTCCAGTATTGTACGAACATTTATTTTGGTTTTTAGGTCACCCAGAAGTATATATTGTATTGCTTCCCGCTTTAGGTATTACATCTGAAGTTATGTCTACTAACGCTAGAAAACCAATCTTTGGTTACCGTGCAATGGTAGCATCAATTTTAGCAATTGCATTTTTATCTACAATTGTTTGGGGTCACCATATGTTCATTTCCGGAATGAATCCATTTTTAGGTTCTGTATTTACTTTTACAACGTTATTGATTGCAATACCATCGGCTGTTAAAGCATTTAATTATATAACCACTTTATGGAAGGGTAACTTACAGATGAATCCTGGAATGTTATTTTCTATAGGTTTGGTATCAACATTTATTACAGGTGGTCTTACCGGTATTATTTTAGGAGATAGTACATTGGATATTAATGTGCACGATACATATTTTGTAGTTGCTCACTTTCACTTGGTAATGGGTATTTCTGCACTTTACGGATTGTTTGCGGGTGTTTACCATTGGTTCCCTAAAATGTTCCATGGTAGAATGATGAATAAAAACCTGGGTTATGTGCATTTTTGGATAACAGCGGTTTGTGCTTATGGAGTTTTCTTTCCAATGCACTTTGTAGGTATGGCAGGTGTGCCAAGAAGGTACTACCAGAATACGGCATTTCCAATGTTTGATGAATTAACTAATGTGCAAATTCTTATGACCGTGTTCGCTATTATAGCAGCATTGGCTCAGCTTATTTTCATATATAATTTTATCAGTAGTATTTTCTACGGTAGAAAAGGAGGTTTGAATCCTTGGAAATCGAACACCTTAGAATGGACCACACCAATGGAGCATATTCATGGTAACTGGCCAGGCGAAATACCACATGTTCATCGTTGGGCTTATGATTATAGTAAAACCTATGAGAATGGTGAGTATATTATTGCTGGGCAAGATTTTGTTCCACAAACCGTTCCTCTACAAGATAATGAGGAAGAAATGCATCATTAATTTTAGTTTATATACATAACAAAAGGCCCGTCTTATGATGGGCCTTTTGTTTTAGTAGTATTACCATATTGGTTTGGCTAATATTATTTTGTAATATGCAATAGTATTAAGAAACTACGTCATGATAAATCTTAAAAAATATGTATCCTTTGTCTTTGTTTTATTTGCAATGTTGGCCGTTGTTAGTGCCCAAAAGAAACCAAAGATTAAAGGTAGTAGAGCCGTGGTTGAAGTAAGTGAGAGCTTACCTAAATTTAATGCAATACACATCAAGGATGATATAGAGGTGAGTCTTAAAAAATCTTTTGAAGAGGGCTATCTGCTTACCGCCGATGACAACCTAACAGATATCATAAAACTCGAGGTGCAAGATGGGACGTTAGAGGTGTCGTCATACTATCAAGTAACTTCCAAAAAAGAATTAAAACTAGAAATTAGATATACTAGTTTAAATAAGTTAATTGTACAAAATGGTGTGTTAGTCGCTACGGATGTTTTAAATGCGGATATGTTAGACATAAATCAGTATGGCAATTCTAAATTAGATTTAAACGTATCGGCCATTGCCATACGGTTAAATGTTGAGGAGGATGCTACGTTAAAACTAAATTTAGACGCAGATTCGGTATCTGTGATGTCCCGGGGTAAAGCTAAATTGGACTTAAATTCACGCGCGGATAAAATATCTTTTGAAATTTTAGATAGGTCTAACGTAAATGTATTGGGAGCCGCCCATGAAATGCAAATAGCAATTTTTCAAGATGGTAAATTAGATGGAGAGCTGTTCCAGGTAAACCATATAAGTCTAAAAGCTAGGGAGGAAAGTTTTGTAAGGATTAATGCTATAGAGAAAGTAGATTTACAACTTTCCGGTAAATCAAAAACGTATTTATTTAGTTCACCGACCATAAACCTTTCCTTATTTGAAGATTCAGCTCAACTACATAAGAAATCCAATTAAGGTATCTTTACGGCATGAACGAGAATTTAGATCCTAGTACCGATAATTTTTCTAGAGAAGAATTTGATATTGAAAAGGCATTAAGACCTATTAGTTTTAATGATTTTACTGGTCAAGCACAGGTATTAGAGAATTTAGAGATATTTGTTAAAGCCGCCAATTTAAGGGGAGAAGCTTTAGATCATACTTTATTTCATGGTCCACCCGGTTTGGGCAAGACTACTTTGGCACATATATTGGCAAATGAACTAGGAGTGGGCATAAAGGTTACTTCTGGACCTGTTTTGGATAAACCTGGGGATTTGGCCGGGCTTCTTACCAATTTAGAAGAAAGAGATGTTCTTTTTATAGATGAGATACACAGATTAAGCCCAATTGTAGAGGAATATCTGTATTCTGCAATGGAAGATTTTAAAATTGATATTATGCTAGAAACTGGTCCAAATGCCCGTACGGTACAAATCAATTTAAATCCATTTACTTTGGTGGGTGCAACCACCCGTTCTGGGTTGTTAACTGCACCTATGCGTGCACGTTTTGGTATCTCAAGCCGATTGGAATATTATGATACGGAACTGCTATCTACCATTGTGGAACGTAGTGCACAAATTTTAAACGTGCCCATTACCAATGAGGCTGCTATAGAAATTGCCGGTCGCAGTAGGGGTACCCCTAGAATTTGTAATGCGCTTTTAAGAAGGGTTAGAGATTTTGCGCAAATCAAGGGTAACGGTAATATTGATATAGAAATATCTAGGTTTGGGCTTAAAGCCTTAAATGTAGATGCTCATGGCTTGGATGAAATGGATAATAAAATCTTAGCTACTATAATTGATAAGTTTAAAGGTGGTCCTGTAGGTATTACCACTTTGGCAACGGCTGTGTCTGAAAGTGCGGAGACCATAGAAGAGGTATATGAGCCATTTTTAATTCAACAAGGATTTATAATGCGTACGCCAAGAGGTAGGGAGGTAACAGAGAAGGCATATACGCACTTGGGTAGAATACGACAAGGAACACAAGGAGGTTTGTTCTAGACATGATTTCAAAAGCAACCCATTCACAAATGATAAAAACCGAAGCGGAACGCCTCGGTTTTTTATCATGCGGCATTTCTAAAGCAGGATTTTTGGAAGAAGAGGCTCCAAGATTAGAAAAGTGGCTGCAAGCTAATTTGCATGGGCAAATGGGCTATATGGCCAACCATTTTGATAAGAGGTTGGATCCAACTAAACTAGTAGAAGGCGCCAAATCTGTAATAAGTTTGCTTCTTAACTATTTTCCAGAAGAAAAGCAAAGGCCAAATAGTTATAAGATTTCCAAATATGCATATGGTAAGGACTATCATTATGTAATCAAAAACAAGTTAAAACAGCTTATTAATTTCATTCAAGACGAAATTGGTGAGGTAGATGGTAGGGCCTTTGTAGATTCTGCACCTGTTCTAGATAAGGCATGGGCTGCTAAAAGTGGATTGGGTTGGATTGGTAAAAACAGTAATCTAATTACCCAAAAGGTAGGTAGTTTTTATTTTATTGCAGAGTTAATTGTTGATTTGGATTTGGAGTATGATCTACCAACAACAGACCATTGTGGCACGTGTACCGCATGTATAGATGCCTGCCCTACGCAAGCCATTATAGCACCTTATGTGGTAGATGGGAGTAAATGTATTTCCTATCTAACAATAGAATTGAAAGAAGCCATCCCTTCTGCATTTTCAGAGAAAATGGATAACTGGATGTTCGGCTGCGATGTATGTCAAGATGTATGTCCATGGAATCGATTCTCTGTACCACATGATGAACCTGAATTTAAGGCACGAGAAGAACTTCTAAACTACTCTAAACAAGAATGGGAAGAATTAACCCAAGAAGTGTTTCAAGAGATTTTTAGAAAATCTGCAGTTAAAAGAACCAAATACAAGGGGCTAATGCGAAATATAACCGCTTTAAAGCGGTAAAGTAGAGTCTCGTACAATTAATTCAGTTGGTAAATGTATAGTCTCATGTGTTACTTTGGTATTGTTCCTTTTGTTGGTAAGTTCAGATAACAACATATTAAACGAGATTTTACCCATGCTAAAACTTGGTTGTGCAACGGTTGTTAAAGATGGTGTTATTACGGAGGATAAAAACCAATTGCTAAAGCCAATTACTGAGATATCTTCAGGGATTTTTAATCCCCTATCTTTTATTTCTGCCATTGCGCCAACAGCAACCAAATCTGTATTTATAAACATACCATCTACTTTTGCGTTCTCATCCAACATCTTGCGCGCTTGTTCTCTTCCCATGTCAAAAGACATTTCTTCGCATAGATACACATTCTCCTCTTTAAAGGGTAGGTCATAATCAAGTAAGGCAATTTTATAACCTTCCAGGCGGTCAATGGCGTTTTGCGAGTGCAATGGGCCTCTAAAATGTACAAGTTCCTTGCAACCGGTTTTAATTAAGTGCTCGGTAGCTTCGTAAGCAGCCTTTACATCATCTATTAAAACCTTAGAGCATGCTACTGTGTTGGCAATTTTATCAAACATCACAATAGGGGTGTCCAAGTTTTGTGAGCGCAATAAATGTTCATAATCTACTGTCTCGTCAGACAAGGCAATCAGAATTCCGTCTACTTGTTTGTTGATTAAAAATTCTACCGTTTCTTTTTCTCGGTTAAACTTTTGATTGGTCTGCATAACAATTACAACATAGCCGTTTTTTTCAGCCTCATCGGTTACCCCTTTTACTATATTGGAGAAGAATTGATGCACTATCTCAGGAATTATTAAACCTATGGTTTTAGACTGTTGCGTTCTAAGGTTAACCGCAAAAGAATTGGGCTTGTAGTTTAATCTTTCAGCAGCTTCCTTAACTCTTTCAATAGTTTTTTTGCTAACGTCTGGATATGAATTTAATGCTTTAGAAACTGTGGTGACAGATATATCTAGGCTTAAAGCAATTTGTTGCAAAGTGGTTCTGCTCATGATAGTTTTATGTTAATAAAAACAAAAATAAATTTAACTCGACTTTTTAATTCTAAAAATCGAAAACGTTTTAGTGTTAAAATTTTTCTAAATTAAGAAAACTTAAAATACTTTAGCAGTGCGTTGTTAAAGAAATGACACTTAATATGTTTGGTCGCATAGTCATTTTTTTGCAGTGGTTTAAGTATTTATGAGTCTGTTTTTAAAGAGTGGAAGTTTTGGTCAAGACTTTCACTCTTTGTTTTTAAGGACTTTAACAAAGAACTAAACGGCAAAATTAAAGGTTTTCATGGAAAATAAAGTGCAGTTGATCACATATGTTGATCGTATAGGAGCAACCAATATTGCAGGTTTAAACAAATTAATTGAAAACGAGTTAAAGGATTTATTCGGCGGTGTCCATATTCTACCGTTTTTTGATCCTATAGATGGAGAAGACGCCGGTTTTGATCCAATTAATCATAAGCTGGTTGATCCCCGCATTGGTAATTGGGACGATGTACTTAAATTGAGTAAATCCGTAGATGTCATGGCAGATTTGATTGTTAATCATATGTCGTCAGACTCTATGGAATTCCAAGATTATTTGGAAAAAGGCGATAAATCAGAATATGCTAGTCTTTTCCTTACGTACGATAAAGTATTTCCAAATGGGGCTACAGATGAACAGTTGATAAATATTTACCGCCCAAGACCTGGTTTTCCTTTTAACAAAATGAAATTTAAAGATGGTTCTGAAAAACTAATTTGGACCACTTTTACGCCAAAGCAAGTAGATATAGATGTAAGCGCTGCAAAAGGTGTTTCCTATTTAGAAGATATTTTAAATATCTATGAAGCCGCCGGTATAAATATGATACGGTTAGATGCGGCTGGTTATGCTATTAAAAAAGCAGGAACTTCTTGTTTTATGATTCCAGAAACATTTGATTTTATAGCTGACCTAACCCAGAAAGCACATGATAAGGGTATTGCGGTATTAGTAGAAATACATTCATTTTATAAGACACAGATTGAAATAGCAAAAAAAGTAGATTTGGTGTATGACTTTGCCTTGCCTGTCTTGGTGTTGGATACGTTATACAACAAAAACGCTGATAATTTGGTTAATTGGTTAAAAGTTGCCCCCAAGAATGTAGTAACCGTTTTAGATACGCACGATGGTATAGGTATTGTAGATGTGGCCTCGGAAAACGGTGTTCCCGGTTTAATTCCAGACGATACCCTAGATGAAATTGTGAAAAACATGCATCGTAAAAGTGAAGGTAGGAGTTTAAAAGCTACCGGAGCTGCGGCTTCCAATTTAGACTTATATCAGGTTAATTGTACGTATTTTGAAGCTTTAGGTAAAGACGAAGATGCCTACTTACTTGCAAGAGCTATTCAGTTTTTTGTTCCGGGTATACCACAAGTTTATTACGTGGGACTTTTTGGGGATGATAATGACATGGAGCTGCTAGCTAGGACCAATGTGGGTAGGGATATTAATAGGCACTATTATACTAAAGAAGAAGTGTTGGCAAAAACCGAGACCTCTCTCTTTAAAGGTCTGGCAGAATTGATGAAAATTAGAAATACGGCCAACGCTTTTAATGGAGAATTACAAATTGATAAAGCATCGGGTTCGTTAACGCTTAAGTGGGAGAAAAACCAAGACTGGATTTCCTTAAATGCTGATTTGGAATCTGCTAAGTTTCAAATTGAAGGTGTTAATAATGGTGCTACCATTTTGTTTAATAATTAGGACCGATACTAATTGATAAAAAGCTGCTTTTAAAACGCAATAATTGGCTATATTGGGTTTTAAACTAATTGAACTAAACTAATTTTATTATGCTTAAGATACCTAAACCTCAGTTGAGTTTTTGGCAAATTTTCAATATGAATGTCGGATTCTTAGGTATTCAATATAGCTTTGGTCTACAGCAAAGTGCAATAAATCCTATTTTTTTGTTTTTAGGTGCAAAGGAAGAAACTTTGCCCTTGTTAAATTTAGCAGGCCCTATCACAGGATTAATCGTGCAGCCAATTATTGGAGCTATTTCAGACAAAACATGGAGCTCAAAGTTTGGTCGTAGAAAACCTTTCTTTTTAATTGGGGCTATTTTGGGCAGCTTGTGTTTATTCGCTTTTCCATTGAGTCCTGCTCTTTGGTTTGCCGTTGGGTTACTATGGATTTTAGATGTGGGTAACAATATGGCCATGGAACCTTACCGGGCTTTTGTAGGCGATAAATTGCCCGAAAAGCAATTTAACATTGGGTATCAAATGCAAAGTTTGTTTGTTGGTGCTGGTATTTTATTGGCTAATGCCTCAATATTCTTATTTCAAGATTGGTTTGGTGGTGGTGAAGAAATTTCGGGAGAAGTGCCAAAATGGCTTTATTATTCCTTTTTTATTGGTGCTTTCTTGTCTATTGCAACCATTTTATGGTCTGTTTTGACCACACCGGAAATTCCACCTACCGAAGAGGAAATGGAAGAAATCAACAAGCATAAAGCGTTGCCTTTTTCCAAACGTGTTTTAAAGCCTTTTGAGGAAATTTGGTTGGCTATTAAGGATATGCCAAAGTTCTTATGGAAGCTATCCGCGGTCTATTTGTTCCAGTGGTATGCACTTTTTATTTATTGGCAATTTATTACTCCATTGCTTAGGGTTACCATGGGTATGGATACATCAGAAGCTACAGCACAAGCGGCCAAGATGAGTACAACCTACAACGTAACTACAGCTGTAGTAGCTTTAATATTGGTGCCAATTGCCATGAAATTTGGAAACAAAAAAGTATACGCTTTTAGTTTACTGGGTGCGGCCATTTGTCTTTTTATAATTCCGCACATAAGTGATCCTAATTTTATTTTAGTTCCAATGGTATTATTTGGTATTGGTTGGGCAGCTATGATGGGTATTCCCTATAGCATGGTTTCTAAAATAGTTCCTCAAGACCGCAGAGGGGTTTATATGGGCATCCTTAATATGATGATTGTAATTCCAATGGGTATACAAACGGTAAGTTTTGGTCCAATTTATACCTATTTATTGGGTGGTAACTCTGTAAATGCCATCCTTTTTGCAGGGGTGTTTTTCTTTATAGCTTTTGTCCTGGCATTGCGTCTAAACATGCCAAAGCAACATCAAGAACAGAATTTGGACCAAACCATAAATTAATATTTTCCAATTCATTTTTATATTGATGGAAATAGCGTAGTATACTTTTAGTAGAGTTCTTACCTTTATCCGCAAAATCCGAACAAGGTATGAGCAACGAAAAACAACGCAGAGAAGCTTTAGTATATCATGCAAAGCCACAGCCTGGAAAAATAAAAGTAGTTCCTACAAAACCCTATGCAACCCAAAGAGACCTGGCTTTGGCGTATTCTCCGGGGGTAGCAGAACCTTGTTTGGAGATTCATAAAAACAAGGAAGATGTTTATAAGTATACCTCTAAAGGGAATACTGTAGCCGTTATATCTAATGGTACGGCGGTACTAGGTCTAGGTAATATTGGTCCAGAGGCATCTAAACCCGTAATGGAGGGTAAAAGTTTACTATTTAAAATTTTTGCTGATATAGACGGTATTGATATAGAATTGGATACGGAGGACGTAGATAAATTTATAGAAACCGTAAAGATAATTGCCCCAACCTTTGGCGGTATCAACTTAGAAGATATTAAGGCTCCTGAGGCTTTTGAGATTGAAAGAAGGTTGAAAGAGGAGTTGGATATTCCGGTTATGCACGATGATCAACATGGTACTGCAATTATTTCTGCAGCCGCTTTGCTTAACGCGCTTGAACTTGCGGAAAAGAAAATGGAGGAAGTTAAAATTGTGGTTAGTGGTGCCGGCGCCGCTGCAATTTCCTGCACAAGACTTTACCAGGCATTTGGTGCTAAAAGAGAAAATATTGTAATGCTAGATAGTAAGGGCGTAATACGTTCAGATAGGAATAATCTTAGCAGTCAAAAAGCAGAGTTTTCTACCCATAGAAAAATTGATACCCTAGAGGAGGCCATGATAGATGCAGATGTATTTATTGGTCTCTCTATGGCAGATGTTTTGTCTCCAGAAATGCTAAAGACCATGGCAAATGATCCTATCGTTTTTGCTATGGCCAACCCAAATCCTGAAATAGCATACGATTTGGCTATAAAGACACGAGAAGACGTAATTATGGCTACAGGTAGGTCTGATCATCCTAATCAGGTAAACAACGTGCTTGGTTTTCCTTTTATTTTTAGAGGAGCATTAGATGTAAGGGCTACCAAAATAAACGAGGATATGAAAATGGCAGCGGTGAGGGCTTTGGCAGATTTGACCAAAGAAGCCGTGCCGGAACAGGTAAATATTACCTATGATACTACTAGGTTAACATTTGGAAGGGATTACATTATACCAAAACCATTTGATCCAAGGTTAATTGCTAAAATTCCGCCTGCTGTGGCTAAAGCGGCTATGGACAGTGGGGTGGCGCGTTCGCCAATCAAGGATTGGGATAAGTACGAAGAAGAGCTTTTACAGCGCTCGGGTAATGATAATAAGGTGGTACGTATGCTACACAATAGGGCTAAAGTAAACCCTAAAAAGATTGTGTTCGCGGAGGCGGAGTTGCTAGATGTGTTAAAAGCGGCTCAGATTGTATACGAAGAGGGTATTGCTATTCCTATTCTGTTAGGTAATAAAGAAAAAATTGAGGAACTAAAGGTAGAGTTGGAGTTTGATGCCGATGTGGAGATAATAGATCCAAGGGCAGAAGAATTTAAGGCCTTACGTAAAAAATATGCTCAGCGCTTGTATGAGCTAAGGCAAAGAAAGGGAGAAACCCTTTATAGTGCTACCGTAAATATGGGCAAGCGCAATTATTTTGGTGCCATGATGGTTTTAGAAGGTGCTGCGGACGGCATGTTGTCTGGGTATTCTAGGGCTTATCCTAAAGTGCTAAGGCCTGTTTTTGAGGTAATAGGTAAAGCAAATGGAGTGCAAAAAGCTTCAACCGTTAATATTATGATTACGGAACGCGGTCCGCTTTTCTTGGCAGATACTTCAATAAATATTGACCCATCTGCAGAGGAACTTGCAGAAATTACACAGATGACCGCCCAAGTTGCTTCAACATTTGGATTTAATCCTGTTATTGCCATGCTGTCGTATTCCAATTATGGTTCTAGTAATCACCCTAAGGCAAAAAAGGTAAATGATGCGGTACGTATTCTACACGAAAAATATCCTTCTTTGGTAGTAGATGGTGAAGTGCAAACAGACTTTGCTCTAAGTAAAGAAATGAGCGATGTTAATTTTTCGTTCTCAAAAATATCCAATCAAAAGGTAAATACCTTAATTTTTCCCAACTTGGATTCTGCCAACATTACCTATAAATTGCTAAAGCAACTAAATGGTGCCAGTTCTATTGGTCCTATAATGGTTGGGCTTAGAAAAGCAGTGCATATTTTACAATTAGGGGCAAGTGTAGATGAGATGGTAAATATGACGGCTGTAGCAGTAATAGATGCCCAAGAAAGGGAGAAGCGTAGAATGGCGAAAACTAAACAATAAGATATGTATGCTTACTTAAAAGGGAAACTAGTAGAAAAAAATCCCACCTATGCCATTGTAGATTGTAATGGGGTTGGATACTTTCTAAACATATCTTTGCACACCTTCTCGCTCTTGCCAAGTGATGAAAATGTGTTATTGTATACCCACTTGCAGGTTAAAGAAGATGGGCATACGTTATTCGGTTTTGCCCAAAAGGCCGAAAGAGAAATTTTTCTATTATTAATCTCTGTAAATGGAATAGGTGCAAGTACGGCGCGCACCATGTTATCTTCTTTAGACCCAGCCCAGGTGCGAGATGCCATTGCAAGTGAAGATGTAGCTACCATACAAGGTGTTAAAGGGATAGGCGCCAAAACCGCCCAGCGCGTAATTTTAGATCTTAAGGATAAGGTTTTAAAGGTTTACGATTTAGACGAAGTTTCCATAAAATCAAACAATACAAATAAAGAAGAAGCGTTATCTGCTTTAGAGGTTCTTGGTTACACAAGAAGACAGTCAGAAAAAGTGATTGATCGGGTGCTTTCCACAGATGCCTCCCTGAGCGTAGAGGACATTATTAAAAAGGCGCTTAAAAATTTGTAACTAGTTTGAAAAGAGGGGTGTTTCTTCTGTTTAAATCCGCCGGGTTTAAACCATTATTTGTATGTATAGTTTTTGTTTTCTTGAGTTTGGGTGTCCAAGCGCAAGATAACGAACAGCCGCAGGATTCTACCCAGACCGGTGTGGCATTAGGTAAGATACTTTTGGAAAATCCGAACAGTATTGTTGCCAAATACCAATATGACCCTACCATAGATCGTTACGTTTACACGGAAAGTGTAGGCGAATTCAACGTAAACCATCCAATATTTCTAACGCCAGAACAGTATTATGATTTGGTTCGAAAAGAAGGTATAAAATCTTATTTTAAAGAAAAGATAGATGCTTTTACGGGTAAGAAAGAAGGTAGTGAAGAAGCCCGCAAGAACTTGTTGCCAAATTTTTATGTGAACAATAATTTTTTTGAATCCATTTTTGGCGGCAACACTATTGAAGTTATTCCGCAAGGATCGGTTGCCATGGATTTAGGCGTTATCTGGCAAAAAAATGATAATCCGGCACTTTCGCCCAGAAATAGGACCAATCTAGCGTTTGATTTTGACCAGCGTATCAGCTTAAGTTTATTGGGTAATGTTGGCGAGCGTTTACAGGTTACGGCTAATTATGATACCGAGGCTACTTTTGATTTTCAAAATCTAGTAAAGTTAGATTATACCCCAACAGATGACGATATACTCAGAAAAATAGAAATTGGTAATGTTAACATGCCACTTAATAGCTCCCTAATCACGGGTGCACAAAGTTTATTTGGGGTAAAAACGCAATTACAGTTTGGTAAAACTACGGTTACCGCGGTTTTTTCAGAGCAACGCTCGCAAAACAATACGGTGGTGGCCCAAGGTGGCGGTACCATTAATGAGTTTGCACTAACTGCCTTGGATTATGACGAGGATAAGCACTTTTTCCTATCCCAATATTTTAGGGATAATTATGATGTGGCATTACAAAACTATCCGTTTATCCAAAGCCAAGTGCAAATTACCCGTTTGGAGGTTTGGATAACCAATAGAACACAACAAACACTAAATGTTAGAAACATTGTAGCCTTGCAAGATCTTGGAGAGGGTAGAATTGGACCTAACGGAGAAGAGCGTACCAGAATAGGGAAAGAGGGTACGCCTCCGGCAAGTTTTTTTAATGTGAACGCTAATGGTGCTTTGCCAAGAAACAGTAATAACGATTTTGATCCGGCACAATTGGGGCAGGGCGGCGCCTTAACAAATGCCATTAGGGATATAGCAACGGTAGAGCAAGGTTTTAATGCGGCCGCATTGGGAGGCTATCAAATGAATCAAGGATTTGATTATGCCATTTTAGAAAATGCTAGAAAGCTAGAGGCGGGTAGGGATTATGATTTTAATACCCAATTGGGATACATTTCTTTAAATCAAAGATTGAGCAATGATGAGGTTTTGGGTGTTGCTTTCCAATATACCTATCAGGGTAATGTATACCAAGTTGGTGAGTTTGCCAATGGTGGGGTAGATGCTACTACGGTCTCTGGTGGCGCAAATCCAATCATCGAAAACAATACGTTGATACTTAAGTTGCTTAAAAGTAACATTACTAACGTAGAAGATCCTATTTGGGATTTAATGATGAAAAATATCTACTCAACTGGTGCTTATCAGCTAAGCGAGGAAGATTTTAAATTAAATATTCTTTATACGGATCCTA
The DNA here is from genome assembly GCF_002072105.2 of Croceivirga radicis. Taxonomy (GTDB): domain Bacteria; phylum Bacteroidota; class Bacteroidia; order Flavobacteriales; family Flavobacteriaceae; genus Croceivirga; species Croceivirga radicis. The sequence goes on from NZ_MTBC01000002.1 coordinate 213,758, forward strand.
CACCAAGAAACTACATAACTCCGGTAAATTCAGCTACAGGTTGGCCAAGTGGTCTAGAAGATCGTATCCTGATTAATGTGTTTAACCTTGATCGTTTAAATATTTATAACGATGTGCAGCCAGGGGGTGATGGTTTCTTTGATTATGTGCCCGGTATAACGGTAGATACCCAGAACGGAAGGGTCATTTTTACCAAAGTGGAACCGTTTGGTGAGTATCTCTTTAACCTATTGGATTCTGGTGTTGAAGATTATAATCAACCAACAACCTACAACGCAAACCAAGAAAAATATGTTTTTAGGAACATGTATGCCCAAACCAAGGCGGCGTCTTTGCAAGAAGCAGAGAAAAACAGGTTTCAGTTAAAAGGTAGGTATAAAAGTCAAGGCAATAATGGTATTCCAATTGGGGCTTTTAATGTGCCTCAAGGTTCTGTTAGGGTAACCGCAGGAGGTAGGCAGTTACAAGAGGGTATAGATTATACGGTGAACTATCAGGCTGGTACTGTTCAAATCTTGGATCCAAGTCTTGAAGCCTCCAATACGCCAATAAATATATCTGTAGAGAACAATGCTGTATTTGGTCAGCAAACACGAAGGTTTACCGGTATAAATGTAGAGCATCAATTTAACAAAAACTTTGTATTAGGTGGTACCTTGTTGAATTTGAACGAAAGGCCACTTACACAAAAATCCAATTACGGTGTAGAACCGGTTAACAATACCATCTTTGGACTAAATACTAATTTTAGTACAGAAGTACCATTTCTAACGCGCTTGGCTAATAAGTTGCCTAATATAGATACGGATGTTCCATCTAATATTTCGCTACGTGGAGAGGTAGCCTTTTTAAAACCAAATTCGCCCAAGAATGCCGATTTTCAAGGGGAAACAACCACCTATTTGGACGATTTTGAAGGGGCACAGGCATTAATAGATATCCGTTCTTCATTAGGTTGGGCATTGGCGAGCCCACCTGTAGAATTTTCTCAAGGCGTACAAAATTTAGAAACCGGGTTTAACCGAGCCAAAATGGCTTGGTATACCATAGACCCTATATTTTATACCAACCAACGTCCGTCTGGAATTTCAGATAGCGATATTTCATCCAATGCCACTAGAAGGGTATTTATTAGCGAGGTGTTTCCAGAGACAGACATAGCCCAAGGGCAGACCACCGTTCAAGGTACTTTGGATTTGGCCTATTTTCCATCAGCTAAAGGGCCTTACAATGCGAATCCAAGTTTTACGGGCGCTGCTCAAGATAATTGGGCTGGTATAATGCGTTCATTAAGCAGTACTAATTTTGAACAATCCAATGTAGAATTTGTTCAGTTTTGGGTGCTAGATCCGTATGTGGATGGTGAAACAAGTAACACAAATGCTGGAGAATTGGTGCTCAATTTGGGTAATATTTCTGAAGATATTTTAAAAGATGGCAGAAAGCAATATGAAAATGGATTGCCAACGCCAACAAATACGGAAACTCCAAGACAAACCGTTTGGGGAGAAGTGCCTTCTACGCAAGCTTTAGTTTACGCTTTTGATGCAGATGAAAACAGTAGAACCTTACAAGATATAGGTTATGATGGTTTGGATGATGCCGAAGAAGCTTCAATTTACAATGGTCCGGCAAATGACCCTGCGTTAGATAACTACCAGTATTATTTAAATAGGGAAGGTGGTATTTTAGAGCGCTACTATGATTATAACAATCCACAAGGCAACTCACCTGTTCAGGTATCTAACACCAATAGGGGAGCTACCACCTTGCCAGATGTAGAAGATGTAGATAGGGATTTAACCATGAATACGGTAAATAGTTATTACGAATACCGTATTCAGATAAAGCCCAATACCACCATAGATGATGAATATGTAACGGATATTAGGGAAGGTCAGGCAACAGGAACAAGGGTTCCAGATGGTACACCTAGAAATTATAGATGGATTCAATATAAGATTCCGCTTACGGATTTTACCGATGCTATTGGAGGTATTTCAGATTTTAGGTCTATTAGCTTTATGCGTATGTACATGACCGGTTTCCAAGACGATGTTGTTTTGCGTTTTGCAACCTTGGATTTAGTGCGTGGCGATTGGCGTTCGTACACCAAAACCTTACAGCCAGGGGTGGATGACATTCCGGGCGATGATGGTACGGTTGCTGAGGTACACACGGTAAATATCCAAGAAAACGAAACCAGGGAGCCAATTCCGTATAAATTGCCTCCGGGTGTGGTGCGAGAACAATTGAACAACAATAACACCATTATCAATCAAAACGAACAATCTTTGGCATTTACCGTTAAAAACCTAGAATCTGGAGATGCAAGAGGTGTTTTTAAAAATCTTAATGTAGATGTAAGGCAATATGAACGTATTAAAATGTTTATGCATGCCGAAAAATTATTTAACACGGATTATTCTGATGATGCCACACCTCTAGTTGGTTTCCTGAGAATTGGTACGGATTTTTCTGAAAACTTTTACCAGATAGAACGTGCGCTACAATTTACACCCTATGGAACCACAGATTCTGAAGGTATTTGGCCAGAAGTAAATGAAATTGATATTTCTTTAGACGATTTAAACAAGGTAAAGTCACTTCGTATTGCACAACGCAACGATGGAGTTCCGTTAAACGAACTACGTTTTTACGAGGTAATTGATGGTGTGGTCACAGAGGTAGATGAATTTGCACCACGTACCTTAGGTAGGAACAGAATAGGAATAAGAGGTAACCCCTCTTTTGGTAGCATACGTAGTATGATGGTAGGGGTTAAAAACATAGATGATTTACCGGCCAGAGGAGAGGTTTGGTTTAATGAATTACGTTTGGCCGGGCTAGACAACAATGGAGGTTGGGCGGCCATTGCCGCACTAGATGCAAACATGGCAGATTTTGCAAATGTTAGTGCAACGGCTAGCACCAGTACATCAGGATTTGGTGCTATTGATCAAATGCCAAACGAAAGAGCTAGGGAAGATGCCATTTCTTATGATGTGGTTACCAATGTTAACGTTGGGCAGTTGTTTCCTAAGAAATGGGGGTTGCAATTACCGTTTAACTTTGGATTGTCTGAAACTTTAATTACACCAGAATTTGATCCCGTTTATGACGACTTAAAACTTGATGACCTGGTGGCGGCCGCACCTACAGAAGAGCAAGCGGCGCAAACACAAGAGCAGGCAGAAGATTACACCAAGAGAAGAAGCGTAAATTTTATAGGTGTACGTAAAAACAGAAGTGAAGAGGCAGAAGAAAATTTCTATGATATTGAGAATTTCACCTTTAATTATTCTTACAACAAAACCAGTCATAGAGATTTTGAAATAGCAGATTTGCAAGATGAAAACGTTACTACTGGTTTTGTATATAACCATAATTTTAAACCTGCACCCGTAGCACCATTTGCAAAAAAAGATTCATTGCTTACCGGTAAATATTGGCAATGGCTAAAAGAACTCAATTTTAACTTGTTACCAACAAGCGTTTCTTTAAATGCCAATTACAATAGGTCTTTTAATCAACAAAGGTTTAGAGATGTTCTGGAACCAGGTGTAGAGGCATTGGATTTACCATTGCTGCAACAACGTAATTATTTGTTTAATTGGCAGTATGCTCTAAATTACAGTATTACTAAATCACTTCGTTTAAACCTAACCGCCTCTAACAATAATATTGTAAGAAACTATTTTAATACGGATGGCGACCAAGAATCTGGTGTTAACGAGTTATTGGATTTATGGGATGGGTTTTTTGATATTGGAGAGCCTAATAGACACGCCCAGCAAATGCAATTGAATTATGAATTGCCTTTTGATAAGGTTCCTTTCTTGAACTTTATAAACGCACAATATACCTATACCAGTAATTTTGATTGGCAACGTGGTGGAGATGCCTTGGCAGAGGTGGCAAGAGAAGCGTTAGGAGACCCAGAAGCTCAAATTAATACGGTACAGAACGCAAATACACACAACCTCACCGCAAATTTGACCATGCAACGTTTCTATGATTTTCTAGGGTTGAAAAAACGAGATGGCAAATTGCCCGTGGCACGTGCAAGCGTGTTAAGAAGGGATAAAGCTGGTAACCCAAAGGAAGGAGCAAAAGATGAAAAACCAAAAGGTAAGACCAGTAAAGGGTTAAATGCACTAATAGACTTTGTTACTATGGTTAAGCGTGTAAATGTTAATTATAGTGAGAACAATGGTAAAGTATTGCCTGGTTACACGCAATCTATTGGCTTTATAGGAACGGCAAGGCCATCTGTAGGTTTTGTGTTCGGTAGCCAAAGAAACGTTCGTTTTGAAGCGGCTAGGAGAGGTTGGTTAACCAACTTTACAGAATTCAATTCGCAATACATGCAGAACAATGTTAAGAACTTGAATATTACCGCAACGGCAAATCCTATTCCTGATTTAACTATTGATTTAACAGCAGATAGGCAAATAACCAATAGTTTGCAAGAAAACTATGTTCCAGATCTATGGAGGCAAGGGCAAACAGGCTTGGTCAATAGCTTTGGTAACTTTAGTATATCAACTGTAATGATTGGTACGGTCTTTAACAAAAGCGATGAGTTTGACTCGGAAACGTTTCAACAGTTTAAAGCTAATAGAATAACTATTGCAAATAGAATTGTAAATGATCGTGGTGTTGTTGTTGCGGATACAGATGAAGACGGGTTTCCTAGCGGATACGGTAAAACGAGTCAAGATGTATTGTTGCCGGCGTTTTTTGCTGCCTATACCGGTCAGGATGTAAATCGTGTAAACCTAGATGCGTTCAGGGAAATTCCAATTCCAAACTGGAATTTAAAATACACGGGGTTAATGAAGAACAAATGGTTTAAAAAGAAGTTTAAGCGTTTTTCATTACAGCATGGTTACAGAGCGGCCTATAGTGTTAACTCTTTTCAGACCAATTTAGAGCGGCAACAATTACTTAAGGAAAATCAAGCACCAATTAATGGTGAAACGGGTAATGTGCTTCCAGAAAATTTAATTGGCAATGTGGTGTTAACAGATGAGTTTAACCCATTAATGCGAATGGATTTTGAAATGAAAAACTCCTTGAGCGTCTTGGCAGAAGTTAGAACGGATAGAACATTGTCATTAAGTTTTGATAATAGCTTACTTACTGAAATTAACGGAAAGGAATATACCTTGGGGCTGGGTTATCGCTTTAAAGATGTAAAATTTGTAACCAATATTGGAGGTGAGCGTACGCGATTAAAAGGAGATTTAAATTTAAAGGCGGATCTTTCCGTAAGAGATAATGTAACCATTATCCGTAACCTGGATATAGATAACAACCAAATAACTTCTGGTCAGGATTTATGGAGCATTAAGTTCTCTGCAGATTATGCGTTAAGCAAGAATTTGAACGCATTGTTTTTTTATGATCATAGTTTTTCTCAGTTTAAAGTGTCTACCGCCTTTCCACAGACAACTATAAACGCTGGTTTTACCATTCGTTACAATTTTGGAAATTAATCCAATAAGAAAATAGAAATAGCACATTTTTACTTTGAATAGCTAAGGAAAGGTTTAAATTTGTGTCGACTCTAAAATGAACAAAATGAATATTCCTTCAGAATTAAAGTACACTAAAGACCACGAGTGGGTTAAAATAGACGGAGAAGTTGCTACCGTGGGCATTACCGATTTTGCACAAGGTGAACTTGGAGATATTGTATATGTAGAAGTGGAAACCTTAGATGAAACGTTAGATAAAGATGAGGTTTTTGGAACGGTAGAAGCGGTTAAGACGGTGTCTGATTTGTTTTTGCCATTATCTGGTGAAATTATTGAATTTAATGAATCATTAGAGGACGAGCCAGAAAAGGTAAATAGTGATCCATATGGTGAAGGTTGGATGATAAAAATTAAAATTGCCAATCAAGAGGAAGTGGCAAGTTTATTAAGTGATGCAGACTATAAAGAAGTTGTTGGCGCTTAAAAAAAATATATACCTAATAGGATTAATAAGCTGGCTGGTGTTCATAACATCACTCAGCTTATTTTCGTTTTCAGATGGCCCTTCTATTGGTATAGATATACCCCATTTAGATAAAGCAGTACATTTTACGTTCTATTTTGTGGCAACAATTCTTGGGGTTTTGGTAGCGCAAAGCAATATCAAAAGATTAAACAAGAGGGCAATTATCTTTGTTGTGTGTATGGCTATTATTTACGGTGCGATAATTGAAGTGCTGCAAATGTATATGGCTTTGGGAAGAGAAGCGGACTTTTTTGACTTTTGGGCCAATACCGCAGGAGCAACTTTGGCCGGTTTACTCACTCAAAAGTACCGTTCCCTAATTTCTACCCTAATTTAAAGGGGCAAATTGTTCATTATTTAAATATTTGGTTAAATTAGCCCAGTACGAAAAAATCAAAACAGATATATGGAACCGAAAAAGAACCCAAAAGCAGATGTAGGTAGGCACAGTGGCCTCTACTTTGTTATTGGTCTTGCTTTAGTTATGTTTTTAGTTTGGCAAGGTCTAGAATGGAAAAAGTATGATGAGGTAAATGATTATGACATTGCCTTGAATGTAGAAGATCAATTGGACGAAGAAGTGCCAATGACCGAACAAATTAAAACACCACCACCACCACCGCCACCAGCTGCACCGGAGGTTATCGAGGTTGTAGAAGATGAGGAAGAAGTGGAAGAGACCGTAATTGAATCTACAGAGACTAGCCAGGAAGAAGAAATCATGGAAGTAGAAGAAGTAGAGGTAGAAGAGGTAGAAGAAGATATATCTGTTCCTTTTGCGGTAATTGAAGACGTACCTGTTTTTCCTGGTTGTGAAAATGCTGGAGACAAGAAAGCTTGTTTTCAGGAACAAATGCAAAAGCACATTCGTAAAAATTTCCGTTACCCAGAAATTGCCCAAGAAATGGGGATTCAAGGTAGGGTAGCTGTAATGTTTACTATTCAAAAAGACGGTAGTATTGGAAACATAAGAATGCGTGGGCCAGATAAAAACTTAGAGGCAGAAGCATTAAGAATTATCAACAAACTGCCAAAAATGACTCCAGGTAAACAAAGAGGACGTCCAGTAAAGGTTCCTTTTAGTATTCCAATTACATTTAAATTGCAGTAGGTTAAACTACAATATCATATGCAAGCCCTAGAGAAATCTGGGGCTTTTTTTATGCCTTTTGGTTGAAATTCAAATTAATACTTAAACTACATTGCAAAAATTGGGCTACAAGCGTATCTTTGCAGGCCAATTTAAAGAGGAAAATGAAGTCCGCCGTAGGCATAATGAAGCAAACAACTTTACCCTTAGTTATAGCAGATTTTAAGGAGATTACTAAGGTAAGACTTGCTGTTAGTGTTGTTTTTTCTTCCCTGGCTGGTTTTCTCTTGGGCGCAGATTCTATAAATGTTACACATCTAGTTTTGCTGGCATTAGGTGGTTATTGTATGGTCGGCGCTTCAAATGCCTATAATCAGGTTATAGAAAGAGACCTGGATAGTTTAATGAATAGGACCAAGAATAGACCTATCCCTGCAGGCAGAATGTCCGTAACTATGGCTATGGCAATAGCAGTTTGCATGACGTTAATGGGGATTTTGGTCTTATATCAAATTAATGCAAAAACCGCCTTGTTCGGGGCTATTTCCATTTTTCTTTACACCAGTGTCTACACGCCATTGAAAACAATTACCCCGCTAGCGGTTTTTGTTGGGGCTATACCAGGGGCCATACCCTTTATGTTGGGCTGGGTTGCTGCAACCAATGAATTTGGAATAGAACCGGGTACCCTGTTTATGATTCAGTTTTTTTGGCAGTTTCCTCATTTTTGGGCTCTAGGTTGGATGTTACATGATGATTATTCCCGTGGGGGATTTAAAATGTTGCCCACTGGTAAAAAAGATGAGGGTACGGCACTACAGATAATATTGTACACCATTTGGATGATTGTAATATCCATTATTCCGGTTTTTGGTTTTACGGGTAAATTAACGCTCTCTGTACCTGCTGCAATTCTGGTTTTTATAATGGGAATGGTTATGTTGGTCTTTGGGTTAAGGTTATATAGAAACAAGGATAACATATCTGCAAGACGGCTAATGTTGGCTAGTGTAAGTTATATAACACTTATGCAGATTGTTTATGTAGTAGATAAATTTATTTGAGGTAAAACGTATGGATTTAACACAAGGCTCCGCGAAGATTAAAAATGCCAGAGCAAAAAAAATGATGCTTTGGTTCGGTATTGTAAGCCTAATTATGGGCTTTGCAGGTTGGACAAGTGCTTACATTGTAAGTAGTAAGCGTAAAGACTGGTTAGAAACAGTAGAGTTGCCACAATTATTCTGGTATAGTTCTATTGTTATAATTTTAAGTAGCGTTACCTACGTAGTTGCCAAAATGGCTATTAAAAAAGGTAATAATGGGTTAACAACAATAGGTCTGTTAGCTACCCTTATTCTAGGCGTAACTTTTATTGTATTACAGTTTTTAGGTTTTAATGAAATGATTTCTGATTATGGTTATCGTTTTACTGGGCCAACGAGTAATATAAAAATGTCCTTTATTTATCTAATTGCTTTTGTTCACATTATACATGTTGCTGCAGGTATCATATCGTTGTTATCGGTGATTGTAAGCCACTTAAAGGGCAGGTATAGTAAAGAGGATTATTTAGGATTGGATTTGGGGGCTACCTTCTGGCATTTTCTAGATTTTCTGTGGATTTACTTGGTACTCTTTATGTACTTTGTAAAATAAATTGCCTTTCCAAAAGTTTTCCATTAGGAGGCTTTTAGAAAAGGTTAAAAGATGTATTTTTGCTAAAGTTTTATTAAAACGAAATTTTTATATGGAAACAACGGTAACAACCGGTACGGAAGATAGTGTATGGGGTGGCGGTAATAAGCCCCTTGGTGCTAGCTACGGTAAAATGATGATGTGGTTCTTTATAGTATCAGATGCTTTAACGTTTTCTGGATTCTTGGCCGCATACGGATTCTCAAGATTCAAGTTTATTGAAACATGGCCAATAGCCGATGAGGTATTTACACACGTGCCGTTTTTCCATGGTAACTATCCTATGATTTATGTTGCCTTTATGACCTTTATTTTAATTATGTCTTCTGTAACCATGGTACTGGCAGTAGATGCAGGTCATAAAATGAAACAAAACAAAGTAATCATCTACATGTTCCTTACCATTATTGGTGGTGCAATTTTCGTGGGCTCTCAGGCTTGGGAATGGGCAACATTTATTAGAGGTGATTATGGAGCGTTGGAAACCAAAGGAGGAAGAATTCTACAGTTTGTAGATGCTGCTAATGATAATAAGCGAATTGCTATAGGCGATTTTGCTAAGTCTATGCCAGAAACAAGAGAGCAACACACTAAAGATGCCGGTATCTGGTATATGGGAGAAAGTTCTTTGCCTTCTTATTCTTTGAACGAAGTGTTGGCTGGATTAAAAGATAATCCTAACATATTGGTGCGTACTGAGCAAATTAATGAAGAAGGGCATAAAACTATTCTAAATCGTTCAGAAACCTTGGCTAAGGTTAACCAGGCCGTAAGAGTAGTAGAAGGGGCTAACTTGGTAAGAAATGAATATGGTAGTCGTTTGTTTGCAGATTTCTTCTTCTTTATTACGGGATTTCACGGTTTCCACGTATTCTCTGGTGTGGTAATTAATGTAATTATTTTCCTAAATGTTGTTCTAGGAACTTATGAAAGAAGAGGGCACTATGAAATGGTAGAGAAAGTTGGTCTTTATTGGCACTTTGTAGATTTGGTATGGGTATTCGTATTTACTTTCTTCTACTTAGTTTAATCACCGTACAACGTATTTAAAAGTATTACAATGGCACACGAACATAAATTAGAAATATTTAGAGGTTTAGTAAAGTTTAAGTCCAACATACAGAAAATATGGGGTGTACTTATTTTTCTTTCTATCATAACAGCGGTAGAGGTAATTTTAGGTATCTATAAGCCAGATTTCTTTATGAAGACATACATCTTGGATATGAAACTATTAAACTGGGTTTTCATTATCCTAACCTTGGTTAAAGCCTATTACATTGCTTGGGATTTTATGCACTTAAGAGATGAGAAAAGTTCATTGAGAAGGGCAATTGTTTGGACCCCTATTTATTTGATTATCTATTTGGTATTTATATTGCTTTTTGAAGCAACTTATATCTATGATGTATTTAAGAATGGATATCTATCTTGGAACTTTTAGTTAAGATTATTTAAGAGTTAAAAAGGCGGTTTTAAAACCGCCTTTTTTTATTTTTGTGGTCAACTATTTGTCCTTGTTTAATTTGTAGTTAGAGATGGATTTTGGTTAAAGTTTCGCTATGAAAAAGACTTTTGTTCTGTTTGTATTGTTTGTCTTGCCGGTGGTGGCCTATCTCTTTTTTGCTACCGGGGTAAACAATTTTGGTAAATTACCCGTACTTCAAGAAAATGTTAGCAATATCAGTACTATTGATTCCGGTAAAACCTTCACGGATAAAATATCTATTCTCGTTTTTCTAGGGGATAATGTTTCTGATAAAAAGGGTTTGATTTTTAATCTGAATCAAAAAATATACAAACGCTTTGCAGAGTTTACGGATTTTCAGTTTGTCGTATTGGTAACTCCAAGTCAAGAAAAAGTAATTGAAGATTTAAAGTATGAAATAGGTAAACTTACAGATACGGATAAATGGAATTTTGTAACCGCATCACCTTCGCAAATACAAACCCTATATTCTAGTTTAGGGACTAAAGAAGGCTTAAGTAAGGATTATGGTACTTCCTTGGTTTTTATTATTGACAAAGAAGTCAATCTTAGGGGTAGAACAGATGATGAGGACGAAGGTGTAAAATATGGTTTTGATGCTACATCCGTGGCTGAATTAACAAATAAAATGATAGATGACGTAAGAATCATCCTAGCAGAATATCGTTTAGCTTTAAAAAAGAACAATGCCACAAGGGTCAAATAGTAAAAAGAAATACACCTACGTTTGGGTATCAACCATAGTTTTGATTTTTGGAATCTTTGCTGTTTATGAAATCACCAAACGGGTAAAAGAGGGTACTGTAGTACAAAACGATAGAATGAATGGTACTAAAATGGAAGAGGAACTAGCTTTCATTGTTAATAATGGGAAGAAAAGAAAGGTGCCGGCATTTCGGTTTTTAAATCAAGATAGCGTTTGGGTAACCAATAAGGATTATCTAGGTAAAGTTTATTTGGTCGATTTCTTTTTTACTACCTGCCCAACCATTTGTCCGGTAATGACCCAAAATTTGGTTCAAATTCAAAACGAGTTTAAAAACGAAGCTAATTTTGGAGTTGCTTCTTTTACCATTAATCCAAGATATGATTCGCCAAAAAGGTTAAAAGAATATGCCGCTAAATATGGTGCAACAGATAAAGATTGGAATTTTTTAACTGGCGATCAAGAAGCTATACATAAACTAGCAAAAGAAGGGTTCTATATTTTTGCTAACGAAGTTGAAGATGCTCCAGGAGGTTTTGAGCATAGCGGTATGTTTGCCTTGGTAGACAGAAATGGATATTTACGTTCAAGGGTGGATCAGTTTGGGAATCCACTAATTTATTATCGCGGTACAATAACCGAAAAACAAGGCGTTAATGCAGAGGGCGAGACCCAGCAAATCACCATTTTAAAGGAGGATATTAATAAATTATTGAAGGATTAGATGCGTACGGTACAGATAAATGAAAAGAAGATTAAGGTTTGGATAACAATCTTGTCCATACTTATCCCGGTTGTGGTTGCGGTATTGTTCATGTTTAAGATTCCTAATGTGGAACCATTGTCTTTTTTGCCGCCAATTTATGCAACTATTAATGGTTTAACTGCGATTTTTTTAATTATGGCTGTAATCGCTATAAAAAAGGGTAACCAAAAATTACATCAAAATCTAATGACAACCTGTATTGTGTTTTCACTGTTGTTTTTAGTTATGTATGTAGCCTATCATATGACTTCAGATTCTACTCCCTTTGGTGGTACTGGAGCAATTAAGGCTATCTATTTGTTTATTTTGTTAACACATATAGTCTTGTCAATTGCCATAATCCCTTTGGTATTAATAACTTATAGTAAATCGTATTTGGGTGATTTTGTTGCCCACAGAAAATGGGCCAAATTTACCTTTCCTATCTGGCTGTATGTTGCTGTAACAGGTGTGGTGGTTTATTTGATGATATCTCCTTATTATGTATAAGAACAGATACTTAATACTCTTACTTATTGCTGTTTTTTGGGTCGTGATTCCAGAAACAGTGAATGCCCAATGTGCTATGTGTAGAGCTGCATTAGAGAGCGAGGCAGATAATAGCAGGGCCGAGGGTATAAACAACGGTATAGTTTATCTTATGGCTATTCCGTACATATTGGTGGGAGGATTATTTTATTTCATATATAGAAAAATGCGTTCCAATACAGCATAAAAATTCCATTTTACTGTAACATATTGATAATTGGTTAGTCTTATTGGTATACCTAAGGGTATTCATCAATCAAAAAAACCAATCAAATGTTAGATATCGAAAGATGGCAAGAAATCTTTGATACCTTACGCAAGAACAAACTCCGTTCTTTTCTAACAGGTATTTCCGTAGCCTCCGGTATATTTATTCTTGTAATTCTTCTGGGCTTTGGCCAAGGAATGCGTAATGGTATTGAACAAGAGTTTAAACAAGATGCCGCAACTAGTTTGTGGGTATGGCCAGGTGTAACTTCTAAAGAGCATAAAGGTCTTAATCCAGGTAGGCGCATTACCTTAACCAATGAAAATTATAACAAGGCCACTGCCCTATTTCAAGAAGAGATAGAGTATGGCTCTTCACGTGTCTTTGTGAATAACGTTGCGGTGAACTATAAGAAAGAATCTTTGGTTTATGGTGTGCAAGGTGTTTCTGCCAATTTTCAGTTTATAGAAAATGCTAAGATGATAGATGGCAGGTTTATCAATTATCAAGACGAGGAAACAACAGCAAAAGTTGCGGTAATTGGTAAAAAAATACGAACAGATGTATTCAAAGATGTTGCAACGCCAATTGGAGAATATATAAAGTTATCCGGTATACCGTTTAAAATCATTGGGGTGTTCACAGAATATGAAGACCGGGAGGAAGAGCGTATTTACATTCCTATAACTTCAGCACAAAAAGTATTTAACGGCGGTGACCGTGTCAACAACATGTCCTTTACCTTACCTGCCAAAGATAATTTTGACGAGGCTGTGGCAGAGGCTACTCGCTTTAAGGCCAACTTAAAATCATTTTTACAACAAAGCCATACCATTGCACCAGATGATACCAGTGGGTTAGATGTATGGAGTGCCATGGAAGAAGCAAAAAGGTACTATGGACTAACCAATAACATAAAAATCTTTTTCTGGTTTGTAGGCGTGTGCACCATAATAGCGGGTGTGGTAGGGGTTAGCAATATTATGTTGATCGTGGTTAAAGAACGTACCAAGGAAATAGGCATAAGAAAAGCCCTGGGTGCAAAACCTTGGTCTATAATTGGGATGATTTTGCACGAAGCCATTTTTGTTACCGCTATCTCTGGATTTGCAGGACTTATTTTTAGCATGGCGTTATTAGAAATAGTTGGTCCGCATATAGAGATAGACTATGTTTTAAACCCATCCGTAAATTTTAATGTGGCGTTTACAACGGTAATTGTATTGGTGGTGGCAGGTACTATTGCGGGATTTTTTCCCGCATGGAGAGCTGCTAAAGTGCATACCATAGAAGCTTTAAGAGACGAGTAGGTATGTTTAACAAAGATCGTTGGAAAGAAATATTAGAAGTGTTGACCAGTAACTGGTTTAGAACATTATTGACAGCATTTGGGGTGTTCTGGGGCATATTTATTCTCATTGTTTTATTAGCCGCCGGTAAAGGCTTGGAAAATGGTATTAAACAAGACTTTGGAGATATTGCCACCAATACCATGTTCATGTGGACAAGGAGAACAACCAAGCCTTTTGAAGGTTTGCCTAAAGACCGCAGGTTTAATTTTAAGATAGGAGACGTTACTGCAATAAAAGATAATGTGTCTCACTTAAGGTTTGTTTCGCCAAGGAACCAATTAGGTGGCTTTGGAGGAAATAATAATGTGGTAAGGGGTCTAAATACTGGTGCCTACAATGTTTATGGCGACTATCCAGAAATAATAAATCAAGATCCAATGACGGTAACTTCCGGCAGGTTTATTAATCATAATGATATCCGCGAAAAACGAAAAGTGGCCGTTATTGGTTTGGGTGTTAAAAACGAATTATATGCCAAAGGTGAGAAGGTGTTGGGAACCTATATAAAAATACAAGGTGTTAATTTTTTAGTTATAGGTACCTATAAAAAGAACTCCAGCAATGGTAATGAAGAAGGACAAAAAGAAATATTTGTACCCTTTACGGCTTTTTCGCAAGCATTTAACATGGGGGAAACTGTAGGCTGGATGGCTATTACCGCTCAAGACGGATATTCCATATCGGTTTTAAAAAATCAGATTATAGATTTAATGAAAGCCAACCATAAAGTGCACCCAGAAGATAGTAGGGCGGTAGGGCATTTTGATTTATATGAACAATATAGAAGGGTAGAAAGTCTGTTTTCTGGTATTAGATGGATAGCAATTATTGTGGGAACCTTTGTCTTACTTTCTGGAATAATAGGAGTAAGTAACATTATGCTTATTGTGGTAAAAGAACGGACCAAAGAAATAGGAATTAGAAGAGCATTGGGGGAGTCTCCTTGGAGTATTAAGAAACAGATTTTAATGGAATCTATATTTCTTACACTAATATCTGGGATGACGGGTATCATCTTTGGAGCGTTAACCATTTATGGTATTAATGCATTGTTGGATAGTGTTGGGCCGGTAGATATGTTCATGAACCCAAGTGTAAGCGTCAATGTGGTTGCAGGGGCCCTTTCGGTATTAATGTTTGCAGGCCTGTTAGCGGGTTTTTTACCTGCCAATTCAGCAATAAAAGTTAGGCCTATAGAGGCGTTAAGGACAGAATAAAGAATAATCAATCAAAAATAAATAGTAACCAATGAAAAAATCGATAACCATATTAATTTTAGCAGCCATTGTTTTAGGTTTTGGGGGTGCTATGTACTATTTGTACCAAAAAAATGCAGAAGACCCAATAGTGTATAAAACCGAAGCACCGAGCAAACAGACCATTGTTAAAAAAACGGTGGCCACCGGTAGTATTTTGCCTTTAGAAGAAGTACTTATTAAACCTAATATTTCCGGAGTAATAGAAGAGGTCTTTGTAGAAGGCGGCGACTATGTTAAAAGTGGTGATTTGTTAGCTAAAATTAAAGTAGTCCCAAATTTAAGTGCTGTTAACGATGCTAGGGACGCCATTGATAGGGCGAAGATAGATTTGGATGATCAGCGTAGAAATTACGAACGCCAAAACAGCCTATTTGAAAAAGGAGTGGTTTCTAAAACCGATCTAGAGCGTGCGCAAGTAGCTTTTGACCAAGCCAAGCAAACCTATAATGCGGCAAACAAAAGGTATGATATTATTAAAACAGGAACTGCCAGTGGTTATGGAAACGAAGCAAACACTTTAATTCGTTCAACAGTCAATGGAATGGTTTTGGATGTTCCGGTAGAAAAAGGTAATCAAGTAATAGAAAGTAACAATTTTAATGAGGGCACTACTATTGCTGCTATTGCAGATGTTGAAAAAATGATTTTTGAAGGCAAGGTAGATGAATCTGAAGTAGGTAAGATCAAAGAAAATTTACCTTTAGAGATTACCGTTGGTGCAATAGAAGATCAAGTTTTTGATGCTATTCTAGATTATATAGCACCAAAAGGGGTAGAAGAAAATGGTGCCATACAGTTTGAAATAAAAGGAACTTTGACCAAAAGCGATACTACCTTTATTAGGGCTGGTCTTAGTGCCAACGCCTCAATAATCTTGGCCAAAGCAGATAGCGTACTAGCTTTAAAAGAAGCACTTGTACAATTTGATGATGCAACAAAAGAACCCTTTGTAGAAATTGCCGTAGGAGACCAGAAGTTTGAAAAAAGACCAGTAGAATTAGGTATTAGTGATGGTATTTACGTAGAAGTAAAAAACGGCATCCATGAAGGTGATCAAATTAAAATTTGGAACAACATGGAAGAGGAAATAGGTGAGCGTTAATACTTTAACACAATTTTTAGATTCGCTTTGTAACAAATCAACTTTTCAATAGTCAAATAGCAAAAGCTAGCCAAATAGCAAATTAACCAATCATGATAGAAATTAAAGATCTTCATAAATCTTATAGAATGGGTAGTAATTCACTACACGTTTTAAAAGGAATCAATTTTAGTGTAGAAGATGGTGAATTAGTTGCCATAATGGGTTCTTCAGGATCAGGAAAGTCTACTCTGTTAAACATTTTAGGAATGTTGGATGGAGCAGATAGTGGTGAATATAATTTAGATGGCGTTCCTATCAAAGACCTTAACGAAACAAAAGCTGCACAGTATAGAAATAAGTTTTTAGGGTTCATCTTTCAATCGTTTAACCTAATTAATTATAAAACGGCTGCGGAAAATGTGGCCTTGCCGTTATACTATCAAAAAGTTGGTAGAAAAGAACGCCAGGACAAATCAATAGCTTATTTAGAAAAAGTTGGACTTAAAAATTGGGCGCATCATTTACCAAGTGAATTATCAGGAGGTCAAAAGCAGAGGGTTGCAATTGCAAGGGCATTGGCCGCGGAACCTAAAGTACTTTTGGCAGATGAGCCTACAGGAGCTTTGGATAGTAAGACCTCCTACGAGGTAATGGATTTGATACAGAAAATCAATGACGAGGGCAATACTATTTTAGTAGTGACCCACGAACCAGATATTGCAGAAATGTGCAAGCGAATAGTTCACCTAAAAGATGGTGTGATCGTAGAGGATAAAAAGGTAGAACAAGTAAGAGCCGAACAGTATGTTTGATAGAGACGTTTGGCAAGAAATCTTCAATACCATAAAAAAGAACAAGCTTCGTACGTTCTTGACCGGTTTTTCTGTAGGATGGGCCATTTTTATTTTGGTAATGTTACTTGCCTCTGTAAATGGTATGCAAAATGGGTTTTATACCCAATTTAATGACGATGCCAATAATTCCATTTTTGTTCGTTCTGGTGTTACTTCAAAAGCGTATGGCGGTTTTGAGGCAGACCGTAGAATTCAATTCAAAGATGATGATATTGAATACATAAAGGCCAGTTTTCCAAAAGACATAGAATATATAAGCGGTAGGTATAGAGCAAGTACCACGGCAAGATATAAAAGCGAAACCGGTTCTTACTCCGTACAAGCGGTGGCTCCAGACCATCAAATGATTGAAAAGACATTAATGATGTCTGGCAGATATATAAATGAAGCTGATTACATTAATAAGGCCAAGGTGGCCGTTATCGGTAGAAAAGTGGCCGAAGACCTCTTTAAAAAAGAGGATCCAATAGGAAAGTTTGTAGAGTTCAACGGATTGCCATTTAGGGTTATTGGCGTTTTTACAGACGAAGGTGATGACAATGCAGAGCGAGTTATTTACGCGCCCATGACCACCTACCAGAGAATATATGGCAATACCAATCTCTTAAATTCCATAGCGCTTACGTATAATCCAAATTATGATTTAACCGAGGCTTTAGAATTTTCTGATCGTTTAGAGATTTTAATGAAAAGGAGGCATGCCGTACACCCAGACGATCAAGCTGCTATAGGAGTCTGGAACTATGCTCAAGCATTTGATGATATTAGTAAGTTCACGGCCGTTTTAAGATTTATAGGTATAGGCGTGGGTTTTCTAATCTTGATAGCGGGTATTGTGGGTATTGGCAATATTATGGTGTTTACCATAAAAGAACGTACCAAAGAGATAGGCATTCGTAAAGCACTAGGGGCCAAACCTAGCCAAATAGTAAATCTAGTAATATTGGAATCTGTGTTTATAACCGCTATTTCTGGTTTTGTAGGGTTATTGTTCGCTTGGATTATACTAGCCATAATAGGGCCTACCATACAATCGCCAGCATTTACCAATCCTAATGTAAGTCTTGGGGTTGTGGTAACGGCAACCATTATCCTAATAGTTGCGGGGGTGCTGGCAGGTTTGTTACCTGCCATGAAAGCAGCAAAAGTTAAACCAATTGTAGCATTAAGCGATAAATAGTTATGTGGTTATTTGATAGAGACATGTGGTCAGAAATTTTTCATACGTTGGGGCAAAATATGTTCCGTACGTTCTTGACCATGCTTGGGGTAATTTTTGCTATGATTATTTTGGTTTTGCTTTTGGGTTCTACCAATGGTATGAGCAATGGTTTTGATAAGATTTTTGCCGGTACGGCTTCTAACAGCCTTTTTGTATGGGCACAAGCAACTTCAGAACCCTATAAAGGATTTGAGAGAGGTAGAAGAATTCAATTTAAAATAGAAGATGCGGACATCCTTAAAAAGAACATTCCAGAAATTGAAGTGCTAGCCCCAAGAATAGAATTAG
This sequence comes from Croceivirga radicis, assembly GCF_002072105.2. GTDB lineage: Bacteria > Bacteroidota > Bacteroidia > Flavobacteriales > Flavobacteriaceae > Croceivirga > Croceivirga radicis. Next base: position 232,311 of record NZ_MTBC01000002.1, read on the forward strand.
GTTCTCATAGGGGAGTGGTTTCGGTTTACAGAAAAGGCCGAACCAGTGGGTCTGCAGTGTATGGAGATTTTCCACAGATAGATGAAATCACTAAAAAGAAACTGGTAGAAGGCCGGTTTTTAAACAAAAGTGATATTGATGAGGCTAAAAAAGTCTGTGTAATAGGGGAAGAAACTTACGAATTGCTTTTTGATAAAGGAGAGCAGGCCATAGGTACGGAATTAAGAATCAATGGGGTGTTTTTTACCATTGTGGGCATGTATAAACCTAATGACAACATCAACATAGATGGAGAGAATGCGGTATTTATACCTTTTACTACTTTTCAAAAAGCGTTTGGTTCTGGTAATCGTATGGGGTGGATGGCCATTGCCGTAGATGCAAACACAAAAGTTTCTTTTGTAGAGTCGCAAATAAAAACCCTACTTAAGAATAAATACGATATAGCCCCAACAGATGAAAGAGCTATTGGTAGTTTTGATTTTTCTGAAATTTTCAGCAATATCTCTGCCTTTACCACTGTGCTTAAAGGTTTTTCGTTCTTTGTTGGCCTGTTTACCCTGTTAGCAGGGGTTATAGCCATTAGTAATATACTACTAATAACCGTTAAGGAACGTACTAAAGAAATTGGGGTACGTAGGGCCATGGGGGCAACACCTAAGATAGTTAAAAGACAAATCGTGTTAGAAGCGATAGTATTAACTGCATTTGCAGGTTTAATCGGTTTCGCTATTTCTATAGGCATTCTCTCTGGTTTAAATGCAGCATTCGGCTCCGGAGAAGATTTTCCTTTCGTAAATCCTATGATAACCATACCTCAATTTACCATATCCTTTGTGTTAATGGTTGGGCTCAGTGTACTTATAGGATTAATACCAGCCAATAGAGCATTAAAAATTAGGCCAATAGAGGCACTAAGAGAAGAATAAAAATCAAAATAACTAATCAAATACAAAAAGTAATACAATGAACAAATTTGTAAAATACGGTTTAGTAGGGCTAGGGGTCGTTGTAATCCTTGGCGCAATCGTGGTTTTCTTAAAACAAAACAGTAAACCAAAACAACTGTTTAAGACAGAGACCGTAGAGAAAAAAGATATTACCAATAAGGTTATTGTTACCGGTAAAGTAATTCCAGAAGACGAAATTGAAATTAAACCACAAATCTCTGGAATAATAGAAAAGGTCTATTTAGAAGAAGGGGCTAAAGTTAAGGCAGGAGAATTAATTGCCGTGATTAAAGTTGTTCCTAACGAACAGTCTGTATACCAGGCAAGAGGTAGGGTTAATAATGCCAAAGTAGCATTGACCAATGCCGAGACCGATTACAAAAGAAACAAGACCCTTTTTGATAAAGGTGTAGTATCTGCACAAGACTTCCAGAATATTCAATTAGCATTTGACCAAGCCAAATTGGAATTGCAAAATGCACAAAACGATTATCAGATAATCCTAAAAGGATCTGCTGGAGGTTCTTCGAGCGCAAATACAAATATTAGAGCTACTGTTAACGGTACTATTTTAGAAATCCCAGTAGAAGAAGGGGATCAAGTAATACAAAGTAACAACTTTAATGATGGTACAACTATAGCTACCATAGCAGACATGGGCAAGATGATTTTTGAAGGAGAGGTAGACGAAGCTGAGGTAGGAAAGCTACATGTTGGTATGCCGTTAGAAATTAGCTTAGGCGCTTTAGAAGAAAGTAAATTCGATGCCAAACTTAAATTTATTGCCCCTAAAGGTGTGGAAGAAGAAGGAGCGGTTCAATTTAAAATTGAAGGGGACTTAGTTGTGACCGATAGTATGAACATCCGAGCCGGCTACTCTGCAAACGCATCAATTGTTTTAGATGAAAAGAAAGATGTAATGTCTATAAAAGAAGCACTTTTACAGTTTGATAAGGATACGGAACAACCTTATGTTGAGGTAGAAACTGGAGAAAACCAATATGAACGCAAGGATGTAGAATTGGGTATTAGCGATGGAATTGATGTAGAAATTGTTTCTGGTTTAAGTGAGGGTGACAAAATTAAAGTTTGGAACAAACTAGAAAAGAAATCAACGGATAATTAGGCCAGTTAGAAACTGATTTAAGTAACCATAAAATCAAAAAACGAATGAAATTTAAAATAGCTATACTAACACTTGTAGGTGTCGTAAGCATGGCTTCGGCACAGGTAAAAAAGTGGACCTTAGAAGAATGCGTTACCTATGCCGTAGACCATAATTTAACCGTTGCCCAATTTGAGTTGGATTTGGAGAACGTAAAACTAGAGAAATCAGATGCGATTGGTAATCTGTTGCCAGACTTAAACGGCCAAGCCTCTTTATCTGGTAATACAGGTTTAATATTGGATCCAACTACTAATAATCTTGTGTCTGGTACAATTTTGTCTTCTTCCATGAATATGACATCTAGTGTAACCCTGTTTAACGGATTAAGAAATTATAATAATTTAAAAAGGGCAAAGATGAATGCGCTGGCATCACAATATCGTTTAGATGATTTAAAAGATGATATTCGTTTAAATGTTGCCAACGCGTATTTGCAAGTATTATCCAATAAAGAAGCTTTAAAAGTATCAGAAGCGCAATATGCGGTAACGCAACAAGACTTGAATAGAACAAAGGAGTTGGTAGAAGCAGGTGTTGTGCCCAAGGGAGATTTGTTAGAGATTGAAGCAACCGCTGCCTCACAAGAACAGCAAATAGTAAATAACGAGGCCTTGGTTCTCATTTCTAGAATTAGTTTGGCCCAGTTATTACAAATAACGGATTACGAAACATTTGATATAGCCGATGAGACTTTTGAGGTGCCACCAAGTGACATCTTGCAGCAGTCTGCCAAAACTATTTTTGACAAAGCCTTGACCTTTAGAAACGACATAAAATTGTCCAAGGCAAATGTTGAATTGGCAGAGAAAGATGTAGAGATTGCTAAAGGAGCATACATGCCAACTTTAGGAGCTTTCTTTAATTATAATACTCGATATTCTGACCAGAATAGAGACCCGTTTACCGGTGAAGATTTAAAATTTGTGGACCAATTATGGTTAAACGATGGTATTTCTTATGGAGCACAATTAAATGTGCCCATCTTCAACGGATGGAGTACCCGTAATAATGTAAAACGTTCCCAAATTAGCTTAGAACGTGTAAAACTGCAATACGAGCAAGATAAGCTGACTTTGGAAGCTACCGTACAACAAGCATATGCAGATGTAAAAACATTTGGAAAATCATATGAAGCCGCACAGAAAACCTTAGAAGCTAGAAGAACAGCTTATCAATATGCAAAAGATCGTTTTGAGGTTGGATTAATGAACAGTTTTGATTTTAGCCAAGCACAATCTCGTGTAGATGATGCAGAGGCAAACGTAATAAGAACTAAGTACGATTATATTTTTAGAATAAAGATTCTAGAATTTTATTTTGGTTTACCAATACAATTGAACTAGGTATATTTGTAGCTAGTATGGCTACAATATTAAACTTAGAAACAGCAACAACCAATTGTTCCGTAAGTATTGGTGTAGATGGTAAAGTAGTTGCTTTAATAGAAGAAAACGCTGCTAACTACTCGCACTCAGAACAATTGCACATTTTTATAAAAGAAGCCTTGCAAGAGGCTTCTTTGTCTTTTTTAGACATAGATGCAATTGCGGTGAGTAAGGGGCCGGGTTCTTACACAGGTCTACGAATTGGGGTGTCTGCAGCTAAAGGTTTATGTTTTTCTTTGGATAAGCCATTAATAGCTATTCCAACCTTAGAAAGTTTGGCGCAGCAAATTAATGTGCAGCCAAATGAGTTTATTGTTCCGGTGTTGGATGCTAGACGTATGGAAGTTTATTCCTGTGTTTTTGATGCTGAATATAAGGAGTTAAGAGCTACCGAGGCCGAAATAATTGATGCAAACTCATTTGAGCGCTTTTCCAGTAAGGGAATAGTACATTTGGTAGGCAACGGTGCTGAAAAATGCAGAGAAGAACTTGGAGAAATTAAGTTTGCATACCATCAAGAAAAAGTGCCATCTGCATTGCAAATGGCACCCTTGTCTTTTAGTAGATTTGAGCAACAACTATTTGAAGACGTTGCTTATTTTGAACCTTATTATCTAAAGGATTTTGTTTTACAAACCAAAAAGAAGAAGGCTTAATCGTCTATTTCTTCTGAGTGTATAACCCTTTGCGGAAAAGGAATTTCAATACCTGCTTCGTCAAACTGTAATTTGGATTGCTCAATAAGGTTGAACTTAGCACCCCAAAAGTTTTCATTTTTGGCCCACCATCTTAAGGATAGGTTTACAGAGCTATCTGCCAATTCCGCTACATATACTTCTGGTTTAGGTTCTTTAAGTATGCGTTCATCTTGCTCGCAAAGTGCCAACAAAATATCTTTAGCTTTTTTAATGTTGGAACCATAGCCTATACCTACAATATAGTTGTCCCTGCGAATGGGTTCTGCACTATAATTTACAATATTACCATTAGCCAATTGGCCGTTAGGTACAATGGCTAATTGGTTTCCAAAAGTATTCAGTTTCGTATTAAAAATTGAGATTTCCTTTACAGTACCATCTACACCTTGGGCAGATACAAAATCGCCTACCCTAAATGGTTTGAACAAAAGAATTAATACGCCTCCGGCAAAATTGGATAAAGAACCTTGCAAGGCTAGACCAATTGCTAAACCGGCCGCACCAATCATGGCAATTAAGGAAGAGGTTTGCACGCCTAGTTGGGTTACCACCAACACAAACAACATAACTTTTAGACCAATGCTGATAAAGCTTTGTAAAAAACTCTCCAAAGTTTCGTCATAGTCTTTTTTTGCGAAAAATTTACGAACCAACTTATTTATGATCTTAATAAACCACAAACCAGCAAAAAGTATGATAATGGCCAATATTAAATTGGGGACCAAATCCCAAAACCATTCTATGGCTTTATTTATGTGTTTTTCGTAATCTTGAAATTCTTCTAACATAGCTTTTGTTTTAAGCCGCCAACCTACGGTATAGATTTTAACATTTCAAAAAATTGAAATTAAAACTGGGTTAAAATTAAGGTCGAATTTATAGTTGTTTTAACACCTCCCCCGATGAGGTTACAGGTAGTTTACAAGAACCTTCTATACATACATAGATTAAGGTTTGACCTGGAACGTGCCTATTTTGTAATAATTCTATTGGACTTTGGTCGTCTTTTGTGGCAACTAATATGCTATTGGGAATGTATTCCTTGCCCAATTCACGGCCAATCTCTTTATAAGCTTCACCAACAATGGCTATTTCATAAAAATTATTCTGTTGGTAGGAGATAAGGTGCATCCAATTAGAAAAACCTTGTGCGCTTTTTATAAAATTGTCTTGCACATTGTTTATCATGGCAGAAGCAATTTCTCCATACGGTTCCTTCATGTAGACTTTGTGTAGTTTATAAAGGTTGTTGGCCATTATGGAATTAGAAGCGGAGATAACATTGTCGTTTGTTTCTATACTTCGTCTAATCAATTTATCATCCAAATCAGAAGTGTAGTAAAACATGTTACTTTCTTCGTCTTTAAAATGTGTAATGGCATAGTCTGTTAGATTTTTTGCTAGGGTAAGCCAGCGGTCGTCAAAAGTTACCTCATAAAGACCTATAAAGCCATCTATGAGTGTTGCGTAATCATCTAAAAAACCATTGATGCTGCTTTTACCGTTTTTATGGTTTCTGTATACCGAAAAGTCGTCTTGTATTATTTCTTGTTCTAGAAAATTTGCGTTTTTTAATGCTAATTGTAGGTATTTATCATTTTGTAAATAGCGGTAAGCATCTGTTAATCCTTTTAGCATGAGCCCGTTCCAAGAGGTTAGGATTTTGTCGTCTAATCTTGGCTTTTCCCTTTGGTCCCTAACTTTTTTAAGTTGTTTAAGATTTTTAGCTATTTGCTGGGTTAAGTTGGTTGTAGTTATTCCTAAGCTATCTGCAATTTCATTATCGCTTGCATCTCTGATAAGAACATACTTGTCTTCTTCCCAATAACCGTAGCTGTTAATGTTGTAGTAGGTTTTAAAAACGCTGGATTCACTACCTAAAATGCTATCCAATTCTTTTTCGGTCCAAACGTAATAGGCACCTTCTTCTAGTTTACCGCTACTGTTTTTACTGTCTGCATCTAAGCTGGAATAAAAGCCACCATTAGTATCCAATAATTCTAATGTGGCAAAGCCTACGGATTTTTCTACGGTTTCTTTGTAGAGCGAATTTTTGGTCACTGCATAGGCTTTACTGTATAGGCTAATTAGTTGCCCGTTGTCATATAACATCTTTTCAAAATGTGGAACATGCCATTTAACGTCAACTGCATACCTAGAAAAACCGCCATCAATTGGGTCAAAAATACCGCCATAAGCCATCCTTTTCAGGGTGGTATTTACATATTCTAAAATAGTATCGTTTTTATTGGCCGTGGCATAGTGTAAAAGATACTCCAAGTTGTTGGGCATCATAAATTTTGGTGCCCTTTTGTAGCCGCCAAGATAGGTGTCAAAACTAGTGCTCCAATTTTGTACGGCTAAATCCAATTCTTCTTTAGTAAAATTTATTTTGGAGGTCTTGTTTTCCACTAGGTTTATGGCTTGTATGCCTTGTTCTAGCTTTCCTGCATATTCTTGTACTTTTTCAGGGTTGTTATGATAGAGATCAATTAGGCTTTTGAGCGATTTTGTCCAATTGTCTTTTGGTAAATAAGTGGCCCCCCAAAACGGCCTGCCGTCTGGCAATGCAACTATATTTAAGGGCCAACCCCCATTACCGGTCATCATCTGTATGGCATCCATATAAATTTGATCAACATCTGGCCGCTCTTCGCGATCAATTTTAATATTAATGAAGTTCTCGTTCATTAATTTTGCCACTTCTTCGTTTTCAAAACATTCTTCTTCCATTACGTGGCACCAATGGCAGGCTGCGTATCCAATACTTATTAGTATGGGTTTATTTTCCGCTTTTGCCCTTTCTAAAACCTCAGGTTTCCATGCATTCCAATCAACGGGATTATGGGCGTGCTGTAATAAATATGGACTAGTTTCTTCTACTAAGGCATTGGTGTATTTATGTTCCATTTTATTTTGGGTTTCTTGGCAACCAACTAGAAAAAGTGTTCCTAGGAATAAACCAAATACGTATTGTTTCATAATTTACAATTGGGTACAAAAAAAGCGCCTGATTAGGCGCTAAGTTATGCGGTATTTTCTATTTAATTTACCTCAAAAGTAATTTTTACGTTCACGCGGTATTCATCTACCTTGCCGTCTTTTACCGTGGCACTTTGCTCGTTAACGTAAACAGAACGAATGTGCTTTACCGATTTTGCAGCTTGTTCTACCGCTTTGTTTGTGGCATCTTCCCAGCTTTTACTAGAATTAGCCAATACTTCAATCACTTTTAAAATTGCCATAGTTAATGTTTTTAGAATTCTCTTAGAAGATAAGAAATTCTATTTAAAAACATTAGCCATTTATGGCAACAACTTCACTTACCTTTTCACCCAACATGTTCTTTAACATCGTTTCTATACCATTTTTTAGGGTAAACGTAGAAGAAGGGCAGCCACTGCAAGCACCTTGTAAAATAACGTTAACTTTTTTAGTCTCACTATCATAAGACTCAAACATGATATTACCGCCGTCACTGGCTACTGCTGGTTTTACATATTCTTCTAGAATAGAGATAATGGCTTGTGAAGTTTCATCTTGTTGTACTTCAGGTTTTGCTTGTACTTTATTGGCCGCCTTTGTTTTAGAAAGTGCTTCATCAGAAACAGCGTCCTTACCATCTGCAAAATAGGCGCGAATAAACTCTCTTATTTCCATAGTTACCTCGTTCCATTCTGCAACATCATATTTTGTGATGGAAACATAATTTTGGTCTATAAAGACCTCTTTTACAAATGGAAAGTGAAACAATTGACTGGCCAATTCTGAGCCTTTTGCCTCGTCTATATTTTTAAACTCAAAAATAGTAGGAACAATAACTTTGTTCATTACAAATTTCATAACCGCAGGGTTGGGTGTAACCTCGGCATAAACAGAAATAGGTGTGTTGTTTTCAGAGTCCTCCAAGACAATAGGTTCTCCCGCATTTAAGTATTCTACTAAATTTTGGGCAACTTCGTCTTTAACATCATTCCATTCCACAATATCAAATCGCTCCATGGCTACAAAATTCCCAGAGATATAAACTGTTTTTATAAAAGGTAAATGGAACAGCTGTTGGGCCAAAGGCGATTTTTTAGCCTCATCTATATTTTTAAACTCGTAATTGTCCTTTACTAGAAAATGATTTGCCTCAAACTTCAAAATAGCAGGATTGTTGGTCTCTACTACGGTTATGTTATAATCTTTCATGGCTAAAATTTCTACAAAAGTACAAAGTAATCTTGGCGTTGCATAGATATAATAATGTTACTTTATTCCCGTTATATTTTTTGTTTTATTAATTAGAGAGATACACTTAGCCCCAACCAGATGAATAAACTTATACCAACCTTGGCAATACTTCTTTTGTTTTTTGGTACAACAAAAGCACAAGAGGGAATTCCTGTTTATTTTGATTATTTAGCGGATAATTACTACTTGGTTTATCCTTCTATGGCAGGTATAGGAGAAGGCGGTAAAATTAGACTTACGGCAAGAAAGCAATGGTTTAATGTAGACGAAGCTCCTAGCTTACAAACTTTGAATGCTAATTTTAGGGTAGGTGGCAAAAGTGGAATTGGTTTTATTCTATTTAACGATGCCAACGGTTATCATTCCCAAACTGGTTTTAAAGGTACTTATGCACATCATTTACAGTTGGGGGGCGATTTTAGAACCTTGAATCAGTTGTCTTTTGGTTTAAGCGCAGGTGTAATCTTAAGTAGTTTAGACGAATCTGAATTTATTTCTATTCGGCAAGATCCTCTTGTAAGCGGCGTTAAAAATACTACCAGTTATTTTAATACTGATTTAGGCGTTAGTTATAACTTTCTTGAATTCTATGCCCATGCTGCAATTTTAAACCTTTTAGGTAGTGGTAGGGATTTGTATACCTTGGCAGAATTTGACAATTTAAGACGCTATCTACTTTCTGCGGGTTATGTTTTTGGTAAGGGCGATTTTAGAATTGAGCCTTCTACTTTGTTCCAAATGACAGATTTTACTAAGGAAAAGACAATTGACCTTAACCTAAAGGTGTATAAAGATCTAAACCCAACTACCACGGTGTGGGGAGGGTTATCTTATAGAAGAAGTTTTGATGGTGCGCAGTTTCAACAAGATGGTACGTTTGGAGAGCAGCGTTTACAGTTGTTCACGCCTATAGTTGGTGTAAACATTAACCGATTTTTATTTTCATATAACTATTCTTATCAATCTGGGGATATTCGTTTTGATAATGGGGGCTTTCACCAAATAACCCTGGGCTATGATTTTGGCAAGCAAGAGGAAAAGAGGTACAATTGTTATTGCCCTGCTGCCAATTAAAAGAAAAAAAGGACAGTTGTTTACAACTGTCCTTATCTTTAAAATCCATTCTGCTATTTCCAGTTAAGTTCTTTTTTAGCGGCTTGCTTTTTAATGGCTTTAAGTAAGGCGTTTTCAAGTTCGCCCTTTGTGTTTTCTTTTTGATGCTGGGCCAAGTAGGCTTCCCTTTTCGCGTTTGTTTTTTGTATTTCAGCTTGAATTTTGGCACGTTCCGATTTTTTCTGGGAAACATAGGCCTTAATCTCTTTTTTAGATTTGCCTTTTAACGGGGCCGGTAAGGCCTCTGGTGCAATTTCTTCAATAGCATCAGCATCTTCCTCTACAGCATCTACTAAATCCCAGCTAGAATTTTTATATAACTTAGAACTTTTACTTACGGCCCTGCTAACGGCTACCTCGGCCTCCATTTCATAGGCGTTATTATCTTGCAAGCGTTGTTTATCTAATCTGGTAGTTCCGGTGGCGCCATACGCCACATAGGTGTTATTAAGTTTGGTGTTTAGCTCTATTATAATTTTATCATATGGGGTGGCTACATAAATTTGTTCTGCATTGTGGTCTATGGCCATGTAATCGCCACCGCTAAGTTGGGCGCCATCTTTCCACTTTGTACTTATCCCTTGTGCATAATTGCCACAGAAGATAGTATTGATGACCACATCTTTCTCTTTTGCTTGTAAAACCGCATCTTTATAGTTGGTTCGGCCTTGGGTAAACGGTTCGTTACCCGCAATAAAAACTAGTTTTAGGTCGTCTGGGTTCTTTCCCCAATCCAATTGTTTTAAAGAAGTATTTATGACGGCACCGCAATATTCTTCCCCGCCGTTGGTGGTTAAAGAAAACAATTTTTCTGAAATCTCGTCTAAATCATTACTAAAGGGAAGTACTTGCCTTATATAACCTTCTTGTGCGGTTAAATCGTCATTTCCATATTCATACAGGGCTATCTGTAATTCTGGAGTACTCCCATTGCCGCATTTGGCATAGGAAAATTCATTGACAATATCCCAAAGCTGCGATTTTGCTTGGTTAATTAACCCGTCCATACTATTGCTGGTGTCTAATAGCAAGGCAATTTTTACATATTGTTTTTTGGGTTTTACAGGGTGTAGTTTATCTTCTAATTGTATTTCGGTCCTCAGGCCAGCTATTTCTTTGGTTGCCAAACGGGAGGCCTCAACGTAACCAATACTTAAGGTTAGTAAACTTAAACCGATTAAAATGTTCTTTTTCATGATGAATGTTTTTGTGATTAAATAGACTTCTTTTCAACATTGTTCATCACAAACCTAGGGGAGCATTTTTAGGTAGAAAATTCATAATTAGGAAAGATCCGTTGTTAGTTAGTTTGGTTTGTACTTCAATGAGTTAACTATACTTTTTCTATTTTTTATCTCCTCTCAGTGGTTATATGTCATTTTCTAGTGCCACCTAAATAACCTAAGTTTACCTTTAATTATGAGGCAGTTTCTATTCTTTCTAAGCTTGTCTATGGCCATGCTTTCCGTACATACCTTTTATGGTCAGCAAAATCAATCAGGATTTATCCTAGAGGGGTTGGTGCGATCTCAGGATAATCAAATGCCAATTTCAGGTGTTTCGGTAAGTACGGATAAAGGAGAATATACTAGTACCAATGGTTTAGGTGAGTTTAAAATTCGTGCCAATATTGGTGATGAGATTGTTTTTAGAAGTCCCGAATTTGAAACGGTATTTCATAGGATTACTTCTAAAGAAGAGATTATTGTAGAGGTACAAGATTTTGAGCCAAATGCTAGGGGCGGTTCTAGGGCTACAACGGCTGTTGAACACCAACGTTATTTAGATTCTGCAAATTTCTATAAGAAAACGGATATTGAAAAAAGTTTGGATTTTATTTCTAAATCCATTTCCAATACAACACTAGAACCCAGCAAAACGCAGGTAAACCATAGCTTAACCCTGTTGGGAGAGATATATTTATACCACAAACAGTTTGATTTGGCCGTTGCAAATCTAGAAGATGCCCTGGGTGCCAAAAAAACCGTGCGCACTACCTTGCTCTTGGCAAAAGCCTATGTTCTAAATAAAGAGTATGATGCCGCATTGGAACAGCTGCAAAAATTAGATGCGGTAAAGAATATGCCGCCATATCAAAGAATAGAAAAGGAGGAGCTTAAAGGAGATGCCCAAAAGGGCATGGGTAAAAGCAAACTGGCACAGCAATTTTATGAAGCTGGTTTAAAAATTGCAGAAAAAAATCAGGTAACTCCTAAGATAATTGATCTAAGCACCAAGATTGCGGAAAATTTTGCGGCACAGAATAGGCAAATAGAGGCAGAGGATTATTACAATAATTCCATTAAGTTAAGTAAACAGCAGGCTCCGGAAAGACAAGTTCGGGAAAAAGAAAAAGTAGCGGATTTCTATAATCAAACCAGCCGTTATGAAGATGAGATTCAATTGCGAAAAGAAAATCTTAGTCAGTTAAAACGGTTGCCCAAAAAAAAGGTGCTTTTAAAAGATGAACCTGCCCAAAAAGATTCTATTACCACCCAACGCATCAACTATAAAATTGCCAATGCATATATTGCCCAAGAAAAATTGGCAGAAGCCATTCCTTATTTGCAAAAAAGTATTGTGGAGGCAGATTCTGATAATGATTTGGTGGTTCAAAAAGATGCAACCCGAAAATTATCAGAGGTGTACGAGTATCGGGGCGATTTTGATAAGGCCTATAAAACCTATCAGGAATATGTTTCTTTAGTAGACACACTCTACATTAGAAAGGAACAGGAGCTTTCTAGATTGGCTCGCTTAAATAGAGAGGTGGCCAACAAGCAAAATCGTATTTCTTCTCTGGAACAGGAAAGAGAGCTGTCTCAAAGTAAGTATAGTTTGGCCATGACCGAACAGAAATTGTTCGAGACGCGTGCCAATTGGCAAAAGGTGCTGATTTATTCTTTGGTTATGGGGATGGCGTTGTTTGCGTTAACTGCTTTCTTTTTTTATAGAAGCAATCAAAAACAAAAATTGGCCAATAATTTACTCGCCTTAAAATCATTACGCTCGCAAATGAATCCGCATTTTATATTTAATGCATTAAATTCTGTGAACAATTATATTGCCAAGAGCGATGAGCGTAGTGCCAACAGATACCTTAGCGATTTTTCATTGCTTATGCGTACGGTACTAGAAAATTCAGAAGAAGACTTTATACCGTTTACCAAAGAACTAGAGCTTATAAAATTGTATTTAAAGTTAGAGCATTCCCGCTTTCCAGATAAGTTTGATTACGATATCAAAATTGCAGATGAGGTAGATATACATGCGTTTCAAATTCCGCCTATGTTGGTGCAGCCCTATATTGAAAACGCCGTGTGGCATGGGCTTCGTTATAAAGAAAATAAGGGAGAGCTTATTGTATCGGTAACGCAACCTCAAGAAGATATGCTAGAAATTATGGTAACGGACAATGGTATAGGGCGAAAGCATTCTGCCAATCTTAAGACCGATAATCAGCGAAGACAAAAATCCAAGGGTATGGGTAATATTAAAAAGCGTATTGCTATTTTAAATGATATGTACAAGAATAAGGTAGATGTAACCATAAACGATTTAAATGAGGATGAGACAGGAACAAAAGTGGTGTTACGCCTAAAAAAAGACTAGATGAAACTTAAAGCTGTTTTAGTAGAAGATGAAGCCAATAGTCGTGAAATTTTACGAAACTATTTGGCTAAATATTGCCCGTCCGTAACACTTTTAGGTGAAGCAGACAGTATAAAACAAGGTGTTGCCGCAATTACAGAACACAAGCCAGATTTGGTGTTTTTAGATGTAGAAATGCCTTTTGGTAATGCGTTTGATTTGTTGGAGGAGTTTCCGGATCGCAATTTTGAGGTCATATTTGTAACGGCCTATAACAATTACGCCTTAGACGCCCTTAACAACCATGCGGCATATTATTTAATGAAGCCTATAAATATAGATGAGCTAATTAAAGCGGTAGAATATGTAGCGGCCATTAAAATAAAGGAAGGCGAGCTAACGGGTAAGGTGCTTAAAAGTAGTTTTGCCAAGACCGAAGGTAAGATAACCATACCGCAACAAGATGGTTTCCAGGTTTTGGACGTATCGGAGATTTATTTTTGCAAGGCAGATGATAACTATACCGAAATCTACCTAAAAGAACGCAAGATTGTAGTGAGTAAAACACTAAAGTATTTTGAAGAAGCCCTGGCGGATTTCCCGTTTGTTCGCATTCATAAATCGTACCTAGTAAACTTGAACGAAATTGTAAAATATGTAAAAGGAAAGGGCGGTTCGGTTATATTGACCAATGATAAGGAACTCTCTGTCTCTGCTTCCAAAAAGGCAACCTTATTATCTCATTTTAAATCGTAATGCTATGCTTATAAAAACAGTAAATGGTAAAACCCCAGTTTGGGGACCCGATTGTTTTATTGCGGAAAATGCTACAATTGTTGGGGAAGTAAATATGGGTAGCCAATGCAGCGTTTGGTTCAACGCGGTTTTACGTGGCGATGTCCATTTTATAAAAATAGGCAATAAGGTTAATGTACAGGATGGGGCGGTTATCCATTGTACCTATGAAAAAAGTCCTACAACTATTGGCAATAATGTTTCCATAGGGCATAATGCCATTGTGCATGGTTGTACCATAGAAGACAACGTTTTGGTGGGTATGGGCGCAATTGTTATGGACGATTGTGTTCTGGAATCTAACAGCATCATAGCGGCTGGTGCCGTGGTAACCAAGGGTACACGGGTACCTTCAGGAACCATATTTGCAGGTATGCCCGCGCGTAAAATTAAAGAAGTAAGCCCAGAATTAAGTAAGGGCGAAATAGACCGTATTGCCAATAACTATGTAAAATACAGTAGTTGGTTCAAAGAATAGGGCTAGTCCGCCGCTTTTCCTATTTTTGCGTTACACTAAAAAGATAGAAAATGAATGCATATATTTTTCCCGGTCAAGGGGCGCAGTTTGTAGGTATGGGGTTAGACCTTTATGAGAAGTACCCTCTGGCACAAGAACTTTTTGAAAAAGCCAATGACATCTTAGGTTTTTCCATAACGGACATCATGTTCCAAGGAACGCCAGATGAGTTAAAACAGACCAAAGTTACCCAGCCGGCGATATACTTGCATTCCGTAATTCTATCTAAAGTTATGGGAGATAGCTTTAAACCAGACATGGTTGCAGGTCACTCTCTAGGCGAATTTTCTGCTTTGGTAGCAAACGGGGCATTAAATTTTGAGGATGGCCTTAAATTAGTTTCCCAAAGGGCACAAGCTATGCAAAAAGCCTGTGAGCTACAACCAAGCACCATGGCGGCCGTACTAGGTTTGGAAGATGCCTTGGTAGAAAAATTATGCGAAGAAACAGAAGGTATTGTAGTACCTGCCAATTACAATTGCCCGGGGCAGTTGGTTATTTCTGGAGAGGTAGCGGCCATACAGGCAGCTTGTGAAAAAATGAAAGAAGCGGGTGCGCGTAGAGCCTTGGTTTTACCGGTAGGCGGGGCGTTCCACTCGCCATTAATGGAGCCGGCTAGAGAAGAATTAGCGGCGGCCATAGCAGCAACTCAATTTAAGGAACCTAGTTGTCCGGTGTATCAAAATGTGACCACAACCGCGGTTACCGGTTCTAAAGAAATACAAGAAAACCTAATAGCCCAATTAACGGCTCCGGTTAAGTGGACGCAGAGCGTGCAACAGATGTTGGCAGATGGTGCCAAGACCTTTACGGAGATAGGTCCGGGTAAGGTGTTGCAAGGCTTGGTAAAGAAAATAGACCGCAGTGCGGAAACCCAAGGCGTAGAACTTACGTAGGTAGTTATAACGGGGCTTTTAGCCGTTTGTCTTAAGAAACATAGATTTAATCCACCTTTTTGTTTAAATCTATGTTTTTTTTCTAATATTTGGTGTCCCCGAACACGAACAGAACACTATTTACTTTGTTGATACACAGTATGAAAATAATAACCCACCAGCTACCCAACCGCTTTGCGGCTACCCAGCTATTTTCTGCCTTTAAAAACTACTTTTTTATTGTTGCTTTCTTTTGCTCTGGGCTTGCTTTCGCACAACCGGAAGTGTCAATAGTAGCAACCGATTTTACTGCAGACGAGGATGGTTTGGACCAAGGACAGTTTACGATTACGGTTTCAAATAATGAATTATTTGGGACTGAAGTTTTTTTTCAAGTTTCTATTTCTAGTACAGCCTCTGAAAGTGTTGATTATAATTTGAGTGAAACAACTTCCGTAAATGTGCCTTATATTTTAATTGGTGAGGATTCCGCGACAATTGATGTAGATGTAATTCAGGATTTTTTAATTGAAGGAAATGAAACCGTGGTACTGGAATTAATTCTGAATCCCGGTGATAATAGTGCTTATACCATTGCTTCTGGTCAAGAAAGTAGTACTGTTACCATTTTTGATGACGACGTTGCCGGTGTATTGGTAAACGGCATAGATGCAGCTGGTGGTCCGGTTACGGGTACAGCGGCAGAAGATGGGTCGCAAACGGCTTCTTTTACCTTTAGCCTAACTAGTGAGCCAACTGCAGATGTAGAAATTGCATTATCCGGTTATGGAACCCAATTAAATGGTCCTGCTAGTATAACCATTCCAGTTGCCGATTGGCAAACGGGAGTGGTATTGGATGTAACAAGCGTGGATGATGCTATAGACGATGGGGATGTATCTGTAGCCATTGCAACAGGGGATGTTACTTCCACGGATACAGATTATAATCTACTTGCCGATGCCGATGTAGCTGATTTATCCGTGACTAGCATTGATAATGACACTGCCAATTTAATTGTTTCTGCAATTAGCGGGCCGGTTAGCGAGGACGAAACAACAACAGCAACATTTACCGTGGTATTGGGTGCAGAGCCGCAAGGAGACATAGATGTACTTGTGGTTTCTCAAGATAATGGTGAAATTGAAGTTGATAGCGATAGGTTAACGTTTACCGCTAGCGACTGGGACACCCCACGAACCATTACAGTTACAGGAGTAGACGATACAGATGTAGATGGTGATGTAACTGTTAACATAAATGTAGCAATAGAAGAGCCAGCGGCCGATACGTCTTTTGACGGTTTAGGAACCAGAACGGTTGCTGTTGTAAACCAAGATGACGACCAATTTGAAGCGGAAATTAGTAACGCTAGTAATGCGGTGGAGTCTCCGCTAACTAACGGGGGTTTTACAATTGAGTTAGACCAACAAAACTTAACTGGTGGTGACCTATCTGTAAATTATAGTATTGGTGGTTCGGCAACAGCAGGTACAGATTATACGGCTTTAAGTGGTGTGGCTACTATTATAGATGGTGAAACTTCTGTTGTGGTAAACATAGCGCCAATAGATGATAATATTGTAGAGCTTACAGAAAACATTATAATTACCTTAACTGCAGGTACGGGTTACACTATAGGCTCCGATAATACGGTAACCATAGGTGTAGAAAGTGAAGATACGGCCACAATCACTATTGAAGATGTTAGCGAAAATGAAGATGATGGCGCCATTACGGTTACTGCAACCTTAGACAATGCGGTAACTACGGGCTTTACGGTAAACGGTATTTTGGCAGATGGTACTGCAACTTCCGCAGATAATGATTATAGTACGGGAGGTTCTAGGCAAATGAATTTTAACGGTTCCGCTGGCGAAACAAAATCTTTTCAGATAACACCAATCGCTGATGCCAAAATAGAAGATAACGAAACCATTTTGGTTAGTCTATCTACGGCAAGTATGTTTGGTGGTCTCATAGATACTTCGGATACGGCTACAGTTACCTTGTTGAACGATGATGGTTGTGCGGCTGGCAACACCGCGCCAAATTTAAATACAAGTGCTCCTACAGAATTTTGTGATGTTACCAGTACAGACCTTAATGTGTATGTAACCAATGCAGCGCCCACAGGAGCAACTCTAAAATGGAGCAAGAGTAACACTAACCTAACCGATGCCAGTACGCATATTGGCAACAATACTGCAGATGAAAGCACCACGTACTACGGGTTCTTTTATGACAGTTTAAACCAATGTGCAAGTCCGGCAATTAGTGTAACTATTGTGTTTAACCAAACACCAAGTACGGGTACCATAAATAATTTTCAAGTTTGTAATACTACTGCAGGTGGTAACAACGCCTCCGCAGACTTAGACGAGAGAATAACAGGAGCTGATGCCGGTATCTGGGCATTGACCACAGACCCTTCTGGTGGGCAGGTAGCAATTGGTTCTGGTAACGTGGTTAATTTTGCGGGGGCGCCGTTGGGTGATTATATCTTTACCTATACCACCAATACGGCACAAGGTTCTTGTAGTGATGCCTCAGATACGCTTTTGATTAGGGTAACCGACTGTGCTTTTGATTGTGATGCAGGTAACGAGGCACCCACACGAGATAACTCGGTTGATGATAATTTTTGTGATGTTGTAGATGCGGACTTAAATGATTTTGTTACGGGCAATGCCCCAAATGGAACGGAATTGCGTTGGAGTCCTAACCCAGATCCTTTGGTAACCAGCGCACACCGTAGTAATTTGGTTACTACACCTGGTACGTACTATGGTTTTTATTTTGATGTAGCCAATGACTGTGCCAGCCCAACTATAGCCATAACCTTGGTGCTGAACGAAACGCCGGAATTAACTGCGGCCAACGGGGATACCATATGTGATGGTGGTGTGGCAACCCTTACGGCAGATGCCACGGTAGGCGCTAGTGTTAGGTGGTATGCAACTGCAACAGACAATACTATTTTGAGTACTTCTAAAACCTTTACGCCAGAGGTAACGGAAACCACAAGTTATTTTGTAGAGGCGTTTGCCAATGGCTGTGCCTCAGATAGACAAGAGGTTGTGGTTACGGTATTAGAAGGGCCAAGCACTGGTACCATAGTAGATACTTCGGCATGTACGGTTGCAGGTCCAGAAAACCCTACAACATTAGATTTAGATGAGGTATTGGAAGGTGAGGATCCAGGTACATGGGAATTTGTTTCCGGAGAAGAAACCGTAAGTATTGGTGCAGAGAATATTGTGGATTTTGAGGGCCTTGCCCAAGGAAACTATACGTTTAGATTTACTACTACAGCTGCAGAAGCACCTTGTACCAACAATTCCATAGAAGTAACATTAACAGCAGTTAACTGTTTGTTAGATGCCGATAATGATGGTTTAAATGATGACCAAGAAGAAATTTTAGGTACAGACCCTAATAATCCAGATACGGATGGCGATGGTATTTTAGATGGCCAAGAAGTAAATGTAGACCAAACCGATCCTCTAGATGCATGTGATTCCGTAGGGGGTACACCACTACCAGAAGATGATTGCGATTCTGACGGACTTACCAATGGTGAAGAGGTGGATTTGGGTACAAATCCTTTTGTTGCAGACACGGATATGGATGGATTAACGGATGGTGAAGAAGTTTTGGTGGTAGATGACCCAACTACGGCTTTGGTTCCAGAAGTAGCTTCTAATCCGCTAGACCCTTGTGATCCTTTTATTGATAGTGAGGCATGTGGGGCAACCGCTTCTGATTTAGAGATTACCAAAACGGTAGATGTGGCCAAGCCACTAAGTGGAGACCAAATAATATTTACCATTACCGTTGCCAATTTAACCGAAGGTGGGGTAGCAAGAAATATTGTGGTGTTAGATGTTTTGAGTGATGCTGCTGCTTTTAATATAATCAGCGAGGAGGTGGCGGAAGGTACCACTTTTGATGCCCAATTGGGAATCTGGTCTATTCCACAGCTAGATGGTGAAGAAGCGGTAACGTTAAGGTTAACTGGTACGGTTGCTGCAGCAGGGAATACAGATTTTACCAATACGGCAACTATAGATCAGGTTGTACCACAAGATATAGACCCTAGTAACAATATAGCTTCGGTGGTAGTAGAAGTACAGACAACAGAATGTGTGGACCCTGGTACCATATGCAATATTTTTTCCCCTAATGGAGATGGTATAAACGATAGGCTTACATTAGTTTCAGCAGGAGATTATCCTAATAATTACCTTCAGATTTATGACCGTTACGGCAATGCTGTTTATGAAAAACGGAATTACCAAAGCGATTGGGATGGAACTGGGGAAAATGGCGCATTACCCAAAGGAACCTATTTCTATACCTTGGATTTAGGTGATGGGACGGATGTAATAAAAGGTTGGATTCAAATTATACGATAATACGAACACTATCCATGAATAACCCTTATAAACTTTTAATGCTTTTTTGCTTTCTTAGTGCCAATTTATTGGTCTTTGGGCAAAAAGAACCACAATACACCCAGTATATGTACAACGTGGGCAGCTTTAATCCTGCGTACGTAGGTTCTGTGGCAAATACGGATTTATCCTTGTTGTACAGAGCACAGTGGATAGATATAGAAGGTGCACCTAGAACGCTTAGGTTTGGTATAAACCATCCTTTTAAAAATGAAAAAATGGGAATGGGTTTTAACGTGGTTAGCGATGAAATAGGGCCTTTGCAACAAACGTATATAGACCTAGCCTATTCGTATCAAGTAAATTTGGATTCAGACACTTATTTGTCCTTTGGGGTAGATGCAGGTGGGTCTTTGTTAAATATAGATTATTCCAAGGGAACTTTTGAAAACCCAGGTGATCCTGGTGTAAACGGTCAAGATTCCAATAATTTTTATCCAACCGTTGGGGCAGGTTTGTTTCTTTATTCAGACGACTGGTACGTTGGGGCATCTATTCCTAATTTTCTGACCAACGGTATTTATAATGATGAGGTAGCAACGGTAGTAGAAGATAAAATACAGTATAATCTAATTGCGGGTTACGTCTTTAATCTATCGGATAACACCAAGTTTAAACCGGCTTTTTTACTTAACTATTTAAATGGTGCCCCGGTAAATGCGAACCTATCGGCTAATTTCTTGTTCGCAGACGCGGTAACTGTTGGTGCGTCTTATAGGTTTGGTAATGCGGTTAGTGGTTTGGCAGGCTTTCAAATTTCTAACAGCATCTTTTTTGGGTATTCCTATGATTACAATACCAACGGATTGGGAGAATACAATAGCGGTTCCCATGAGGCCATCTTAAAATTCTATTTTGGTAGAGGTGGTAATGGAGCCAATGGCGGTAGGGCCAAAAAAGAGAACTTAAAAGGAAAACCCAAACAAATAGATTCTCCTAGATTTTTCTAAAGTGTAGTATAACGATGAAAAAAAGTATATTCTTTATTCTGCTAATAGTAGTGAGCTTTGCGCAAGCACAAAATCGTAAATCCAAAGGAGATGACTATTTCTTTTCTTATGCTTACGATAAGGCCATTGCGGCCTATGAGAAAGATATGGGCAAGGGTTTTGCCTTGGCAACGGAGCAAAAATTGAATTTGGCAGATGCTTATTTTATGACCAAATCTTACAAGAAAGCAAACGAGTTGTATTTGCAATTGTTTGTTAACAATGTAAAATTGGGAGATAAACGCATAAATCGTCTCTTTAGAAGCCTAGAGCAAACGGGAGATGTACAACGTGTTAAGGAATTAATGCAGCATGATAGTATCAACCTTTCGCCACAACTAATAGAAAATATGGAGTTTAATAATGACCTGTTGTTTGATGATGTTGCGCAGGTTAATTTAGATTTCAACGTATTTGACATTGGGGGCAATACAGCTAAAGAAGATTTTTCGCCCACCTTTTATAAAGACAATCTTTTATTTACTTCGGCTCGCAAGCCATTAGGTAAAAAGATGGATGCGGCTTCTGCTGGTTATCTAGATATTTTTGAAGGCGAAATAAAGGAGGATGGTACGCTTTCTAATATTTCAGGTTTTAAAGCCATTAAGAATTCTAAGTACCATGAGGCTACACCTTACTTTTCCGAAAAGCTAAATGCAGTGTTTTATGTACTCTCCAACACTTTTGAAGGCGAGTTGGAGTTTGATGAGAAGGGTAAAAATGCCTTGTCTATTGGTATGCAAAGAATAGATGGCGACTTTAGATACCTTTGGCGGGATTTAAGTACTTCTTTCTATTATCCCTATTATGATGAAAGAACTGGAAGATTATACTTTGCTGCGGATTTTGGAGATGGTTATGGTGGTACGGATTTGTATTATGTAACTACCAATAATGGCCAAGTTATGAGTGCTCCTGTGAATTTAGGCCCTCGTGTAAATACCTTTGGTAACGAAATTGCACCTTACCTATTTGAAGGTACTTTATATTTTGCCTCAGATATATTCTACGGTTTGGGCGGTATGGATATTTACAAAACGGAAGTAACGGACAACGATACCTATAGCATACCCGTAAATCTTGGAACTCAAATAAATTCAGAGAAAGACGATTTTGGATTTATCATAAAGAATTATGGTGAAGGCTTACTTGGTTATTTTTCTTCTAATAGAGAAGGTGGTAAGGGTAGTGATGATATTTACGGTTTTCTTGTAGATGAAAAACCAGGTTTAAAAACATTTGTACTAAATGGTCAAATTAAGAATAGCAACTCAGGATCTGGAGTGGCAGAGGCCTCAATTGCGTTATTAAGTTTAGACGGAGAGGTGTTAAAGGCAACTAAGGCAGATGCGGACGGTAACTATAGAATAGAAGTGCCATGGCAAGAAGGGATAACGGTTGAGGTTTTTAAAGATAGATACTCTACCTATTTGCAAAAGTATTCTCAAGAAGAAATGGAGGGGTTGCAAACAGCTGCTTTTAACCCTACAATTGCCTTGTATGACGATTTAGTAACCGAAAAGGAAGGGCAAAAGGTAATTAAACTTCGTAAATTCTTTTTCCAAAGGGGAAGTAGTAAAATTACGCCAGAAATTGCTGTAGAATTGGATAAGGCTATTGAAGCTGTTAAATTTTTCCCTAACATGCAATTGCGTATAGAAACCCATACAGATAGTAGGGGTGGAAGCGCAACCAATTTTAGAATAACACAAGCCCGTTCAGATGCTATTAAAAAGTACCTAATTGCTAATGGTATGCCAGCAAGTAATATATTATATTCTGTAGGTTATGGGGAAGATAAGATTCTAAACAATTGTACCAACGGAAAATTTTGTTTAGAAATGCTACACCAGCAGAACCAACGCTCACTACTGGTAATTCTTAATGATAATATCTTATTTGATTAGGACGGCTTAATACGCCAAATTACATTCTGTACAACACTTAACTTGGCCGTAATAGGTTTCGCGATATTTGTGTAATGTTTTGTAGGGAATACCGGCAATGTACTTTTTAATGTATGTTACTTTTGGGGAAAACATTCCCATTTTTTTAGAATAGCGTCTTTCGTTTTTAGTCTGTCTCTTAATGTAAATAACTCGCATAGTAAATTTTGAACCAACAAAGGTTTAAGAAAATACACGCAAAGTCAAGTTTATTCTGTTAATCCTAAGATAAGAAGTGTTAAAACACCATTAGATAGCAATAGTAAAGGGAAAATGCGCTTAAAAATACAATCCCTAGATAGCTCAATCCTTTTAACAGGTTATTTGGTCTGTATGCTTTGGGAAAGGTGGGTTGTGTTACTGTTTTTAGATTCATCCAACCTAAAATAGGTGCAAATACAAAAGAAAAAAAGGTAGCCAAGGCTACTAGATTGCCCATATTGGCACTAAATTGGTAAATAACAAACCAATTAAGTAAGGCTAGCCCTAATACCATAAAGGCAAAACTATATTTACTTGCAGTGCGATTTTGTGGTGTACTTGATTTTTCCAATAAATCTAGACTTACTCTTGCCAGAGCATCGTGCGCCGTCATACATGTACTAAACATGGTAGCTAATGCGGATATAGCTATAAGACCGTAGGCCCAATTGCCTAAATATTGTGTGAATAGCGTTACAATTTGGTCAGCAAAAATAACTGCGCTACCACTTAAATCGGTGTTGGTTCCGTACAAGGTTAAGCAGCCTATAGCCAAGAAAAATAGGGCTAAAATGCTGGTAATTACATATCCTATATTAAATTCCCTTAAAGCTTCATTGATACTAATTTTAGAACCTTTTAATTTTAATTTTTCAACACTCCACATGCTTACCCATCCAGATGCTTCTACAGCGGTAGGCATCCATCCTACCAAACCAATAAGGAACAAAATGCCAATTTCATTAAATAGGGTTGGTGCCGTAAAGCCATGGGTGGGCGCAACTTGCCCTTTGCCAAACGCCATTAAGGTAACTATCAATAAAGCAAAAAATAAAATGGAGACAACTAGTTTCAACGACTGTTCCAATACTTTGTAGCGTCCAATAATTAGGAGAAGGCTAATGGCAAAAAATAGAAGTAATGCAGCTAGATTTAAGCTTATATCAAGTTTTAAAAGATTAATCAACAAACCAGCGGTAACTACGTAAAGAGCTGCTAAAATGGTAAAACAACTTACTATTGTTATAATGCCATAACCATATAAAAACGGCTTTCCTAAGTCTAAATAACCAGAAATAAGTGTTTTTTTGGTGACATTGGTGTACCTAACCCCAAATTCAAAAAATGGATATTTTAATAGATTGGCAAAGACTATGGGCAAAATCATGATCCAACCGTATTGTGCGCCTGCTTTGGTTGATAATACCAAATGGGAGGTGCCTATGGCCATACTAGCAAAAAGTATACCTGGGCCTAATTGTTTAATTAGTCTTAGTAGCTGGTTCATTCTAGTGTAAAATACAAACTAAAGTACTGTTTTTGACTAAGGTTTAGAAATACTATATTTATTTGTATCAAGGTAGTTGTAAAAGATGAAAACACTTAAGAAAATTATGATTTGGGTATTGGCAATTATTGGTATGTTGGTATTGGGTTACGTTATGGGACCAAGGGTAAAAAGACCAAACCTAAAGCTAAAATCACCTAAAGTGACCAGGGATTTACGTAAACTGGAAAAAACCATCAAAGTACGAGAAAAGCGGATTAAAAATATAAAACCAGATAACCAAGCCCGTATTGTTTGGGCAGATAGTGTGCCTAAGAAAACCGCTTACAGTTTGGTGTATTTGCACGGATGGTCTGCCAGCCAGGCAGAAGGGGCACCTTTACATACAGAGACTGCAAAGCGTTACGGTATGAACTTGTTTTTGCCTAGGTTGGCAGGTCACGGATTAGAGGAAGAAGACCCAATGGTAAATTTAACCGCTGACCAACTTATTCTCTCTGCCAAAGAAGCAATTGCAATTGGCGAACAAATAGGGGAAAAGGTAATAGTAATGGGTACCTCAACAGGTGGTACGTTGGGGCTCTACCTTGCAAAAGAAAATAAAGCCATTCATAGCCTGTTGTTGTATTCGCCCAATGTAGAAATTTTTGATGCAAGCGCTAAATTATTGTCTATGCCTTGGGGCTTGCAGTTGGCCAAGATGGTAAAGGGTAGTGACTATCATGAATTCGATACCGAAATTGAGTTAAAGAACCAATATTGGACTACGAGATATAGGCTAGAAGCGCTTACCCATTTACAGGCATTGGTAGATGAAACTATGGTTCCAGAAACATTTGCTGCCGTTACCCAGCCTGTTTTTTTGGGATATTACTATAAAGATGAGTTGCATCAAGACAGCGTTGTTTCCGTGCCGGCCATGTTAAACATGTTTGACCAATTAGGTACTGCTGAGAATGAAAAACAAAAATGGGCTTTCCCCAATGCTGCCAATCATGTTATGACATCTTATATTACATCTAAGGATTTAACAGCCGTTAAACAGAAAACATATCGTTTTATAGAATCTGTTTTAGCTATAGCCCCTAAAGAGGAATAGGTTAACAAAATCGATTGCATTAGGTGTTTTTTATTTGGTATCTTGAGTGTTCAAACAGATAAATTTAAACCGAAGACCAATGAAAAACACTGCTCGTACCATGCTATATGGTGCTCTAGTAACCTGCCTTTTTTTTTCTTGTAAACAAGAAGAAAAGTCCGCCATTCCATGGCAACCACTATTTAACGGTGAAAACCTAGAAGGGTTTGTTAAAAAGGGAGGCAATGCGGAATATACCGTGATGGATAATTCCATTGTGGGCACCACAAAGCACAACACCCCCAACACATTTTTAACAACAACCAAATTGTACGGAGATTTCATCTTGGAGCTCGAGGTAAAATTAGATTCCAGTATGAATTCTGGTATACAAATAAGAAGTAACAGTATCCCACAATATATGGATGGTAGGGTACATGGTTATCAAATAGAAATTGATCCATCTAACCGTGCTTGGAGTGGTGGAGTGTATGATGAAGCAAGAAGAGGTTGGCTTCATAATGTAGCAGACAACCCAAAAGCCCAAGAGGCATTTGACAGAAAAGGTTGGAACCATTACCGTATAGAGGCAATAGGCGATACCCTAAAAACATGGGTCAATGGTGTGCCGGTAGCACATTTGCTAGATGATAAAACAGCTGAAGGATTTATAGCCTTGCAAGTACATAGTATAGATAAAGCCCAAAAAGCGGGTACGCAAGTGCAATGGAGAAATTTAAATATATTAACCGATAATCTATCCGAATACAGTAAGCCTTCGCCATTACCACTTAAGCAAACCAAAAATCAATTAACGGATGGAGAAAAGCAAGCGGGTTGGCAATTGCTTTGGGATGGTAAGACAACCAATGGTTGGAAAGGAGCAAAACTGGATAGTTTTCCCGATAAAGGATGGGAGATAACAGATGGTACCCTTAAAGTTTTGGAAACCGGAGGTGGTGAGTCTACCGCTGGCGGCGATATTATTACTACAGATACTTATGCCAATTTTGAGTTTAAAGTAGACTTTAAAATTACGGAAGGCGCAAATAGCGGTATAAAATACTATGTGGACCCAGAGTTGAATAAGGGTGAAGGTTCCGCAATTGGATTGGAATTTCAAATTTTGGATGATGCTAGACACCCAGATGCCAAATTGGGTAATCATGAGGGTAGCCGAACAATGGGCTCTTTGTACGATTTAATCAAAGCAGACGAAAACAAGTTGGTTTACCCTATTGGTGAATGGAATACAGCTCATATTGTGGCTAGGGACAATAAAGTGACACACTACCTTAACCATCAAAAAATAGTGGAGTATGAACGGGGTTCAGATGCTTATAAACAATTGGTGAACGAAAGTAAGTATGCCAAATGGCCAAGTTTTGGCATGGTAGAGGCGGGTCCGATCTTATTACAAGACCATGGGCATGAGGTTTATTTCAAAAACATAAAAATCTTACCTATTTCAACCAAATAATTATGAGTACAAGAAGAAATTTTATTAAAAAAAGCGGGGTAGGGGCTATAGGTTTAAGTGTAATGCCTCAGATTAACACAGCTAATTGGTTATCTCCAAACGAACAAATAAATTGTGCGGTTATAGGGGTGCGTAGTAGGGCAAAGGCTCATGTAATAGCTATAAATGCAGACCCCAACGCAAAAATACTATACAATTGTGATGTAGATACAAAGATTTTAAAAGACCACTCCCAATGGTGCTTAGAAGAAATTGGTTATGTGCCAAAAGAAAGTACGGATTTTAGATTGGTTTTAGAAGATAAGGATGTAGATGCGGTCTTTATTGCTACACCAGAACATTGGCACGCACCAATGGCCATAATGGCTTTACAGGCAGGTAAACATGTTTATGTAGAGAAACCCTGTAGCCATAACCCGTGGGAAAATGATTTGCTCATGCAGGCCCAGAAGAAATATGGTAAAAAAGTTCAGATGGGCAACCAACAACGTTCTGCACAGACATCAATTAGCGCAATTGGGGATATTAAAAAAGGTATTATTGGTGAGGTATATAAAGGAGAAGCGTACTATTCTAACAACCGGGGTAGTATAGGAATTGGCCAAGAAGTACAAGTTCCCGAACATCTTAATTGGGATTTATGGCAAGGGCCTGCTCCTAGAGAGAATTTTAGAGACAATGTTCATCCGTACAACTGGCATTGGTTCAAGACTTGGGGTACTGGAGAAATACATAACAATGGTACCCACGAAATAGATATCTGTAGATGGGCGTTGGGGGTAGATCTACCTACAACGGTTACATCTTTTGGTGGTAAATATACGTTTCAAGACGATTGGCAATTTGTAGATAATCAACAAGTAACCTATACTTTTCCAAATAATAAATTTATAACATGGACGGGACATAGTAGAGGTATAATGAAACCAGAAAGACCTGGCCGTGGAGCTGTA
Source organism: Croceivirga radicis (assembly GCF_002072105.2). Lineage (GTDB taxonomy): Bacteria > Bacteroidota > Bacteroidia > Flavobacteriales > Flavobacteriaceae > Croceivirga > Croceivirga radicis. The sequence continues at coordinate 260,031 of NZ_MTBC01000002.1, forward strand.
CTATATGGTAGTAAGGGTACAATAGAGTTGGATCGTAATTTTTACAAATTGTATGATTTAGGTGGTAATTTGATTAAACTAGAGAATGAGCCCAATCAAAGCGCTACAACAAATACCCAAGGAATAGGCGGTTTGGACGTAAACCATGTGGGGAACTTTTTTAAAGCGATTAGAGAAGATGTATCGTTGCATTCAGATATTCAAGATGCCGCTGTTTCTACCCAATTATGCCATTTAGGAAATATGGCGCAAGAGGCTGGTGAAACTTTGAAAATTGATGCGGTCACCGGTAAAATCAGCAATAATAAAAAAGTAATGGAGCACTGGAAGCGCGATTATGAAAAGGGCTGGGAACCTAAACTATAATACCATTTAGCTAGCAAATACTAAATTTCTTGGGTAAACTGTGATTATGGGTTTACCCAAGAAAAATGTTGCTGGTTAATGGTATCTTTCTGTTCATGAATGTACGTAACAAAAGCCTTTGCTACTGGTGAAAGTTTTTTCTTTTTAAGATAAACTAAATTCCATTCTGTAGTAATAGGCAACCCTTTATAAGGTATAATGGCTATCTGGCCCATTTCTACGGCGTTTTTTATACCTATCATTGGCATAATACTATATCCTAAACCGGCAATAACAGCTTGCTTTAAAGCTTCGTTAGAAGTAAGTTCAATTTTCTTCTTTACTGCAAGGTTTTGTTTTTTAATAAAACTTTCCATGGCATTTCTTGTAGCAGAGCCATATTCTCTAAATAGTAGTGGTTCGTTTTCCAAAACCTTTTTCTTAGGAGTTTTGCTTAAGGCCTGTCTAAGTGTGCCTCCAACCAAGTAAAGTTCGTTTTTTAAAAGGGGAATGCTTACCAAGTCTAAATGCTCAGGTAAAACAGATACCAATGCAAAGTCTACATTGTTTTGTTCTAAATCTTCTACCACCCTTAATTTGTTGGTTACATCCATCTTAAAATCTATAGCAGGATGGTTGTTTACAAACCCAGATAAATAATAGGGCATCACATATTTTCCTGTAGAAACTACCGCAATAGACAAATTGCCGGCCAATCTGCCTTGGTGTATGTCTATTTTCTGGTTTATTTGGTCATATTTAACCAAAATATCTCTTGCTTCATTTGCAATTTCTTCTCCAAATGGAGTAACATAAAGTTTTCTGCCAATAACTTCTGTTAGTGGAATTGGAAACTGTTCTTGTAGTTTTTTTAGTTGAATTGAAACAGCCGGTTGGGTTAGGTGCAATGCTTCGGAAGCCTTTGTTATACTGCCTTGGTTAACTACTTCTACAAAAATTTGTAATTGATGAAAAGTAAAATGCATTAAATATTATTAATGTTTATCATAATAAATATAAATAAAAATTAATGAAATTCTACCTGCATATTTGCAAGCAAAAAGCAATAATGCGAATTGTAAAAGTGCACAAACAAGAAAGGGGGTTATATCGTTTTCAGTACCAAAAGGCAGAAACCAATAAATGGTTATTCTGGATGGCCTTCATGGGATTACTGCTGCTAGTTATGGTGTTGGCAACTTTTATACAATCTCCCATGCAGCCTTTTCTAATTAAGGCTGGTTTAATACTCTTTCTATTAACAATCATAAAAACAAAAACTATTTAATTCTTTAAACTATGGTACAAACAAAAACAGAAATTAAATTGGTAAACGGAACATTTACCGTTTCAGAGGCAACAGATTTATTGGTGTCTTTATTGGAGGAGAAAATCAATTTTCACAAACTACACCGTCTTTCTATGGGAGAGCGTTTTCCGGATTCCGATACGGATTATGATGACACGCGTATACATGAATTGATGCATGAGCGTACTCGGGTTAAAAATCTCTATAAGGAGATTCAAGATCCCTTGGCAAAACTTAAGATAGAAGGTACTTTAAGTATAACCATTGAAGATTAAAAAAATACAGGCAATAAATGGATTTGCACTTACTATTTGATAATTTAACAAACCCAGCACTTTTATTTTTTGTTTTAGGTATTTTGGCTTCGCAAGTTAAAAGCGATTTAGAAATACCTCCTAACTCCTCTAAATTTATCTCGTTATACTTATTGTTGGCAATTGGTTTTAAAGGCGGTCAAGAGTTGGCGCATAGTGTGTATAATGTAGAAATAACCTATGCAATAATAGCGGGCGTTTTACTGGCTTTATTGGTACCTGTTTATACGTATTTTGTATTAAGGTTAAAATTCTCCGTAGAGAATGCTGGTGCTATTGCAGCTGCATATGGTTCTGTAAGCGCGGTTACGTTTGTTACCGCCGTGAGTTTTTTAGAGTTGGAAGGGATAGCGTTTGGCGGGCATATGGTTGCTGTAATGGCGTTAATGGAGGCCCCATCAATAATTATTGGGGTTTTATTGATGCGCCTTTATTCTAATGGGAAAAAATCTAAAAAAGAATTTTTAAATCTATTTACCCATGCCATAACCAACGGTAGTGTTTTATTGATTTTAGGTAGTTTGTGCATTGGTTATGTGGCAAGTGATGCTCAGGCAGAGGGCATTAAACCATTTACCACGGATATTTTTAAAGGCTTTTTAGCGGTATTCTTATTGGATATGGGTATTACTAGTGGTAAAAAAATTGGTGCTTTACTAAAAAAGGGTTGGTTTGCATTAGTCTTTTCTATTGTAATTCCTATTATAAATGGCGTGCTTATAGCAAAATTGTCTGGTTTGTTCTTAACACAAGACGGAGACCGATTTTTATTGTCAATTTTAGCGGCGAGTGCTTCATATATAGCAGTACCTGCCGCTATGCGAATTGCGGCTCCAAAGGCAAATCCAAGTTTGTACTTGCCTATGGCGTTGGCTATTACGTTTCCTTTTAATATTACCTTGGGAATGCCACTTTATATGTTCATGATAACTATGACATAGCTAAATATAAAACAATGTAACAGCCCAATTTTGGTCGGAAATTTAACCGAACAAAGAAATTTTAAACGCTTTGGGTAAAACTTATTTTAATCTATAGGCTAGATATTTAATACGAATTCTAGTAGTATGTAAATCCCTTGATTACTGTTGTGTTTTCAAGGGATTTTTCATTGGTACAAAGGTTAACTGAATTATAATCACTTATTTAGTAGCAAATTAAAAGGTTATAAAAAATGGGTGAAGTATCTGGCTTAAACTTATTCCACAACGAGATTTCTTGTTACAAAAAGTTAGATTTTCAATTTGTAGGTAATTTAAAAGCCCGGCCGTTTAATGCCAAGGCATTTTATACTGTATTGGTGCCCGAATTGAAAAATTTAGATCCTTTGAATCTCAATTTAATTTCTGATACCGAACTAGAAATAAGCTTTCCACAAACTAAAAATGTTACTATAGAATTGGATAGTTATAACTTGGAATCAATTGAAGGTGCTGTTGTCATCCATGCAAAGGCATTGACGGGTGGTCTTTATAAAATTTTAGCATTGTTCTCGGTACTGGGGCATGAGGTTGTGATAGATTGGAAAGGGAAGCATCATTTTTATAATTCGGAAACAATTCGTAATTATAATTTTGGACATTATCACTACACGATTAATTGCAAGGCAGATTCCGTTTTTACTTATATAGAAAAGGTTGTAAATGAATTTAAATTTAGTAATGATTATTGGCAACTTAATTTGTTTTTAGATGATTTAGAAATAGAAATAAACAACCATTCTAGTACTTTAAATAAAAAGTCCAATAGTAAAGTTGATCCTTTACTTTCAATAACCATTAAAGAATCGCAATTGCCCTTAAGTACTGCTCAAGATGCAACATTTAAGCAAGATCAAAGTTATTATTTCTTAAACGTACCCGTAAAGAAGGCAATTGGTATAATTGATAGCTTAACAAAGGAGTTGTCCAGTTTTGGAGTAACAAATTATTTGGTTGTTTTTGATCCTATAAATCATCCATATTATGATTTTAGCGCAACTATTGCTAATGTAGACTTAGATAAAGTACTAGCGTATTTAAAACAATCCAGCGAGAGGGTAAACGGAAGACAAATTATTTTTGGAATAGAACAACTGGATAATAATGGATTTCTTGTTAAGCGTAGTTATATTGCCGAACCAATAGAAGATACTATTGTTATTACCCAAGGCGATATTACCCAAGGTCATATTTTTTTGGGAACCAGCTATCACGAAAGGTTATATGAAACTTTATCAAGGGTAATAGCCAAAAATTTCTGTCCTTGTTACTTACAAACCGAAAATGATCCATTCTATATTTTGCATAAGAATGATGATGACTTGGAACTGATTGAACGTTATCTCAAGACCTTTACGGGGTTTAGCTCTTGGTTTAGGGGATTTAAAAAGATATAACAATAAAAAACCCTTCAAAATCTTAAAGATTAAGAAGGGTCTTTGTACTCGGAGCGGGACTTGAACCCGCACGACCGCAATGGTCATTGGATTTTAAGTCCAACGTGTCTACCAATTCCACCATCCGAGCCTTTTGTAGGTTACCTAAAAATTTAGGTTGATAAAGTAACCTACAAAGCTGTTTGAACTTCAAACAAAAAACGCTGCCACTCGAGCAGCGCAAGAGCGAAAAACGGGATTCGAACCCGCGACCTCCACCTTGGCAAGGTGATGCTCTACCAACTGAGCTATTTTCGCATGTTTAAGAACGTCATCGATTTTCCCGATGCGGATGCAAATTTAATACAATTCTTTAAAATGCAAAGCAATTTTTTAAGAAGTTGCTTTTTTCTTTTTGCTGAGCAAGCGTTTTATTTCATTAAGTTTCATCAAAGCTTCCACTGGGGTAAGCGTATCTATGTCTAAATGAAGTATTTCCTCTTTTATTTCTTCTAAAAGTGGATCATCTAAATTAAAAAAGCTTAACTGCATTTCGTCTTGCGCTTCATCAATTTTTGCGGAATTTTCTTCCGTTGCATGTGATTTTTCTAGCTTTTTAAGAATTTTATTGGCTTTTAAAATTACTTGTTGTGGCATACCGGCCATCTTTGCAACATGTATTCCAAAACTATGTTCTGATCCGCCTGGCACCAATTTTCTAAGAAATAGTACATTGTCTTTTAGCTCCTTTACAGAAACATTATAGTTTTTAATTCTGTTGAAGCGGTTGGTCATATCATTTAATTCATGATAATGGGTGGCAAATAGCGTTTTTGCCTTAGAAGGGTGCTCGTGTAAATATTCCGTTATGGCCCACGCAATTGAGATGCCGTCATAGGTGCTGGTTCCACGCCCTATTTCGTCTAATAGAATTAAACTGTTTTCAGAAAGATTGTTTAAGATAGAGGCGGTTTCGTTCATTTCAACCATAAAGGTAGATTCGCCCATAGAGATGTTGTCACTAGCGCCAACTCTTGTAAAAATTTTGTCTACCAAGCCAATCTCTGCTTCTTCGGCAGGTACAAAGCTCCCCATTTGCGCAAGCAAGACAATTAAGGCGGTTTGTCTTAAAATGGCAGACTTACCGCTCATATTTGGACCGGTAATCATAATTATTTGCTGCTCTTCCCTGTTCAAGTGTACATCATTGGTTATATAACTTTCTCCCAATGGTAGTTGTTTTTCTATCACCGGGTGCCTACCTTCTTTAATAGTAAGTGTACTAGTATTGGTAATCTTGGGCTTGTTGTACTTGTTTTCTGTGGCTAGCTGTGCAAATCCACCAAGGCAATCTAATTGCGCAATTAGATGTGCGTTGGCCTGTACAGGGCTTATATATTCTTGCATCCAAACCAATAATTGTGAAAAGAGTTGTTGTTCTAAACTTAAGATGCGCTCTTCTGCACCCAAAATTTTGGCTTCGTATTCTTTTAACTCCTCTGTAATGTAGCGTTCTGCATTTACCAAAGTTTGTTTGCGTACCCATGCGGCGGGCACTTTGCTTTTATGGGAATTGCGCACCTCTATGTAGTATCCAAACACATTATTAGAGGCTATCTTTAAAGAAGTAATACCAGTAGCTTCGCTTTCTCGTTGCAGCATTTGGTCTAGATAGTCTTTACTAGAAAAAGCTAATGCGCGTAATTCATCAAGTTCTTGAGAATAGCCTTTGGCTATGGTTTCGCCTTTAGAAATTTGTACAGGAGCCTCTTCACTTAAAGTACTACCTATTTTTTCAAACAAAGCTGGCAGTGGGTCAATTTGTTGGCCAAAATTTAAAAGGGCCGGGTCTGCACTTGCGGCGCATAGTTTTTTTATGGGAACTAAGGCGGCCAATGAGTTTTTTAATTGAACTACTTCTTTTGGATTTATTTTTCCAGTTGCTACTTTGGAAATAAGACGTTCCAAATCGCCCATTTCTTTTATGTGTGCCCTTAACTGGGTTAGCACCGTATTGTTCTTTGTTAAATAATCTACCACCTCTAAACGGCTATTGATCTTATCCTTGTTTTTTAGGGGTAGGGCCAGCCAACGTTTTAAATTTCTTCCGCCCATTGGAGAAATGGTTTTATCTATAACCTCCAGTAGGGTAACAGCGTTTTGGTTGTGGCTTCCGTATAACTCTAAATTACGAATGGTAAAACGGTCCATCCAAACATATTCTTCTTCTGCAATGCGTTGCAACTTACTTATATGTTGCAGTTGTTTATGTTGTGTTTCGGACAAATAGTGCAAAATGGCACCAGAGGCAATTGTACCACATTGTAGGTGGTCTACACCAAAGCCTTGCAAAGAATTGGTTTTAAAATGACCGTTTAATTTTTCTTGTGTATAATCTACTTGGAAAACCCAATCTTCTAATAAAAAGGTGTGTAGGTTATTGCCAAAATTTTCGCCAAACTCCTTTCTACATTTTTTTGATATAAGTATTTCATTGGGGCCAAAATTCTGTAATAATTTATCTATTTGTGCGGTAGAACCTTCAGTAGTTAAAAATTCGCCTGTAGAAATGTCTAGAAAGGCTATACCTAGTTTCTTTCTACCAAAATGTACAGCTGCCAAAAAATTGTTGCTTTTGGCGTTTAAGATGTCATCGTTTAGCGCAACTCCGGGTGTTACCAATTCCGTAACTCCGCGTTTAACTATGGTCTTGGTTTGCTTTGGGTCTTCTAATTGGTCACAAATAGCAACGCGTTCACCGGCCTTTACCAATTTAGGTAGATATGTGTTTAACGAGTGGTGCGGAAAACCGGCCAATTCTGTTTGGTCTCCCCCATTGTTTCTATGGGTTAAGACAATACCTAATATTTGAGCTGCTTTTATGGCATCTTCCCCAAAGGTTTCATAAAAATCTCCTACACGAAAAAGCAACAAGGCATCTGGATGCTTGGTCTTGATAGCATTGTATTGCTGCATCAACGGAGTTACTTTTTTTGTCTTCTTACCGGCCACGCTCACTTCTATTTTAATTAGGTCTTTCGAAAATATGAAGTTGCCAAGGTTTCTTGTAGTTTTGTTGATATTTACACCTTAAAAGTGAATAATTAATGCGAAAGTTGGCTAATGACGAGTTAGACCGTTTGGATGTGGCCGCATTTAAAGCGGCCGATAAACTTCCAGTGATTCTTATTCTTGATAATATTAGAAGTTTAAATAATATAGGTTCTGTTTTTAGAACCGCAGATGCCTTTTTAATACAAAAAATCTATTTGTGCGGTATAACCGCAAAGCCACCGCATAAGGATATTAATAAAACAGCCCTTGGTGCTACGGAAAGTGTAGCTTGGGAGTATGTAGAAGATACATTGGCATTGGTTAAGCGGCTACAGCAAGAAGGCGTTGTTGTAGCGGCCCTGGAACAGGCCGAGAATGCTACCTTTTTGAATAAATTTAAGTTAGATGCCAATAAAGAATATGCATTTGTATTTGGTAACGAGGTTAAAGGCGTGCAACAAAGTGTGGTAAGCCAAGCAGACGTAGTGTTAGAAATTCCCCAATTTGGCACTAAACATTCCTTAAATATTTCGGTTAGTACTGGAGTTGTCGTGTGGGATGTCTGGAATAAACTAATGGGATAACAACAAAAAACCCCGGTAAAAACCGGGGATAACATATAGTTTGAGTTAGTTAGTTTCTGACTTAACAGGGCGCTAATAAATGAAAACCTTTTGTTAAATCCAAATATTTTCTAAAAATTATCTTAAGAGTATTTAGATAGTATTTTAGTTTCAATGGCATCCAAGATAACTTCGTAATCTGCTCTATTTTCTACAAAATCAAGGTCTTGCATGTCTATGATAAGTGCGTTTTGCTCTGGATAACTCTTAAGGAAATCCATATAACTTTTATTAATGGTGTTAAGATAATCTGGTTTAATATCTTGCTCATAAGACCGGCCACGTTTTTGAATTTGTTCTAAAAGCCTTTCTGTATTTTGATAAAGGTAAACGTACACATCTGGTTTTCTAACCTCTTTATACATTACATTAAAAACCCTTCTATACAAGTCAAACTCGTCTTGTTGTAAGGTAACCTTTGCAAATATTAAGGACTTAAAAATATCATAATCACTCACCATAAATTGCTTAAACAAATCAAACTGGCTAGTATCGTCCATAAATTGCTGGTAACGGTCTGCTAAAAAAGACATTTCCAGCGCAAATGCATACCTATTTTGATCTTTGTAGAATTTGGGTAAAAATGGGTTGTCCGCAAAACGTTCCAACACCAATTTGGCATTAAAATCGTCCGCAATCATCTGGCTCAAAGTCGTTTTTCCAGCACCGATATTTCCTTCAATGGAAATAAGTTGTAACCTAGAAAAAAAATGATTTCTGTCTTTATAGAGTTTTAGTTTCGTTTTTACCAGTGGATTCTTGTCTCTCAACTCCATCAATAAATTACGGGTGTCTTTTTGTAACAGGGGATGGTAGAACTGTGGTGCTATATCTGCCAATGGCTTAAGTACAAAACTGCGTTCTTGTAGTCTTGGGTGTGGCAGGGTCAAATTCTGGTTATTTACAATTTCTTCTCCATAATACAAGATGTCTAAATCTATTGGTCTAGAAACGTAGCCTTGGCCTTCTACACGCTCGCGACCCATTTCTTTTTCTAATTGTAACAATTGGGCAAGAACTTGATTAGGGCCAAACTTGGTGTTTAAGGAAAGGCAGGCATTATAAAAAAGGCCACCATCAAAACCTACAGCCTCGTTTTCATAAATAGCAGAAATATCCAAAACCGGACCCAAGCGTTTCCCCATTTCAAAAATGGCTTTTTGCAAATGAACATAGCGGTTTCCTGTATTGCTACCTATAGAGATGTAAACGGTTTTTTCTGTACTCATAATACCAATCAACAAAGTAAATAAAAGATGGGCACATTGGTTATCTTTGAGGCTTAAATAAATTCTAAATGAAATTCTTAAGAAATCTATTGGCCGCAATTATAGGCTGTTTAATTGCATTTGGTATTCTCTTTGTCATGTTTATATTGTTTACCGCCTTGTTGGGTAGTGCCGGAGAAGAAGTAAATGTAAAGGATAATACTGTTCTGGAACTTAGCTTTGAAGAACCTATATACGATTACCAAGGTGGAGATATGGAGGATCCTTTTTCCGCCCTTTTTGAACAAGGCCAAGGTTTGGATAAGATTTTACACGCCATAGCGGTAGCTAAGACAGACGATAGAATTAAAGGAATTAGTATAAATTCTGGGTTTCTGTTGGCTGGTTTGGCTCAAACCCAGGAAATTAGAAGGGCTTTAAACGATTTTAAAACTTCGGGCAAGTTTATTTATAGTTATTCGGACTTTTATGCCCAACAAGATTATTACTTAAGTAGTGTTGCAGATAAAGTATATCTAAATCCACAAGGGATTTTAGATTTTAGAGGGTTGGCTTCAGAAGTATTGTATTTTAAGGATTTACAAGAAAAAACAGGACTTAAAATGGAAGTGGTACGCCACGGCAAATACAAAAGTGCTGTAGAGCCTTTTTTGGAAAATGAGATGAGCGATAACAACCGTACCCAACTTAAAGAACTATTGACTTCTATATGGAACGTGATGTTAGACGATGTAAGTGAAAGCAGGTCCTTAAGTGTGGCACAACTAAATATTATTGCGGATACCCTTGGTGGTAGAACCGCTTTAATGGCAAAGAATGTTGGTTTGTTAGACGATTTACTTTATGTGGACGAATACGAAGAAAGAATTAAGGATGCCTTATCGGTTACGTCTTCTGAAGACATAAATTATGTTTCCTTGGATAAGTATATCAAATATGCAGACAAGAAAAATAAGCCTAAAGGCGATAGCGCTATAGCCGTTATTTATGCGCAAGGTGAAATTATTTATGGAGAAGGAGGTAAAAGCAGCATTGGGCAAGGCGTAATGCAAAAGGCATTAAGTAAGGCTCGTGAAGACGATAAGGTTAAAGCGGTGGTTTTGCGTGTAGATTCTCCAGGAGGTAGCTCATTGGTTTCCGATATAATTTGGAGAGAGGTAGCATTGACCAAGGCTAAGAAACCGGTGGTGGTTTCATTTGGAAACGTGGCCGCTTCTGGTGGTTACTACATTGCGGCCGGTGCGGACAAAATCTTTGCTGAACCAACAACCATTACCGGATCAATAGGAGTTTTTGGAACCATACCAAACGCACACGAATTGGCCAATAATATTGGTATTAATGCAGAGCAAGTTGGTACCAATGCCAATTCCGTAGAGTATTCCGTATTTGAACCTATGACGGATACGTTTAGAATGCATGTAAAGGAAAGCATAGAACAAACCTATGATACCTTTTTACAACGTGTGGCAGATGGCAGGGGAATGACCAAGGAAGCTGTTAATGAGATTGCACAAGGTAGAGTCTGGAGTGGCGTGGATGCCAAAGCAAATGGTTTGGTAGATGAGTTGGGCGATATGCAAGACGCAATTATTGAAGCAGCCGAAATGGCAGGACTTGAGACCTATGGAATTAAAAAATTTCCAAAATACAAATCGGAATTTGAGCGAATGATGGAAGATTTAAGTTCCGCTAAAATTAAATTGGGTGAAGCAATCTTAAAAGAGGAACTTGGTGAGGATACTTATGGTAGGCTTAAAGACTTAAAATCGTTTACAGAGCAAAAAGGGATACAGGCCAGAATGCCGTACACCTTAAAAATTAAGTAGATTGCCATGAAGCCTAAAGACCAAAAATTAGCTTTTAAGCTTTACCTGTATATGGGCGCTTTGTTCATAACCTCACTGGTTGTCTCTAATTTAATTTTTCAAAAATTTTTTTATTGGCAGCCGTTTGGAGATATAACGGTTTTTGGGGCCCCATTGTTTGAGATTTCTGTTGGTATTTTGCCCTATCCGGTTACGTTTTTAATTACCGACTTGATTTCGGAAATTTTTGGTCAAAAAAAGGCGAACCAAATAGTGACAGCAGGTATTTTCGCATCTTTTTTCTCCATGCTCATTATTTTGGTAGCCAACTATGCACCAGCTATACCTGCTAGCCCAGTGGGCGATGAAACCTTTACCAATGTGTTTGGGTTATCTCCTTTAGGGGTTTTGGCCTCCATGCTAGCTTACCTGTTTGCGCAATATATAGATATTTCTATCTATCATTTTTGGAAACGCATAACAAAGGGTAGATACTTGTGGGTGCGTAATAACTTTAGCACGTTTGCGTCCCAATTTGTAGATACCTTTACCGTTGTAGGGTTGTTGTGCATATTTGGTGTTTTACCCTGGGATAAATTTTATGGCTTAATCATAAGCGGATTTCTTTTTAAGGTATTTATTGCCGTTTTGGACACCCCTTTGCTGTATTTCTTCGTATATGTTATACGTAAAAGATTTAACTTAAAAATAGGAGAGGAAATTACCTTGTCTAACGCCTAACTCCTTATTTTGTTTAAAAGATTGTTCAGCTATGAAAAAAAAGCTTCTTAAAGTTATAGGTATATTATTTTTGGTGGTGCTGGCATTGGTTATAGCATTACCTTTTTTTCTAGAGGGTAAAATTGCTACCATTATCAAAAATAAAGTGAATCAAAATATCAATGCTACATTAGATTTTGATGAAGCCAATTTAAGTCTGATCAAGAGTTTTCCTAATGCACATGTTGGGTTAAAGAATGTTAGTTTAACCAACAAAGAACCTTTTGTGGGCGACACACTTTTTAAAACTCAAGATTTAGCTTTGAGCATGAGTATTAAAGAGTTATTCAAGGGGGCAGAAGAGCCAATAGCCATAGATAAATTTACCTTGGAAGGTGCCAGCGTACATATAATAGTGGATAGTTTAGGTAATGCTAATTACGATATTGCTAAAGAGTCTACTACTAACAATGCTTCAGAAACAACTGGTGACAGTGATTTTAGCTTTGATTTAAAAGGATACTCCATAAAAAATTCAAAGGTTATTTATGACGATTTTTCTACAGGCATGCATTTGGAAGTGTTAGAAATGAATCATGAAGGTACCGGCGATTTATCTTTAGAAAAATCAGAATTAGACACACATACCGATGCTTTAGTATCTTTTGAATTGGATAAAACCAAATACCTGAACAAGAACAAGGTAGCATTGGATGCCCTGTTAGAAATAGATTTAGCTACCAATACGTATTCATTCTTGGAAAATAAAGCCTTGGTAAATCAGCTGCCATTGGTGTTTGATGGTTTTGTAAGAGTTAACCCAGATAATCAAGAGGTAGATATTACGTTTAAAACACCTTCTTCAGATTTTAAAAACTTTTTGGCGGTAATTCCAGAAACCTATTCTAAAAACATAGAAAATGTAAGTACAACGGGTAATTTTGAGGTTAACGGTAGGTTCAATGGAATTGTAGACGAAACCCACATACCTAAATTCAATATAAACCTTAAATCGGATAACGCTTCTTTTAAATATCCAGACTTACCTAAGTCGGTACAAAATGTATTTATAGATACCAAAATAAATAATGAGACCGGTATTACGGAAGACACTTATGTAAATATAGATAGGCTTAGTTTTAGAATAGATCAAGACCAGTTCAATGTTAATGCCAAGATTAGCGATTTGTTGGGCAATACCCAAGTAAATGCACATATGGACGGCAAAATGAATTTGGCGAACATTTCTAAGGCGTATCCTGTGCCGGCAGATTTAAATTTATCAGGTATATTAACAGCAGATGTTACAACAGCCTTTGACATGGCTTCTGTAGAAAATAAGGCGTACGCCAATACCAAGACTAACGGTAAAGCTAGCCTAACAGGTTTCAATTACAATTCGGAAGAAATGAAAAATCCTGTAGCCATTAGCGAGGCCGGATTAACCTTTAATCCTACAACGGTAAACGTGACCAGTTTTAAAGGTAAAACCGGTAAAACGGATTTTAATGCTACGGGAACCTTGACAAATCTTTTAGGTTTTCTTTTCAACAATGAAGATATAACTGGTAATTTTAAGTTGAATTCCAATATATTTTCGGTTAATGATTTTATGGTAGACGAAGCGGTGGCTACCACGGAAGAGGTTGCCAGTAAAAATCCTGAAGTGGCCTCTGAAACCACGGAGAGGATAAAAATACCTTCGTTTTTAGATTGTTCCATAGCTGCCAATGCCGAAACGGTGTTGTATGATAATCTTACTTTAAAAAATGTATCTGGCAACTTATTTATTAAAGATGAATCCGTTGTTTTAGAGAATTTGACCTCCTCTATATTTAATGGTAAACTAGGGCTTAATGGAAAAGTTTCTACCAAAGGTCCCATAACTACTTTTGACGTTGCCCTAGGAATGAATCAGATACAGATTGGAGAATCCTTTAAAACTTTGGATTTGTTTAAAGTATTGGCGCCGGTGGCCAACGCATTACAAGGAACATTAAATACGGATATTAAGCTGGCAGGTAACCTTAATGACGATATGACACCAATTTTAGGTTCGTTAACCGGCGATTTGTTAGCGCAATTATTGGCAACGGAAATCAATGAAGAAAGTGCTCCCTTGCTTACCGCATTGGACCGTAAATTGAACTTTATAGATTTGGGACAATTGAATTTAAAGGATTTAAAGACCAAATTGTCTTTTGAGGATGGCAAGGTTTCTGTAAAGCCTTTTGATATTAAGTATAAGGATATAAGTATTAACGTTGCGGGGAGTCATTCCTTTGATAAAAATCTAGAATATAAAGCGGTACTTAACGTGCCTGCAAAATATTTGGGAGATGAGGTAACCAACTTAATATCGAGAATAGACGATGCTAGTCTTGATAATTTAACCATTCCTGTAACGGCCAATATTGGTGGTGCTTATAATGCACCAAAAGTTGATACGGATTTAACCTCTGGAGTAAAACAGTTAACGGCTAAGTTGGTAGAGATTGAAAAGCAAAAGCTAGTAAACAAAGGAAAGGATAAAGCCAAGGATTTACTGGGTGGCCTACTCAACCAGAATAAGGATTCCATCCAAAAAGATACTGCCGCTACAAACGGAACTACGGTTAAAAATGTATTGGGCGGTTTGTTAGGAGGTAAGAAAACATCCAAGGATTCTACAGGAATAAAGACAGATTCTACAACCACTAAAAATGAGGCCGTAAAAGATGCCGCCAAAGATATTTTAGGAGGGCTTTTGGGTAATAAAAAGAAAAAGAAGGATACGGTTAAACAAAACTAACCTATCCAATCCTGGTCCCGTTAGGAACCTTTCTTTCTGGTTGTAGTAACGTTACTTCTTTGTTGCTACCTACAGCTCCCATAACTAAACATTCGCTCATAATTGTAGCTATTTGTTTGGGAGGAAAATTAACCACGGCTATTACCTGTTTGCCAATTAACTCTTCTGGTCTATACAGCACGGTTATTTGTGCAGATGTTTTTCTGATCCCTAGTTCTGGACCAAAATCTACTTGCATCTTGTATGCGGCGTTTCTGGCCTCTTTAAATATTTCTGCGCTCAAAATAGTGCCTACGCGCATTTCTACCTGCATAAATTGTTCCCAGCTTAAGTTGTTTTTGCTTTCCATTTTATTAGTTTATGTCTATTCCAACGTAATACCCTTCATTAGAGCGTACGTTAAAAACGGTTTCATCTTCAAAAAGTAAATATTGCCCTTTAATTCCCTTAAGAACACCTGTAAATGTTGGTGTTTTTTCTAGGTTTAGGCTCTTTACTTTTGAAGGGTATTGCAATACGGGAAAATCCAATTGGGTTTCCGTATTTGTTGCTATAAAATAATCTTGTGCTTCTGCGGGAATATGTGGTTTAAGTTTTTCTCGCCATGCTACCAAGTCTACATCCTCCAAATTGTTCTTCAGCATCTTTTGCCAGCTGGTTTTATCGCTCACAAATTCTTTTAGTGCAACTTCTGTTATTCCGGCCAAGTAACGATTGGGTGTTTCCACTATTTCAATAGCCTCATGAGCACCCTGGTCTATCCAACGGGTAGGAACTTGAGATTTTCTGGTAACACCAACTTTTACATTGCTACTATTAGCCAAATACACAATATGGGGCTGCAGCTGCATTCTTTTTTCATAGTCCAAATCTCGTTCCTCTTGGTCTAAATGGGCTTTGCTCAATTCGGGTTTCATAATCCAATCTGCGGCCTGTGGTACCTCAAAAAAACAAGTTCTACAAAATCCTTGTCGGTAAATGGGTTTGTCCAAACCACAGTTAAGGCATTCATATTTTATAAAGGATATTTTTATTGTTTTATCCAATACCTGATTCATATGTATAAAATCTGAACCCAGCATAAGATAATACTGTATGGGCGACTTAAATTCGGTACGCATTTTCTTTAAAACACCTTCGTAAATCATGCAATAGTTTTATTTGAACAAATTTGAAATAAAAGTTATTTTAGCTATTGGCGCTAAAACTATTTAGCCCAAAAATACCGAAAATGCCAATACCATTATTCAATTCCATTGCCTCGTGGTTGCTTAAAAAACGCTTCCATCAAATAGAACTTTTTTTAAAGTATCCTATAGATGTACAAAAGGATGTATTAAGGCACTTGATAACCTATGCAAAACATACCCAATTGGGCAAGCAATATGATTTTGCTAGTATAAAAACCTATGAAGATTTTGTAGCAAGGGTGCCAATAGTACAGTATGAAGAGGTGGCACCTCTAATTGAACGTACCCGTAAGGGTGAGCAAAATTTATTTTGGCCTACCAATATAAAGTGGTTTGCAAAAAGTAGTGGTACCACCAATGCCAAAAGTAAATTTATACCAGTAAGCACAGAGGCATTGGAAGACTGCCACTATAAATCTGGAAAAGATTTACTGTGTTTATATCTAAACAATAATGAGAATTCCCAGCTATTTACGGGCAAGAGTTTGCGTTTGGGAGGTAGCAAAGAACTGTACGAGGATAATGGTAGTTTTTTTGGTGATTTGTCTGCCATACTAATTGATAACATGCCACTATGGGCAGAATATAGCAGCACGCCCAGCAACAAGGTATCTTTAATGAGTGAGTGGGAACATAAGATGGCCGCTATTATAGAAGAAAGCATAAAAGAGAACGTTACCAGTTTGGCCGGTGTGCCTTCATGGATGTTGGTGTTGCTAAACAATGTTTTAGAAAAAACGGGAAAAGACCATTTATTTCAAATATGGGAGAATCTGGAGGTTTATTTTCATGGAGGGGTATCTTTTGCGCCATACCGTGAGCAGTATAAGAAATTACTTCCCAGAAAACGTTTTAATTATTACGAAACCTACAATGCATCAGAAGGTTTTTTTGGAATTCAAGACCGCAATAATTCGGATGAGCTTTTATTAATGTTGGACTACGGTATTTTTTATGAGTTTATCCCTATGGATTTGGAAGCCGGTAGTACAGCAACGGCAGTTCCGCTTTGGGAGGTGAAAAAAGGAGTGAACTATGCTCTTGTTATTACAACCAATGCTGGTTTGTGGCGCTATAAAATAGGAGATACGGTTAGATTTACCTCTCTTGATCCTTATCGAATTAAGATAACAGGTAGGACCAAACATCACATTAATGTTTTTGGGGAGGAGTTGATAATAGAAAATGCAGAGGAAGCACTTAAACAGGTTTGTTTAAAGACCGATTCGCAAATTAAGGACTATACCGTGGCCCCAATCTTTATGAAGGATAACGATAAAGGCGCGCATGAGTGGATAATTGAGTTTAGAAAAGCACCGGAAGATGTGGCTTATTTTGCGGAATTATTGGACAATGCCCTAAAAGCGCTTAATTCTGATTACGAAGCCAAGCGCTACAACAACATTACCCTAAATATACCACAGTTACATGTAGCTAGGCAAAATTTGTTCTATGATTGGTTAAAATCTAAAGATAAATTAGGGGGACAACATAAGATTCCAAGGTTATCTAACAGCAGAGAGTATTTAGAGGAATTATTGCAATTGAATGGATAGTGCCATTTAAGCTTTTGGATTTAAATTACACGGTGTTACGCAAACGTTTTCGTAATAATTGTGTTTTTTATCGAGATTATCATGTACTTGCCCAATATTTTAGAAATATTCTCGTTTTCTACTCACTTTTAAGAAACTAAACTAAAATCTTAAAGCATTAACTATGGCAGAAAAACTGATTGTCCTATCAGATATGTGGGGCGTAAAGAAAGGACTTTGGATAACTTCCTATTTTGGTTATTTACAGCAATATTATGATATTGAGTTTTATGATATTCAACAGTTGGCCAATTTAGAATTGCCGGTTAATACAGGAGAAAATATACACAAGGCATTTGTAGAAGGCGGATTGGAAACTGCTGCCGCGCATTTAAAAAGTAAGGTAAAAGAGGCTAAACACATCTTGGCATTTAGCGCTGGTGGCACCATAGCTTGGAAAGCAGCACTTTTGGGAATGCCATTAAAATCTTTAACCGCAATTTCTGCAACAAGATTGAGATTTGAAAAAGAACGTCCTTTGTGCAAAGCCGTGAATTTGGTTTATGGTGATTTGGATAAGTATAAACCTAAAGCAGATTGGTTCAAGACCATGAAACTAGAACCTACTATAATCCAAAATTTTGGGCACGAACTCTATTCAGACGAAAAATATATAAGCGAAATTTGTATGGAGCTTTTAAATAAAGTGACCAAAAAGGCGGTATAATACGCCAAACATGCCAAACAAAAAACGGGACCATTTGGTCCCGTTTTTTGTTTGTGGTATAAACCTTTATGAAACTGCCTTTAGTTTCTTTATGGTTTCATAAGAAAGCTTTTCTTCAGCGTAGTCTTTGGTTACCTTAAACTCGTTTTCATCGCTACTAGGTAGGGTAAACATGGCATCGGTAAAAATTGCTTCGCATAAAGAGCGCAATCCTCTGGCCCCAAGTTTGTATTCAATTGCTTTCTCAACAATATAATCTAGCGCATGTTCTGTAATGGTGAATTGTATATCATCCATTGCAAAAAGCTTCTCGTATTGCTTTATTATAGCATTTTTTGGTTCGGTAAGAATAGCTCTTAACGTCTTTTTGTCTAACGGGTTCATGTGGGTAAGTACCGGTAATCTACCAATAATTTCCGGTATCAATCCAAATTCCTTAAGATCCTTTGGAATAATATATTGCAATATATTCTCGCTATCTAAATTATCTTCAGCTTTAGAGGCACTATAGCCCACAGCTTGCATATTTAATCTTTTGGTGATAATGCGTTCAATACCATCAAAAGCACCGCCAGCTATGAACAGAATATTTTCCGTATTAACTTCTATGAACTTTTGGTCTGGATGTTTTCTACCTCCTTTTGGAGGAACATTTACCGTAGTTCCTTCCAATAACTTTAGCAAGCCTTGCTGTACGCCTTCTCCAGAAACGTCTCTGGTAATGGAAGGATTATCGCTTTTACGGGCAATTTTATCTATTTCATCAATAAATACAATGCCACGTTCTGCCTTGTCCAAATTATAATCTGCCGCTTGTAGCAACCTGGTAAGGATGCTTTCCACATCTTCCCCAACATAACCGGCTTCTGTTAAAACAGTTGCGTCAACAATAGCTAAGGGTACGTTAAGCATTTTGGCAATTGTTTTCGCCATTAGGGTTTTGCCCGTACCCGTTTGCCCAACCATAACGATATTACTTTTTTGTATTTCTATACCGTCTTCTGCATTTTTTGGTTGTAATAGCCTTTTGTAATGGTTATAAACGGCAACACTCATAACCTTTTTTGTCCTTTCTTGGCCAATTATAAATGTGTCCAAGAAGTCTTTGATCTCTAGCGGTTTTTTTAGAACCAGTTCTGAGGACAAATCATTGTTTTTTGCTTGCTTAGATTCTTCTGAGACAATGCTGTAAGCTTGTTCTATACAGCGGTCACAAATGTGCGCGTCCAAACCAGCAATCAATAAATTGGTTTCTGATTTTTTTCTGCCACAGAATGAACATTCTAAATTCTCCTTCGCCATTATGCTTTTGTACTTGAATTCTATTTAACGGTAATATTGTAATTAAATTTTTACCGTTTCGATGAACGACAGTTCGTACATCGAATTTATGCTTTGTCTCTAGTTAAAATTTCGTCTATCATACCATATTCTTTGGCTTGATCCGCTTTCATCCAAAAATCACGGTCGCTATCTTCATAAACCTTATCAAAGGTTTGGCCAGAATGTTTAGCTATGATGTCGTATAACTCATCTTTAATTTTCAATACCTCTTTAGCTGCAATTTCAATATCGCTTGCCTGCCCTTGGGCCCCAGATAAAGGTTGGTGGATCATAATTCTAGAATGGGGTAGGGCGCTACGTTTACCATTTTCTCCTGCGCACAAAAGAACGGCGCCCATAGAGGCGGCTATACCGGTACAAATTGTGGCAACATCTGGTTTAATAAACTGCATGGTGTCATAAATACCTAACCCAGCGTAAACACCACCACCAGGAGAGTTAATATATATAGAGATGTCTTTATTGGCATCTGTACTTTCCAAAAACAATAATTGTGCTTGCACAATATTGGCTACTTGGTCATTAATACCTGTTCCTAAAAAGATAATTCTATCCATCATTAAACGAGAGAAAACATCAAATACTGCAATATTTAGTTGTCTTTCTTCTATAATGTTAGGGGTAAGGTTTACTGGGAACATACTGCTTACGATTTTATCGTAATACATGCTGTTAACTCCATGATGCTTAGTAGCGTATTTTTCAAATTCTTTTCCGTAATCCATAGGATTTTATCGCTTATTTTTAGACAAAAAAAAGGTTCTGAAATAGAAAATTTCAGAACCGTAAAGATACAATTATTTAAAACGCTATCCGTAAACCTCTTTTACAAAGTTCTCATAGCTTACCTCTTTAGCCTTAAGATTAGCTTTTTCTTTATAAAGATCTAACAATTTTTGGCTCATTAGCTGCTCAGAAAGACGCTTAACTTCATCTTGGTTGCCTAATACTCTAGCGGCAATACCTTCTAACTCTTCTTCCTTTGGATCTAATTGTCCGTATTGCGCCATTTGGGTTTTAATAAATCCTTTGGCGAACTCTTTAAGCTCATCAAACTGCACCTGAAGGTCGTTATCTTTTATGATTTTTCCTTCAATTAGTTGATAACGTAAACCTTTTTCAGACTTTTCGTATTCTTCCTCTGCTTCTGCTTCCGTTAGCTCTTTTTCACCACTAAATTGAATCCATTTTTTAAGAAAACCGGCAGGTAGTTCAAAAGTAGTTTCGTCTATAAGCTTTTCGGTAACATCGTTCAATAATTTCTGATCCGCTTGTTGCTCAAATTGCTTTTCGGAATCTTCTTTTATTTTGTCCTTCATTTCTTTTTCTGAAGTAACGTTATCTTTTCCAAAAAGTTTATCGAACAATTCTTGATTTAATTCTGCGGGTTCTCTTTCATTGATTTCTTCAATGGTGAATTCTAAATTAATTTTTAAATCTTTAACCTCATCATTAGACAAACCTGTAGCAGAGGCCAACATGTAATCTTCTGCAAATAAGCCTTTGGTGTTCAAAGTAACGGTATCACCTACCTTTTTACCTACTAAAGCGTCTTTTGCTTTTTTACTTTTAAGTTTGTCTACTTCTACGGTAGTGGTTTTAGTAATTTCCTTTTCGCTATAGGTAAAGGTTCCCGTAACCTCA
The DNA here is from genome assembly GCF_002072105.2 of Croceivirga radicis. Lineage (GTDB taxonomy): Bacteria > Bacteroidota > Bacteroidia > Flavobacteriales > Flavobacteriaceae > Croceivirga > Croceivirga radicis. Next base: position 281,020 of record NZ_MTBC01000002.1, read on the forward strand.
CTGTTTTTTTCTACTGTATCCTTAGAGATGATTTTACCGTATTGTTTTTGAATACGTTCTACCTGCTCATCTACCATTTTTTTGTCAGCAACTATTTTGTACTGGGTAATGGCTTTTTTTGTTTTCAATTTAACATCAAAATCCGGAGCTAGACCTAATTCAAACTCAAAGTCTAAAGTATCACTATCCCAATCAAAATTATCTTGCTGTTTTGGTAGTGGATTACCAAGAACATCTAATTTTTCTTCGGTTAGGTATTTGTTAAGATTGTCTTGTAATAACTTATTTACTTCGTCTACCAATACGGCCTTACCGTATTGTTTTTTTATCAGTCCCATTGGAACCTGTCCTTTTCTAAAGCCAGGAATATTGGCTTGTTTTCTGTAATTCTTGAGAATATCGTTTACCTTGTCTTCATAATCCGCTTTGGTAATCTCAACCTTTACAACTGCATTTAAATCGTCTATCTGCTCTTTGGAAATATTCATCTAAATATTCAATTTTATTGATGGCTGGCAAAAGTAGTACATTTTCTTTTGTTCAACAAGTTTTTAAGCAATTGCAAATCAGTTAGTAAAGATTAATTTTTAGTGTCTTCTTTTAGTAGTGAAAACAAGATAGATTGTAAAAAGGATAAGAGTAAGCTAAATAACAAAGCCCACCAAATACTACTTACACTAAATCCGCTAATTACGCTGTCTGCTAGTAGGATTATAAGTGCATTAATGATTAATAGGAAAAGCCCTAAAGTAACAATGGTTATGGGTAGGGTTAAGATGACCAAAATGGGTTTAACCAAAAAATTAAGCAGGCTTAGCACAATGGCTACAAGTATTGCGGTAAAATAACTGTCTACACCAACCCCAGGTAGAACATGTGCAAGTATAAATACAGCCACGGCACTAAGTAAGATTCTTAATATGAGTTTCATAGTTTAAAATTTTGAGTAAAAAAAAGCATCGTTTTAAAACGATGCTTCTAATTAACTGTTAAAGTTTGGATTAGTTAATGTACAAACCAGTATAGTCTAGCGGATTTACGCTTGGCAATGTGGCATTGTATTTTGTTTCTATAGCGTCTATAAATGCATTGGCCAATATTGCGTAACCTCTGGGCGATGGGTGAACACCGTCTAAAGAGAAACCGCCGCCCGTGCCAAAATCTGCGGTTACTTTACTGCCGTCTGCCAAGGTAATGCCATTCTCCCTAAGGTCTGTTAAGATTGCATTGGCATCAACAAATGCAATGTCAAACTGTGTGGCAAGACCTTGTATTAAGGTATTTATACTTTCCATTGCAGTATTAGCTTCCATTTGTTCTGCTGGAGTTAAAACCCATTTGTCTTCTAAAGGGTATGTAATACCATTTACCGCTAATTGACCGGCGGTAGCTGCAGGCAATCCTAAACCTTGTAGTGTTGCAAAAGCTTCTTCATTTAAAGTAGCTATAACATTGGAGCTTGGTAATACCAATAAATCATCTGCTGTGGTTTGTCTAGCCTGGCCATAAAGGAAACCTAAAACCTGGGCTGTACCGGCATCCGTGCCAACAGCTATTAGTGTTTGGGTTATTTGGGCAGATAAGTCTACTAAACTTTCGTCTTTTATGATAACAGAACTAGCCGCTGTAGCAGAAAAAGTAAACTTACGTTCTGGAACCCCTAGCGCATCAAATACTTGGTTTAATCCTGCAAATTGAGCATTCAATGCAGGGATTTGCGGAGCAAAATCTGGATTGGCCGGACTTAAAGGTGCGTAAGGAACCGTTGTTAAATAGGGAATAGTTGTTACATCTGGTAAATTTGCTATGACGCCTTTAGCACCATTGGCTGTCATGGTTTGCAAGATTGCTTGGATCGCACCTGCAACCACCATTGGATCGGAGATGTCATTGGAACCATAAGTAGATGGGTCTAAATTGCCCAATTGGTTTTCGCCATCACCACCAGCTGCTACATAGCCCAATACATCGTTATTGCCAATCCATAATGTGAAAAAAGATGCATTTTGTGCCGCGGCATCTCCCAAAATGGTAGCGTCAGGAGCGGATGCAAAACGAGCAAAATAAGGGTTGGCTAACCCTAAAGCTACCCCTTGTACATTACCGTAACCAGGAGCTAAAACATGATAACTTTTAGCACCAGGTACACCCATATTGTTAAAAGGTCCTGAAAGTGTATTGGAAATTTCCGTAGAGCCTTGGCCTTCTACGTTAACAGGAGCCGGAGAGCCAGAAGTAAAAGATAGAATAAGTCTGTTTTGGCTAATTGCTTGTCCTCCAAGCGTCATGCCGCCCAAATTATCGTTCATAAAAGGAATGGAGAAATCCCCGCCACCAGCTTCTGCAAATGCACCGGCCAACATGTTAGGAAAAGAGGCTTCTTGCCCTGCAATAAAAAGGGCGTTATCAGAAAAACCTGCCGTCAAAGAGTTTCCTATAGAAACGTAATTAGAAAAGTCTGCAGATCCACTACTATAGTTTACTGGATCTGGTTCCGGTGTTACCGTACCGTCTATAGTATCATCATCTTCACAAGAAATAAAGAGCAGCCCCATAATTGGTAAAAGGGCAAGGAACTTTTTCATACACCTAAATATTTGAGTTAGTTTAAGTTGAAATTATTGTTAATATCAGTTAAACCAAATCTAGATTATATTTATGATTCATGCAATTTTTAAGGATAAAAAATTATGCATGCATAATAAAAACTGTTATTTTTTACTGATTTAGGAATTCTAGTGATTTTGAAAAGAACATTTTTGGATTCTCGGCATGGAGCCAGTGCCCAGCGTTATCTATAGTTTCTATTTTGGCATTAGGGAAGTGTTTCTTTATTTCAGAATAATCATTGGGTAAAATGTATTCGGATTTACTTCCTCTCAAAAATAAAGTAGCCCCATTATAACTATCCGTAGTTTGTATATTTTCCCCAATTTCTTCCATTCGGTCCTTGAGAACGTCTAGATTGAACCTAAATCCTAGTGTGCCTTTATTTACCCAATACAGATTTTTAAGTAGAAATTGCCTAATGCCCCAATCTTTTAAATGTTCTGATAAATGTTCGTCTGCTTCAGTTCTACTACTTATTGAATTAAAGTCTAACCGTTGTAGGGCATTAAGTATGGCTTGATGGTGAGGTGGATAAAACTTTGGCCCAATGTCTGCAACCATTAATTTTTCTACTTTTTCCGGATAACTTACGGCAAATTGCATCACGGTCTTGCCACCCATAGAATGACCTAATAAATTAGCACTAGAAATACCTTTATGGTCCATATAATTTTTAAGGTCTTCTGCCAACACATCGTAATTAAAAAGGTCTGAATGAAAACTTTTACCGTGATTTCTTTGGTCAATTAAATGTACTTCAAAACCATTTTCAGCATATTTGGCGCCTAGCGTTTTCCAATTGTCGCTCATTCCCAAAAAACCGTGTAATATTAGTAAGGGTGAGCCTTCGCCCAATATTTTTGAATGTAATACTTCCATTATTTTAGACGGTGTAAATACAAGTTTATCACGTTTTCTAATCCTAAGTATATAGATTCACAGATTAAGGCATGCCCTATGGATACCTCTAATAAATCAGGAATGTTTTCTTTGAAAAATTTAATGTTTTCCAAATTTAAATCGTGCCCAGCGTTTAGTCCCAAGCCTACTTCTTGTGCTTTTGTTGCTGCTACCACAAAGGGGTCTATTCCCTTGAGGTTTCCGGCCGCATAAGCTTCTGCATAAGCTTCTGTATATAACTCTATACGGTCTGTGCCAGTTGCAACGGCCCCTTCTACCATCTTCACATCTGGATCTACAAAGATGGAGGTTCTAATATTGTGTTCTTTAAAAGTTGTAATTACATCTTTTAAGAATGCTTGGTTTTTAATAGTGTCCCAACCCGCATTGGAAGTTATGGCGTCTACTGCATCTGGTACAAGGGTTACCTGAGCTGGTTTTACTTCTAAAACCAAGTCTACAAATTTTGGAATTGGGTTGCCTTCTATGTTAAATTCCGTAGTAATAATGGGTTTAAGGTCTCTAGCATCTTGGTATTTAATATGGCGTTCGTCTGGTCTGGGGTGTACGGTTATGCCCTGCCCGCCAAAGCGTTCTATGTCTAATGTAGATTGAGTTAAATTGGGTACGTTGCCTCCTCTGCTATTTCTTAGGGTGGCCAACTTATTTATGTTTACGCTTAATTTTGTCATAGTATAACTTAAATAAGTCCAAAAATACAAAACAGGCACGCCTTTTGCTCACTATTAATGTGTAGTTTTGTTAGTAAGTAAAAGGTTATGCATATTCAAGATAAATTAATAGACACCTTACCGGTTTTTCATATTAAGGACACTTTGGACGATGTAATTACATTTTTTGAAGAAACTATGTTCTCTCACGTGGCTGTGGTAGATAAAGGCGAGTATTTGGGTCTGCTATCGGAAAACGATCAAGATTGTTTTGAGAAGGGTAAAAGTATTGAGGAATTTAGGTATCAACTAGAGACTTTTTCGGTTACTACAGAAACACTTTGGCTAGATGTTCTAGAGGCTTTTGCGCGTAACGATGCCAATCTAGTTCCCGTATTGGATGCATCCCAACGTTTTTTGGGCTATTATAATCTAAATGATATTGTAACCCTTTTTATTGGTACGCCTTTTTTTACCGAACCTGGAGGTATTTTGGTTGTATCAAAAGGAGTAAGGGATTATTCCATGAGCGAAATAGCCCAAATTGTAGAGACCAACAACGGTAAATTGTTGGGAGCATTGATTACGGATAATGAGAACGATTTGGTGCAGGTTACCCTTAAAATAGCAAATGCCAACTTAAACGAGGTAATACAAACCTTTAGGCGTTATAGCTACAATATTCTTTTTGGAAACAATGACGACCAATTTTTGGAAGACTTAAAACAGCGTTCAGATTATTTAAATAAATACCTTAACGTTTAATATGAAGGTAGCCATTTACGGTAAGGTAATATTAGAAGAAGATATACCTTTTGTAATTCAACTAATAACCGAACTTCAAAAAATTAAGGCCAAATTCGCGGTAGAAAAAAAGTTTGCTAAAAAAATTGCAACCGCTTTATCCGTATACGAGTATAGCACCTTTGATAAAACTTCTGGTCTAGATAAGGATTTTGATATGTTCGTGAGTTTTGGTGGAGACGGAACCATGCTCCGGGCCGTAACCTATATCAAAGATTTGGGTATTCCTATAGTAGGGGTCAATACCGGTAGACTTGGTTTTTTATCTACTTTTAAAAAGGAAGATGTATCCAAAGTAGTGACGGAGTTTTTAAAGGGGCATTACAGTATAGAGGAAAGGAGTCTGGTGGCGTTATCAAATGAAACGGAAATAGGTCACTTTGGGGATTTAAATTTTGCTTTTAATGAAATTACCGTAAGCAGAAAAGATACCACCTCTATGATTACGGTAGAAACCTTTTTAGACAACGAATACCTGACATCTTACTGGGCAGATGGCTTAATTTTATCTACCCCTACAGGCTCAACGGGATATTCTTTAAGTTGTGGTGGGCCCGTAATTGCACCCTCGGCCAAGGCTTTGGTGCTTACTCCAATAGCACCACATAACTTGAATGCACGCCCTTTTGTTATCGCTGATAATACCGAAATAAGAATAAAGGTTTCCGGTAGGGAAGAAAACCATTTACTTTCTTTAGATTCTAGAATTGCTACCATACCAAATGGAACGGAAATAATTATTAAAAAGGCAGACTTCACTATTAATATGATTGAATACAAAGCAGAGAGTTTTCTTAAAACTTTGAGAAACAAACTACTTTGGGGAGAAGACAAGCGTAATTAGAACAATAAATAGGCGCTAAAACTGTTTTACTTGAGGAACAGTTTATGGCAATGAAAACTATGGCAATTTTGGATTGTTATATTTGCATGCCTTTTTTAAATCGCTGAAGAATCAGTGTAAAATTAGGAATAGGTAGATGAGAAAAATATTCTTTGTTATTATACTTTGTTTTGGTATCTGGGGCCAAGCACAGACCTATGAGGCAGGTTTGTTTGCTGGTGGGGCCAATACCATTACAGATGTTGGGAGCACTAATTATATAGTTCCAACAGGAGTGGCTTTTGGTGGGTTGTTTAAATGGAATAAAGCCAAACGTTTTGCTTACAGGGGTAGTGTGTATCATGGCAAGGTAGTAATGGATGATTCCAAGAGTAATATGGCTTCCAGGGAACAGCGTGGTTATAGGGTAGAGAATAAGATTACAGAGTACTCCGCAGGACTGGAGTTTAATTTTGTGGAATACAACTTACATAAGCTAGGACCTGCATTTACACCCTACTTGTATACTGGACTTACATACTTTAGGTATGATTTTAACTACATTGATGCACAACAAGTTCAGGATATTAACCAAAAAGATGGTAGTTTCGCAATTCCAATGACAATTGGGGCAAAGTATCGGCTTAATCAGTTTTTAATATTAGGTGTGGAAATTGGTGCACGCTATACTTTTACCGATAATTTGGACGCCAGTAATCCTGAAGGTTCCAATTTTGATGAGTTTAAGTTTGGAAATATTCTGAGTGACGACTGGTACGTATTTTCAGGATTTACGTTAACCTATACTTTTGGTAGAAAACCCTGCCAAGATTGTTTTGAATAAAATGAACAACCTAGACCAAGTAGATAAACACAGATTACCAAAACACATTGCTGTAATTATGGATGGCAATGGAAGATGGGCAAAACAAAGAGGCAAATTACGTGTGTTTGGTCATGAAAATGGAGTAACTGCTGTTAGAAGAACCGTAGAAAGCTGTGCTAAGCTCAATATAGAATGTCTAACGCTTTATGCTTTTTCTACGGAAAATTGGAAAAGGCCAAAGTTAGAAGTCCAAACTTTAATGAAGATTTTAATAGGGTCTCTTAGGAAAGAATTAAGGACTTTTGAGGATAATAACATAAGACTCAATGCAATAGGCAATCTGGAAGCTTTGCCGCAAAAAGCAGCTAAAGAACTTCAAGATGTTATAAGTAAAACAGCCAAGAATACAGGGCTTGTGCTAACATTAGCCCTTAGCTATGGCTCTAGAGAAGAAATAAAAAACGCGGTAAAGTGCGTCGCATCCAAAGTTAAAAATAATATAATTTCAGTAGAGGATATTGACGAGAACCTTATTAATACACATCTTTACACGCATAACCTGCCAGATGTAGACCTTGTTATCCGTACTAGCGGAGAACACAGAATCAGTAATTTTTTACTTTGGCAGATAGCATACGCCGAATTATATTTTATTGACGTATTTTGGCCCGATTTTAATGAAGAGCATCTGGTAGATGCAATAATAAATTACCAGAATAGAGAACGAAGATTTGGAAAAACTAGCGAACAACTTAACTAACCGCCTAAAAAATACTTCTTTAGGCCTATTTTTAATTCCTGTCCTTTTATTTGCACAAGTAGCAATAGCCCAACCAACCTCCTTGGAGTCTAGCAAAGAATATATCTTAGGTGGTATAGAAGTAACTGGGCTACAAAGCTATAACGAACAAACCGTTAAGACCTATACTGGTCTTAGGGTAGGGCAACCAATTAGAGTGCCAGGAGAAGAGCTAAGTGGTATCATAAAAAAGCTGTGGAACCTAGATTTGTTTAGTGATATTGCTTTTTACCATTATATAGAAGGAGATAAGGTATTTCTGCAACTACAGATAACAGAACGTCCTACCTTATCGGATATTACCGTGTACGGTGTAAAACAGAAGAAGGTTCAAGGTATTCTGGATGATACTGACTTGAAAAAAGGTAAAAAGCTTACTAAGAGTTTAATTGCGAATTCAAAAGGGTACCTGGAAAATAAGTATAGAAAACAAGGATATTTAAATACACAAGTATCCATTGCCACAGCTCCTGACACGGTTGGTACCAACTCTGAAAAGATGGTGATAAACGTTAAGAAAGGAGAAAAGGTAAAAATTGACGAAATTGAGTTTGTTGGTAATGAAAAGTTATCGGACAAGCGTTTAAAGAAGTCTTTAAAGAAAACCAAGCAAAAAAAGTTTTATCGCTTCTGGAAAAAGTCTAAATATATTGAGGATGATTATCAAGAAGATCTAGATAATTTAATAGATACCTATGCAGAACGAGGCTATAGGGATGCCCGTGTGGTTTCTGATACTTTTGTTCAGGTAAATGAAAATAACATAAAGCTGAAGATAGAGGTAGAAGAAGGAGATAAATACTATTTTGGCGACATTAATTTTGTTGGTAATACGGTTTATACGGATAGGGAGTTGGCTCAGGTTTTAGGCGTTAAAAAAGGAGATACCTATAATGGTGTATTACTTAAAAAACGTATCGCAGATAATAGTAAACCAGATGCTATAGACTTAACAAACCTGTATCAGAATAATGGTTATTTGTTTTCACAAATAAACCCAGTAGAAATTTCTGCGGTAAATGATACTATTGATTTTGAGATACGTATTATTGAGGGTAAAGAAACTTTCTTGGATCACGTAACGGTAAACGGTAACGATAAGACCAATGACCATGTTGTTTTTAGGGAGTTGCGTACAAGACCTGGTCAAAAGTATAGCAAGGAAAACATTGTAAGAAGTGTTAGAGAACTTGGTCAATTAGGATTTTTTGATGCAGAACAGATTGTTCCAGATATCCAAAATCCAAACCCAGATGCGGGTACCGTTGATATTAACTATAATCTAGTAGAAGCAGGTTCTAGCCAAATAGAACTACAAGGCGGTTTTGGTGGCGGTGGTTTTATTGGAACCTTAGGTTTGTCTTTTAATAATTTTTCCATTCAAAATTTATTTAACAAAGAGGCCTACAAACCTGTTCCTATGGGAGATGGGCAAACCTTTGCTTTAAGATTGCAGGGTAGTAGAACCTTTAGAGTATATAGTCTTGATTTTTCAGAACCATGGTTAAATGGTAAAAAACCCGTTCGTTTTAATCTTAGTTTTTCTAGAACGCAGCAGTTCTTGGCCAATTTCTCTAACACCGGTAGAATTGAGGTGAACAAAGATCGTAGTTTCTCCATAACTGGTGTGTCTACTGGTTTGGCTAAACGTGTGCAATGGCCAGATGACTTTTTTACGGTTAGCCATTCCCTAGGTTATCAGTATTATGATTTTAACGAATACAACTTGGGCTTGTTTAATTTTGGTAACGGTAGTGCCAACTCTATAACCTATACATTTGGGTTGTCTAGAAGTTCTCAAGGTCCAAACCGTATTTTTCCTATGAGTGGTTCTAATTTTGAATTAACCGCCAAGTTTACACCACCATATTCTTTATTTAGCAATAAGGATTATGGGGCAATTACCGATAGGGTAGAAGAACTAACGGATACAGCTAGAGAGCGTACATTAACCACGCAAGAAGTTAATGAATTGGAAAATTTGGAAGAAGAACGCTTTAAGTGGTTAGAATTTTATAAGGTTAAATTTAAAGGAGATTGGTACACCAACTTAGTTGGTAAATTGGTTTTACGTACCAATGCGGAATTTGGGTTCTTAGGTAACTACAATAACAATATAGGAGATGTACCTTTTGAACGTTTCTTCGTAGGAGGAGACGGCCTTGGTAACTTTACCTTAGATGGAAGGGATGTTATACAGTTAAGGGGTTATGACAATAGTTCATTGGCTTTTACCTCATTCAATCCATCTACTAGAAGTACGGATAGGGAAGGTGGTACCATCTACAATAAATTCTCTTTAGAACTTAGGTATCCATTAACCTTAAAACCTTCAGCATCTATCTACGTACAATCTTTTTTAGAGGCTGGTAATGCATTCAACAATTTTCAGGAGTTTAATCCGTTTCAGTTAAAGAGATCAGCTGGGGTGGGGTTACGAATTTTTATGCCTGCATTTGGTTTGTTAGGAATAGATTTTGGTTATGGTTTTGATGACGATAACATTAATCCTGGCGTAAAAAGCGGTTGGCAAACCCACTTCATTATTGGTCAACAATTTTAATAGATTAGAAATTATTGTCTAAAACCAAATTGTTTAACATGCTCATTTTAAACTAAATAGTATTTTTGGCACGATATTTTCTATGTAAAATTCGGATTCAACAAATGAAGACAAAAACGTTCTTAGTATTAGGATGCCTAATCATGGCCATGTCTGCTACGGCACAACGTGTAGTAGGCGTTAGAATTGGTTATGTAGATATGGAATACATTTTAGAAAATGTAGAAGAGTACCGTGAAGCAACAGAACAATTAAACGCTAAAGCAGATAAGTGGAAGCAAGAGATTGAGTTGAAGTTGGCAGAGGTAGATCAAATGAAAAAAGATTTGGCTGCGGAGAAGGTGTTGCTTACAGATGAGTTAATTGCAGAAAGGGAAGAAGAAATTCAAATTTTACAGACAGAAGCATTGGCTTATCAACAAGACCGTTTTGGTCCTCAGGGCGATTTGATTTTGCAGAAGCGTTTGTTAATACAGCCTATACAAGACCAAGTGTTCACAGAGGTGCAAAAAATAGGTCAGAATAAAAGATATGATTTTATTTTTGATAAATCTGCAGATGTTGTAATGTTGTATTCCGAAAAAAGGCACGATATCAGCGATATGGTCCTTAGGGAGATAGCAAGGACTAGAAAAGTAAGTGCTAGTAACAAGGCACAGAACGATAAGAATAGGCTGCGTAAGTTTCAAGAAGAGCAAGCAGAAGAAGATGAGGAAATAAGTGATGCGCTAAGGGAAAGGCAAGAAAAAGCCCAGGCTTTAAAAGAAAATAATGCAAAAGCCGCAGAACAAAAACGTGCAGATCAGCTAAAGCTACGTGAAGAGCGTAAAAAGGCCTATGAAGAACGTAGAAAGAAATTGTTAGAAGAAAGAGAAGCCAAAAGAAAGGCTAAAGAAGAGGAAAGAAAAAAATTAGAAGAAGAAAAGAAAAAAGAAAAGGATTCAACTAGTAATTAAAACTGAACACTAGAATTTATACTCAAATTAAAGCTATTTAAAATTATGAAAAATGTAAAAAAGATTGTTGTGGCGTTGGTGTTGATGGTAGCGACAACAGGTTTTGTAAATGCACAAAGTAAAGTTGCCCATATTGACGTAAACAAACTTTTGTCAGAAATGCCAGAAATGAAGGCGGCACAATCGGAGTTAAAAAAGCTTCAAGAAACATATAAGGCACAGTTGGAAGGTTCTATGACCGAACTTAGAAATAAGTATACGCAATACTCTAACGAAGCAGCTTCTAAATCTAAAGAAGAGAATGACAAGAGAGCGGTAGAGTTACAAGGTTTTGAAAAGAACATTCAGGAGGCAGAGGCTGCAGCAATGCAAGAAATGCAACAAAAGCAAGCAGAATTATTTGCTCCAATTTCAGAAAAAGCTAAAAAGGCCATAGAAAAAGTAGCTGCGGCGCAAGGATTCGATTACGTAATTGATGCCTCTCAAGGTGGTGGCTTAATCGTGGCAAAAGGTAAAGATTTATTGCCTTCAGTAAAACAAGAATTAGGCTTCTAACAGACGTTAGTTTAAAAATAGATAGAAACCATTGGCGTTTGGAAATTACCAAATACCAATGGTTTTTTATTTTTAGTGTATGAAACAACCTATAGGTATATTTGATTCTGGTATTGGCGGTACATCTATCTGGAAAGAAGTTATGCATCTGTTGCCTTATGAGTCTACGCTGTTTTTGGCAGATAGTGCCAATGCACCTTATGGTGAAAAAATTAAAGAAGAAATTCTATCCCTAAGTATTAAAAATACCGAATACCTATTAAAGAAAGGTGCTAAATTGATTGTAGTAGCTTGTAACACGGCCACCACAAATGCTATTGCAACCTTGCGGGAAACGTATGCTGTACCATTTATAGGTATAGAGCCGGCTATTAAACCGGCGGCTCTTAAAACCCAAACTGGAGTGGTTGGGGTGTTGGCTACAAAGGGTACCCTATCCAGTAGCTTATTTCATAACACTACAAAAATGCACGCTTCTGGAATAAGGGTAATTGAGCAGGTAGGTACGGGATTGGTAGATTTGATAGAAGAAGGTAAACTAGAATCTAAAGAAATGAGAGATTTATTGGCCACTTACATATACCCTATGATAGCTAAAGGAATGGATTGTTTGGTTTTGGGTTGTACGCATTACCCTTACTTAATTCCTATTCTTAAAGATATGATACCATCAGATATTACCATTTTAGATTCAGGTTTAGCGGTTGCCAAACAAACTAAAACTGTTTTGGAAAAAAATAATCTTTTAGCGCCTAAAACAGCTTTGGTAGATCATTGTCTTTACAGTAACAAAGACGCTGTTCTTTTAAAGCAATTTGTACCACTAAAAAGTGCTAAAGTTGCGTATTTAGACTTTTAATTATTTTCTGGTGTAAGTTCTATAGGTAAATGCATATTCATGCCTATCATCTTTATCATGAAATACTTCTTGCTCCAATTGCCAAACATCCTTGTCTAATTCTGGAAAAAAGGCATCGGCTTCTATTTCTGCATGTACCCGTGTTAATTCAATTTTAGTGGCAAAAGGTATGGCTAGCGCATAAATTTCGCCCCCACCTATAATAAAAGCATCTTCGGTAGGTGCAATTAAACTAAGTGCCTCTTCTATAGAATGGACAATAGTGCACGGAAACTTAGGCTTATAGTTTTTATCTCGTGTTATGGCTATGTGCTCTCTATTGGGTAAAGGGCTAGGAAAGCTTTCTAGCGTTTTTCTGCCCATGATTATTTTGTGTCCTGTGGTTAATGCTTTAAAGCGTTTAAAATCATCTGGTAAGTGCCAAGGCAAATCATTGTCTTTTCCCAAGGCATTGTTCTCTGCGGCAGCTGCTATTAAAATTAGTTGGTTCATTCTTTTTTTTTATTGATTTGGGATAAGGGAAAGTCGGTTTCAATTTCCTTTTGAATTTCGGCAATACGTTTTTTTTGCTTGGCCACTAACTTCTCGCGTTGTTTTCGTTCCCACTCCGTGCCCATGAACTTTTGGGTTACAAAAACATTTACCAAATGGATTACAAATAAAAACGCCCATACTGTTATGGCCCAAATAAACCAGTTATAGTTTTCTCCGTATTTTAAAATTTTATTGATTAGGACCAGAAAGACACTTCCAATTAAAAAAATAACAAAATGTGTAAATAGGTTTTTCTTTTGCCTAACTCTTTTTTGAGCGTGTTCCAGCAGTTCGTGCTGTTCCAGTTCTATATCGTTTTTTGGCTTCTTTTTAGAAAACATCTTTGGTTATCTTTATAAACAAATATAACTGAAATACACCGCAATAATGCTAGATATAAAGCAAATTAGAAAGGAGTTTCCCGCGCTTAGGAACCAGATATATGTTAATTGTGCGGCAGCTGGCCCATTTTATGAGGAGCTGCTAGAATGGAGGCAAGAACGCGATTTGGATTTGTTCTTAAAGGCTAGTGACGATTTTGTTGCCGGTAGAAAAGTTATTGGTAATACAAGACTAGAATTGTCAGCGTTTTTTAATTGCAAGCTTCACCAAGTATCTCTAGTACCTAGTTTTAGTTATGGTATGGGTATGGTTGTTCCCGGATTAAAGGAGGGGCAAAACATTCTGCTTATTAAAGAAGATTACCCAAGTCTACTTTGGCCATTTGAAAAAGCCAACCATCAACTCCATTTTATTGAATTGGCCACTAATCTAGAAGAAAGAATAAAAACAGCAATAAAGGAAGAGGGTATTACGGTTGTTGCTGTAAGCCTGGTGCAATGGTTAAACGGTTTTATGCTAAAACCATCGTTTTTTGTAGAACTAAAAGAATTGTATCCAGAGGTGTTGTTACTGGTAGACGGTACACAATACTGTGGAGCTTATCCTCTAGATTTTGAGGCCAGTAAAATAGATGTGCTATTGGCTAGTGGTTACAAATGGATGCTGGGTGGATATGGTAACGGATTTATTCTTTTTTCTAACCAAGCAGAAAAATGGTTAAAGACAACCAATTTTGGTTTTGGCTCTGTAGAAGGAGATTTTGATAAGAAAGGCGAAGTGTCTTTCAATAAATTTTTTGAGCCAGGTCATTTAGATTCGCTGGCTTTTGGTACATTGGGTTTTTCTACTAGATGGTTAAATAGTTTGGGTAAGGATAACATAGCCAACCAAAATAAGGTGCTTTCTAGTTATGCTTTTGAACAGTTTAGCACCTTAGGTTTACTAGAGGCTCAAGTATTAAATAGGTCCGAGCATAGTACTATATTCAGCATTTCTGGAGATGAAACGCTATTTAAGGAGTTACTATCAAAAGGTGTAGTTTGTTCTATGCGTGGAGGAAGAATAAGATTTAGTTTTCACTTTTTCAATACTTTAGAAGATATTACGGAAATAATAAACTTGTTAAAGAAGGTTATGTAATTCTGTTTATGACAAAAAAATCTTACTTTTTCATAGAAAGTCAACGTTAGATTAAGGCGAATTTATTAAAATGATAAATCGATGCTAACCTGTTGACAATTAATACTTTTATGATTTGTTTTGTAATTGAATTTTTAATGAAAATTAGTTGTCATGGCAATCAAAAAACAGTACTTAAAAAGTAAGCCAATTTGTAAGGTAACCTTTACGGTACCAGCAAAAGAAGCAGAGAATGTAGCGGTAGTTGGCGATTTTAATAATTGGAACCCTAAAGGAAGTTCACTTAAAAAATTAAAGAATGGAACCTTTAAAGGAACATTTGAATTACCTAAGGAGAATACCTATGAGTTTCGCTATCTTGTAGACAAAACGTACGTAAATGATGAGTCTGCAGATCGTTACCAATGGAACGATTATGCGGGTGCAGAAAACGCTGTAATAGAACTTTAGCTATATAAGCCTCGTTTAAAAACGGGGCTTTCCTTTTTTCTATGCTATAGTGAATAAGTAGTTTTTAAAAGTACTATTTGCATCCTTAAATTGGTTCACCACACGTAAACCGGCATCTTCTGCCATTTGGTAGACCATAGCATCATCATATTTTTGTGAAATTTCGGTATGTATAGTCTCCCAAGCATCAAACTCAAAGCTTTGTTCTAAGATATCTATGGTAACTTCTTGCGCTATTTTGCTAACCAAATAGCTTTTTGCAGTACCTGTTTCCGGGTTATAACTCTCCCAATGAATAAAGTTGTCCAAATTAAAATTGCCTCCTAATTCATTGTTAATTCGGGTTAAGACATTCTTGTTAAATGCTGCCGTAATACCAGACGGGTCGCTATAGGCATTTAAGATTGTCCTAGGGTGTTTCTTTTGGTCCATCCCCATAAAGAATAAATCGTCTTTATTTAGAATATGGGCAATATTCATCAAAAATTCTACCGCTAGTTTATGGTTAAGGTTGCCAATGTTAGAACCTAAAAACAAGATTACCTTTTTCTTTTCTTGTGTTTGTCCCATTTCTTTTAAACTATCAAAATAAGTGCCTTGTATAGGTCGTACAGATACGTTAGGCAGCTCATTGGTCAAGGAGGTACTTAGTTGTGCTAAAGCATTGGCACTAATATCTATTGGGCGGTATTCAAATTGATACTTTTGTTTTAAAAGTTCCTTTAAAAGTAGTTTGGTTTTAGTACCGTCACCGGCACCAAGTTCATACAAATTAAACGGAACATTTGGAGTAGAAAAGCTAGCGGTTATTTCTGATTTATGTTGCTCAAATATTGTGTATTCTGCTCGTGTTAAGTAATACTCTGGCAAAGCCATAATTTGCTGAAAAAGCTTATCTCCAATTTCATCATAAAAGTATTTGGAAGATAAATGTTTAGGAAATGCACTGAGCCCTTCTTTTACCTCTCTGGCAAAAACCATATTCGTTTTAGGTGTAGTTGTTTTTTCCATTACGTGTTTTATTTTGCCAGTCTTAGGCCAGTATATTGCCACCTTAATTGTGGGTGAAAAAAATTTCTATAGGTGTGGCGTGTGTGGTTGTTTGGAGTGGCTATAGACCCACCCCTTAGTACTTTTTGGCTTACCATGAACTTGCCATTGTATTCGCCCAAAGCCCCGTCTGCTTTTTTATAGTTTGGATAGGGTAGATAAGCACTTTCTGTCCATTCCCACCGGCTACCCCATTGTAGTTTGTCATTCGCAACTTCCCATTCAAATTCTGTGGGCAGTCGTAAACCCTTCCATTGGGCAAAAGCAAAGGCTTCATAAAAGGAAATATGAGCTAAAGGCACATTTAATTGAATTGGTTGTAGACCTTGTAAGGTATAATACTGCCAATTGTCTGCTACCAAGTGCCAATAATTGGGAGCTTTAATATTGTTGCTGGTTACCCAATCCCATCCTTCTGCATGCCATAAGTCAAAACGTTCATAACCACCATCGTTTATAAATTCTAAAAACTCACCATTGGTTACTAACGTGTTTCTAATACTAAAATCATGAAGGTAGACTTTATGTCTACCCAATTCGTTGTCATAACAAAAAGCATCGCCCTTATGACCTATTTCATAAACTCCCTCATCAATGGAAATCCATTCCGTTTGTGTTGCATCAGGGGGATATTCAATAATCTTATCATCATAACTTGGCAATAGAGGATTGTTACCAAGAATGTACTTAATATCTGTTAGCAATAATTCTTGGTGTTGTTTTTCATGATGAATACCAATTTCTAAAAGTACTGCTACATCTTCAGTAATGGGGGCATCAAATAGGGTTGATATGGCTTGGGTAACTTGTTCTCTATAGCTGTAAATTTGAGCAACGGTGGGTCTACTTAAATTGCCACGGTCTGCACGTACCACTCGTTTGCCAACGGTTTCATAGTAGCTATTAAAGACAAAAGAAAAATCCTCATGATAGGTTTTGTAATTCTTTACATAGGGTTTAAGGATAAACTCTTCAAAAAACCAAGTAGTATGGCCCAAATGCCATTTTGGTGGACTCACATCTGCTATGGGTTGTACCACATAATCTTCTGTAGCTAGGGGTGCACAAAGTTTTTCGGATTGTTTTCTTGTTGCTAAGAAAAATTCCAGCATGGGGTGCATTGTGGGCATGGATAGCGTTTTTTCTAAATATACGCATTAAATAGGGGGCTACTACGCATTGGATATGTTATAAATTGGTAAAGAAAAGCTAAAAATGGTTCCCTCATTGGGTTTGCTTAATACCTTGATGCTGGCATTATGCAGTTCTACAATTTTTCTTACAATGGCTAAACCTAGGCCGGCCCCTTCTTTTTCATGACTTTGTTTGGTTTGTCTGTAGCGTTCAAAAATTAAAGCCTGATTTTCTTCTGTGATACCAGGGCCGTCATCCTTTATTAAAATAGCAACTTCTTTATTGTTGTTGACTAATTGAAGTGTAACCGTGCCGTTTTCTGGCGTAAATTTTAGGGCATTGTCTATTAAATTTTGGATGGCACGTTCTACCAAAGATATATCTGCAAATACCAGCGGCACGTTTTCTGGAATGTCCAGTGAAAATTGAATGTTCTTTTTCTGCGCCAATACTTCATAGTTGTTGCAAATGTCATGCGCCAATTCGCTTAATAAAAATGGTTCTTTTTTTGGGGTTATTTGCTTGGCTTCTAACTTGGAATACTCAAACAATTGGGCTATCATTTTAGATAATCGCTCACCACTAGAACTTATAATATCCATGTAGCGTTCTTTATCGCTTTCAGATAATTGTCCTTCTTTCATTTTCAAAGTTTCTATATAACCTTGTATTACGGATAAGGGCGTACGCAGGTCATGGCTAATATTGGCAATAAGTTCCCTACGCATGTTTTCTAAAGATTTTATGTGTTCCATATCTTTTAATATGGTATCTGCCATCTCATTATAGGTATTGGCAAGTCCAGTTAAATCGGTTTTGTGCTTGGCAGCAATTCGGTACTCCAAATCTCCTTGCTGAAAACGCTTGGCGGCATAACTAATTTCCCGTAAGTTTTTGGTTAGATACCAAATACTAAGAATGCCTAAAAGTCCGGCAAAAAACAAGGTAAGGACAGAGATGCCCAAACCCATTTTTTGTGCATATCCGCCAAACAATAACGCTTTGGTATTACTGTAATCTTGCCCAGCTAAAATAATGTAGATATAGCCTTCTTTTCCACCTTTAGAAAATTTGGCTGCAGAAAATATTTGTTCTTCTCCAGGACTTCTAGGATTGTCTCCTAAGATATAGCCATTTCCATTTTGAGCAATAAAAGATTCAATTGGAGCTAAGGCAACTTGTTCTTGTTGTTTTTTGGGGTCACTATGGTCTAGAACAACAGAATACTGTACTTTTCCTTCCATATCTAACAGATAAACTTCTATAGCACGATTTATTCCCATCATATCGTGCATAATATCGCCAAACAAGGCTTTGTTTACATTGCCCAAACTATCTATGGGGCTTTCAGAAACAAATTTTTCGTCTATTAAATCTTGGGCTAAATTAGCGTGCAATCGCTGTGTGGTTTCGGATAAATAGTGATTGGAAAAATAAAATGTGGCCGCCGTAAAACCAATACCGGCCAAAAGGAGTACCGCTAAGAACGAAATTATTAGTTTGGTAATAAGCCGGTTAGAGTAGAGATTTTCTTTCATACTTCTTCATTGAATTTATAGCCAACACCCCAAGAGGTTAAAATATATCTTGGATTGCCCATGTCTGGCTCTATTTTAGAGCGCAATCTGTTAATGTGTGAGTTTACCGTATGCTCATAACCCTGAAAATCATAACCCCAAATAAGGTTAAGTAGCTTGGTACGGTCATAACTTTTACCGGGATTGCTAGACAGTAACACCAGTAAGTCAAACTCTTTAGGGCTTAAGTCTATTTTTTTGTCTTTTAGGGTAACCTTCCTGTATTCTAAGTCTACTGCTAATTCTCCAAAGGTCATTTTTTTGGTTTCCTTAGTTATAGGTGCTTCGGGAGCACTCATATTACCGCGTCTAAAAATGGCTTTTACACGTGCCAAGAATTCTCGTATGCTAAAGGGTTTAGTTAGGTAGTCATCTGCGCCCATTTCTAAACCTAGTACCTTGTCTATTTCTTCAGATTTTGCCGTAAGCATTAAAATAGGACTATTTAGTTGTGCGGCACGTAGTCTTCTGCAAATTTCTATTCCGTCTAGTTCTGGTAACATTACATCTAGAACAATAAGGTCTGGCTTAAGAGATAAAGCTTTCTCCAAACCTTCTATCCCTTTTGTAGCGGTTTCCACTTGGCAGTCCAAGTCTTTTAAATGGAGTTCTAATAAATGGATAATTTCCGGGTCGTCCTCTATAATCAATACCTGCTTCATACGGGCTAAATAAGACATAATATTTCACAAAAAGTTCACAAGTCCACAAGGCATTGTGATGGTTTGTGATAAAATAGTCGCACTTTTCTTAAAAGGCTAACAATTTGATATTAAAATAGGAATTAAAGTATTGAAAATCAACATGTAATAAATCTTTAAATTTCTGTGAAGAGTTTGCAATCTGTGGTGGGTTCCTTTGTCAAAACTTAAAAATTATAACAATGAACCACTTTAAATCATTATGGCTAGTATCAATATTGGCCTTAGTCGTAGTCTCGTGTTCAGATGACGATGATAGTACTATGACACCAGAAACTTTAGAAGCTGGCACACTAGCTGGCGGTCCTTTTAACTTTACGGTAGATGGGGTGCCAGATATGGTAAGCGGAATAACCTTAGACAATTTTACAGGACAAGGAGATGTACAGTCTTTTGTGATTACAGACGACGCTAAGAACATTTTGGGCTTACCGCCAACTTTTGAAGCCTTAGAAGGGGTGGATTTTGATGGGGCAGGAGAAGGTGTATGCTATATTTACCATATTACCTACCAAACGGGTTTAACAGGTTTGGAAACCGAACAGAATTTAGACGATTTAGATGGCACGTTTGATTTATCCAACTTTATTGTTGTAAATCGTAGCGGCCTAAACGCCGGAATGTTATCTGGCGGACCGTACGAATTTGTTGTAGATGGTTTACCAGATATGGTTTCAGAAATTGCATTGGATGCAGCAAATGTAACCGGCGATAACCAAACGTATGTAATTACAGATGATGCTAAAAATATCTTGGGTTTACCACCAACCTTAGAAGCAGTGATGGGGGTAGATTTTGATGGGGCTGGTGTTGGCTCTTGTTACATTTATCATTTAACGTACTCCGCAGAATTAGGCGGATTGGAACAAGGTGGTAACCTAGATAGTCTTACCGGGCAATTTGCCCTGTCTAACTTTGTTGTAGTAGATAGAGTTGGTCTAAATGCTGGTGCATTAAGTGGAGGCCCTTATAATTTTGTGGTAGATGGAATGCCAGACATGGTGTCTGCTATTGCTTTGGACGAGACGGACTTAAATGGTGAAAATCAAACCTATGTAATCACAGACGATGCTAAAAATATTCTAGGATTGCCACCGACTTTAGAAGCAGTAATGGGTGTAGATTTTGATGGAGCTGGCGTAGGTTCTTGTTACATTTATCATTTAACGTATTCCGCAGAATTAGGCGGATTGGAGCAAGGTGGTAACCTAGATAATCTTACTGGGCAATTTGCCGTGTCTAACTTTGTAACAGTAAACAGAAACGCATTAAACGCAGGTATCCTTTCTGGCGGACCTTTTATGTTTTCTGTAGATGGGACTGCCGATATGGTTAGTGGCATTACTTTGGACGAAACTCAGCTAACAGGTAGCAATCAAGGTTATGTAATTACAGATGCAGACCTTAATATTTTAGGTTTGCCGCCAACATTAGAAGCCGTAGAAGGGGTGGATTTTGATGGCGCAGGCATAGGACTGTGTTTAATATGGCACATAACCTATGAAGATGGTATTGTGGGATTGGAAGCTGGAGCAAATGCAGCCGATTTGGATGGTTTTTTTGCGTTATCTAATAGCGTAAGTGTATATAGAAATCCAAATGCTGGAGTTATTTCTGGTGGTCCTTTTACCTTTCAAGTAGATGGTAACCCAGATATGGTAAGCGGTATTAGCTTGGATAGTAGTGCTGCCACAGGAAGTAACAGTACTTGGGTAATTACAGACGACCAAGGTAATATCTTAGGCTTGCCACCAACATTGGCAGCGGTAGAAAGTGTAGACTTTGATGGTGCGGGTACAGGCGTTTGTCTAATCTGGTATATGCGTTATGAAGACGGGCTAACAGGCTTGGAAATGGGTAATAATGTAGACGATTTGGAAGGTTTGTACGGACTTTCTAACAGTATAACCGTAACACGAAACTAATTGCTATGGAAAAGAATGGTCTTTTCTAAGTGTTTTGTTTATTTAAAAAGCCCAAACCATTCGGTTTGGGCTTATGTATTTATACGGCCACGGCACCTTTAATATGTGGGTGTGGGTCGTAATTTTTTAGGGTAAAATCTTCAAACGTAAAGTCAAATATGTCTTTAACATCAGGATTTAATTCCATTGTGGGTAGAGGTCTAGGTTCTCTACTTAATTGTAGTTCTACTTGTTCCATGTGATTGTTATAAATATGTGCGTCTCCAAAGGTGTGGATAAATTCCCCAGCTTCGTAACCACAAACTTGAGCCATCATCATTGTGAACAAGGCATAAGATGCAATATTGAAAGGTACTCCAAGAAAGATGTCTGCACTACGTTGGTATAATTGGCAACTCAACTTTCCATTGGCTACATAAAATTGAAAAAAGGCATGGCAAGGCGGTAAAGCTGCTTTACCATTGGCTACATTTTCTGAAAAAGATACAGAAGTATCTGGCATAACACTGGGATTCCAAGCAGAAACCAACATTCTACGGCTATTGGGGTTGTTCTTTAAGGTATCAATTACCTCTTTGATTTGGTCAATCTCTTCACTATTCCAGTTGCGCCATTGGTGCCCATAAACAGGACCAAGGTTGCCATTTTCATCTGCCCATTCATTCCAAATACGTACGCCGTTTTCTTGTAAATAGGCAATGTTTGTGTCGCCTTTTAAAAACCAAAGTAGCTCGTGTATAATTGATTTTAAGTGCAATTTTTTTGTGGTCACCATAGGGAAACCCTCTTGTAAATCAAATCGCATTTGGTAACCAAAAACACTTAAGGTTCCGGTGCCCGTTCTATCTCCTTTTTGATTGCCCTCTGCAAGGACATGTTTTAATAAATCGTGGTATTGTTTCATAAAAAGCGCTCTACTGTCTCATGTATAGATAAGACATTAAACTAAAAATAAAAGTAGCGGATAATTCAACCTAAATTTATTTTTGTTCTAAAGTATTATACACTTTTTATTAACTAGAAATTTAATTACGAAAGCTAAGGGAGGAGGGTAGAATTAGTTGTTTTTGGATGATAGGTGAAAAGGGAGTTTTTAAAAATCCTGATGTCATTTTTTAAGATGGATTGACCATTGATTTTTATTCAAACTTCTTGTGTAAAAACAGATTTTAAAGACATAGCGTAGCTATTCCTCTCAAAACAACGGTTACAATCTAGAATAGCTACATTATTTCGAGTGAAAAGCCCCCCAAAAATAGAATCTAAAGTCTTTCTAATTGGCTGTGGTGTGTAGAAAAACCAAGTACTTATTTTAACCTAAGATCATACCAGCAATGGTAGCGGAAAGTAAGGAGGCTAAGGAGCCGCCTAAAACCGCTTTCATACCAAATTCGGATAAGGTTTTTCGTTGTCCCGGTGCTAAAGAACCAATACCTCCAATTTGGATGCCAATAGAAGCAAAGTTGGCGAATCCGCATAACATATACGTAGCCATTATTACCGATTTGTTATAGGTGAAATGTGCGCTATTGGCCACATTTTTTAGCTCTGCCAATTGAATGTACCCTATGAATTCGCTAGCTGCCAGTTTTATACCCAACAATTGCCCCATTAACATAACATCTTCATTGTTTACGCCAATTAGCCACATTAAAGGTGCAAAAACAGTTCCTAGTATAGCTTCTAATGAAAAAGAATCATAAGGAGTGTTTGCAGATATCCAAGTGTTGAAGGTGGTATATTCCCCTACACCCCCTAGTATGCCATTAATCATAGCTATAAAAGCGACAAATACCAATAACATTGCACCAACATTTACGGCAAGTTTTAATCCTTCTGTGGTACCATTTGCAATAGCATCTAAAAAATTGGCTCCAATGCGGTCTTGAGAAACCTGCACATCTGTGTTGATTGTTTCGGTCTGTGGATATAGAATTTTTGAAATTACAATTGCACCGGGAGCGGCCATTACGGAGGCTGCAAGTAAGTGTTTTGCAAATATGAGGCGTAATTCTGGGTCGTCTCCACCCAAAAATCCAATATACGCGGCCAAAACCGCACCAGCAACAGTGGCCATACCACCCACCATAACCAATAAAATTTCAGACCTATTCATTTTTTCTAAATAGGCTTTTATAAGTAAGGGAGCCTCGGTTTGTCCTAGAAAAATATTACCGGCAATAGACAGGCTTTCTGCACCAGAAATACCTAAAGATTTTGTTAGGAGCCATGCTAGCCCTTTTACTACTTTTTGTATTATACCAAGATAAAAAAGGACAGAGGTTAGAGCGGAGAAAAATATGATGGTTGGTAATACCTGAAAAGCGAATATGTAGCCAAATGTATCCATATCCACTACAAGCCCCTCAAATAAAAACTGACTACCTGCTCGTGTAAAATCTAGAATACTTACAAATACGGAACCAATGGTTTCAAAAATTACTTGAACAAATTTAACTTTTAATACGCCTATGGCAATTAATAGTTGTATGCCAAGACCAATAGCTGTGGTTTTCCAATTTATTGCTCTTCTGTTGGCACTAAATAAGAACGCAATTAGTACTAAGGCAGCCATACCCAAAATGCCTCTAAGCAATGTTTTAAGGGTAAAACCTTGATTGGGAACCAAATCTGCCGAGGTGGTGTTAAGACCAACGTTAGGTAAATTATTAGCCAAGCTGTCTATAACCACGGGTTCCTGTGCTGTTAACGGCAAGACAAACAAGCCTAATAATAACAGACACCAAATCTTGGTTGGTTTCATAAAGTAAAGATTATTTTCTTTTGGATATTTCGTCTCGCAGTTTAGCCGCTTTTTCGTAATCTTCTTTGGCTACGGCCTTATCCAGTTCTTTGTGAAGTTCTTCTAAAGACATTTCTCTGTAAGCACCAGTTGGGTTCGAATCAATTTCTACGGTTTCGCCTTCTTGAAGAATTTCATCTACTAAAATGCTTTCATCGCTGTCTTCTTCTTCCTTTTCTTGTGTGGAAAATTTCAAAAAGATTCCTGCTTTATCCAAGATAGTCTTATAGGTAAAAATAGGGGCGTTAAACCTAAGGGCCAATGCAATGGCGTCACTGGTTCTTGCATCTATAATTTCTTCTTGTCCTTCTTTTTCGCTAATTATGCTTGAATAGAAAACCCCATCTACCAATTTGTGAATTATAACTTGCTTTACTTGTATGCTAAAGCGATCACAAAAGTTTTTAAACAAATCATGTGTTAATGGTCTGGGTGGTTTTATTTCCTTTTCCAAGGCAATAGCAATAGATTGTGCTTCAAAAGCGCCTATTACAATGGGGAGTTTTCGGTCTCCGTCTACTTCATTTAAAATTAGGGCATAGGCGCCATTTTGGGTTTGGCTATAAGATATCCCCTTAATCTTTAATCGTACTAAACTCATATAAACTTTTGCCTAAAATAAAAGTGGCTGTTCAAAAATATGGCCTAAACCGAATCTGAACAGCCGCTTCCAAAAGGCAAATTAACAAAATTTAAGCGTTTTGAGCTTTAAATTCTTTTAATTTTTCTATGAGTTCCGGTACTACTTCAAAAGCATCTCCTACAATGCCGTAATCGGCAGCTTTAAAGAAGGGTGCCTCTGGGTCGTTGTTAATAACAACTTTGGTTTTTGAGGCGCTTACGCCTGCTAAATGTTGTATGGCACCAGAAATACCAATAGCTATATAAAGGTTGCTGGCTACTGGTTTACCGGTTTGTCCTACGTGTTCGCTATGCGGTCTCCAACCTAAATCGGATACCGGCTTGGAGCAAGCTGTTGCTGCACCAAGTACTTGGGCAAGCTCTTCTACCATTCCCCAATTTTCTGGACCTTTAAGTCCTCTTCCTCCAGAAACAACTACATCTGCGTCTGCAATTGTAGCCTTACCAACAACTTTATCTACTTCTACAGACTTTACGCCTAAATCAGCATCGCTAATAGTTGGAGAAAAAGATTCCACAGCGGCAGTTGTTTGGTTCTCTATAACCCCATAGGCATTATTAGATACCCCAACAATCTTAACTTCCGTTGTTATTTCGGTGTGGGCAAAACCTTTATTGCTAAAGGCGGTACGCTTTACTACAAACGGGCTAGCACTGTCTGGTGCGCTAACCACGTTAGGGGTATAACCTGCACTTAGCTTTCCAGATAACAATCCGCCTAAAAATTTGGCGTCTGCACTGGAGCTGATGATTACAACTTTTGCCGCTTCTGCTTCCAATGCTTGTTGTATGGCACTAGCATAGGCATTGGCGTTAAAAGTGCTTAATTGATCGTTGCTAATATTCAATACTTTGCTAACTCCGTAAGTACCCAATTCTGATGCATCTTCTACGTTAAAACATACGGCGGTAACCGTTGTTCCCATTTTTGAGGCTACATCATAGGCGTAAGAAGCTACTTCAAAAGCATTCTTTTTTAATTTTCCTTTATCTGATTCTGTATATACTAAAACTGACATGTGTACTTTTTAAATTGATGAAATGGATTAAATTACTTTGGCTTCGTTATGAAGTAAAGAAACCAATTCTGCCACGTTGCCCGCATCTACTAACTTAACAGGGCCTTTAGCGGCTGGTTTTTCAAAAGTTTGATCCTTGGTTAGTGGGTTGCTATCAGATGCAGGAACCACGTTTAAGGCTTTTTTACGGGCCATCATAATACCACGCATGTTTGGTATTTTTAAATCACTTTCCTCAACCAAACCTTTTTGGCCACCTATAATTAGAGGTAAAGAAGTACTAACTTTTTCTTTTCCGCCATCTATTTCTCTCACGGCGGTGGCAGTAGAACCTTCAACTTCTAAACTAATACATGTGTTTACAAAGTTCATGCCTAGCATGGCTGCCAAAATACCAGGCACCATACCACCGTTATAATCAATGGATTCCCGGCCAGCTATAACTAGGTCATACGCACCTTTTTTAATTACCTCTGCCAACTGTGTGGCAACAAAGTAACCATCTGTTGGTACGGCATCTATTCTAATGCCTTCATCCGCACCAATGGCCAAAGCCTTCCGCATTGTAGGTTCAACGCTGGCATCACCTACGGTTGCAATATGTACGGTGGCACCTTGCTTTTCTTTAAACCACATGGCACGGGTTAAACCAAACTCGTCATTTGGGTTAATCACAAATTGAACCCCATTTGTGTCAAACTTGGTATCGCCGTCCGTAAAGTTTATTTTAGATGTAGTATCAGGAACATTACTTATACAAACTAATATTTTCATAGTATTAGGTTAATTTATTACGTTCGTAAAGATAGCTAATTTTCCTAAATTTATTATGCATGCATAATAAATTTTTATGTTTTTTTACTTTTTTTGACTTAAGGGTTCCTGTTTAATTTGCTATTTTTGCTTGCATTTTTAATAAACCACTCCATTTATATATGAAGACACTACAATTTAGGGAAGCTATCGCGGAAGCCATGTCCGAAGAAATGAGACGTGACGACACCATTTATTTAATGGGAGAAGAGGTGGCCGAGTACAATGGTGCTTACAAAGCTTCTAAAGGAATGTTGGATGAATTTGGTCCAGAACGTGTTTTGGATACGCCAATTTCCGAACTTGGTTTTGCGGGTATCGGTGTTGGTTCAGCAATGAACGGTAACAGACCTATAATTGAGTTTATGACCTTCAACTTCTCTTTGGTAGGTATAGATCAAATTATTAATAACGCTGCCAAAATTAGACAAATGTCTGGCGGACAGTTTAATTGTCCAATTGTTTTTAGGGGGCCAACAGCTTCGGCTGGTCAGTTGGCCGCTACGCATTCCCAGGCGTTTGAAAGTTGGTACGCCAACTGTCCGGGGCTAAAGGTAGTGGTGCCTTCTAACCCTGCAGATGCTAAAGGCTTATTAAAAGCTGCGATAAGAGATGATGATCCCGTAATTTTTATGGAGTCTGAACAGATGTATGGCGATAAAGGAGAGGTGCCAGAAGGTGAATTTACTATTCCATTAGGAGTTGCCGATATTAAAAGAGAAGGTACAGACGTTACTATTGTTTCTTTTGGTAAAATCATTAAGGAGGCCTACAAAGCTGCAGATGAATTAGAGAAAGAGGGTATTTCTTGTGAGATCATAGATCTTAGAACGGTACGCCCAATGGATATAGACGCTATTATAAAATCTGTTAAGAAAACCAATAGAATGGTAATCTTAGAGGAAGCATGGCCTTTTGGAAATGTGGCAACAGAGATTATTTATCACGTACAAGATAAAGCATTTGATTACTTAGATGCTCCTATTGTAAAATTGAACACTGCAGATACACCTGCACCCTATTCCCCAGTTTTGTTGGCAGAATGGTTGCCAAACAAAGACGATGTTATCAAGGCTGTTAATAAAGTGTTATATAAAGACTAAAACCGTTTAAGTACGGTATATTAGCCCCTTCAATTTAGATTGATGGGGCTTTTCTTTTTTAAGGAATGGTTTTTGAACCTTGCGATTAAAAACTAGTAAACCAATTGTGGATTTGGGATTTGCAATTCCAAAAAATGTATACTACATGCAGAAATTCCTTTTATATCTTTTCTTCTTATTTGCTGTTTCTGGTCTGGCACAAACTAAAATTAGTGGTATTGTGGTGGATCAAGATGGAGTAGGGGTGCCCTTTGCAAACATTTTATTTAAAGCGGCGTCTGAAGGTACTATTACTAACGATGATGGGCGGTTTTACTTGGAGTCAGATAATACCTATTCCGCTATATTGGTCTCCTATATTGGTTATGAAACCAAAGAAATTGCTTTGGATAAACGGGTCACGTACGATATGGAAATTGTTTTGCAAGAATCCGCAGAACAGTTAGATGAGGTTGTGGTATATACGGGTAAACAATCTAAAAAAAACAATCCAGCAATAGAAATACTCAAGAAAATTTGGGCTAAAAAAAGGCAAAACGGGGTGTATAAATACAAAAGCTATCAATACGATAAATATGAAAAGATAGAGTTTGATTTGAATACCATAGACTCTGCTTTAATTAAGAGTAAGGCGTTTAAAGGATTGGAGTTTATGTTCGAGGATTTAGATACCTCTAGAATTACTGGAAAGACCTACCTGCCCATGTTTTTAAACGAAGTTTTTTCCAAGGTTTACGGGAACAATCAAATTAAAGCAGAAAAAGAAGATGTTCTGGGTAATAAAAGTTCTGGTTTTGCTGGAAACCAAGCTATAACAGCCTTTATAGAAGACCTTTATTCAGACTACGATATTTATAATAATTACCTTAAGTTCTACGACAAAAGTTTTACCAGCCCACTATCTAAAACAGGTGTTGATACCTACAATTATGTATTGGCAGATAGTAGTTACATAGATAATAAATGGTGTTATAACATAATCTACTACCCAAGACGTAAGAATGAATTAACCTTTAAGGGAGATTTTTGGGTAGCGGATACCAGTTTTGCCGTGAAAAAAATTAATCTAGCCGTAACCAAAAGTGCCAATATAAATTGGGTGAAAGATATTTATATAGAGCAAGACTTTGAGGTGGTCAGTGATTCGGTGTTTCTTTTAAAGCGGGATTACATGTTAACCGACTTCGCTTTTAGTAAAAAAGAGGAGTCCAAGGGCGTTTATGGTAAACGTACTACGGTATATGATAATTACAGCTTTAATTTAGAAAGACCTGTAGATTTTTATAAGGCAAAAGCGGATCCTTATGATCCAAGGGTTTTTGAACGCGATAGCCTTTTCTGGAAAAATGCACGTTTAGAGCAATTAAACGATGATGAGGAAGGCATTTTTAAGTTATTAGATACCCTTAAAACAGTACCTAAATTCAAAACCTATTATAACATTGCCAGTGTATTGGGTTCTGGTTACATAGAAATTGATAAATGGAATGTGGATATAGGTGATTTGTACAGCACTTTTGGTATAAACGATGCAGAAGGTATTAGAGTTAGGGGCGGTGCACGTACATATTTTGGTCAAAATGATCCTTGGCGGTTAGAAGCTTATACCGCATATGGGTTTGATGACAAAAAATTTAAGTACGGAATCTCTGGTAAAGTATTGTTAGATCGTAAAAATAGAATTATCCTTTCTGGAGGCAATAGAAGGGATATAGAACAATTGGGTTTAAGCTTAACCAGTACAACAGATGTGCTAGGTAGGAGTATTGCATCTTCTTCCTTGGTCTCCGTAGGCAATAATGATAGGTTAACCAACATCAACCTTTCGGTTTTAAATTTAGAGGCAGAGCCGGTAAAGAATTTAAGATTTAGGGTAGGAGCGTCTTTTAGAACACTAAGTTCTGCACTTCCCAATAGCTTTAGTTTGGATTATCTAGACGACAGTTCGCATACTGGAATTTCATCTGAAATTAAACAGTTCGATATCAACACCACATTAATTTATACACCAGGTAGACGGGTTATTGGTTACGGGGTAGAGCGTTATGATGTTGATGATGATATTAGTACGTTAGTATTGAATTATACCAAAGGCGCCAAGGGTTTTCTAGAAAGCGATTTTGATTATGAGCGCCTTCAGTTTTCCTATACCCAACCATGGCAATTGGGAGGTTTTGGACGACTGTTAAGTACCGTAGAGCTTGGAAAGACCTTTGGCGAGGTACCTTTAGGATTACTTAGCGTGGTTCCCGGTAACCAAACCATATTCTCTTTGTATAATACTTTTCCAAACTTAGATTTCTATGAGTTTGTTACAGATACGTATGCAACGCTACATTTAGAACACAATTTCAATGGCCGTTTGTTCTCAAGGGTTCCTTGGTTACGAGATTTAAACCTTAGGGAAATAGTTGGCATAAGGGCTGCATGGGGCAGTATTTCAGAGGAAAATGTTAGGTTGAGTTCTCCCACGAACATTCCGTTATTGGCCCCAGAAAACAAACCGTACTATGAGTATTCTTTTGGCGTGGGTAACATTTTTAAAATCTTGAGAATCGATTTTAATTTTAGAGGAAATTATTTAGATGCCCCAAATGCACGTCCATTTGGCGTAACAGGTACGTTTGGGTTCAATTTTTAAGCAATAATTGAACTACAATTAACATAGAAATCCATTGTTTACGTTACTTTTGCAACCTAAAATTTAAAATATGGCTAAGCAAGCAGGAGAAAATAAAGGAAAAAACACAGTCACATTTGATGTTCTTATCGAAATCCCAAAAGGTAGTAGAAACAAATATGAGTATGATTTTGCCTTGAATAAAATCCGTTTTGATAGAACATTATTTTCTTCCATGATGTATCCTGGGGATTACGGTTTTGTACCAGAAACCCTGGCTTTAGATAAAGATCCGTTAGATGTATTGGTATTAGGTACGGAACCTACCTTTCCAATGGTAGTTATGGAAGTACGTCCTATAGGCGTGTTTCATATGACAGATGAAAAAGGACCGGATGAAAAAATTATCTGTGTACCGGTGAACGACCCTGTATGGAATAGAAAAAAGGACATCAGTGAAATAAACCCGCACAGAATGAAGGAAATAGAGCATTTCTTTGCGGTTTATAAAGATTTAGAAGAGAAAAAAGTAGATACTGGTGGTTGGGGAGATGCCCAAGAAGCAATTAAGATTTACCAAGAATGTGTAGAGCGTTATGAGAATAGCGAACATAAAGCCAATAGAACATTTATGATATAAGTTCTTACACACTAAAACAAAAAAGCCATCTTTTCTTTAAAAAGATGGCTTTTTTTATTCCTATACAATTGCTTACATTTAGAAGATGTTTAAAAAATTAACAGAATAATAATTAACTGACTAAACTGATTTAAAACTATGGAGCAACTTGTGAATTTTTTGCCGGCATTTGGTGTGTTGGCACTGTTGTATGTTTTTATTAGATCCGGATGGGTCTCTAAACAAGATGTGGGCGATGAGAAAATGGCACGTATTGCCAAGAATATTGCAGATGGGGCCATGTCTTTCTTAAAAGCAGAATATAAAATACTAAGTGTTTTTGTATTGGCCGTTGCCATTTTATTATTTTTCAAAGGGAGCAATGAAGCAGGCTCCAATGGTATGGTCGCCGTTTCCTTTATTGTGGGTGCTATCTGTTCGGCATTGGCTGGTTTTATTGGAATGAAAGTGGCAACAAAGGCAAATGTGCGTACAACGCAAGCAGCAAGAACTTCTTTGGGTAAAGCTTTAGAGGTGGCTTTTGCAGGCGGTGCCGTTATGGGGCTTGGTGTTGTAGGTCTTGGGGTTTTAGGATTAAGTGGCCTTTTCATGGTATATAGCGGTCAGGGCTGGGCTTTGGGCGAAGTGCTAAATGTTTTATCCGGATTTTCTTTAGGAGCCTCTTCTATTGCGCTTTTTGCGCGTGTTGGGGGTGGTATTTATACCAAAGCGGCAGATGTTGGAGCAGACTTGGTTGGAAAGGTAGAAGCGGGTATTCCTGAGGATCACCCGTTAAACCCTGCAACCATTGCCGATAACGTTGGCGATAATGTTGGGGATGTTGCCGGTATGGGTGCAGACCTATTTGAATCGTACGTAGGTTCTATTATTGGTACAATGGTATTGGGTGCTGCATTTACGCAAATACCAGCATTCCAATCTTCGTTTGATGGTTTGGGAGCGGTATATCTTCCTCTGGTACTTGCTGCCGTAGGTATTTTAATGTCTATTGTTGGAACCTTTTTTGTAAAGGTTAAAGATGGGGGCAATCCACAGACAGCCTTGAATATTGGTGAATTTGGTTCTGCTGGTTTAATGCTGGTAGCTTGTTACTTTATTATTAATATGATGCTGCCAGAAAGTTGGTCTTTCAACGGTGTAGAATACGGTTCTTTAGGAGTATTTATAGCCGTTTTGGCTGGTTTAATTGCTGGTTTGGCCGTTGGTAAGGTAACCGAGTATTATACTGGTACCGGTACTAAGCCGGTAAATAGTATTGTGCGCCAATCCGAGACTGGGGCAGCTACCAATATTATTTCTGGTTTGGGCGTAGGTATGATGTCTACTATGTTTCCAATTATATTAATTGCTGCGGCCATTTTGGTATCCCATCATTTTGCGGGTCTATATGGTATTGCCATAGCGGCCGTTGGTATGTTGGCCAATACGGGTATACAATTAGCGGTAGACGCATATGGGCCCATTTCTGATAATGCTGGTGGTATTGCAGAAATGGCAGAATTACCGGGAGAAGTACGTGAACGTACAGATAAGTTAGATGCTGT
This sequence comes from Croceivirga radicis, assembly GCF_002072105.2. Lineage (GTDB taxonomy): Bacteria > Bacteroidota > Bacteroidia > Flavobacteriales > Flavobacteriaceae > Croceivirga > Croceivirga radicis. The sequence continues at coordinate 313,423 of NZ_MTBC01000002.1, forward strand.
AGGTAATACTACGGCGGCCATAGGTAAGGGATTTGCCATTGCTTCTGCTGCCTTAACCGCTCTTGCTTTGTTTGCAGCGTTTATGCAAACAGCTGGCGTAACCGGAATAGATGTGTCTAAACCTACGGTAATGGCCGGTTTGTTAATTGGTGGCATGCTACCTTTTGTATTCTCTGCTCTTTCCATGAATGCAGTAGGTAGGGCGGCAATGGCCATGATAGAAGAGGTTAGAAGGCAATTTAGAGACATACCACAGTTAAAAGCAGCTCTTGAAGTTATGCGTGCGGTAGATACAGATATGTCCAAAGCTACTCCAGAACAGCGTGCTATTTTTGATGCAGCTGATGGTGTGGCGGAATATGATAAATGTGTGGCCATCTCTACACAAGCTTCTATTAAGGAAATGGTATTACCGGGCTTACTGGCTATCGCCGTACCTGTCGCAATTGGTTTTATTGGCGGTGCAGAAATGCTAGGTGGGCTATTGGCAGGTGTTACTACCTGCGGGGTTTTAATGGCAATATTTCAATCTAATGCTGGTGGTGCTTGGGACAACGCCAAAAAAACTATAGAAAGTGATGGCCGTAAGGGTACAGATGCACATAAGGCGGCAGTTGTTGGGGATACCGTTGGTGACCCATTTAAAGATACATCTGGACCTTCTTTAAATATACTCTTAAAGTTGATGAGTGTGGTTGCTTTGGTAATTGCACCAAGTATAGCAGTAAGCGCTGATAGTTCAGAAATGGCCGTGAATATTGAAAAAAGAGTTTGGATTGATGAAGATGGAAATCGCCATGAATTAAATGCGGGTGAAGAAATCCATTTTTCGGATGCGCAAACAAAACAGAAAGAAGTAAAAGTAGAAATGCTTAAGAACGAGGATGGTACGGTTACTGCTACTGTTACCTCTAGTGTAGATGGAGAGGCAACAGAAAAAGTATTCACAGGAACTGAGGAAGAGGTAAAAGCTAAACTTAAAAGTTTAGAACAGGTAGAACTAAAAATAGAATAGTATATTTATGTACTACAAAGTAACTTCCCCAAGTTATTTAAGAAGCCACCTCTTAAAAGGTGGCTTCTTTTATTTACTGCAGTTTAAAGGTAATTGGTATGGAAAACGGAACTTTAACGGGTCTTCCGCCTTGTTTTCCTGGTTTAATGGGCGGTAATTTCGCCATAATTCGGCTTGCTTCTTGCTCTAAAATTTTATGAGGTCCACGTAGTTGTAAATTGGTGATTGTCCCCTTTTTATCAATAGTAAATAAAACATGGACCTTACCTTGCAAATTCATGGCTATGGCTTGCTCAGGATATTTAAACGTGTTTTTTACATGTAGTAGCATCATTTCTTGAAAACAGGCCTTTTTGTCGGTCGCATTTTCACATCCAGGAAAAATAGGAGCCTCCTCAACTACGTTTATGGGAATTATTTCATCCTCTGGTTCTTCAATTACCGTAATCTGATTAACAGCCAAAATGTTGTTGGTTGTTGTGCTGGGTATTTCAATTAAGTCTTCAATTATACCTCCGTCGTCCGCTTCAATTTTTATAATTGTAGGAGCCGTATAGCTTTTTTTAGGTGGTTCTGGTAATGTATGATAGGTAATAGGTGGAGTCTCGTCTAGACGAGTAAGTTGGGTGCTAATTTGTTTATATCGGGGTAAGGGCTTGTATGTTTTCCACTCAAGAGCTAGATAGCTTAAACAGAGAATTAACGCTAAACCACTAACAAAAAACAAATTTCTAAGCGGTTCTAGTTGAATTTTTGGATGTTTTTTTACATTCATGACACTTAATTTTAGAATTAGTGTCTTTAATGTAGTAGGCATTTGTTTTGGATAAAACCAATAATGAGTAAACCCTGCCAATAACTGAGTAAAGTAGTTGTTGACAGGGTTTTATATTTAGTTAGTTTGGTTTCTTAAACTGCTGAGCGTAACGCCTTTTTTGCTTGGTAAAGACTTTCTGCCCATTCAATAGCTTCGTGCAAATCCATAAATGTTTGCATTTGATTGCGAACGAACATTTTTTCCAAAAGACTATTATACCATGCTTTTCCTTTTTTGGATGTTACTACGGCATATCCCTTTAGATTGTATTGATATTTGAAAAAATGTACCCAATCTGTTGGTACAACGGAGTAGTTGTTCACCCGGTTAGAAATATAAACTAGGTCTTTACCGTTGTTTTCATATAAGTCTGAAATTTCTGCCACTACATGTTTGGCATGTTCATTCCAGTTAAAGATTATATCTTCCTTAATTTCTGCAATAATAAAATGCTCAAACAAATAATAATCGCCATGCGCATAATTAAGTTCTTGAAAAGCACGGTGATAATAGGGGGATTGTTTTATACTTAACATCTATTCCTTCTGTCATTAATTTCTGTAACAAAATTAGGTCTAGAAGAAAAAATTATAAGCGTAACTCGTTTAAATGCAGCTATTTTAGTTGATTAAACTAAAAAAATCTTTTGACGATAAAAAGAGCAAAACATCGAAGACAAACAATTTAAAAACAACTGAAAATTGTTGCCGTTACTCGAATAGTCCGTGAATTTCCGCATCTATCCTGTTAATTATATTTCCAAGGTCCTCTGGGTTGGACACAAAATCAACATCATCTACATCAATAATCAATAATTTTCCTTTCTCGTAGGTATTGGCCCATGCCTCGTACCGTTCGTTTAATCGGCTTAGGTAATCTATGCTAATACTGCTTTCGTAGTCTCTGCCCCTTTTGTGTATTTGTTTTACCAAGTTTGGGATAGAGCTTCTTAGGTAAATTAATAAGTCTGGCGGTTGCACCAAGCTTTCCATTAACTCAAACAAACTCTTATAGTTGTCAAAATCCCTATTGGTCATCAAACCCATGGCATGCAGGTTTGGTGCAAATATGTGTGCATCCTCATAAATGGTACGGTCCTGTATTACCTTTTTACCGGCTTCTCTAATATTTAAAATTTGCCTATACCTACTATTCAAGAAATAGATTTGTAGGTTAAAACTCCAGCGTTCCATTTGCGTATAAAAATCGTCCAAATAAGGATTGTCCACAACATCTTCAAAATGTGCTTCCCAATTGTAATGTTTGGCTAACAAAGTAGTTAAAGTGGTTTTACCAGCTCCAATATTTCCTGCAATGGCAACGTGCATGTTTGTTTATTTTAAACAGTGTTCTTAAATGAATAGGGGGCTGCAATATACAAGTAATCCTAGGTCCTAAAAAATCTTTTTAGGTAGGTAAATAAGAAAAATAAAATTCAAATTTTTTTACTGTTGGTTAAACCTTTTTTTCATCCAAAGGTCTAAAGTTCATAAAACGACCATATACATGAAATTGAACCACATTTTAATTGTTTGCACCTTACTATGTTTAAGGTTTGCCTGCGCTCAAGATTTTCAAGGCATAGCAACGTATCAAAGCAAGACTACTTTGGATATTAATTTAGAAGGTAGGCGCATACCGGAAGACAGAAAGGCCCAGATAATGGAGCGTATGAAAAAGGGCATGGAGCGTACGTATGACTTAAATTTTGATAGAACGGCAAGTTTATACACAGAACAGCAAGCTTTGGAAACACCAAATACGGATAGTAGGGGTGGCCGTTTTAGAATGATGATGGGTGGCTCTACCGGTATTTATTACAAAGACATACAAACCAAAACATTTAAAAATCAACAAGAACTTTTTGGAAAGGTTTTCTTAGTAGTAGATAGTTTGGAGCCATGGCAATGGAAATTGGGTTCTGAAACCAAGAAAATTGGAAACTACACGGCCTACAAAGCAACGGCTATTAAAAAAATAGATACGAGTAGTACAAATCAGTTTAGACGATTTGGACCGCCACCTCCACCGAGAGATGAGGAGAAAAAGGCGCAAGAAAAGGATAGTACTGGTGCAAAAACGGAAAACACTCTTTTTAACCGAATGGAACAACCTACGGAAAAAGAAATTGTAGCGTGGTATACTCCAGAAATTCCTGTAAGTACAGGACCAGGAAACTATTGGGGTTTACCGGGGCTAATCCTAGAAGTACATGACGATAAAACCGTAATCCTTTGTTCTAAATTAGTGCTAAACCCAACGGAGAAATCTAAAATTGAGGCACCTAAAAAAGGCAAGGAAATTACCCAGGCTGAATATGATGAAATTGTTGCGGATAAGATGAAAGAAATGTCTGAACGATTTAGAGGGGGTAACAGAGGTAGGCAAGGCGGATTTAGACCAAGAGGGTAATGAAGGGTACATATAAAATTGCGGTATGGGTAGGGAGTTTGCTTTTTACCGTAGGAGCGCTAGCTCAAAATATTACCCTAAAAGGTATGGTTAAAGATAGTCTGCAAAACCCTTTAGATATGGCTAATGTTATGGCTGTAAACCAAGATGGGCAGGCCTTAGATGGTTTTGGCATTACTAGCCCTGAAGGTAAATTTCAATTTAATGTAAAGGCAAACGCTACATACGTAATTAGGGTTAGTTTTTTAGGATTTACCACCAAAGAAATTCCCTTGACCACAACAACGCAAGATGTTGATCTAGATGTAGTTCTATATGAATCGGCAGAAAGTTTAGATGAGGTAGAGGTAGTCTATGAGATTCCAGTTTCTATAAAAGGTGACACCATTATTTACAATACGGATTCTTTTGTAACGGGTACGGAAAAAAAATTAGAAGATGTTTTAAGCCGCTTACCTGGGGTAGAAGTAAATGATGACGGCGAGATAGAAGTAGAGGGTAAAACAGTGACCAAGGTAATGGTAGAGGGTGAAGATTTTTTTGATGGCGATTCTAAGCTTGCCGCTAAAAATATTCCTGCAAATGCTTTAGATAAGATAGAAGTGCTACGTAATTATAGTGAAGTTTCACAATTAAAAGGGGTTACAAATAACCAAGATAATGTTGCTATTAATTTAAAACTAAAAGCAGGTAAAAAGAAGTTTTGGTTTGGAGAGATTACCGGTGGTGCAGGTCCAGACGGTAGGTATACCGCCAACCCCAAGTTGTTTTACTATAGCCCGGATTTTAGCTTAAACCTACTAACCAACCTTAACAATGTGGGCGAAGTAGCTTTTTCTAGAAGAGATTATTGGAATTTTACAGGAGGCTTTCAAGGCGCTACCCGTAGCAATGTTGGTACAAGCTTTACTACCGGTTCTAGCGGTTTAGGAATTAGTACGGCACAAAACGATAGGGCTAAAGAAATAGATACCAAATTTGGTGCTTTAAACTTTACCTTAAAACCAACGGATGTATGGACGTTAAATGGTTTTGGCATTTATTCCTATACCAATACGCTTATGGAAACAGAAGCAAGCAGGGTTTTTATTGCAAGTAACCAAACGGAACAAACCACGGCTAGTACAGACCAAGTTTCTAAACTGGGGCTTATAAAGTTGGGGTCTAACTACAAGCCTAACGATACTTTTCAATGGAATTATGATGTTTTGGTAAGGCTATCAGACGAGGAAGAAGTAACAAATACCTTGTCCTTAACAACAACCGCAGATACCATTAACGAGCAAAATAGCCAAAGGCCGACAACTATTACCCAAAATAGTAATGTGTATTATACGGCTAATGAAAGTAACATTTTTGCTTTGGAAGCAAGTTATGAGTATGCAGATGAAAACCCATTTTACAATGCTATTAGGGAGCAGCAACCGTTTTTAGGCACTATTCCTTTTAATGAAGAGCAATCTGTATATAATGTAAATCAGGATCAATACACACAAACCCACCGGTTAGATGCTAAACTGGATTATTTTTGGGTAACCTCCCCCAAAAGTCATGTAAACTTTACCCTGGGCACTACGGTAAGTGAGCAACGTTTTAATTCTAAAATATTTCAAATTTTAGATAACGGCACATCGGAAGATTTTAATGAGAGTGTGTTAAACAATGATGTTGACTTTTCTTTTTCTGATGCTTTCTTGGGTATGCACTACAAACTAGTTGCGGGTAAGTTTACGTTAAATCCTGGTTTTCATGTGCATGCGTATAAAGCCACGAACACTCAATTAGGAACTTCTGTAAGTGATGATTTAGTGAACATAGTGCCAGATATGTTTATTCAATATCAATTTAAAGATTCGGAGAGCTTACGCTTTAATTATAACATTACGCGGAGTTTTTCAGATATTAACAGCTTTGCTTCGGGTTACATCTTTAACAATTACAACTCGCTCTATCAGGGTAATCGGGATTTAGAAAGTGCATTGTATCATAATGTTAGCTTAAACTTTTTCAGTTTTAAAATGTTTAATCAGCAAAATATTTTTGCAAATGCCTCTTACAGCAAACGCATAGACGCATTTAAGACCAATACCAGTATTACGGGTATAAATCAGGTAAACTCACCTATAAATTCCAATTTGGAAGATGAGACCCTGTCTGCCAATGGCAATTACCAAAGAACTTTTGGAAAGTTAAAAGTTAGTGCCCAAACCGGACTTTCTTATGGTAATACCAATAACATTGTTAACGGTGAAGCTCAAAATTCGCAATCGTTCACCCAAAATTATACGGCTTCTGTGGGTAGTAGTTTTGTAAAGGCTCCTAATTTAGAGCTGGGTTACCGCTACACGGTAAACGATTACAATACTGGTGCCACCAACGCTACGTTTTATACAGAAAGGCCATTTGCTAAGTTTGATGCCGCTTTCTTAAACGGCTTTGTGTTCTTGGCAGATTATGATTACTACTTTTATAGGGATAAGGCAGAAACGGTAGAAAATAAATATGGTTTCTTAAATGCCAGTTTATCCTATCAAAAACCTAAAAGTAAGTGGGAATATAGTATTGAGGCTACCAATTTGACTAATAATGAGGTGCTGAATAGGGATACGTATAACGACAATTTTATAAGTACTTCTGCCTATTTTGTGCAGCCAAGGTATCTGATATTTAAAATTAAGTACGATTTATAATTTTCAATTTTGTCAAAAGCATTTGGCTTCCTACTTTTGTCCTCCATTAATGAGGAAGGATTTGACTGATTGCAACCTCAGAAGTTGAAACTGGTTTTCGGCGGAAATAAAAAAATGCTAAAAAGTGGTGTTAACTTCTTTGGGGTGTTTCGTCAAATCTATCCATAAAATTGAAATGAATGCCCTATTTATTTACTTCGGAGTCCGTTAGCGAAGGACATCCAGATAAAATAGCAGACCAGATTAGCGATGCCTTGTTAGACAACTTTTTGGCGTTTGACCCAGAAAGTAAGGTTGCATGTGAGACCTTGGTAACTACGGGCCAAGTGGTATTGGCCGGTGAAGTAAAGAGCGATACCTACTTAGATGTGCAAACCATAGCTAGAGAGGTAATTAACAAAATAGGTTACACCAAAGGAGAATACCAGTTTAGTGGCGATTCTTGTGGCGTAATTTCTTTAATACATGAGCAAAGCCAAGATATTAACCAAGGTGTAGACCGTGCTACTAAAGAAGAACAGGGTGCAGGAGACCAAGGGATGATGTTTGGTTACGCTACTAAGGAGACCGAAAATTACATGCCTTTGGCTTTGGATATTTCTCATAAAATTTTGCAGGTATTGGCAGATTTAAGGAGAGAAGGCAAAGAAATATCCTATCTACGTCCAGATGCAAAGGCACAGGTTACCATAGAGTATTCTGATGAAAACGTACCGCAGCGTATAGATACAATTGTGGTTTCTACCCAGCACGATGCTTTTGACGAGGACGATGCTATGTTGGCTAAAATCAAAAAGGACATTATTGAAATCTTGATTCCGCGTGTAAAGGAACAATTGCCAGCCTATGTGCAAGCATTGTTTAATGATAGTATAACGTATCATATAAACCCTACTGGCAAGTTTGTAATAGGAGGTCCGCACGGAGATGCTGGTCTTACAGGTCGTAAAATTATAGTAGATACCTATGGTGGCAAAGGAGCGCATGGTGGTGGTGCCTTTAGTGGTAAAGACCCGAGTAAGGTAGACCGTAGTGCCGCATACGCGGCAAGACATGCTGCCAAAAATTTAGTGGCCGCAGGGGTTGCAGATGAGATTTTGGTGCAGGTGAGTTACGCTATTGGTGTAGTAGAGCCTACCTCTATTTTTGTAGATACTTATGGTACCGCAAAAGTTGATTTATCTGATGGTGCAATAGCTAAAAAAGTGGCAGAATTGTTTGATATGCGTCCGTTTGCTATTGAAGAACGCCTTAAACTACGTAACCCTATCTATTTAGAGACCGCCGCTTACGGGCATATGGGTAAAACCCCGCAAACCGTAACCAAGGTTTATGAATCTCCTTATAACGGTAGAATAGAAAAAGAGGTAGAGTTGTTTACTTGGGAAAAATTAGATCAAATAGATGCGGTAAAAGCTGCTTTTGGCATCTAAAAGAATAATTCTATATCCCTTTAGAATAGAAAAAACCGCTAAGCAATTAGCGGTTTTTTAGTTTAATTAAAATTAAAAACTTCGTAGTTTTAAATGCTAACAAACAGACCATCTATGAAGTTTATCTTTAAGTACACCGTATTAGTTGTATTCCTAATTGCTGCCCAAGCATGTAAAAAGACCGGCAAAGCAGATACAAATGCAGAATTATCAGATAATTACGTTGCCGATAATTACACCAAACAAGAAGTAGATATACCCATGCGAGACGGGGTAAATTTGCATACCACCATATATACTCCAAAAGATACATCGCAAGAATATCCAATAATTATGCAGCGAACACCCTATAGTTCCGCGCCCTATGGAGATGGTAAGTATAAAAGTAAAATAGCGCCTAACGTTAATATGATGAAGGAAGGCTACATTGTAGTTTACCAAGATGTAAGGGGAAGATGGATGAGTGAGGGACATTATGAGAATATGCGCGCTTACATCCCAAACAAAACAAGTAATGAACAAGTAGATGAAAGTACGGATACGTATGATACCATTGATTGGTTGGTGAAAAATGTAAAAAACAACAACGGCAGAGTTGGGGTATGGGGAATTTCATATCCTGGAATGTATGCTACCTACGCTACCATAGATGCGCATCCTGCATTAAAAGCCGCTTCGCCACAGGCATGTATTGGAGATTTTTTCTTCGACGATTTTCACCACAATGGTGCTTATATGTTAAGTTATTTTAGGGCCACCTCTCTTTTTGGTACACCTAGGCCAAATGGAGACAGCCCAATAGATACGGCATGGTACACCTTGCCAAACATAGGAACAGAAGACCAATATCAGTTTTTCTTGGACCAAGGACCGTTAGAGAATTTAGACCGATTTTTTGAGTATGAGACAGCGGATACCCCAAAAATGCGACCAGAAGGTAAAACAGACGATTATTTCTGGAACGAGTTAAAAGAACATCCAAATTATGATGAGTTGTGGCAGAGCCGTGGTTTAATTCAACATTTAGATAAAACCAAGAGCCATGTTGCAACAATGGTAGTAGGTGGTTGGTTTGATGCAGAAGATTTATATGGTCCTTTAGAGACCTATAAGAATATAGAAAAGCACAACAAAGGGGCATATAATACAATGGTATTTGGGCCTTGGGATCATGGTAGATGGGCACGTAGAAGCGAAAGAAATTTAGTAGGCAATTATTATTTTGGTGATTCTATCTCTGTTTTTTATCAAGATCAGATAGAAACCAAATTTTTTCATCACTTTTTAAAAGGGGATGGTGACCAGAATTCTGGACTACCAGAAGCCTATGTATTTGATTCTGGTAAAAAAGATTGGTCTCAATTTGATGCGTGGCCACCAAAGAACACCTCTAAAAAAGCCTTTTATCTAAGTGAGGATGAAAGGTTAACAACAGATCAACAAACTACTTCTGGTATTCAATTTGTTAGTAATGTAAAGAAGCCAGTGCCGTACTCGGAAGATATTAAATCTGTTTTTACACCTAGAAAGTATATGACAGATGATCAACGCTTTGCAGCTCGTAGGGCAGACGTATTGGTTTTTGAAACCGAGGTGTTGGACGAAGATTTGACCTTGGCAGGTTCTATCTTGGCCAACCTACAGGTGGCTACTACTGGTACTGCCGCAGACTGGGTAGTTAAGGTAATAGATGTACATCCAGAAGATGTAGAAACCAATGAAGAAATGCAGGACCATCTTAAAATGAGCAACTATCATTTAATGGTAAGAAGTGAGGTTTTAAGGGGTAGGTTTAGAAATAGCTTTTTACAGCCAGAACCCTTTACTCCTAATGAAAAGACTGCCGTTACCATAAAACTACAAGATGTTTTCCACACCTTTAAAAAAGGGCATAAACTACAAGTGCAGGTCCAAAGTACTTGGTTTCCACTTATAGATTTAAATCCGCAAACTTATGTAGATAATATTTTCAAGGCTAAAGCGTCTGATTTTAAAACACAGACTCATACTGTATTTACAGATTCCAATATTGAATTTACTGTGCTACAGTGAAATCAAACGCCATAAAAAATAGTTCAAAAAAGCGTCCTTGGCCCACCAAGGACGCCATGCAACAAATCTACGAACTAGGTTTTTGGGGCTCAGGAAGCAATCCTTATTATTCTGGTCATGGTTCTCACCATCCAAAATATGTAACACCCTATATTTCTGCTGTATCTCAGTTTTTAAGCAGTTTTACAAACCCAATCAAGGTATGCGATCTTGGCTGTGGAGATTTCAATATAGGCAAGCAGCTGATTCCCTTTGTTTCAGAATATATTGGGGTAGATATTGTACCGGCACTCATTCAATTCAATCAAGAAAAGTATGGCACGGATAACGTGTATTTTAAGTGTTTAAATTTGGCAGAAGAGGAACTGCCAAAGGCAGATTGTGCTATTGTTAGGCAGGTGCTGCAACATTTATCCAATACAGAGATTGAAAGTATAGTACCCAAGTTGTATCAGTATAACTACCTAATACTAACAGAACACCTTCCAGAAGGTAAATTTCAGCCTAATTTAGATATCATTTCGGGAAGAAACATTCGCTTAAGAAAAAATAGCGGTGTAATTCTAGAAGCAGCACCGTTTAACTTTAAGCCAATAGCAAAAAAGCAGTTGCTGGCCATCCCAGATGCTACAAATGGAGGTGTTATAATCACTACCTTATATCAATGTAATTAAAATAACCAAATTGAGATTTACATGCTTCCAAGAATTCTGTTTAGGGCTATAATTGTTTATGTTTAAGGGAAATATGAGGATATGAAAACTCCGTACTACGTGTTTGTATTTTTTGTGTTATTAATTTTAAATCCAGTTAACGCACAGGAATCTGTGTTTGTATCTGACTTTATAGAACGGTTAGAGAATTCACAAAAATACGTGGAGCAAGTGGCAGAGCTCATGCCAGCGGAAAAGTACCAGTATAGGGCTTCAGAAGAATCCTTGAGTTTTGCACAAAATTTAATGCATATCGGCTTTGCTTTAAACTGGCATTCTAAAACCTTACTTGGTGAAATAAAAACCCCAACTTGGCAAGAAGATACAGTGTACAAAACTAAGGGAAAGTCAAAAAAAGAAATGATAGCAATTGTGAATGCCACGTTTAAGGAAGCTATTTCAGTGTTAAAGCAATTAGATTCTAATGAACTTGAAAATCTATTAGATTATTTTGGTTTAGATAGGACCAAAAGGCAAATCTGTTTGCTTTTGGCAGACCATATTACGCATCACCGAGCTCAAATGATAGTCTATTTAAGATTAAACGGAATTACACCGCCACGGTATGTGCTGTATCAATAATCCATAGAAAGACGGGTGGTTAGCGTTTATTAAAACAACTGTTACAAATTAAATAGAAAAGGAGTAATCCTTTAAAAAAAGGTAAAACATTAGGAATTCTAATATTTCTGCCTTTATATTTGCCCTATAAAGTTCACACACGTATTGAATAGTTATCAAGAAAGGTGGAGGGAATAGACCCTTTGAAGCCTTAGCAACCCTTGAGCGTTACCAACGACTGTTGGTACTCCAAGAAGGTGCTACATTCTACCCTTGTGGGAAGGATAACACACAGAGAATTTCTCATCTATCTTCTTATAACTTTTTTATACCTGTTTACGACAAACATGTCGTTGGCTTTTAGTATTCAATTTTTAATAGTCGATAAAAACAGAAACATGAGTAATTCACAATTTGCAACCAACGTTTTACACGCAGGCCATGATACCACACAAACGGGCGGTACCAGAGCTGTTCCCATTTACCAATCTACCTCTTATGTATTTAACAATACGGACCACGCGGCCAATTTATTTTCTTTGGCAGAACTTGGTTTTATCTATACCCGATTAAATAACCCTACCAATCAAATTTTACAGGAGCGTTTAGCTGCTATTGAAGGGGGTGTAGGTGCTGTAGTTTTTGCATCGGGTACTGCTGCCATTTCTACCGGTTTGCTAACTTTATTAAAAGCAGGAGACCATATTGTGGCTTCTAGTAGTCTATATGGAGGCACCTATAATTTGCTAAATGTAACCTTACCAAGATTAGGTATTACCACTACGTTTGTAGATGCCGCAGACCCAGAGAATTTTGGCAAAGCAGTACAAGAAAATACCCGTGCGTTTTTTGTAGAATCCTTAGGAAATCCAAAATTGGATGTGTTGGATTTAAAAGGGATTTCTAAACAGGCAAAAGCAGCGCAGGTTCCTTTTATTGTAGATAATACGGTAGCAACACCGGGCTTACTAAATCCTATTGAACATGGTGCCAATTTGGTAATACACTCGTTGACCAAATATATTGGTGGTCAAGGTAATTCTCTAGGTGGTGCTATAATAGATGCAGGAACGTTTGATTGGAGCAATGGTAAATTCCCAGAATTTACAGAGCCTTCTGCAGGTTACCATGGTTTGGTATACCATGAGGCCTTGGGCGCCGCAGCATTTACTTTTAAACTGATTTTAGAAGGACTTCGTGATTTTGGTGGGGCATTGAGTCCTTTTAACGCCTTCCAGATTATCCAAGGATTAGAAACCTTGCCGGTACGTATAAAACAACATAGTGAAAACGCCTTGGCATTGGCAGAATGGTTAGAAGGTAGAGAAGAAGTAGCTTGGGTAAATTATCCAGGTTTAAAGAGTAGTAAGTACAATAGCCTTGCACAAGAATATTTGCCTAAAGGGCAAAGTGGTATTGTTACTTTTGGGGTCAAAGGTGGTTTTGAAGCAGCAAAACAATTAACAGACGCAACCAAGGTCTTCTCTTTATTGGCTAATATTGGTGATACCAAATCTTTAATTATACACCCAGCGAGTACCACACACCAGCAATTGAGTGTGGAGCAGCAAGCAAGTGCCGGGGTTACACAAGATTTGATTCGCTTGTCTGTTGGTTTAGAAGATATAGCGGATTTAAAGTCCGATTTACAACAGGCATTCGCGGCCGTAAAATAATACAGTTAAAGAGGGTTTACCCTAAGTAATTTAATCCCATACATGTTACATCAATTTAAGATAGAAAATTTCAATACCCTGAGTGGTGCTACGCAAGACATTCAATTGTCTTATCAGCTTTTTGGTAAAGAATTGCACACGGCCCCAATTGTGATGGTGAATCATGCGTTGACGGGTAACTCAAATGTTACCGGAGACGAGGGCTGGTGGTCAGAAATTATTGGAGAAGGAAAATGTATAGATACCCAAATTTATACCGTGCTGGCATTTAACATTCCGGGTAATGGGTTTGATGGCTTTGTCATAGAAAATTATAAAGATTTTGTGGCTGGCGATATGGCACGTATTTTTCTAAAAGGATTAGAATTACTTAAGGTAACCCACTTACATGCTTTGGTAGGTGGTTCTTTGGGTGGCGGCATTGCTTGGGAAATGATTGCGTTAAAACCTGATATTGCCGATAATTTAATACCCGTGGCATCCGATTGGAAATCTACGGATTGGTTAATTGCCAACTGCCAAATTCAAGAACAGTTTTTGGTCAATTCCAAGAATCCAGTGCATGATGCTCGTATGCATGCCATGCTGTGTTACCGTACACCAGAGTCTTTTAAAGAACGCTTTAAAAGAAGTACCAATGAGGAGCTCAATGTGTTCAATGTAGAAAGTTGGTTAATGCACCACGGTAAAAAGTTGCAAGAACGCTTTCAACTATCAGCATATAAGTTGATGAACCAACTACTCAAGACTATTGATATAACTCGCAATGGTGAAGCCATTTTTACCAAGATTGAAGAAAGCAACATACGCATACACATCATTGGGGTAAATTCTGATTTGTTTTTTACCGCAGAAGAAAACAAGGAAACGTACAAAAGATTGGCTCAAAGTAGTAGCAATGTTACCTACGGTGAGGTACAATCGTTGCATGGGCATGATGCATTTTTAATAGAATTTAAACAATTAGAAAATTTAATACGCCCAGTATTTGAGCAGCAACGCGTTCAATCTGGATTAAAGGTTTTAAAATTTGGGGGTCGTTCTTTGGCCAACGGTAAAGGTTTAAATGCGGTTTTGGACATACTAACCCAAAGGGTTGCGGCTGGCGAACGTTTGGCGGTTGTACTTTCTGCTAGAGAAAAAGCTACGGACACCTTGGAGCGTATGTTAGAAAAAGCCGCTTCTGGAGGGGATTATAGCGTAGATCTACAAAGCTTTGCCCTTTACCAACTGGCAGGTTTGGCCCAAGTAGATATGAGTCAAGAACTTTCGGTATTGGAAAGCAAATTAAATGGTGTTGCCCTTTTGGGCGATTATAGTGCCAAAACCAAAGATGAGGTGTTGTCTTTTGGCGAGCTTATTTCAGGGCAATTGGTGAGCCGATTGTTAAAGGAAAAGGGTATTAACGCGGTATTTATAGATTCGCGCCAGCTCATAAAAACAGATAATGCTTTTGGCGAAGCAAAGGTAGACGAAGGTTTGTCCAAGATCAAGGTGGTTGAAAAATTTGCCCAATTAGCACCAGATGCAGTGCCAATTATTACGGGCTTTATTGCCTCTAATGAAAAAGGTGAAACTACTACTTTAGGTAGAAATGGTAGTAACTACACCGCATCTCTATTTGCCAATTTTTTAGATGCAGAGGAATTACTGAATTATACACATGTAGACGGAATTTTTACCGCAAACCCAGATGTGGTCACAGATGCCAAAATCATAGATTCACTTTCATTTGCAGAGGCAAATGAGCTAGCCAATTTTGGGGCTAATATTCTTCATGCAAAAACTATAATCCCGCTTTTAGAAAAGAATATTCCCTTACGTATTTTAAATACGTTCAATCCAGAATCTAACGGTACATTGATCAGTGCCGATGGTGGCAAACAAGGTATTACCTCTTTGAGTGTAATGGAAAATATGGCGTTGATTAACCTAGAAGGTCGTGGTTTGCTAGGTAAAGCGGGTGTAGATGCGCGTATTTTTAATGCCTTGGGCCGCAGAAATATAAGTGTAGGTATCATATCTCAAGGTTCCTCAGAAAGGGGTATTGGTTTGGTGGTAAATGCCAAGCGCGCTTTGGATGCCAAAAAAGCGCTTGAAGATGAATTTGCAAATGATTTTGGTTCTAAAGACGTTAACAGTATTTCGGTAAATAAAGAGGTAGTGGTAATTTCTGTGGTGGGGCAAGATTTGAGCTCTTTTCACGAACCGTTTAATGCGCTGATCAAGAATAAGGTTGTGCCTATTTTATTCAACAATACGGTGTCTGGTAAAAACATCAGTTTGGTGTTCCATAAACAAGATTTACACAAAGCCGCCAACGTTATGCATGGGCAAATTTTTGGTATCGCAAAGCGAATTAACCTTGCTATTTTTGGAGTAGGTACGGTAGGTGGCACACTTATAGACCAAATTTTGGCTTCTAAAGAAAGCATTGTAGATAGAAAAGGGATAGAGGTAAATATTTTCGCTATCGCTAATTCTAAAAAAGTGTTGTTAAATAGAAAAGGTGTTGGTGCCCAATGGAAGCAGAACCTCTTAGGGCAAGGAGAAAGCTATAATTTAGACACGCTTATAAAGTTTGCACAAGAAAATCACTTAGAAAACTTAATCGCAGTGGATAACACAGCGAATGCGGAATTTGTGAAACACTACACTAAACTTATTAAGAGCGGGTTCGACTTGGTATCGTCTAATAAAATAGCCAATACGCTTGATTATCAGTTTTATAAGGATGTTAGAAAGGAGTTGAATGCCAACCGCAAACAGTATTTGTACGAGACAAACGTGGGGGCAGGCTTACCTTTGATAGACACCATTAAATTGTTGCATTTATCAGGAGAGAATATTACCCGCATAAAAGGGGTGTTCTCAGGTTCTTTAAGTTACATATTTAATACCTTTTCTGTAGCCGATGTGCCTTTTTCTAAAGTAGTATTAGAAGCAAAAGAGAAGGGATATACGGAGCCAGACCCTAGGGAAGATTTATCTGGGAACGATGTAGGTAGAAAGTTGTTGATATTGGCTCGTGAGCTAGAGTTAGAGAATGAGTTTTCTGATATAAAAATCAAGAATTTGATTCCAGAGCAATTGAGGAATGTAGACCAGGATACCTTTTTGGAACGTGTTTCTGAACTGGATGCCGAATTTAAAGCGGTAAAAGAAAATCAAGATGCGGACCATGTTTTACGTTATGTGGGCGATTTGCATGGCGATTTGCAACAAGATAAAGGAGTGTTAGAAGTAAAATTAATTTCTGTGCCAAAGTCAAGTGCTTTAGGACAAATAAGTGGTTCGGATTCCATTATTGAAATTTATACGGAATCATATGGTGAGAACCCAATTACCATACAAGGTGCCGGCGCGGGTGCTGCGGTAACCGCACGTGGCGTATTTGGAGATATTTTGCGCATAGCAGAGAAAGGCTAGTTTTTTTAAAAGAAAAGGAGAATGGAGAATAAGTTTGAAACCAATGCAATAAGAAATCAACTGGAACGGTCGCAATACCTAGAGCATTCCGTACCGATGTATGTTACCTCTAGTTTTGTTTTTGATGATGCTGAAGATATGCGTGCTTCTTTTGCCGAAGAAAAGGATAGAAACATTTATTCGCGCTACAGCAATCCCAATAACAATGAATTTGTGGCAAAGATTTGTGAGATGGAAGGTGCTGAGGCTGGTTTTGCATTTGCCTCTGGTATGGCTGCGGTTTTTTCCACGTTTGCGGCTTTGTTAGAAAGCGGAGACCACATTGTTGCCTCCAAAAGTATTTTTGGTTCAACACTTAATTTATTCAATTCTTTCTTACCTAAATGGAACATAGAAACCAGTTATTTTGGTGTTCATGAGGTAGACCAAATTGAAAGCCTTATAACAGAAAAAACCAAAATATTATATGCCGAATCACCTACCAATCCTGGGGTGGATATTGTGGATTTGGAAGTGCTTGGAACAATAGCTAAAAAGCACAACCTAATATTGATTATAGACAACTGTTTTGCTTCGCCCTATTTACAGCAGCCCATGAAATTTGGGGCCGATTTGGTCATTCATTCGGCTACTAAATTAATAGATGGTCAAGGAAGGGTTTTGGGCGGAATTACCGTAGGTAAGGCAGATTTAGTGGATAAGGTGTATCGTTTTTCTAGAATTACGGGGCCGGCACTTTCGCCCTTTAATGCTTGGGTGCTTTCCAAAAGTTTAGAAACCTTGGCGGTACGTGTAGATAGGCATTGTGAGAATGCCCTAAAGCTTGCAGAATATTTAGAAGCACACCCCAAGATTAATTGGGTTAAATATCCTTTTTTAAAGTCGCACCCAAAGTATGAAGTAGCCCTTAAGCAAATGAAAGCTGGTGGTTGTGTAGTAGCTTTTGAAGTTAAGGGCGGATTGGAAGCAGGCAGAAAATTCTTTGATTCCATTAAATTATTATCGTTATCTGCCAATTTAGGAGATGCCCGTAGTATTGTTACACATCCGGCTTCTACAACGCATAGTAAATTAACGCCAGAGCAGCGGTTAGAAGCAGGTATAACAGAAGGTGCTGTAAGGGTGTCTGTAGGTTTGGAACATATAGATGATATTATTGCTGATATAAGCCAAGCATTGGGATAAGCATTTTCACTATATTCGTGTTATGCTGTCCAAGAAAACCAAATACGGATTAAAGGCGTTGGCCTATCTGGCACAACAAGAGGGTAAAACCCCGGTGCAAATTGCAGAAATTGCTAAAGAAGAGAATATTTCCCAAAAGTTTTTAGAAAGTATTCTATTGTCTTTAAGGCGTAATGGATTTTTGGGTTCTAAAAAAGGAAAAGGCGGGGGCTATTATCTCATAAAAGAGCCCAAAGACATACCTATGACCACCGTTATGCGGGTCTTGGAAGGACCTATTGCCATGGTACCCTGTGTAAGCTTAAATTTTTATGAATCTTGTGATGATTGCCCAGATGAAGCTACTTGTTCCGTACATAAATTAATGCTTCAGGTTAGGGATAGTGCTTTGGATGTTTACAGAAATAACACCTTGGCAGACTTGTTATAAGGTAGATTTCGCCTTAAATTTTCTTAAAAATAGCACCAAAATTTTAATAATCTACTAAAATAGTAGGGTAAACGTGAAATTTAACCCTATTCTGCATTTTGGTTTAAAAAATTACCCTATGTTTGTATTCTCTAGTAAATAGATAGGATAATAAGATTATGATTGCAGATCAACTTGTTGTGGATTCCAAAAAAGAGAAAAGCACCTATGCTAAGGACAAAAATGCGGAGAGTCCAAAGCGCAGTATCGCTAAAAGTATAAGCTGGCGTATTGTAGGTACCATAGATACGGTAATTATTTCTTGGATAGTTACCGGTACGTTAACCTTAGCCTTTTCTATTGGTTTAATAGAGTTGGTAACCAAAATGGTACTATACTTTTTTCACGAACGTATTTGGAACAGCATAAGTTGGGGTAAAAAATAGTAAGCTATGTCAGAAGATCAATTACCAAAATGGAATGCGCAATTAAAAGGTATTCCGCCACAAGAAATCATAGCGTGGGCATTGCAGCACGGAGACAAACCTGTATTAACCACCAATTTTAGACCATATGAGGTAGCCATATTACATGCTGTAACAGACGTGGCTCCTAATATTCCTGTAATTTGGTGCGACACAGGTTATAACACACCTAACACATACAAGCACGCAGAAGAATTAATTGAGCGTTTAAAGTTGAACGTAAAATTATATGTGCCTAAACAAACCGTGGCACATAGAGATGCCGTTATGGGTATTCCGCAAATAGATGACCCAAGACATAAATTATTTACGGAGCAAGTAAAACTAGAACCTTTTCAAAGGGCGATGGCAGAGCATAAACCAGATGTGTGGTTTACCAACTTAAGAAAGGGTCAAACCGCACTTAGGGATTCTTTAGATATTTTAAGTTTAAGCAAAGATGGGGTTTTAAAAGTGAGTCCTTTTTATAACTATAGCGATGCTCAATTAGATGCTTATTTAAAACAACACAATTTACCGAACGAACATAAGTATTTTGATCCTACAAAGGTGTTAGAAAACCGTGAGTGTGGGTTGCATACCTAATAAATGAATAGAAAGAACACCAACTATGTTGGTTAAATAAAAATATGACCTTGGACACAGTAACAAAAGAAATTTCGGCAACGGATTCGCAAGTATTGGGCGCAACAGGAGATGTGGCGAATGCATTGGAAAACGAAGCTATCTATATTATAAGGGAAGTGGCAGCACAGTTTGAGAAACCAGTGCTGTTATTTTCTGGAGGTAAAGACTCTATAACTCTAGTACGCTTGGCGCAAAAAGCGTTTTGGCCAGCAAAAATTCCGTTCCCATTAATGCACATAGATACGGGGCATAACTTTCCAGAAACGATTGAATTTAGAGATAGGTTGGTAGAAGAATTGGGCTTGGAATTGATAGTGCGTAACGTACAAGATTCCATAGACCAAGGAAAGGTAAAGGAAGAAACGGGTAAGTATGCAAGTAGAAACATGCTGCAGACCACTACTTTATTAGATGCTATTGAAGAGTTTAAATTTGATGCGTGTATTGGTGGTGCTCGTAGAGACGAAGAAAAAGCACGAGCTAAAGAGCGTATTTTTTCTGTGCGAGATGATTTTGGGCAATGGGATGAAAAGAACCAACGTCCAGAATTGTTCGATATGTTGAATGGCCAAATAGAATTGGGGCAGAACGTACGTGTGTTTCCAATAAGTAACTGGACAGAGCTAGATGTTTGGAGCTATATAGAAAGAGAGCAAATAGAAATACCTTCTATCTATTTTGCACACCAACGTAAAATTTTCTTGAGAGATGGACTCATCTGGTCCGCAGAAGATGATGTTGTGTTTAGGGCAGAAGATGAGGTGGTAGAAGAACGTACCGTACGCTTTAGAACGGTAGGAGATATGTCTTGTACCGCCGCCGTGGAATCCAATGCAGATACTATAGCAAAAGTAGTGGCAGAAATTAGAGAATCCTCTATTTCTGAGCGTGGTGCCCGTATAGATGATAAGCGTTCTGAGGCCGCCATGGAGAAACGTAAACAACAAGGATATTTTTAATCTAGTTGATGGCCGTTGGTTGTTCGTTGCTACATTTTTACGAATACCACCAACAACTATGAACTAACAACGATAAACGAAATTGAAAGTTTTAAAATTAGCAACAGCAGGGAGTGTAGACGATGGTAAAAGTACCTTGATAGGACGTTTGCTATATGACACTAAATCTTTGACTACGGATAAATTAGAAGCCATAGAAAAAACCAGCAAGCAACGTGGTTATGACTATTTGGATTTTTCTTTGGCAACGGACGGTTTGGTGGCAGAGCGTGAGCAAGGTATAACTATAGATGTTGCCCATATTTATTTTTCTACACCAACCAAGAGTTACATTATAGCAGATACTCCAGGGCACGTAGAATATACTCGGAACATGGTTACCGGTGCTTCTACCTCGCAGGCGGCAATTATTTTGATTGATGCACGTAAAGGGGTTATTGAGCAAACCTACAGACACTTTTTCATCAATAATATGCTTCGTATTAAGGATGTCATCGTAGCTATCAATAAAATGGACTTGGTAGATTATGCAGAGGATACCTTTAACGCAATCAAAGCAGATTTTGAGGAATTAATGGCGAAGCGCGATTACCAAGACCAGAACATCACTTTTATTCCAGTAAGTGCATTAAAAGGAGATAACGTGGTTAACAAATCTGATGCCATGCCTTGGTACCAAGGGCAAACATTGCTTCAGCATTTAGAAGAATTAGATTTAAAAGATATCTACAATACAGGTACGCCTCGTTTTCCAGTGCAATATGTAATTCGTCCTAAAACAGACGATTATCATGATTTTCGTGGTTTTGCCGGTAAAGTGTACGGTGGCGAATTAAGTGTAGGGGACGAGGTGGTTGCCTTACCTTCACAAACGCGTTCTAAAATCAAGGAAATTTATTTTCACGATAAAAAGTTCCAAACGGCATCTAGGAGGTCTTCGGTAACCATTACGCTAGAAGATGAGATTAATGTGAGTAGAGGAGATATGTTGGTTAAGGCAGATGATTTGCCTCAGATAGAAAAGCAATTTACCGCAACGGTATCTTGGATGGATTCTGATCAACTTACTCCAGGTAAAAAATATGTGGTACAGCATGGGGTTAATAAGGTGTTGGCTAAAGTAGATGCCATTCATCATAAAATTAAACCAGACTATACGGGCATAGATGAGGAAGCGACTAGTTTGGGTATGAATGATATTGCAAAAGTGAGCTTTAAATTGAACAAGCCTATCTTTTACGATGCATTTAAAGACCATAGAACCAACGGTTCTTTTATATTGATAGATGCACAGTCTAACGCCACAGCTGGTGTTGGCTTTATAGAATAAAATGAAGTTCTGGAGCGTAAGGTTCCAGAATTTTTTAGACCAATAACCTATAAAATCTATAGGAAATATAAATTATTTAAAATACCACTTCCTCAAGTGAGTTTTCCGCTCTTTAGAGAGAGGTTTAAAGAGGATAGTAAAAGTTTAATTTAAATTACCGTAAAGTGCTCCTTCCCTTGGGGGAGGTCGGGGTGTGGCAATGCAAAGTTTTAGAACCGAAATAGAAAATCCAGTAGTAGAAAAGGATATCATTGAATTGGAGAAGAAGATTCGCCAATTTAAAGAAGGTAAGGTAGACGAGGAGCGCTTCCGTAGTCTTAGATTGGCCCGTGGGGTATATGGTCAAAGACAGCCGGGCGTGCAGATGATTCGTATAAAACTACCTTACGGCAAGGTTACTGCTAACCAATTGCTACGTATCTGTGATGTTTCGGACGAATTTTCTACCGGCCGTTTGCATATCACCACAAGACAAGACATTCAAATTCATTATGTGGATTTAGAGCGTACCCCAGAATTGTGGGCGCAGCTAGAAAAAGACGATGTTACCCTTAGAGAAGCTTGTGGTAATACGGTACGTAACGTAACCGCTAGCGAAACTGCTGGGATAGATTTAGCAGAACCTTTTGATGTTTCGCCATATGCACATGCTGTTTTTCAGTATTTTCTTAGAAACCCTATTGGGCAAGAAATGGGGCGTAAGTTCAAAGTTTCTTTTTCCGCTTCGGATGCAGATACGGGCTTGTCTTACATGCATGATTTAGGTTTCATAGCCAAAATTGAGAATGGTGTTAAAGGTTTCAAGGTGATGTTGGCCGGCGGTTTGGGTTCCCAACCAAGGCATGCAGACGAATTGTATAGCTTTTTGCCATCAGACCAAATAATTCCTTTAATGGAACAGGTTATTCGCGTTTTTGATAGATACGGGGAGCGTAAAAGTAGGGCCAAGGCAAGAATGAAGTTTTTGCTGAAAGACATCGGTTTAGATGCCTTTAAAGAATTACTAGAGCAAGAAAAAACAGCGGTACCACACCAAACCTACCCCATTGATGCTGAGTCATACCCAAAGGTAAACATCGCGCAGCCAAAAATTCCGACGGTAAAAATTAAAGAAACTTTAGCCTACGAGTTGTGGAAAAGCACTAACGTAATTCCACAAAAGCAAGAAGGCTATGTTGCTATTGGTATTAAAGTTTTATTGGGCGATTTCTATACGGACAAAGCAAGACAATTAGCGCATCTCGTAAAAGAATATGCAGCGGGTGAGTTACGCTTATCGCTACGTCAAAATATCTTAATTCCTTATGTTAAGGAGGAGCTGGTTCCTTACTTCTATCAAGAGTTAGAAAAACTTGGTTTTGTAGAAGCAGGATATAACAAAGCTTTGGACATTACGGCTTGCCCAGGTACGGATACGTGTAATTTGGGTATTGCCAGTAGTACCGGGATTGCAGCAGAACTAGAACGTGTAATTAAAGCAGAATACCCATCGTACATCAATAATCCAGATGTGGTAATTAAAATTAGTGGATGTATGAATGCCTGTGGGCAACACAATATGGCACACATCGGCTTTCAGGGGATGAGTGTACGTACCAAGGATAAATTAGTGGCACCGGCATTACAGGTATTGCTAGGTGGTGGCAACCACGGTAATGGTAACGGAACGTTTGCAGATAAAGTGGTTAAAGTGCCGTCTAAAAGAGGGCCGCAGGCATTGCGCTTAATCTTAGATGATTATGAAGCTAACGGACAAGGTAAATCTTTTGATGCGTATTATGCGGAAAAAGGTCAGCTGTACTTCTACGACTTTCTTAAAGAGTTAACAGATGTAGATAACCTTACCGCAGAAGATTTTATAGACTGGGGAAATACAGAAAAATATAAAAAAGAGATTGGTGTAGGGGAATGTGCAGGGGTTATCGTGGATTTGGTAGCTACGCTATTCTTTGAAAGCCAAGAAAAAATTGATAATGCTGCAGAAGCACTAGAGCAAGGTAAATGGGCGGCAAGTATTTACTATAGCTATCAGTCTATGGTTAATTCTGCAAAAGCCTTATTGACATCAGAAAAGACCAAGGTGAATACCCACAACAGTATCATTAAAGATTTTGATGCCTTGTTTGTTGCAACTAATAGAATAGATTTTGAAGGTGGTTTTAGTGATTTGGTTTTACAATTAAACCAAAACGAGCCAAACGAAACATTTGCTAAAAGTTATTTAGAAGATGCCAAGCAGGTATTGGCCAAATTAGAAGCATTTAGAAATCTAGAATTACAAGAAGCCTAAAAAATGAACCATAGTAACAATCATACAGCAAACACTACTCCATTTTCAGGGCCATTTGGGACCGCTGGTAGGCTTACTGTGGTAGGGGCCGGACCAGGAGACGCAGACCTCTTTACACTTAAAGGTATAAAAGCCTTAAAAAGTGCGGACGTAGTTCTGTTTGATGCCCTAGTGAACCCTGATTTATTGGAGTACGCCCCGCAAGCAGAACAAATTTTTGTAGGGAAACGCAAAGGTTGTTACAGCTATCAGCAAGAACAAATAAATGAGCTAATCGTACAACGTGGCCAAGAAGGAAAGCATGTAGTACGTCTTAAAGGTGGCGACCCATTTGTATTTGGTCGTGGAGCCGAAGAGATGGAATATGCGGCTGGCTTTGGTTTAGAGGTGGCTATGGTACCTGGGATTTCTTCCTCGGTATCCGTTCCTGCCTATCAAAATATTCCAGTAACTAAAAGAGGCGCGGCAGAAAGTTTTTGGGTAATTACGGGTACAACCAAGGAGCATAAATTGTCTAAAGATGTAGCACTAGCGGCAAAATCATCTGCAACAGTGGTAATTTTAATGGGCATGAGCAAATTGGGCGAAATCATGGCTTTATTTCAACAAGAAGGTAAATCAGAAACTCCAGTTGCCATTATACAAAATGGTACCAGAAAAGATGAAAAAATAGGTATTGGCACTGTTGCTTCTATAGAGTCCAAGGCAAAGGAGCAGCAGCTGTCCAATCCTGCAATTATTATTATAGGAGATGTGGTGGCGCATAGAGCGCGTATCTTAGCAGTACAACAAGAACAAAACGTACAAGCCTAATGGAACGCAATAACCTTTATCCCATTTTTCTAAAAACTTCGCAGTTAGAAGTGCTTATCATTGGTGGTGGATTTGTAGCCGAAGAAAAGTTACATTTTTTAACCAAGTCTAGTCCAGATGCAAAAGTAATCATGGTGTCTCCAATGTTTAGAGAAGCCACTACTGAATTGGCCAATGCATTTAATGTGACCATGATAACCGATGTTTATCATCCTAAATATTTGGAAGGTAAACATATGGTGGTGGCAACTACAGATGTACCTGAAGTGAATATACAGGTGTATAACGATTGCAGGGCTCAAAGTAAATTGGTGAATGTAGCGGACAACCCACCATTGTGCGATTTCTACATGGGCGGTATTGTTACCAAAGGGAACGTAAAAGTTGCTATTTCTACCAATGGAAAGTCGCCTACCACCGCAAAACGCTTACGTCAGTTTTTTGAGGAGGTAATTCCAGAAGACATAGACCAAATGGTAAAGAACCTAAATGAGTATAGAAAAACCATTAAGGGTGATTTTGAAGAGAAAGTAGACCAGATGAATCAGATTACGGAGAAGCTGGTCAACAAAAAATAAAAGGGCCGTACGTAATGGCGGTAAAAGAAAAAGAATTAGAAAAAGAAAATTAAAATAGATTGAAATTCCCGCGCTAGCGGAACCACAAAAGTAGATAACATGATAAAGACGGATATACTTATTATTGGTGCAGGACCAACAGGATTGTTCACTGTTTTTGAAGCAGGATTGTTAAAACTCAAATGCCATATTATAGATGCATTGCCACAACCGGGTGGGCAATGTTCGGAGATTTATCCTAAAAAACCTATTTATGATATTCCTGCTTATCCAGAAATTTTAGCGGGTGATTTGGTAGATCGCTTAATGGAGCAAATAAAACCTTTTGAGCCAGGATTTACCTTAGGGGAACGTGCAGAGACTTTAGACAAGCAAGAAGACGGTTCTTTTATTGTTACTACTAACTTAGGAACGCAACACCATGCGCCAGTGGTGGTAATTGCTGGTGGTTTGGGTTCTTTTGAGCCAAGAAAGCCGCAAATTCCAAATTTGGATATCTATGAAACCAAAGGTGTGGAATACATGATAAAAGACCCAGAAGTGTATCGCGATAAAAAAGTGGTAATTGCTGGAGGTGGAGATTCTGCCCTAGATTGGTCTATTTTCTTGGCAGATGTAGCCTCAGAGGTACATTTGGTACACCGTAGAAACGAATTCCGTGGCGCTTTAGACTCCGTTGAGAAAGCGAGAGAATTAGCGCAGGTTGGTAAAATTAAGTTACACACCAAGGCAGAGGTGAAAGAACTGCATGGTGCGGATACTTTAGAAGCGGTAGTTGTTAAATCTACAGAAGAAGGTGTGGAGCCCAAGTATGTAGAAACCGATTATTTTATTCCGTTGTTTGGTCTGTCTCCTAAATTAGGACCTATAGGTAGTTGGGGCTTAGAGATAGAAAAGAACGCTATTAAAGTGAACAATGCCAAAGATTACCAGACCAATATACCGGGTGTGTTTGCCATTGGTGATGTAAATACGTACGAAGGTAAACTTAAACTAATCTTATCGGGCTTTCATGAAGCAGCGGTAATGTGTCAATATGCCTATCAAATTATAAATCCGGATAAACGATTTGTAATGAAGTATACCACGGTTGGCGGGGTAGAAGGATTTGATGGATCCAAGAAAGAAGCCAAAAAAGAGGTGGTGCAAAGTATCGTCTAAAATCTTAGATGAGTTTGAGTTAGCGAGCCTCCTTACCAAGGGAGGCTTTTTTGTGATAAAAGAAACGGTTTTTTTGTATTTAATCCGTAAGGGCCTTTTCTTTGCACGCAGTTCATTAAAAATAATGTAGGTTATCAAGAAAGGTGGAGGGAATAGACCCGTTGAAACCTTAGCAACCCTTGCTTTAACTAGTATAAGCAATGAAGGTGCTACATTCTACTTCATATTTAGATAGATTCAACTCTGTTGAAAATCGTTAAAGCCTTTATGAAGAAGGATAACAAAAACAACAGTCTTTTGTGTACCCTTGTAACTTTGCTAACCTACTAAAATAATACGTCGCCAATATTGGTGACCTTTGTAGTTATGAAGATTGAAGAAGTTTTAAAGGAGCGCATATTAGTTTTGGATGGTGCTATGGGTACCATGTTACAACGCTATAAGTTTACCGAAGAGGATTTTAGGGGAGAACGTTTTAAAGACTGGCCAAGTCCTTTACAAGGAAATAACGATTTATTATCCATAACCCAGCCCGAAGCTATTGCCACAGTACATGCCAAGTATTTCGCCGCTGGTGCGGATATTGTAGAAACCAATACTTTTTCTGGCACTACCATTGCTATGGAAGATTACGGCATGCAAGATTTGGTGTACGAACTTAATTATGAATCGGCCAAAATAGCCAAGCGTGTTGCGGAAGAATTTACTGCCAAAGAGCCACAAAAGCCAAGGTTTGTGGCTGGTAGTATTGGTCCAACCAACAAAACGGCCAGTATGAGCCCAGATGTTAACGACCCTGGATTTAGAGCTATTTCTTTTGATGAGTTGCGCGTGGCATACAAACAACAAGTAGAGGCATTGTTAGATGGTGGTGCGGATTTACTTTTGGTAGAAACCATATTTGATACCCTAAATGCCAAAGCAGCGCTTTTTGCCATAGAAGAGGTAAAAGAAGAGCGCAACATAGAAGTACCCATCATGGTCAGCGGTACTATTACAGATGCTTCTGGTAGAACCTTATCTGGACAAACCGCGGAAGCATTTTTGATTTCAATTTCGCATTTACCCATACTAAGTGTAGGTTTTAATTGTGCTTTGGGTGCTAAGCAATTAACGCCCCATTTAGAGGTAATTTCCGCAAAGTCAGAATTTTTCACCTCTGCACACCCTAATGCTGGTCTACCAAATGCTTTTGGTGAGTATGATGAAACGCCAGAAGAAATGGCCGCACAAATAAAAGAATATTTAGATAAAAACTTAGTGAATATTGTGGGTGGATGCTGTGGAACAACACCGGAGCATATAAAGGCTATTGCTGATTTAGTGAAAAATTATAAACCTCGACCAATTGCTTTTGCTAGCATTTAATCCAAGAACAAGTTCGAAAAGGAACAACGAAGAATGAGTAAGAATCGACGTGTACTACGATTATCAGGCCTAGAACCCTTGGTCATAACCCCAGAAAGTAACTTTATAAATGTAGGGGAGCGTACCAATGTGGCGGGTTCTAAGCGTTTTTTGCGTTTAATAAAAGAAGAAAAGTTCGAAGAAGCTTTGGATGTTGCCAGGCATCAGGTAGAAGGAGGCGCACAGATAATAGATATTAACATGGATGACGGTCTTATTGATGGTAAGGCTGCCATGGTAAAGTACCTGAATTTAATAATCGCCGAGCCAGATATTGCCCGTGTGCCTATAATGATAGATAGTTCTAAATGGGAAATTATAGAGGCCGGTTTGCAAGTGGTGCAAGGTAAATGTGTCGTTAATTCCATTAGCTTAAAAGAAGGGGAGGCAGAGTTCATACACCACGCCAAATTGATTAAGAGATACGGTGCGGCCGTGATTGTCATGGCATTTGATGAGGTTGGGCAGGCAGATACGTATCAAAGACGAATAGAAATAGCAGAACGTTCGTACCGAATTTTGGTAGATAAAGTAAAATTTGCTCCAGAAGACATCATTTTCGATTTAAACATTTTTCCTGTAGCCACGGGAATGGAAGAACACCGAAAAAACGCAATCGATTTTATCGAGGCTACCCGTTGGGTGCGCCAAAACTTGCCGTATTGTAGTGTAAGCGGTGGGGTAAGTAACGTTTCCTTCTCGTTTAGGGGTAATAATCCCGTTAGGGAAGCCATGCATTCTGTGTTTTTGTACCATGCTATCAAGGCAGGGATGAATATAGGTATTGTAAACCCAACTATGTTAGAGGTTTATGATGATATCCCTAAAGACCTTTTAGAACACGTTGAGGATGTGATTTTAGATAGAAGGGATGATGCTACAGAGCGGTTATTGGAGTTTGCTGAAACCTTTCAAGGAAAAACCAAAGAAAGCACGGTAGATTTATCGTGGCGAGAAGAGCCATTGCAAGACCGTATTACCAGAGCCTTGGTAAAAGGTATTGACCAATATATAATTGAAGATGTAGAAGAGGCCAGACAACAGGCAGCAAAACCATTGCACGTTATTGAAGGCAATTTAATGACCGGTATGAATGTGGTGGGCGACTTGTTCGGAAGCGGTAAAATGTTTTTGCCACAGGTGGTAAAATCTGCTCGTGTAATGAAAAAAGCGGTTGCCTACCTTACACCTTACATTGAAGCGTCTAAAGACAAATCTACGGGGGCAAACGGAAAGGTGCTTATGGCCACGGTAAAAGGCGATGTGCACGATATTGGTAAAAATATCGTATCAGTGGTATTGGCTTGTAACAATTATGAGATTGTAGATTTAGGAGTGATGGTACCGCCAGAGGTAATTATAAACCGTGCTATAGAAGAACAGGTAGATGTTATTGGTCTTAGCGGATTAATTACGCCTTCTTTGGATGAGATGGTTTTCTTGGCCAAAGAAATGGAGCGTCAAAACTTTAATGTGCCCTTATTGATAGGTGGGGCAACCACCAGTAAAGCACATACCGCGGTTAAAATAGACCCGGTGTATAAACATGCCGTTGTGCATGTAAATGATGCATCTAGAGCGGTAACCGTGGTGGGCGATTTACTTCAAAAAGAATCTTCAGATACTTATAAAAAGTCGGTAAAGCTAGATTACGAGAGCTTTAGGGAAAAGTTTTTAAATCGTTCCAAGCATAAAGAATATCTGACTTTGGAACAGGCTAGAGCTAATAAACTAAAAATCGATTTTAAGCCAGAAGACATTGTAGAGCCAAAGGTTTTAGGAACTACGGTTTTAGAGGATTTTGATTTGCGAGAGCTGGTAGACTTTATAGACTGGACACCGTTTTTTAGAAGCTGGGATTTACATGGTAAATATCCAGACATTTTAGAAGATAAAGTGGTTGGTGCACAAGCAACAGAATTGTTTTCAGATGCGCAGAAAATGCTCGTAGAAATATTAGAACAAGAATTGCTCAAGGGAAAAGCCACTTTTGGATTGTTTCCTGCCAATCAGATAAACGATGATGACATTGAATTGGGCGTACCAGGTAATGAAACCACTGTTTTTAGAACACTAAGGCAGCAAACCAAAAAACGAGATGGAGTGCCAAATATCGCGTTAGCAGATTTTATTGCACCCAAGGAAAGTGGATTACAAGATTATATTGGCTGTTTCTGTGTTTCGGCAGGGTTTGGAACCAAAGAATTAGCAGAAAAGTATGAGGCTGCACATGACGACTATTCGAGTATAATGGTCAAGGCATTAGCAGACCGTTTGGCAGAGGCATTTGCAGAATATTTGCACAAAGAGGTGCGTACCAAGTATTGGGGTTACGCCAAAGCCGAGAATTTAGACAATACGGAACTAATCAAAGAAAGTTATCGTGGTATACGCCCTGCACCGGGTTACCCTGCCTGTCCAGATCATTTAGAGAAGCTAACCATATGGGAATTGATGCAGGTAAAAGAAACTATTGGTGTAGAATTAACAGATAGTTTGGCCATGTGGCCTGCAGCCAGTGTAAGTGGCTATTATTTTGCGCATCCAGAGGCAAAATACTTTGGGTTAGGAAAGATAAAAGAAGATCAAGTGTACGATTTTGCCAATCGAAAAGGTATAGAAAAGGAAGTTGCAGAAAGATGGTTGGCACCTAATATTGCAGAAGCTCCTTAACCCGCCAAGGGTAATATTGATTATAGCGATTAAAGTTTGAAAACTAACAACTAAATATGGTCCCCATAAAAGCCCTATTTCGTTCTGAAAGGGCAAGGGGAGAGGCTTATGAAGGTAACCGAACACATAGCAAACGCCAAAGGAGAAACGTTATTCAGTTTTGAAATTGTACCTCCGGTAAAAGGGAAAAACATACAAGATTTGTATGATAATATAGACCCGTTAATGGAGTTTAAACCTCCATTTATAGACGTTACTACCTCAAGGGAAGAGTACGTTTACATAGAAAAAAATGGCCTCTTGGAGAAAAAGGTTACACGTATGCGTCCAGGTACCGTTGGTATCTGTGCGTCTTTACAATACAAATACAATGTAGATACCGTGCCCCATGTATTATGTGGCGGTTTTACCAAAGAGGAGACGGAATATATGTTGGTAGATTGCCAATATTTGGGGATAGACAATGTTATGGCGCTACGTGGGGATGCCATGAAAGGAGAGCAATATTTTAGTCCTTGTGAAGGTGGGCATAGCTATGCCAAAGGTTTGGTAGAACAAATTGCAGCTCTAAACCAAGGTAAGTATTTAATTGACGAATTAAAGATGGAGCATACACCAAATTTCTGTATTGGTGTGGCGGGTTATCCAGAAAAACATTTGGAGGCGCCAAGTCTTCAAAATGATTTAAAACGATTAAAAGAAAAGGTAGATGCAGGGGCAGACTATGTGGTAACCCAAATGTTTTTTGATAATAAAAAGTATTTTGAATTTGTAGATGCCGCAAGGGCTATGGGTATTACCATTCCCATAATACCAGGTATAAAGCCATTGGCCGTTCAAAAGCATTTGCGTTTGTTGCCACAAGTGTTCTGGGTAAATTTACCAGAAGATTTAATAGATGCGGTAGAGGCTTGCCCAGATAACAAAGCGGTAAGGCAAGTGGGTATAGAATGGGCCATACAGCAATCTAAAGAATTAAAAGATGCTGGCGTTCCTGTATTGCATTATTACTCTATGGGTAAATCTAGCAATATTAAGGCTATTGCGGCCGCCTTGTTTTAATTAACATAACCCTTGTGCATATCTTTGGTAGATTGCCCTAGTATTAAATACCTTTGGGGGCTTATGAAAAAAGCTTGGATACTTTTTTTCTTGGTTTTGCCATTATGCGCAATGGCACAGCAAAAACAAGATGCTCCACATTTTGTACTAGAGGCCAATCAGTTTTATGGTTCTGTACTATTACACAACACAGATATTTCGCACTTAATTACCAACCATCCGGGCGGTGTTATTTTAGGATTTAATAGAAAACGCTTTGGCAAACAAAAGTGGGAAGCAGATTTTGGTTATCCAGATACGGGTTTCACCTTTGTGTATCAAGATATGAACAGTGCTACTCTAGGAGAGCATTTTGGGCTCTATGCGCATTACAATTTCTATTTCCTTAAACGAAATTTACAGTTTAGAGTAGCACAAGGCATTAGCTACAATACCAATCCGTACGATAAAGCCAATAACTTTAGGAACAATGCATACGGTTCTCATTTATTGAGTTCTACAATGGTAATGCTTAATTACAACAAGGAGCGACTTATTGACCGTTTTGGTGTTAAGGCGGGTTTGTCTTTAATCCATTATTCCAATGCTAATTTTAAGGCACCCAACACCTCTACCAATACTTTTGCGTTCAATTTGGGTGTTACGTACGATTTAAATGCGGAAGATAGACCAGATTTCATCACGTATGATAAGGAACCAAAATATACGGAGCCAATTAAGTTGAATTTGGTTTTGCGTGGCGGCGTTAATGAGAGCGATGTGGTAAATAGTGGCCAGTATGGTTTTATAATTGCATCTGCATATGCAGACAAACGTCTGGGAAGAAAAAGCGCTATTCAATTTGGGGCAGATGCTTTCTTTTCTAATTTTTTAAAGGAACTTATTGCGTTTCAAGCAACTTCTTTTCCAGAAATGGATGTTCAGGTAGATGATGATTACAAACGTGTAGGATTATTTCTGGGGCATGAGCTGTTTGTAAACAAACTAAGTGTGGTTACCCAATTAGGCTATTATGTGTACTATCCTTTTGATTTTGAAGGTAAAGTCTACAATAGAGTAGGTTTAAAACGTTACTTTGGCAATAAGGTTTTTGGTGCAGTTACCTTAAAATCTCATGGTGCGGCCGCAGAGGCGTTGGAATTTGGTATTGGAGTACGATTATAATTTAGGATGATGCAGAGAAGAAAATTAATAGTAGTTTTTTATAGTGCGATGGCGCTTTTCTTTCTAGGTTGTAATTCAGAAGATGCTTCGGATTGTTTTCAAAATGCAGGCGATTTGCAACAGGTTGAAGTTGCTTTGCCCAACTTTACCAAGATAACTGTATTTGAGCAACTGAACTTAGTACTTAAACAAGGGCCAGAACAGAAGGTTGTCATAGAATCAGGGGAATATCTTTTAAATGAAATTTCTGCGGAAGTTGAAGAGGGGCGTTTAATTGTACAGAATGAAAATGGCTGTAACCTGCTTCGGGATTATGCGTTGTCTACGGTATATGTTACAGCGCCCAATATAGAGGAAATACGAAGCAGCACCGGGCTTACCATTTCTAGTGATGGCGTATTAAGTTATCCTACGCTTCGCTTGGTCTCGGAAAGTTTTATTAATCCAGATACGGAAACCACAGATGGTTCTTTTGAACTCGATTTAAATACCACAACCGTGTCTATAGTGGTAAACGGAATAGCATACTTCAATCTTAAAGGCAATTCTACCAACCTTGATATAACTATTGCCGCTGGAGATACGCGTATTGAAGCGCAAGAACTTATAACTACCAATGTAAATCTAAACCATAGGGGTTCCAATGACATTTTGGTAAATCCGCAAGAACGCCTAATAGGGGTTATTAGAGGCTATGGAGATGTACTAAGTTTTAATAGGCCAGAAACGGTTAGGGTAACAGAAGAATTTAGGGGAAAACTTATTTTTAAAGACTAGTATGGCTTGGTGGAATACCCTTTTTGGCATTTTTAACCGTAAAAAACCAGTGTCACTGGCCAACTTGGAAGGGAAATCCTATGTAAATTCCGCTTTAGGCAATTTGGTTTTAGAAAATAAAGTGCCGAGTATTTCTGTTACCATACTCAAAGAAGGAAAAGTTTATTTACAGAAAGGCTATGCCAATAACAGCCTGCAGCAAGAAGCCATTGAGCCCGAGCATTCGATGTTTAGAATTGCTAGTATTTCTAAATGTATAACGGGATTGGCATTTGGTAAAATGGTAGAGCAAGGCTTGGTTTCTTGGGACGATTCTTTTTACAAGCATGTGCCTGATTATCCTAAAAAAAAATATGACTTTACGCTCAGACAATTAGCAAGTCACACCGCGGGAATACGTAGTTACAAGGGTAAGGAATATGCTTGGAACAAGCCATGGGAGATAGCAGAGAGTATTACTTTTTTTAAAGACGACCCCTTAGTCTTTGAACCTGGGAAGGGGTATTTGTACAACAGTTTAGATTTTGTTTTACTCGCTATAGCGCTACAAAATGCTGCAAAAATGCCTTTTGAAGATTATGTAAGTAAAGAAATTCTAACTCCGTTAGAAATGCATCAAACTAAATCTCCAAGAAGGGTGGTAGATACTGTGCCGTTTTTTACACGATGCGGATTGAGTTTCAGAGCGGCAAGTGAGGTGGATAATTATTATAAACTGGCTGGAGGTGGTTATTTGTCTACGAGTGCGGATATTGCCAAATTGGGACAGGAGCTGCTGCAGCAAATCTTATTGAAGCCAGAAACGTATAAAGAGTTGCTGACCGCCCAAGAGGTAAATGGTAAAAGCACGTATTACGGATTAGGTTTTCAGGTAAGTCAAGATATTTTAGGTAGAAAATATGTTGGCCATATTGGCAACAGTGTTGGCGCTTATTCCAATTTATTCGTTTACCCAGAACAGCAACTGGTCGCGGTTTTACTTACCAATTGTACAGACCCCAAGGTGCAACCGTTTTGGGATGATATTTTGACCAAAATAGCCTAATTTATTTATCGGCTTCTGCCGCAAAAGCTTCGCAAAGCTCTAGCGTCTCTTGTACGTCTGCTAGGGTGGTACGGGGATTAATTAAACACATACGCAACACAATTTGATTGTTTAAAATGGTGGTTACCAATAATGCCTTTTGTGAGCTAACTACCTTCTCAGATATATACTGGTTAAGCTTGTCTAACTTTTTAGCAGAATAATTCTTGCCGATGGGGTTGTACCTAAAGTTGATAATAGCTAAGGTTGCTGGGTGTACTATTTCCCACAGACTACTTTTTCTCATCTGTTCTTCTAGCTGTTCTGCCAAGTCCATATTGTACGCAATAGCATCACGAAACGATTGCAAACCGTAGGTTTTGATAGACATATAGAATTTTAACGCACGGAAACGTCTGGTAAGCTGTATACCTAAATCATAAAAATTAATTTCAGAGGTATTTCCCTCTACATCTCGCAGGTATTCTGGTTTTTCTGTGAAGGTGTGGCTTAAATGTTTGTGATTTCTAACCAATAAACATCCCATTTCATAAGGTTGGTACAACCACTTATGTGGGTCAATGGTAACAGAATCTGCTTTTTCTATGCCTTTTAGTGCCGTTTTACCTTTAGGCGCTAAAATAGCCGCACCACCATAGGCACCATCAATATGAAACCAAATATCTTCTTTCTTGCAAATGGCAGCCAATTCCGTAAGTGGGTCTACTGTACCTGTATTGGTAGTGCCTGCGGTACCAATTAGGCAAAATGGTTGTAAACCTGCTAAACGGTCTTTGGCAATGGCATTTTTTAGTTTGTTAATTGGGAAGTTAAATTCACTATCCGTAGGTATAATCCGTACTTGTTCTTCTCTAAAACCAATTACGCGAATGGCCTTTATATTAGAACTGTGCGCCTGGTCTGATAAATAAATTACGGCTTTAGAAAAGTCTTTTCCGCATTTTATATTACGGGCGGTGGTTAAAGCGGTTAAATTGGCCATGGAACCACCAGAAGTAAATATTCCGCCGCCTTTCTTTTTAGGAAAGCCGAAAATCTTTAACAGCCATTGTATGGTAATAATCTCTAGCTCTGCAGCGGCTGGGGATGCAGACCATCCGCCAGAGAAAACATTAAAACCGGTTGCCAATGCATCTGCCATAACGCTCACATAATTACTTGGGCCAGGTACAAAAGAATAGGCTTTAGGGTGAGAAAGCAAGGTGCTATTGGCCATAACATTCTTTAAAACAAATTCTAACACTTTTTGTGCGTCCATTCCTTTTTCTGGGGCTTCTTCCAAAAAAATAGAATCCATTTCTGCACGTGTACCTACAGCTACCGGTAGCTTTTTATCTTGGGTAAGATGATGGTCCACAATGGCATCTACAATTTTGTACCCCAAAGATTTCATCTCTTCTTTAGACAGTTCTAAACGTGGATTAGACTTGCTCATGCAATAGAATTTATTTTTTGCAAAGATACCCATCGCCCTAGGCTAATAAAACTTTACTGCAGTATTCTTTTAAAAGAACCCAGAAAGATGAGGTTAACTGATATATATCATATTTAACCTAAGCAAACCCAGATACTTTTACACTATAATTAAAAATAATTAGGTATGACAACGTATAATGAACTATTGGGCGAGTATAGAAAAAACGAAACGGGATATGCCAGCATATTTGTTATGATACAAAGTTGCTTTGGAGCTGTAGCTGCTATGGCAGTCTTAATGCAAGGAATAGGCATTTTTCAAATGATACAATTGTTTTTGGTAGTAATGGGGTGTATGTCTTTTAATGCGGCAGTCTTGGCACAACTACCTTCTAAGATTACATTTAATATATTTATTTTGAGCCTTTTGGTAAGTGGCCTAGTTTTAGGGGCTAATTTAATGTAAGGTGAAAACAGACATAGCATCAAGAGAAGATGTTGCTCTTCTAGTGCATCGGTTTTATGATAGGGTGCGCAAGGATAAAGAGATAGGTCATTTTTTTAATGAGACCATAAAAGATTGGCCTGCTCATTTAAATAAGCTTACAGACTTTTGGGAGAGCAACCTCTTTTACCAACAAAAATATATGGGAAACCCACTGTTGGTGCACGCAGAAGTAGATGCAAAGTTTAAAGGGGCCATAGGCAATTATCATTTTGGAATTTGGCTACGCCATTGGATTGCTACCTTAGATAGTCATTTTGAAGGCACAGTAACAGAAAAAGCCAAACAACGCGCAAGAAATATGAGTGTGCGTATGTTTTTTACGATATATGAACACCGTAAACCTAGGCAGATGTAAGCTCGGTAAATAGGCTTTCTAAATTTTTGTTTTTACGACTTAATTGTAAAGTTTTAAGCTGATTGTCATGCGCAAAATCGAATACAGCAGGGCGCATGTCTTTTTGAGTGTCAAAAGTTATTTCGTAGACAAAACCACCGGTATTTTTAACATGCACGGCATTCGGAAGCTTTTGTAATAGCACATCTTCCACACGGTAATCAAACTCTACCTCAATAATTTGTTGTTCGGTTTGTCTTAAATCTTCTAAGGATTTATCTGCCACTAATTTTCCTTTGTTTATTATAATAACTCGGTCGCACACGGCTTCTACCTCTTTCATTATATGGGTAGAAAGCATCACGGTTTTATTTTTACCAATTTCTTGTATTAGTTTTCTTATTTCAATAAGCTGATTAGGGTCTAGGCCAGTGGTGGGTTCATCTAAAATCAATACCTCAGGGTCGTGCAACAAAGCAGCGGCAAGACCAACGCGTTGGCGATACCCTTTAGAAAGTTGGCCAATTTTTTTGTGGGCCTCTGGTGTTAATCCCGTTTGTGTTATAACTTCTGCAATACGCTCCTTTTTTACCTTATGTATCTGAGCATTAAACATAAGGTATTCTTTAACGTACATGTCTAGGTATAAAGGATTATGCTCCGGTAAAAAGCCAATACTAGCTTGTACGTCCTTGGCGTGGGTAGTAACATCAAAACCATTAACAGTAGCGCTACCTATATCTGCAGCGTGAAAAGTGGTTAATACACGCATCATAGTAGACTTGCCAGCACCATTTGGACCTAGAAAGCCAACAATTTCTCCTTTATCAATAGAAAAGGAGACTTGGTCTAGGGCTATTTGTTCGCCGTAAGTTTTTACAATATCTTTTACAACTATGGACATATACAGGTATTTACTGTCAAAAGTACGTTTTACTTATTTTTTTAAGAAGTGAAATTTAGGATAATTGAAAAAGGGTGGTTTTGTAAGATATCCTTTTGGGAAAGTGTCTGTTGCTATGCGATTTTAATAATAAATCGGCTTTTTTATGTAATAAAAATCAGCAATAATATGGTTTTTGTTAAAAATTCTAAAAATTAAAAAATTAACTTTGTCATTCATAAAGAAAGGGTAATCTTAGCCGAACATTTATAACAAGATGAGCAAATTATATTTCTGGAACCGTTTTTATTTTTACTTCTTTTTCCAAAGAGGTACGGGACTGTTCTAGCTATATGTAACTAAATAAAACAATAAGGTCCCGATGTTAAATTCGGGACTTTTTTTTTGCAATGGATTTAAAAATAGCCATACAGGGAATAAAAGGAAGTAACCACCACAAGGTAGCCAATGACTACTTTGGAGATGCCATAAACTTGGTAGAGTGCATGTCTTTTGATAAGTTGGTGGCCAGCGTTCTAGATGGTACTGCAGACAAAGCGGTAATGGCCATAGAAAACTCTATTGCGGGGAGCATAATTCCCAATTACAATTTAGTTTACCATAATAATTTGCACATTATAGGGGAGCAATATCTAAACATTAACCATAATTTAATGGTGTTAAAAGGGCAAGATATTTCCAAAATTACAGAAGTACGCTCCCACCCTATGGCTTTGTTACAGTGCATGGATTTTTTAAAGCAGTACGACCATATTAAATTGGTAGAAGATGTGGATACGGCAGAAACAGCAAAACAAATCCAAGAAAATCAATTAGCGCATGTAGCCGCAATTGCCCCAGATGTAGCTGCCGAGTTGTATAATTTAGAAATTATAGCGCCGGCCATACAAACCATAAAAAATAACGCTACGCGTTTTATTATCCTAAAAAAAGAGAACAAAGAATGGCCTAAGGAAGCTATTAACAAAGCATCTCTTAGGTTTATTACCGACCATAAAAGAGGTAGTTTGGCAGCCGTACTTAATGTGATGAGCGATTGCCATTTAAACCTAACTAAAATACAATCCCTACCTGTAATTGAAACCCCTTGGAAGTACGCTTTTTTTGTAGATGTAACTTTTGATGCGTATCAAAATTTTGCTAAAGCGAAAAGTTTACTAGAAATAATGGCAGAAGATTTTAGGGTATTGGGAGAATATAAAAATGCATTGATAAAATGACAACGGCAGACAGATTAAACTCGGTACAAGAGTACTACTTCTCTAGAAAATTAAGAGAGGTACGTGGTCTTATGGCAGATGGGAAGCCCATAATCAATATGGGCATAGGTAGTCCAGATTTGGCACCTTCGCCAAAGGTGTTACAAACACTAAGTGCAGCTATTTTAGATGCAGGGGCACACCAGTATCAGAGTTATCAGGGCTTACCAGAATTACGATCGGCAATTGCCAAATTTTATCAAGATAAATTTAATGTAGCGGTAGATGCCAACACAGAAGTATTGCCATTAATGGGTTCTAAAGAAGGGATTATGCATATTAGCATGGCCTTTTTAAATGTGGGAGATGAGGTGCTTTTGCCCAACCCAGGATACCCCACCTATGGATCGGTTACCAAATTGGTAGAAGCAGTACCAAAAACGTACGATTTAACTGCGGAGAATGGATGGTTTCCAGATTTGGAAGTGCTAGAGAAAGAAGATTTAAGCAAGGTAAAATTAATGTGGGTGAGCTATCCGCATATGCCAACAGGAGCAACCGCAACCACCGAGCAAATGCAAGAACTATTGGCATTTGCCAAGCGCAATTCTATTTTATTGGTGAATGACAATCCGTATAGTTTTGTTTTGGCCAATAACCCAACCAGTATGTTATCCTTGCCAGGAGCAAAAGAAGTGGCCTTGGAATTAAATTCATTGAGCAAAACCTTTAATATGGCTGGTTGGCGTGTAGGAATGCTATTGGGGAATGCTGATTACATTAATGCAGTACTTAAGGTAAAGAGCAATATGGATTCTGGAATGTTCTATGGTATTCAAAAAGGAGCTGTAGCTGCTTTAGAAAGCGGTAAGGAATGGTTTGAAGCTTTAGATGAGGTCTACCAAAAAAGAAGAGCTTTAATCTATCAATTAGCAGATAAATTGGGGTGTACCTATGACACCAATGCTGTTGGTATGTTTGTTTGGTGTAAACTGCCAGAAGGAGCCAAAGACGCAGGAAGTTTTATTGATGAGGTGTTGTACGATAAGCATATTTTTATTGCGCCAGGTACCATTTTTGGAACAAACGGTGAGGGATACATTCGTTTTTCGCTTTGCGTAAAAGAAGAGAAAATACAAGAAGCCATAGAAAGATTCTAAGCATGAAAGTAGTTGTAGTTGGTATAGGGTTAATTGGAGGCTCTTTTGCAAAAGACATACGGGAAACGCATCCAAAGGTTTGTATAGAGGGTATAGACGCAAATACTTCGCATATAGAAGAAGCTATTGATTTGGGTTTAATAGATGCGGCTACCACCTATAAGGGTTTAGCAGATGCAGATGTGGTAATTGTAGCTATTCCAGTAACGGTTTTGGCCAAAGAGTTACCCATCATACTAGACTATGTTGGGGAAGAAACAGTGGTGATTGATGCTGGTTCTACCAAAGCACAAATTTGTAAGGTTGTAGCGGAACATCCAAAACGTAGAAATTATTTGGCATGCCACCCTATAGCAGGTACTGAGTATTCTGGGCCGTCTGCAGCAATTAGTGGATTGTACAATGGCAAAACCAACATAATCTGTGAGGTAGAGCAAACCGCATTTAAATTACAAGAGAAAGCCTTGGCCTTATTTGAAAAATTAGGCATGAGAATCCGGTATATGAATCCCGATAATCATGATAAACATATAGCTTACGTATCGCATCTGTCACACATTAGTTCCTTTATGTTAGGAAAGACGGTTATTGAGAAAGAAAAAAATGAGCGTGATATTTTTGACATGGCTGGTAGTGGATTTGAGAGTACGGTGCGGTTGGCAAAAAGTTCCCCTGCAATGTGGGCACCAATTTTTGAGCAAAACAAAGCAAATGTATTAGAAACATTAACAGAGTACATTAACAATTTGGAATCCTTTAAAAAAATGATGGAGGATGATGATTTTGATGGACTTTATGAAGAAATGAACAATACCAATAGAATAAAACAAATATTAAACGGAATACCACTTACTAAAAAATAGAGATTAGGATTATGGAAAATTCAAAAGAGATGAGGAAATGGTTGGATGATATGGCGTTGCCACATCCATTAGTAGTTGCAGGACCATGTAGCGCAGAAACCGAAGAGCAGGTGCTTAAAATTGCACACCAGCTTAAAGACACGGATGTAAATTATTACCGTGCCGGTATATGGAAACCAAGAACAAGACCAGGAAATTTTGAGGGAGTAGGCGCCATAGGACTAAAGTGGTTGCAAAAAGTAAAAGAAGAGACAGGTTTAAAAACGGCCACTGAGGTTGCCAATAAAGCACACGTAGATTTAGCTTTAGAGCACGATGTGGATTTATTATGGATAGGAGCACGTTCTACCGTGAGCCCATTTATTATGCAAGAATTGGCAGATGCGCTGGAAGGTACAGACAAAATTGTCTTGGTAAAGAATCCTGTAAATCCAGATTTAGCCTTGTGGTTAGGTGGTATTGAGCGTTTGCATACTGCAGGAATTAAGAAGTTAGGTGCCATCCATAGAGGGTTTTCTACCTATGAGAAGACCAAGTATAGAAATATACCAGAATGGCAAATGGCGATTGAGTTTCAGAACAGGTTTCCAGATTTACCTTTAATCAATGATCCATCTCATATAACAGGAAAGAGAGATATGATATTTGATGTTTCTCAGACGGCTTTAGATTTAAATTTTGACGGTTTGATGATTGAAACACACCATGATCCAGATAACGCATGGAGTGATGCCGCGCAGCAAGTTACTCCAGATAAATTGGTTCAGATTATGCGAGATCTAAAAATAAGAAAAGAAAGTGATCCAGAAGCAGAATACAATGCGCATTTAAGTAACCTAAGAGCGCAGATTGATGTTATTGATAACCAATTGATCGAGACTTTAGGTAAAAGGATGAAAGTTTCTGACGGTATTGGTGAGTTGAAAAAACAAAAGAATGTTGCCGTTTTACAAACCAATAGATGGAATACTATTTTGGGTAAAATGATTTTAGAGGGTGAGCAGCATGGATTAAGTGAAGAATTTGTTTTAAAAATGTTTAAAGCAATTCACCAAGAATCTATTAACCATCAAGAAAAGATAATCAACTCTTAGGAGTTATAACCTTAGTGTCAAGGCAAAAGGGTCATTTCTATATAGAAATGGCCTTTTTATTTTTACAAGTGTAACAAATCAAAAAAGGTGTCATCTTTAAGGCAAACAAAAAACAAACAGTCATGAAAAAAATAGTTACCCTTTTAATATTGGCCATTTCATCTTCAGTTTTTTCTCAAAGGATGATAGAAAATAATGTAGGGGATTTCCATAAAATCAAAGTCTTTGATTTGATAGAGGTCAATCTAATCCAATCAGATGAGGATAAAATCATCATTAAAGGCCTTAATGTAGATGATATTAAATGGACCAATAACGATGGCGTTTTAAAGCTTAGAATGCAGTTGGACAAAAAGTTTACCGGAGAAGATACATTCATAGAGGTGTATTATAAAGATATTGATGTTATAGATGGTAATGAAGGTGCAAAAATTGTTTGTAATGAACTTATAGAACAGAATAGAATAGAGTTAAGAACACAAGAAGGCGCTAGAATTATTGCCGGTTTAGATGTAGAGTATGCAGAAATGAGAGCTGTTACGGGTGGTATTTTAGAAGTTTCCGGTCTAGCGGAGAACCAAACGGTAACATTAAATACCGGAGGTATTTTTGAAGGTAGGGAATTAAGAACGATGGCATCTGAAGTAAAAATATCTGCAGGAGGAGAAGCAGAAGTCTATGCTTCTGAAAGTATAGACGTTAACGTAAAAGCTGGTGGAGATGTGGATATTTTTGGAAACCCAAAGAAAGTAAGAAAGAAAACCTTGGTAGGCGGTAGTATACGGGTAAGAAATTAAATTACCCACAAAACAAAAAAGCCCTAACTAAAAGTTGGGGCTTTTTTTTTGTTACTGTTAATAGGGTTCTATTTTTTAAAGATATAACGCGTAATAAAAATTCCTTGGCCGTCTCCTTTACCACCTTCACTTTCTACGGCACTAATTACATGTTCTAATTGCCATCCTTGAGAAACCATGTCGTTTATCATAGAAGTAATCAAAGCATCGTTAGCAGCAATGTTTTGAAAACGAATACCACCAATATTGTAAAAGTTCAATAGCTTGGTTTCTTCAAAATTCTTAACACGTATTTCGTCTCGTTTAGACTTGTTTCTAGTGTTATCTTCTTCGGTTTGCACAGAAGTAAATTCTCTGTAATCTTTCTCTTCTAGGGCATTAATTATCCTAGATCTACCTAAACCATTTGGAACAATAGATTCAACACTGGTAATAACCTTATATTGTTGTGCTTGTACGTTTACGGTTGCCACCAATGCAAATAAGGCAAATACTACTAGTTTTTTCATGTTTTTGTTTTTAATGTTGATTTTAAATTTGATGTTATACACAACGGACGAATTAGGTATAAAATTGTTTCTTTGTTAAAACAACTATTTTACAAAGAACAGTCTATGATAGGTACCGTTTATAAATCTACCGGCAGTTGGTATACCGTAAAGGCAAGGGACGGTAAGTTTTATGAATGTAGAATTAAGGGTAAATTCCGTATTAAAGGGATTAAAAGTACCAATCCAATAGCGGTTGGGGATAAAGTACATTTTAAGCTAGAAACTAAAGGAGATGAAACGGTTGGTGTAATTCATAAAATTGAAGAAAGACAAAACTATATCATTCGTAAATCTGTTAACCTGTCTAAACAGGTACATATTATCGCGGCCAATTTAGACCAAGTGTTTTTAATGGTTACCTTAAACAA
Source organism: Croceivirga radicis (assembly GCF_002072105.2). Taxonomy (GTDB): domain Bacteria; phylum Bacteroidota; class Bacteroidia; order Flavobacteriales; family Flavobacteriaceae; genus Croceivirga; species Croceivirga radicis. The sequence continues at coordinate 357,380 of NZ_MTBC01000002.1, forward strand.
TCCTACTACGTTTACCAGTTTTATAGACCGATTTTTGGTTACGGCAGAGGCATATGATATTCCGGCAATACTACTTTTTAATAAGATAGATGCTTACGCCATAGAAGAACGGGCAGAGGTAGCATACCTAATGGATCTATATAAAAATATTGGGTATACCGTTTTAGAAATTTCTGCCAAAGAAGGTAAAAACACACATTTGGTTAAGGAATTGATGCTGAATAAGGTTAGTATGTTCTCTGGGCATTCTGGTGTTGGCAAATCTACTCTAGTAAATGCCTTAGAGCCAGGATTAAAACTAAAAACCGCAGAAATATCCGAACAGCATGCGCAAGGCCAACATACAACTACCTTTGCAGAGATGTACGATTTAAGCTTTAATGCTCAAATAATTGATACTCCAGGTATTCGTGGCTTTGGGATCGTAGAGATGGAAAAAGATGAGATAGGAGATTATTTTCCAGAGTTTTTTGAGTTAAAGTCAGAATGTAAATTCAATAATTGCCTACACTTAGACGAGCCTAAGTGTGCAGTTAAGGAAGCATTGGACAACGATGAGGTTTCTTGGAGCCGATACCGTAGTTATGTGCAAATGTTAACAGAAGACGTAGACGCAAATTACAGACAAGATATTTATAAGGAAAAATAATGAAGGTTGTTGTACAGCGTGTTACTTATGCTTCGGTCTCGGTAAAAGGGGTGGTCTTATCCAAAATAGGCAAAGGTTTATTGGTCTTGGTAGGTATAGAAGATGCAGATACTAAAGAAGATATAGATTGGTTGTGCCGTAAGGTGGTGAACCTTCGTATTTTTAATGATGGTGATGGTGTAATGAACCTATCATTAAAAGACTGTGAAGGTGATGCTATAGTCGTGAGTCAATTTACCTTACATGCTAGTACCAAAAAAGGGAATAGGCCATCTTATTTAAAGGCATCGAAGCCTGTAACAGCCATACCTATATACGAGGCGTTTGTACATCAGTTTCAAAAAGAACTAGGTAAGGAAATAGGAACTGGTGAATTTGGAGCAGATATGAAGGTAGAGCTTTTAAATGATGGACCGGTAACAATTATAATCGATACGAAGAATAAGGAATAAAGCATTTTACAAGCAGTTTATCAAATAATTTTGGTTTTTAGATAAGTTTTCATTTGATTTATCGTTGTTAGTTTACCAGACCAACCAATTCATGAGAAAATTTACTATTATTTTCTTGTTGGCATTAATTCAAGTTAATGCGCAAGACTTTCCTATTGTTCAAATACCTGAACAATTGACCAAAAATGCTGACGCCACTATAATTTCTAAAGATGTAAAAGTCACCATTGAAGATTACGACAAATATTATTATAACGAAAAGTTGGTAATTAAAGTGTACAATCAAAATGGTGATAAACACGCTAGAGCCTTTGCTTTCTATGACAACGAGCAAAGAATCGAGGATTTGGAAGTTAAGGTGTTCAATAGCAATGGTAAACAGTTAGATAGGTTCAAAAAAAAGGATTTCAAAGATCAAAGTGCTGTGGGTAATGGCACATTGTATTCTGAAAGTAGAGTTAAATTTCTTAGGTATGTTCCTGTAACTTATCCATATACGTTAGTTTTTGAATCGAGCTACTCAACTTCGGATACTGCTTTTTTGCCAGATTGTAATTTTGTAGAAGATTATGGTATAGGAATATTAAAAAGTACGTTCCAGATTAGCTATCAAGAGAATCAAACTCTTAGAATCAAAGAAAGTAATTTTGATGGGTTTAACGTTGATAAAATAAAGGAAGGGCATAAACTAAAATACAGTATTGCTAACCTAGTGGCACAGGAAAAAGAACCATATTCTTCTGGTTTAAAAAATAATACCCCCAATGTTAAGTTTGCTCTAAATAAATTTCATCTTAAAGGGGTAGACGGTGAAGCGGATAGTTGGAAAGATTATGGAAAATGGATACACGATGAGTTTTTAGTTGGTCAAGAACAACTACCCGAAGCTACAATAACGTCAATCAAGAAACTGGTTGAAAAGGCCTCGTCACTAGAAGAAAAAATACGTTTGGTGTATAAATATGTACAAGATAATACCCGCTATATAAGTGTTCAATTAGGTATAGGTGGATGGAAACCTATTTCGGCAACTGAAGTGGATAGGAATAAATATGGGGACTGCAAAGGGTTGACCAATTACACTAAAGCACTCTTGGAGGCGGTGGGTGTCCCTTCTTATTATACAGTAGTTTACGCCGGTAGAGATAAACAAAATCTAGACGAGGAATTTCCTAAAATGTCTGGAAACCATGTAATTCTAAATGTTCCACTTCATGACAAAGAAATTTATTTAGAATGTACAAGCCAAAAGGCACCGGTAAATTTTTTAGGAACGTTTACAGATGACCGAAATGTTCTTAAGGTAACTCCTAATGGAGGCATATTTGATAAGACAAAAAAATATGAAGATGAAGTAAGTAAACAGAAAAGTGTTGCAAGTGTTTCTATAAATCAGGATGGAAGTTTAAAAGCTAACGTAACCATTGAGTCTACGGGAATTCAATATCATAATAAGTATGGCATATTGGATTTTAAGAAAGAAGATCAAATGGAACATTATAAAGAATACTGGAGCTATCTCAATAAATTGGAACTGGATGCAGTTTCCTTTTCAAATGATAAAAATGAAGCGCGCTTAACAGAGGATGTCAATTTGTGGGTAGGTTCCTATTTATCTAAAGCGGGCAACCAATTTCTTATGGTGCCTAATATATTTAATCGAAATACTTTTATTCCAAAACGTGTAAGGAATAGGAAAACGGACGTGGTGGTGAAAAGAGGGTACTTTGATGAGGATGTTTATAATATAACACTTCCAAAGGGTTATAAAATTGAGTCACTTTTAAGCCCTGTAAAAATAATAACGCCATTTGGAGAATATAGCGTTGTAATGAAAAAAAATGATGACGGCACGTATTCTTACAGTAGAAAATTGGTAATAAAATCCGGGGTGTTTCCTAAAGAACAATATGCAGATTTTAGAGCATTTAGAAAAAAGATTGCCCAATTTGATAATTCCAAAATTATTATTACTACAAATTAACTATTGCCAAATTAATAACGATAACCAAAACCAAGTATATGAAACTTAAACTATCTATTAGCTTTATCCTATTTGTTATTGTTGCAACTGCTCAAGAAATAAACTATAAACTAGGTAAGGTAAGTGAAGCAGAAATATTGCAAGAAGAGCATCCTATTGAAAAGGAGGCAGAAGCGGCCATATTATATAAAAAGGAACGGGTAGAATATGAGTTTACTCCTAATAAAGGTTTTAAAAGTGTGAGGTACTGTCATTATAGAATTAAAATCTACAATAAAGATGGATTGGATTGGGGAACAATTGAGGTTCCATTATACAAATCTAACAACGAGGAAGAGACCGTTTACGAGGTAAAAGGTTATTCCTATAATCTAATGGACGGTAAAATAGAAGAAACAAAGTTAAAGAAAGACGGAATTTTAAAAGAAAATGTAAATAAGTATCGCAATAAGGTTTCCATTGTAATGCCCGCAGTTAAAGAGGGTACTGTAATAGATGTGGAATATAAAGTTGGGTCTGAGTTTATAGGTAATTTAGATACATTCGTTATGCAATATGGTATTCCTTTAGATAAAGTTGAAATTAAAGTTGAAATACCTGAATATTTTGTTTTTAAACGCCATGGTAAAGGGTACCACCCAATAAATGTTAGGCAGACCAAAGAGAATAGAAAAATACCGTATAGTTATAAATCAGGAAATGATGTAGGTTTTTCTGCAAGAAATCAAAGGTCTACTGGTTATTTGGAGTTTTTTGAGAATAAATATGTTATCGAGACCTCTAATATACCATCTTTAAGAAATACCGATTACACAGATAATATTGATAACTATAGAAGTGCAATTAAATTTGAATTAGCTTCCGTACAATTTCCAGATAGCCCTTATAAAAATTATAGTCTTTCTTGGGCAGACGTTGCCAAAACTATTTATAAATCAAGTGATTTTGGAGGCGAATTGTCTAAGAAACGGTTGTTCGAAGAAGTTCTTTTAAATCTAAAGGGGGAGGGGAAGGATGATAACCAATTGATGCTGGAAATTTTTGATTACGTTAAAAATGAAATTACTTGGAATGGTTATTATGGCTACTATTGCGAAAATGGATTAAAAAATACACTTAAGGAAAAAACCGGAAATGTAGCCGATATTAATTTATTACTAGTCGGTTTGTTAAAAGAGGCTGGTTTTAAGGTTGATCCCGTTCTAGTAAGTACAAAATCTAACGGATTACCCCTTTATCCTACAAATGATGGTTTTAATTACGTTATAGCAGGTTTAAGTCTTGATGGTAAACTTATATATTTAGATGCTACTGAAAAACTGAATGGTTTTGGACTATTGCCTTCTAGGGCAATGAATTGGTATGGTAGGTTGGTAAAGGAAGACCTAACATCTAAAGAAGTAAGTTTGGTTCCTAAAAAACTCGCTAAAGAAGTAACGTTTTTACAAGCTAAGCTTTCCGTAAATGGATTGTTAGAGGGGAAAATTAGAAATCAATATTTTGATAATACGGCCTTATATTATAGAAAAAAGTATAAGGATAGTGATGTAGTGGAAGTCATGGAAGAAATGGAGGAAAATAATACTGATTTTTCTGTGGACAATTTAAAATTCAATAATAAAAATAAGTACAATAAGGCATTGGTAAAGTCTTTTGAGTTTAGTAAGGAAAATCAATTAGAAACAATTGGTGATAAGTTATTTTTTAAACCTTTTTTTTTCATGGGTCTTACTCAAAACCCGTTTATTGAAGAATCAAGGGAGTATCCGGTAGATTTTGTTTATCCAAATTCCAAGAAGATTACTGTGTTGTTAGATATTCCAGAAGGTTATACGGTAGAATCAGTTCCCGAGAATGTAGCTTTGGCCTTGCCGGACCAAATGGGATTATTCTCTTACACAACTGAATTTGCCAATGGAAAGTTAAAGTGCCAGATCCAACAAAATATTAACGTTCATATGGTTCCCGCTCAACTGTACCCTAGTTTAAAAGAATTTTATGGAACAATGGTTCAAAAACAATTAGAGCAGGTTGTTCTAGTTAAGGCTTAATTTTAAATAATATGGTCAAGATACATTTGTATCCGTAGTGTGTTTTTTTGTAAATTATACCATAACATTAAAGAACTCTTTGCAAAAGCGTTAACAGCTCAAATACAAACCTATATTGTTTTAGAAAAGGTCTCACCTTGTTAGATTACCTTTGTAAAAAATTTTGGTAATGAACATACAAAACGCACAGCAAGCCGTAGACGAGTGGATCAAAAATCATGGTGTTCGCTACTTTAACGAATTAACCAACATGGCCCAATTAACAGAAGAAGTGGGAGAAGTAGCTCGTATCATTGCGCGCAGATATGGCGAACAGAGTGAAAAAGAATCGGATAAAAACAAGGATTTAGGAGAAGAATTAGCAGATGTGGTCTTTGTAGTTTTATGTTTGGCCAACCAAACAGGGGTTAATTTGCAACAAGCATTTGAAAAAAAGTTGGATTTGAAAACCAAGCGGGATCATGACCGCCATCACAACAATCAAAAACTTAAATAAGCCTATCTTTGTGCCTTACTAATCGGTATTAAATTTCTAATAAATTGAAATTAGCTTTAAGCGCTCCAGCAAATTCCTTACTGGATAACGAAATTCAAATTACAGGGTCAAAGAGCGAAACGAATAGATTGCTGCTATTGCAGGCACTTTTTCCTAATCTAAAGATAGATAACGTATCCAATTCTGATGATGCGGAAGTTATGCAAAAAGGATTGGCAATAGCCAACGGTACGGTAGATATTCATCATGCCGGTACTGCCATGCGTTTTTTAACTTCTTATTTTGCCACGCAAGAAGGTAAAACAATTGTACTTACGGGTTCTAAACGTATGAAAGAACGTCCTATTAAAATTTTGGTAGAGGCGCTCAGGTCTCTTGGTGCAGCAATAGAATATGTAGAAGAAGAGGGCTATCCTCCATTAAAAATTACTGGAAAAAAACTAAAGCACAACAAAGTTAGTTTGCCGGCCAATATTAGTAGTCAATACATTTCGTCCTTAATTCTGGTAGCGCCAAGTTTGCCAGACGGATTAGAAATTGAATTGGTTGGTAAAATCACCTCTGTGCCCTATATAAAAATGACCTTAGGGTTGTTAGATGAAATTGGTATCGTTGCTACTTTTAAGGATAATACCATAGAGGTAATGCCAAAAGATGAGGTTACCTCTAAAACCATGACGGTGGAATCTGATTGGAGTGCGGCAAGCTATTTTTATAGCATTGTGGCACTTGCGGAAATAGGTAGTAAAATTAAGTTGTCTAGTTATAAAGAACATTCCTTACAGGGCGATAGCGTTCTAGCGTCCATTTACCAGCAATTTGGAGTAAGTACAACGTATTCCGAAAATTCAATATGGTTAGAAAAAAATGGAGAGCAGCTGGCGGATAGCGTTGAATTGGATTTATCCAATGCACCAGATATTGCCCAAACCATTGCGGTAACTTGTTACGGATTAGGAATGGGTTGTCATTTAACCGGCCTACACACTTTACCAATCAAAGAAACAGATCGTTTGGCTGCAATGAAAACCGAATTGGAAAAATTTGGTGCCACGGTATCTATTACAGAAGAAAGTTTAACGTTGGAAAGTAATAATCTAATTGGAAGCGGTGCGGCCGTAGATACCTACAATGATCACAGAATGGCAATGGCTTTTGCTCCTTTGGCCATGAAAACCAATTTCTTTGTTAACGATGCAGGTGTTGTATCCAAATCTTATCCGGATTTTTGGAAAGATATGGAGCTCGTTGGCTTTAAAGTAGCAACAGTTTAAGGAATAATCCATAATTTACTTGACAACCCCTTGTTGCAGATTGTATATTTGCCATCCTAAAAATTCAAAACGCCCAGATGAAATTATCTAACTTCAATTTTGATCTTCCAAAAGAATTATTGGCCGAGTACCCTGCAGAAAACAGGGACGAATCCAAATTAATGGTAATCCATAGAGATACCGGTAAAATAGAACACCGCATGTTCAAAGATATGATTGAGTACTTTGATGAGGGCGATGTGATGGTATTGAACAATACCAAAGTTTTTCCGGCCAGATTATTTGGTAATAAAGAGAAAACAGGAGCAAGAATAGAGGTGTTTTTGTTAAGAGAACTTAACGAGGAGCAGCGTCTTTGGGATGTACTGGTTGATCCAGCAAGAAAAATACGTATAGGTAACAAATTGTATTTTGGAGACGATGAAAGTCTAGTTGCAGAAGTAATAGATAATACAACTTCTAGAGGTAGAACCCTTCGTTTTTTATATGACGGATCCTATACGGATTTTAGGAGAAAACTTAGAGAACTGGGAGAAACACCACTTCCTAAATATATTAAAAGAGAGGTTACTCCAGAAGATGAGGACCGTTACCAAACTATTTATGCCAAGCACGAAGGTGCAGTTGCGGCGCCAACTGCCGGTCTGCATTTTAGCAAGCACTTGTTAAAGCGTTTAGAAATTAAAGGTGTAGATTTTGCAGAGGTAACCTTACACGTTGGTTTGGGTACGTTTAACCCTGTGGAGGTAGAAGACCTATCTAAGCATAAAATGGATAGTGAAGAATTGGTAATAGATGAAAAGGCTACTGAAATTGTAAATAATGCCAAGGCCAATAAAAAGAAGGTTTGTGCGGTTGGTACTACGGTTATGCGTGGTTTGGAGAGTGCGGTTTCTTCTGAAAGAACATTAAATACGTTTGAAGGTTGGACCAATAAATTCATCTTTCCTCCTTATGATTTTAGCATTGCGGATTGTATGATTACTAATTTCCACTTGCCAAAATCTACTTTATTAATGATGATATCTGCCTTTATGGGGCACGATTTAATGAAGAAATCTTACAAGCAGGCCATTTTAGAAAACTACCGTTTCTATTCTTATGGCGATGCAATGTTGATTATCTAACTCAGAAACATTCATTTAATAATATATAATTCCTGTCTGGATGCATGTCTGGGCGGGAATTTTACTTTCTTACCTTTGCACCAATGGCAGATAAAAAGGACATAAGGGCATTAACAAAAGAGCAATTGCGTAATTTTTTTGTAGCCCAAGGCGATAAAGCTTTTAGAGGCAACCAGGTGTATGAGTGGCTCTGGAAAAAATCTGCACATTCTTTTGAAGGTATGACCAATATCTCTAAAGAAACTAGAGATATGCTCGAAGCCAATTTTACTATTAACAATATCCGTGTAGACCAAATGCAAAGGAGTACGGATGGTACCATTAAAAATGCAGTAAAGTTGCATGACGATTTGGTGGTGGAGTCCGTTTTAATCCCTACGGAAACCAGAACAACAGCTTGTGTTTCTAGTCAGGTTGGGTGCAGTTTAGACTGTCGGTTTTGTGCCACGGCACGGCTTAAACGTATGCGCAACTTAAATCCAGATGAGATTTATGATCAAGTAGTGGCTATAGATAACCAAAGTAGGTTGTTCCATGATAGGCCTTTAAGCAATATAGTATTTATGGGGATGGGAGAACCCTTAATGAACTATAATAATGTACTCAAGGCTATTGATATGATTACCTCAGAGGAAGGTTTGGGTATGTCTCCAAAGCGTATTACCGTTTCAACCTCCGGAGTGCCCAAGATGATTAAAAAAATGGCAGATGAAGAAGTGCGTTTTAAACTTGCGGTTTCCCTGCACTCCGCAATAGATGAGGTTAGAACCGCTATTATGCCATTTAACAGCACCTTTCCACTAAAAGATTTACGAGAAGCGTTGGAGTATTGGTATGCCAAAACCAAGAATAGAATAACCTATGAGTACGTTGTGTGGCGGGGCATTAACGATACTCAGAAAGACGTAGATGCCTTAGTTAAGTTCTGCAAATTTGCACCTTCCAAAGTAAATTTAATAGAATACAACCCCATAGATGATGGTGAATTTCAACAAGCTTCTGATGATGCTTTAAATAGATATATTACCACTTTAGAGAAAAACGGCATCACGGTTACAGTTAGGCGTTCTCGCGGAAAAGATATTGATGCAGCATGTGGGCAGTTGGCAAATAAAAGTTAATTCTTAACGTTCATCTAAAGAAATGCAACAGCGGTCTTAATTCTAGCAAATGAGTGTGTTTGCCTTAGGCATTTTCCCTACATTTGACACCCAGAATAAAACGGAAAATTTTTTCAATTTAATTGAAGGTAGCAGCGCAAATACGTGAACCCATAGAACAAGAAATGGCACTTTTTGAAAAAAAGTTCCATGAATCCATGTCTTCTAAAGTAGCGCTACTCAATAGAATTACCTACTACATTGTAAATAGAAAGGGCAAGCAAATGCGGCCTATGTTCGTGTTTTTAACCGCAAAGATGCTAAACAAAGGCGAGGTGGTAGAACGCACGTATACAGGTGCCTCTATCATTGAACTGATACACACGGCCAGTTTGGTACATGACGATGTGGTAGACGATAGCAACAAACGCCGTGGCTTCTTTTCTATAAACGCCTTATGGAAAAATAAGATTGCTGTTTTAGTGGGCGATTATCTATTTTCTAAAGGATTATTGGTTTCTTTGGAACGTGGCGATTATGATTTACTACAGATAATTTCAGAATCTGTACGTTCTATGAGTGAGGGTGAGTTGCTGCAGATAGAAAAGGCCCGTAAATTGGATATTACCGAGGAGGTTTATTACGAGATTATTCGTCAAAAAACAGCAACATTAATTGCTGCCTGTTGTAGTATGGGTGCGGCTTCGGTAAGGCCAGAATCTAAAGAGGTTGCTATATTTAAGCGGTTTGGTGAGTTGTGCGGTATGGCGTTTCAAATAAAAGACGATTTGTTTGATTACGGTGAGGAACGCATCGGTAAACCAACAGGTATCGATATTAAAGAGCAAAAAATGACCTTGCCATTAATTTATGCGCTCAACCAAAGTTCAAAAGAAAAAAAACGCTGGTTAATCAATTCCATCAAAAATCATAATAAAAACAAGAAGCGCGTAAAAGAAGTCATTGCCTACGTAAAAGAGGCCGGCGGTCTGGAATATGCTATTACCAAGATGATGGAATTTAAAGATGAAGCGCTTGGCCTACTAAAAGAGTACCCGGATTCTCCCTATAAAGAGGCACTAACGCTAATGGTTAATTACGTAGTGGAGCGAAAAAAATAACTACTTACCACTTTCTTTTTCAGATAGTTGCTAAAAATAGTTTTCTAGAATATAATTTTAGGCAACCCTTTTAAATGTTTCTACGTCTATAGTTATAGAAGACAATCTAAACACATTGAAGATTATACCTTTTTATACTAACGAAAAGTTGCTCATAAAAAAGGCACAAAAAGGAAATAGAGATGCCCAGCAGGCCATCTATGACCAATTTGCGCCTAAAATGTTGAGTGTGTGCAGACAATACATTAAAGATGCGCATTTTGCAGAAGATGTTATGGTAACTGCGTTTGTAAAGGTTTTTAAAGGATTGCAATCTTTTGAGTTTAAAGGAAGTTTTGAGGGCTGGGTTCGTAGAATTATGGTTAGGGAGAGCATAACCTATTTACGCAAAAAACAATTTGTAGTGTATGACGATGAGGTTTTTGAAAAACAACAACCTTCTTACCATTCCAGCACGGAACTAGATGTGGAATATGTACAACAATTGATTGATGCTTTGCCAGAGGGGTACAAGATGGTTTTTGTTTTGTATGCGGTAGAGGGGTACAAACATCAGGAGATTGCAGAATTACTAGATATTACTGTTGGTACTTCTAAATCGCAATTATCTAAAGCTCGTAAACAATTACAAGAAAATCTTAAGCTGCAAAAAGAATTTGATAACAGAACCATGCAGCAGTAAAAGAATTAGAAATGAATAAGTTAGAAAAACATATCAAAAATACCTTGGAGCAACGAAAGCTGCAGCCCGCAGCTACCAGTTGGGATAAAATCGCATCGCAATTAGATGCTCCCGCCAAGAAAAAACCACTGGCAATTTGGTGGGCTGTAGCAGCAACTGTTATGGTGGCGTTGGGCCTCTTTACGTATTTTAAGGTATCAAATGTGGAATTTGATAGTCCTACCCAACTTGTGGAAGTGGAGAAAAATTCCAACACGAATCAAAAAGGAGAGAAACAAGTTAAAATTTCAACTACTAAAACCGATGGAGAGAGTACTGTTGTTGCACAAGAAACTAAAATACAAGCCAAGGGAGAAAAAGAAATAGTGATAAAGAAACAACAGTCTAATGTTGAACAAGTTATGCCGCCTAAAAAAGAAGAGTTGGCACAAGCAATACCGGTAAAAGACCAGCAGCTAGATAGTTTGGTTAACGGTAAGTTGGCACAAGTATTGGCAAAGGTAACGGCTTTGGAAGCATCTCAGAACGCTAGTTTATTGGATTCTGAAATAGACTCATTACTGTTAAATGCCCAAAAAGAAATCTTACAAGAAAAAATACTGCGTCCAAATGGTAAGGTAGATGCCGTTGCTTTGTTGGCAGAAGTAGAAACGGAGCTGGACCAAAGCTTTAGGGATAAAGTTTTTGATAAATTAAAAGACGGCTTTTTTAAGGTACGTACGGCCGTTGCAGAACGCAATCAGTAATTATTCATCAATCAATCATTGGTATTAGCTGCCCTCTTTAATTGAGAGGGTGGCCAAATACTGGTCTAAATCAACAAAAAATCATGAAAAACAAAGTTGTTATTAGCATGTTTTTAGTTCTACTAGGAACATTGTTCATCCATGCGCAAGAGGAACAAATACAAAAGGAAATTGAGAGATTAAAAACCTTAAAGACAGAAATAACCCAACAAGAAAAGCAGGCACTAAAGGAAGAGGTAGAAGCTATAAATGCTAAACTGGAAGCGAAGCTTATTACCAAAAAAGAAGCAGACGAGCTTAAAGCCGAAGCGGCTAAAAAAAGAGCGCTGAATATTGAAAATAGAATTGCGATTATAGAAAATAAAATAGCGTTAATTGAGCGTAATAAAGGTAAAGTTTTAGAAGTAGACACACTTAATTACCTGAGGGCCATAGAAATTGGTTTTGGTAATGAAGATGGCGACAATGGTAATTTATTTGGTATTAGAATCAATAATAATCCGCTCAGGTCAGAAACAAAATACGATCGCCGAACCTATTCAGATTTTGTGATGGCCATTGGGTTTAATAATGCCATCATAGAAGGAGAGTCTTTTGTAGATACGCCTTATAAGATTGCGGGAAGTCGTTTTTTTGAAATGGGTTGGCAATGGCGAACCAGGGTGTTTAAGCATAGTAATTGGTTGCGTTTTAATTACGGATTCTCTTTTCAGTTTAACGGCTTAAAACCAGAAAACAATCAATATTTTGTAATGAACGAAAACCAGACCGAGTTACAAGAATTTGATGTTGAGCTAGATAAATCAAAATTAAGAATGGATAATTTGGTTTTTCCAATCCATTTTGAGGTGGGGCCTTCTAAAACCTATAAAACTGAGGAAAAAATTAGATACAGCCTACAAGATCAATTTAGGTTAGGATTTGGTGGCTATGGAGGTTTTAATATTGGTACGCGCCAAAAGTTAAAATATCAAATGGACGGTGATAAAATAAAGGATAAGCTAAAGCGAGATTACAATACAAGCAATTTAATATATGGTTTAAGTGCTTATGCGGGCGTAGATGGTATGTTGTTGTATGTTAAGTACGATTTAAATCCTATTTTTAAAGATGCCATTATTACGCAAAGAAATATATCCGTTGGCCTTCGGTTCGATTTGTAGTGCTATTTCTGATTTATGACTTTAAGCATATCCGCAGAAAAGTCGTTCTTATAGTACACTCGTTTGCAATGGGAACATTCCGCATAGTGGTTTGTTCCTATTTTTGTTATGGGCAACCAAAATACATGTGCTAAGGTTTCTTGAGAATAAAGCGTTACCGTACCTTTTTGCGCACAATGCCCACAAACCACGTTGGGCATTTTGTTGCTATTTTCTTTTCCTTTTTTGGTGCCGAAGAATAGAATCATTACCGATTAATTATCTTTGAATACTGCTACAAAGGTAGTAATCTAACGCGCTAAATTTTTTCCTTTTAAATGATATCAAAATCTACCATAGACCAAGTATATGAAACCGCAAGGGTAGAAGAGGTAATAGGCGATTTTGTTCAGCTTAAAAAATCGGGTACAAACTACAAGGGGCTTAGTCCATTTACAGATGAGCGAACCCCTAGCTTTATGGTAAGTCCGGTAAAACAGATATGGAAAGATTTTAGTAGCGGCAAAGGGGGTAACGTGGTGGCTTTTATTATGGAGCACGAACATTTTAGTTATCCTGAGGCTATTAAGTACTTGGCCAAAAAGTACAACATAGAAATAGAAGAAACAGAGCAGACCAATGAGCAAAAAGAACAGGCCAATGAACGGGAAAGTATGTTTTTGGTTTCAGAATATGCCCAAAAGTTCTACGAAAAAACCTTATGGAACACAGAACCGGGTAAGGCTATTGGTTTAAGTTATTTTAAAGAGCGTGGTTTTACCGATCAAACTATTAAGAAGTTTGGGTTGGGTTATAATCCAGACCAATGGGAAGCGTTTACCAAAGCGGCTTTAGGAGAAGGTTATAAGCTAGACTATTTAGAGAAAACCGGGTTAACCATTGTTAAAGAGCAACAAGGCCAAGAACGCAAAACCTTTGATCGTTTTAAGGGTAGGGTAATGTTTCCAATTCATTCTATGAGTGGTAGGGTTTTGGGTTTTGGTGGTCGAATTTTGACCAATGATAAGAAAGCAGCCAAATACCTAAATTCTCCGGAGAGCGAAATATACCATAAAAGTAAGGTGCTATATGGAATTTACCATGCTAAGCAAGCAATAGCAAAAGAAGACAATTGTTTTTTGGTAGAAGGGTATACAGATGTGATTCAAATGCATCAGTCTGGAATAGCTAATGTGGTTGCATCAAGTGGCACGGCACTAACACCAGAACAAATACGACTAATACATAGGTTAACTAAAAATATTACCGTTTTATTTGATGGTGATGCAGCTGGTTTACGTGCCTCTTTACGTGGGGTAGACCTTATTCTAGAGCAAGGTATGAATGTTAAGATCTGTACCTTTCCAGAGGGTGAAGATCCAGATAGTTTTGTAAAGAATAATACAGAGGAGGATATTGCTCATTACCTAAAAGAAAATGCACAAGATTTTATTCAGTTCAAAACTTCGTTATTGGCTAAAGAGGCGGCCAACGACCCGTTAAAAAGAGCAGATACCGTAAGGGATATTGTAAATAGTATTTCTAAAATACCGGATCAAATTAAGCGAGAAATATACGTACAGGAATGCGCTAAATTGATGAATGTTTCCGAGGCTGTTCTATACAACACCTTGGCGCAAATCAATAAAAAATTGGTTACGGATGCAGCTAAAAAACAAAAGACAGACCAAAAAGCTTTTGATGTGGTGCGGCCAGATACCAAACCTGAAAAAGTTGATGTGCAATTTATACTCGAGCATAAAATTATTGAGTTGTTATTGATTTATGGTAGTAAGTTAGAAACTTTTGAAGATTTAGTGCTTAAGGAAAACGAGAAGGGAGATTTGGTGTTGCAGCCAGAAGCACTAGAGGCTAGAGTATATGAGAAGATTTTTTTGGATTTGCAGGAAGATGAGGTAGAATTGTCTAACGAGAGCTTCAGGGCTATATATACTCAACTAATTGAGCATTTGAATGCAACGGCTGAGTTTGATATAAAAAAGTTTTTACCAACTTTAGGGCAAGAAGAGATGCAGCAAGTAAGCTCCATTTTAATGGATGATGAAAAGTATGTGCTGCACAATTGGGAGCGAAAAGATATTTATCCAAAAGACAAAGAGGTTGGCGTTGCCCAATTGGTAAGCGAAACTATATTGTCCTTACGCTGTAATTTGATTAAAAACAGAATAAATCAACTTCAAAAGGAGACCGAAAACTCAATGGACGTTAACACCGAAGTGTTAGAGGAAATCATGAATTATATACAGCTTAGTAAATTATTGAATTCTAAGTTGAACCGAGTATTGGGGTAAAGAAAAACCCTAGAAAAACTAGGGTTTTTTTTATTTATGGATAATATGTGCGTATATCTTAGTACAGTTCTAAAGCTTTTGCCTGCTGTAATAAGTCTACAAGATTATCTACGTTTAACTTACGCATTAAACGAGCTTTGTAGGTGCTTACTGTTTTTTCGTTCAGGTTAAGGCCTTCTGCAACTTCTTTATTTCGCTTACCACTTGCCAATAGTTTTAAAACTTCTATTTCTCTAGTAGATAATTTTCTAAAGAATCTTCTTGGTTTCTGGGTACCTTCATCAAACGCTAATCGCTGTGCCAGCTCGTTGGTAATAAACATGTTACCCTCTGCCACTTTTTTAACGGCAGATATTATGTAATTAACATCCGCAGTTTTAGATAGATAGCCAAATGCTCCTGCTCTAATGGTGCTCAAAGCGTAGACATCTTCAGATTGGCCACTATACATTAGCACCTTTGTTTTTGGGAAATCTTGTTTTAGTTTTCTCAGGGTGGCAATACCGTTAATTTCAGGTATATCCATTTCTAGCATAACTACGTCAGGAGAAACATCCTTAAGTGTTTCAAACAATTCGCTAGTAGAAGCTACATCTGCAATAACTTCAAATCCAGTCTCGGAGTTTAAAACTTCCTTTATACCTAAACGAACAATTGGGTGGCTGTCCGCTATAAGAACTTTGATCATTGTGGTAGTAAATCTTTAAAATTAAGGCCTGTTGGTAGTATTTAATAAATAAAAGATTACAAATACTGACAGGCAAGTTAACCAATAAACACGACAAATTTGGGTTTTTTCATAAAAAACACAGAATTTCTAGGGTTTTATTCGTTTTAAGTCGGTATAAAATGGTTAATCTGCTGATTTTAACGCTTTAGGGATTTCGCAAACCGGTATGGGTACCATTTTATGTTTATTAGCGGTATTAAAACGCTTGTAAATGGCAAAGACCTCTTTTTTACGCCCTTCAAAATCATTTGCGGTTTTACCAGCATCTGCCATTTCCATAGCCCATTCCAATTCTGGATAAGAGGCTCCAATCTGGTCTTCATCAGTTCTATCGTCTCCCCAAAGTCCGTCTGTTGGAGCGGCTTCCAAAATATCTTGGTTTACGCCTAAAAAACGTCCTATTTGGTACACTTCTGTTTTTACTAAATCTGCAATGGGGCTTAAGTCTACACCGCCATCACCATATTTGGTGTAAAACCCCACACCAAAATCTTCAACTTTATTGCCAGTACCGGCTACCAAATACCCGTGTAAGGCCGCAAAATAATATAAGGTGGTCATTCTAAGTCTTGCTCTGGTATTTGCTAATGACATAAAACGTTCCTCTTCGTTTTCTACCTTTGGGAGCGCAGCAACCAAACTATCAAAAACGGGAGTAAGGTTTACTGGTTGTCTGCTTACATTAGGGTAGTTCTGCATAAGCCAATCTATATGGCGGTCTGCACGGGTTACTTGGCTTTCTGCTTGGTGAATTGGCATTTCTATACACATAAGGTCTAACCCTGTTCTTGCGCATAAAGTAGAGGTAACGGCAGAGTCAATTCCACCAGAAACACCTATTACAAATCCTTTTATATTGGCATTGTTGGCGTATGTTTTTAACCAATCAACAATGTGGTTTACTACCTTTTCTGTTTGCATACTATTGTTTTTACTATCAAAAAATTACCTTTGCATCCTGTAAATTTAAACGCTGTAGCTTTAAAAATGAAGTCGTATCCCTATTTCTTGTTATTCTTTTTGGTGATTTTGCTCTTTTCTTGCAAAGAAGAGTCTAAAATAGAACGGGAAATAGCAAAAGTTCCTGTAAATATCACGGTTAAGCGTTTTGATGATTTGTTTGCAAATTCTACGTTGGAAGCTATTCCTAGTTTAAAAGCCGAATTTCCTTATTTGTTCCCAAAGGTTGTTCCAGATAGTATTTGGGCACTTAAGCTAAAAGACACCTTGCAGCTGCAGCTAAAAGAAGAAGTAGACAAAACTTTTGAAGATTTTGATACAGAGAAGGCCGGTTTGGAATCGCTGTTTAAGCACATAAAATATTACTTTCCACGTTACAAAACTCCAAAAATAGTCACCCTAATTTCAGAAGTGCAATATGATACCCGAGTGGTGCTTACAGATTCTCTTTTGTTAATTGGATTGGATAATTACTTAGGGGCCGATCACTTTTTCTACGAAGGTATGTCCAAGTATATCGCTAAGGGGTTGGATAAGCAATTTCTACTTTCAGATGTGGCTAGTGCTTTTGCTAAAAAGGTGAATGCATTGCCTAGAAATAGAACTTTTTTGTCTCGTATGGTTTATCATGGTAAAGAACTGTATTTAAAAGACCTCTTACTGCCTAATAGTACTAATGCGCAAAAAATAGGCTTTACTGCGGAAGAGCTAGTATGGGCGCAAAACAATGAGGAGCAAATTTGGCGCTATTTTATAGAGGAACAATTGTTGTATAGCACGGATAGTGCTTTAGACAGGCGTTTTTTAGATCCAGCGCCATTCTCAAAATTTGGTCTTGAATTGGATCGTGAGTCTCCAGGACGATTAGGAAGGTTCATAGGCTGGCAAATTGTAAAAAAATACATGGACAAAAATCCGGAGGTTTCCATAGTTGAATTACTGGATATGCCGGCAGATGATATATTTAAAAATTCAAATTATAAACCAAGAAAATAATGGCTGTAGTACATACTTCTGAGATAAAGTTGAAGGTGGGATTAGATGAAAATAGAGTTCCAGAAGAATTAAGCTGGTCTGCCCAAGACGGTGGGGTAGATAACGAAGAAGCAAAAGCAATGATGCTTTCTGTTTGGGATAGTGCTAAGCAAGAATCCTTAAAAATTGATTTGTGGACAAAGGATATGCCAGTAGATGAGATGAAAGTATTTTTTCATCAAACCTTGGTAACCATGGCAGATACGTTTATGCGTGCCACTCAGGATGAAAAGATGACAGCTACCATGAAAGACTTTTGTGAATATTTTGCAGATAAGCTAGACCTTAAAAAATAGCAAAGTGGCTACAAGTCTTGATCAAAGGCCTCAAATTTAGCTTTGTCTTGGCCTCTTAATGCAAGGTCTTCTATAACTTTATCTTTAGTAGGTCTTAGCCAGAACAAATAAATCAATAATGTGCCAGCTACCGTAATGTAAAGTGGGGTTCCGGTGGTGCTAAACCATATAATATTTATTAAGGTTGCGCCTTCAATTATAGCATATCTCACAATATTGGCGCTTAAAAAACCATTTAACTTGCTAAGCAAAGAGGGTTGTGTTTTGGCTTTGTCTATTAAATTTCTGTACAAAACCGAGCTGGCGAAAAAAGCAATAGCACCAATTACCGGTAGAATATAAATCATTGGGTCTTTTAAATTCAATTCATCCGTAAAATTCATTTCGGTATTGGAGTAGAAATAAGCAGAAATGGCCAGGCACCCCATGGCTAGCGCTAAATGAATGATTTTTGCAGTTTTTAGAAAGTTTTTTGGAGTTCTTTGTGGTCTGTTTTGCTGAGTCATTTATGGTCTTTTACGTATTAAAAGATACGGATTAATTGAGAAATGTAAATTGGAAACCGTTAGAAAACTAGAGTGCCCTTTTTGCTGTAAAATTTAATCTATTAAATCGTTGGGGTTAAGGCTTTGGTTAATTTCTTCTATGTAGTTAAGTAACGCTTCTTTCCCCAAATGTTTGCTAGAAGAAGTAATAAAATAAGGCGGTGTTTCTTCCCAAACGGAAGCTAATAACTTCGTTAAATAAGCTTTTACATTTTTTTCTATAGCACCAGACTTAAGTTTATCTGCCTTGGTGAAAATAATGGCAAAGGGAATACCGTTACTGCCCAACCATTCCATAAACTCCATGTCTATTGGTTGTGGTTCATGGCGTATGTCTACTAACACGAAAGCGCAGACTAGTTGTTTGCGTTTTAAGAAGTACTCGGTAATGTATTTTTGAAATGTCTTCTTGTCTTTTTTGGAAACACGGGCATAACCATATCCGGGTAAATCTACCAAGAACCAATTTTTATTTATTTTAAAATGATTAATGAGCTGGGTCTTCCCTGGTCTGCCAGAAGTTTTTGCTAAACTCTTGCGGTCTACCAGCATATTTATCAGTGAGGATTTACCTACGTTAGAACGTCCTATAAAAGCATATTCCGGTAGTGGTTCTTTGGGACATTTGGCAACGTCCGAGTTGCTCATCACAAACTCTGCAGCGGTAATTTTCATTTAGGTTCCTTTTGGAACTCAAAGATAAGGCAAGTCAGAAGAACGCTTGTTTAAAACGCTCTTTTCTCTAACCATTTGTCTAAAATTAGGTTAAAATCTTCAGGGTGTTCCATCATTGGGGCATGGCCACATTTGTCTATCCAAAATAAATCAGAATCAGGCAGTAATTGATGAAATTCTTCGGCCACATTTGGTGGTGTAACATTGTCTTGTTTTCCCCAAATTATACATGTTGGTGTATTCATGTTGGGTAAATCTTTTGCCATATTGTGGCGTATGGCACTCTTGGCAATAGCTAATGTTTTAACCAATTTCATTCTATCGTTTACGGTTGCAAAAACCTCGTCTACAATTTCTTTGGTGGCCACTTCTGGGTCATAAAAAACATCTTGTGCTTTTTTCTTGATAAACTCGTAGTCTCCTCGTTTTGGGTACCCATCGCCCATGGCGCTTTCATATAACCCAGAACTTCCGGTAATTACCAAAGCCTTTACCATTTCGGGGTATAATTTGGTGTGCAATAAACCAATATGTCCGCCTAAAGAGTTGCCTAGTAGAATAACGTCCTTTAAACCTTTATGCTCAATAAAATCCTTAAGAAATTTCGCAAAATTCTTAACTGTTGTTTTTATTACCGGCATATCATAAATGGGTAGCTCAGGAACCAGAACTTTATAGCCTTTTGTTGGAAAATACTCGGTTACGCCGTGGAAATTACTAAGGCCGCCCATTAATCCATGTAAGATAATAATCGGAGTGCCTTCTCCTAGCTCTATGTAACGGTACTTGCCGTCCTGTACAATTTTCTCCTCCATTTAAGTTGGTTACGAATGTGGGCAAATATAGGGATTTCAAAAGAATGCAATAACACACTTTTTTTTGGTTTTCGTAAAAATGTTAAGTGCTTTTTTTAAAGGTTGTTTTTAAACCTTGTGGTAAAAAGTGTCTCAAGTTTTGGGTAAAAGTGTCAAAAAGTGGTAAGAATGTTCTCATTTTATTAACAATGTGGGGTTTTGTGGTAAAATGTGGTAATAAATTTTATATTTTTGAGTTGTAATAAGAAACACGCCGATTTTGGACATTTTTTTCTTTGGGGTATTTAACTGTAAGGCCGATGCCAAGGGTAGGGTAATGCTACCTGTGGCGTTGCGCAACCAAATGGCCCCTGTTTTAAAAGATGGGTTTTTTATTAAAAAGGCGTATTACAGTGATTGTTTGGAGTTGTATCCTGCTTATGAATGGAACAGGGTAATGTCAGAATTAAACCAAAAAAGCAGGTTTGATGAAGAAAACCTTGATTTTATAAGAATGTATACCGCTGGTTTACGTCAAATAGAGGTAGATGCAAATGGCAGGTTGTTAATTCCCAAAGATGTTATTGGTATGGTGGGTATTGCCAAAGAAATTGTAATAGCACCAATTGGTAAGCATTTAGAAATTTGGGATAAAGACACCTACGAGAAGGCTATTACGGCGACCAAAGAGGAAAAGAAAGCTTTGGCAAAAAGGGTTATGAGTTCTAATAAAAACGTAGACAATGTATCATGATCCCGTCTTGCTTAAAGAAACTGTAGATGGTTTGGCCATTAAAGAAAATGGCACCTATGTAGATGTAACTTTTGGTGGTGGTGGCCATTCAAAGGAGATACTATCAAGACTTGGACCTACTGGAAGGTTATACGCTTTTGATCAAGATGAAGATGCGTTGGCCAATACTTTGGATGATGAAAGATTTGTTTTGATTAATGAAAATTTCAAGTTCTTAAAACAGTATCTGCGTTTTCATGGTGTGAAGCAAGTTGATGGCGTTTTGGCAGATTTTGGTGTGTCATCGCATCAGTTTGATGAGGCCGATAGGGGGTTTTCTATTCGCTTTGATGGAGATTTAGATATGCGAATGGATCGTAGAAGGTCTATTTCTGCTTTTGAGGTGGTAAACGGGTACGATGTAAAAGAGCTTACGCGGGTTTTAAAGGAGTATGGAGAATTAAGAAATGCCTACGGTATTTCTACGGCTATTGTAAATGCTAGGTCTGAGGGTGAACTTAAAACAACAGAGCAGCTCAAAGGGGTTTTGGGTAGGTTTTTACCCAAGGCGAAAGAGAACAGAATTTTAGCGCAAATCTATCAGGCAGTTCGTATAGAGGTAAATGAGGAAATAGCTGTTTTAAAAGCGTTTTTGACTCAAATTCCAGAAGTTTTAAAGCCTGGTGGTAGGTTAAGTTTAATAAGCTACCATTCTCTGGAAGATCGTTTGGTAAAACGATTTATTAGAGATGGAAAATTTGAAGGTGAGGCAGAGAAGGATTTTTATGGGAATGTAGATGTGCCCCTTAAAAAGGTTGGCGGTTTAGTTGTGCCAACGGCAGAAGAGATAGCGAGAAATAATAGGGCGCGTAGCGCCAAATTAAGAATAGCAGAGCGTTTGTAATTGATGAAAAAGGGATTGTTAGACATATTAAAAGGTAAGTTTTTGGTGAGTGGAGATGCTCCTAAGAACTGGCTTTTCTTGTTGTTTGCTTCTTTTTTGGCGGCAATTATGATTTCGAGTGGGCATCAGGCAGATAGGAAGGTGCACGAAATTTCTAGGTTAAATGAAGAGGTTCGTTCATTACGATCAGAATTTGTGGCTAACCGAAGAATGTTGCAAGAGCTAAAAATGGAATCCTTTTTAAAGGAAGAAGTGGCGAGTAGGGGTTTAAAACAGTCCTTAAATCCACCTCAAAAAATAATAGTAAAATCCAATAAATAATGGCCGTAAAGGAAAAAACCATAATGCATAGACTGTATTTGGTGGCAGCAGGGATGTTCTTGTTTGCCGTGGCCGTTGTATGGAAGCTGGTAGATATACAAATGGTAGATGGTGACACCTATAAGGAAATGGCGCAAGCCAAAACCGAAAAAATGTTCACCATACAACCAAATAGAGGTAATATTTATGCAGATGATGGTAGTTTACTGGCGGCTTCTGTGGCCAAATACGAAATTAGATTTGATACCAACACGGTAACAGAGAAAGATTGGCAAGAAAACATTGGTCCTTTATGTGATTCCTTAGGTATGTTGTTCAATAAGCCGGCTTCTCATTACCGTCAAATGCTTAGAAAAGCTAGGGCCAATAAGAATGGTTACAAGTTAATTGCACGCAATGTTGGGTATTTAGATTATCAGCGGCTTAGGGGCTTTCCATTGTTTAAATTAGGTCCGCATAGGGGTGGTTTTATAGAGAAACATAGGGTAGTTAGGGAATATCCTCTGGGTAAAATGGGTGCGCGCAGTATTGGTTATGAGCGTGTAGATGAAAAAGGTTATTATACCAGAGTGGGGCTAGATGGTGCCTTTGGTGCTACCTATTTAAGAGGTAGGGAAGGTAAGCGTTTAAAGCAAAAAAGTGCCGGTAGCCATTGGAAACCTGTTGGTTTTAACAATACCATAGAGCCGCAAGACGGTATGGATGTGGTAACCACAATAAATTCTAATATACAAGATATTGCGCATCATGCTTTGCTTGGCCAGTTAGAAAAGTATAAGGCTGATCACGGTTGTGTTGTGGTTATGGAGGTAGAAACTGGCGAGATAAAAGCCATTTCCAATCTTGGAAGAACCGAAGAGGGAAACTATTATGAGCGTTTAAATTATGCGGTTGGTGAGTCTCATGAGCCTGGCTCTACCTTTAAACTAATGTCTTTAGTGGCTGCCATGGAAGATAACATGGTAGATACCAATACGGTTGTAGATACCGAAAAAGGGCGTTATAAAGTTTATGATCGCGTTGTTCGTGATTCTAAATGGGGTGGTTACGGTAAAGTGTCGGTTGCAGATGCTTTTGCTGTTTCTTCCAATACGGCCTTTGCTAAAATTATACATGAAAATTACAAGGAGAACCCAGAGAAGTTTGTAAATCGTCTCATGAATATGGGGCTTCATAAAAATTTAGGACTTCCCATAATTGGAGAGGGTAGTCCGGTAATCCGCTATCCTGGTGATAAAGGTTGGTCAGGAATTTCTTTGGCTTGGATGTCTCATGGTTATGAGGTTTCTATGACTCCTTTACAAACCTTGGCATTCTATAATGCCATAGCTAATAATGGAGAGTTGGTGAAACCAAGATTCATAAAAGAGGCCAGGATAGGTAACAGGGTGGTAAAAGCTTTTGATAAAGAGGTGTTGAATCCGTCTATCTGTTCAGATGCTACGGTAAAAAAGGCCCAGCGTATTTTAAAAGATGTTGTAGAAAAGAAAAAGGGAACTGGGCATGGTTTGTATAGCCCTACTTTTTCAATGGCAGGTAAAACAGGTACGTGCCAAAAAAATTACGTGGCAAAAGACCCAGATAAATTAGCATATATATCTTCTTTTGTAGGTTATTTTCCTGCGGATAATCCAAAATATAGCTGCATTGTTGTAATTCATGAACCGGATAAGAGCGTAGGTTATTACGGGGCCGATGTTTCTGGACCGGTATTTAAATCGTTAGCTCAAAAAATATATACCAATTCACCTGTTATTGATAAAGTGGATCCCGAAAGCCCCAAAGAGGCGGTTCTAGAAAAAAACTACAAAAACTACTATGCCTTATCACAAAAAGTTAAAACAGCAATTCCCAATCTTTCAGGAATGAGTGGTATGGATGCTGTGTCCCTATTGGAGAATATGGGGGTGAAAGTACAGGTTAGGGGTAATGGTAAGGTAAAAAAGCAATCGGTAAAGGCAGGTACGGCAATAAAAGAAGTTGAATATATAATACTGGAGCTTTCATGAAGTTGTTGAAGGATATATTATATGGAGTGGGGCTTAACGCCGTGAGTGGAGACACCAATGTCTTGATCAATCAAGTGCATTTTGATTCTAGGCAAATTGGTATGGACGATGTATTTGTTGCTATTAAAGGGCTCCAGGTAGATGGGCATAAATTTATTGCTAAGGCTATCGATGCCGGTGTTAAGGC
The DNA here is from genome assembly GCF_002072105.2 of Croceivirga radicis. Lineage (GTDB taxonomy): Bacteria > Bacteroidota > Bacteroidia > Flavobacteriales > Flavobacteriaceae > Croceivirga > Croceivirga radicis. Next base: position 381,705 of record NZ_MTBC01000002.1, read on the forward strand.
AGTGGTCTGTGAGGTAATGCCAGAAATGGTAATTAATGGTATTACCTACATTCAAGTTAAAGACTCCCAGCAAGCATTGGCGGTTATGGCGGCTAATTTTTATGATAACCCTTCTAAAAACCTAAAATTAGTTGGGGTAACGGGTACCAATGGCAAAACCACTATTTCAACCTTATTGTACAACCTATTTAAAAGTGCGGGTTATAAAGTAGGTTTGATCTCTACTATAAAGATTATGGTAGATGACAAAGAATTTGCCACTACCCATACTACGCCAGATTCTCTTACTATTAACAAGTGTTTGGATTTAATGAGCCAAGCCGGGGTGGAGTTTTGTTTTATGGAAGTTAGTAGTCACGGTTTGCACCAAAAAAGAGCGGAAGGGCTTCATTTTCAAGGGGCGGTTTTTACCAACCTAAGCCATGATCACCTAGATTACCACAAGACCTTTGCAGCATATAGGGATACTAAAAAGTTACTGTTTGATGGATTGACCAAGACGGCATTTGCCTTAACCAATCTAGATGATAAGAATGGTGCCGTTATGCTACAAAATACCAAAGCTAAAAAACTTAGTTATTCCTTAAAAAGTATGACGGATTATAGGGGGCAAATCCTAGAACGTCAACTAGATGGGCAATTGTTGAAAGTAGATGATAATGAGCTATGGACCAAGTTAATAGGTGACTTTAATGCCTATAATATTTTGGCCATTTATGCGGTTGCGATAGAATTAGGTTTAGAACGCTTAGAGGTGCTTCGTCTAATTAGTGAACTGCAAACTGTAGATGGAAGGTTTCAATATTTTGTATCTAAAAATAAAATAACGGCTATTGTTGATTATGCCCATACGCCGGATGCGCTAAAAAACGTGTTGAACACTATAAACACTTTAAGGACTGGAAATGAAAAAGTCATCACCGTAGTGGGGTGTGGTGGTGATAGAGATAAGTCTAAGCGTCCGGTTATGGGTCATATCGCATCAGAAATGAGCCAGCAGGCCATATTTACATCAGACAATCCAAGAACAGAAGAGCCCGCAACCATCATCCAAGAGATGGAAGCTGGGGTGGAGCCACAAAACACACGTAAGGTTTTGAGCATAGAAAATAGAAGGCAAGCCATACGTACCGCTTGTAAGCTTGCCGTTGCTAATGATATTATTCTAGTGGCAGGCAAAGGGCATGAGACCTACCAAGAAACCAATGGGGTACGCACGGAGTTCGATGATTTTAAAGAATTAAAAATCGCATTAAAAGAAATAGAAGGCTAATGTTGTATTATTTGTTTCAATTTTTAGAAGAACAATACCAGATTCCTGGAGCTTCCTTATTTCAATTCCTCTCTTTTAGAGCTGGTTTTGCGGTAATTCTATCCTTGCTTATTGCCATGGTATATGGTAAACGTATAATTCTGTTTCTTCAAAAACAACAGATTGGCGAAACCGTGCGTGATTTAGGCTTGCAAGGGCAAAAGCAAAAGGCAGGAACGCCAACTATGGGCGGTATCATCATTATTTTGTCTACCCTGATTCCAGTACTACTGGTGTGCGATTTAAAGAATATCTATATCATCTTGCTCATAGTTACCATGGTGTGGATGGGTATAATTGGTTTTATAGACGATTACATTAAGATTTTTAAGAAGAACAAAGAAGGCTTAAAAGGTAGATTTAAAGTAATTGGCCAGGTTGGTTTAGGTCTAGTTGTAGGTGCCGTGCTTTACTTTCATCCGCAAGTAACTATAAAGGAAAAAGACGGGTCTAGAATTACAGAAGATTTTAAGGTAGAACGCGTTTATGGAGAAGAGCTAAGCACTGTTCGTACCAATATTCCATTTTTTAAGAACAATGAGCTTAACTATGCAGATTTCATTTCTTGGATGGGAGAGGGAATGGAGGAGTACGCATGGCTCATCTTTATTCCGGTAGTTATTTTAATTGTTACAGCGGTATCCAATGGTGCTAATTTAACGGATGGTATAGATGGTTTGGCCGCAGGATCTTCTGCTATAATCGTATTGACCTTGGGTATTTTTGCATGGGTGTCTGGTAATATCCTTTTCTCAGATTACTTAGATATTTTTTACATACCTCGGGTTGGTGAAACCGTAGTTTTTATAGCGGCCTTTGTGGGGGGCTTAATTGGCTTTTTGTGGTACAACACCTTTCCAGCACAAGTATTTATGGGAGATACCGGCAGCTTAACCATAGGTGGGGTAATCGCGGTAATAGCTATAATCGTTAGAAAAGAATTGTTGATTCCACTTTTGTGCGGAATCTTTTTTGCCGAGTCACTTTCTGTGATGATTCAAGTAGGATACTTTAAGCATACCAAGAAAAAATATGGAGAAGGAAAACGGATATTTCTAATGGCTCCTTTACACCATCATTACCAGAAGAAATTATACCACGAAAGTAAGATTGTAACCCGCTTTTGGATTATTGGAATTCTTTTGGCCATAGTTAGCATTGTAACCTTGAAAATTAGATAAGGGTGAAAAGATTGGTGGTGCTTGGTGGTGGAGAAAGTGGCGTGGGAACCGCCATTTTGGCAAAACAAAAAGGGTATGCGGTTTTTGTTTCTGATTTTGGAAGCATAAAGCCAAACTATAAAAACGTTCTTGAACAGTTTGAAATTGAATGGGAAGAGAAAATGCATACGGAATCTAAGATTCTAAATGCGGATTTAGTAATGAAAAGTCCTGGAATTCCAGATAAGGCACCAATGGTAAAGCAATTGGTGGCAAATGGCATTCCAGTAATATCTGAAATTGAATTTGCAACCAATTATACGGATGCAGAATTAATTGGTATTACCGGCAGTAACGGTAAAACAACCACTACCATGTTGGCCTATCATCTAATAAAAAACGGTGGTGTGAATGTGGGGATGGCCGGTAATATAGGCGATAGTTATGCTAAAATGGTGGCAGAGCAGCATTTTGATTGCTATGTTCTGGAAATAAGCAGCTTTCAGCTAGACGGTATCGTGAGTTTTAAGCCAAACATTGCCATAATAACCAATATAACGCCAGATCATTTAAATCGATATGATTACAAATTTGAAAACTATATCGCATCTAAATTTAGAATAGCAATGAATCAGACAGCGGAAGATTATTTAATCTATGATGCAGACGATTCCGTGATTACCGAATGGTTATCGCAAAACCCAGTTCAATCAAAACTATTGCCTTTTTCGCTAGAGCGAGAACTAGAAGAAGGGGCATATATAGACAACAACCTAATTAAAATAAACGTAGACACTAATTATTTGGAGATGAGTACAGATTTTTTAACGCTAGAAGGAAAGCACAATACAAAAAATGCAATGGCAGCTAGTATGGCCGCTATGTTGGTGCGAGTGAGGAAAGAAGCTATTAGGGATAGCATACAATCATTTCAGGGAGCTCCCCATAGATTGGAAAAAGTGTTGAAAATTAATCACGTAGAATATATAAACGATTCTAAGGCAACTAACGTAAATGCTACCTACTATGCGTTAGACGGTATAAAAAAACCAATTGTTTGGATAGTGGGTGGTACAGATAAGGGCAATGATTACACAGACCTTATGCCTTTGGTAAGAGAAAAGGTAAAAGCAATTATCTGCTTAGGTATGGATAATAGCAAATTGGTGGCCACTTTTGGTAAGGTTGTTGAGCCTTTGGTAGAAACCTATTCTATGGAAGAAGCGGTTAAGATTGCCTATAAGGTTGCGGAACGTGGTGATGCCGTTTTACTATCACCAGCCTGTGCAAGTTTTGATTTGTTTAAAAATTATGAAGACCGCGGCGATCAATTTAAAGATGCGGTAAGAAATTTATAGAGAATAGGTAGATGAAAGCATTAATGAAAAACTTACGGGGAGATCGTGCCATTTGGGGCATTGTTGCCTTGTTGGCTATTTTTTCATTTTTGCCGGTGTACAGTGCTAGTACCAACTTGGTTTACGTTAAAGATTCTGGTACGGCATTAGGGCACTTGGTAAAGCATGGCGTGCTGTTGTTTTTAGGTTTTATGATCATCTTTGCCGTACATCGTATTCCTGCGCATTACTTTAAAGGCCTGTCCCTAATTGGGCTCCCAATAATATTGTGCTTGTTGGGGTACACTCTAACAGTAGAAACCAATATTGGAGGCGTAAGTGCCAACCGGTGGATTACTATTCCGGTTGTAGGTATTCCTTTTCAAACATCTACGTTGGCTTCTGTTGTTTTAATGATTTGGGTTGCTAGGTATTTAAGTAAAATAAGAGATAGGCAAGTTACTTTTCAAGAAAGTATTTTGCCTCTTTGGTTGCCTATTGCCTTGGTGGTGGGTTTAATTTTACCCGCTAACTTTTCTACGGCTGCAATTGTAGGTGCATTGGCTTTTTTACTTTGCTTTTTAGGGGGGTATCCGTTAAAGTATCTAACGGTAATGGTGGTTACCGGGGGTATATTGGCAAGTATGTTCCTATTTGTTTTGTTCAAAGCACCAGAAGTGTTGCCAGACAGGGCGGGTACGTGGAAATCAAGAATAGAAACCTTTTTAAATCCAGATGAAGCTTCTGCAGATGCCAATAGGCAGGTAAATTATGCTAAAATGGCTGTTGCGCAAGGTGGTATTGTAGGTAAGGGAGCTGGTAAAAGTGTCATGAAAAACATTTTATCCCAAAGTACATCAGATTTCATTTTTGCAATCATAATAGAAGAGTATGGATTAATAGGTGGCTTGGGGTTGTTGTTTTTTTACTTGTTGCTCTTGTTTAGAATTGTGGTTGTGGCCAATAGTGCCGAAACCATCTTTACCAAGTTGTTGGTGATAGGGGTAGGTGTGCCCATTGTTTTTCAGGCATTGATAAATATGGCGGTCGTGGTTCAGTTGTTTCCAACAACGGGTCAGCCACTACCCTTAATTAGTATGGGGGGTACTTCTATTTGGATGACGTGCTTGGCCATAGGTATAGTATTGAGTGCAAGCAATAAGAAAACGGAAGAGCCGGCTGCAGAAATAGATGATATGAACCCTTTAGAAGTTTTAAGTGGACAAATTTAGATTCATATTATCCGGTGGCGGTACGGGCGGTCATATTTATCCGGCCATATCCATAGCTAATGAGCTTAAGCAACGCTATCCAAATGCGGAGTTTTTGTTTGTTGGGGCCAAGGATAAAATGGAAATGGAAAAAGTGCCAAATGCCGGTTATAAAATAGAAGGTTTGTGGATTAGCGGGTTGCAGCGTAAGCTTACATTTAAAAATGCACTATTTCCAATTAAAGTAATTAGTAGTTTGTTAAAGTCTAGGAACATTATTAAGCAATTTAAACCGGACGTTGCCATAGGTACGGGAGGTTTTGCTAGTGGGCCTTTGCTTAAAATGGCAGAACGGGCAGGTGTTCCCTGTGTACTTCAAGAGCAAAATTCTTTTGCCGGAATTACCAATAAGCTTTTGGCGGGCAAAGCAGAGAAAATTTGTGTGGCCTATTCTGGTATGGAAAAGTTTTTTCCTAAAGACAAAATCGTACTAACCGGTAACCCCGTTCGTAAAGATTTAGTAGCTATTAAGCATGATGCTAAGGCTGTAAAAGCTGCTTATGGTTTAGATGAAACTAAACCAGTGGTTTTGGTTTTGGGCGGTAGTTTAGGGGCAAGACGAATAAATGAATTGATAGAGACCGAGCTTTCCTTTTTTAGGGCGAACGATGTTCAGGTTTTTTGGCAGTGCGGTAAACTATATGAACAAGATTATAAAAAATACAACAGCGAGGACGTAAAAGTTCAGGCCTTTATAAATGAAATGGATAAGGCTTATGCCATGGCGGATATTATTATATCTAGGGCAGGTGCCGGTTCGGTTTCAGAATTATGTTTGGTTGGTAAGCCGGTTTTGTTCGTGCCTTCTCCCAATGTAGCAGAAGACCATCAGACTAAAAATGCTGAGGCATTGGTAAAAAAGAATGCCGCGCTAATGTTGAAGGAAACGGAGCTAGAGGGCCAGTTTGAGCCTGCATTTAAAGGATTGTTAGATTCAAAAGAGCAACAAGCAACACTCTCTAGAAATATTAAACGATTGGGTATGCCACATGCAACAACCGCAATTGTAGATGAAATTGAAAAATTATTAAAATGAATATGACGGACATACATAACGTATATTTTATCGGTATTGGAGGTATCGGTATGTCCGCATTGGCCAGATATTTCCATTTCATTGGTAAGCAAGTTGGAGGCTATGATAAAACTAGAACGCCTTTAACTGAAGAATTGGCTACAAGTGGTATGGCCATTCACTATGCAGATGATTTGACTTTGGTGCCTGAGTGTTTTAAAACCAAGGAGAATACATTAGTGGTTTATACACCGGCTATTCCAAAGCATCATTCAGAATTGAATTATTTTATCGCCAACAAATTTCAAGTTCAAAAAAGAGCTCAGGTTCTTGGTCTTATTACAAAAGGCACGTATTGCTTTGCCGTAGCTGGTACACATGGTAAAACCACTACTAGCAGTATTCTGGCTCATTTGTTAAACGAAGTAAATGCACCATTTTCAGCATTTTTAGGTGGAATTTCAGAAGATTTCAATTCCAATTATGTTTGTAAGGGTCAAGAATATACTGTTGTAGAAGCAGACGAGTATGATCGTTCTTTCTTGCATTTGCACCCTAATATGGCTTGTGTAACATCAATGGATGCGGATCACTTGGATATTTACGGAGATGCAGATAATTTAAAACAAACGTTTGCTCAGTTTGCAGGTATTGTTGCTAAAAATGGTGGCTTGCTAAAACCGCAAAATGTTGGTTTAAAAGGGATATCGTATGGTATTGAAGATGGTTCGGATTATGAGATACATAATTTGGAAATTAGAAATGGTGCCTATCAATTCAACATTAAAACTCCAAAAGAGATTATTAGGTCTATTTCATTTTCAAAACCAGGCAGGCATAACCTAAATAATGCACTAGCAGCATTGGCCATGGCGGCAGAGGCTGGTTTTAACGCTAAAGATTTAGCAGAAGGTCTAGCAACCTTTAAAGGCGTACAAAGAAGGTTTTCATATCAAATTAAAAGTAGGGATTTCTATTTTATAGATGACTATGCGCATCATCCTACAGAAATAGAAGCGGTACACCAGGCCGTTCGGGAGATGCATCCAAATTTATTGGTAACCGTGGTTTTTCAACCACACTTGTTTTCTAGAACACAAGATTTTATGGAAGGGTTTGCGACAAGCTTGTCAAAATTTGATAGGGTGTTGTTGCTAGATATTTATCCTGCCAGAGAGGAACCTATTCCAGGGGTAGATTCTGGCGTGTTGTTAGAGAAAATCACCCAAGAAAATAAACGTATAATAGATAAAGCAGATTTAGTACAAGAGCTACAGAACTTAGACCAAGGAGTTTTGTTAACGCTAGGAGCGGGAGATATAGGATTAGAGGTTGTAAAAATTAAAAAAGCACTACAACATGCGTATTAGTATGGCCTATATAAAAATTGTGGTCCTTTTACTTTTGGTAATAGGTTTATATGGTTTTGCCAGCGTTAGAAATGCTAAAAGGCCTATGGGCAACATCGCCATTAAATTTGTAGGTGAAGAAAACTTGTATTTGACCGAAGAAGCGGTTAATAAATTGTTAATACAAAAATTGGGAGCCTTGGAAAATAGGGCAAAAGATGCGGTAGTTTTGGATTCCATAGAGAAGATTGTGCAATCTAGTCCTATGGTGAAAACCGCACAAGTCTATCGTACGGTAGACGGTAAACTTATTTCCAAAATAATACAGCGAAAACCAATAGGCAGGATTGAAGGAAATTCCAGATTTTATTTGGATAGTGAGGGCAAGCGCATGCCCTTATCCAGGTATCATTCTGCAAGAGTGCCTATAATTACGGGAAAAATAACCGAGAAAACATTGGAAGATGCCTATGTTATTCTTGAGTATATAAGCCAAGATGATTTTCTAAGGAAAAATGTTATTGGTATACATATTAAAGATGAAGATGCATACTTGCTTAAACTAAGAGTAGAAGAGTTTGTGGTGAATTTAGGAAGCGTGGAAAACCTTGACGAAAAGTTTAAAAAGTTTATGGCCTTTTATGTTAAGGCAGCTAAAGACAATAGCTTGGATACGTATGCAGAAGTAAGTTTAAAATTTGATAATCAAGTGGTTTGCACCAAAATATAAGTTATGGGACAAGGTAAATATTCTGTTGGTTTAGACATTGGTACTACCAAAATCGTGGCAATGATTGGTAGGGAAAATGAATATGGAAAAATCGAGATTTTAGGTTCGGGTAAATCTAAAAGTCTAGGTGTGCACAGAGGCGTGGTAAATAACATTACCCAAACCATTGCATCAATACAACAGGCTGTAGAACAGGCAGAGCTAAATTCTGGTTTAAAAATAGGTTCTGTAGTGGTGGGTATTGCAGGGCAACACATTAGAAGTTTACAGCATAGCGATTATATAACCCGGAATAACGCGGAAGAGGTTATAGACGAGGATGATTTGGACATGTTGTGTAACCAAGTCTACAAATTGGTTATGTTGCCAGGAGAAGAAATAATCCACGTATTGCCACAAGAATATAAAGTAGATGGGCAGTCAGAAATCAAGGAGCCCATGGGTATGTATGGGGGTAGGCTAGAAGCAAACTTCCATGTGGTGGTAGGTCAGGTTTCTTCTATAAAAAACATAGGTAGGTGTATTAAAAGTGCTGGTCTTGATTTAGGCAATATTACCCTAGAACCATTGGCATCTGCAGAGGCCGTTTTAAGTCAAGAGGAAAAGGAGGCAGGTGTTGCCTTGATCGATATAGGTGGTGGTACCACTGATTTGGCCATTTTCAAAGACGGCATTATTCGCCATACAGCGGTTATACCATTTGGTGGTAATGTAATTACAGAAGATATTAAAGAAGGCTGTTCTATTATAGAGAAGCAGGCAGAATTATTGAAAATAAAGTTTGGTTCCGCATGGCCAGGAGAAAACAAGGATAACGAAATTGTATCCATTCCAGGTTTAAGGGGTAGGGAGCCAAAAGAAATTACGCTTAAAAACTTATCTAAGATTATACATGCCCGCGTGGTAGAAATTATAGAGCAGGTGTATGTAGAGATTAGAAATTATGGTCACGAAGATCAGAAAAAGAAACTAATTGCTGGTATTGTTCTTACAGGTGGTGGTAGCCAACTTAAGCATTTAAAGCAGTTGGTAGAGTACATCACAGGTATGGATACCCGTATTGGTTACCCAAATGAACATCTTGCAGGTGATTCTGATGAAAGTGTGGCTAGCCCGTTGTATGCAACTGCAGTTGGCCTTTTGATGAACGCCTTAAAAACAGATAATAAAAACTATATAGAAGAGGTTCCTGTAGGGCAAGAACAACAAGAAGATATGGGTGTGCCAGAAGAGGTTTTGGTAAGTAACACTGGAGAAGAGCAAGTAGCTGCCCAACAGCATACAAGCACCCAAACTAGAGAACGTAAGTCCATTTTTGACAAATGGTCAGAGAAGTTGAAAGATTTTTTAGATAACGCAGAATAACACACCCCCAAGAAAAATAAACAACATGAGTAATAGCAACGAGATGGATAATATTGCCTTTGATATGCCCAAGCATAAAAGCAACGTTATTAAGGTCATTGGAGTTGGTGGCGGCGGTAGCAACGCCATAAATCACATGTTCCAGGCTGGTATTAACGGAGTAGATTTTGTAATCTGTAATACAGATTCTCAAGCCTTGGAAAATAGTGCTGTACCCAATAAAATTCAATTAGGGGTCTCCTTAACAGAGGGTCTAGGTGCAGGTGCTAATCCAGAAATAGGAGAGCAAGCGGCCTTGGAGAGCATGGAAGAGTTAAAAAGCATGTTGGAGAGCACAACCAAAATGGTTTTTATTACCGCTGGTATGGGCGGTGGTACGGGAACGGGTGCCGCTCCTGTTATAGCTAAAATTGCAAGGGAGTTAGATGTGCTTACCGTTGGTATCGTAACTATTCCTTTTCAATTTGAAGGGGCCATGCGGAATAAACAAGCACAACTTGGAATAGAAAAACTTCGTGCCAACGTTGATTCCTTGATTGTTATCAACAATAATAAGCTAAGGGAGGTTTACGGTAATCTTGGTTTTAAAGCCGGATTTTCTAAAGCAGATGAAGTATTGGCCACTGCGGCTAGAGGTATTGCAGAGGTTATAACCCATCACTATACACAGAATATTGACCTTAGGGATGCCAAGACCGTACTTTCTAATAGTGGTACTGCCATTATGGGTTCTGCTATGGCTTCTGGTTCTGGTAGGGCAAATGAGGCCATAATGAAGGCATTGGATTCTCCTTTGCTTAACGATAATAAAATTAGAGGAGCTAAAAACGTACTATTGCTTATCGTTTCTGGCGCCCAAGAAATTACAATTGATGAGATTGGAGAAATCAATGACCACATTCAGATAGAGGCCGGTCACGGAGCCAATATTATCATGGGTGTTGGTGAGGACGAAAATCTTGGAGATGCCATTGCCGTTACCGTAATTGCAACAGGTTTTGCCGTAGATCAACAAGACGAAATAGTTAATACGGAAACCAAAAAAATTATCCACACTTTAGAAGATGAACAAAAAGCCGTTCAACATTTAGGGGGAAGTGGGGCAGTAAAGAGATTTACGCTAGAAGAACCTTTAGAAGAGCCAGTGAAGCCTAAGCCGGTTCAGCAAAAAAGACAGCAATTAGAACAGGTGGTAAAACATAATTTAGAAGAGCCAAAGGCACCAGCTCCGGAATCTGATTTAATACCAACTACAAATTTCATAAGAAACTTCAATGTATTTTATGAAGAGGTAGTGGCAGAGCCGGTAAAACAAACTGTTGCAAGATCTTCTGATGACGATTTTATAATTATTGAAGCTAAAGATGTTTTGGCCGAGATAGATGTTATAGATGCTGAATTGGTAGCCTCTAGCAAGCAAGAAGAAGAGCAATTTACCCTTTCTTTTGATATGCCATTAAACGATACCAAAAAGGAAGAGGAAGAAACAGCGAATACCATTGTTTTTGATTTGAATGACGAAATCAAAGACATGGAAGTAGAGGAGTATGTAGAGGTAAGTCCGGTTTTGGAATACAACAAAAAGGAAGAGACCAGGTATGACCTTCAAGAATACATGGAGTTAGAAACGAAATTAACGGGAGCCAAAAGCAAAGCCGAAACTCATGATCCAGTAATGATAGAAGATGAGTTGGTATTTGAAAAGAAAACCGTTAAGCCAACACCAGAGCCTAATTCTGGTGGTGCTGATGAGCCAAAGGGAGAATTAGATCCAATGAACAGCTCTATTAGCGACATGTTAAAAGACCGTGCCGAAGAACGTAAAAGAAAACTAAAAAGCTTTAACCATAAATTTAAGAACAGCCGTTCTAGCTTGGACGAGTATGAGAAAGTTCCTGCTTATAAAAGACAAGGTATAGAATTTGAAGAAGGTCCAAAAGAGCAGAAAGTTTCAAGAATGAGTTTGGGAGAAGATAGCAATGATGAAATTCAATTAAGAAGTAATAATTCCTTCTTGCACGATAATGTAGATTAACACCTATCACTTTACTAAGTATGAACCCGAAAATTCAAGAATTTTCGGGTTTATTTTTTATCTTCGCAGGCCTAAAACTACCAAGATATGGGATTACAAGAAAACGTAATGACAGAGATGAAAGCAGCAATGAAAGCTAAAGACACGGTTGCTTTGGAAGCCTTGCGCGCTATAAAATCTGCTATATTATTGGCAAAAACGGATAAAGGAGCCGGAGCGGAATTATCTGAAGAGGATGAGATTAAGCTGGTTCAAAAGTTGGTAAAACAGCGAAAGGATAGTGCCGCTATTTTTTCAGAACAGGGAAGAGAAGATCTGGCAGAGCCAGAATTGGCCCAGGTAGCGGTGATTGAAAAGTTTTTACCAGAACAATTATCAGAAGAAGAGATAGAAAGCGTTGTTGTGCAAACTATAGATGCGGTTGGCGCAACGGGTATGAAGGATATGGGAAAAGTAATGGGTATGGTATCCAAAGAGCTAGCAGGCCAAGCAGATGGCAAGACCATATCTAGCATTGTAAAAGCGAAATTAAGCGAATAAAAATTAAGGGGCCCAGTAGTTCAACTGGATAGAATATCAGATTTCGGCTCTGAGGGTTGGGGGTTCGAATCCTCCCTGGGTCACAACCAAATACTTTTAAAAGAAAAAACGCCAAGATAGCTTGGCGTTTTTTTATGCTTTAGGTTTTAATCCCTCAATCTAATGTTTCATAGAAAGGATAGTTTTTTAGGGTTGGGTTAACGGTCTATGGATTTTTCTTTACCCATAAAGACTTGTAATTGTTTAAATGTAGGGTATCCTTCGCTATCACCCTTTACCAAAGTGGCCATGGCCCCAACTCCGTTTGCAAAATCGCCAGCTTCTTGTATGGAATACCCTTTTAATCTAGAACTTAGAAAGCCCGCAGCAAAGCCATCACCTGCGCCAACGGTATCTTCTGTACGGTCTACAACGTATCCTGGTATAAATTCATTTGTAGTACCATCAGAAACCATACAGCCTTCTTTCCCCATTTTTAATGCAATTTCCTGAGCACCTAATTCATGGAAAGCGGTTATGATCTCTTCAGGTTTATTTAATCCTAGTAATAATTCAGATTCATCAATACCGGGAAACAAGATGTCCGCAAGACTACAGAACTCCAAAAGCGTCTCTTTTGCTTCTTCTAACGACCATAGTTTTAATCTAATATTTGGGTCAAAAGAGATTTTTACCCCAGCCTCTTTTGCAGCTTTTATTGCGGTTAAAGCCGTTTCTTTGGCAGATTGGCTAATGGCAGGGGTAATGCCTGTAACATGTAAGATTTTAGCCGTTTTTATGTAATCTAGGTCTAAGTCTTCTGGTTTAAAAAAACTAGCGGCACTATTTTTTCTGTAGTAGTAAACATTAGGATTAACGTGGGCAAATAGCTCTTTAAATAATAATCCCGTGCTGTGGTTAGGGTCCGTAATTAGTCTAGAAACGTCTACACCTTCTCCACGAACAATAAATTCAAGATACCTTCCAAATTCATCGTCTCCTACTTTACTGAACCAACCTACCTGATGTCCTAATCTACTAAGTGCTATGGCAACATTGGATTCTGCCCCTGCTATGGCCTTTGTAAAAGTATGTATGTGTCTTAATGGGCCTTTGGAGTCTGGGCTAAAAAGCACCATGGATTCTCCAAATGTTATCACATCTAATGGCGTGCTCATCTTTTGATTTTAGGTGGATAAAAATAAAAGATAAATTTTGTTTAATAGGTGAGTTTACTTGTTTTATTGTGCTTTAAAAACATGCTATTTTGTTAGTTCCTAATTAAGGATAAAGGTAATTTATTAGGTATGGATTCTATCCGTGCTTTGTGCTGCAAAGAAGAGAATTAGTCTACTTTTTTAAACTCTAGAATATTTTTTTCTTTGGTGCTAAAAATAAGTTTCAACGGAGCAACCGAAAATGAATCTATTTGCTTTAATTGGTTTAAAAATTCTTTTTCTATGGATAATTCTTGATTACATGCTTTTTCCATGCTTACAAATTCTGAAAGGGAAATTTTGTGTCCGTCAAGCTTTAAGTTACTATAATACTCATAACAGCCTGTTGTGCCCATTAATCGTTTAGTTTTAGTGTTTACCTCTAAAAAAGGCGCTTCTTTATTGGTGAAAACTTCATTTGCGGCAACATTGTCAATTCGTTCTAAAATCCAAATATCATGAATGTTAGCTGTGCCTACCTCAGTTTTAGTCGCTTTCTTTTTAGGGTCTATTTCTATCTTTTTAGCTTCTTGTTTAGCATTCTTGTCCGCCATTTTATCCTCTTTACAGGATACTACAATGCAAACACAGAGAACTATTAGCGTTTTTATGTAATTTTTCATTTTAATCTGTTTTATGAAATTTCATGAGTATAACATCGTCTTTGTATAACTCAAGTATGTTGTTTTCCGTTATGCTATAAGCATTGACTTCTTTAATGGTTTTTAAAAATACCTGTTCGCCTTCTCCACAGTAACGCATAGTAGTTGGGCCAGGTTGTCCAAAAGATATTTTTCCATTTAAAACGTTAATAGGAGCGTTGTAACCGTTACAACTATTGTTGCCTCTAACATGTTCTTTTTCCTTGTCAAAATAAATTAATGGCTTTTTATCTGGGTAAAGCGTATTAAAAGCAATTTTAGTACCTGTAATGGATTCCAATTCCCATTTGTGATTATAGAGCATATCTTGGTTAATTGCTTTTGAGCTGGTACAGGACATACCAATGATTATTAAAATAAAAGATGCGAATTTTAAAATTTTGATTGTATCCATTATAACAAGTGGTTTATTCTAAAATAACCGAAAATGATTTTGCAATTGTAGTATTTAAGAAAACTATAGTAAAAAAGGAGGTCGATTTTTAAATTGGAGTGGATGGTCTAAAACAGCTAATTTTACCACCAATAAATAGAAAAAGCCCCTATTAAAGGGGCTTTTTAATTTAGTTTTTAGCGTGTTATTTTACACGGGCTCGTATAGCTTTTAAATTATCGTCTATTAATAGTTCTCCGTCTTTAAAAACTAATTGTAATTCGCCAGTAGCTTCTTCTTCCCAGGATACTTGGTCTTTTAGGGAATAGGTGTTATCTACTTTTTCGATTTTTATAAGTCCTTTAGCTGATTTTTTAGTACCGTCATCCGTAATAGGGTCTTTGTAGATTTCCCGGCCTTCGCCATTTACTTCACCATAGGTGGCTTTCATGGCAAAGCCGAAGGTGTCTCTAGTATTATATTGGTAGGTAAAAGAACCTATCCCGAGCACAACGTTGGTAGAAGCAAAACCATTTTCTTCTAATCGTTTACAAATGTTTTCTGCGCGTTCCAAGGTAATGCTATCCCCATAAATGGCTCCAATATGTGGGTCTAATTCTTTGAAGCCTTTCTCATTAATGCTTCCTCCAAAAGTATCCCACAGTAATTGTACAACACCTTTTTGGGCTACACTGCTATTGGCCTTTGGATCACCACAGATTATGGCTACTGGATCACCACTATCTGGGCGTATTACTACTTTGCCATCCCTTGCTAAAACTTCGTCTTTTAGATTAGGAAGGTATTGGGTCAATACTTTCCATAAATCCCAAGTGTCTGATACTATGGAAACAATACCGTTAGGATAAATTTCGGTAATTAAACGCTTAAAGGTTTCTTGCTCACCAGAATTGGTGCCCATACACATTACGGAATGCTCCGTAGCGGCTACGGAGCCACCTATAAGTTCTTCATCGCTATTGGCATTGTAATACGTTTCCAAAAAATCTACCGCAGGTATGGTATCTGTACCGCTAAAACTAAGTAAATGCCCAGCCGCACTCAATAAAGCGGCCTCTAAACCAGCCATACCACGCATGGAAAAGTCGTGGCCTTGCCAATCTACAAATTCGGGTATACTTGAGGTTTTCGCCGCATAATCATCTAACAAGCTTCTGTATTGCTTGGCTATGGTGGCAGAATTACAGGGTAACCAAATGGTAGTAGACAATAAGGTTTCAAAATAATTAGTTAGCCAAAAGAAATTGGGTAGGGTGTTGTACATGGTAAACATGGGTACTCTTATAGGTACGGAAACCCCTTCTGGAAGCGCCTTTATGGCCATGGGTATATAACCCAAATCATGCAAGGCCTCAATATGTTTAATACCTACGGAATTTGGCCCTAAATAATTATTTATTCTTCTAGAATACTGGGCGCATACCTCTTCTTTTGGCAGGTTAAAAAAGTTGTTTTGAAAATCCTCTAAAATGTACTTTTTAATAAAATACTGTAGCCCAAAGAAAACTACTTTATCCACATTGGGAATTCTACTTTTTCTAGGGGTCCAATTACTATAGACCAAGGTGGTGTTTTCTGGATATTGCCTTCTGTGGTCTACTTTGTAGCCATCTGTATATAAAAGTGGGTTCATACTGTTAGGTTTTAATTTAAATCTAGTAGGTTAATTTGTATTACTTTGGGGTGTTGTACATCTCTGACTGCATTGGTAACGAATATTTTATCATAGTGTTTTAATAGTGTATCAAAACCTTTACTAAAAATACCGTGACTAACGGCCAAGTATAATTTACCCGCCTGTTTTTCTTTTAATTTTTCGGCTAGGCCAATAAAGGTGCCGCCACCATCACAAATATCATCTACCACAAGGCAAGATTTGTTTTCCAAAGTGTCTGCATATACTTTAAAGCCGGTAAGTTGCCCGGTTTTTACATCTCTAGATTTAGAGCACTCTACCACATGGTAATCTTGTAGATAGGCTGCCAATTTATATATCTTTTTTAGCGCACCACCGTCTGGAGAAATCAAAAAAGCATCTTTTTCTATTTGCTCACAAACCCTTTGGATAAATGCATGGTTGTTAATTGCTACACAATTGTCTAATAAAGCGGGCCCTACCTCAGAATGGGGGTCAAAAAGGGTTACGCTACTGTAATGTTGTGCATTAATTAGTTGGGTGTACACCTTTACGGTCAATGGTTCTCCGGCAATCATTAAACGGTCTTGTCTAGCACCGGGTAAATAAGGTAAAAACAATGCGATGTCTTTAACTCCCATATGCCTTAGGGCATCTGTGGCTACCAATAGCAACCCTAAATCATTGAACGAATTGATCCTATGGTAAATAACTACCTCTTGGTTCTTAGGAATATCACTTTTAATTTTTATATGGGGCTCGCCACCATTAAAAGTAAACGCCTCAAATGCAATTTGGTTCGCATTAGGGCCAAAAGTTGGGTCGAGATTTAAATTCATATTGCGTTATTTTTACGCAAAGTATAATATTGAAATCAGACAACAAAATTATTTTGTGTTTATTTTACGCAAATTTTATTTCAAAATGAAAACCCTTTTGTTCCAAGGCCTTGTATTTTTTAGTGTTAAAGCGAAATAACTTAGCCGGTCTGCCACTTTCTGGTTTACTAATCTTATCGGTTTCTTCTAGTATTCCAAAACTCATAAGCTTTTTTCTAAAGTTTCTACGGTCTATGGGTTTGTTTAGAATGGTCTGGTATAAGTTTTCTATATTAGAAAAGGGGAATTCCGTATTCAACAATTCAAACCCTATGGGTTTGTAGCTTATTTTGTTTTGTAGGCGTTCTAGACCTTTGGCTACTATTTCTTGATGGTCAAACGCTAATGGGGGTAGGGCGTCTATGGCAAACCACCCTACTTCTAGCGCATCCGTACTGGCGGTGAGTTTAAATTTTTTAGGATTTATTAATCCCAAATAGGCAATACTTACTACACGCTGCCTGTTGTCTCTTTTTACGGCACCAAAAGTGTATAATTGTTCAAGGTAGGCCAACGTTATACCGGTTTCTTCTTTTAGTTCCCTTGTTACTGCGGTATCTAAATCTTCATGGTCTAGGACAAAACCACCTGGCAAGGCCCATTTATTTTTCTCGCTTCCGTATTTCTGTTTTATGAGCAGTAATTGCAATTGCCTCTCTACGTACCCAAATACCACAGCGTCTACGGCTACTTTTATGTTTTGCGAAATCATATTTTGCGTTTAAACAACACAAAATTACACTTTCTGTTTAGAATCCTAGGGTTACAACTTGGCCGTTAAAATCTCTGGTTGGTGTAGTACCGGAAAATTACAGCTATTGGCTATAAAGCACATCTTTTGCGCTTCTGCGTGTAGGCTTTTGGCCAGCTGCTTGTTGGCTTTATGTTTTATAATAACCGTAGGTTTTAAAATTACCTCGGTAAAATGGCCGCTACCATCTTTCTCTTCTACCATTTTTCCCAGTGGTTCGTCTGTGTATTCTAGTACCACAATGTTGTTGCTGG
The DNA here is from genome assembly GCF_002072105.2 of Croceivirga radicis. Classification (GTDB taxonomy): domain Bacteria; phylum Bacteroidota; class Bacteroidia; order Flavobacteriales; family Flavobacteriaceae; genus Croceivirga; species Croceivirga radicis. Next base: position 399,590 of record NZ_MTBC01000002.1, read on the forward strand.
CACATAAATGCAGGTACCATAGCATATGGCAAGAGGCCAATGAGGCCACGAACAATTCTTCTGGGTTGTATTTGGTTTTGTCTCCTAAAAAAGCCGGATCAGAGCTGCCTTCTATTACTTGGTTGGTCACGGCGGTGCTTATACGGTGGCTGCGTTCATAGCTGCGGTAATTTTTGGTGCCCTTACCTCTGTTACCGGTCCATTCTAGAAAAAGGGTGTAGTTGTGCATTTTCATACGCTAAAGCTACTATAAGTATGCGTATTAAAAGCGCTTAACTTAAACAAAGTTTTAGTAGTTTTATGCCAAACAGATATGCGTTAGATGACGGATATTGAATTGTTACCAAACAGTTGAAAACCGAATAATGAAACAATTTTTGATTTTAATATTAATACTTTCAATTCTATCAAGTTGCGACCGAAGAAAGTCAGACAAAATCCAACCGAAACTTGAACAAAAAACTGAATTAGAAACGGTAAAATCAAAAAAAGAAATCAATACAATTAATAATTATTGGGCTTTAATTCTCGACACTATTTCAAGTAAAAAAGAATTTAAAATTTTGGACATAAAACATACCCTTGAAATAAAAACTTATAGTTTAAACGATAGTTCAATTGTTAGGAATTTATCTCAAAACGGAGAACAAGTCTATATAGACCATTCTCACAAAATGGTAACCGATTTTAAACTTTTGACAGACTCAATTGTTGACAAAAAACAAATCGACAGAACTGACTTTGAAAAAAAATTGATTCCTGAATTTTACGCCGAATGCAATCTTTTCTCAACTGAAATTGACAGTATTGTTGGAAACAACATTTATCTGAGTTCCGACTTAGCTGTTCCTGATACGGATAATCAATGGAGAGTTTGGTATTCGATTAAAATAAATAATAACCAACTTGGCAAATTGGAAATAAAAGAAACTGATTATGTCGGATTATAAAAAACCGTTTGGTAACAACGCCTATAAGTAATGCGGGCTCATGTTTTAGACGAAAGGGATTTTCTTACAGCATCGCTCTCAATTTTGTAAATTGGTAACAAACAAAAAACAAATTTAAAAATGGTTCGCTTGGGTTCGTGTTAGACTGAAAACTAGAGCTTTTCTTTCCCGCACTACTCATAGCCTAACCGTTAGGTGTAATTTGAAAAAAAAATTAATGGAAAAAGAAAAAACCACAAACTGGCTTCCTACAGATAAAAGATTTGTGGCTTTCATCGATATATTGGGATTTAAAGATTTAGTCATGAGAAGTAGCCACTCCCATATTTATGACCTTCTTTCTGAGATATCAAAATTAAGAAGTCTGATAGATAATTGGAAAGACAAAAATGATGGAAGATATTCTAATGCTGAAATGTATACAGTTAGTTTTTCAGATTCAATAGTTGTTTTTTCAAAAAGTGATACCGTTGAAGATTTTGACCTTTTTGCTTTTGGAATAAAATGGTTATTTTCAGGGGCTATAGATAAGTCTATTCCCCTAAAAGGAGCACTAGCCTATGGAGAAATCAGTCTGAATAAGTCAAGCCAAATATACTTCGGGCAACCAATTATTGATGCTTATTTACTAGAGGAAGAGGTAAATTATTTCGGAATAGTTGCTCACAATTCCATAGAGAAATTTTTTAAAGATAATGAAGAAAAAAGTGTGAGTAAACAGATTTTGTCTGAGTTTAAAACACCACTTAAATGCGGTACAATTTCACACTTAAACCTAATATGGTTTAAAGAGATTGATAATCCGCCTACTGATTTCAACACTTTGAGAAATAAAATAAAAAATTTTCAATATAATATTTCTGGTAGTCCGAGAAGGTATATTGATAATACTATTAATGTAATTGACCAAGTTGAGAATGAACTGAAATAAAACTACACCCAACACAACCTATACGTAATGCGGCCTTTAGGGTTAAATGGAAAGGTCTATGTATATTTATGAGGTCGCTAAATCTTATGGATTTAGCTTTGGACAAGAAAAAATAAAACTAAACAATAAGCTTTAGCTTCGTGTGCAGACGGAAACAAAAAGTTTCCTTGCCAGCCCTACTTGCCATAGCTTAGACGTTGTGTGTAATTTGAAAAAAACCAATGCAGAGAACAGAAACCATAGATAAAAATCAACTTTTTGAACTGATTGAATACATTCTTTCGGACTCAAAAACTGAATTCTATGAATCATACTCTGAAATGGAAAAAGAAATAATTCTGATAAACAATCTGTCTGATTTCCGAGATTATTTTGATCTCGGAATCGCTAACGGTAAAGTTCATTTCGGATTTGGAATCTATAATCCTGAATCAAAAGGCAAGATTTTTACTTCGAAGATAAAGCTCAACCCAAAATATTGTAATGGAAAAACCTTCCGCTATCGAATCGATGGTTGGGCAATAATTTTTGTTCAGCTTAACTTGAAAAACGGAGAAAACCAAATTGAATGTAATGTATCTGTAAACTCAAAAAAACGAGCTGAAAATTGGAAAAGTACAAATCCCGAATTCGGAAATCCAGAATTATGGGAATGGAAATGTGTAGAAAGAAGAGCCAGAAAAATAATTAATCGATTAAAAAAACTACAGACAACAAAACCTCAAAGCAATAGCGTCCTGCGGGACGCTACTGCTCATAGCTAAACAGTTGCCACTCATTGGACTCACGCTACCCTTAAAAAGTAAAATGAATAAAATAAAACTGACTTTAATTTTTATACTGTTATTTTCTTTAGATTGTTTTAGCCAACAAACCGGAAATAATGGAATAACACAAATTGCTGTAAAAAACGGTATTGGAATTGGAAGCGCAATTGCAATTGTAGTTTCTTGGGACAGAAATAAATCAATTCTTTATGCAGTATTACACGGAAGTTTGGGCTGGCTTTATGTTATCTATTTCGTAATAGTACGTGAAAGTGAAGAAAAGAATAAATAATCAAAAACAAAATTGAATACGGAATTATCAAATGAATCGATTTCAAAAATAACTTTTGAACTAGACTTAGAAAATGGACTGGTTGAACGGGGAGATGGAGGTTATCAGTTTCTTGAAAAAGTAATTTTGAAATAACTTTGCTTTTATTGGCTATAATTCGTTTTAGCGCATTTCCTATGCGGAAATCATTACTTTTAAGCGAAGGATTGATTGTAGCTGCAATTTTCACTTCATGAAATTCCACAACGTAATTATGGCCCAACCTTGGCCATTTCTTTTGAAAAAATCTAAAATAAGAATAACATGGTAAATAATTTAAAGAAAAAAGCTATTGTATTACTAGCTGTAGTTGTTGTCATATTTAGTGTTGCTTGGGCTATTTTTTCAGATTGGGAACATTTTAAAACTGGACTATTTGGTTAATGTTTTTTTATAGTCCCAAACGGAATACTTCTATGAAAAATAAACCTATTGTGCCTAACCTTAATTTAATACTATGGTGTTAATGTTTAGTTATAACAGCAACGTAAACAAGAATTGTTTTACCATAAAACAAGCCAAGATAATTACGTAAGGCCTATAGCTTCTGCCCGTTTTTTTGTCTAAATAGATTAAAGTAGACAACAAAACATAGAGCACCGCAAACTTAATATGATTGGCTATTTTAGGGTGTATATTAAAAATAGTAGGCCCAATTCTACCAAAAATAGGTCCTAAGAAAACCAAACTGGTACCAATCATATAACGCATATGCTTGGCGGTATCCTTTCTATAAAAAATAGCCAGTACGTAAAATAATATGAGCAGCACACTATCTGAGATTGGTAGGTAGGCCAACATGGCATGATCTGCTTTTAAAATTCGTATAATGGGTTGTATGCAGGTAAGTATGAGCATGGGAAAAATCAGGTAAGAAATACGGCCCAAACGCCTATGGGTTTTGTACCTACCAAAACGTATTAATAGTGGTTGGCCAATTAACAAACCAATCCAAACTAGGGCAAAAACTACATGTATATGGTCTATCATGGAAACAGCACTGTGCGATAAAGCAGTTGTATTAACCTCAAAATTTGGGAATTGACCAAAATAGGTCTTGTAAAAAGCTACTATGGCCATTACTAGTAGCAATAACATAATATACCCTGTATACTTATATCCTTTTTCCATTGGTCTTATTTACGTTAGGTTTATGGATGCCTAGATTGCATCTTTAATTTCTATGGTAAAATTAGTTTCAAGGGGAACAGGTCGTTTTTCTTAAAAGTCCTTCTTTTTTTCTATTTGGTTGCTATGTAAGTTTTTATAAGAAATTGGAGGTATGTTGTACTTTTCCTTGAACCTTCTGCTAAAATGCGAAACGTTCTTAAAGCCAGCGTTCAAAGTTACATCGGTAATGGTTTGCTGGGTTGTTTTAAGCAAAACGCAGGCATGTTCCAATCGTTTATTGGTTAGCCATTTACCTGGGCTTTCGGCATAATGTAGCTTAAAGTCTCTTTTAAAGGCAGATAGACTTCTTCTAGACAGTTGCGCATATTCTTTTAATGTAAGACCATACAGGTAATTTTTCTCCATTACTTGCCAAATGGGCGGTTTGTCCGTTGTATTTAATTGTAGAATATAGGAGAGTAGTTGCTTGTTTGCTGGGTTGGTTAGTATGGTTAGAAACAATTCTTTGAACTTTAGCTCTAACAATTTTTCTGATTGTTTCTCTGGTTTAGAAAAATAGGGTAATAAACTATAAAAATAAGCTTCCGTCACCGCATTCAATTCAATTTTAATAAACATATCGCTATTGGTGCTGGGCAAATTTGTGGTTGGTAGAAAATCTAAATATTCTTTAACAAAATTGATTAAGAATTGGTCGGGTATATGAAAGGCCAATACTTTCCAATGTTGGGCATCTGATAACTCTTGGACATAGGCAGATTTTCTTTGAAAATAAGAGGTTTTGGGAGTTACACGCCACGCTTTACCGCCTTGGTGTAAGGTTCTTTCCCCTTCTAAGGAAAAGGCGATTAGGTTGTAATGATTATACAATTGTATCAAGCGGCTAATTTGCGGGCATTTGTAGTACACAAAAAGCATATCTTTTACAGATAGCTGTTTAAAAATATCTGGGTTGGCCAAGCTATCGTTATATGTATTAATCATATAAGTTGTTTTCTGGCAATAAGTTAGGTTATTTATTTAAATGTGCTTGGTAAACTAGATTACTTAGATAGCAAACATAAATGGATAAGAAAACAGTAGGCATTTTCGTTTTAATTAAACCTTTTTGGGTAAGACTAGTCCAAAACAATAACCAACCCCTACTTATTATGAAAAATTGGATAAAACTTTTGCTGTTGCTGCCCTTGCTTAGTGGTTGTGCGGATCAAGAACCTGTCTCTGAAACCGCTGTGGATGTACCCGTAATAACCGTGCCTACCTCTACTATAGATTTTACGGCTATGGCCAATTGGTACTACCACCCAGAGCAATCTTTTAATTTTTTAAAGTCGTACAGTTTAGATATAGCGGTAGTTGATGCGGCACTACAAACCAGTTCCATTGTGGCGGTACCCAACAAAGCCACTACCAATACCGGGGTAGATGTATTTTGGGTGCACCCAACCCATCTAACTAATCCGCCAACATACCCTACCAGTATTGCCATAGAAAATCAGGATACCAATTATATTGGCTTAACCATTTTGGCACAAGGGGCGTTACTGTCTAAATACGGAAGGTTTTTTGCGCCAAAATATAGACAAGCTTCACCCGCTTCCTTTTTGAGTACGGTGCATACAGAAACAGAAAAGGCCCAAGGTATACTAGAAGCCTATGCAGATATTAAGGCTGCTTTTTTGCATTATTTGAATACGTACAATAACGGCAATAAAATAATACTTGCCGGGCACTCACAGGGTTCGTTTTTATTGGCGCTATTGGTAAGGGATGTATTTGATAACAATCCGCAACTTAGGAAACAACTAGTTACGGCAGCTTTGGGCGGAATGGGATATGTGTATGCAACTACGGATACTACTTTAGGTGGATGGTGGCAAAATATAGGTTTGTGTAAAACCCAAGAGCAATGTGGTTGTGTACATTATTGGCGAAGCTATAGTGCGGATGAGCCATTACCTGAACCCAATAGTGCTTTTCCTTCTTTTAGCGAAACCTTAGTGCAAAGTGGCTTGGTAAACCGGGCCACCCAAATTGAAGCGGATGTGTTCTTTCAAGATAGTTTGGCCATTTCATCTGCCCATAAACCCATACGCTATATTACACCTGGGGCTCCCTATAGCTTTAGTAACGGATATAATTTTGTGGCTTTTGACCATATGTATTCTGGCTATTTTAAACGGGAGTCCGATCAAAAAGTAGGTTTTGCCATAATATATGATGCGGAAGATGGCGATGAGCGCCCCAATGAACTACAAAACTTGGATAATCCTATTCTATTTTCAGAAGGCGATTACCATGTAAAGGATTACCATATTTACATATGGCCCTTATTACAACAAATAGACCAAAAACTAAGCAACTGTCTCTAATATCTGTTTAAAAGATTATCCACGAAATATCCATTTTTGTGAAGTTTCAAGGTTTTCTTTTATAGCGGCGATAAAATAACTATTTGGTATTGCTCCGTTTTTTAACTAATGCAAGCACCCCAAAAGCTGGGCCCACGCCTAAAATCATAAAAAGAAACTCGGTAGGTATACGCGTGCTTAGGTATGCTATCAACTGGATACTTACAATAGTTAAACTATACCCTAGGCAGTTTACCAATGTTAGCGCCGTGCCTTTCGTCTTGGCATCGGCATTGTGGGCCACCAAAGTAGAGAATAGGGGAGAATCTGCAACCACTACCGCACCCCAGAAAAAAAGAAAAGCAATAAAGAGAATTTCATTTACGGTGGTGAAAAACAGCGGTGAAACCAGGCAACACACGCCAGATAAAGCAAGTGTTAAACCGGCTATTTTTTTAGTTCCGAATTTTTGGGCTGCATAACCACTACATACGCAGGCCAAACCCCCGGTGGCTATAATGGCAAATGCCAATAAACTGGTATATGTGGGCGTTGTTTCAATTTTTTGATAATACGTAAATAACATTACCGGTACAAAGGCCCAAAAGGTATAAAGCTCCCACATATGGCCAAAGTAACCAAATGCGGCCATACGGAAGTCTTTGTGCTTAAAAAGACCGCCTAATTGTTGTAGCTTAAGCTTACTCCCTTTTTTTCTAAAAGGGCCATCTGGTATTAGTAGTACCATAAGGCTGCCACCTAAAAAGGAAAGGAGCGTGGTACTCCAAATAACGCTTGTCCAAGAAATGGTAGCCGTTAGGTCTTTTAATAAATGGGGTAGTGCCGTTCCTAGTACCAATGCCCCAACTAAAAAGCCTAGTGATTTTCCTAAGCCTTGTTGAAAATAATCTGCAGCTATCTTCATGCCAACAGGATAAATTCCAGCTAAGAAGAATCCCGTAACAAATCTAAACCCCATTAAAGAGAATAGGGTATTGGTGTTATAAAGTAATCCAAGATTAAAAACTCCTGCCAGTAGGGCACTTACCAAAAATACTTTGGAGGGTGAAAAACGGTCTGCAAAACTAAGCAGGGCAAAAACCAAAGTACCTGTTATAAATCCAAATTGAACGGCGGTCGTTAAATGCGCCAAAGCGCTGGGTAATAAGTCGTATGCCAACAATAAATCATGGTAAACGGCATTACCGGCAAACCATAACGAGGTACAGCAAAACTGGGCAAATACAATTACAAGAAGTACCTTGCGGTTGGTGGGCATAGAATTTGGTGTCTGTTACAGCAGCTAAAGTTAAATTTTTATAACGTAAAACTTGCCTATGGCCACAAAAGGTAAATGCAAAAGGTTTTTAAGATGAAGCAACCTTTTTTGCTTAGTTAATCTTATAGGTAAATACTTTTTCTATGCGTATTGTTTTCATTTTTGTTGTACTTACTTTCTTGGGCTGTTCCCCGTCTAGTGAAGCTCCCTTGGTAACGGATGGTCCCATACAGATTGAAGGTAAATTTAAGCTTACGGAATCTTATCTAGGTACGGGAGGGGAAACGGATTGGCAGGTAGTGGAAAATGGGCCTGAGTTTGTGTTTGCAGGTAATGGAACCTTTACCTCTACCCATTATGAAACCTGTTCTACAGGTACCTATGTTATAGCTAATGATGTTTTACAAGTACTATACAATTGTCCTGATTTTGAAAATAATGCAATAGATGAGGATGGGTTTATTACCTATGCCATAGCTTTTGGCGCCAATTTTTTTATTCTAACCCCCACTAGTGGTCCCACCTGTATAGAAGGTTGCAGCTATAAATATACCCTAATTAAGGATTAAGTATGGTAAGCTAGTTATTGTTTGGTAATGGTGTCCATTATCATTTTGGCGTGTACCCTACTGTTTTCTATAAACCATTTATGGGTTTCCATTCCCCCACAAATAACACCTGCTAAAAACAACCCATTTACATTGGTTTCCATGGTTTCTGGGTTGTAATGCGGTAAACGCTTTTCATCATTGGACAGGGTTACTCCCATTTGTAGTAAAAATTCAAAATTGGGTTTATAGCCTGTTAGCGCAAGAACAAAATCGTTAGCCAAGGTAATTTTACCCTCCGGAGTTTGTACCTCTAACTCTTTGGGTCTTATTTCTGTGACTTCAGAATTAAAATACGCTTTTATACTGCCTTCTTCTATTCTGTTGATAATATCTGGTCTAACCCAATATTTAACCCGTTGGCCAACTTCTGGTCCACGAATAATCAAGGTTACTTCCGCGCCTTTACGGTAGCATTCTAAAGCCGCATCTATGGCCGAGTTGCTGGCACCAATGACCGCTAATTTTTGACTGGCATAAAAGTGCGGGTCGTTATAATAATGGGCTACTTTGGGTAATTCTTCTCCGGTAACACCAATGGTATTTGGAATATCATAAAACCCTGTGGCTACTATAACTTGGCTACTAGTATAGGAATCCTTGGTACTGGTAACGGTAAATAATTCTTCCTTTTTAATTACGCTTTCCACCTTTTCGAACAACTTAATATTAAGTTCGTTATTGGTTACAATACGTCTGTAATACTCCAAAGCTTCGTCTCGTTTTGGCTTTGCTTCTTTACTTATAAAAGGGATGTTATCTATTTCTAACTTTTCTGAAGAAGAGAAAAACTGCATATTAACGGGATAGTTAAAAAGACTATTAACTATAGGGCCCTTTTCTAATATCACGTAGTTTAAACCGCTCTTCTTTGCTTCTAAACCACAAGCTATTCCAATAGGTCCTCCTCCAATAATTACCAAGTCATATTGTTGCATTAAGCTATTTCTTCTTTTAGTTTACTAATGGTTTCGGTAGGGTTGTCACTACCAAAAACAAAACTACCCGCAACCAAAACGTCCGCACCGGTTTCTACTAATTTCTTGGCATTCTTACCAGATACACCCCCGTCTATTTCAATTAAGGTTGAAGCATTTTTTTGAATAATCAGGTCTTTTAGCGCACTAATTTTGGCATACGTATTTTCTATGAAAGACTGGCCACCAAAACCAGGGTTTACGCTCATTAAGCAAACCAAATCAATATCTTGGATGGTATCTTGCAATAGTGAAACAGAGGTGTGCGGATTTAAAGCCACACCTGCCTTCATTCCTTCCGCTTTTATGGCTTGTAGGGTGCGGTGTAGGTGGGTACAGGCCTCAAGATGTACGCTGAGGTTATCTGCGCCTAAACTAGCAAATGTTTTTATGTAACGGTCTGGGTCTACTATCATCAAGTGCACATCTAACGGTTTGTTGGCATGTTTGGCCATTGCTTTTAAAACAGGCATTCCGTAAGAAATGTTTGGCACAAAAACACCGTCCATAATGTCTATATGAAACCAATCTGCCTCACTTTTATTGACTAATTCTATATCGCGTTGCAGATTGCCAAAATCTGCTGCCAATAAGGAAGGTGCTACTAATTTTGTTTGCATAGTACTAGTTGATTATACCTTGTAAAAATACGCATTGTACTACTAAAGAAGGGTATTAAAAGCGGATTTAGAATAGCCTTAACGTAAATGCATTGAAACAGGTTGTTTTTAAATTAATGTTTACCTAACAATTTGTTAACTTTGCAATATAAATTTGATTAGTATGTCTAAAAAGAAAAAGCTAAAAAAACAATTTAAAAGTGCTAAAAAGAAAGTCGCTAAAAAAGAGAAAGGTCTTTTAAAGGCTTTGAAATCCTTAAAAAAATTAAAGAAGAAAAAAGCTAAGAAAAAGGCAATTAAAAAAGCTATTGCAACTGCTAAAGTCAAAAAAATGGCCGTTAGAAAGGCCTCTAAAAAAGCGGTGTCGGCTAAAAAGGCCCTTAAAAAGGTGGCTTAAAATTAGCAGCATTAAGAATTAAAAAAGGAGCTTTAAGCTCCTTTTTTAATGGTGTTATTTATTGTCTAGGCAAAGCCATTACCTTTTTAATTTGCTTTAAAGAGCTCAAATAATTCTTCTTCTGTAAAGGACTGGTCGGTTTTACGATCTAATTGCCTTAGTTCTTTTATGGTCTCCAAATCTACATCTTGTTGGGCTTTATGGGTAAATGCATTCCTTATATAATTACCAATATCCCTAATGTTTTCGTCGGTTATTTCTGGATTTCCTCCTATGCCGGGCATGGCAATACCATTGTTGTATCGTTTGCCATTTATGGTAACGGGTCCGTTTAAGCCGTATAGCATAACTGCCAAAAAACGCTCTTTTGGCCCTGTTACATATTCTGAATTTAGAAGAGGTGGTGCTAAATTGGTAATACCCCTGCCATCTGGTCCATGACAGGTAGCGCAATGTTGATTAAACAACGTACGACCACGGGTAAGGTTATCGTCTTGAAAAATTACACTTTCGGGCTGTGGTAAGGGTATTTTGCTAAGCGAGTCTATTTGGTTTTGGGTATTAGGTAATACTGCTGCATACCGTTCTTGTAAATAAAGTTGTTCATGTCCTAAACTATTAACTACGGCAGGTTCTATAAACCAATTTGCTTCTTGGTATTCGCCAATAAGTGTAAGCCATTTTTCATCTAAATGGTGCTTAGCCTGTTTGGACCAATAATAACCTAAGTAATAATCCACCATGGTATGCTGCATGCTTATAAAGGCATCTAATTGTTCTGGGGTGAGCGTAATATTATGATCTACCGCTAGTTTTATGGCAACAGCCGCAGCTTTGGGGTATTGGTATAATGTTGCAATTTCAAAAAGATTACTAGTAAAAGCATCAAGACCGCTTAAGGCGTAGAGTAGATGTATAAGTTGTTGTCTGCTTTTACTTTTTTTAATCTTTTCTTGTAGTAATTCTATCGTTTTTGGTGTGCCCTTTGCAACAAGATGATGTTGTGCCCTAGTTCGTATCCAGATATTTTTAGAAGCCAGTGAGTCTATTAATTGCGAATTTGTCCATTTACTTATTTTAAGTTTTCTTAAGGGTTTTAAGCTTTTGCCTATTCTAAGAATTCTACCCATACCAACGACCGTATCTAGGCCTTTTTTTAAATATTCTTGGCGTAGATACCCAGACATATAGGTCTTGTGCTGAATAACCCCACGATGCATATCTACAACAAATAAAGAACCATCCGGACCATTGAAATTGTTTACCGGCCTAAAATTTTCATCCGTACTTATTAAAAACTCTTTATTGGCGTAAGCTTGTTTTCCGTTTAATTTAAGGGCTTGGTTCTCCAATATGTTTCGCTTGATCAAGTTTGCCTCTGGACCGCTAACAAAGGCATTGCCTTGGAACGTATTGGGTAAATTGCTTCCTTCAAAATAAAGTGGTCCACAAGCACTGGTGAAATTTTTCACTTTTTGTTCTTTGTCTAGCGTATTGGGCAAATAGCCCCTGTTAATGGAGGTTGCTTGTATAGGGTATACTTTTTGGTTGGCCACAATAGTAGCTCTAAGTGCTTTAAGAGTATTAATTTTTGGATTATTATCTAGCATATTGGGCAATATCCAATCGCCTTTAAGTTGATTGGAATTATCATTATAGAGCAAACGCCCCATGTCATCATGGGTAATGCCCCACTGACCCCTAAAGCTAGTGGTTTCGGTTAGCCATTTTCCATCTTTTAAACGGTATCTTTTGTTGGATTTTGCGTTATAAATCCAGTTATCCAAATTATACATTAATCCGTTAGGTTGGTGCTCCACATTACCGCCTACCGCATAGGAAGAATCTACAACGGTTGTTTTTCCTGGAGTATTGTCTGATCTGATTTCAGTAAAAAATAGAAAAGGCGGTTCTGCATATAAAAGACCACCGTAGACATGACTAAAAGCGCGCGCTAATTTTAAACTATCTAAGAATACGCGAGTGTGGTCCATTATACCATCTTCATCTTTATCCTCTAAAATTACAATGCGGCCCACAGGTTCTTCTTCTTGCGTACCTTCTATATTGCGCATATAGCCAATTAATTCTAGTGCCCAAAGCTGGCCGTTATCGTCAAAACTTATGGCTACTGGTGCTTCTAATAAGGGTTCTGCGGCTATAGCTTCTAACTGTAAAGTGGAGGCAAGCTTGTATTTGGTATGGTCTAATTGGGTTTCTGAATATTCTTTGGAGCAGGAAAGGCATAAAAACACTACTGCTAGTGTGTAAAAATTCTTGGTCATTCTATGGGTCTATTCTGTTTGGGAAACTTAGGGAATTAAGCTTAAAGTTAAATAAGTATTGCCAATTGTTGAATGGTTTTCTTAAAACTTTAGGAATAGGCACAAAAAAACTCCGGTAATCAGCCGGAGTTTATTCATCAATCAAAAAACGAACAGTCATGATAAACTGTTATAGTAACGCAAAGTACAATTTTCTTTATTAAAAAGCAATTGTGTTATTGCCAAAACCGTACTTTGGATAGGGTATTACCCCAAATAAGTTTTTAAGATTTTACTTCTAGAGGTATGCTTTAACCTACGGATTGCTTTTTCTTTAATTTGTCTTACACGCTCACGGGTAAGGTCAAATGTTTCGCCAATTTCCTCCAAAGTCATACTGTGTTGTCCTGCCAATCCAAAATACAAACGAATAACATCTGCCTCTCTTGGAGTTAAGGTTTCTAAAGCACGTTCAATTTCCGTACGTAAAGAATCATGCAACAAATCTTTGTCTGGATTAGGAGACTCACCACTTTTAAGTACATCGTATAGGTTAGAGTCTTCCCCATCGATCAAAGGTGCATCCATTGATACGTGACGACCAGAATTTTTCAAGGATTGTTTTACATCCTCAACGGTCATATCCAATTCTTTTGCAATTTCTTCTGCAGAAGGCACACGCTCATGTGCTTGCTCTAGAAAAGCAAAAGTTTTATTGATTTTGTTGATGCTACCAATTTTATTAAGCGGTAAACGAACAATACGTGACTGCTCTGCCAACGCTTGTAAGATGGATTGACGAATCCACCATACGGCGTAGGAAATAAATTTAAAACCACGGGTTTCATCAAAACGTTGTGCCGCTTTGATAAGGCCCAGGTTACCTTCATTAATTAAATCGGGTAAGGTTAAACCTTGGTTTTGATATTGTTTAGCTACAGAAACAACGAATCTCAAGTTAGCTTTAGTTAATTTTTCTAAGGCTACCTGATCCCCAGCTTTTATACGTTGGGCCAATTCTACCTCTTCATCGGCAGTAATTAAATCTACCTTTCCAATCTCTTGTAAATACTTGTCTAAAGACGCGGTTTCCCTGTTGGTAACCTGTTTTGTAATCTTTAACTGTCTCATCTAAAATTATCCCTTTCTTTTAATTTTGTGGGGACTACCCATATACTTATACGTAAAAAGATCAAAAAAGTTACATTTAGGTAAAATTAAATTCAAAAAAAAATTGTAACTAAAAAGCCCCAACCAAAGGTCAGGGCTTGTTATTATTAGGATAATTGAGAATTAATCTCTTCTTGGTTTTCTGTCTCTATTATCTCTATTGTTACCTCTACGGTCACCACCTTTATCGTTTCTTGGTGGTCTTTCTTTGTACCCTTCTGGTTTTGGTAAAAGTGCTTTTCTAGAAACTTTTTCTTTTCTAGTTCTTGGATCAATACCAAAGTATTTAACATCTATAATATCCCCTAGGTTAATTACATCTGTTACCTTATCGGTACGTTCCCATGCCAATTCTGATACATGTAACAAAACTTCGTTTCCTGGTGCGTCCATATATTCTACCACAGCACCAAAATCTAGCATCTTAATTACCTTAACCTCATAAACACTACCAACTTCTGGCTTAAACATTACTGCATCAATTTTAGCAATAACGGCATCAATACCAGCTTGGTCCGTACCTAATATTTCAACAATACCTTCTTCTGTTACCGGGTCTTCATTGATAACAATAGTAGTGTTGGTTTCTTTCTGTAATTCTTGGATAACCTTACCACCAGAACCAATAACGGCACCAATGTACTCACCAGGAATAATCTTGGTTACAATTTTTGGAGCGTAAGATTTTACTTCTGCTTTTGGTGTAGCAATAGTATCTGTAAGCTTACCTAAAATGTGCATTCTGCCATCTTTAGCTTGCATTAAGGCTTTTACCAAAATTTCATAAGACAATCCTTTTACTTTGATATCCATTTGGCATGCGGTAATACCATCTTCGGTACCGGTAACTTTAAAGTCCATGTCCCCTAAGTGGTCTTCATCACCTAAAATATCAGAAAGAACAGCAAATTTTCCATTCTCCGTATTGGTGATCAATCCCATTGCTATACCAGAAACAGGTTTTTTAAGTTGTACACCAGCATCCATTAATGCCATTGTTCCCGCACAAACGGTAGCCATAGAAGAAGAACCATTGGATTCTAAAATTTCTGAAACCACACGTACCGTATAAGGACAATCTGCAGGAATCATTTTCTTAAGAGCACGTTGTGCCAAGTTACCATGACCTACCTCTCTTCTTGATGTACCACGAATTGGTCTTGCCTCTCCTGTAGAAAAAGGAGGGAAGTTATAGTGTAAATAGAATGTTTCTTCACCTTCAAAAGATGGCATATCTATTTGGTTGGCTTCTCTAGAAGTACCTAAGGTTACCGTAGCTAATGCTTGGGTTTCACCTCTGGTAAAAATAGATGAACCGTGTACGGATGGTAAATAATCTATCTCGCACCAGATAGGTCTAATTTCATCTGTTTTTCTACCATCTAAACGTAAACCTTCTTCTAAGGTAAGGTTACGTACGGCTTCTTTTTCTGCTTTGTGGTAGTATTTAGAAACTAAACCACCATAGGTCTCTAGTTCTTCTTCAGAGAAAGAGGCTTTGATTTCTTCCTTAATTTCAGAGAAAGCTAAACTTCTTTCTTTTTTGGAAGAGCCTTGTTTGGCCACGGCATATACTTTGTCATATGCCATGTCATAAATTTTCTGTGCCAATTCTTCATCAGCGGCTTCTGGCTCGTACTCGCGTGTTTCTTTTTTTCCGAATGCTTCGGCCAACTTTCGTTGCGCCTCGCACTGTACTTTAATTGCCTCGTGGGCAAATTTGATGGCTTCTACCATTTCTTCTTCAGAAATTTCATCCATCTCGCCTTCTACCATCATTACAGAGTCTTCTGAAGCACCGATAACCATATCAATGTCAGATACTGCCAATTGCGCTAGCGTAGGGTTAATTACTAAATTACCGTCTACACGCCCTACACGCACTTCAGAAATAGGACATTCAAATGGAATGTCGCTTAATTGTAATGCGGCAGATGCTGCCAAACCAGCCATTGCATCTGGCATTACTTCTGGGTCATGAGACATTAGTTGAATCATTACCTGAGTTTCTGCGTGGTAGTCTTTTGGGAACAAAGGACGTAAAACACGGTCAACCAAACGCATGGTCAATACTTCGCCATCACTTGGTCTAGCTTCTCTTTTAAAGAAACCACCAGGGTAACGCCCAGCAGCGGCAAATTTTTCACGGTAGTCTACCGTAAGGGGTAAAAAGTCTACGTCTGCAGCATTGTAATTGGATACTACAGTACATAGTAACATACATTTGCCGGACTGTACTACAACAGAACCGTGGGCCTGCTTGGCCAATTTTCCGGTTTCGATAGAGATTTCCCTACCGTCTCCTAGGTCTATGACCTCTTTAAATGTTTTTGGAATCATAAATAATACGTGTTGCCCTTTAAGTTGTATAAGGGCTAATTACTAATTGGTCTACCGTCTTCCGGACGGTCGGGTTGTGTTGTTGTGTGTTGCGACCAATGAAAAACTGTGTGCAGCTTTTTGTGCTTGTCTATAAAAGACGTGGTAAAAATAAGGGGAAGCAAAGCTTCCCCCAAATAAAATTTATTTTCTGATACCTAAATCCTTAATTAAGGCACGGTACTTATTAATATCTTTCTTTTTAAGATAATCTAAAAGACTACGTCTTTTACCTACCAATTTTACCAAAGAACGCTCTGTGTTGAAATCTTTATGATTTCTTTTTAAGTGCTGTGTTAAATGGTTAATTCTGTAAGTGAACAACGCAATTTGTCCTTCAGTAGAACCTGTGTTTCCTTCAGAACCACCGTGTTTTTTGAAAATTTCGGCCTTAGCCTCTTTGCTTAAATACATTCCAATATTGTTTTAAATGATTTTTATGTACCTGACTGGTTTTCAATCAGGCGGCAAAGATAATGCTTTTTTTGAAACAGATTTTTAAAAAGTTAAATATCGGTATTATCCGTAAAATCAAATGTATTGATTGATCGCAATAAATAAACAGATTTTTGCAATTAGCATTGCCAAAGTGCGTTAGCTAGAATAAAGTACGGCGTATGCTCATTAGATTAGGTACATATAGTATAAAGTTTAAAACATTTTTTGCTGAAGATTTAGGGTTGGGCAAGGAGTATAAAGATATTAAGGTGGAGTTTTTGCAGAAGGTATTTCACATATGGTATGTGCCTATTTTCCCTGCAGAGAAGCATTATCGTATAAAAAGCAAGGTTACCAATGATTTAATTAAGGAAACATCTGCAAGTTTACGAACGGCTATAAATTTGAAATTATTAAAACTGAAAACACCTTTTTGGAGCTATACCGGATCTTTTGTAGTAGCCTTACCTATACTATTGGTGTTTGGATGGTTTCTTTATAATGCTGGGACAGAATTGAAACGCGATTTTAATAAGAAACAACGTACTAGCGCTAGAATTTCTGATAAGGAAGTTTTAGTGGCCAACCCAGCTATTGGTGATGTATATACATTTAAAATACTAGAGGTAGAGGCGGTTACAAATGCCAATGGCCATGTGGCCAATTACAAGGCCAATCCCTATTTTGCACCAGAGACCATGGATTATGAGTTGAATTTTATTAAGGGGGATTCTTTAGGATTTCTAAGAACACCCAATCAAAAGTTTTTGATGTATGGAAACAAAGTACTTACGGAGTTTTCTTTAGCAAAAAACCAAACCGAATTAGCCATTAAAGGTTACCAAGATTACAAGATTTTGGCAAAGCCAAATATAGCTGGAGCCAAAACCAAATTATTGGTAGGTATATTTGAAATAAAAAAAGAGCCTGTTAATTAACAGGCTCTTCTTCTAATGTTCTTAATGGTTGATTTGTAATTAAATCAATATATAAATTCACTTTTTTCTTTAAATCCCTTCTATGGACTATAAAATCCAAGAAACCGTGTTCTTTTACGAATTCTGCTGTTTGAAAACCATCTGGTAATTCTTTACCGGTAGTATCTTTTACAATACGTGGACCGGCAAAACCAATTAAGGCGCCCGGCTCTGATATATTAATGTCTCCTAGCATGGCGTAAGAAGCGGTTGTACCACCAGTTGTTGGGTCTGTACATAAAGAAATGTATGGGAGTCCCGCATCTGCTAATTGGGCAAGCTTTGCAGAAGTTTTTGCCATTTGCATTAAACTATGCGCTGCTTCCATCATACGGGCACCACCAGATTTAGAAATCATTAGAAATGGTAATTTCTTTTTTCTGGCATGGTCAATTGCACGTGCAATTTTTTCACCTACTACCGCACCCATGGATCCACCGATAAAGCTAAAATCCATACAAGCCACCACCAATTCTTTACCCATAGATTTGCCAACGGCGGTTCTAACCGCATCTTTAAGACCAGTTTTTTCTTTGGCCGCTTTTAATCTATCCGTATATTTTTTGGTATCCTCAAACTTTAAAGGGTCTTTTGCCGTAAGGTCTTCGTCTAACTCTTTGAATTTATCGTCAAAAAGAATTTCAAAATATTCCTTGCTTCCAATTCTTACGTGGTAATCATCTTCTGGGCTAACATAGAAATTTTTTGCCAACTCATCAGATTCAACAATTTTACCGGTTGGTGATTTATACCAAAGGCCTTTTGGAGTATCCTTTTTTTCTTCCGTCCGGGTCTGTATTCCCTTTTCTTTTCTTTTAAACCAAGCTGTCATATGCCGGGGGAAATTAATTAATAATTATAGTGTATTTGTATTGTTAAGGTCTTCAAATGCCTTTTTTAATCGGTCAGAAAAAGCTTTTTCGCCTTCTCTTAACCATACACGTGGGTCGTAGAATTTCTTGTTAGGAACATCGTCCCCTTCTGGGTTACCAATTTGTCCTTGCAAATAATCTTTTTTGCCTTGTACATAATCACGTACGCCACTTAAGAAAGCATATTGCAAATCGGTATCAATATTCATTTTTATAACACCGTAACCAATAGCTTCCCTTATTTCTTCAACAGTAGAACCAGATCCGCCGTGGAAAACAAAGTCTATATTGTTTTCTTCAACACCGTATTTTTCTGTTACGTATTCTTGAGAATTCTTAAGGATTTTTGGCGTAAGTTTTACGTTGCCAGGCTTGTATACCCCGTGTACGTTACCAAATGCAGCTGCAATGGTAAATTTAGGGCTTACTTTAGAAAGTTCTTCGTAAGCATAAGCAACTTCTTCTGGTTGTGTGTAAAGCTTGGAACTGTCTACATCTGTATTATCCACACCATCTTCTTCACCACCAGTAACACCTAATTCAATTTCTAGAGTCATGTCCATTTTGGCCATACGCTCTAAGTATTCTTTGCAGATTGCAATATTTTCTTCTAATGGCTCTTCAGAAAGATCTATCATATGAGAAGAAAAAAGCGGCTTGCCAGTTTCTTTAAAGTGTTTTTCGCTTGCATCTAAAAGACCATCTATCCAAGGAAGTAATTTTTTAGCGCAATGGTCTGTATGTAAAATAACAGTGGCTCCATAAGCCTCTGCCATTTCGTGCACATGTTTTGCGCCGGCCACTGCTCCTAAAACCGCAGCTCTTTGGTTTTCATTAGATAAGCCTTTACCGGCATTAAATTGAGCACCTCCGTTAGAGAACTGGATTATAACTGGCGCGTTCAACGCGGCAGCTGTTTCCATTACTGCATTCATGGTGTTGGTGCCAATTACGTTTACCGCTGGTAAAGCAAAGCCCTTCTCTTTAGCATAATTAAAAATTTCCTGTACTTGATCTCCTGTAGCAACTCCAGGTTTAATGTTATGTGCCATTTTAGTCGGTTTCTTGTTTTTATCAGGTGGTAAATGTACTAAAATATTTAGGCTTAGAAAGGATAATTGATTCCTATGTTCCAAACAGCCTCGCCCAAGTTAAAATCTGTAAACCAGCGGTCAGAATAATCCAAGGCTGGATTGTAGGTTTTGAAACCTAAATCTAAACGAATAACAAAATATGATAAATCATATCGCAGGCCAAAACCACTACCTAAGGCCATGTCTCCTAAAGAACTAATGCCATTAAATTGTGCATCTGGGTCCGTAACATTGTCAAATACGTTCCAAATATTACCAGCGTCTGCAAATAAAGCCCCCTTAATATCACCAAGTATAGGAAAACGATATTCTAAATTCAGTCCAATTTTAAAGTTAGCTTCATTAAAATCATTTACATCATCGGTCTTACCCGGACCTAGGGAATAGACATTCCAAGCCCTATTGTCATTAGATCCGCCTGCAAAATAACTGCGTACAAAAGGTATACTGTTAGCATTGCCATAAGGAACCGCTAAGCCAACAAATCCTCTAAACGCAACAACGTTGTCTGGATTTAATTCCCAATGTTTTATGTAATCTAACTCTCCTTTTATGTATTGTGAATAGGGTACACCAAATACAAGTCCTTGGTCGTTTTCGTTTTGTTCAAAAGGAATTATGTTTTCCGTGAGCGAAAGTAAATTACCAGCACTTTCTATTAATGCCCTAAAAGAATAAAAGGTATTGTCCGTTAAGTTTTCCCTATTGTTTTGCGAAAAAGTATAGTTGGTAGTAAAAATTAAGTTGTTACTGGTTAAACGATCTTTACGTTCTTGTATACTGCGTACGGTTTCTAAATTATCTTGTGTAATATCAAAACCTTGTGTTGTTACAGTGTCAATAAAATCTTCTGTGCCCTTTGGAATTATTAACCGTAGGCTATCAATCTCACTATCAAAGGTTTCAAATGCGCTCGCAAGTTCTGGATACTCGTTAGGGTCTTGGTAAAGGTTGGCAATTTCGTCTAAGCGATCATATGTGTTGTTGTACACATTAAAAAAATCTTTTACGTCTGTATTTCTAACAAATTCAATATTCAATAATTCAATATTGTGCTTTTTTAAGGTAGTAGGTGACCAGGAATAGGATAGTACGGAGTTTAAAGATTGGCGATCCAGTCCAATATTATTTTGAAAAGATGTACCTACAGAAAGTCTTGTCTGTGGTAGCATGTAGTAGGGTATTACTTTTTCTGTGTTAAAAGGAAACCAAATCCTGGGAAAGGTTAGGTTGATGTCTCCTCCCAATTCTGAACTTATACTTTCGTTGGAAATATCGCTATCCAAAAATCCAATAGAACCTCTAGCCGATAAACTTAATGTTTCTGCGCCACCAAATACATTTCTTGTAATAACGGATCCGCCAAAGCCAATGCCAAGTTGCTGTATGTTAGAGCGCGTTAGCTCAAAGGATGCATCTAAAGAATATTTTGGTCTGGCGGCCAGGTATACGTCTGCGTCTAAAAGACCAAGGGTATCTATAGGAGTTAATTCTATATTAGGATATCTAAACGTATTTAAATTGGTAACCTGTCTATTGGTACGTATGTAATCCAAATCTCTATAAACACTGTCTTTTTCAAAAAAGATAGCATCTGTAAGTGCTTTGGGGCTGTACTTTAGTTTGTCCTTAAAATAAATGGTATAGTTCTCGTGCTGTATAGTGTCCAACTTGTCTATATCCGTGTCATAAGAATAATCTGGATATATATTGATTTTGTTAAAACGATGTACCTTATAAGGCTTAGCGGTTATGGAATCGTTATTGCTTCTAGGATTATTTACGTTGAGGGTAATGTCCATTTTTTGGTCATCATTCCCTTTAATTGTATCCCTAATAATGTCAAAATTAATAGAGCTTTCTTGAAAATTATAGATGCCACTATTTCTGTACAAGGTGGTTAGGCGTTCCCGCTCTTTATTGAATTTTTCTAGATCAAATTGTTGCTTGGCTCTAACCTTGGAGCTATCTATGTTTTTTCTGTAAATAGAATCTAATTCTGCAGTTGCTATTTTTGTGTCTAAACTATCTATGAAGTAGGGTTTTCTTAAAGTGGCTTTATAGCTAATACTCGCACGTTTTTCTTTCTTGCTAGGTGCTATGGTATATTGGGCAGTTGCATTGAAATAACCTTTAGTAGCGTAGTAGGCCGCAAGCCTTTCAGCAGATTTTCTTGCTTTGGAGGTATCAATAACAACTGGTGCTTCGCCTGTATTTTTTAAAAAATCATTATACCCGGTTACCAAAAATGAATTACCCAAACGTTCTACTTGTTTGGCGGATAAGAATTTGGTTAGCCTTTCTTTACGCTTTGGTTTTTTGTTTAACCATGCATGGTATAGCGAATCTGGATTGTCCTTTGCCAGATTGTATAAGTTTAACCTAAGTGGATATCCTAAAATGTTGCTATTTGGTTTTTGGGAAATAAGATTTTTAATGATGGGGTCTTTGGTTTTAACGCTGTCTATCAAAATCTCATTTTCGGTAAGCAAATATTCATCTTCGCCCACCTTTTTTACCGCATTACAAGAGAATAAGGCAATTGCTACCAATAATAAACCTAAATTTGCCCTTCCTTTTTTTAGCACCTATACTTGTATTAAGAATTCAAAAATAACGTGATTTGCCATGGTGAGCAAAAAGTGGTTAAAAGATGTTAAGCGATTACATCAAAAAAAATACCGAAATGAACTTGAACTTTTTTTTGTTGAAGGAATTAAAACGGTAAAAGAGCTATTACATTCTAATTATAGTTTAGAAAAACTCTTGGTAACCGCTGAACATAGTGATGAATTCAAGAATTTTGATTGTGATGAAATTACCGCGGAAGATTTAAAAAAAATAAGCGCTTTAAAAACACCCAGTGGTGTACTTGCCGTTTTTAAAATACCTACTAGCGCAAAGACTATTGAAGCTGATTGGACGTTGGTTTTGGATGATGTAAGAGATCCAGGTAATTTAGGTACTATTATAAGGTTGTGCGATTGGTTTGGTATTCAACGTTTAGTTTGTTCTGTACAAACTGTAGACTGTTATAATCCAAAGGTGTTGCAGGCAACAATGGGGTCTATTGCCAGGGTACAGGTAGAATATACAGAGTTGGCCTCCTTTTTTAATAATAATACATTGCCAGTCTATGGGGCATTTATGGATGGTGCACCAGTATATGGCGAGAATTTACCAAAGAAAGGTGTTTTGGTAATGGGGAATGAAGCTAACGGTATAAGTAAAAAGGTTGAGGCCTTTTGCAATAAAAGGGTTTGTATACCTCAATTTGGTAGCCCGCATACGGAAAGCCTTAACGTAGCAACGGCAACCGCTATCTTATTGAACGAACTTAGAAGAGGTTAGTATTTTTACTCGAAGGTAAAGTTTACAAAGATTCCCCTTGTTTTCATGCTTTCAATATTTCCCGTCCAAGGACTGTTAGGGTTATTATCTGGTATAATTTCATTGGTAAGGGCAAAAACACCTCTTATGGAAGGCGTGAATTTGAAAAACTCTGTATAGATGTCTATTCCAAAACCAAGTTCGTAACCGTAAACATTCTTCTTCATCCTAAATTCTCCAGAAGAATTATCGTCTAAACTATCTTCTTTTGCACCAAGGTTAATAGCGCTGTAGCCACCAGCAGTTACAAAAGGTTTTATATTGTTGTACCGTTTAGTACTTAATTTTACCAATAGGGGAAAACGAATGTAGGTAGAGCGTACTTCCCTAATAGCATCTTGTGCAGTGGTAAACCCTGGAAATCCAAGGTCTCTTTGGGCGTAAAGCAGTCCAGGTTCAAAACGAAGGTCTACAAATTCATTAATGCGCATTTCTCCAATAAGGCCAACATTAAATCCAATTCCCTTGTTCACTAACACATCCTGTCCAATATCATTCTTGTATTCAAACTTAAAATCGTATTGGTTAAAACCAAGGTAGTAGCCGTAATTTAGAAAGGCTTTGTCTTCGTTCTGTATATTAATTATTGGGTCTTTGCCAAATAGTTGGGCTTGGCAAAAGGCCGTGAATAACAGAAAACTACTAAGTAGAAATTGTTTTTTCATTTGCTTATTTTGAGGCTACATATATAGTTGCCACCCCTAAGGTCTGAGGTTTGTTCTCTACACGTATAAACCCCGTTTTCTTCAAAATATTGTTGAAAGCCTCACCAAATGGAAAAACGGCAGCAGATTCTGATAGGTATTTGTAGGCAACTTTATCTTTAGAAAATAGTTTGCCAATAGTAGGTAAAATGTATCTGCTGTATAATTGGTAGCCTTGTTTAAAAGGAAATTTAGTGGGTACGGAAGTCTCAAGAACCACAAAAGTTCCGCCTGGTTTTAAAACCCTATTAATTTCGGTAAGGCCTTTTTCTAGATTTTCAAAATTTCTAACACCAAAGGCAACGGTAATGGCGTCAAAAGTGTTGGCTTCAAACGGAAGGTTCTCGCTATCTCCAAGCACCATTTCTATAGTTTGGTCTAGCTTTTTTTCCGTTACCTTTTCCTTACCAACAGCAAGCATTCCAGGAGATATATCTAGCCCAATAATTTGTTTTGCTCCGGTTCTATTAAGGTTAATGGCCAAATCGCCGGTCCCGGTAGCTATGTCCAATATTTTTTCAGGATTGGTCCCGGCCAAGATTTTAACAACTTTATTACGCCATTTTACGTCTATACCCAAAGAAATAACTCGGTTTAAGCCATCATAGTTCTTAGAAATGGTGTCGAACATCTGGGTTACTTGGGCTTTCTTGCCTAAATCACTATCCTTGTACGGATTTACGTGCTGCGCCATAAAACAATTTTATTGGCAAAGATACGATAACGGAACCTAGGTAGCAGATAAGTTATTTGCAATAATAAATTGATTACTTTTGCTGCCATAAAAGAATTAAATCCTTGGGATAAAGTGTTTTGTAAACCAACCCAAAAGAACTTTCCCATAAAACTTAGATTTTTTAATTAGAAGATAGGTAATGAAAATAATCATTGCAGGTGCTGGTGAGGTAGGATTTCATTTGGCAAAATTGTTGTCTTATGAGTCACAAGAAATAACGTTGATAGATACAGATAAGGAAAGTCTGGGTTATGCAGATACGCATCTGGATATTAGGGTGCTACGCGGAGATGCAACCTCTGTAGAGGTTCTGCAAGATGCCAAGGTAGAAGCTTCGGATTTGGTAATTGGTGTTACCGCATCTGAGACCACAAACATTACGCTTTGTATGCTGGCCAAGCAATTAGGTTGTAAGCAGACTATTGCTAGAATTTCCAACACAGAGTTTATATATAATCAAGATATTCTTCGCTTTAACGAGCTTGGTATAGACGAATTAATTTCTCCAGAACAGCTAGCTGCTTCGGAAATTCAGTTGTTGTTGAATAAGTCAGCTTTTAGTGATACTTATGAGTTTGAAGATGGATTACTGACCATGGTAGGGGTGTTTTTGCCTAAGAGCGCCCCATTTGTGGGTAAATCGGTTAAAGAGGCAGCTCGGGTTTTTCCAGAATTACATTTTATGCCCATTGCCTTGCAGCGTATGGGAACCCAATATACACTTATACCACGTGGTGATACTGTTTTTAAGGAAGGAGACCAAGTTTATTTTGTCACCTGTCAAAACGGGGTAGAAGAGCTGTTAAAGCTTACTGGGATGCAAAAGCGTGAAATAAAAAATGTGATGATTCTTGGCGGTAGTAAAGTTGGCTTTAAAACAGCTAGAGATCTTTGTTCTAAGAAATTCAACGTTAAGATTTTTGAAAAGAATAAAGAAAAAGCAATGGATTTGGCAGAGAATCTGCCCAATGCCTTGGTAATTAATGGTGATGGCCGCAATGTAGAATTATTGGAAGAAGAAAGCTTGGAATCCATGGATGCTTTTGTATCCGTTACCGGTAATTCTGAAACTAATATTATGTCTTGTTTGGTGGCAAAATCCAAGGGTATTAAAAAAACCATTGCCTTGGTAGAAAACATGGATTATTTTCAATTGTCCCAGTCCATTGGTATAGATACCTTAATTAATAAAAAACTTTTAGCGGCCAATAATATATTCAGATTTGTGCGTAGGGGAGAGGTATTGGCCTTAACTAGATTGAACAACTTAAATGCGGAGCTGTTGGAGTTTGAGGTAAAACCCGGCTCTTATGTTAATGGTGAAGTAATAAAAGAATTAGATTTTCCAAGGGAAGCCATAATAGGTGGGGTAATTAGAAAAGGAGAAGGTATAATTGCTTTAGGAGATTTTAGAATAACCACAGGAGATAAGGTGGTGGTTTGTGCGTTACCAAAGGCAATTGCCAAAATAGAAAAGCTGTTTTTATAATGCGATTCAATTTTAGGATCATTTTACACATAATGGGGCTATTGCTGTTGTGCAATGGTTCTTTTATGCTTTTGGCCGGTATTGTTAGCGGTGTCTATAAAGATGGCGCAACCATGGAAATTCTTTCTGCGGCCATAGTTACTATGCTTGTTGGCGTTATGGCCATGTTTTATACCAGGGGTCATAGAAAAGAAGTAAAGAAAAAAGAAGGGTATCTAATTGTTACTTTTGGATGGCTTATCATGTCTATTTCAGGGATATTGCCATATGTTTTTTCGGGATCCATCCCTTCTTTGACAGATGCATTTTTTGAAACCATTTCTGGCTATACCACAACGGGTTCTTCTATTTTAAACGACATTGAAGTTCTACCAGAAGGTATTCTGCTTTGGCGTAGTCTTACCCATTGGATAGGGGGTATGGGTATAATTGTATTGGCAATTGCCATTTTGCCGTTATTGGGTATTGGTGGTATGCAGTTATTTTCTGCTGAGGCTCCCGGTCCGGGCGGAGACAAGTTACATCCTAGAATTACAGATACGGCAAAGCGATTGTGGTATATTTACGTAGGATATACCTTGGCGGAGACCTTATTGCTTTGGGCAGCGGGAATGACCTTTTTTGATGCAATTAACCACGCATTGGCCACTCTGAGTACTGGTGGTTTTTCTACTAAAAATGCCAGTGTAGCTTTCTACAACTATAGCCCGGTGATACAGTACATCATAATCGTTTTTATGTTCTTGGCGGGTACTAATTTTGTAATGAGTTACTTTGCTTTTACGGGCAAAATTCAACGGGTATTACAGGATGAAGAATTTAGGGTGTACACAATTTTTACTATAAGTTTTACTTTGATTTCTGGTTTTATAGTATGGTTGCAGGCAGATGTGCCTGTCTCTGACTACCATCCTATGGTTTGGGGCGAAGCGGAAAGCGCTTTTAGGCACTCACTTTTTCAAGTAGTGGCTATAATTACAACTACTGGATTTGTTACCGCGGATTTTACCAATTGGACTCCTTTTTTAACGGTATTCTTTTTTGGTTTAATGTTTTTGGGTGGTTGTGCTGGTTCTACTTCTGGTGGAATCAAAGTAATGCGCCACCTTCTAATTATCAAAAACGGTTTGTTGGAGTTTAAACGGTCCTTGCATACCAATGCTATTATTCCTGTTCGGTTTAACAACAAATCCGTGAGCGAACATATTGTATACAATATAATTGGCTTCTTTGTACTCTATATGCTACTGTTTATAATAGGAGCCTTAGTGTTAAGTTATTTAGGATTGGATTTTGAATCGGCAATAGGTGGTTCTGCTTCCTCACTGGGTAATGTAGGTCCGGCCTTGGGCGATTTAAATCCAGTGGTTAATTTTAGTGAGCTACCAGATGTGGGTAAGTTGTGGTGCTGTTTTCTAATGTTATTAGGACGGCTAGAATTATTCACCGTCCTAATAATATTTGTACCTTATTTCTGGAAAAAGGTTTAAAGCTATAAAACGGCTTTGATCCTAGCTACGGCTTCTTTAATTTCATCTACGCTGGCAGCATAGGAAATACGAATACCGTTTGGGTTTCCAAAGGCATCTCCGGTAACGGTTGCCACGTTTGCATGCTCTAAAATGTACATGGCAAAATCCGAAGCGTTGTTAATTTTTGTTCCATTCAGCTCTTTTCCAAAATAACTTGAAATGTTTGGGAACACATAGAACGCTCCGTCTGGTTCGTTACATTCAAAACCAGGAATGTCATTTAAAAGTTCAAGAATTAATTTTCTTCTATTCTTAAACTCATCTACCATATATTGGATGCGTTCTGGGCTTTCTTCTAAAGCTGTAATTACCGCACGTTGGGCAATACAATTAGCGCCACTGGTAACTTGTCCTTGTAGTTTGTTACAAGCCCTAGCAATGTAACTTGGTGCGCCAATGTAACCAATTCTCCAGCCGGTCATGGCAAATGCCTTTGCAACCCCGTTCACTGTCACGGTTCGGTCATACATGTCTTCAAATTGCGCCATAGATGCGTGCGCTGTTACACCGTAATTAATGTGCTCGTAAATTTCATCACTTACCACTATAATTTGTGGATGTTTTTGTAAAACATCGGCCAGTGCACGTAGCTCTTCTTTACTATATATAGACCCACTTGGGTTACAAGGAGAGCTGTACCAAATCATTTTGGTTTTTGGGGTTATGGCATCCTCTAGTTGCTCGGGAGTCATTTTAAAATTAGAAGCTATGGTAGTGGGTACCTCTACCGGCACCCCGTCTGCAAGCTTAACAATATCGCTATAGCTAACCCAATAAGGACAAGGTAAAATAACCTCGTCTCCTTTGTTTAATACTGCTTGTGCAACATTGTAAAGCGATTGTTTGGCGCCCGTGGAAACAACTATTTGGGCAGGCTCGTAAGAGAGGCCATTATCTCTTTTGAATTTAGTAATAATAGCTTGCTTTAAATCAGCATAACCATCTACTGGAGTGTAGGAGTTGTAATTTTGGTCTATTGCCGCTTTAGCTGCTTCTTTAATATAGTCTGGAGTATTAAAATCTGGTTCTCCAAGGCTTAATCCTATTACGTCTTTTCCTTCAGCCCTTAAAGATCTTGCCTTTGCCGCCATCTCTAAAGTTGCCGATGGCACTAAGCTGTTAATCCTGTCTGATAGTTGCTGGTTGCTCATGAATTTATCCGTTTACTAATATTGTAAAGTAGGTTCTTTACCTAACTCTTTTAAATGTTTAAAGTGCGAAATTATAGCTTTTCTCGTGGTTTGGTATTCGTTGTACGGCAAATTGAATTCTGAAGCGGTCTCTTTCACAATTTTGGCAATATTTGTGTAATGTATATGGCTAATGTTTGGGAAAATGTGGTGCTCTACCTGGTGGTTTAGGCCTCCGGTAAACCAGTTAATGATTTTATTTTTAGTTCCAAAATTAACCGTAGTGAACAATTGGTGTATGGCCCAGGTATTTTTCATGTTACCTGTTTCATCCGGTAGTGGTGTTTCTGCTTCTTCTACTATGTGTGCTAACTGAAAAACCACACTTAAAATTAAGCCAGCGGTATAATGCATTACAAAAAAGCCAATTAAAACATGCCACCAAGGAATATCAAAAAATAGTATGGGCAATAAAATCCAGATGGTAAAATATAAGGCTTTGGTAATGGCAAGGGTGCTCCAGTTTAAAACTGGGTTAGGCAATTTGCCATAAGACAATTTTCTCTTGGTATAGCTATACATTTGTTTAAAATCTGTTGTAATAGCCCAATTAAAGGTAAGTAGCCCATACAATAAAATGCTGTACCAATGTTGAAATTTATGGTGTTTTTTCCATTCAGCATGTTCAGAAAAACGTAAGATTCTACCAGCTTCCATGTCTTCATCGTGTTCGTGGATATTGGTATACGTATGGTGTAAAACATTATGTTGTACTTGCCAATTGTATACATTACCGGCTAAGAGGTACATGCTGCTACCCATAATTTTGTTAACCCAACTTTTTTGGCTGTAAGAACCATGATTGGCATCGTGCATAACATTCATACCTACACCGGCCATTCCTACTCCCATAACAATGGTAAGTAAAAACTGCGCCCAAGTGGGTAGGTTTAAGGATAGCATTAAAAAGTAGGGAGTTAAAAATATGGCAAACATGATTAATGTTTTAAGGTGAAGTTGCCAATTCCCCGTTTTTTTTAATTTATGTTCTTTAAAATATTGATTAACGCGTTTGTTTAGTGTTCTAAAAAAGTTAGCGGCGTCCCTGCGGGGGAAACGTATTAAATCTTTCTGCATAATATTGTTTTAGGATACCTATAGTTCTATACTTTCTTAAGTACATGTATCCAATTTTAAGTGCTTAAAAATACTACTTTTGCGCCAAAATAATTCTTGTTTGCATGAAAGCCGATATCATTTATAAATATTTTACGAAACTCACGGACAATCAAAAAGCAAAGTTTGAGCGGTTAGAGGAATTGTATAAGGATTGGAATCAGAAGATAAATGTGGTATCCCGTAAAGATATAGATGAGCTGTATTTAAGGCACGTGCTACATTCCCTTGGTATTGTAAAGGTTCAAGAGTTTAAAGATGGTGCTGAAATTATAGATGTTGGTACTGGCGGAGGCTTTCCGGGTATACCTTTAGCAATTATGTTTCCCAATGTTAAATTTACATTGGTAGATGCCATAGGTAAAAAGATAAAGGTTGTTCAAGAGGTGGTAGATGGGCTTGGATTGACCAATGTTACTGCCCATCATACTAGAGTAGAAGATTTGCCCGGTCAGTTTGATTTTATAGTGAGCAGGGCGGTAGCTGCTATGCCAACTTTTGTGCATTGGACCAAAGGTAAAATCAAAAAAGATTCTGTTCATGACCGTAGAAATGGCATCCTTTACTTGAAAGGTGGTGATTTGACCGAAGAATTAAAAGGTTACCGTAACATTGAAGAATTTAATCTAAGTGCTTTTTTTGACGAAGACTTTTTCGAAACAAAAAAAGTAGTTTATCTACCTCAAAAGTATAACGGCAAATAATTTAGTTTACGGGTTTAGGTGCTAATTGGCCTCCAATATAAGTACCGTGCTTATCTTCTACACCATAGCCAACCTCTTGCAGGGTAAATGTTGCCGCATCTGCTCCAGTTATTAGTTGGTCCTTGTAGTAAACATTTTCTTTGTCTTTACCATACCAAACCCCTACAATCTCAAAGTTTTCACTATCTACGTTCTTTAAGGGTTTTCCTGCAAAGTAAATATGTTCACCAGATTTTAAATATTCTTTATTTAATAAGCGGGTCCTTTTAGTAGTGTTGGCTTTTATAGTAGTTATTGGGGATGTAGCCGTGGTGTCTCCCGGTTGATTTAAATAATAAATATGCTCATTGTCATAAGCATAGTAACTGTCTTTAAAGACATCAAAAGTTTCTAGTTTTGTTAATGGTAAAGTATGGAAATTACCATTTATATGTGCAAAAGCAGAATTTTTGTCTTTACTGTAGTGCTCATTTAAGTGTGTAAAACTATCAAAGTCTACATTAACCAGTGTATTCCGATAAAAATAATGTTCTTTATCCTTTGCCCAATCTATCTCATAATATGAAAAACTGTCTGGTTTGGCGCTATCAATAATCGTAGCGGTATATTCTGTGCCGGCAGATGTTTCGGTGTTGGTAAATGTGTAAACATGTTTATCGTCAAACCCAATATAGTAGTTCAAGTATCCCTCTTTAGCGTAAAATTTTTCGATGGAAACAGTATTGGGGTCAATAGGATTGGCAAAATAATAAATTTGGTTATGGTCTTTGCTCAAGTAAGGATTAAGTACCTCAAAGGATGCTACATCTACATTCATTGGGGTTTTCCCGAGCGCAAACCAATTACCTTGACGGCTCCAAATAACTCCTGTTTTGTTTTTGTTGTAATAATGGTTTTTAGAAATTTCTGGATTTACCGGTTTGCCAATAGGACTACAGCTATTGAGTAAAAAAGTAAAGGGATAAAGCGTTAAGCCTAAGATAAAATTACCGATACGTTTTTTCATGATGGTGCAATTAATCTAATTAGTAACGATGCAAATTAGAAAAGATTGCAATTAAAAATACCCCTGAAAACGGGGTATTCATCAATTATTGTTGGCTCCAAGGCGGGGTAACATTGTTAGATCTGGCATAAGCAATTAGTTGGCCTTTATGTTCCCCTGCGTGCTCTAAGATTATTAGCAAACCAGCAAGTCTATTAAACTTTGCAAAACCAAAATCTACCTCTGAACCAAAATTTTCTGCCTTTTCCTCTGTGATTTTGGACAATATAAATTCGTTGGATTTTTTTAATGCAGCTAGTACGTTCTCTTTTCCCTTTATATTTACCTCCATAGTCATAAAATCGGTATCTGCAGGTGGCGTATAACCCAATTTAGTGGCTAAAAAATAATTGGCGGCAGCTACATGTAAAATAGATTCTCTAACTGAGCGTATGCCTTCTGCTGGTTTCCAATCATACTGCTCTTCTTCAAAAGCACTTGCTAATTGTTCTACTTGGTCTTGAACCCTGTACAGCATGCCTTTTAGGGTTTCTTGTACAAGTTGGGTCTCATTACTTGCTAGGGCAATAGTAGTTGATTTGGCTGGTATATTCTGTGCCGTAGCAAAAAGGCATAACATGCTAATGGAAATTACAATTGCGTTTTTCATAGTGGTAAATTGTTAGTTTCTAGATTTATTAGGGAAAGTTAACAATTAAACCAATAGCCTATTTAATTTAGGTGAATTTAATTATTTGAATATTAATGAAATAGGTTGTAATAATAAGAAGTGCGATATTTTTCCGCAAATACTTTTATATAGTCCCAAATATCTTCAAATTTCAATTTCATCTTAATCCAAAATCTTTCTACTGCATCCTTCATAATCAATACGTTTAAAGTTCTAAGTTCTGTAAATAACATTTAAAACACAATTAATTAACGTTAAATTTACATAGAATAGTATTTGGTTGATGGTAAATAATGAAAAAGCCCTGCATTTGCAGGGCTTCTCAGTAAATTCTATTTAGTTTTTTTCTAACCTAGAAATGGATATCTGTAGTCTGTTGGCGTTACAAAAGTCTCTTTAATAAGTCTTGGAGAAACCCAGCGTAATAGATTTTGAGCAGAACCAGCCTTGTCATTGGTTCCAGATGCCCTTGCGCCGCCAAATGGTTGCTGACCTACAACGGCACCAGTTGGTTTGTCATTAATATAAAAGTTACCTGCACTGTTTTGTAGTGCTTTTGTAGCTTCGTCAATGGCATAACGATCTTTTGAAAGAACTGCCCCCGTCAAAGCATATATAGAGGTGTTGTCTACTAATTTAAGCGTGTTGCTCCAATCTTGGTCTTCATAAACATAAACGGTAACCACTGGTCCAAACAATTCTGTTTCCATGGTTTCGTAATGTGGGTTTGTAGTCAAGATTACAGTTGGTTCTACAAAATAGCCTACACTTTTATCATAGTTTCCACCAGCCACTATTTCTGCTTCAGAACTTGCTTTAGCTTGATCAATAAACTTAGCTAGCTTGTCAAAAGAGCCTTCATGTATAACCGCTGTGATAAAATTGCTCATATCTTCCGGTGAACCTGGTTTGTTAAAGCTTTCCAAATCGGCTTTTACATAATCCAATATAGTATTGGCGGTAGATTTAGGTAAATATACCCTAGAAGCAGCACTACATTTTTGTCCTTGAAATTCAAAGGCACCACGGGTAATAGCTGTTGCTACCTGTTTTGCATCTGCAGACGGGTGTGCAATTATAAAGTCTTTACCTCCGGTCTCGCCTACTATTCTAGGATACGTTCTGTATTTATCAATATTGTTTCCAATTTGCTTCCAAAGGCTTTTGAATACATGGGTAGAACCGGTAAAATGAAGACCAGAAAAGTCTGGGCTAGCTAGGGCCGTATCAGAAACCATTACAGGATCACCCATTACCATATTGATGACACCGTCTGGTAACCCAGCTTCTTTAAATACATCCATTATTATTTTGGCTGAATATACTTGACTATCACTTGGCTTCCAAAGCACAACATTGCCCATCATAGCAGCGCTTGCTGGTAAATTACCAGCTATTGCCGTAAAGTTAAAAGGGGTAATTGCATATATAAAACCTTCTAGGGGTCTATACTCTACTCGATTCCATAAACCTTCGGCAGATTCTGGCTGCTCCTGGTAAATTTGACTCATAAATTCAACATTGAATTTTAAGAAGTCAATCAATTCACATGCGGCATCTATTTCAGCTTGATGAATCGTTTTGGATTGCGCAATCATAGTTGCTGCATTTATTTTTGCCCTGTACGGACCGGCAATTAAATCTGCGGCTTTCAAGAAAATGGCAGCTCTTTGCTCCCAAGTTAAATTAGCCCATTTTTCTCTTGCATCTAAGCTGTTTTGAATTGCCTTTTCTATGTGGGCCTTTGTTGCTTTATGGAAAGTACCAACAACGTGTTTATGGTCGTGTGGCGGGGACATGGTTTGGGTGTCGCCCGTATATATTTCTTCGCTACCAATATATAATGGCACCTCTACCTTACTATCAAAAAATGCTTTGTATTGCTTTAAAACTGCTTCACGCTCAGGACTTCCTGGGGCATAACTTTTAACAGGTTCGTTTATAGCTGTAGGAACTTGAAAGAATCCTTTACCCATAGTTGTTGTAATTAGAATTTATGATTACAACAAAGGTAACAAAAGGGTTATGGTTTGTGAAATATAAACCTAATTAGTTCATGGCGAAAGGAGCGGCGAACTTAAAGGTAGGTACTTCTGCCTCAAAGGTTTCGCCAGAAACCAATTCTATTAAGGTATAAAAACCTTTCATGGCGCCTATAGGTGAAGCTAATAAGCAGCCACTACTGTAGGAATGTGTTTTGCCAGGTAAGATTACCGGTTTTTTGCCTATAACACCTTCACCGTCTACCGTTTCTATGTCTTTAAGCGCATCAAAAATATCCCAATGTCTGGTTATTAATTGAACGGATGCGTTGGTTTGGTTTTCTATGGAAATGGTATAGCCAAATGCGTAATGCATTTTGTAATTTTTAAAGAAAGTTCCCTCAAAAGAAGTTTCTACAGAAATTTTAATACCATTGGTAACCTGAGTAATCATACTTTAATATGTAATAGCGCTTCCAGTAAATAAAAGCACAATGCTTATAGTTGCTAAAAATAAAAATACCGTGTTCAGAAACAAGTACTTTATAATTGTTTTAAGAACTCCTTGGCTGTAGAATTTTCTCATGGCCTGAAACAGGTATATGGAGAACAATGTTACGAACAACCACATACTGCTGGTGCCAAAAATCCAATCTATTAGCCAGCTAAGGATGAGCAAGATAAACATTAAGGATTGGTTATGGAAACTAAAGATTAAATGATCGGTATAGGTATAATTTTTTCGGATGTAAGCTAGTTTAATGAAGACCGTAAATATGGGCATAAAGAAGAATATCACAAATGGTAGCTTACCAATGGTGTCGTTGATCCAGTAGTCTGGTTCTGCTAAGGCACGTAAAAAACTTCTGGAACCGTTGAAGGCCATTTTGGTGCTCCAGTTATCTTTTGCACCATATTTTTGTTTGGCCTGATTAAAACTTTTTAAAGAGTCTCTTTTTATCATGGCCATGAAAAACTCCATTTTGTCTGTAAAACTTGGGTCGTTAGCTTGTAATTCTGAATAGTACTTTTTAGGATTGTTTACCATTATAGAATCGGAAAGCCGTTCTTTCTCTATTATTTTGTCTAGGTTTTGGGTAATGGAATCTAATGTTTCTAAACCTTTAATACGATCCGCATTAAATTGATGAGTAGTGTCTGCCATGGAAATGGAAACTGCCTCTGTTTCTGAAATTCGAATGGAATCTAATTTTTTGAACTTTTCTGAATCCGCAAAACTAAATCCGTTTTCAATGTTCATTTGGTTTTCCAAATCTAGGTCCAAAAAGCTATCATAATTGCTATTTAGGTTAACTAGAATAAAATAGATAAAGGCTAAGCTTAATAAAAATCTAAAGGGGTTGGTATAAGCTATTCTTTTGCCGGCAATATAATCTTTAGTTATACTACCGGGTTTAAGGAGCATAACGTAAAGGGTTCGTATTAGTTTGGAATCGTAATTTATGACGCTGGATAAAAATTCATTTACAAAATCTTTAAGTGTCAATTTTTTGGTGCTATTGGCCTGGGAGCAATTGGGGCAATATTTATCGCTAATGTCCAATGGGTGGCCACAATTTAGGCAACTAACCCCACGATATTTTAATTGGTAGCGTCCCCTATTTACTGGCCAATTTTCTTGTTTCATTTTTTAGGTTGGTTTGCACCCTAAAGATAACTAATTGGTGATAGTTTCTGAGTTGGTATTGCCAATTCCTATTAAACTATCATAAACGTCTCCAAAATTTCTAAAATACACCAATATTAAATAGTTGTTTTCGGTAAAATGGAAATCACCACTAATGAAATTGGGTTCAACGGAACCGTCTTCTTTTACCATTACATATTTATAGTTGTAAAAACCTTGCTTAAAGGGATAGGCTAATTCAAAATAGCCTGTTTCTTCATTGTAGGCCATTTTATTTTCTTCGGTCAGGTCATAATTGTTGAACTTGCCGGTAACGTATATACTGTTAAGTCCAAGTTCAGCGGTGTAAGGAAGTTTAAAGTGCACAAGGGTATATTCTGCTTCTCTAGAAACATCGGAGCCCTGTAATGTTCTAATTTGAAAATCGCCATTTATGTCCGGGAAGTAGGTATATTTTTGGTCCTTTCTCAATTGATTGGCAAATAGATAATGATGATAGACATCTGTATATTCTATCCTAGAAATGGCAAATGTAGGGGAGCGTAGGTCTTTGGTGTCAAAATTCAAATATTCGTTGCCACCATAAAATGATGCTTCTTGGTCATATTTATAAACCAATTCGTTTCCTAAGGTAAATTGAGGTTTAAGAGTATTAATACTAGTGTTCCACTGATAATTCTGTATAATATTTGTTTTTATTTGCTCTTTTGGATTAACCACCTTTACGTTAGAAGTGTTAATGGTAAATTGAATTACTTGTTTGGTGTTTAGGTAATTAAAATCCCTTGACCTTTTTACTGTGGCACTTACTGCGGCTTTGTTTTCATAGATTAAAAAACGTCTGCTAAATTGTATGTCGCCGGTGCTATTATAAATTTCTAGCATATAATTTCCGCTTACTTTAAAGGAAACTTCATCGTTGGGAAGCGTTAAAGTGTAGTTGCTGTAAGGTTGTAGGGTATTGTAGCTATTTTCGTAATTTATGATTCGTTGGTTGTCCGCTCCATTTAAATATTGTGATTTTAATAGTTGGGAAGGGGTCCAATCGTAATCGCAATGTGTTATTTTGTAGTAGTAATCTTGTTCGCTTGCCGTAAGGTCGTCAAATGTTAGATTTATGCTTTCTCCCAACTGTATTATTGGGAATTGGTCCTGGGTTGGCCCAACAAAAACAATGCTTTTTATAAAATCTGGCGGATTAACCTCTAGTTGTTCTTGGGCAAAACTTTTGAAGATTACTAAAAATAGGGCAAATTGTTTGATCAAAACACGCATAAATAGCAATAATTTTAGGTAAAGGTAAACAAAAAGTGTGCCTAGGTATATCTAATCGATGTCTGGTCAAATTTCTGGTTAAATTTTATCGGAATTGTTCTTTTTAGTAGTATTTTTGTGACCGATTTTTAAAGGTCTCAAAACATATGTCCAAAGACATCCGAATCAAGAAAGGGTTGGATATCAACCTTGTCGGGGCAGCGGAACAAACAACTTCAAAAGCCGTTAGCAGTAACGTCTACGCCCTGAACTTAGAAGATTTCCATGGGATTACTCCCAAAATGTTAGTTAAAGAGGGAGCTGAAATAAAAGCTGGTGAACCCTTATTCTACAACAAAAATAGAGAGGATATGCTGTTTGTTTCTCCCGTGAGTGGAGAATTGGCAGAAATTGTACGTGGTGCAAGAAGGCGTATCCTAACGCTAAAAATCCTTGCGGATAAAGAGCAGGTCTACAAAGAAAGCGAAAAGCTAGATTTGAAAACGGCCAATGCGAAAGCTGTTAGGGAATTGTTGTTGGGTTCTGGTTGTTGGGCTTTTATAAAACAGCGTCCTTATGACATTATTGCCAATCCAGATAGGGTGCCTAAGGCAATTTTTATATCTGCATACAACTCTGCTCCTTTGGCTGCAGACCTTGATTATGCTTTAAAGGGAAAAGAAAAGGAGTTGCAGGCTGCCATCCATGCGTTAAAATTATTAACGCCAGGTAAGGTGCATGTCTCTATAGGTAATGCGGCTACTTCGCCATTCGCCTCGTTAGAAGATGTTACCTTGCATAAAGTGTCTGGTCCGCACCCTGTAGGTTTGGTTGGTACGCAAATCAATAAAATTGACCCAATTAACAAGGGTGAAACGGTTTGGACGGTTACCCCACAGGATTTGGTAATAATTGGTGAGTTTTTGCTAACTGGTAAGTTCAATGCTGAGCGTGTAGTTGCATTGGCGGGCTCATCTGTAAAGACACCTAAATATTATACTACTAAAATTGGAGCCGAGCTATCTACGTTTTTGTATGCTAGTGGTGTAAATGGTGATAATTTTAGGGTTATAAACGGAGATGTGCTAACTGGTGCCAAGACTAGTCCAGATGGTCATCTAGGGTTTTACAATAATACGGTAACGGCAATTCCAGAAGGAGACGATTACGAGTTTTTTGGTTGGAACAAGCCAGTTTTCAATAAAATTTCTTCTACAAGAGCATTAACCTTTTCATGGTTGAATCCAAATAAGAAATATGATTTGGATACCAATACCAATGGGGAGCACAGGGCTTTTGTGGTTACAGGTAAATATGAGAAAGTTTTTCCATTAGATATTTATCCATTACAGTTGTTAAAGGCTTGCATGGTTAAAGATTTGGATGAAATGGAACAACTTGGTCTTTATGAGGTAGCTCCAGAAGATTTCTCATTAACAGAGTTTATCTGTATTTCTAAGCAACCGCACCAACAAATAATACGCGAAGGATTAGATTTATTACATCAAGAAATTGGATAGGTTATGGGTTTAAAAGAAAAGATGCATGAGTTGAAATTAAAGTATCAAGGTAAAAAAATGGCGCCTGCCTTTAATGCCTTTCATACTTTTTTATACGCTCCAAATGAAACAACACACTCTGGTGGGCACATTAGAGCTGTAGACGACTTAAAAAGAACCATGAATACCGTAATCTTGGCTTTAGTGCCATGTTTGATTTTTGGTATTTTCAATGCAGGTTATCAACACTATTCAGCTATTAATGGTTTTCCTGCGGAATTCTCATTATTTGAGCACTTTATTAACTGGGATAATTTTATTCTTGGTGTAACCACCATTTTGCCATTAGTTATCGTTTCTTATGGGGTGGGACTTATTGTGGAATTTATTTTTGCGGTAATAAAAGGCCATGAGGTAGAAGAAGGTTATTTGGTAACTGGTATGTTGGTTCCACTTATTGTTCCTGTAGATACGCCACTTTGGATGTTAGCTGTTGCGGTAATCTTTGGTGTTGTTATTGGTAAAGAGGTTTTTGGTGGTACGGGTATGAACATACTTAACCCTGCGTTAACTATTAGGGCCTTCTTGTTTTTTGCATATCCTACATGGATGAGTGGAGATAAGGTATGGGTGCACGGTGCAAAGGCCGGTGTAACACAAGCTGGTTCCACAGATGCTATTTCTGGCGAAACGGTATTGGGGTATTTAGCTCAAGGTAATACGGAAGGCATGTATGCCAAATATGATTTGAGTGAAATGTTCTTTGGTTTTATTCCTGGTTCAGTGGGCGAAACGTCTACGTTTTTAATCTTATTAGGAGGCTTGTTTTTGATCTTCACCAAGATTGCCAGCTGGAGAATTATGTTAAGTGCTGTTCTAGGTTCCTTGGCAATGGGTCTCATTTTTAATGGTGTGGTAGAATTTGGATGGATACCCGAGTATAGTAAGTTTTATGGTTTAATGAGCTTTGATTTCTGGCAACACTTAATTGTGGGTGGTTTGGCCTTTGGTATCGTATATATGGCTACAGACCCTGTAACGGGTTCACAAACCAATAAAGGGAAATGGATTTACGGTTTTTTAATCGGGTTTATCTCTGTAATGATCCGTGTATTTAACCCTGGTTACCCAGAAGGCGTATTCTTGGCCATTTTATTAATGAATGTTTTTGCGCCAACTATTGATCATTACGTGGTACAGGGTAACGTGAAAAAACGATTAAAAAGAATGAAAAATGCTACCATCCTGCCAAATGTAGGGGAGGAAGCGGAACAATTAAAAGCAGAAACGGTTTAGTCATGGCAATGAATACAGACAAAAATTCGTATACCGTTATTTTCGCCGTTATCATGGTGGTAGTGGTAGGTTCTATCTTGGCTTTTCTATCTACTGGGTTAAGGTCTAGAATTAATGAAAACGAACGTTTTGAAAAGCAACAAAACATCCTTTATGCAATGGGTGTTAATGAAAATGAAGGAGATGGTGATGTTTCCTTCATTCCAACAGATAAAGTAGAAGAAACATTTTCCAAGTACATTAAAAAGCAAATTATTCTTGAAGGTGATAAAACCACAGAAGATCAAGAGGCTTATTTAATAGAAATGAAGAAGGAGTTGGACATTATCAAAAAAGGTGGTGAAGGAAAATTACCGCTGTTCATTGGAGAAAAAGATGGTAAGGAATTCTACATCATTCCTATGTACGGTAAAGGTCTTTGGGATGCTATCTGGGGATATATTTCTTTAGATAAAAATTTAATAGTACAGGGTGTGTATTTTGATCACAAAGGAGAAACTCCTGGTCTTGGGGCAAACATTAAATTACGTTTCTTTATGGACGACTTTAAAGGTGAATCCATAGAAGATGGTGCACGTTTAGCGGGTATTGAAGTGGCTAAAGGGAATAATGATCCTTTAAACCAAGATAAAGAAGATAATCAAGTAGATGCCTTGGCGGGTGCTACCATTACGGGTAATGGGGTTTCGGCAATGATCAAAGAGGCGTTAACCTTATACAAACCTTATTTAACTACATTAAAATAATATTATGGCACTACTTTCAAAAAAGGATGCTAGTCTTATTTCTGACCCATTAGCAGATAACAATCCTATTACCATTCAGGTATTGGGTATATGTTCTGCGTTGGCAATTACGGCAGAGCTTAAGGCTTCCGTAGTAATGGCAATTAGTGTAATGTTCGTATTGGGTGTAGGTAACGTGGTTATCTCTTTAATGCGTAATGTAATTCCTTCTAAAATCAGAATTATTGTTCAGCTTATCGTTGTGGCAACTTTGGTAATTATAGTAGACCAGGTGCTTAAGGCGTTTGCATATGAACTAAGTAAAACCCTTAGTGTATTTGTTGGATTAATTATTACCAACTGTATCATCATGGGGCGTTTTGAAGCTTTTGCTTTGGGTAACGGACCTTGGCGATCGTTCTTAGATGGTATTGGTAACTCTTTGGGTTACGGTATTATTTTAGTAATCGTAGGTTTCTTTAGAGAGCTTTTAGGTTCTGGTACTTTGTTTGGATATCCTGTATTGGGTGATCCTATTGAAAAAACGGGACTTTACGCCTTAGGTTACGAAAACAATGGTTTTATGATCATCCCTCCGGCGGCACTTATCGTTGTAGGTATCATAATTTGGGTTCAACGCTCTAGAAACAGAGCTTTAATAGAAGAAGCATAAAAGAATAGTATTATGTTAGAGCATTTAGAATTATTTTTCAAATCCATCTTTATAGATAATATGGTGTTCGCTGTATTCTTAGGGATGTGTTCATACTTAGCGGTTTCTAAGAAGGTTAGTACCGCAGTTGGTTTAGGTGCCGCGGTAATCTTCGTATTGGGTGTTACCGTACCTCTAAACTGGTTGTTAGATCAGTATTTACTAAGAGATGGCGCTTTGGCTTGGTTGGGCCCAGAATATGCAGATTATAATCTAGGGTTTTTATCTTTCATTTTATTTATCGCTACCATTGCAACAATGGTACAGTTGGTAGAAATCGTTGTGGAGAAGTTCTCTCCATCCTTGTATAACTCACTTGGTATTTTCCTGCCGTTGATTGCGGTAAACTGTGCTATTTTAGGAGGTTCCCTGTTTATGCAAACTAGAGATATTCCTAATATTGGATTAGCTTTTAATTATGGTATTAGTTCGGGTATAGGATGGTTCTTGGCTATTTTGGCTATCGCCGCTATACGTGAAAAAATTAGATATAGTAATGTACCTGCGCCGTTAAGAGGTCTTGGTATAACTTTTATTATTACAGGTCTAATGGGTATTGGATTTCAAAGTTTTGGTGGTATGTTAACAGGAGATAATGAGCCGCCAGAAGAATCCGCGCCAACTACTGCCGAAGTAAAGCAGAAGGAAGAAAAAGATATAAAGAAGGAGATTGCAGAGGATGACAAAGCAGTTTCTTATAACGAGGTTTTAAACAAGTAGACATGATATTAGCAACAACTGGAGGTACAATTTTAATTACCGTTATTGCATTTTTGGCGCTTACCTTGATTTTGGTAGCGTTACTCTTGTTCACAAAAGAAAAATTGTCCCCATCTGGCCCGGTGACCATTAAAATTAATGGAGAAAAAGAATTAGAAGTTGAATCCGGAGGTTCTTTATTATCAACTTTAGGTAACAAAAAAATCTTCTTGCCATCGGCCTGTGGTGGTGGTGGTACTTGTATTCAATGTGAATGCCATGTGTTATCTGGAGGTGGTGAGGCCTTACCAACAGAAACACCGCATTTTTCTAAGAAAGAATTGAACCATGGTGCACGTCTAGCCTGTCAGGTAAAGGTTAAGCAAGACATGGAAATTACCATTCCAGAAGAAGTATTTGGTATTAAAAAGTGGGATGCTAAAGTAGTACGTAACTATAACGTAGCCTCTTTTATTAAGGAATTCGTTGTTGAGATTCCTGAGGATATGAACTATAAAGCTGGTGGGTATATTCAAATTGAAGTGCCACCTTGTGAGGTTAAATATGCCGATATAGATATTACCGCACACCCAGAAGAGCACGAAACACCAGATAAGTTCCAAGCAGAATGGGATAAGTTTAATTTATGGCCATTGACCATGAAGAATCCAGAATTGGTAGAGCGTGCCTACTCTATGGCTTCCTATCCTGCAGAAGGTAGAGAAATTATGTTAAACGTGCGTATTGCTACGCCACCATGGGATCGTTCCAAGAACGGATGGATGGATGTAAACCCGGGTGTTGCATCGTCTTATATCTTTAACTTGAAACCAGGTGACCCTGTAACTATATCTGGACCCTTTGGTGAATTCTTCATCAACGAATCAGAGGCAGAAATGTTATACGTTGGTGGTGGTGCTGGTATGGCACCCATGCGCTCACATTTATACCACTTATTTAAAACTTTAAAAACCAATAGAAAAGTTACTTATTGGTACGGTGGTAGATCTAAAAGAGAATTATTTTATTTAGAGCATTTTAGAGCTTTAGAAAAGGAATTCCCAAATTTCAAATTCTATTTGGCACTTTCAGAACCATTAGAAGAAGATAACTGGAAGGTTAAAAAGGATATTAATGACGAAGAAGGAGATGGCTTTGTTGGGTTTATCCACAAC
Organism: Croceivirga radicis; assembly: GCF_002072105.2. Lineage (GTDB taxonomy): Bacteria > Bacteroidota > Bacteroidia > Flavobacteriales > Flavobacteriaceae > Croceivirga > Croceivirga radicis. The sequence goes on from NZ_MTBC01000002.1 coordinate 442,653, forward strand.
TGTGTAATAGATAATTACCTAAACCATCATGAAGCTCCTGAGGATATAGAATTGTATTTCTGTGGTCCACCATTAATGAATAAAGCGGTACAAAAAATGGGTGAGGATTTTGGTATCCCAGATGAAAACATCCGTTTTGATGATTTTGGTGGATAATTATAAAATCATTTTCTTTCTGTACAGCACAGAGGAATAGAATATGTGGAAAACCGATGCGCTGGCATCGGTTTTTTTATTTCTAAATTTAATGAGGTATGAGTAGAGTACTAACGGAACAAGAATTGCATAATATGGCCATGAATTGGGTTGGTAAGCAGCTAGAAAAAGATGGTTTTGAATTTATGGCCGTAAACAGTAAGCCTAAAAAGAATCCGCAGTTCGTTTGCTTAAAAAATAAGAACCTTCATTTTATTATCGTACGGCATTCCTTGCTTCCCAATAATCCAAATTCATATGAGCTAGATATGGTTAAAAAGGTTAAAGATCATGCCATAAAATTTGAAGCAAAAACCTATTATGCCGGTGTAGGTTTTGCCAGTGCAAAAGGATTGGATCATCCCCTGCTATTAAATGAGGAGTATATTGTGGAATATCAAGGATTAATAGAAATACTATGAAAAAATATTTTGGGTTACCAGTACTAGCTTTGTTATTTACTTTCTGCGCCCCAAAAGATAAGTGGGTTAGAAATGTAACCAATGGTGGTGCTTTAGGTACCACGTATGCCATTACTTACTTGTCTCAAGAAGAAATAGATCTGAGTAAAGAAATAGATTCCGTTTTTATGGTTATAAATGAGTCTATGTCTACCTATAAATCAGACTCTGATATTTCTAGGATTAACTTATCTAACGATAGTACTTTGGTGGTAGACCATATGTTCCGTGATGTCTTTGAGCTAAGTAAACAAGTGTATGAGGCTACGGATGGTGCTTTTGATCCAACTGTGGGTGTATTGGCTAATGCTTGGGGTTTTGGGCCAGGTGAACAGTTAAAAATGGACAGTATACGCGTAGATAGTCTAAAGAATTATGTTGGTTTTGATAAGGTAACTTTAAATGAAGATGGTACTATATCAAAACAAATAAATGGTATTGCGTTCGATTTTAATAGTATTGCCAAAGGGTATACCATTGATCGCTTAGGTGTAGTATTGGAAAATCATGGTATTGCCAATTATTTAATTGAAGTAGGAGGTGAGGTTTTAGCTAAGGGCAACAATAAACTAACTCACAGAAACTGGGCAATTGGTATTGATGATCCACAAAGTTTGGAGCAACGGGTAATAAAAAAGGCGGTATACCTTAAAAATAAGGCTATGGCATCTTCTGGTAATTATAGAAAATTCTGGATAGATGAAAAAACAGGTGAAAAATATGTGCACACCTTAGATCCAAAAACAGGGTATCCTAAAAATAGTGCTATTCTGGCAACCTCTGTTTTAGCTAAAGATTGTGCAACTGCAGATGCCTTTGCCACGGCCTTTATGGTAATGCAATTGGAGGAAACGAAAGCATTCTTGAAGAGTTCAGAATTAGATGCTTATATCATTTATCTAGATGAAAATGGAATTACCCAGGAGTTTATGACTGCTGGTTTTGAAAAAGCAGTTATCAATAAATAGAAGGGTTCCTATTTAGGTTTGCAAACAAAAGGTATTATTTCACCTTGAGCCAGTCTATAACGTTCTATAAGTTCTCCTTTCATTGTAGCGGTAAAGTCAACAGGATCAACCTGGAATCCGGCAGATTCTAGTGTAGAAAAATAATCTGTGCCATAAATTCTAACATGGTCATATTGGCCAAAAATTTTAGCCCGCTCTTTCCTGTCGGTAATGGTGTTATCTTCAAAAGTTTTAGTTCTAGATAGATCTTGTGGTATTTGAAAAATTCCCCAACCACCGTTTTTCATTACCCTAAATAATTCGCTCATCGCCTTTTTATCATCTGGTATATGCTCTAGTACATGATTACATAGAATTACATCGAACTCATTACTATCAAAAGGAAGATTGCAAATATCTGCTTTTACATCTGCCAAAGGCGAATTCAAATCAGTTGTGGTGTAGGTTATATTTTCTAAATTTTTAAAACGATGGTAAAAAGCTTGTTCAGGTGCAAAATGGAGCACCTTAAGAGGGGCCGAAAAGAAATCGGTTTTTTCTTTTAGAAATAGCCATAGCAAGCGGTGTCTTTCTAAAGATAGGGTAGATGGCGATAAGACATTTTCCCTGGGATTTTCGTACCCATAGGGTAAAAATTTTCTAAAACTTCTACCGTCTATAGGGTCTGTATACTTTTTTCCTTTAAGACTTAGTGCAATCAAAGGCCTAATGTAGTAACTCAATTTAATGAGCCAAGGCCTTGGAATTAGATTCAGAAAAAATTTAAATAACCCGGATAACAACTTAAGATACGTTTACAGATCTAAATGGTGCTTCTTCATCGGATTGTATTCCTAAAGCAGCATAGATGTATTGAAATGTGGAAAGCAATTCTGGTTTTCCATCAACTATGGCCACGTTATGCTCAAAATGTGCGCTAGGTTGGCCGTCTGCGGTCAAGATTGTCCAGCCATCTTTTAATTGCTTTATACGTTTAGTGCCCATGTTGATCATAGGTTCAATGGCAACTACCATACCATCTGCAAATTTCTTGCCCCTACCACGTTTACCGTAGTTGGGCATCTGCGGATCCTCATGTAATTTGGTACCCAAACCATGGCCAACCAATTCCCTTACCACGCCGTAACCTTGGTCTTCGCAGTATTTTTGAATAGCATAGCCAACGTCTCCTACACGGTTTCCGCTTTTAAATTCACTTATGCCTACGTATAGCGATTCCTTGGTAATCTTTAACAATTTACGTGTTGCAGGTGCAACTTCGCCTACTTCAAAGGTATAGGCATGATCGCCATAATACCCATTTTTAAGAGCGCCACAATCTACGGAAATAATGTCTCCATCTTTAAGTTCTGTATTATCCGGAATGCCGTGAACTACCTGTGCATTTGGGCTCCAGTTAAGTGTATTTGGAAAATCATACATGCCAAGAAAACCAGGTTCGGCACCTTGTTCCCTAATAAATTCCTCCGCCATTTTATCCAATTTAAGCGGGTTGGCTCCAGGCTTTATTTCTGAGGCCAACATACCTAACGTTTTGGATACCACTAACGCACTTTCGCGCATTATTTCAATTTCTTCTGCCGTCTTAATTTTAACCATAGCCGCAAAGATACACGGTTTAATGCATTTTTCAATTAAGGCTATTCCGTAATTACAATCGCTTTAAACCTTTTAAGTCTTGTTTTTGGGTTGCTTCTATAATACTAATTGCATAACCCCCGCCTGGCGCACAGGGTTGTTTTAATTTCGATTTATGGGTAACCCTAAACTTTTTTATGTTATAGGCTTTAGGGTTCTTCTTATAATGTGCATTTTTTGCATCACTGTATATAGTTGCAATATAGGTTTTGTCTTTATCTAAGAAATTAAAGTTAATTGTAGATAAACGTGCTTCTTCATCATTTGTACGACCAACAAACCAATTGTTGCTTCCTTTTTCTTTTCTTGCATAGGTAATAAAGTCTCCCGGCTCGGCTTCTAAAACTAAGGTCTTGTCCCAATCTAGGGCCACATCTTTTATAAATTGAAACGCATCTAAATGCTTATTGTATGTTTCTGGTAAATCTGCTGCCATTTGTAAAGGGCTGTACATGGTAACATATAGGGCCAATTGTCTAGCAATAGTAGTATTTACCCAAGAATTATTATTGGGATTATATTGGCTTACATCTGGCTCAAAAATACCAGGGGTATAATCCATTGGACCACCTACTAAACGTGTGAAGGGCAATATAGTGGTGTGGTCTGGTTTATTGCCTCCAAAAGCTTCATACTCTGTTCCCCGGGCAGATTCATTTCCAATTAGATTAGGGTACGTTCTACTTAAACCAGTTGGTCTAACGGCCTCGTGGGCATTAACCATAACTTTGTGCGCTGCGGCCTTTTCAACCGCATATAAGTAATGATTAACCATCCATTGGCCGTAATGATGTTCGCCTCTTGGGATAATGTCTCCTACATAACCACTTTTTACCGCATTGTAATTATTGTCTTCCATAAATTGGTAAGCATCATCCATAAAGCGTTCATAATTTCTTACGGAACCCGAGGTTTCATGGTGCATCATTAATCGCACCCCTTTGCTTTTTCCATATTCTCTTAACGCAACAACATCAAAATCTGGATATGGAGTTAAAAAATCAAAGACAAAATCTTTTGATTTACCAAACCAATCTTCCCAACCTTGGTTCCAACCTTCTACCAATACCTGTTCAAATCCGTGTGTAGCGGCAAAATCAATATATTCTTTAACTTTTTTAGTGTTCGCGGCGTGTTTGCCATTGGGCGGTAAGCTGGTAAAATCGGTCTCGCCCAACTTTACGCTTGGAATATCCGTGTAGGCCCAAGAACTTTTTCCGGTAATCATTTCCCACCAGACACCAATATATTTTACAGGTTTAATCCAGGAGGTATCCGCATATTTAGAAGGTTCGTTAAGATTTAGGGTGATGTTTGATAATAAAATATCTCCTGCATTTTTGCTGGCAATCACTGTTCGCCAAGGTGTATTTCTTGGCGCTTGCATGTAGCCTTTGTTACCTAAGGCATCAGGGGTTAAATGCGATTCAAATACATAATTATTTGCATCTAATTGTAAATGCATGCATGGATATTCTACCAATGCCGCTTCGTGTAGGTTAATGTAAATACCATTGGCCGTTTTAAGCATTAGCGCAGTTTGAACACCCGGTACGGAAAGTGGAGATTGTGATGCATTTGGTGTAATTGCCGTTTGCATTAAACCAGGAATTTCAGATAGTTTGGAGGTTGTATAATCATACTCTTGTGTATCATAATCCCCTGGTATCCAAAAAGCAGTATGGTCTCCGGCCATAGCAAATTGGGTCTTCTCTTCTTGAATTACAAAATAGGTGAGTTCATCTTGGGAAGGAAATTCATATCGAAACCCTAGTCCATCATCGAAAAGCCTAAACCTGATATTCATTTTACGGTTGGTGGTGGTTTGATTGAGAGCTACCAACATTTCGTTATAGTGATTTCTGATGGATTTTTGTTCGCCCCAAACCGGTTCCCAGCTATTATCTTCAGTAGCTGTTGCAACGGAGAGTTGTTCAAAATTCTCCAACAGCGCTTCCTGGTCTTTTAGTTCAAAACCTAATTTACTTTTTTTGATTATGTGCTGCTCTCCAAGAAATAGTTCATAAGTAGGAACACGATTTTCAAGTTCAAAAACTAATTTAAAGTCGCCGTTTGGCGACTTTAATTCTTGACTATAACTAAAAAATGTAATCCCTAAAAACAGAAGGATACTAAGAATTCTCATATTTAAATTAATGGTTTCTGTGTCATGGCAGCAGGTTGCTCCACACCAATTATCTTTAAAATTGTTGGCGCCAAGTCTCCAAGTACACCGTCGCTAATAGATTTTCTATCTGGGTCTACCAAAATTAGCGGTACAGGATTGGTGGTGTGTGCCGTATTTGGGCTTCCGTCTGGGTTAATCATGGTGTCACAATTACCATGGTCCGCAATAACTAAGGTGCTATACCCATTTTCTAGTGCCGTTGTAATAACGGCCTTTGCGCAGTCGTCTACGGATTCACAAGCTTTAACGGCAGCTTCCATAACACCGGTATGCCCAACCATATCTGGGTTGGCAAAGTTTAAGCATACAAAATCTGCCTCTCCTTTTTCTAATTCCGGTATAATGGCATCTCTAATGTCGTACGCGCTCATTTCTGGTTGTAAATCATAAGTGGCCACTTTAGGAGAAGGACACAAAATACGTTCTTCGCCTTCAAAAGGTTCTTCCCTACCACCATTAAAGAAAAAGGTAACATGAGGGTATTTTTCGGTTTCAGCAATTCTAATCTGCTTTTTCCCCGCGTTTGCCAAGGTTTCTCCAAGGGTGTCCTTTATGTTGTCTTTATCGTAAACAACTTTAACCCCCTTAAAAGATTCGTCATAATTGGTAAGCGTAACGTAATAAAGGTCTAATTTACGCATGTCTTGTTCAGGAAAATCTTGCTGGTTCAATGCCATAGTCAATTCCCTTCCGCGATCTGTTCTAAAATTAAAGAAGATAATTACGTCGTCCTTTTCTACCAATCCATCTTTATTTAGAATTATGGGTTCTACAAATTCATCGGTTATATTATTGTCATAAGATTGCTGCATAGCAGTGCCAATAGCATCTGATGTGGTGCCAATACCCTTTACTAATGCGTCATAAGCCTTCTTTACACGTTCCCATCTTTTGTCTCGGTCCATTGCAAAGTATCGCCCCACAACCGTAGCAATAGCGGTATTTTTATCTTGTATAAAAGCGGAAAGGTCTTCCAAAAATGCTTTACCACTTTTAGGGTCTACATCTCTACCGTCTGTAAAGGCATGTATGTAAGATTTTGATACACCAGCGTTATTTGCTGCCGTTACCAAGGCTTTTAAATGATTGATGTGACTGTGTACACCACCATCACTTAACAAGCCAAGAAAGTGCACTTTCTTGTTATTTTCTTTAGCATATTCAAAAGCATCCTTTAGAACTATTTCATCTTTAAGGGTGTCCTCAGCAACTGCTTTATTAATTTTAGCTAAATCTTGATAAACTATTCTGCCCGCACCAAGGTTCATGTGTCCTACCTCACTATTGCCCATCTGCCCTTCTGGTAAACCAACGTTCATGCCATCAGTCAATAAGTTAGCATTTGCATATTGGGTATAAAGGGAATCTATAAAAGGAGTATTGGCTTTATCTATTGCAGAAACTTTAGGGTCTGGAGACTTTCCCCAGCCGTCTAATATCATCAAGATTACTTTGTTGTTCATGACTAAAAAAATTAAGCTTCAAAAATAGGGCATTGTATTTATAAGTGCTAAAAAATGACGTTATTTCCTAACTACATTATTTGCAATTATATGCTACTAAAATTGCCAACTTGTTAAAGTTTAGTTATATAACTGTTAATCCGGTAACAATTACTGAATAATACCGTCTCTTTGTTATATCAATTAATTCATCAATAAAAAACAAACATCATGAAAAAAACAGTCCTATCCCTAGGGATGGCCATGGCATTATTATGCACAGTACCATCGGCTATCGCAAACGAAAATCTTAAAAATGTTGAAGGTATAACCTTACATTCTCTTGCAGCAGAATCTTTTTGTAAAGCTATTATTAAAGGCGATATCAATAGGGTTCAAGAAATGATAGAGGCAGGAGAAAATTTAGATAGGAAATATCTTGGTAAAACGCCTTTGCATTACGCCGCACGGTACAACAGACCAGAAATTTTAAAACTATTGATCAAGAAAGGCGCAAATCTTAAAAAACGTTGTGACCAAGGATTTACCGTGAAAAAATACGCGGAAATGGCCAATGCCTCTGAAGTGATTGTAATTTTAAATAAGGCTTCGTAAAGGTACTTAGTAGTAAGAATAAATATAAAACCCGTTGCATAGCAACGGGTTTATTTATTTCCTATAGTGTTCTCGTAAAAGGAAATGTGCGTGTTAAAATCTAAAACCTGTTATTGCCCTGTACATGAATGCGTACATCGCAACAAAAATCATCCCTGCGCAAAATATGGAATAGGCTTTTAAAAGCACCACCAAAAATTCTGGCTTGCAGTTCTCAAATGCCCTGAAGTATACGTTTTTAAAGTCTAATAGTGTCCCCATGTTGTAGTTTTTTTTAGTTGAGCTACAAGGGGCTAAGTCACTGTCGATAAGATTTGGTCACATAAAGATACGCATTTTCGATAGAACAAATCAAATGATCGGTAAAATGTTGCTTTTCTTCGATTGCAACCATAATATTTTATTAAAATGAACGTTGCGGTGGTTTTTTAGGCACCTTGGTATTTTTTAATGCTTTCTTTTATTTTTTCAATTCTATTAACCGGGTCTGGGTGGGTGCTTTGAAATTCAGGAACACGGTTAGGACCAGCAGCTTGTTTTAATATTTTCATTACTTCAATCATTTCGTACGGATCGTACCCAGATTTTATCATTAACAATACGCCTAAATCGTCACTTTCCAATTCATCTCCACGACCGTTTTTTAACAAGGTGTTTTGGCCAATAGCCCCAACAATACTACCTGCATCTGCACCAACGGAAGCACCCATAGCAATATTTTGCCAATATTGGCTCTCCGCTATACGTTCTGCAGAGTGCCTACCAATAACATGACCAATTTCATGCCCCATTACACCGGCCAACTGTGCTTCGTTTAATTGTTTAAACAAGGCGTAGGTTATAAAACATTGGCCGCCAGGTAATGCAAATGCATTTATGGTTTGGTCATCTGCCAACAAATGAAAATCGTATTTATAAGGTGTGTCCTTGGCTATGCTGTTTCTAACCAGCTTATTGCCCACGGCATCTACAAAGGCTTGTAATTGCTCATCTGGGTACAAACCGCCATGTTGCTGTGCCATTTCGGGCGCACTTTGCAGACCAATGGCAATTTCTTGCTCCGGTTCCATGGTTATGTGCTGTTCCCTACCCGTATACGGATTGGTTTCTGTGTTGCTGCATTTGTTAAAGTATGCAAAGGCTACAATAGCCAGACCTATTAAGATTCGGATTTTCCAATTTCCTCTACCTCTCATAATGTTAATGTTTAGCGAAGGAAAGTTACAAAAAAGCAGGTTACAATAAATCTGGGTTAATATCCAAAATATTATTGTGTATATATTCCATTAAAAAACCTCTAGTAAAATGTTCGGAGCCTTCCATTTCGGCTTGTGAAAGCAATTTTAGGATATTCAATTTTCGGTATTGCTTTAGCATGGGTTTGGATAAGGGAGCGTAGCTATAATGCCAGGGTTCATACTTAAAACCTTTTCTAAAGTAATTATCCGTATAAACTAGATGAAAGCCAAAACTTTGAGCATTTTCATCCAACCACAATTTAAATTTTTCAAATGGGCCGCCAGCTTCAAATTTGGAAGGAACCAAAACGTCACCCGTTACTTTCGCATAACCATCTATAATATCCATATCCGTTCCCCAATGGTGCCTACTGGTACCAGGTATTGTAGAATATTCTATAATCTTTGCCATGGCATCTAAGGGTTTCATGCCTTGTTGGGTGTATTTGATGTACTTGCGTTCCCAAATGGCCTTTTGGCGTTCATAACTACGATAGCTAGAGACCATTTTTAAATCGAACCCATCTTGGTAGGCTGCTTTTTTCATTAAAATAAAAGCATCGTGCGCCTCTTTTCGAAGATTAATACCTTTTCCAAACAATTCTATATCTGCTTGTCCTAAAAGCTCTTTTGTTGTGTAAAACGCATCTTGGTTATTAAAAAAGGATGGTAGGGTGGTAAGTGCCATACCGGCCATAGAACTACGTTTTATAAAGCTTCTTCTCTGCATTAATCGTTTGTTTACGGTAAAGGTATAGCAATAACGTTAAATGCTTTGATAATATTTTAGCCGGTTGACTTTAATTATTGATTGGAGTTAGATAGAAAAATCCTTGAAACATTTCTCCGTCATCCTTATTAGTCAGTATATAATAATAAATTCCAGAGGCCAAGCCTTTAGAACGGGTTATGGCGTTATCTACATTGGCATACCCAACAAAATCCGCAGTGTAATTTTTTAGTTTGAAAACCAAAATACCATATCTATTGTATACTTCTAAAACATTGTTTGGCATTTCATCAATATTTTCAAAAGTCAACGCATCATGGATTCCATCTCCGTTAGGACTAATTAATTGACTACTAATTTCAAATTTTGGGTTTGAATTGGTAATAGTGCCAAAAGTTACAGCCGTATAATCCGGGCCATCAAAAATAAATGATGTTATTGTGCCATTTTCCCTAGTTCCTGTGGTTTCTGAATTACCTAAATTATGCCATTCTTGATCCACTCGATGCCATCCAACAACTATTATATTATCAATGTCTTCGATAGTCTCGCTAGAAGTTGTTCTGTTATCCCAATGCAATGTTACTTGTAATGCACCCATTACATTTTCTATTTCCCATATTTCTTGGTTTTCTATTGTTCTAATGGATGATTCTTTCTGATTTATTGAATAATTAGACTGAAAAGAATCATCGTTTCCAACCCATTTGTACATACTTTGTAAGTCAAAGCTTGTTTCTGAAAAAGCTACTTCAATTGGCCGGTAATAGTCTGTTGTTCCCAAAGGAAGTACAAATTGTGACTTGGCTAGGCTTTGAATGGGAGTAATAGCTTTAGATTGATCTGAGGCTCCAGTATGAAAGGCACTTTCATTAAAAGTTAGTAAAGGCGCCTCAATGGTACCAATTGAATTAATATTTCCAGCAACAAAATTTAAATTGTTTTCAATTGTAGCCAATGTGCTTAAGGTAATACCATTTGAATTAAAAAGTTCCATATCATAAAAATCTACGGGTAACGAACCGTTGATTGTCTGATTGGTATTCCCGTAAAAACCAATTAGCCCTTGGTTAAGCTCTAAACTGGCATTATTATCAAGATTTGAAAAAATACCAATTTGAGCTTCTTCAAAAAGTTGTAGCCCACCATCATGCCTTAGCACTTCTTGAGCGCTGATTGAATAAAGGCCTAACCAGAATATTAAAAGAATTGTTCTCATTATATCTGACTTATCAGTTGCCAATTAGCGCCATCACTCTGAATCCAAATTACTTTCTGTAAGGGAACAAGTGTAATATCCAATCCTAAAAGATTTTTATAAAGACTTATGCTTACGGCTAAAGCAGTTGGGTTTTTTATAATGTACATTCTACCCTTGCAACTAGAAGCGGCAGGAAGGGTAATGGTATGGTTACCCCCAATGATAATAGTGTGGTGGGTTTCGTCTAAAGTTAAATTTCCTGTGGTAACATCTATTGGTGTTGCCAATGCCCCACTAACATTTATGCCTTCTGCCTTTATTTCGCCAGCAACATCTAATTTGCTAGTTGGGGGATTAGCCCCATCTCCGATACCAATATTTCCATTTCCGGTAAAAGCAATATCGCTTCCATTTTGATTTACAGTTCGTACAATAGCAGCTGGTAAAGTTAAGTTTGCATTGGCAAGGTTGGCTATAGTAGAATTATCTGCTGCGATGGTTGTTCCCGTAATGGTGATTCCCGCTCCGGCGGAGTAGGTGGTATCATCGTCACCGTCGGCTAGACCTACAGGGATATTGGCCAAGTCACCAAAATCACCTGAGAAATCATCTGTGCTATCTAAATCTAAGTTGGCTGGAACACCTGTCAAATCGGCCCAAGCACCAGAAAAATCATCTGTACTATTCAAATCTAAGTTGGCTGGAACACCTGTCAAGTCGGCCCACGCCCCAGAAAAGTCATCTGTACTATCCAAATCCAAGTTGGCCGGAACGCCTGTCAAATCAGCCCATGCTCCAGAAAAATCATCAGTACTATCTAAATCCAAGTTGGCTGGAACACCTGTCAAATCAGCCCACACACCAGAGAAATCATCTGTGCTATCCAAATCCAAGTTAGCTGGAATTCCTGTTATGTTTGCCCATGCAGGCGCAATGGTGGAATTATCCGTTGCGATGGTTGTTCCCGTAATGGTAATTCCCGCTCCGGCGGAGTAGGTGGTATCATCATCACCGTCGGCTAGACCTACAGGAATGTTGGCCAAGTCACCAAAATCACCTGAGAAATCATCTGTGCTATCCAAATCCAAGTTGGCTGGAACACCTGTCAAGTCGGCCCACGCCCCAGAAAAGTCATCGGTAGCATCGGTATCCAGATTGGCCGGAATTCCTGTCAAGTCGGCCCATGCTCCTGAAAAGTCATCGGTAGCATCGGTATCCAGATTGGCTGGAATGCCAGTAATATTAGCCCATGCAGGCGCAATGGTAGAATTATCTGCTGCAATCGTTGTGCCTGTTATGGTGATTCCCGCTCCGGCGGAGTAGGTGGTATCATCGTCACCATCGGCTAGACCTACAGGGATATTGGCCAAGTCACCAAAATCACCTGAGAAATCATCTGTGCTATCCAAATCCAAGTTAGCCGGAACACCTGTCAAATCGGCCCACGCCCCGGAAAAGTCATCGGTGCTATCTAAATCTAAGTTGGCAGGAACACCAGTCAAATCGGCCCATGCTCCAGAAAAATCATCGGTACTGTCCAAATCTAAGTTGGCTGGAACACCTGTCAAATCAGCCCACGCACCAGAAAAGTCATCGGTAGCATCGGTATCCAAATTGGCTGGAATTCCTGTTATGTTTGCCCATGCAGGAGCAATGGTGGAATTATCTGCTGCGATGGTTGTTCCTGTAATGGTAATTCCTGCTCCAGCGGAGTAAGTGGTATCGTCGTCACCGTCGGCTAGACCTACAGGGATATTGGCCAGGTCTCCAAAGTCTCCCGAGAAGTCATCCGTAGCATCCAAGTCTAAGTTGGCTGGAACACCAGTCAAATCAGCCCAAGCTCCAGAGAAGTCATCGGTAGCATCGGTATCCAAATTAGCCGGTACTCCGGAAATGTTGGTCCAAACTGGTGCGATCGAGCTGTTGTCTACTGCAAATGCGGTTCCAGTTAAGGTCAGACCAGCTCCAGCGGAGTAGGTGGTATCATCATCACCATCGGCTAGACCAACAGGAATGTTGGCCAAGTCACCAAAATCACCTGAGAAATCATCAGTACTATCCAAATCCAAGTTGGCCGGAACGCCTGTCAAATCAGCCCATGCTCCAGAAAAATCATCTGTGCTATCCAAGTCTAAGTTGGCTGGAACACCAGTCAAATCAGCCCACGCACCAGAAAAGTCATCGGTACTGTCTAAATCTAAGTTGGCTGGAACACCTGTCAAATCGGCCCAAGCACCAGAAAAGTCATCGGTGCTATCCAGGTCTAGGTTGGCTGGTACACCTGTCAAATCGGCCCACGCACCAGAAAAGTCATCTGTAGCATCCAAGTCTAAGTTGGCCGGAACGCCTGTTAAATCACTCCAAGCTCCAGAGAAATCATCGGTACTGTCCAAATCTAAGTTGGTTGGAACACCTGTCAAATCGGCCCATGCTCCAGAAAAATCATCGGTACTGTCCAAATCCAAGTTAGCTGGAACACCAGTCAAATCAGCCCAAGCTCCAGAGAAGTCATCGGTGGAATCGGTATCCAGATTAGCTGGAATGCCAGTAATATTAGCCCATGCAGGCGCAATGGTAGAATTATCTGCTGCAATCGTTGTTCCCGTAATGGTAATTCCTGCTCCAGCGGAGTAGGTGGTATCATCATCACCGTCGGCTAGACCAACAGGAATGTTGGCCAAGTCACCAAAATCACCAGAAAAGTCATCTGTGCTATCCAAATCCAAGTTAGCTGGAATGCCAGTAATATTAGCCCATGCAGGAGAAATGGTGGAATTATCTGCTGCGATGGTTGTTCCCGTAATGGTAATTCCTGCTCCGGCGGAGTAGGTGGTATCGTCATCTCCATCAGCAAGTCCAACAGGAATGTTTACCAAGTCCCCAAAATCACCTGAGAAATCATCTGTGCTATCCAAATCCAAGTTGGCTGGAACACCTGTCAAATCGGCCCAAGCTCCAGAAAAGTCATCCGTAGCATCCAAGTCTAAGTTAGCAGGAACACCTGTCAAATCGGCCCATGCTCCGGAAAAGTCATCGGTGGCATCGATATCCAGATTAGCTGGAATTCCTGTTATGTTTGCCCATGCAGGAGCAATGGAGGAATTATCCGTTGCGATGGTTGTTCCCGTAATGGTGATCCCTGCTCCAGCGGAGTAGGTGGTATCATCATCACCGTCGGCTAGACCAAGAGGAATGTTGGCCAAGTCACCAAAGTCTCCTGAGAAATCATCAGTACTATCTAAATCTAAGTTAGCTGGAACTCCTGTCAAATCGGCCCACGCACCGGAAAAGTCATCTGTACTATCCAAATCTAAGTTGGCTGGTACATCGGTAAGGTCGTTAAAACTTCCAGAGAAATTTAAGGTAGGAATATCAATTATGGTGGTTTCGCCTAATTCGTTCGTATAAGTATATTGTGCTGCACCAGTGGCTGTTAATGTACTCACCGTTTCTGGCTGACCGTAAAAAGTTGTGCTTACACCATTCGCATCTAAAAAGGTGAATGTGCCGTTGCCGTTATCAGTCAATGCACTTGAACCGCTATTGGCATTACACAAATTAGTCCAAGCCGTACCGTTATAAAAATATACGCATTGGGTGTCTGTATTATAGACCAAGGCACCATTTAATGGAAAAATGGCATTCATTTGCTGATTGGTTACACGAGTAAGAACCAGTGCTTTACTGGTACTCTCTAACTCTAAAAGTGAGGCCGGGTTAATGGTGTTCACATCTGCTCCAATTTTTACTTGAGCTGTTGCCAATTGGTAGCAGGTAAAAAATAGAAAACCTATAAGTAATCTTTTGGATGGGGAAATCATCATTGTGCTAATTTTCCCGCAAAATAGATTTAACTAAAAATTAAGAAGAAAATATGTTGTAAGAAACTAAGAAAAGGACTACAAAAATTATAAATTTTGTGGTCTAGTTTATTTTAGGTTGACTGGGAGGGGTAGAACTTTAAAGATTAGTCTTTTAAATAAAAGAAGCCTTGATAGTTTAATTCTTGCTGAGGCAAACTAACTGTGTAGTAGTAAATCCCGGCAGGTAAGCCTTTATCCCTGCCAACAACAAAGTTGTCTATATTAGAGAAGCCCGCAAATTCATTGGTGTAGTTTTCTTTGTAAAAAACCCGTTGTCCAAAACGGTTGTAAATGTAGACTTCATTGGGTGCTGTTGGATCCAATGCATCAAAAATTAAAACATCGTTAATGCCGTCTGCATTGGGCGAAACAAAATAATTGCCCAAGGTTGGGTTGTTCACCGCAAAAGTATCTGTTGGCAAGGGTACGGTACCAAAGGTTAGGGCGGCATAATCATCTGGTACAAATGTTTCCGAGGTTAAAAAACCTTGGTCTACATCTCCGCTTAACGCACTATTGCCAATAATGACCCATTGCGCATTTACCTTGGACCAACCTACTAAAATAATATCGTCTACGCTATTGGCTAGGTTAAACAATTCACTGCGCGTATTCCAATTTATGGTTACCCTAGAGGGTTGTGTACTCGTAAGTACCCAAAATTCCCTTTCGCTGATTTCTCCTATGTCTCTTATTTTTTCTTGGGTGTCAAAGGTTTCCTCAATGGAAAACGGATTGCTAGGGTTTTGAAATAGGTATTTACAACTAGCAAAGGCGTTGGTGTTTTCAGAGCTTAGGGTTAGTGGGCGTAACATGCTAACATCACCTACGGGAAAAGAGAAAATACGTTTATTGGTAATGGCCGCTATACCAGAAACCTTTCTTAAATCGTCCTCACCGGTGAAAAAGGCATTATCCATAAAATTAAGGTAAACCGTATTGTTGTTCAAGGAACTTAATAGGTTACCTGCAATAAAGTTTGCATTGTTGTTTATGTTGATGGTGTTGCCTAAAAATACACCACCAGGCGCAAATAGTTCCAAATCATAAAGGGTGGGGTTGCTATTGCCTAGCACCTGAACGGGGTTGTCTCCGTAAAAACCGACCAAGCCTTGCTCTGCAACAAATGGTGCCGTGTTGATCCAATTGGTATGGAAACCTATAGCGCCATTATCATGCAATTGAAAACCGCCACTATTAAATAGCGCATCTTGGGCCGTTGCTACACTGCTTAATGTAAAAAACGATATGTAAAGTAGTTTTTTCATTAGTTGATTTGATACCAATTAGTTCCATCACTTTGCAACACTAAATTCCGTGTGGTACCTGAAGTTTCATCAATACCACCACCATCAGAATCTAAAATATTAATGTTTAAAGTATATGAGTTGCCTCGGGCAATAATTCTATATACCCTCCCTTCGCATGTACCCGCCATAGGTAAGATTATTGCTGTTGTACCATCAAGAATAACCGTGTAATTGGTTTCATCCAATGTTATGCTAGTGTTTTCAACGGTAATGGGTTTAGCTACAGAACCGGCAATGTCCAATTTAGAAGTTGGGTTGGTACTGCCAACACCAACATTTTGGTTATCATCAATTCTTAAGGCTTCAATACCACCAGTGGTAAAACCTAGATTGTCTTCACTAATTCTATACATTCCTGTATTAGTATCACCATTTGTTGCAAAACCATAATGCGGATTAGTTACACTACCGGTATTTGCGGCAAATCCATCTCTAGCTTGTATTTGTCCATTTACATCTAGCATGCTTTGAGGAGCTCCCGCAAGAGCTCCAATACCAATTTGGCCATTTCTAAAAAATAGATCATTACCATTTATATTGTAGTTTCTGTCTTCTGTTGCAGTTTGGGTTAAATCTGTGGTTCCAAAATTTGGTAAAGTTGTAGCGTCCACGGCGAACTCTGTTCCGGTTAAAGTTAACCCAGCACCAGCGGTGTATTGCGTATCAGCATCCCCATCCAATAAATCGGTAGGAACGCCAGTCAATGCGGTCCAAGTTCCGTCAAAATCATCGGTACTGTCCAAGTCAAGATTTACAGGTATGTTCT
>NZ_MTBC01000020.1 GCF_002072105.2 Croceivirga radicis
GTAATTGTTGCCCCAGATTCTTTTTTGAACTGTAAAGCGGTACCACCTTGAGTAGATACAGCGGTAAGGTTAACCAAGCTAGGGTTACCATTATCGCCGTCAGCTTCAACAGCAGTAGAGAAACCAGCCTCGGTGTGTAATACGTAGGCATCAGTTAAAGTACCGTTCCAACCTTCTGTCCAGTCAATGGCATCATCCTGGTTGTTCTCCATGTAGAAGTTAGATGCGGAAACCGTACCACCAAAGAACTCAACACCATCATCAGTACCGTTAAGAATAGCAACGTTAGAGATGGAAGTTTCTGAACCTACAGCATAAAGTGTTAATCCATTGTACTGCGATTCAGAGTTGATTTGTGCACCGGCATAGTTGATAATCAAGTAATCAATAGAACCAGAATCGTCCGCATCATTAGAACCACCGTAAATAATGTCTCCTACTTCCGCAGTAGCATCTACACCTTTAGTAGTTGTAGCATCGCCGGCAATTACCAAACCACCCCAGTCTCCAGGAGTTTCTCCAGAAGATGTCATTACCACAGGGTTTGCTGCAGTACCTTCAATAAAGATTTGACCACCTTTTTGTACAACTATGTAAGTACTTGTTTCTTCACCAGCTTCAACATCTGCAACAATTAGCGTTCCAGCAGGAATAGTTAAAGATGCGCCATCTTCTACGCTTAAAGAACCGTTTAAGAAGTAAGTGGTAGCTGCGTCCAAGGTAACTGAAGAAGACACAGAGCCTGTTAAAACAGCAGATTGAGAAGCACTATTTCCTGTAGCCCACTCAAACATAGAAGCACTTACAGTTGCAGGGCCTTCATAAGTTAATTCTGGGTTAGAAGTTTCCCCATCAATAGTAACATTGGTTACCGCACCACCATCTCTGTAATCAATAGAAGTATCGTAACCAGTTAGGGAAAGTCCAGTAATTGTTGCCCCAGATTCTTTTTTGAACTGTAGCGCGGTACCACCTTGAGTAGATACAGCGGTAAGGTTAACCAAGCTAGGGTTACCATTATCGCCGTCAGCTTCAACAGCAGTAGAGAAACCAGCCTCGGTGTGTAATACGTAGGCATCAGTTAAAGTACCGTTCCAACCTTCTGTCCAGTCAATGGCATCATCCTGGTTGTTCTCCATGTAGAAGTTAGATGCGGAAACCGTACCACCAAAGAACTCAACACCATCATCAGTACCGTTAAGAATAGCAACGTTAGAGATGGAAGTTTCAGAACCTACAGCATAAAGTGTTAATCCATTGTACTGCGATTCAGAGTTGATTTGTGCACCGGCATAGTTGATGATCAAGTAATCAATAGAACCAGAATCGTCCGCATCATTAGAACCACCGTAAATAATGTCTCCTACTTCCGCAGTAGCATCTACACCTTTAGTAGTTGTAGCATC